>NZ_FTNE01000003.1:189552-235435 GCF_900156265.1 Acidiphilium rubrum
TTCATCCCCTCCTTCAACGTCAAAAAACTCTGGCGGAAGGGGCCATGATTTCGCGCGCCTAAATCGTTACGATAACGTAACGAAGAGCACAAAAGACAAGCAAAATTTCTATCCCTCCGATACCCCTCACACGTTCGGACGAAACCACCTTGAGCGACGACCCCACGACAAATGCCCCGACCGAGCCACCCATCCGAACCGAATAACCTTGCGCCCCACTGATCCATCCCATACAACTAGTCATCTCAAACGACCACAACGGACATCCATGAGCAACCACCCCCAAATCGCCGCCGCCGCGTTCAAGGCCAAGTGCCTCGATATTCTCGACCGCGTCGCCAATCGTGAGTTCGATACGGTCACCATCACCAAGCGGGGCCGGGTCGTTGCCATCCTCTCCCCGCCGGCTAGCGAGGCCAGCGCCGTCCACGCGCTGCATGGTTTCATGCGCGACAGCGTCATCATCCCGCACGATATCGACCTGACCGACCCGATCGCCGAAGACGATTGCGCCGCCGCCCACGGCATCTTGCACAACTGACCATGGCGGGCGCCCTGCTCGACACCTGCGCCGTCATCTGGCTCGCCAACGGCGACTCGCTATCGGCCGCGGCACGCGAAGCCATTGTGGCGGCCGGCCTCGCCGATGCCCTCCACATCTCGCCCGTCTCCGCCTGGGAAATCGGCATGCTGTCCCGCCCGAAACAAAACCGCCCTGCCCTGGAATTCCTGCCCGACCCGAAAACCTGGTTCGCCCGGCTCATGGCCGGCCCCGGCATCGTCAACGCACCCCTCACCGCCGCCATCGCCATCGACTCCTCAAACCTCGCCGACGATCTCCACGCCGACCCCGGCGATCGCCTGATCATCGCGACCGCCCGCCACCTCAACGTCCCGATCATCACCCGCGACCGCAGGATCATCGATTACGCCAAAGCCGGCGGCGTGCGCGCGATCCCCTGCTGACGCCCCTTTGACACGCACCCCCACCACCGCCATCACCCGGCCAAACGATTCGCACCTGCACCATGATTCTTATTGATCGTTCACCCGAACCCTGTATCGGAAAACCATGACAAACCGCATCAGAGCTGCCCTGTTTGCCGTGGGTTCCATCGCCATCGCCGCCGTTCTGGTGGCCGTGCTGCATCATCCCAAACCGAAACCCGCCGACGATGCCAATCCGCCGGTCATCCAGACCCCGTTCACCGCCGCCAGCCTGATCCGCGCGGGCGATCCGGTGTTCGGCAATCCGGCCGCCGCCGTCACGATCATGGATTTCTACGATATCCGCTGCCCGCCCTGCCGGCGGATGAACGTGCGGTTCAACCGGTTGATGAAGTCGGATCATGATTTCCGCTATGTGCCGGTCGACTACCCGATTCTCGGCAAGCCCAGCGTGCTCGGCACCAAGGCGCTGTTCGCGGCGGCGCTGCAACACAAATACCGGCCACTCCGACACATCCTGATGCGCCAGAAGCGCAAACCCACCTTGGCAATCCTGAAAGCGGACGCGCAAACCGCCGGGATCGACTGGCCGAGCCTGAAGGCGGCGATGAACGGGCCGGCGGTCACCGCCCGCCTCGCGGCCAATCTGGCGCGCGGCCACGGGCTTGGCTTGAAATACGTGCCGAGCTGGTACATCGGCCACCAGCGCATCATCGGCTCGATCAGCTATGCTGATCTGGTCAAAACCGTCGATCAGGCGGAGCAGCGGGAGCGTCAGGCCGGCAACGGCCAGGCCGCCGCCGCGAGCCACAAATCCTGATCAGGGTGCTGCGGGCGGCTCATCGGCGCCTCCCGCGGTCAGATGCCGGTCCACCGACAGGCGGAAATCCTCGAGCGCGACCACGGCTGAAGGATCCAGCGCCTCGACCCCAGCCATGAGTGTATCGCTCAGCTCACGAAGGGCCGAGAGCAGCGCCGTGCCCACCAGATTGCCGGACAGCACATCGGCAAAGCGCGCCGCGTGTTCGGGGTGGTTGTTGTCCTCCAGCGTCCGGATCAGGGTTTCGGCGTGTTTCTGCGGTTCATCGGTCATCGTGCATCCGTCCATGCGGTTTGGTTGGCGAGTCTCGGTGGGGTTGGCGGCGCTGTCAATCGCATTGCGGCTTGGGGCGCCATACGCGTCAACATATAGTAGGGCGGAACCGTGTTGCGCACAGATGTAGTGGCAAAACGCCGGTCCAACCAAAAAATGCAATTGCCGAACCGCCCATACCGGTCCATAAGATATGCATAGAGTCGATCATCAAAACCAGCGCGGTCCGGGACCGTCCCTCTGCTTTGCCGTGCGCGTCACGTCGGCTCGGGGACCACTCCCTCGCCTTGACCTCGCTTTGCCTCAAAGGATAACCGCATGTCCGCCATCATCACCCCGCCGCCGACCCCGATCGTCCTGCCAACCAAGTTCGATCTGCTGACGGAAAACCCGGTCTACAAGCCGTTCCGCTACCCCTGGGCCTACGAGGCCTGGCTGACCCAACAGCGCGTGCATTGGCTGCCGGAGGAGGTGCCTCTCGCCGATGACGTCAAGGATTGGCACAAAAACCTCACCGCCGGCGAGCGCAATCTGCTCACCCAGATTTTCCGCTTCTTCACCCAGGCAGATGTCGAGGTGAATAATTGCTACATGAAGCACTACAGCCAGGTCTTCAAACCGACCGAAGTGCTGATGATGCTCTCGGCCTTCTCTAACATCGAGACGGTGCACATCGCCGCCTATTCGCATCTGCTCGATACGGTGGGCATGCCCGAGCTCGAATACTCCGCCTTCATGAAATACAAGGAAATGAAGGACAAATACGACTACATGCACGGCTTCCGGGTCGACAACAAACATGAAATCGCCAAGACCCTGGCGGCGTTCGGCGCCTTTACCGAGGGGTTGCAGCTGTTCGCCTCCTTCGCGATCCTGCTGAACTTCCCGCGCTTCAACAAAATGAAGGGCATGGGCCAGATCATTTCCTGGTCGGTGCGCGACGAGAGCCTGCACTGCCTGTCGATCATCCGGCTGTTCCGCACCTTCATTTCAGAAAACCCCGAAATCTGGACCGAGGAACTGCGCCGCGAGCTGTATTTGAGCTGTGCCACCATCGTCGATCACGAGGATGCGTTCATCGATCTGGCGTTCGAATTCGGCGCGATCGAGGGTATCAATGGCGCCGAGGTGAAGCGCTATATCCGCTTCATCGCCGACCGCCGCTTGCAGCAGCTTGGCCTCAACCCGTTGTTCCATGTTGAGAAAAACCCGCTGCCCTGGCTCGATGAAATGCTCAACGCGGTGGAACACGCCAATTTCTTCGAGAATCGGGCGACCGAATACAGCAAGGCCTCGACCACCGGATCGTGGGAGGAAGCCTTTTCCGATTTCGTGTTCACCTCGCCCGAACCACCGCTGATCGTTGCGGTTTGATCGATCGTGACGAACCGCCAATTCTGTTGACGCGCGCAATCATCTCGCCCGCGGCTCCGCCCCGCGTGCGAGATTATTCGCATACTTGGCGTTAGGTCTTGTCAAAAATGAGAGAGTGTGGCTTTATATCAAAGACGAGTAGTTTCAAAAATAAGAAATCGCCATGAACTGCGTTGTGCGTACAACACTATTCCTTTGTATGGCGTTTTTTGTTGGCAATAGACGTGTTTGAGCATAGCCAAATGTTAGAAAACCGGTAAGATGACTTGTAGTTCATCTTTTGATCGGAATACCCGCAGTGACAGATGAGGATACCATCGACCAGTTCGCCGACGACGTTGTCAAGGCTGATAAGACCCAGTCGCGGTACAGCCGGCGCCTGTCCGACAAGATATTGATCGCGTTTCACCACGCCTGCGACCAGGACGATTACGAAATCGCCGAGCAGTTGTTGGTCATTCTCGAGCACATGCTGACGCGCCGCAGCCCTAACAGCGATGCCAACCGGCGCAAGAGTATCGAGAGCCTGGTGGCCGCGCACGAGCGTCTGTGGCACCTGCGCCATCCGGAACAGAAATACGCCTAACCCTGCGCGGTGACGTCCCGCAGCAGCGGCCCGAAACCGCGACGGTGATGCGCGGTGATCCCAAGTGACATGATTGCCGTGCGGTGCGCTTGCGTGCCGTAACCCGCGTTACGCGCCCAGCCAAAGCCGGGGTGGCGCTGATCCAGCCGCACCATCAACCGGTCGCGCGCAAGTTTCGCCGCGATCGAGGCCGCGGCGATCGAGAGTGAAATCCCATCGCCGCCGATCAACGCCGAACAATTCATCGGCAGCGATGGCGTCATCGTGCCATCGACCAGCACATGGTCCGGCCGCACGGTCAGGCGTGCCACCGCCCGTCGCATCGCGAGCAGGCTCGCCTGCAAAATATTCAACCGCGCAATCTCGGCAACCGACGCCGCGCCGAGCGCGATGATGGCGCCCGAGTCGATCAGCGCGGCCAGCGCCATGGCCCGCCGCGCGGCCGATAATCGTTTGGAATCATCGATCAACCGGATGATCATCGCATCAAGATCGAGCGGCAGAATCGCCGCGGCCGCTAGCACCGGGCCGGCCAGCGGTCCGCGCCCGACCTCGTCCACCCCTGCCACGATCCCGCCGCAGCGCAATTCATGGCTGAAATCAGGCATGCGGCTCGATGCGCGATGAGCGGCGCGCGGCCGCGACGGGCGCGGCATTTGCCTCGAGCAAAGCGACCAGACCGGCGATGATCCTTCCCGGCGATGGCGGGCAACCGGCGATCAGCAGATCGACCGGAACGATCCGCTCGGCACCGCCCAGCACGGTCGGCGCACCCTTGAACACGCCGCCATCGACCGCGCAATCCCCCACCGCGACCACGAAGCGCGGCGGTGCCATTGCACCCAGCGTGCGGGTGACCGCATCGGCCATCGTGGTGGTGACGACGCCGGTGATCAGCAGCACATCGGCTTCGCGCGGATCATCGACCAGCGTGATGCCGTAGCGGGTCAGCCCGGCCCGCAGCGCCACGGCACCCGCCAGCGAAATTTCGCACCCGCCGCAACTGCCTGCATCGACATGGCGCACCGCCAGGCTGCGGCCAAGCCTTGTGATGCCGGCATCCGCCAGGCGCGCCGCCAGTGAACTCACCGCCGCTTCATCCATCGATCGCCCCCACCGACAGGCCATAACACGCGATCAGCACGGCTGCCGCTTGGGGATCGAGCCCGACCACGCCGGCTTCGAGCGCCGGCAGCAGCCGCGCGGATGGGTCGATCGCGACACAATCGCGGATCTGGCCATCGAGCAGGTCGATCCAGTGATACACCATGCCCCGCGCGCTTTCGGCGGCCCCCAGCGCCGTGCCGGTGCCGGCGGGCAGAGCCGCGGCGATGATGCCTTCGGGCACCACCGCGAGGTCCGCACGCACCGATGCAGCAAGCGCGCGGATCGAGCGTGCCCGCGCCTGCGCGATGCCAGCGGCCGGCCCCAGGTCGCGCCGCACCCGCCCCCAGGCGAACGCCCGCACCACCAGGGAAGCGCGGTCCAGCGCGGCAAGCAGGGACGCAACGGCATCGCCGCGCAGATCGAGCGCGAGCCCGCCGGGCACCACGATATCCATCATGAGCCGATGGCCGAACGCCTCGCCCAGCGCCACGGCGCTCTGTTCACGCGCCTGACCGAGCAGGGTCGCGAACCGCGCATCACCCGCCGCCGCCACCGCCGCCGCCAGCGCGGCGAGATCGGCGGTCATTCGCTCGACCGCCACCATGATCGCGCGCAGCGCCACCGCCCGCGGCGGTGCCACGGCACCGCTCGCCGCCTCCGCCGCGCGGGCAAACGCGACCGCATGCGCGACCGTGGCATCGCCGGCGATGCGAGCGGCGAACCGTGCGGCAACCCGGGGCGATTTGCCGCGCATCAGCCCCGCGATGCCGCGATGGGCGTAGCCGAGCCGGTGTTCCAGGCGGAGAATCCGCGTGTCGTCCGTGCTGAAACACCCCATGCTGAAGCGCCCCATGCTGAAGCGCCCCATGCTGAAACGCCGGTGCACCGGGCTTGCGATCCGCCCGGCAACCGGGCCGGCGCCGATCTGATAGAAGCCTTCGCCCGCGGTTTCGATGAAGCGCGGCCAGGCGGCATCGGTGCCGGCGGCCCCTTGGGCGATCGCCGGGCGGCGGTCGGTGGCACCTTCGGCGGTGGCACCGGTCTGGTCGAACGCCAGCCGTTCGAACCAGGCGGCCTGGGGAAACCCTGTGGCGATCGAAGGATAGGCGTTGGCGATCAATTCGGTCGCCAGCAGCAGCGGCGCCGATCCATCGGTGAACAGCGCATGCACCCGCCCGCCCGAGACGAATAGGCCGACAAACCCCAGCCGGGCGTCGCCGGCCGCGAGGCTGCGCCAGGTGGCGGCATCCAGCATCACGGCCGTACCCGGCGGGGCCGCCGACGCGATCGCAACGTCGAGTGCGGGGTTCATGCGGGCAGCGCGATCAGCCAGGGCAGCAGCCCCAGCGCGGCGGCGGCGAGCAACAGCAGCGCGGCGGGCACCGCGCGGCGCGCCGGCGGCATGGTGAACCGAGCCGGCGGCTGGCGTGCCAGCGCGATCGCCGCGGTCAGCACCACCGCCGCCAGCACCACCCCACCCAGCCCGATATCAAGGCGGAAAGCGGCGCGCAGCACGGCGACATCCCCGGCGAACGCGCCGAACGGCGGCAGGGCGAGCAGCGCGATCAGGCCGGCGGATGCGAAGGTGCCGCCGGCGAGGCGCGCGAGCGCGATGGTCACCAGGATCAGCAGCGCCCCGTCGGTCGCGCCCAGACCGAAGCCGAGCGATGCGACGCCGAGTTGCACGCAACCCGCCGCCTCCAGCACCGCGCCGCGCCGGATCAGCCCGATCAGCCCGGCCAGAACCAGTACGCCGCCGCCGGCGATCAACAACGTGGGCACCGCAACCGCCTGCACCAGCATCACCACCAGGCAGCCGATCGCCGCGGCGACGCCGAGCCGGATCGCGAAGCGGCGCGGCGCCAGCCAGATCAGGATCAAGCCCAGCACGCCGGCCTTGATGATCCAGGTGAGCAGCCCGACCGGCCAGGTGGCGGCGAGACCGGCATCGGCCATCGGCACGGGCGCGATCATATCGAGCACGATGGCCAGCAGCACGATGCGGCGCAGCATCGCCTCGATCCGAAACAGCGCGCGTTCCGGCCCGGCGTAATCGGCCGGATCGTCGAGCTCGTAGCAGCCGAGCGTGAGCGCCAGCGCGATGCCGGCGAGCAGCACCAGCGCCGTGTTCGCGGGTGTCGCCGCGAGCAGGCCGCCGATCGCATCCAGCCGGTCGCTGCCCGCCCGCACCGCCAGCGCGCCGAGCACGACCAGCCAGACCACGAGGCCGATTGCCAGCCGCAGCGCCGCCCCCGCCGCCCGCGCGCCGCGCCCACCCTCCCCCGATTCGAGCCATGCGGCCAGGCGCGCGCCCAGCGCCAGGGCGAGTAGTCCGGCCAGCAGCGGCACGGTCGCGAGCGGTGCGGTGATCAGGCCGAAGGCAAAGCCGGGCACCACCAGCAAGGCGGCACCGCTCGCGGTCACCGCGATGACCGGCCACGCGGGATAGAGCGGCGAGGCGAACCCCGGCCGCAGGCGGCGTTTGCGGCTGAGTTTGACCAGATCATCCCAGGCCTGCCGCCACCGGGGCGGTGCCACACCATCGTGCACCGCCCGCAGGACCGGCGCGAGCAGCGCCAGCGCGGCCGCCATGCCGAGCAGCGCGGCAATATCGATCAGCGTCGCAATCAGGCGGCTCAGCAGCATCATGGCCGGAACGGCACGGCGAGCCAGCGGCCGGCGCGGCAGGCCCAGCGCCAGGCGGGTTGCGCGCGGGGCGGCAGGCGCAGCGCGCCGGCAAACCCGGTCGCGGTGATCTGAGTCGTCGGATCGCCGAACGGCAGCCAGGCCGGCGAGCGGGCGAAACCATCGTCATACGCCGGCACGTCGACCGGGCCGGCCCGCAGCAGGAACCACCGCGCGCCGAGCGCCAGCGCGGCCATGGCGAGGCCAAGCCCGAGCCGCGCCGGATCGGCCAGCGCAAAGATCGCGCCACCGAGCAGCAATGCTGCGAGTGCGACCAATACCGGCCGCGCCGCATCCTCGGCCGCCGCGGCGCGCAGGCTGCGCGGCCGGCCGAGTGCGATGGCCGCGAACGCGCGCAGCACGGCAAATCCCATCAAGGCGAACCACAGCGCCAGCACCACGATCGCGGTCCAGGCACCGGCACCGATCGCGGCACGCCACGCCGCGCTGAACGCGACAAACCCCGGTCCGGGCGGCAACATGGCGGCGAAGGCGAGGCCGCCGCCCATCAGCAAGGCAAAGCGCGGCATGCCGCGCGCGATGCCGCCCAGCCAGTCGAGCGCGCTGGTGCCGGTTGCCTCGGTCAGCGTCGCGGCGGCGATGCCGAGCACCGGGGCGATCAGCGCGTTCGCGATCATCGCCGCCACCGCCGCCGGCGCGGCGCCGAGGCCGAGCGACAGCAGCGCCAGCCCGGCGAACCCCAGGGCCGTGGCGCGGGCGAGGCCGGCCAGCGTGTTTGCGCGCGCCGCCCATAGCCCGCCGCCGAGTAGCGCCGCCCCGCCCGCCAAGGCGAAGACCGGATCGAGCGCCGGCGCATCGAGCGCCACCGTGACCAGGACCGACGGCACCGCGGCCAGCGCGAAAGCGCCACCCTGGCGGCCCCACAGCGCGAGCAGCAGCGCGATGCCCCCCCAGAAGACCGCGCCCAACGCTGAACCGTACGGGCCGAGCGCCAGCACCGCCAGCACGCTCGCGACGATCAGCGCGTATAAACCTGGCTTGGGTCGCCCCGCCGCCGTGATGGTGGCGGCGGCGGCGAGCAGCAGCGGCGCGAGCAGTGCGGCCCGCAGCGGATCGACCGCGAAATCTGCCACATCGAACCCGGCGCCGCCGAACCAGGGCAGCGCCGCCTGCATCGGCGCAAGGCCGAACAGCGCGACCGCCGCCATGCCGAGCGCGCCGGCGAACGCCAGACCGGCAACGCCGCCGGCCACGGCGGCCGGCATCGCAGCCATGACGCGTGATTGCTCAGAGGGTCGGGCCATGCCCCGGCATAGCAGGCCGGGCCGATTCGCCCACCACCACGGTCACGCCGATGCGCGCTTCTGCACCCGCCGCGCGATCACCAAACCGACCAGGATCGCCAGATCGATCGCCACGAATGCCGCAGCACTGATCCGCAGCGTGCTGAAATTGGCATCGAGCACCAGCCACGGGTTGATCCCCGAGTTGAGCTTGTACCAGAGCGCCTCGCCCAGCGCCGTGATCATCACGCTCGCGACCGCCAGGATCACGATGCCTGGGAGCGAGCGGCGGAACCCTGGCGCACTCGCGCGCCATAGCATCAGCCACACGAACAGCCCGGCCGGCACCATCGCCACCCCGACCTCGACCTTCTGGGTCAGGAAAAAATGCCACAGCGACAGGATCGCGACCGGATAGATCAGCCGGTGCAGCGCCTTCCATTTTTTGCCCAGCCGCGCCATCGCCGCATCGGTCGAGGTGACCGAGAGCGCGATGAACCCGACCGTCGCGATCGTGCCGAGAATGAGGTAGAATACCGTCAGCATCTGGCTGACCACGAAGCCGAGCGCGAACCCCTCGTCCCACGCGTAGAGCACGATATGCGCGATCGTGTAGAACGCCGCCGCGAGCCCGAGCATGCGCCGCAGCATCACCACGCGCGGCCAGTCGAACAGCGCGCGCGCCGGCGTGACCGCGAGGGACAGGATCAAGAAGCGGATCGCCCAGAACCCGGTTTCCAGCATGGCGTGATGCACCGGCCGGCTGCCCAGGTCATCGGTGCGCCACTGCCAGAGAATGAACGGCGTCGGCGCGATGCAGAGCAGCAGCGTGATCAGCTTCAGCCAGGAAAACCGCCCGGCCGGCGTGCGCCAGGGGACTGCGAAGACAGAGGGGCAGCGCTTGGTTGTGGTGCTCATGTGGGTCTCATGTGTTTACGCATCTACGCTGGCAAATGGGGCGACAGGCAAAAGTAAGGCTTCTTTTTTAAAAAAAAGAAGCAAAAAACTTTTTGTCCTGTGGGCGCCGCGGCGCTGTGGCTTGACCGGGGTGGCTTGGGGCTTGCATATATTGACCATGAATGGGTGCTGCATCCGGCGCGTGAGCGGACGAATTATCGGGCCGGCCCTGAGCTAAGGGCCGGGTCACACACCTGTTTCCTCTCCTCCGGAGCTTGCCATGAACGATAGCGTCCCCGCCGAGCGCGATTACCGCGCCACCGTGTTTCTGCCCCGCACCGCATTCCCGATGCGCGGCGACCTGCCCAAACGCGAACCCGAAGCACTCGCCCGCTGGGAGGCGATGGGTCTGTTCGTCCGCCTGCGCGCCGATGCCGCCGGCCGCACCCCCTTCATCCTGCACGACGGCCCGCCCTACGCCAACGGCAATCTGCACATCGGCCACGCGCTGAACAAAATCCACAAGGATGTGATCAACCGCGCCCGCCAGATGGCCGGGTTCGATGCCGATTACGTGCCGGGCTGGGATTGCCACGGCCTGCCGATCGAATGGATGGTCGAACAACAATACCGCAAAGCCGGCAAAAACAAGGACGAAGTGCCGGTGCTCGACTTCCGCGCCGAATGCCGCGCCTACGCCGCCAAATGGCTCGACATCCAGGCCGCCGAGTTCAAACGCCTCGGCATCGAAGGCAATTGGGCGCAACGCTACGCGACGATGGATTTTTCATCCGAAGCGGCGATCGCCGCCGAGATCCATAAATTCGCGGCGAACGGCGCGCTCTATCGTGGCCTGCGGCCGGTGATGTGGAGCCCGGTGGAAAAGACCGCGTTGGCCGAGGCCGAGGTTGAGTATAAGGATCGGACGGATACGGCGATCTGGGTGCGGTTTCCGATCATCGCCGGTGAATTCGCCGGCAGCGCCATCGTGATCTGGACCACCACGCCCTGGACCATTCCGGGTAACCGCGCAATCGCCGCCGGCGCAAGCTTCGACTATGCGCTGATCGACGTCGATGCGGTCGGCGAAACCAGCCACGCGCGGGTCGGCGACAAATTGTTCGTCGCAGTCGATCTGCTTGATAAATTCACAACCGAAACCGGCATCGTCGGTCATACGCAGCGCCGCATCGTGACCGGTGCCGATCTGGTGGACGTGGTCTGCGCCCATCCGTTGCGTGGACAGGGCTATGAGTTCGATGTGCCGATGCTGCTGGGCGATTTCGTCACCACCGAAGCCGGCACCGGTTTCGTCCACATGGCGCCTGCCCATGGCGAGGACGACTTTTTCCTCTGCCGCGAACACGGCATCGATGTGCCCGAGACGGTCAACGACGATGGCACCTATGCCGCCGATGTGCCGCTGTTTGCCGGCCAGCATGTCTACAAAGTGGCCGACAATGTCTGCCGCGCCCTGGAAGACGCCGGCGCGTTGCTCAAACGCGAGGAGTTCCTCCATTCCTACCCGCATTCCTGGCGCTCGAAAGCGCCGCTGATCTACCTCGCGCGGCCCAACTGGTTCATCCGGATGGATGGCGAGGAGCACATCCGCGACAAGGCGCTGGCAGCGCTCGATGCGACACAGTTCGTGCCGGATGCCGGGCGCAACCGCATCCGCTCGATGGTGGAATCCCGGCCGGACTGGTGCATTTCGCGCCAGCGCGCCTGGGGCGTGCCGATCGCGCTGTTCATGCGCAAATCGGACAAATCGATCCTGAACGATCCGGCAGTGTTCGCCCGCACCCGCGCCCTGTTCGAGGCCGCAGGGGCGGACGCCTGGTACGCCCGGCCTGCCGCCGATTTCCTTGGCAACGGCTATAACCCGGATGATTACGAACAGGTGTTCGACATCGTCGATGTCTGGTTCGAGAGCGGCTCGACCCATGCCTTCGTGCTCGAAGCGCGCGGCATGCCCTGGCCGGCCGATTTGTACCTCGAAGGGTCGGATCAGCATCGCGGCTGGTTTCAGGCCTCGCTGCTCGAAGCGGTCGGCACGCGCGGCGTGGCACCGTTCAAGGCGATCGTCACCGATGGCTTCGTGCTCGACGAGCAGGGCCGCAAAATGTCGAAATCGCTCGGCAACGTCACCGCGCCGCAGGAGGTGATCGACCTGTACGGCGCCGATATTCTGCGCCTTTGGGTGATGAATTCGGACGTGCACAACGATCTGCGGATCGGCAAGGAAATCCTCAAGCAGCAGGCCGATCTGTATCGCCGCATCCGCAACACGCTGCGCTGGATTCTGGGCGGGCTGGAGGGTTATTCCGAGGCGGAAATACTCGATCGCGCGGCGATGCCCGAGCTCGAGCAATACATGCTGCACAAACTCGCCGAGCTCGATGCGATGCTGCGCCGCGCCGTCGCCACGCACGACTGGACCGGCGTGTATCCGGCGATCCATCAATTCTGCAACAACGATCTCTCGGCGTTTTATTTCGATATCCGCAAGGATGCGCTCTATTGCGACGTGAAGCTCGATGCCGAGGGTCGGCAGCTTGCCCAGAGCGAAACAAGGCGCGCCTGCCGGACCGTGCTGGATATTCTGCACCGCTGCCTGACCACATGGCTCGCGCCGGTGCTGCCGTTCACCGCCGATGAGGCATGGCGGGCACGATTCGGTGAGGATGAGTGCGTGCATCTGGCGCAGTTTCCGCCGGTGCCGGCGGAGTGGCGCGATGACGCGCTCGATGCCGGCTGGGCGGAAATCCGGGCGGTGCGCAAGCTCGCGAACACCCAATTGGAGGAGGCACGACGCAGCGGCGACATCGCTTCCTCGTTGCAGGCCTGCATCAGCATCACCCTCGCGGTCGATGCGCCGATCGCGTTGCAGAGCGTCAATTGGGCGGAACTGCTGATCACCTCGGCGGCCGAAACCATGATCGCGACCGATGAGGCCGGCGCCGGTGCGGCGGCACCGTTGCGCGCGCCGCCGAAAGTCACGATCGCGCCAGGGACCAAATGCGCGCGCTGCTGGCAGGTCTTGCCGGAAGTGGGCGAGGATCAGGCTCACCCAACCCTGTGCCGCCGCTGCTGCGAGTATGTCGGATGAACCGCCGCCTTGCCGGCGTGGTGATGGCGCTGGTCGTCCTGCTGGCTGATCAGGCGTCGAAATACTGGGTGCTGTACGGTCTCGACCTGCCGCAGCGCGCGGTCGTGCGGATCCTGCCGGTGCTGAATTTCGCGATGGTATGGAACCACGGCGTCACCTTCGGGATTCTGGCGGGCGATAACGCCACGCTGCTGCTCATCGTGGTGGCCGCGGTCGCGGTGATCGCGCTGGCGGTCTGGCTGTGGCGGGCGGTGCATCTGACGACGACGCTGGCGGTGGGCGCGATCATCGGCGGGGCGATCGGCAATATTATTTCGCGGGTGCAGTACGGCGCGGTGGTCGATTTCATCGATGCGCATATCGGCGCCTATCATTGGTATGTATTCAATGTCGCGGATGCCGCGATCGTCTGCGGTGTCGGGACGTTGATTCTCGACTCGATGCTCCGTCGTGAGCCCGCCGCTCCCTTGCCCACCGGGGCGCGCGGCGATAAGGAGGCGTCATGATCCGCACACGCAAATCGGCCGCGCCGTTGACCCTTGCCGCCATCGCCACCATCGCGACACTGGCGCTCGCCGGGTGCAGCGATGCCTCGAAAACCTTCGGGCTCGAGGTCACCCCGCCCGATGCCTACGATGTCGCGACCGAGGCACCGCTGTCGATGCCACCCGATCTCGCGCTGCCGACGCCGCAGCCCGGCGCGCCCCGGCCGCAGCAGGTCTCCGCATCGCAGCAGGCCGAGGACGTGCTCTCGCCGCAGACGGCACTCGCCAATGGCGATGCCAGCATGGGCCCCGGCCAGCAGGCCTTGTTGCAGGAGGCCGGACCGACGCCACCGTCCGGGATTCGGACCATCGTCAATCACCAGGCCGAGCTTGAAAGCCGCAGCCCGGGTTTTGTGTCCTCGCTGATGTCGCTCGGCGGCGGCAAGCCGGGCGATCAGGTGGTCAATGCCTCGGCCGAGCAGCGGCGCCTGCAGGAAAATGCCGCCCTCGGCACGCCGGCGACTTCGGGTGCCACGCCGCAGCAGAGTGCCACACCGTCCAAGGGCATCATCGGGCGGATTCTCAACATTTTCTGAGCCGTCCGCATGTGAGCCTTGACGCAGCGCCGGTTGCACGCAGCTGAACAACTTGCATATCGGTTGGCATGTCCGACTCCATGAAGCCTTCGACCGGCCCGGCCGCACCATCCGCCGGCCTGGTCACCCTGTACGCCGTCGCGGCCGGCGCGGTGGTGGCCAATTTATATTATGCCCAACCGCTGGTCGGGTTGATCGCGCCCGCGCTGCATCTGCCCAAGCCAATCGCGAGCCTGTTGGTGACCTTCACCCAGCTTGGCTATGCGAGCGGGCTGTTGCTGCTGGTGCCGCTGGGCGATCTGGTCGAGAACCGAGCGCTCAGTACCCGGTTGATCGGCGGTTCGGTCGTCGCCCTCGCGCTGGCCGCCACCGCCTGGACCTGGCCGATCTTTCTGGCCGCCGCCCTGCTGATCGGCCTGTGTTCGAGTGCGGTGCAGATATTGGTGCCGATGATCGCGACGCTGACGCCGGATGCCACGCGTGGCCGGGTGGTCGGCAACGTGATGGGCGGGCTGGTGTTCGGCATTCTGCTGGCCCGGCCGGTGGCGAGCCTGATCGCCTATGCGGTGGGCTGGCGCGCGGTGTTCGGCCTCTCGGCGCTGGGCATGGCCGCGCTGTTTCTGGTGCTGCGCCGTAAGTTGCCGCACGTCGCGCCGAAGGCGCGGGCGGGGTATTTTTCGCTCATTCTCAGCATGTTCAAACTCTACGCGACCGAGCCGACCCTGCGGCGGCGGGCGGCCTATCAATGCGCGGCGTTCGGCGTGTTCAGCCTGTATTGGACGGCGGTGCCGATCTATCTGACCGAGCGGTTCCACTACACGCAATTCGGCATCGCGGTGTTCGCGCTGGTCGGTGCTGCGGGGGCGATTTCAGCGCCTTTGGCCGGCCGGCTGGCCGATGCGGGCTATGGCAGGGTGGGTAGCGCGGTTTCGCTCGCGCTGGTGCTGGCCTCGTTCGGGGTCTCGGCGCTGGGTGCGGCGCTGCACAGCGTGGTGCTGCTGGCGCTGGCGGGCGTTGCGCTCGATTTCGGCGTGCAGGCGAACAACGTGCTCGGCCAGCGCGCGATCTATGCGCTGGCGCCGGAGCTGCGGGCGCGGCTGAATGGCGCGTATATGGCGGCGTTCTTTGTCGGCGGCGCGACCGGCTCGGCGGTGGCGAGTGCCCTGCTGATCCGCGGCGGCTGGACGCTGGTCGCCCTGGTCGGCGCGGCGGCCCCTGCCCTCGCGCTGAGCTATTTCATCCTGAACGAAATCCGGCGGCGGCGCGCGGCGTTTGCCTGACGCCGGCCGCCGCCGCGCGGCTTGATCGCTAGCGCGCCGCACCGCGGATGAAGGCGGCGCTGTCATCGAGCGTCTGGCGGCCTTCCGGCACGAAACTGTGAAACATCGGCCAGACATGCGGCACCACCGGCCAGATTCGCAGCAGGCTTACCACACCGGCGGCGCGGGCCTTTTCGTCGAACCGCACGCTGTCGTCGCGCAGAACCTCGTTGGCGCCGACATGGATCATCAGCGGCGGCAAGCCGGCAAGATCGCCATACAGCGGCGAGGCGTGCGGCGTGCGTGGATCGGCGTCGCCGAGGTACATTTTTGCCCCGTCGGCGATTTTGGTGCCGATGATCATCGGGTCGCGCCCCTCGTTCTCGATCGCGCTGGCACCGGTGCCGGCCAGATCGGTCCAGGGCGAGAACACCACGGCGCGCGCCGGCATCGGCAGGCCGGCCTGCTTCGCCGCGAGCAGCACGGCGAGCGCCAGGCCGCCGCCGGCGGAATCGCCTGCGATCGCGAAGCGTTCCGGCACCACGCCCTGGTCGAGCAGGCCGCGATAGGCGGCCAGACCATCATCGACCGCCGCAGGATAGCGGTGTTCGGGGGCGAGCCGATAATTGGCGGCGTACACGCGAACGCCGCGCCGGGCGAGCGCGCCGGTGATCGGGCGGTGGGTTTCGGCCGAACAGACCAGATAGGCGCCGCCGTGAAAATACAGCACAGTCATCGCCGGGCGGGCACCCTCGGCCGGTTCGACCCACTCGCCCGGCACGCCGCCGATCACCGCCTCGGTATAGCGCACGCCGCGCGGCACCGGCATCGGTGATTTGAAGGCGCGGCGGACGGTTTCAGGATCGGCGCTGCCGGAGAGCTTGCGCTTGACCTGATAGCGCAGGACCGGATTGAGCAGATGAGCGGCAAGACTGGCCATGGCGACTCCTTGAGGTCAACGGCGGGACGGTATCACGGTTTGGCGGTTACCAGATCTTGAGGTCTGGCGAGCCGGCGCTGGATCACGCTCCAGGCGCGCACCGGCATCAGGCGGCTCAGCGTATCGATCGCATAGGCATCCGCGCCGATCAGCACGCGCGGCGCGCCGCGCTCCACCCCATCGAGAATGACGCGCGCGGCGGTCTCCGGCGGGGTCTTCAACGAGACCTCGAACGCCTTGATGCCGGCGGCGCCAACGGCCGGATCGATCCGCGCCGCCAGCCGCGCGGCGCGGGCGATGTTGGTGCGGATGCCGCCGGGATGCACGATCGTGACGCCGATGTTGGTATCCGCCAACTCATGGCGGAGCGATTCACCAAAGCCGCGGATGGCGAATTTCGAGGTGGCATAGGCCGTCTGCCAGGGCGGCCCGACCAGGCCGAACACCGATGAGAGAAACACGATCCGTCTGGGTTCGCCGCCGCCATTGCGCAGGACCGGCAGCATGGCGCGGGTGAGCCGCACCGCCGCCCAGAAATTGATGTCCATCAGCCAGGCGAATTCGGCCTCGTCCATCTGTTCGAACGCGCCGACGAGGGCGACGCCGGCATTGTTGATCAGCAGGGCGGGTGCCGCGTGGCTGGCGGCGATCGCGTCTGGCAACGCCGTGATGGCGGCGGCATCGGCGAGATCGGCGACATGGGTTGACACGGTGGCACCGAACAGCCGTGCTTGTTCGGCGATGCGCGCGAGACCTTCGGCATCACGGTCGATCAGCGCCAGATCGGCGCCGCGCGCCGCCAGCGCCAAGGCAAGTGCCGCGCCGATACCGCTGGCGGCACCGGTGAGCACCGCGACCTTGCCGTTTACCCTCATGCGCATCGGCGAACTCCCTGTGGTTTGGACATCGTTAACCCAACGGCTTTACATGGTCGCATGCCGATCCGACTCCTAGCCCCCGCCACCATCAACCGAATCGCTGCCGGCGAAGTGATCGAACGGCCGGCCGCCGCGGTCAAGGAACTGGTCGAGAACGCGCTGGATGCCGGGGCGCGGCGGATTGCCGTGCGAATCGACGGCGGCGGCATCGCGCGGATCGAGGTGACCGACGATGGCGGCGGGATTCCCGAAACGGAGCTGGCACTCGCGATCACCCGGCACGCGACCTCCAAACTGACCGATGAGGCGCTGGTACGGATCGCGACACTCGGGTTCCGCGGCGAGGCGCTGCCCTCGATCGGGGCGGCGGCGCGGCTGACCCTGGTGTCACGCCCGCGCGGCCAGGATGCGGCGGCGCGGATCGCGGTGGCGGGCGGCGCGGTGAGCGAAATTACGCCGGTGGCGGCACCGTTCGGCACCAGCGCGATCGTGGAAGATTTGTTCTATGCGACGCCGGCGCGGCGGAAATTCCTGCGCTCCGTGGCATCGGAAACCACCGCCTGCGCCGATGCGGTGCGGCATCTGGCGCTGGCGGCGGCGGATGTCGCGTTCGCGCTGAGCATCGATGGGACCACCAGTTTTGACGTGCCCGCGCAGGATCGGCGGGCGCGGGTGGCGGCGCTGTACGGGCGCGGCGATGCCGAGGCGCTGGTCGCGCTTGAGGCGGTACGCGAGGATATCACGATCAGCGGCTTCATCTCGCCCGCCAGCGTAACGCGCGCGACGGCGCGGCATCAGCACATGATGGTCAACGCGCGGCCGGTGCGCGACCCGCTGCTGCGGCTGGCGCTGCGCGTGGCGTATCGCGATGTGATTCCGGCCGGGCGGCATCCGCTGGCCGCACTCTGGCTCGACATTCCGCCCGAGCAACTCGATGTCAACGTGCATCCGGCGAAATCCGAACTGCGGTTCGCAGCGCCGGATGCGGTGCGCAGCCTGCTGATCGGTGCGGTGCAGCGGCATCTGGCGACGCCGGCCGGGGTTGCCGCCGCACCGGCGCTGCGCCTGGGCGGTGGCGGGCGGGCAAGTTGGAGCTATCCGGTGCCGGCCAGTGCGGCGGCGCGCGGCTTTGCCGAGGCGGAGACGGCGCTGGCGTTCGATCTGCCGCCGAGCCTGCGGCGGCCGGCACCGGCGGCGCCGATCGGTGCGTTTCCGCTCGGCACGCCGCTCGCGCAGCTGTTCGATACCTACATTTTGTCGCGGATCGCGGATGGGTCGCTGGTCCTGATCGACCAGCACGCGGCGCATGAGCGGTTGACCGAATTGCGCCTGCGCGCCGAGCGCGATGCTGGCGGGATTGCCAGCCAGGGCCTGCTGTCGCCGGTGCCGCTCGATATGGCGGATGACGATGTCGCGCGGCTGATGGCCAGTGCCGCGACGCTCGCGCAACTTGGCGTGATGGTCGAAGGCTTCGGCGCCGGTGCCGTGTTGATCCGCGCCATTCCGGCGGCCTTGGGCAACGCCGATCCACGGGCGCTGGTGCGCGACATTGCCGATGCGCTTGCCGATACGGGGATGGCGGGCCCGCTGGAAGGGCGGCTCGATGCCATGCTCATCCGCATCGCGTGCCACCGTTCGATCCGCGCCGGGCGGCGGTTGGCGTTCGAGGAAATGGCGGCGCTGCTGCGGGCGATGGAAGCCACGCCGCTGTCGCAGACCTGCCCGCACGGGCGCCCGACCGTGCTGAAACTCACGCGCGGCGATCTGGAGCGGATGTTCGGGCGGGCCGGCTAGGCGGGATTGCGCGACGGCGCCGAACTTGGTTTGATCAGGGATGGACAACGAACCCAATATCCGATTTGCCGATATCACTGCCCCGACGCCGGACCGTGCGAGCCTCGCGCGCGATTACGCCGCGATCAACGCGCTGTTCGACGATGGCGAGATTGCCGAGGCGGCGGCGCGGTTCGATCGGTTGCGGCGCGAGATCGGGACGTGGGGAGCCCTCGTCGAACTGCGGTTTCAGCAGAATACCGACGATGCCGGGGCGAAGGCGGCGCTCGATTATCGGGATGAATTGCTGCCGGCGGCGCAGAACCACGAAACCGCGTTCAAGCAGCGCATGCTGGATCACGATGACCGGACCGCGGTCGTGCATGCGGTGGGTGCCCATGCGGTCGCGTTGTGGGACCTCGATATCGGGATTTTCCGCCCCGAGATCGAGGCCGATCTGGAGCAGGAGGCCAAACTCGCGGCGCGCTACACCGAACTGACCGCCTCGGTGCAGATCGAGATCGATGGCAAGACGGTGAATTACGAGGGGATGGCACCGTTCCGGGAACATATCGATCGTGCGCTGCGCCATGAGGCCGAGCAGAAGATCGATGCGTTCTTTGGACAGAATGCCGACGAGCTGGACCAGATTTATGACGATCTGGTGAAGTTGCGCCACGGGATGGCGCGCAAACTCGGCTATGAGAATTTCATTCCGCTCGCCTACAAGCGGATGCGCCGGCTGGATTACGGGCCCGATGAGGTCGCCCGGTATCGCGATGCGATTGCGACGCATGTGACGCCGCTGGTCGGGCAAATCATGGAACAGCGGCGCGCGGCATTCGGCTGGGACAAGGTGTTCGCCTGGGACGAACGCATCGTCGATCCGCTCGGCAACCCGACGCCGCTGGGTGGGCATGATGAGTTGGTTGCGGCCGGTCAGGCGATGTATGACCGGATGGACCCGGAGATTGCCCGGTTTTATGAGGCGATGAACCAGGGTGGGTTTCTCGATCTGAAGAACCGGCCGGCCAAGGGCAACGGCGGGTTCTGCACCAGTTTCGATACCGTCGGCATGCCGTTCATTTTTGCCAATTTCGTCGGGACCAGCGGTGATATCGACGTGCTGACGCACGAGATGGGCCATGCGTTTCAGTATTTTTCCAGCCGGGCTCTGCCCAGCGTCGATTATGTCTGGCCGGGGAGTGAGACAGCCGAGATTCACTCGATGAGTTTCGAGCTACTGACGTATCCCCATGCCGGTCTGTTGGTAGGCGAGGCCGCGGCGGAGCGTTATCGGCGGATGCACTTGGTCAGTGTTTTGCAGACCCTGCCGCGGATCGCATGCCTCGATCACTTCCAGCACGAAATCTACGCCAAGCCCGCGATGACCCCGGCGGAACGCCGCGCAACATGGCGGCGGCTCGAACATCATTACATGCCGTGGCGCGATTACGGCGATCTGGCCCATGGTGCAGATGGTGGGTGGTGGCAGCAGGTGCTGCATTTATATCTGATACCGTTCTACATGATCGATTACGCGCTGGCGCAATGCTGCGCCCTGCAATTCTGGACACGGTCGCGCAAGAATTACGCGGTGGCGCTCGCGGATTACATCGCGCTGTGCCGGCGTGGTGGGTCGGCACCATTTCTCGAGCTGGTGGCATCGGCGGGGTTGATCTCGCCGTTCGCGCCGGGGGCGCTCGAAACATCGGTCGCGGAAGTGGCGAAGGCCTTGCGGTCGGACTGATCGAAACGGATTAAATTACCGTCAATTCCCTCGGTTTACTTCATACCTGCCTAAAATTGCCACGGTTCCAGGGCCATTCTGGCGCATGGGATCCATTGCAGCGAGGCGGGTTTTGGTACTTCGGCGACGCGAAATGACGGCGAGCGAACTGCCGCTCGAACAGCAAAGCGCGCTCCGCTTTATTCTCGGCGCGGCACGGCGGCGGTTCTGGTCGCATATCGTGGTGCTGCTGTCCGTCATGGTTGCGGTGGGCTGTTCGATCGGCTCGCAATATGCCGTCAAGAACATGGTCAATGTGCTGGCGGCGCACCGGGTCGATGAGGTTTGGCTGGCGTTCGGGCTGCTGGCGGGGTTGATCGCGGCGGATAATCTGGCCTGGCGGGTCGGCGGCTGGGTCGCGGCGCGGGCGTTCGTGGTGGTGACCGGCGACATCCGGCGGCGGCTGTTCAACCATATGCTCGGCCATTCCCACGGGTATTTCGCCGAGCGGCGGCCCGGGATGCTGGCGGGGCGGATTTCCGCGACCGGCAATGCGGTGTTCCGGATCGAGAGCCTGACCTTCTGGAACGTGCTGCCGCCATTATTCGCGGTGTTCGGTGCGATGCTGCTGCTGATTTCGGTCAATGCCGTGATGGGGCTTGCCGTGGTGGTGGTGGCGCTGGTGCTGGGGGTGATCCTGAAGCGGTTGGCCGAAGGTGGCGAGGCGCTGCACAAGGATTATGCGGTCAAGGCCGCATCGGTCGATGGCGAACTGGTCGATGTGATCAATAACGTGGGCGTGGTGCGGGCGTTCGGGGCGCTGCGGCGCGAGCGGCGGCGATTTGCCGGGCGGGTGGGCCATGAGATGGACGCGCGGCAGGAGAGTCTGCGCTACCTCGAAAAACTGCGGATCTTTCATGCGGTGTGCACCGCCGGCCTGACCTCGGCCCTGCTCGCCTGGACGCTGCATTTATGGGTGCTGGGGCGGGTTTCGCCCGGCGATGTCGTGCTGGTGACGACGCTGGGCTTTACGGTGTTGCACGGCACGCGCGATCTGGCGGTGGCGTTGGTCGAGATGGTGCAGGATTTCGCCCGGCTGACCGATGCGCTGAAGGCGCTGCTGGTGGCGCATGACATGGTCGATGATCCGGATGCGCCGCCGCTCGATGTGCGGCGCGGGGCGATCAGTTTTCGGCATATCGAATTCGCCTATCCGGACAGCGACGTGCTGCTGCGGGATTTTTCGCTCGACATCCAGCCGGGCGAGAAGATCGGGCTGGTCGGGCGTTCCGGCTCGGGCAAGACCACGCTGCTGGCGTTGCTGCAACGCCAGTTCGACCTGCCGGAAGGGCAGATTTTAATCGATGGCGAGGATATTTCGACCCGCACCCAGGCCAGCCTGGCCGGGGCGATTGCCGTGGTGTCGCAGGATGTGCAGTTGTTTCACCGCTCGGTGCTGGAGAATATCCGCTATGGCAAGCCATCCGCCACGGATTCCGAGGTGCGCGCGGCGGCGGAGGCGGCGGAGTGCATGGGGTTCATTCGCAAATTGCCGGACCGGTTCGACACGATGGTCGGCGAGCGGGGAATGAAATTATCGGGTGGGCAGCGCCAGCGGATTGCGATCGCGCGGGCGTTTCTATGCGATTCGCCGATTTTGCTGCTGGATGAGGCGACCTCGGCGCTGGATTCGGAATCCGAGAAATCGGTGCAGGAGGCGCTGGCCCGGCTGTCGCACGGGCGGACGGTGATTGCCGTGGCGCACCGGCTATCGACGGTGAAGGATTTCGACCGGATCGTGGTGATGGAGCAGGGCCGGATTGTCGATCAGGGCGCGCCGGATGCGCTGGCGGCGCGGCCGGGGCCGTATCGGGATCTGCTGGCGCATCAGGGGATGCAACTGGTCTGAGCGAGGCCGAACGCCGGCTACTGTGATGTGAAATCGCCGCCGCCGCTGGCATGCGGAGGCGGCGATTTACATTGTCATCGGGTTGGCATCACGCTGGATCAGGCGGCGGTCTGATGCTCCGGGAAATCGGCCGAGAGCGTCAGATCCTGCCATTTTTCGAGCTCGGCGCCGAGCGTTGCGACGTGTTTGCGCGCGAGGTCGAGTGCCGGGCGGCCGAGCACCAGGTGCAGCGGCGGTTCGGCGGCTTCGACGGCGGCGATCATGGCCTCGGCGCCGCGGCGCGGATCGCCGGGTTGTTTGCCGCTGCGGGCGGCGGTTTCACGGCGGCGGACGCCGGCGGTTTCGGCGTAATCCGCGATCTGGGTGGCGGATTGCACGATCGATCGGCCGGCCCAGTCGGTCCGGAACGGGCCCGGCTCGACGATGGTGACCTTGATGCCTAGGGGTTTGCCCTCGATCGCGAGGGATTGCGACAGGCCTTCGACCGCGAATTTGGTGGCGTGGTAGTAGCCGGTGGCACCGAAGCTGACGAGGCCGCCGATCGAGGAGATATTCACGATATGGCCGCTCTTGTGCTTGCGCATGCCGGGCAGCACCGCCTTGGTCATGGCGATGAGGCCGAACACGTTGGTTTCGAACAAAGCGCGGACCGCCTGATCCTCGCCCTCCTCGATCGCGGCGAGGTAGCCGTAGCCGGCGTTGTTCACGAGCACGTCGATCCGGCCGAATTTGGCTTCGGCCGCGGCCACGGCGGCATCGACATCGGCTTGTTTGGTGACGTCGAGTTGCAGTTTGAGCAGGTTGCTCTGGCGCTGGCCGCCCAGATCATCGAGGCTTTTCAGGTTGCGGGCGGTGGCGATGACACGGCCGCCGCGTTCGAGCACCGCCTCGGTCAGTTCGCGGCCAAAGCCGGTCGAACAGCCGGTGATGAACCAGATTTTTGTGGACTCCGTCATGCGAGGTCTCCTTTTCGAGCAGATCGTTACGGGCCATCATGTCATGAGCCGGCCCGGCGTGCGCAAGGGGCGCGCGGGCTGAGCGATGCGGATGCCGGGTCACGCGTGCGCCACGCCGATGTAATTCACTGAAAGATTGCGCGATTCCCGGAACCCGCCGCCCCGCAGCGACGGCACCAGGCCCGCCATGTCGCCCATGCGCAGGCCGGCGTTGCGGCACATGATCGATAATTCGCCGGGCGTGATGAAGCGCGCCCAGGAATGCGTGCCGACCGGCAGCAGGCGGAGCAGGTGTTCCGCACCCAGCTTGGCGATGGCGAAGGATTGCGGTGTGCGGTTCAGCGTGGACAGGAAGAGCAAGCCGCCGGGTGTGAGCAGGCGGGCGAGGCTCGCGAGAAACGCCTGCGGATCGGGGACGTGTTCGATCACTTCGAGCGCGGTGACGATGGGAAAGCGCGCACCCTCGTTGATCAGATCGTCGGTTTCAGCGGCGCGGTAGGCGATGGTCAGACCTTGGCCGGACGCATGCGCGCGGGCGGCGGCGATGGCTTCGCCGGCGGCATCGATGCCGGTGACGCGGCAACCGGCACGGGTCAGGCTTTCGGCGAGCAGGCCGGCGCCGCAGCCGACATCGAGCAGATCGATCGGATCATCGCCGAAGCGCGCGCGGATTCGCTGCATGATCCAGGCGGTACGTGCGGGGTTCATGGCGTGCAACGATCGCATCGGGCCGGTCTTGTCCCACCAGCGTGCCGCCAGCGCGTCGAATTTATCGACTTCGCGCCGATCGGCGGTTCCTTGTCGTTCCGTGATGATCATGCCGCCTCGCATTGCCCTTCGCCGCCCCGCCCGGTATGGGGACGCGGAGTTTATGTGAGCCCGGCGGGGCAAACCGGCAAGCGCTCCGCCCAAAGTCAACCAAAATACCCACGGCAACGAACGGATTGTTATGGCGCGTATCGTGATGAAATTCGGCGGCACATCGGTCGCCGATCTGGACCGGATTCGCAACGTGGCGTCCCGCGTCAAGCGCATGGTCGATGCCGGGCATGAGGTTGCGGTGGTAACCTCGGCGATGGCGGGTGCCACCAATCAGCTGGTCGCGTGGTGCCAGGAATTATCCCCGCTGTACGATGCGCGCGAATACGACACGGTGGTGGCGACCGGCGAGCAGGTAACGGTCGGGTTGCTCGCGATCGCGTTGCAGACGCTGGGGGTCGAGGCACGGTCGTGGACCGGTTGGCAGGTGCCGGTGGCGACCGATGGGCAGCACGGCAAGGCGCGGATCAACTCGATCGACGGTGCGGAGCTGATCAGGCGGATGCAGGCGGGCCAGGTGCCGGTGATTGCCGGGTTTCAGGGCATCGGGCCGGACAAGCGGATCACGACGCTGGGGCGCGGCGGGTCCGATACCTCGGCCGTCGCGGTGGCGGCGGCGATCGGGGCGGACCGGTGTGATATTTATACCGATGTCGATGGTGTTTACACCACCGATCCGCGGATCGTGCGCAAGGCACGCAAACTTGCGGCGATCACCTATGAGGAGATGTTGGAGCTCGCCTCGGTTGGTGCCAAGGTGTTGCAGACGCGTTCCGTCGAACTCGCTATGAAGGAGCGGGTTCGGGTGCAGGTGTTGTCCAGTTTTTCCGAGGAGCCGGGAACCCTGGTCGTTGATGAGGATGAAATCGTGGAACAGGAAATCGTCGCCGGCATCGCCTATTCGCGGGACGAGGCCAAGGTTACCATCCGCCGCGTGCCGGACCGGCCGGGGGTGGCGGCCGCCGTGTTCGGGCCGCTGGCCGAGGCGAGCATCAATGTCGATATGATCGTGCAGAACGTGTCCGAAGACGGCACCACCGACATGACGTTCACGCTGAACAAGACCGAATTGCCGCGCGCGCGCGCCGTGCTGGAATCGATGCACCCCGAAATTCAGTACGCCGATCTTTCGATCGATGCGGATGTTGCCAAGATATCGGTCGTCGGCGTCGGCATGCGCAGCCATGCGGGCGTCGCGGGCACGATGTTTCGCGCACTCGCCGGACGGGGGATCAATATACTGGTGATCTCGACCAGCGAGATCAAAGTGAGCGTGTTGATTGCGGCGGAATATACCGAACTCGCGGTGCGCGCCTTGCACACCGCCTACGGATTGGATGTTGCCTGATGAATGCACTCGATCATCTGTGGGCGCGCGGCTGCGACTTCCTGGGCACCAAGACCGCCATTATGGGCGGGGCGATGAGCTGGGTGAGCGAGCGGCACCTGGTTTCGGCGATTTCCAATGCCGGCGGGTTTGGCGTGATCGCCTGCGGTTCGATGAACCCGGCCCTGCTGGATGCCGAGATCAGCGCGACCAAGGCGCTGACCGGCAAGCCGTTCGGCGTCAATCTGATCACGATGCATCCGCAGTTGCTCGAACTGATCGAGGTTTGCATCCGCCATGAGATCGGCCATGTCGTGCTGGCGGGCGGCGTGCCTTCGGGCGCCGCGGTGCGGGCGGTGCGCGACAGCGGAGCGAAGCTGGTGTGTTTTGCGCCGGCGCTGGTGCTGGCCAAGCGGCTGATCAAATCCGGCGCCGATGCGCTGGTGATCGAAGGGTCCGAAGCGGGCGGGCATATCGGGCCGGTGTCGTTGACGGTGCTGGCGCAGGAGATTCTGCCAGTGATCCGCGAGGTGCCGGTGTTCGTGGCCGGCGGGATCGGGCGCGGCGAGGCGATTCTGGCATTTCTGGAAATGGGCGCCTCGGGCGTGCAGCTCGGCACACGGTTTGCCGCCGCGACCGAGAGCATTGCGCATGAAAAGTTCAAGGCCGCGTTCGTGCGGGCGAATGCGCGCGATGCGGTGCCTTCGGTGCAGCTGGACGCGCTGTTTCCGGTGATTCCGGTGCGCGGCCTGGCGAACGAGGGGACGCGCAATTTCCTCGCACACCAGGCGGCGACGCTGAAACGGTTTCAGTCCGGCGAATTGACCAAGGAGGCGGCACAGCTTTCGATCGAGCATTTCTGGGCGGGCGCGCTGCGCCGCGCGGTGATCGATGGCGATGTCGAGCAGGGATCGGTGATGGCGGGGCAGTCGGTCGGGATGGTCACCGCGATCCAGCCGGTGGCGGCGATCATTGCGGAACTGATCGGTCAGGCCGAGGCCGCGCACGCCGCGCGTCAGGCACAGGTGCCACGCACGGATGCTCGAAGCCACGCCGCCTGATCCTGCCCTGCCGGAGTCGGGCGCCGAGCCGTTCGCGGCCGCGCGCCGGCTGTTCGCGAAACTGCGCGAGCGGCTCAGCGGCGGCAATTCCAGCCTGGCGGAACTCGCCGAACTGATCGCGAGCGAACTGGAGGTCGAGGTCTGCTCGATCTATGTCGCGCGGCCGGGCGAAATGCTGGAGCTCGCCGCCACCTATGGGCTGCGGATCGGCGCGGTCGGGCGGACGCGGTTGCGGGTGGGCGAAGGCATCATCGGGCTGGCGGCGGCCAAGGGCGAGTTGATGAACCTGCCGGATGCGCAGAATCATCCTGAATTCGCCTACCGGCCGGAAACCGGCGAGGATCGCTACGCCTCGATGCTGGCGGTGCCGATCCGCCGCGCCGGGCGCACGCTGGGCGTGATCGCGGTGCAGAATATCGAACCACGGCAATATGATACGTTCGAGGCCGAGACGATTTCGACCATCGCCATGCTGCTGGGTGAGATATTGTCGGCCCAGGGCGCGGGCAATATCGCGCCGACCGGGCTGGGTGATTCGCTCTCGCGCCGGTATGCTGGGCATCCGCTGGCGCCGGGCATCGTGCGGGGCAGCGCTTTGCCGTTCGGCCGCTCAACCGGGCCGCGCCATGTGCTGGCCGATGATCCGGCGGCCGAGATCGCGCGGCTCGAACAGGCGATGACCGAGGCGGAGCAGAGCCTCGATACGCTGATGGCGGATCATCTGCCGCAGGGCCACGCGACGCGCGAGGTGCTCGATGCGTATCGGTTAATCTCGCAGGGCACCGGCTGGCTGGAGCGGGTGCGGAGCGCGATCAACGATGGCTTGACCGCCGAGGCCGCGGTCGATCAGGTGGGGTCGGAATTGCGGCGGCGGATGCGCAAGATCGCCGATCCGTATCTGCGTGAGCGGTTGGCCGATGTCGAGGATATGATCGAGCGGATGCTGACCGCGCTGGGCGCGGGCACCGCCAAGCCCGATGATGCGAGCGGCATGATCCTGATCGTGCGGCGGCTGGGGCCGGCGGAATTGCTCGATTGGCATCGGCGCGGGATCGCGGGGGTGGCGATCGAGGAGGCCAGTTCCGGCGGCCATGCGGCGATTCTGGCGCGTGCGCTGGATATTCCGGCTCTCGCGGTCGAGGCCGGCGCCACCGAGGCGGCGCAGCAGGGCGACGCCGTGCTGCTCGATGCGGAATCCGGCGCGCTGATCCTGCGACCGGACCCTGAAGTGACCGCCTTGTATGAGCGTGCGCTTGCCGCCCGCTCTTCGCGCGCGGCGGAGCTCAGCGTGTATCGGGACCGCCCGGCCGCCACGCTGGACGGCACCCGGCTGACGCTGATGCTCAATGTTGGCCTCGCGTTCGAACTCGATCAGCTGGCGCGCACCGGCGCCCAGGGGATCGGGCTGTATCGTACTGAAATTGCGGCTCTTGCTGCCGCCCGTGTGCCCGGGGTGGCCGCGCAGGCGGCGGATTACCGGCGCGTGATCGAGCGCGCGGCGGGGCAGCGGGTGGTGTTTCGCACGCTCGATCTGGGCGCCGACAAGATGCTGCCGGGCGAAGCCGATGACGCGGTGGAAAATCCGGCGATGGGCTGGCGCTCGCTGCGGGTCGGGCTCGATCGGCCGGCGATTTTGCGTAAGCAATTGCGCGCCCTGTTGATGGGGGCCGCTGGACACCGGCTTTCGATCATGTTTCCGATGGTGGCGACGGTCGCTGAATTCCGCGCGGCGCGCGACCTGCTGGAAGCCGAAGCCGCCAAGCTGGCTGACAAGCCGACCGAGATCGAGGTCGGTACCATGCTCGAGGTGCCGGCGCTGCTGTTTCAATTGCCCGGATTGCTGGCCGAGGCGGATTTCATATCGCTCGGCACCAACGACCTGATGCAGTTTTTATTCGCCGCCGATCGTGGCACACCGAAGCTGGCCGGGCGCTACGATGTGCTGTCGGCACCGGTGCTCGAACTGATCGAAGGGCTGGCCGCGGCGTGCGCCGAGGAGGAGGTCGGGTTTTCGATCTGCGGCGAGGCGGCGGGTCGGCCGCTCGATGCGTTGGTGTTCGCGGCCATCGGGGTTAACACGCTGTCGATGTCGGGAACCGCCATCCTGCCGGTCAAGGCGCTGCTGGCGGCGGCCGATCTGGGTGCGATGCGGCCGGTGCTGCGGGAATTGCGCCGCGCCGGTGCTGCGGGCGGCTCGCTGCGCGATCCGTTGACCGCCTGGGCGCGCGAGCATGGTTTGCCGATCTGAGCGGATCGGGGTAAACATTTGATCCGATTGGCGTTGGCAGCGCAGCGCCGCAGACGATGTCATACGGCTTACGGATGATTTCTGCGATGAATAATATGAACGGCAACCGCGACACCGACATGACGATCCCCGAATATCAGGCTTCCGGTCTGAGCGGCCCGGCCAAGGTTGGCTCGGAACTGCGCGGCGTGCGTGAGCGGTTGGGCTGGAAATTGCCGGATCTGGCGGCGCGGCTGAAAATCCGACTGCCGTTTCTCGAAGCGATCGAGGCGGGCGACCTCGCTGCCCTGCCCGCGCCGGCCTATGCTGCGGGGTTTATCCGCTCTTACGCCGAGACGATGGGGTTGGACCCTGATGAAATTCTCCGGCGGTTTCGCGCCGAGGGCATGACCAAGCCGAAACAGCCGCATCTGACGTTTCCCGAACCGGTGCCCGACCGCGCGGTGCCACCGGGTGCGGTGGTGTTTCTGGTCGCGGTGATTGGTATCGGCGCTTATTTCCTGTGGTATCGTCATTCCGAGCATGAGCTGAAAATGGCGCAGATGGTGCCGGCAATTCCGGCCAAGCTGGCACCGCTGGCGGTGCCGAAGCAGCCTGCGCCGGTGGCCAAGCCGGTGAGTAAGCCGAATGCCGCCGCAGCATCTGAAACCGTGACACCGAGCCCGTCACCGGCGGGCGGCACGGTGAGCAGCGTCGGGACCACGACGACAACGCCTGATACGGCGGTGACCACGGCCGGCGGCAATGGATCGGCTGCTACCAATTCCATGCCATCGCCCGCGGGAACCGCGGCAGCGGTCGCCGGGGCGCAACCGGCGGCGACGGGTCCTGGCAATGCTGGGGCGACGCCTCCTGCTTCGGCCGCACCCGCGGGCGCTGTGCCGCCCGCCGCTTCCACAGCATCGAATCAGACCCAGGCCAGCCCGCTGGTGATCAGTGCCACCGCCGATAGCTGGGTGCAGGTGCAGGGGCCGACCGGCACGATCCTGTTCAGCCGCGTGCTCAAGGCCGGCGAGACCTGGCCGGTGCCCGACGAGCCGGGCCTGACGCTGACCACCGGCAATGCCGGCGGCACCGTGCTGATCCATAACGGCGTGAGCGGCAGCCCGCTCGGCAATGCGGGGTCGGTGATGCGCAAAGTGCCGCTGACGCCAGCCGCCGCCGCACCAACATCATCGACATCGAGCACCCCGACACCCGCCGGGGCCTCACAACCGACGCCACAAGTGCCGAAACCGGCGCCATAACCGCGAGACACAGTCATGAATTACCGCGAATACCAGATGATCACCCGCCGCAAATCCCGCCAGATCAGTGTCGGATCGGTCAAGGTGGGGGGCGATGCGCCGGTTTCGGTGCAGACCATGACCAACACGCTGACCGATGACGTGGCGGCGACCGTGGCGCAGATCCACCGCGCCGAACGCGCCGGGGTCGATATCGTGCGGGTGTCCTGCCCGGATGAAGCCAGCACGGCGGCGCTGGCGGATATCGTCCGCCAGGTGAATGTGCCGATCGTGGCGGACATCCATTTTCACTACAAACGCGCGATCGAGGCCGCCAAGGCGGGCGCCGCGTGCCTGCGGATCAACCCCGGCAATATCGGCAGTGCCGAGCGCGTGCGCGAGGTGGTGACAGCGGCGCGGGATTATGGCTGCTCGATCCGCATCGGCGTCAATGCGGGGTCGCTGGAGCGCCATCTGCTCGAAAAATATGGCGAGCCGAACCCCGAAGCCCTGGTGGAATCGGCGCTCGAACATGCGAAGATCCTGCAGGACCATGATTTTCACGAATTCAAGATCAGCGTGAAAGCATCCGATGTGTTCATGGCGGTGGCGGCGTATCAGCAGCTCGCCGATGTGTGCGATCACCCGTTGCATATCGGCATCACCGAAGCCGGCGGGCGGCGCACCGGCACGGTGAAATCCTCGATCGGGCTAGGGTCGCTGCTCTGGGCCGGCATCGGCGATACCATGCGGGTCTCGCTTTCGGCGGAGCCCGAGGAAGAGGTGCTGGTCGGCTGGGATATTCTGAAATCGCTCGGCATCCGGCATCGCGGCGTGCGGATCATTTCCTGCCCGTCCTGCGCGCGGCAGGGGTTCAACGTGATCGATACCGTCGCCAAGCTGGAAGACCGGCTGGCCCATATCGAAACGCCGATCACGCTTTCGATTATCGGCTGCGTGGTGAACGGGCCGGGCGAGGCGCTGATGACCGACCTCGGCGTGACCGGCGGCGGCAACGGCCGGCACATGGTCTATGCGGCCGGCAAGACCGATCACACGATCGAAGGTGATGCGATGATCGATCACGTGGTCGGGCTGGTCGAGACGCGGGCGGCGAAATTGCAGGCTGAGGCGGCTCTCGCGAAGGAGGCGGCGCAGCAGGCTGCGGAATAGCCGAGGGATGGTGTCGCGCGATAGATCGAGGATGTCGTCGGCTTTCCGGGCGTGACTACGCTGCCGCACAGGTCATGAATTCTGGACGCGCATCCCAGGGTTTGTGAAGCGAGCGCCTTTGCAGACCGTCGTGGACCCGTATTCGCCGGCAGGCTGAACGGTACAGGTTCGGCTGATCCATGCCGCTGCTGTTCAAAGGCGATGAATTCCGGCAAACGGACCAGATTCCCGACCTTTGAAGGATCACTTGCCTTGACCAAACTGCAACCCGTGCGTGGCACCCAGGACCTGATCGGTGAGGACCAGCGCCGTCATGCGCATGTGGTGGCGACCGCGCGGCGGATTGCAGCACTTTATGGCTGCGCCGAATGGTCCACCCCGATTTTCGAGGCGACGGCGGTGTTCTCGCGCAATCTCGGCGAGACGTCGGATGTGGTGACCAAGGAGATGTACACGTTCGACGATCGCGGCGGCGACAGCATCACCTTGCGCCCGGAAGGCACCGCGGGGGTCTGCCGCGCGCTGGTCTCGAACGGGCTGACGCAGACGCTGCCGCAAAAGATTTTCTACACCGGCCCGATGTTTCGCTACGAGCGTCCCCAGAAGGGGCGGTACCGGCAGTTTCATCAGATCGGGCTCGAGATCATTGGCGCCGCCGAACCGCTGGCGGATGCCGAGGCGATTGCCTGTGGCTGGCAGATTTTGCGCGAACTCGGCATTACCGAGAGCGTCACGCTCAATATCAACACGCTCGGCGACCGCGAGAGCCGCGATGCCTATCGCACCGCGCTGGTCGATTACCTGTCGCGCTACGAGGCGGACCTATCGGCGGACAGCCGGGTCCGCCTTGTCAAGAATCCGCTGCGGATCCTTGATTCCAAGGATGCCGGCGACATCAGGCTGCTGGCCGACGCGCCGATGATTTATCAGCACCTCAACGCGACCTCGGCCGCCTTCTATGAGGGGTTGAAGACCACCCTCACCCGGCTCGGTCTCGATTTCATCGAAAACCCGCGGATCGTGCGCGGCTTTGACTATTACAATCATACCGCATTCGAATTCGTCAGCACCGGCCTGGGTGCGCAGGGCACCGTGCTCGGCGGCGGGCGCTATGACGGGTTGGTCGAGCAGATGGGCGGCCCCTCGACGCCGGGTATCGGTTGGGGCGCGGGCGTCGAACGCCTGGCCATGCTGCTCGCCGCGACGCCGGCGGTTGAACGCATGGTGGCGATCATTCCGCTCAGCGAGGGCGAGCAGGGTGTTGCGATCGATCTGCTGAACCGGTTGCGCGGCGCGGCTATCGCGGCCGATCTGGCCTATCGCGGCAACCTCAAGCGCCGCCTCGACCGGGCCAACAAAATCAATGCGAACCACGCCGTGCTGATCGGCGCGGATGAGCTTGCGCGCGGTGCCATAACCCTCAAGTCGCTCGATGACGGCAGCCAGCGCGAGGTCGCCATCGCGGATCTGATTTCAGCACTGCGATGAACCTTGCGGACAAACTCGACCGCATCGTCGATCGCGCCGCCGAGTTGCGGGCGATGCTGTCATCGGGGCTGGATGGGGAGCGGTTCGTCGCCGCATCGCGCGAGCTGGCCGAGATCGAGACGATCGAGGCGCAGGTGATCGAGTTTCGCGCCGCCCAGCGGGCGCAGGCCGAGGCGGAGGCGGCGCGGGCGGACCCCGAGTTGCGCGATCTGGCCGATGCCGAGCTGGAAGGTTTGCGCGAGAGCTTGCCCAGACTGGAACGCGAGATCACGCTCTCGTTGCTGCCGCGCGACGAGGCCGATGCGCGCTCGGGCATTCTGGAAATTCGCCCGGCCGCCGGCGGGGACGAGGCGGGATTGTTCGCCGCCCAGTTGTTCGGCGCCTACAAGCGCTATGCCGATGCGAAGGGCTGGCGCTTCGAGATCATGGATTATGCGGAAACCGAACTGGGCGGGTTGAAGGAAGGCATCGCCGAAATCACCGGCCGGTCGGTGTTCGCGCGGCTGAAATACGAGAGCGGCGTGCACCGGGTGCAGCGGGTGCCGACCACCGAGACGCAGGGGCGCATCCATACCTCGACGGTCACGGTCGCGGTGCTGCCGGAGGCGGAGGAGGTCGATGTCGAGGTCAACGAGGGGGATTTGCGGATCGATGTGTATCGGGCTTCGGGCGCGGGCGGGCAGCATGTCAACAAGACCGAATCCGCCGTGCGAATCACGCATGTTCCCACCGGCATCGTCGTGGCGATGCAGGAGGAGCGCAGCCAGCACAAGAACCGCGCCAAGGCGATGAAAATTCTGCGCGCGCGGCTCTATGAGCAATCGCGTGCCAGCCTGGCGGCCGATCGCGCGGCGGACCGGAAATCGCAGGTCGGCACCGGTGATCGATCGGAGCGCATCCGGACCTATAATTTCCCGCAGGGCCGCGTCACCGATCATCGGATCAATCTGACGCTGCACAAGATCGATCGGGTGATGCTGGGCGAGTTCGACGAGATCATCGACGCCCTGACCGAGGAAGACCAGGCGGCACGGCTGGCGGCGCTCGCCTGATCGGATGGCGGTCGTCGCGACGCACGAAGCTTTAACGGCGATCGCGGCGATTCTCGCGGCGGGCGGCATCGAGGAGCCGCGCCGGGAAGCGCGGCTGATTCTGGCGCACGCGATCGGGTGTGATCCTTCATCGCTGTTCAGCCGTGAAACCGTCATGAGTGATGCGGCACTGGCGCTGGCGCGGCGCCGGGCGACGCGCGAGCCTCTGGCCTATATCACTGGGCACCGCGAGTTCTGGAGCCTGGAGTTGGCGGTGTCACCCGCCACGCTGATCCCCCGGCCGGACAGTGAAACCCTGATCGAGGCAGCGCTGCATCATCGGCCGGATCGGGCGCGGGTTCGCACCGTGCTCGATCTCGGCACCGGCACCGGCGCGCTGCTGCTGGCCGCGCTGAGCGCCTTCGACGGCGCGTTCGGGATCGGGACCGACCGGATCGCCGCGGCAACCGCCCTCGCCCGCGCCAATGCGCGGCACCTGGGGTTCGGCGCGCGCTGCGGCTTCCTGGTCGCGGATTGGACCGCGCCGCTGGCCGGGTCGTTCGATCTGATCCTGTCGAACCCGCCCTATATCCCCTCACCCGCGCTTGCCGGGCTGATGCCCGATGTCGCCCGGTTCGAGCCGGTTTCAGCGCTGGATGGCGGGGTGGACGGGTTCGATGCCTATCGGTGCATCATTGCGGACCTGCCGCGGCTGCTGGCCCCGGCGGGGATTGCTATCATCGAGGCCGGCATCGGGCAGGCGGCGGGAATTGCGGGCCTCGCGGCGGCGGCCGGACTTGCCGCGGTCAGTCACGCCGACCTTGCTGGCGTGCCCCGCGCCATCGTCATGTCAGCACCGGAGGGAGTGCGTGAAAAAACCATTTGGTGAATCTCGCGAATCAGACTATCTAGCCCGTGCATTCTTTGATACCCGGATAAATGCCATTCGGGTTGGTGGTCATACAGCCGAACATTAACGGTTGTGGTGCAATATCACCGGATCGAGCGTGTATGAACGATCTCGTAATGATCAATCACTTTATCTCTCGGGTTAGCGGATTTGGCGCGCTCATGAACGCTCGACATAGGTTCGAACGCTGGGGGCGCGGCAGGACGCACTGCAACAGGATGACGGAAGTTCGATGAATATCAAACGTATGCGCGGGCGCAACAACCGGAATAACGGCGGTGGCGGCGGCGGTAATTTTCGGAGCTATCAGAGCGGCACACCGCTCAATCGGAACCATGTGTTTGACAGTTCCGGCCCGGAGCAGCGGGTGCGCGGCACGGCGCAGCAGCTGTATGACAAATACCAGCAGATGGGTCGCGATGCGTCGAGCAGCGGCGATCGCGTGCTTGCGGAAGCCTATTATCAACATGCCGAGCATTATTTCCGCATCATCACCGCGATGAACCAGGCCCAGGGCAACCAGGGCGGCCAGCAGCATAATCAGAACAACCAGCAGAACGGCCATGCCAACGGCCGGCGCGATGACAATCAGCGCGACGAGTCTCAGAACGAGGGTGAATACAACGATCAGGCCAACGGCCTGGGCGATCAACCGCAGGTCGAGCCGCGCGAAATCCCGATCAGCGTCGCACCGCCGGAAGGCTGAGCGCTACTCCCGCGCCAGGATCCGGTCGTTGACGAAGCGGGCGATCCGGCGTGGCAGGGATTTGGCGCTGCGCGCATCGAACGCGCGCCGCAGGGCGATCTCGTCGTAATCCTCGGCCACCCAGTTCAGAAACGGTTTGCGCTCCTCGCCCGCGCGCTCGTATTCATCGAGAAACGCATCGAGGATGCCGGTGTTTGATTGGCGGATATGGCCGAACCGCCAGCTCAACTGCGCGCGCGCCGCCGCCACCGTGCCGCCTTCGATCAGGACGAACAGCGCTGAGCCGATCCCGGCACGATCGGCGCCGGATTTGCAATGGACCAGTGCCGGGCGCTGCATCGTGCGGAAAATATCGGCGATCCGTAAAATCCGGTCCCGCTGCGGCGCACCGCGCGATTCCAGCGCCATGTCGTAGAAATCGAGCCCGAGCCGGCGGGCCGCGTCGCGCGACAACGCATCCGAACCGTTGCGGCATTCGCCCCGCAAATTGACGAGTGTGCGCAGCCCGACGGTGCGGGTGAATTTTTCCAGCTGAAACGGCACCGGGTGGTTCGAGCGGTACAATGCCCCTGCCTTCACCGCGGCGAAATTGGTCCAGCCGAGGCGGAGCACGGCGTGATCGACGAACAGCGCATCAAGCCATGCGTTGCGCCGTCCGGCCCTGGTTGCGATGTCACCGCGATAGATCGTGTCCATAAAATCCTGTTTAGCAGGACTGCGGCTCTGATAATATCCAGCCATGCGAATCGGCTGGCCGATGGTTATCGTGGTGCTCGGTCTCAGTGGCTGCGGCACATCGCCGCCGCGCACCGGCATTAACGCGTACGGGCAGCGCACCAACCTTTCCTGCGTGCCCTATGCCCGCGCGGTTTCCGGTATTGCGCTGACCGGCAATGCCTGGACCTGGTGGCACGAGGCCGCCGGCCGCTATACGCGCAGCCACGCACCGGCGGTGGGTGCCGTGCTGGTGCTGCGCCGGCATGGCTCGATGGATGAAGGGCATTTGGCCGTGGTGACGCATATTGTGGCATCCCGCGAAATCACCGTGACCCAGGCGAACTGGCTGCCGGGGCGGATCGAGCATGGGCAACCGGTGTTCGATGTCTCGCCGCGCAACGACTGGACGCTGGTGAGGGTGTGGTATCCGCCGACGCGGGCGCTGGGCATCACCGAGTATCCGGCGGATGGGTTTATCCTGCCCACCGCGCCGCAGAACGTCGCCCGGCTGGAACCCACGCTTGCCGCACGCTAAGACCCTGCAATGATCAGAAACGCCCTTACGGTCGGCGCCTGGACGCTGGGCAGCCGCGTGCTCGGCTTCGCGCGCGATATCCTGATCGCGGCGCTGCTCGGCGCGGGGCCGGCGGCCGACGCGTTTTTCGTGGCCCTGCGGCTGCCCAATCTGTTCCGGCGGCTGTTCGGTGAAGGTGCGTTCAGCGCTGCCTTCATCCCCGCCTATACCGCGACACTGAGCCATGAAGGCGAAGCGCCGGCGCGGCGACTGGCCGAGGATATCACGGCAATCATGGTGGTGTTTCTGTTCGTGCTGATGGCGCTGGGCATGATCTTCATGCCAGCGGTGCTCGATGCGCTGGCACCGGGATTTCGTGCGGAGCCTGCGAAATTCGCGCTGGCGGTGCATTTGTCGCGGATCACCTTTCCCTATCTGTGGCTGATCTGCCTGTGTGCGCTGTTCGCCGGCGTGCTGAACGCGCGGGGCCATTTCGCCGCCGCTTCCGCCGCACCGATCCTGTTCAATGTGTCGATCATCGGAGCCTTGTTCATTCTACACGGCAATGGCGAGCGCGTGCCCGAAGCCCTGGCCTATGGCGTGGTGATTTCGGGCATCGTGCAATTCGCGATGCTCGGGCGCGCCCTGGTGAAGGCCGGCACGCCGCTGCGCCTGCGCATGCCGCGCCTGACGCCGGGTGCGGTCACCGTGCTGCGCCGCCTCGGGCCGGGGTTGATCGGTGCGGGTGTCACGCAGCTTAATCTGACGGTCGATACCATCATCGCTTCGCTGCTGCCGAACGGTACCGTCTCGGTGCTGTACTACGCCGACCGGGTCAATCAACTGCCGCTCGGCGTGATCGGTGCGGCGCTCGGCACCGTGTTGCTGCCTAGCCTGTCGCGGCATTTTCGGCGCAACGAGACGCTGCAAGCCCAGGGGGCGCTCAATCGGGCGCTCGAATTCGCCCTGCTGCTGACCCTGCCGGGTGCTGCCGCACTCGGGGCGATCGGCCTGCCGATCATGCGCACCTTGTTCGCGCATGGTGCGTTTTCCGATGCCGATGCCGCCCGCAGCGCGGCAGCCCTGGCGGCCTATGCGTTCGGCCTGCCCGCCTTCGTGTTGGTCAAGCTGTTCGCACCCGGCTTTTTCGCGCGCGGTGATACGAGAACGCCGGTGAAAATTGGCCTCGCCGCCGTCGCGCTCAATCTGGCGCTCAACCTGATGCTGATGCACCCGTTGCAGCAGGTGGGAATCGCGCTGTCGACCAGCATTGCGGCCTGGTTCAATGTCGCGATGCTCGCCCTGCTGCTGCGCCGGCACGGCGGCTTCGCGCCGGATCGGCGACTGGTCGGGCGCGTCATCCGCATTGTGATCGCCAGCGCGGCGATGGCGATCATGCTGGTCACACTGCGCGCCACACCGCTGATGCACCTGCCGGGCAGCCTCGCGCTGATCGGTCTGATCGGCCTGGGCATCGGCGGATTCGGCGTGATCGGGCTGGGGATCGGGGCGTTTCGCGTGGCCGAAGTGCGGGGCTTGTTGCGGCGGCCGGCGAAGGGGGCTGCGGCGCTGGATGGTGTTAAAGGTTGAAAGGGCGAGTCAGTTAAGGACGGGCTTCTTTTTTGTAAAAAAGAAGCAAAAAACTTTTTGACTCTGGGGCATGGGCGGTTGAAGCGGCACGGGCTCAAATTAACAAAGTTTTGTTTGCTTCTTTTTTGTTCACAAATAAGAAGAACCTTTACCCCAGCAACCTCGCTTTCCTTCGGCCGATCCCCTGCTTGACCCCGCCGCACAACACAGCCGATACAGGCGCATGGCACGCATTTTCTCGGGCATTCAGCCCACCGGCATCGCGCATTTGGGCAATTATCTCGGCGCCATCCAGAACTGGGTGGCGCTGCAGGAGGGCAATGAGGGCATTTATTGCCTGGTCGATCTGCACGCGATCACGGTGTGGCAGGACCCGCATGCCTTGCGCGCGCAAACCCGCACCAACGCGGCCCTGCTGATGGCCTGCGGCATTGATCCGTCCCGCAGCATTCTGTTTCATCAATCGGCCGTGCACGCGCACGCGCGATTGGCGTGGATTTTCAACTGCGTCGCACGGTTCGGCTGGCTCAACCGGATGACCCAGTTCAAGGACAAGGCCGGCAAGGATCGCGAGGCGGTTTCGACCGGCCTGTTTGTCTATCCCAACCTGATGGCGGCCGATATTCTTGCCTATCACGCCACCGAAGTGCCGGTGGGCGACGATCAGAGCCAGCATCTGGAACTGGCCAACGACATCGCGCAGAAATTCAATCACGATTATGAGACCGAGTTTTTCCCGGTCATCCACCCGCGCATCATCGGCGGCACCGCGCGGATCATGAGCCTGCGCGATGGCGCTAAAAAAATGTCGAAATCCGACACGTCGGACCAAAGCCGGATCAACCTGACCGACGACAACGACACGATCGCGCAGAAAATCCGCCGGGCCAAAACCGATCCCGCCGATCTGCCGGATCATCCCGAAAAGCTCGAAGGCCGGCCGGAAGCGCGCAATCTGGTTGGTATTTTCGCGGCCCTTGCCGATATCACCCAAGCCGAGGTGCTGCGCCTGCATGGCAATCAGGGGTTCGGGCATTTGAAGGAACAACTGACCGCACTCGTGGTTGAAAAACTAACCCCGATTCGCGAGGAAACCAACCGGCTGGCGGCCGACCCCACGCATATCGATACGATTTTGCAACAGGGCGCGGCCCGTGCCGCCGCAATCGCCAACCCGATCGTCGCGGAGGCTGAACGCCTGGTCGGCATGTTGCCGGCCGCATGAAGGTCGTTGCAGCGGCGCTGCTGATTGTCGCCTGCCTCATCGCCGGCAAGGCCGAGGCGAAGGCCGCCGACTATGGCGGAACGCTGCGGCTGATTACCACCGCCGGATCGGGCTCGTTTGATCCGCAGATCAACTATACCGAGCGCTACTGGGAGATTTTCCAGGCCATGTACGACGGCCTGGTCACTTTCGCGAAGACCAGCGGGCCGGGATCGCTGGTGATCGTGCCGGATCTCGCGACCGAGGTGCCGAAACCAACTGACGACGGCAAGACCTACGTGTTTCATCTGCGCCGCGGGATAAAATTCTCGAACGGCGAACCCGTTACGGTCCAGGCGGTGGCTCATAGTATTCGCCGCCTGTTCAAGGTGAACAATCCCAACGCCGGCACCTGGTACGACGTGATCGTGGGCGGGCGCACCTGCAACGCCCATCCGCGCCATTGCACCCTGCCGGGCGTGGTGATCGATGCCGCGAGCAACACCGTCACGATTCATCTGCGCCATCCGGATTCCGAGTTTCTCGATCAGTTGGCCGTGCCGTTCGGCGCGATCCTGCCGGCAGACACGCCCGATCACGACATGGGCACGCAGCCGATTCCCGGCACCGGCAGCTATATGGTCAAATCCTACGATCCGTCCGGCGGCATCGTGATGGTGCGCAATCCGCATTTTCATCAATGGAGCGCGCAGGCGCAGCCAAAAGGCTACCCGAACGAGATTGACTACAAATTCGGCCTATCGGCGGAATCGCAGGTCACCGCGGTTGAAAACAATCAGTACGATTGGATGTTCGAAGACGTGCCGGCCGACCGGCTGAACGAGATTGCGACCAAATACACCACACAGGTCCATATCAATCCGCTCAACTGGTTCTATTACGCGCCGATGAACGTGAATATTGCGCCGTTCAACAACAAGGATGCACGTCTGGCCGTGGAATATGCGGTGAACCGGGAATCGATGGTCAAATTGTTCGGCGGCAATGCCCTGGCCAAGCCCGATTGCCAGATTCTGCCGCCTGAAATGCCGGGTTATCAGCCCTATTGCCCGTATACCGAACATCCCGGCCCCACATGGTCGGCCCCGAACTGGACCCTGGCCCGTGCCTACATGAAGAAATCCGGTATGATCGGCCAGCACGTGACCGTGATCACCGAAGTGCAATCGCCGTTTCGCCAGATCGGGATTTATTTGCAGGATGTGCTGAACCGGCTTGGGTTCGTCGCCGATGTCAAACCGCTCTCGTCGAATATCGAATTCAATTACATCCAGAACACCAACAACAAGGTGCAGATTTCTGTGACCGACTGGGCCCAGGATTATCCGGCCGCATCGGATTTTCTGAATGTGCTGTTCTCCTGTAATTCGTTTCGGAAAGGCTCGGATAATTCGATCAATATTTCGGGATTCTGTGAACCCGCGATCGATGCGGAGATGGCGCATGCCGAAACTTTGTCGCTGCTGCACCCGAATCAGGCCAACGCCATCTGGTCGCATGTCGATCATCAGATCACACGGCGGGCTTTGGTGGTCAGCCTGTTTTCGGTCGCGAAACTCGATTTCACGGCGGCCACGCTGAAGAATTTCATGTTCAGCGGCGAATACATGTTTCTGCCCCAGCTTGCGGTGGTCAAATGAGCGAGGTGAGCGCAACGGAACGCGATATCGCACCGCCGGCGCCGGGGTATTGGGCAATGGCCGGCCGCAAGCTGCTGCGCGACCGGGCGGCGATGATTTCACTGGCCGTGCTTGTTATCATCGCGCTGCTGTGCGCGGCCGCTCCCTGGTATGCCGCGCATATTGCGCACACCAATCCGTTCCGCTCGAATTTGTCCGGCACGGTGATGCGCCATGGCAAACCGGTCGAGGTGCTGGGTGCGGCGAACAACCCGCTGCATCTCGGCATCGAGCCGATCGGGCCGTCGTGGCGGCTCGGTCCCTATATGCTGGGTGCTGATCAACAGGGGCGCGATGTCGCGGCCCGGCTGCTCTATGGCGGTGGCAATTCTCTGATCATTTCCTTCGCCGCCGCCGCCGTCTGCCTGGTTCTGGCGGCGATTACCGGGATTCTGGCAGGGTTTTTCGGCGGCTGGGTGGATCGCGTCATTTCCTGGCTGCTCGATGCGCTCTGGGCGTTTCCGGTATTCCTGTTGGCCATTTCGCTCTCGGTGGTGCTGATCGCGCATGGGATCGATCTTGGCCTGTTCAGGCTCGATGCGTCGAGCCTTGCGCTGCCGATCACGATCATTGGCGTCATCTACGTGCCCTATGTGGCGCGGCCGGTGCGTGGCCTGGTGATGGGTTTGCGCCAGAGCGACTATGTGCTCGCCGCCATCGGCATCGGCGCGCCGGCTTGGCGGATCTTGTGGTTCGATATTCTGCCGAACGTGATTTCAGCACTGGTGGTGTTCGCGCCGCTGATCATCGCCCTCGATCTGCTAACCGAAGCGGCGCTGTCGTTCCTGTCGATCGGGGTGCAACCGCCGGCGGCAAGCTGGGGCACGATTATTCATGACGGCGAGAGCCTGATCTATACCCGCCCGATGGTCGCGATCGCGCCGGGGCTTGCCATTGTCATCACGGTCCTGGCGCTGAACATTCTGGGCGATGGCCTGCGCGATGCGTTGGACCCGCGCGCGAAACTGCGGAACTAGAGGCATGGCAAGCACCATCATTCGCCGGCTGGTTCATATGGTTGCCGTGCTGTTCGGCATTTCCGTCCTGGTGTTCCTGATTTTTTTCGCAACCCCCGGCGCCAATCCGGCCGAGCGCATCGCCGGCAAGAACGCCTCGCCGCAGACCGTCGCACGGGTGGAGCGGCAATTCGGCCTCAACCGGCCGCTGCCAATTCAATACGCTCTCATGATGAAAAAAATTTTTATCACCCGCAATCTTACCTCCTACGTGAACCTTGGTGAAAAAGTCGTGCCGCAGGTGTTCAAGGCGGCACCGATCACTTTATCGTTGGTGGCGGGCGCGGCAATCATTTGGATTGTCGTGGCCATCGCGATCGGGGCCGTGGCGGCGGCGTTTCGCAATAGCTGGATCGACCGGTTATTGATGGTGCTTTCGTTGATCGGCATTTCCATGCCGGTGTTCTGGGTCGGCACAATGGCCAATCTGTTCACCCAGGGCATCTGGCATCATACGTGGCTATTTTCCTGGGTGCCACCGCTCGGCTATGTCGATTTTTCGAAATCGCCCGTGCTGTGGTTCAAATCACTGCTGATCCCGTGGATCACGCTCGCTATACTCTACATCGGCCTTTATGCCCGCGTGCTGCGCGCCGCCCTGATCGAAACCATGCAGGAAGATTTCATCCGCACTGCCCGCGCCAAGGGATTATCCGAACGCCAGGTGCTGCTGCGCCACGCGCTGCGCTGCTCGCTGGTGAGCGTAGTGACGCTGTTCGGCCTCGATTTCGGCGTGCTGGTCGGCGGCGGCGCGCTGTTGACCGAGGTGGTGTTCGGGCTGCAAGGCGTCGGGTATCTGACCTATCAGGCCCTGGAGACTTTGGATTTGCCGATGATCATGGCGACGGTGATCTATGCCTCCGTGTTCGTCGTCGTCTCGAACGCGGTGGTCGATATTGTTTACGCGGCGTTCGACCCGCGCATGCGGTTGCGCCGATGAACCCTTTACTGGAGATTGTGGATCTGGCTGTCAGTTTCCGCACGAGCAATGGTTTGATCCGCGCGGTCGATGGGGTTTCGTTCAGCATCGCCGAGCGGGAAATTCTCGGCATCGTCGGTGAATCGGGCTCGGGCAAAAGCCTCACCGTGCTTGCCATTCTCGACCTGATCGGCGACCCCAACGCCGTTGTTACCGGGTCGATCCGATTTCGCGGCATCGAACTGATCGGGCAGAAGCCCGAAACCCTGCGCCGGTTGCGCGGCGGCGCCATCGCGATGATTTTCCAGGACCCGATGACAGCGCTGACCCCGGTGTTTACCATCGGCGCGCAGATCAGCGAACAGATCCGCATCCATACCGATTTGTCACGCCATGCGGCACAGGCACGCGCGGTGGAGCTGCTCGATGCGGTGGGGCTGCCCGATCCGCACCGCGCCGCCGCGCGCTATCCGCAGGAATTGTCCGGCGGGCAACGCCAGCGCGCCGTGATCGCCATGGCGCTGTCATGCAACCCCGCCTTGCTGCTGGCCGATGAACCGACCACCGCGCTCGACGTGACGGTGCAGGCACAGATTCTCGAACTGATCCGCAAATTGCGGGATGATTTCAATTCCGCGGTCATTCTGATCACCCATAATCTGGGCGTCGTCGCCGAAACCGCCGATCGCGTCGCGGTGATGTATTCAGGGCGCATCGTCGAAACCGCCGACACCGGCGCGCTGTTTGCCGACCCGCACCACCCCTACACCTGGGGCCTGCTGGGCTCGATGCCGGCGCTCGATGGCATCCGCCGCCCGCGCCTGACCACCATTCCCGGTCTACCGCCGGCGCTCGACCGCCGGCCGCAAGGCTGCGCCTTCTCGCCGCGCTGCGGCTTCGTGCGGCCGGAATGCCTGCCCGCGCCACCGTGTTTGACTGGCACCATGCACCAGGCCGCCTGCGTGATCGCCGATCATGAACGCGCCGCCGCGCGCAATCAGGTGTTGGCGGCATGAGCACGCCCTTGCTGACGATCGACCGGCTGAGCAAAACCTACACCACCGGCAGCGGCCTGACGCGGGCGGGCAAATCGCTGATCCGCGCCGTCGATGACGTGTCTTTCACGATAGCGGATGGCGAGACGCTCGGCCTGGTGGGCGAATCCGGCTGCGGCAAATCCACGCTCGGGCGTTGCGTCACCCGGTTACTCGATGTTTCGTCCGGGCGGATCACGCTGGCCGGCACCGACATCACCCGGCAACGCGGCGCTGCCCTGCGCGCCACCCGCGCCGATCTGCAAATGATCTTCCAGGACCCCTACGCGTCGCTCAACCCGCGCCGGCGGGTGCGCGATATCGTGGCCGAACCGCTGATCGTGCATCGGCGCGGCAACCGCGCCACCGTCAGCGATTCGGTACGGCGCCTGATCGCCGATGTCGGCCTGCGGCCGGAACATCTCGACCGGTTTCCCCACGAGTTTTCCGGCGGTCAGCGCCAGCGCGTCGGCATTGCGCGCGCGCTCGCGCTGGCCCCCAGGCTGATCGTCGCCGATGAACCGGTATCAGCGCTCGACGTTTCGGTGCAGGCGCAGATCATCAACCTGTTGACCGATCTCAAGCGCGATCGCGGCATCGCCATGCTGTTCATCGCGCATGATCTGGGCGTGGTGCGGCAAATCGCGGATCGGGTCGCGGTGATGTACCTCGGCCATATCGTGGAGATCGGCGCGACCGAACAAATCCTCGCGGCCGCAGCGCATCCCTACACCGAAGCGCTGATCTCCGCCGTGCCGGTGGCAGACCCGGCCCGCGCGAAACAACGCCACCGCATCGTCCTCGCCGGCGATCCGCCGAGCCCGGCCAACCCGCCCAGCGGCTGCCCGTTCCATCCGCGCTGCCGCTATGCCACCGATATTTGCAAAACCGCGATGCCGGCGCTGCGTGAAATGGCCGATGGACGGTCGGTTGCCTGTCACCATCCGGTGGGGATCGATCAGGCAGCGTAGCGGCGCGATCAGGTGTGCGGCGGCAGCGCGCCCGAGGAATAGGGCGGCAGCCAGAGCGGATAGCCGAACGTGATTCGCTCGCCCCATCGCTTGGGAACGATGGTTTGGGCCTGCGGCGACGGCGCACCGCCCGGTGCCCATTGCAACGGACCGACAAACATCCGCCGCAGCGCGATTGCCCGCACACCTTCGCCATCGGGCAGCAGCCGCATCTGGATGATATTGGTCATGGTTCCGCGAGCGTCGCGCAGTACTTCGTTTCCGAAATAGATATGCCCCCAACTTCCGCTCACACCCGGAAACTGCACCATCCTGCGCGTTCCGGTGGATCGCGATCACTGATTCCGTTTGATCGCGATCACGCAATCCGGTGGATCGCGATCATGGATTCCGTTTGATTGCGATCATCGATTCCGGTGATCGCGATCATTGGGATCGGCGCGGTGCTGGTGGGTCTCTGCTGACAGTCTTCAACTGAAGGTAGTCTTGATCTTTTGCCGAGGAGCAAGGGTTCGAGATGCCTGGAGAGAGATTGTCGATGCGGAAGATACGTGAGATTTTACGTCTGCGGCTGGAGCATGGTCTGGCGCAGCGTGCGATTGGGCAAAGCCTTGGGCTGAGCCAGGCTGCGATCAGTGAGTATTTGGGACGGGCGCGCATG
>NZ_FTNE01000004.1 GCF_900156265.1 Acidiphilium rubrum
CCACCCTGGCACCAGCCGTTCATCCCCTCCTTCAACGTCAAAAAAATGTGGCGGAAGGGGCCATGATTTCGCACGTCTATTTCGTTACGATATCGTAACTAAAAGCACAAAAAGGCAAGGGAAGTCCTTCTTTTTTGTGAACAAAAAAGAAGCAAAAAAAACTTTGTTAATTTGGGTCCGCGCCTTTGAAAACGCCCGTGCCCCAGGGTCAGAAAGTTTTTTGCTTCTTTTTTACAAAAAAGAAGCCTTCCTTCCCTAAACTCCCTCAGCCACCCAATCCCCAATCAACCGCCGCGCCATCAGCCGCAGGGTGCCGGCATATCCAGCACGTCACGAACCCGCTGCGCCAGTTGATCATACGTGAACGGCTTGGTCAGCAACTGCACCCCGGCGTCGAGCCGGCCATGATGGATAATGGCGTTGCGCGAGTAGCCGGTGGTGAACAGCACGCGCAAACCAGGCCGCAACGCCTGCGCCTCGGTCGCCAGTTCCCGCCCGGTCCGGCCCGGCAGAACAACATCAGTGAACAGCAGATCGATCCGGCCCGGGCGTTGCAAATGAACCATCGCCGCGTCGGCATCGGCGGCCTCGATCACGCTGTAGCCCAACTCGTTCAGCGTCATCACGCTATACGAACGCACGTCGTCATTGTCTTCGACGACCAGAATGATTTCATCCTTCAAACCGCCCGGCGCTGCAGCGTGATCAGCGGTATCGGTCGCCGGCAGGTCGCCGCGGTAGCGCGGAAAATACAGCCGCACCGTCGTCCCCTGGCCAGGCTCGCTGTAGATCGTGATATGACCGGCCGATTGCTTGACGAACCCATACACCATGCTCAAGCCGAGCCCGGTGCCCTTGCCGACGTCCTTGGTCGTATAAAACGGCTCGAACACCCGGCTCAGCGTTTCAGCACTCATGCCGCTGCCGGTGTCACTGATCGAGACGACGGCATATTGCCCCGGCACCACCTCGGAATCCATCGCCGCATAGGACTCATCGAGCATCGTGTTGCCGGTCTCGATCGTCAACTTGCCATTGCCGGCCATCGCGTCGCGCGCATTGACCGCCAGGTTCAAAATCGCACTTTCGAGCTGATTCTGATCGATCTCGACCGGCCAGAGCCGCGCACCCAGCACGGTCTCGAGTTCGATGGTCTCACCCAGCGTCCGGTGCAGCAATTCGGTGCTGTCGCGCACGACCAGATTAAGATCGAGCGGTTTGGGATCGAGCGGCTGGCGGCGCGAAAACGCCAGCAACCGCGCGGTCAGCGTCGCCGCCCGCTGCGCCCCCTGGGTCGCGAGGTCGAGGGCCCGCGTCACCCGCGGATTATCCTGCGGACCCCGCCGCCTGATCGTATCGAGCCCGCCCAGAATCACGGTCAGCAGATTGTTGAAATCATGCGCCACCCCGCCGGTCAACTGGCCGACCGCCTCCATTTTCTGCGCCTGACGCAGCGCCTCCTCCACCTGCAACCGTTCCGCCACGGCGGCCGCGATCCGATCCTCCAGCGTCAGGTTGAGCGCTTCGAGCGCGACGGATTGTTCGAGCAAGGCATCCTGCGCGATCTTTTCATCCGATATATCAATAATCGCCCCCACCAGCCGCCGGCCGCCGGATCGGTCGATCTGGATGGTTCCGCGCGCCGTAACCCATTTCGGCGCATCCCCGCCGGTGATCCGGTACTCGGCCTCGAACGCGCTGTTCGCCGCAATGGCGGCGGCCAGAGCATCCGTCACCCGCGCCCGATCGCCGGGGTCGATCGCCGCCAGAAACGCAGCGATCGGCAGGCCAGCGGCGGCCGCCGCTTCGGCCACGCCGAAAAACGTCACCAACGCACCGAACACCATCATGGCGCCGGTCTCGACATCCAGATCGAAAATCGCCACCCGCCCGGTCGACAGCGCGATATCCAGCCGCTCGCGCGTCATGACCAGGCGCTGCTCGCTGCGCATCACCTCACGTGCCGCCTCGCGCCGGATGCGCGCCATCTGAATATTGGTGGCCACCCGGGCCAGCAACTCGCGCGCGGCGAACGGCTTGGTCAGGTAATCATCGGCGCCGGCGTCCAGCCCTTCGATCTTGGCTTCCTCACCGGCCCGCGCCGAGAGCAACACCACCGGCGTGCCGGCCAGCGCCTTGTCGCCGCGCACCGCGCGTAGCAGGCCGAAGCCGTCCAGATGCGGCATCATCACGTCCGACAGGATCAGGTCCGGCGGGGCGGCACGCGCCGCCTCAAGCGCCGCGGCTCCATCGCCCGCCACGGTCACCGCATATCCCTGCGCCGTCAGCAGCCGACGCAGATAGTCGCGCATATCGGCATTGTCATCGGCGAGAATGATGCGCTGCCCGGCGGTGGCGCGCACGCTGGGGTCGGCCTCGATCGTGCCGGCCGCGGTCGCATCAGCCGCCGGCAGCCACCGCGTCGCCTCCTCGATGAACATCCCGGCATTGGTCAAGCCGGTGAGCGCCTCGCCAGGCATCACCCGATCGGGCGGCAAATGGGCAGACCCGAATCGCAACTGCACGGTAAAACACGTCCCCACACCGGGCGTGCTGGTCGCGCCGATGTCACCGCCGTGCTGGCGCACCAGTTCCTGCACGAGCGCGAGACCGATCCCGCTCCCCTCGATACTGCGGCCGTGTGCCCCCTCGATCCGATGAAACCGCTCGAACAGCCGAGGCACTTCGCCAGGCTCGACCCCGATGCCGGTATCGCACACGCTCACCAGCGCCCCGGTCCGATCCGCCGTCGTCATCACGCGCAGGATCACGCCGCCCTCATGGGTGAATTTGAACGCGTTGGAGAGCAGGTTGAACAGGATTTTCTCCCACATATCCCGGTCGAGATACACGGGCTCCGGCAGGGGCGCGGTTTCGGTGGTCAGCGTCAGACCGGCCCGCTCCATCGCCGCGCGAAAGCTCGAGGCAATCTCTGTACTGAACGCAGAAAGGTCGGTCGGCACGAAGCGGGCCTGCGCGCGCCCCGCCTCGATCCGCGAAAAATCCAGCAGGTTATTGACCAACCGCAACAGCCGGACACCGTTGCGGTGCGCCAGCAGCAACTGCTCATGCAGCGCCCCTTCGGTCGTCGCCAGGGCGTCTTCCAATGGTGCGAGCATCAGCGTCAGCGGCGTGCGAAACTCATGGCTCACATTGGAGAAGAACATCGTCTTCGCCCGATCCAGCGCCGCAAGAGCCGCCGCCTGCCGCCGCTCCGCCTCGAAGGCCCGGGCCGAAGCCAATCCGGCAGCGATCTGCCCGGCCAGCAGATTGATGAAACCCCGATACGCCGCGTCGAGCGCACGATACGGATTGAGCCCGATCACCATGAACCCGGCCGCGACCTGGCCCTGCGCCTGCTGCAAAATCGGCACCAGCAAGGCGCGCGCCGGCGGCCGGTCCCACGCGCCATGCGGCAAGCCGGTCAGCCGCACCGCCAGATCATCGACAACGACCGTCTCGGCCTCCGCCAGAAGGCCGGCCAGCGGCCATATCTCGCCGCTCAGCACCGCAGGATCATCGCTGACCAGGCCCGATTGCGCGACCATATGCGCGCCGGACCTGTCGTCCTCGAACAAATACGTCAAGGCAAACGGCAGATCCGCCAGGTTGCGCGATAATTCGCGATCGACCACCGCAAACAGTTCAGCCTCGGTCTTGGCCCCCGCCCCCGCGGCCAGATGCCTGAGCGTGTCGAGCCGGCGATCGTTGATGACCCGATCGGTTTCCTCGACCACCACACAGAACAGACCGCCGATCGCGCCATCATCCTCGAACAACGGGCTGTAGGAAAAGGTATGATACGTCTCTTCCGGAAACCCGCTGCGCTCGAGCAGAAGCAGCATGGCCTCCGAATAGGTCGCCTCGCCGGTGCGCATCACATGGTCGATCAAGGGGCCGACATCCGGCCAGATCTCGGCCCAGACCACACGGGCCGGTTTGCCCAGAGCCCAGTCCTGCTTGACGCCGAGCGTCGGCCGATAGGCGTCGTTGAACAAAAAGATCAGTTCGGGGCCCCAGCCCATCCACATCTGGTAGCGCGAGGTCACCATCATCCGCACGATCGCCGTGAGGCTTGCCGACCATTGGGCGCGCGGCCCCAGCGGCGTGCCGGCCCAGTCGTGCCCAAAGACGAACCGGCCGCGCTCGCTGTCTTCGGCGGCGTTCGGTGCGGACGGGCGCGACTGATTTGCCATCAGCGTCGCCTGACGCTGAAAAAAAACTGAAAACCGCCGATATCAGAAACAGCGAGCCTCGACAGCCCAGCGATCAGCACGCAACACCGAGGGCAGTGCAAATCCGCTCGATCATCGGCTCGATCGAAAACGGCTTGCCCGCCATGGGCCAATGCTCATGTCCGGCCGGCACATCGCCATCGCCGAAGCCCGACAACAACAGGAACGGAATACCGCGGCTTTCCAGAACTTGCGCGATTGGATAAATTTTCCCATCCGCGACGTTCACATCGAGCAACGCAAAATCCAGCGATTCACCGTGTGCCGCCTCGGTCGCGCTCCCGACGCCATCGAACGGACCAATAATGATACAATCTTCGTCCGACAGTGCGCTTTCCAGCAGCATCGCCACCATCGGTTCGTCATCGACAATCATAACCCGCTTACCGGGCAACCGGGGATTCATGAAACCTGTCCGGCCTCCCGCCGCGCGCAATCTGACAACAACGTCATCTGCGGCGACATGGCGCGGCCAGCGATTGGACACAAGGGGTTTTCTCAGTCCGGCGCAAATAAAACCCGCCGGAATATTCCGCCATCCAATCAACAGTCCAAAGTTCGGCTGTCAGTTCGCCGCCATACTCAAATATTCGTCAACCGTAATCCGATCGTGCCGGCCGGCGTTGCGCCGTTCCGCAATCGTCAGGCGCATCCAATCCTGCACCGCGGCAAACGCAAGTTCGTCGATCTGACGCACCTGATCCGATGCAAGTCCGTGCAGGGTGGCCAGAGCCGCCAGCGACAAAGGGTCGTCCAGCAAATGCAGCGACGTCACAATGTGGCGGGTGCGTGCGTCCAACCGGGCGAGCGCGGCGCCCATCAGCCCGCTGACCACAAGCACGGTATCGTCACTTGGCTCGGTCGGTGAACAGGGCGTCCGGCCGAGCCCCGCCACGTCTCCGCGCTCGTCCGCGCAAGCAATGTCAAGCCAGCGGAGATCAGACAGACTCGAAATCGTCATCGGCGCTGTCGCCGCCGCCGCAATCCACCTCAAGGCATGCCGGGCGATCGGTGCGCTCCGCACCGGCACTGCCGGCGCATGACCATGGCGATTCAGCCGCTTTGTGAATGGATCCGCGTGCCCGGTCTGGCGGCGCGCGAACGGCGGTGATCCGAAAGTCCGCGCCTGATTATCCATCGTGCAGCCCCCACCCTCACCGTAAATGTCCGATCGCGGAAATAGAACGGAATGCTGTCGTTTTGTCTTCACAAAACTTCGTAACGTTTCAGCAAGATCGCGCAGCCGACAGGGCAGTCTCAAAAAGGCGAAGCTTGCGGTCTGATCCTATCGTGGGGCTGGTAGCGCCGTCCAAAATGGCAAGCCAGGACGATACCGATGAACAAGCGATCCGTGAAAGCGGAATTATCCTGGCAGCCGGCCACCAAAAGCGCGAAAAAATAGACATTTATCGAATAATATCTGGATGCGATGTTATTCGATTTTGGCAATACCTCGCTTGAGTTCAACGAATTGTTATCCAGATGATATCCCCAATGAAACACGTATCGACCACAACAAATGGTAGTCCGACTGGTGTCGTTGGCAGCCACCGTGCGGCGTCGCGGCGCATCCGGTGATCCCTGATCGCCATAGCCGTGTGGCTCCCCCGATCCCCGCGGATGACCCCAATTCCGGCTCGAACACTGAGCGGACAATGCATGCCGCCAGCCTGCGCGTTCTCGATGCGCGGCACTTTCGCTCCGGGCTCGAAATAGGGTGTGGCAGCGGTCGGTTCACGCACGCACTTGCCGGTCGGTGCGATGCTCTGCTTGCGACCGAGGGCGATGCTGCGCGACTGATGGCCGCGCAGATCCATTGCGCGGCGCTCCATAACGTCCAGTTCGCTCCCGACCCGATGCCGCACCTCGCCCTTGCCGGGTCGTTCGATCTGATCGCGCTGCTGCACCGACTTAACGACCGCAGCGATCGCGAGATCCTCGCCCTCGCGCGCACGGTGCTCCGTGTCGCTGCACCGATCACCACGGTCTTGTTGGTCAATCACACCGGACGCCTCGATCGATCGAGCGGCAACGACCGCGCTGTCGGCCTGTTTATTGAAGCCACTGCCGACCGCCTGCGCCGCAGCCTGCACCGCCGTGCATCGCATTACCGAATCGACGTATTGCAATCCCGCTGACCGCTACCGCACCTTGCGCGCCGCGTCACCGCGATGTCAGCCGAAACAGCGGTGCGCGGTTCGGGTGAGTCGTCAGGACCACGACTGCGTGTACCGGATCGGAATCAACCCGGCTGATCGCAAAGCGCTGCATCAGCGTCGCCAACGCCAGCGTACTTTCGGCCAGGGCAAACTGCGCACCAACGCACACCCGTGGTCCCGCGCCGAACGGCAGATACGCGAACCGGTCGTAGGGGGCGGCACCGGGCAAAAACCGCCCGGGGTCGAAGCGTTCCGGCGCGTGCCATAACGACCGGTGCCGATGCAGCACCCAGGGCGCCACCATCACCGTGGCGCCTTTCGGTACATCGACGCCGGCGCAATCGTCGGCGATCGTCGCCCGCCGCGTGATCATCGCCGCCGGCGGATAGAGCCGCAGCGCCTCCTGCACCACGGCGCGGGTGAACACCAACCGCTCCAGCGCCGCCGCCAGCACGGCGCCGTCGCCGGCAAGATCGAGCGTTGCCGCCTCCGCCGCCAGCCTCGCCTGCGTTTGCGGATGATCGGCGACCAGCACACAGGCCCAGAACAGCGTCAGCGCCGTCGTCTCATGCCCGGCGATGATCATGGTCGCCACCTCGTCGCGCAATTGCCGTCTCCCGCCGGCGCCATCCGCAGCGCTGGCGGTGCGCAGCAGATCGAACAGATCGCGCGGCGCCCCGGTGGCCGGCGCGGCTTCGCGCGCTGCGATCATCCGGCTGATCAAGCCCATCCAGCGCCGCTGAAACCACCAGCGCCGGAGATCGCGCGGTGCCGGCACCCGTACCGGCAACACCATGTCGAGATAATCCGGTTTTGACAGGCCGATGATGGTGGCGCTGCCGATCAGCGCGCGCACGCTCTGTGCAAACGGCACCGCCGAGATCGAGAACATCGATCGCGCGGCAATCTCCAGTGCCAGGCCCTGCAACGATCGCAGCAGATCGATCGGTCCCGGCAGAGCGGCCTGCGCATCGCACCACGCATCGATCGCGGCGGCGGCGGGGACCATCAGCGTCGGGATCGCACGCGGCGCCAGGGTGGGCGCGATCACCCGCCGCTGGCGTTGCCAGAGCGCACTCTCACTCAACAGCAACCCGCGCCCGATCAGCGGCCGCAGCAAGCGAATCGCGGTCGACGTGCGGCGGTAGATGTCATTGCGGGTGATCAGCACGTGGCGGATCATCTCCGGCGCGTTCACCAGAATCAGGCTGCGCCCCAGGAATTCGCGCCGGGCCACCATCGCGTCATAGGCGGAGTCCGGCCAGAGGCCCAGCGGATTGGTGCGCATGACCCGCAGGGTCTCGTCCTGGTCCGTCATCGGTCCCAAAGCCAGGGCAAAGGGCAGAGACCGCCGCGGCCATCGGTGCTCCGGCGCGCGGAGGTGGTACATTTCTGCCACATTTGTCCAGAATATCGCAATTCGAACGCCGCATATGTGACCCAGATCACAGACAAATCGTCCGAGAATCAGTCATGAAGCGCGAGTATGGTGATAGATGGCGCGATTTGCGCACGCGCCGTTCCGCCACCGCATTATTGTAACAACCTTGCCGGCATCGTATGCACGCTCTGCGGGTAGGGCATTGACTGCATGCAGATCGACGACATTACCAACTGGCTCGAGGGCCTGGGCCTCGGTGCGTTCGCACCGGCTTTTCTTGAACAGGGGATCGATGGCGATACGCTCGCCGACCTGAGCGAGGCCGATCTCGCGGCCCTCGGACTGCCGATGGGGCCGCGCAAAAAACTCCTCCGGGCCATCAATGCACTGCATGGTGCCGCCAAGCTGCCGGGCGTCACCGCCGAGCGACGCAACCTGACCCTCTTGTTCTGCGACATGGTCGGTTCGACAACCCTTGCCACCAGGCTCGATCCCGAGGAACTGCGGCTGATCCTGCATCGCTACATGGACGCCTGCACCGAAGCGATCGACCAGCTGGGCGGCTACATCGCAAGCTACCACGGCGACGGGCTGATGGCGTTTTTTGGCTACCCCGAGGCCCGCGAAGATGCCGCGGAACGCGCCGTCAGGGCCGGGCTGCGCCTCGTCGAGGCGGTCGGGCAGGTGGCAGGTTTGCCGGGGTTTCCGCTTCAGGCCCGCATCGGCATCGCCACCGGTCTCGCCGTTGTCAGCAACGCGGCCGATCGTGAAAACGGCGTGGTCGGTCAACTCCCGGCCCTGGCCGTACGGCTGCAATCGGCCGCGCCACCGGGCGGCATTGTCATCAGCCAGACCACCGGCGATCTGCTGGGCGGGCTGTTCACGCTTGAACCGCTCGGCGCACTCGAACTCAAGGGGTTCGATCAACCGCAGCCGGCGTGGCGCGTCATCGCCGCCGCCGCATCGGAAAGCCGGTTTGCCGCCGCACACCGCAGCCGCCGCGCGCCCATGCTCGGCCGCACCGCCGAGCTTGCCACCCTGCTCGACCGATGGGATCGCGCATCCGCCGGCAACGGTCAGGTCGTGCTGCTCTCGGGCGAACCTGGCCTTGGCAAATCACGCATCATTGCCGCCTTGCGCGAAGCCCTGGCTGCAGCACCGTACGAGCTGGAACCGCATGATCTGATCATTCTGCAATGCGCGTCCTACAGCCAATCCAGCGCGCTGCGCCCGGTGATCGACTGGGTCGAACGCCGCGCCGGCTTCACGGCCGAGGCAACCCAGGCCAGCCGGCAGGCCAGGCTCGATGAATTTTTGTGCCTCAGCGGGGTTGCGCGCAGCGTGATCGCCGATCTGCTCGGTCTCGCCGATGGCGCCGATGTCATCACCGACCAGACCGCCCGGCGTGAACGCACCCTCGCGGCGCTGGTCGATCTGCTCGTCACCGGAGCACCACGCCCCCGCCTGCTGGTATTCGAAGACGCGCATTGGAGCGACACGCTCACGCTCGAACTGCTGGCCCGCATTGTCGCCCGCGTGCCGGGGCTGCCCGTGCTGGTCCTGGTCAGCGCGCGGCCCGAACTGGCGCTGCCCTGGGCGGCGGCGGGCCATCCGGCCGTCGCGACCCTGGCGCTCGACCGTCTCGAGCCCAGCGCTGCCGCCGCCATCATCGAGCGTCTCGGCGCCGGCACCCTGCCGCCCGAAATCCGCGATCGCATCGCCGAGCGCGCCGGCGGTGTGCCGCTGTTCGTCGAAGAGCTGACCCGCTCGGTGCTGGAAGGCGATACCGCGACGATGACCGTGCCGGCCACCCTGCAGGATACGCTGATGGCCAGGCTCGACCGGTTGGGTGCTGCCAAGGCGATCGCCCAGACCGGCGCCGTGCTCGGCCGCAAGTTTCCTTACAACTGGCTGGCCGCCTGCGCCGGCGTCGCCGATACCCAATTGACCCGCGGTCTCGACGAATTGATCCGATCGGGCCTGGTCACCGGGCGCGGCGCGCCGCCCGATGCCGTGTTCAGCTTCCGCCACGCGCTGATCCAGGATGCCGCCTACCATTCGATCCTGCGCACCGAACGGATGCGCCTCCACGGCAATATTGCGGCCGTGCTCGAACAGAAATTTCCCCGCATCGCGGAAGACCAGCCGGAGCTGGTGGCGCATCACTATACCGAGGCCAGCGCCGTCGAACCCGCGCTGCGCTGGTGGCAGCGCGCGACCATCCGCGCGATCGGACAGGCCGCCTGGGTCGAGGCAGTGCAGCATTTGCGCGCGGCCCTCCGCCTGCTGCTCACCTTGCCGCCGGGCCGCGCGCGCGACGACCGTGAGATTGCATTGCGTAAACTAATGATGAAACCATTGGTCAGCATCGGCGGTTATACCACTGAGGAGGCGGGCGCGAATCTTGAGCACCTCAGCCAGTTGCTTGAGCACGCGGCTCCCGGCCGCGATGGTGTCGTGCTGCTTTACAGCGAGTCGGCGCGGCTGCTGATGAGCGCCGAACTTGACCGCGCGGAGGCGCTGGCACGCCGCGCGCTGCAGATGGCACAGCGCACCGACATTCCCAATCTACAGTTCTTGCCACAGCGGGTCATTGGCTACTGCGCTTTACTGCAAGGTCATCTGCCGCAGGCCGATTATTGGTTTACGACTTCCGCGAGGGAATACGACGCCACGATCAACCGGGATATACGCCCTGACTCGCCCCTCGATCCCTACGCCAGCATGATGGCGCAGGACGTGCTCTTGCTGATCCAGCAAGGCCGGCTCGATGCCGCCACGGCCCGTGGTGACGCCGCGGTCGCGGAGGCGGCCGCACTGCAACTACCGACGACTCAGGCCTATGTGCTTTCGCATCTCGCCATCGCGTCGCTGCTGCTCGACGATATTGCGGCAGCCAGGCGGGTTGCCACGGCTCTGAACGCGGCGGTGGAACGAGGCTTGTGGCTGAAGCCGCACGCCGACTATCTGAACGCGTGGCTCGCGGCCAAATCGGGCGACCTTTCAGGCGCCATAGCGCAGATGGCGGTGGGATCTGCACTGGCCGAAAAAATCCAAAGTAAAATCTGGTCCCCGTTCTACCGGGTCGTCGAGGCTGCCATAATGTTCGACCATGGCAAAACCGACATCGCGCTTGCGAAACTCGACGAATGCAACACTGTGATCGCCCGGTCGGGTCAAGCCTATGCGCTCGCCGGAGTCCATCATCTGCGCGGCCGCATCCTGCGCGCGACCGGCGATGCTGGGGCAAAAGCCGAGTTGCAGGCGGCATTACGCATCGCCCGCCAGCAAACCGCCCGGTTCTATGAACTCCGCGCCGCGCTCAGCCTCGCCGCCGGCGCCGATCCGGACACGATCACATCCCTGCTGCTGCCCGTCGTTACCGCGTTCACCCCGGGGTCCGACCACGCGGACCTGCGCCGCGCCCGGGCGCTGCTGGAACAAGCGACCGCGCAAAAGCCGCACTGAACGCTGCGATCAGATCAACCCGTACTGCCGCGCCTTGTTGCGCAGAAACGGCAATCCCTCATCGATGATCGCCGCCCGGCTGGGTGCCACCGGCCGCCAGACCGACAGCGCCGCGGCCAGGCGCGGCGGCATATGGATGAAACTTTCAAGCGCCATGCCGCCGGTGAACCCCAGCCCGGCCAACCCGGCGAACACCTCGTCCCACGCGATCGTGCCGGTACCCGGCACCCCGCGATGACTCTCCGACAGATGGATATACGCAAGGTGTGCCCCCGCCGCGCGGATCGCGTTGGCCTGTCCGGTCGCCTCGATATTCATGTGATAGGTATCGAGATGCAGCACGATATTCGGCGCGCCGACCCGCTCGATCAGCGCGACCGCCTGTTCCGTGGTGTTGAACAGATGCGACTCGTAGCGATTAACCACCTCGATCCCGAAAATGATGCCAAAGCCGCGCGCGACCGCTGCCGCCTTGTCGAGAAACCGCGCCACCGCATCGAGCTCCGCCGCGGTCGGCGGCTGGCCGGTGCGCTCGCCGATCGAGCCATAGGTCACGCCGGTGAACAGCGAGGCGCCGATCGCGGCGGTTTTTTCCAGCGCGAGCGTTACGAACTCCAAGGCCTTGTCCGGGTTGGTGGTCGGCCGCGCTTCCTCGGGCAGACCGAGCGAGCAGCACGCGGCGAGCCCGTGCTGCTCCAGCAAGCCCCGCGTTACCTCGGTTTCGGCCCGGTCCGGCTCGATCAGCGCGATCTCGACAAAGGCGAGCCCGTGTTTCGCCGCCTCGGGAATGGCGAGCCGTGCGGCCTGCTCGGTCCAATCATGCGCCCACAGGCTGGTGTGGATGCCAAATCCCTTCATGTGCCGCCTCTCCTTATTTGAACCGCCGGGCACGCCACGCGAGCACCGGATTTTCGACCAGGATCACCCCGATCAAAATCACCCCGATCACGCCGGCCTGATAGATCGGGTTGAAATCATTATAGCTCAGCCCGTAATCGACGATCGCGATCACCACCGTCGCCAGCGCCGTGCCCACCACCGACCCTGTCCCGCCGAAAATCCCGGTGCCGCCCAGCACCACGATGGCGATGCTGATCAGATTGTCGTTCATCCCCGCATCCGGCCGCGCCGTGCCGAGCCGCGCGGCGCCGACGATGCCGGCAATCGTCGCGGTCAATCCGCACAGCACATAGGCCGCACCGCGCAGCCGGCCGACCCGCAACCCGGCCAGCGCCGCCGCCCGGTCGTTGGTGCCGGTCAGATACAGCGCCCGGCCATACCCAGTGCCGTGCTGCAAAAACGCGAACATTGCGAGCAGCGGCAGGTACAGTGCGATCAACTGAAACGGCAGGCCGAGCACACGCCCCTGGCCCAACGCCAGAAACCATGAGGATTGCTGCGTCAGATCGATATTGGTCCCGCCGCTCAGTACCAGCGCGAGGCCGGCGTACCCGAACAATGTCGCCAGCGTCGCAATGATCGGCGCAATCCGCAGCCAGGTCACCGCCAGCGCGTTGATTGCACCCAGCCCGAGCCCGGCACCCAGCGTCACCGCCACGGCGAGCGGCCATGCCACATCGGCATGCAGCAGCCGCCCCAGCACCACCTGCGCCAGACCGGCGATTGCGCCCACCGACAGATCGATCCCGGAATCGCCTCCACTGATCACCAGCGTCTGCCCCAGCGCGATCATCCCGATCTCGACGCCGAACACCGCCATGCTGTCGAAATTCGCACCGCTCAGAATATCGGGATGCCCGATGGCGAACCCGGCCAGCGCCAGCACCGCCATCGCCGCCAGCAGCAACGGCCGTGTGCGGTCGAACCCCGATGCATGCATCCTCACATCCCTCCGGCGTCACGGCGGGAACTGAGCCCGATCGCCGCGAGAATGATCACCCCCAGCGCCACGCCGTTCCAGAACGGCTGGATGTGCAGCAGCACGATCCCGTCATCGACCACCTGCACCACCAGCGTGCCCAGCAGCGTGCCCGCCATGGTGCCCCGCCCGCCGGACAGCGATGTGCCGCCCAGCACCACCGCCGCGATCACCTGCAAGACAAACCCGCTGCCGGTCGAGGTCTGCACCATCGGGCTCTGCCCCAGTGTGAGCAATGCCGCAAACCCGGTCAGCAGGCCGAGCATGACATAGGCCGCGAGCTTGATCCGCTCCGGCCGGATGCCGGCGAGCCGCGCCGCCTCCTCGTTGTTGCCGAGCGCATAAACATGCCGCCCCCAGCGGAAATACCGCAGGTACAGCGACGCCACGATCACGAAGCCCAGCGCAATCAGCGCCACCACCGGCAGCCACAGCACATGGTCGACCACGAAAACACGGGTCAGCACCGGCGGGATCTGCGTGATCCAGTTGCTGCCCAGCACGATGAACACGATCATCCGATAAATACTCAGCGTTCCCAGCGTCGCGATCACCGGCGGAATTTTCCCTTTGATGATCAGCACCGCATTCACCAGCCCCAGGCCCGCGCCGGCGAGCAGAAATACCGGCACCGTCGCGGCCAGGCTCCACCCCGCCGCGAAACAGGACCCCCCGATCGCCGCGGTCAGCCCCAGCATCGAGCCGGTCGAAACATCGATGCCACCGGTCAGGATCACCACCGTCATGCCGATCGCCGGAATCAGTGTGATCGCGCTGGACACGAACAGATTGTCGAGGTTGATCCGGCTCCAGAACGCGCCGTGCGAAAACATGCCGATGCCCGCGACCAGCACCGCCAGCGTGATCAGCAGCAGCGCCTCGCGCCCCTGCGGCAGGCGCAAGCGCGGCACCTTTGGCGCGCCCATCACCGCCGCACTCATGCGGCCCTCGCATCCGCGCCGACCGCGCTGGCGAGAATCGCCTCGGCATTCATCGCCGCGCCCTCGGCAACGCCGACCACGCTGCCGCGCCGCATCACAATGATCCGGTCGCTCACCGCCAGAACCTCCGGCAGGTCCGATGAAATCACCACCACCGCCAGTCCGCCGGCCGCCAGATCGCGGATGAAATCGTGGATCTCCGCCTTGGTGCCGATATCGATGCCGCGAGTCGGTTCATCCAGGATCAGCACTTTCAAACTCTGCCCCGCCCAGCGCGCGAACAACGCCTTTTGTTGATTGCCGCCCGAAAGCGTGCCGATGCCGATTGTTTCATCGCGCGCCTTGATCCGGTAGTACCCGATCAGCCGCAGCGCCTCGCCCCGCAAGCCCGCGAAATCGAGCCGCCCGCCGCGGGCGCGAAACCGCCCGATGGTGCCCGCCGTCAAATTCGCCTCGAGCGGCTTGGTCGCAAAAATGCCCTGTAATTTCCGGTCTTCCGGCAGATACCCGATGCCGAGCCTCATCGCCTCGGCCGGATCGCGCGGCGCGATCGGCCGGCCCTGCAGCGCGATCGTGCCGCGCTCGGGCCGCAACGCGCCGAACGCCGCCAGCGCGACCTCGCTGCGCCCCGATCCCACCAGCCCGTACACCCCGGTCACCTGGCCCGCCGGCACGTCCCAATCGACATTCTGATAGGCGCCTGCCCGGGTGAGCCCGGCCATCCGCAGCGCCGGCGTGCCGTGGGCCGGCGCGGCGCGGTCGCGCAGCGGCTTGCCGTAATCCCGGCTCGCCTTGCCCGCCATCAGCGTCAGCAACTTTGCCTCATCCAGATCACTCGTCAGCGCGGTGCCGCTCACCCGCCCATCGGTCAGCACGGTCACCCGGCTGGCGATCCGGCGAATTTCGTCCAACCGATGCGTGATGTACACGATCGCCCGGCCGTCGCGACGCAAGCGCTCGATGATCACGAACAGCCGATCGGTCTCCGCCTGCGATAAAATCGAGGTCGGCTCATCGAAAATGATCACCTGCGCATTCAGCATCAGCGCCTTGGTGATCAACACCATCTGCTGAAACCCGATGCTGAGGCTGCTCATCCGGCGTACGAGCAGGCTCGCAGGCAGATCGAGCTGTTCCAGCAGCGGCCGCACCACCGCAGCCATCGCGCCACGCCGCACGATGCCGAACCGTCCGGTCATTTCGGCGCCCGCGAATATATTCTCGAGCACCGAAAGATGCGGATAGATCATCGGCTCCTGATAGACCGCCGCAATCCCCGCCGCGCTCGCCTGCGCCGGATGGGTGAACCGGCACGGCGTGCCGCCCACCGTGATGCTGCCCTCATCCGGCACGACCGCGCCGGTCATCACCCGGATCAGGGTCGATTTGCCGGCGCCGTTCTCGCCGAGCAACGCATGGGTTTCGCCCGGCACCAAAGTCAGATCGACGCCATCGAGCGCGACCACGCCGCCGAAGCGCTTGACGATCCCTTTCAGCTCGACCAGCGCCATCCTGCGAACCGCTCAGAAATTCAGGCTGACATTGGCCTTGTCGATCACCAGTGGCTTGCCCAGCAGCAGCGTGTGCGTTGCGGCATCGTAATGCACCTTGCCCTTGAGGCCCGGCACTGCGTTCTCGGTTGCGAACGGTTTATGCGCCAACTCCTGCATGATGCCCCAGGCGGTCAGATAACCCAGCGCAATCGGGTTCCACAGCACCACGCTCTTCACCGTGCCGTTCATGATGAACGGGCGGATCGAATTCGGATCGGTAATGCCGGTCACGGCCACCTTGCCGGAGAGCCCGGCCCGCAACACCGCCTGCGCCGCGCCGGGCACCGCCGTCGAATTGACGCCGACCACGCCCTTCAGATGCGGATACGCCGAGAGCAGCTGCCCGGTCACCTGCGTCGCGTTGTTGATGTCCTCCCCGGCGTACTGGATCGAAACCACCTTGATCGCCGGATATTTCGCCGCGATCCGCTGCTTCATCAGCGCAATCCATTCGTTCAGATTGGTCGCGGTCGGACCACCGGAGACGAACGCAACGTCGCCCTTGCCGCCGATCGCCGTCGCTAATTGATCGATCACGGTATAGGCCAATGCCTTGTTGCTGGTCTGCTGCACCCGCAAATCCACGTCCGGACCATCGACCTGTGAATCCGTCGAATAGAACAGGATGCCATGGTCCTTCGCCTGCTTGGCCAGCGCCTCGAGCGCCGTTGGGCTGTTCGCGGAAACACCGACCGCGGTGACATGCTTGTTGATCAGGCTCTGCACCATCTCAGCCTGCCCAGAAACCGAAGCCGTGGTCGGTCCCTGATAAATGATGTGGGCGCCGAATTTTTTGCCCGCCTGCTCGAAACCCTGTTTCATCGCCGAAAAATACGGAATCCCGACCAGTTTCGGCACGAACGCGATGCTCGGCTCAGCGGCCAGCGCCGTGCCGCCACCAGCAACCAGCAAGGTAAGGCCGACCAGGATCGATGATGACCGAAAATGATGCTTCATGGCGCGTTTCCCTCCGATAGATTGATTATTTCGACTCTTTAGGTCCAGTTTATCCGACAAACTTAACATGAGTGAACATTGGTCTGTCAAGTGAGGCGGGCAGGGCAGGGGGGGGAGGACTTCTTTTTTTGTAAAAAAAGAAGCAAAAAAACTTTTATTCGCTGGGTTCATGCGGCTGAAATCGCTTTAGCCCAGATTAAAAAAAGTTTTTTGCTTCTTTTTTTCAAAAAAGAAGCGCTTTCTTGCTTACTTAAATACGCCGCGTAAATTCGTAATTGTGCAGCGCAATATAACGCAAATCAAAAACTCATCAGATCAGCGCTTGTGAGGCCGCGCATTGTGGCGTAAGCGACGATCGTGATGTGGAAACGCACATATAGATGTTCAAAACCGGCGTGCGGGCCATGAGCGACACGCTGCGCCAGGCGGAAATCCTCCGCCGTGCCGTCAACGCGCCGGTCTTGCGCGTCCGCGATCTCGCCGCCGAGTTCGGCGTCCATGACATGACGATCAGGCGCGATTTCGATGCGCTGGCGGAGCAGGGATTGATGGAGCGGGTGCGCGGCGGTGCCCGGCTGCGCGAGCGCATGAGCGAGGAACTCAGCCACCAGCTGCGCGCCAGCCGCCACACCGCGGCGAAATCCGCAATCGCCAGGGCCGCCCTCGGTCTGATCGCGCCAGGCGACACGATCGCTTTCGATGCCTCGACCACGGCGTTGCATCTGGTGCGCATGCTCGCGGGGCACGACGTGTCGGCCATCGTCTCCAGCCTGGATGCCGCGAATACGCTCGCCGCCGCCGGGGTCGATTTCGTGCTGGTCGGCGGTGCGTTTCACGCCCCGGCGCGCTCCTTCACCGGCGTTCTGTTCGAAGATGTCATGGCCCGCCTGCACCCCGACAAGGTGTTCTTTTCCACCAGGGGATTTCACGCCGGACTCGGCCTGACCGATTCCCATCTGCCCGAGGTCGGTGCCAAACGCGCCATGCTGCGCTCGGGCGCCACCGCGATCGCGCTAATCGACTCTTCGAAATTCGGCAGGCGGGCGCTGGCAACCATCGCGACGTTGACCGAACTCGACATCGTCATCACCGATACGATGCCGGCCGAGGCCGATCTCGCAGCCTTGGAAGCAGCCGATATCCGGCTGATCGTCGCGGAGGATTGATGGACGACGCAATTTTCATCGCGCGGCTCGATGCGCAGATCATCGAAACGCCAAGCTGGGCGTTCGGCAACACGGGCACCCGCTTCAAAACCTTCGCCGCCCCCGGTGCCGCGCGCAGCGTGTGGGAAAAGATCGAGGACGCGGCAGAGGTTCACCGCATGACCGGCATCGCCCCGCGCGTTGCTCTGCATATCCCGTGGGACAAGGTGGACGATGCCGCAACCCTCGGCCGCTTCGCTGCCGAATGCGGCATCGCGATCGGTGCCATCAACCCCAATCTGTTCCAGGACGAGGATTATCGCCTCGGCTCGCTCACCCACCCCGATGCCCGAATTCGCGACAAGGCCTTGGCCCATCTGCATGATTGCGTTGCGATCATGCAGCAAACCGGCGCCCGCGATCTCAGCCTGTGGTTCGCGGACGGCACCAATTACGCTGGTCAGGACGACATCCGCGCCCGGCGTCGGCGCCTGCGCGCCGGGCTGCAAGCCTGCGCCGACATCCTGCCGGATGATGCGCGTATGCTGATCGAATACAAATTCTTCGAGCCCGCCTTCTATTATACCGATCTGGCCGATTGGGGTGCCGCATTGCTGCATGCGCAGGCGCTCGGCCCGCAGGCGCAGGTGCTGGTCGATCTCGGTCACCACGCGCAGGGCGCCAATATCGAATCCATCGTCGCCATCCTGCTCGATGAAGGCAAGCTCGGCGGCTTTCACTTCAACGCCCGGCGCTACGCCGACGACGATCTGATTGTCGGGTCCACCAACCCGCTCGAACTCTTCCTGATCTACGCCGAACTGGTCGCGGCCGCCGACGATCCGGCAACCGAAGCCTGCGCCCGCGGTGTCAGCTACATGATCGATCAGAGCTTCAACATCGAAGCGAAAATCGAAGGCATGATCATGAGTATTCTGAATTGCCAGGAAGCCTATGCGAAGGCTCTGCTGATCGATCGCGCCGGCCTCGCCGCCGCGCAGGCAGAGGGCGATGCGTTGGGCGCGCACCGCATTTTGCTCGATGCCTTCCGCACCGATGTCCGCCCGCGTCTCGCCGCCTGGCGGCGCGGCCACAACCTGCCCGAAGACCCGTTGCGCGCCCATCGCGAGGGCGATTATCTGCGGGCGATCAAACGCGACCGCGGCGTTATCGCGACCGGCGGCGGCTATGGCGACTAACTCGATCATGAGGCTCGGATGAACGATACCGATCAACGCTGCCCCACCTGGCCAGCATCCCAACCGCCGGCCGGCGAGGGGCTGGCGGCACTCGCCCACCGTTCCCGCCTGCTCGGCGCGGATCGCCGCATTGTGAATATTTTCGGTGGCAATACCTCGGTCAAATCGATCGAGCGCGATCACCTCGGCCGCGCGACGCCGGTGCTCTGGGTCAAGGCTTCCGGCAGCGATCTCGCCTCGATCGAGCCGAAGCATTTTGCCGGCCTCCGCCTCGATGACATCGAACCGTTGTTCGCCCGCCCCACCATGTCCGATGAAGACATGACCGCCTATCTTGACCGTTGCGCCTTCGAACCGGGGCGGCCGCGCCAGAGCATCGAAACCTTGCTGCACGCCTTCACCCCGGCACCGCATGTCGATCATACCCATCCCGATGCGATCATCGCGATTGCGTGCAGCCCGAACGGCGCGGCGCTGGTCCAGCAGGTGTTCGGCAAAAGGGCGGCGTTCGTGCCTTATATCCGCCCGGGGTTCGATCTCTCGAAACAGATCGGTGCCGCCGTGCGCAACAATCCGGACCTCGAATGCGTCGTCATGGGCAAGCACGGTCTGGTCACCTGGGGTGACACCGCGGCGGCCTGCTATGCCAGCACGCTGCGCATCATCGGCGAAGCCGAAGCGTTTCTCGCGGCAAAAGCGAACCCATCGCCCTTCGGTCCTACCACGATCACGCGCGTGTCCGCCGCCGAGCGCGACACGCTGCTGACCCAGGTGCTGCCGGTGATTCGCGGCGCGATCAGCCAGGATCGGAGCATGATCCTCAGCGTCGATTCCAGCGACGATGTGCTGAATTTCACCACCAGCGCCCAATGTGCAGCGCTTGCCATGCGCGGCGCCGCCTGCCCGGACCATCTGGTCCACACCAAGCGCGTGCCGCTGTTGCTCGACTGGCAGCCCGAACACGGTGCCGACGCCCTGATCACGGCAGCCACCGCCGGGATCGCGCGTTTCGTCAGCGATTATCGGGATTATTTCCAATCCCACGCCCAACCCGGCGATACGATGGCCGCGCCCTGGCCCCGCATCATTCTCATCCCCGGAATCGGCATGGTCACCACCGGCTCCGATGCCTTCGCCGCCGAAGTCTCCCGCCAGTTGTACCGCCGCGCCATCGCGGTGATGCGCCATGCCGATGTGGTGGGCGGCTTCGAAACACTCGACGCCGCCGAGAGCTTCGCCATCGAATACTGGCCGCTCGAACTCTACAAACTCTCGCTGAAACCGCCGCCGAAGCCGCTCGATGGCCATGTTGCGCTGATCACCGGTGCGGCCAGCGGCATCGGCCGCGCCGCCGCCGCGCGCCTTGCGCGGGATGGCGCGCATGTCGTCATCGCCGATCGCAATGCCGATGGCAGCGCCGAAGTCGCCGCCGCGCTCACCGCCCGCCACGGGTTTCACCGCGCGATCGCCACGCCGATGGACGTGACCAGCGAAGCTGCGGTCGATGCCGCCTTCACCGCCGCGACGCTCGCTTACGGCGGGGTCGACATCGTGGTGAACAACGCCGGCATCAGCAAAAGCGACCCGATCGAGGCGACCAGCCTGGCTGACTGGCAATTGATGTTCGACATTCTTGCCACCGGCTATTTCCTGGTCGCCCGTGCCGCGTTTCGCGTGCTGCGCCGGCAAGCTTGCGGCGGCGCACTGGTGTTTGTCGCCAGTAAAAACGCGGTCGCCGCCGGGCGCAACGCCGGCGCCTATTCGGCCGCCAAGGCGGCGGAACTACACCTGGCCCGCTGCCTCGCCGAGGAAGGCGGCGGTGCGGGCATTCGCGTCAACACCGTGCTGCCGGATGCCGTGCTGTCCGGCTCTTCGATCTGGAACTCATCCTGGCGGGCCGACCGTGCCGCCACCTACGGCATCGCCGAGACCGAGCTTGAAGCGCATTATCGCGCGCGCACCACGCTCAAGGTCAATGTCCTGCCGGACGATGTCGCTGAAGCCATCGCCTTCTTCGCCTCCGCGGCCTCGCGCAAAACCACCGGCGGCGTGCTGACGGTCGATGGCGGCGTGCCCGCCGCCTATGTTCGGTAGTGCTGCGCGCCACATCGCGATCGACCTTGGTGCATCCGGCGGGCGGGTCGCGCTCGGTGCGGTCGAAGGCGGCCGGCTGAGTTTCGATATCCTGCACCGGTTTCCCAATCGCGCCGTGCCCCTCGGCGCCAGCCTGTATTGGAACATGCTCGAACTCTGGCGCGAAATTCGCCATGGACTTCGCATCGCGTCCGGCCAGGGGCCGGTGGCGAGCATCGGCGTGACCACCTGGGGGGTGGATTACGCGCTGTTCGATGCCGATGCGCTGACGATCGGCATGGTCCACAGCCACCGCGACCGCCGGACCGAGGGCGTGATCGACACGCTCGATGAAACCATGCCGCGCGCCGATTTATATCAGGCGACCGGCGTGCAATTTCTGCCGATCAACACGCTGCCGCAACTCCTGGCCGCAAAGCGCGCGTCGCCTGACCTGTTCAGCCGGGCGACCCGCTTCCTGATGCTGCCGGACCTGATCCATTACTGGTTGTGCGGGGTCGTGGCCTGCGAACACACCAACGCCAGCACCACCCAACTTTACGATCCGGTCCGGCGCGACTGGTCGAACACGGTGCTGACCGCGTTCGGCATCCCGCGCGCCATGTTTCCCAATCTGGTCGAGCCCGGCACCATCCTTGGCCCGCTACTGCCCGCCATCGCCGCGGACACCGGCCTCGTCGGCACCATCGTCATCGCTCCCGCCACACATGATACCGCGAGCGCGATCGCTGCAATCCCGGCCGAGGCGGGCGAGGACTGGGCCTATATTTCGAGCGGAACCTGGTGCCTTGCCGGCATCGAGCGCCCGCGCCCGCTGATCAGCGAGGCCGCCCGCCGCGCCAATATCACCAATGAACAGGGCATCGCCGGCACCACGCGGCTGCTGAAAAACACCAGCGGCCTGTTCATCCTGCAGGAATGCCTGCGCGCCTGGGGCGATCCGCCGATCGAGCCGATCCTGCAAGACGCCGCGGCGCTATGTTCGGATGTCGCGATCGACCCGACCGAACCCGAGTTCGCACATCCTGGCGTCACCATGCCGGACCGCATCCTCCGCTGGTGCGCCGCCTGCGGCGTCGTGCTCGATCCGACACCCGCTGTGATCACCCGCGCCGTGTTGCGCGGCCTCGCGGCCTCGGTGGCCGCCAGCCTCGCCGAAATCGATCAGGTGGCCGACCACCACACCAACCGCATCCACATTGTCGGCGGCGGCTCGCGGATTGACCTGCTGTGCCAGGCGATCGCCGATTGCACCAACGCCACCGTCATCGCAGGCCCGGTCGAGGCGACCACCGCCGGCAATCTGCTGGTGCAGGCCGCCAGCATCGGCGTCATCGCGCCGGGTGCGATCCGCCCCGTCATGCGGGCGACCGCGGACCTCCGCCGCTTCATTCCAACAACCCGTTAGCCCATCGGGGCCGATGACTTTGTGAATATGCGGATTTCACTTGACACTGATATCCGTGTGAATAAAACCTGCGGGACAATAAAAATTATTCAAACGGGGATGGAGCGGTGGCGTGTCGTTCAAGCAGGCGCCTTGGACATGATGATGTCGAACTCGCAACGAGAGTCGCGTGGCTCTATTACGAATCATCGCTGACCCAGGTTGAAATCGCTGCAAGGCTGGGCTTGCCGCAAACCCGCGTCCAACGCTTGATTGCCCGCGCCGTGCAGGACGGCATCGTCCGTATTTCGATCAGCGGCGCGTTGGCCAGTTGTGTCGGTCTCGAACAGCAGATCGCCAACGGTTTCGCGCTCGATGTCTGCCGCGTCGTCCCAGCACCGCCGGACGGCAAAACCCTATTCTCCTCGCTCGGCCGCGCCGGTGCGGACTACCTGACGGATGCGTTTGAACGGGGCCGCCACAGCATCATCGGCGTCGGCCATGGCCGCAGCATCGCCGCATCGATCGATCATCTGCCACCCGGGTCCTATCCCGATCTCACGGTGGTCTCGGCCCTCGGCGATGTGCCGCGCCGGGTCGGTGCCAACCCGTTCGACGTCATTCACGCGCTTGCCGACAAAACCGGCGCCGCGGCCTATCTGCCGCCGGTGCCGTTCTACGCCAACTCGATCACGGATCGCGAGATGCTGTTCCGCCAGCGCGGTGTGGTCGAGGCGTTTCGACTGGCGGCGCAGGCAAGCCTGTTCATCGTCGGCATTGGCGAGGTCAAACCCACCGCCTTCCTCGGCATGAGCGGCATGGTGCTGCCTGAGGAATTCGCAGCCGCCCGGCGCGATGGTGCCGTTGCCGAACTGCTCGGCTGCTTTTTCGATGAAGCCGGTCAGCGAGTTGAAACCGAACTGCACGACCGGGTCATCGCGCTCGATCCTGAAGTGATGCGCGGCCGCGAAGTTCTGGCCATCGCCGGTGGGCGCGACAAGGTGGCGGCAATCCACGCCGTCCTGAACGCCGGCCTCGCGACGGCGCTGATCACCGACGAAGATACGGCCACACGGCTGGTCCGGCTGAAAGCCACCCGAACGCCCAAGGTGATGACCGCCTTGTGAAATCGTGCCTATAACGCAACAAATAAACCGGAGGCAACAATGACTCGAAACATCGAAAACCCGGCCAAAGACTTCATGGCGCGCGGCCTGTCACGCCGCGATTTCGCGAAACGCGCGGGCATGCTCGGCGCATAACAGACCTGGCAATCCGGCCGGCGATCCTGACGGTGCTCTGGGCGATCACCCTCGCGCTGTCCAAACTGTTCACGGAGCCATCGCATGACCACCGAACCCCGCCTCATCGCCCTCGATGCCGGCACCTCCATGCTCAAGGCTGTCGCCTTCGATCTGGCGGGCCAGCCGGTCGCGATCGAAAGCCGGCCCAACCGCTATCGCGAAGCACCAGGCGGCCTCGCCGAGCAGGACATGGCGCAAACCTGGGAGGATGCAGCGGCCACCATCGCCGCCCTGGTCGCCCGGCTCGATGGCGCGCCCGTCGCCGGCCTCGCCATCACCGGCCAGGGCGACGGCACCTGGCTGATCGACGCCGCGGGCACCCCGGTCGGCCCCGCCCTGCTCTGGCTCGATGGCCGGGCCGGGCCGATCGTCGAGCGCATCCGCGCGAGCGATACCGGCCCCGCCATCTTCGCCGAATCCGGTACCGGCCCAGCCGCCTGCCAGCAGGCCGGCCAATTGCTGTGGCTGGCCGCCAACCGCCCTGGCCAGCTTGCCCGCGCCACCACCGCGTTCCATTGCAAGGACTGGATTTATTTCAACCTCACCGGCGTTCGTGCGACCGATCCGTCTGAGGCGTGCTTCACCTACGGGTCGTGGCGCACCCGGGCCTATTCGCCGGTCACCATCGCCGGCTATGCGCTCGAACCCTACCGCCATCTGCTGCCGCCAATTGTCGATGGCATGACGACGCAGCACGCGCTCACCCAAGCCGCCGCTGCAAGCCTCGGCCTCGCGGCGGGCACACCGGTGGTGCTCGGCTATGTCGATGTGCTGTGCAGCGCGCTGGGTGCGGGCATCTATGGCACCGGTGCCGATTGCGGCACCTCCATCATCGGCAGCACCGGCATGAACATCCGCCTCGCCGACGATGATTTCGAGCGCGAAGCCGGCGCGCCGCTCAGCGGCTATCGCATGGTGTTTCCGGTCAAGGGCAAGACCGCGCTGCTGCAATCGACCCTCGCCGCCACGCTCAACATCGACTGGCTGGTCGGCATCGCCGATCAGGCGGTCCAACTCGCCGGCCACCCGTCCGATCACGGTGCCATGCTGCGCGCCCTCGACGAACAGGTACTCGCCGCGCCGCCGGCGCGCGCCGTCTATCACCCCTATATTTCGGCGGCCGGCGAACGCGGGCCGTTCACCAATTCGAACGCCCGCGCCAGCCTCGCCGGGATCGACCGCAGCCTCGACCTGCCCGGCCTGATGCGCACGATCTACGAAGGTCTCGCCCTCGCCGCGGCCGATTGCTACGCCGCGATCGGCGGCGCACCGGACATGATCAGCATAACCGGTGGTGCGTCCCGTTCGGTCGCGATGCGCCGGATCTTTGCCGCGATGCTCAACCGCCCGGTGCGGATCATCAAGGAACACGGCAGCGGTGCGCTGGGTGCGGCCATGATCGCCGCCGTCTCGCTCGGCATCGCACCCAGCATGGATGATTGCGCCCGCGCCTGGGTCGCCCCGCTGCTCGGCGCGCCCGAACCGCCCGATCCCGCGCTCGCCGAGCATTACGCCCCGCTGCTGCCCATCTATCAGGCCGCCCGTGACGCCGCGCCGCCGTTCTGGCACCAGTTCGCCGGTTTCACGGAGACGCGGCATGGATAACCCAGCGCGCGACTGCGCGGTGATCGGCGATCATTTCATGCGCCCGGCGGCATTCGAGCAGGCCATCCGCGCCGCGTGCGGCGATGCGGTGGCGCTCCGCTCGATGACGCTGCCCTGGCCCGACCTGCCGATGGAGCATGGCTATGCCACGCCGGGCATGGACGGGTTGAAGGAATACCAGGGCGATCCCGCAATCATCGCCGGTTTTGTCGGCGATGCGGAAATCCTGGTCACCCATCTCGCTCCGGTCTCGGCGCAGATGCTCGAACGGATGCCGCGCCTGCGGTTGATTGCGGTGTCGCGCGGCGGCCCGGTCAATATCGACATGCAGGCCGCCCGGCTGCGCCAGATCCGCGTGGTCAACACCCCGGGCCGTAATGCCGGCGCAGTCGCTGAATTCACCATCGGCGCCATCCTCTCGCAAACCCGCCTGATCGGCGCCGGTCACGACAGCCTGCGCCGGCAGGACTGGCGCGGCGATCTGTACCGCGCCGATCGCACCGGCCGCGAACTGTCCGAAATGACCGTCGGCGTGATTGGCTACGGCCAGATCGGCACGCGCGTCGTGCGCCTGCTCAAGCCGTTCGGCTGCCGCATCCTGGTGCACGATCCCTACGTGCCGCTCGATCCGGCGGATATTGCCGACGGCGTCAGCCCCGCCACGCTCGAAACCCTGCTCGCCGAAGCCGATGTCGTCACGCTGCACGCCCGCGTCACCGCCGAGACCACGGGATTGATGAACGCGCAGCGCATCGGCGCGATGCGGCGGGGTGCCTATCTTATCAACACCGCGCGGGGCCCGCTGGTCGATTATCCGGCGCTCACCGCCGCGCTGCGCGACCATCACCTGGCCGGCGCCGCGCTCGATACCTTCGCGGTCGAGCCGGTCCCGCCAGACTGGCCGTTGCTGAGCCTGCCGAACGTGACCATCACGCCGCACATCGCCGGCGCGTCGGTCAAGACCGTCACCATCGCCGCCGCCGCCGCCGCCGAGGAACTCCGCCGTTTCCTCGCCGGCGAACCACCCCGCAATCCGTGTTGACGAACCGCCCCCTAACCCAAGGTGACCACACATGAACGAACGCGACCTGCGCGAATCCCTGATCCATGCCTGCCAGCAAATGAACGCGCTCGGCATCAACCAGGGCACCTCCGGCAACATCAGCATCCGCCACGGCGACACCATGCTGATCTCGCCATCCGCGACGCCCTACCACCTGATCGAGCCCGACATGGTGGCCGCCATGGCGATCGACGGTGAGTACGGCAGCTGGACCGGCTCGAAAAAACCTTCGACCGAGTGGCGCTTTCATCTCGATATCATGCGCGCCCGGCCCGATGTTCACGCCATCGTCCACAGCCACCCCACGTTCGCGACCACGCTCGCGATCGCGCGCAAACCGATCGAGGCCTGCCACTACATGGTCGCCGCCTTCGGCAGCACCGATATCCGTTGCGCGCCCTACGCGACGTTCGGCACCAAGGAACTCTCGGTGCACGCCCTCGCCGCCCTGCAGGACCGCATGGGCTGCCTGCTCGCCAACCACGGCATGATCGCTCTGGGTGAAACGCTCGACAAAGCCATGTGGCGCGCGGTCGAACTCGAAACCATCGCCCGGCAGTATTACTATGCGCTGCTGCTCGGCAAGCCGCATATCCTGTCCGCCGCCGATATCGATGCCACGCTCGATCAATTCGCCGGCTATGGCATCGAGGACGACGCCCCAGCGAGCGCCGCATGAATCCCAGGCGATGATCGCCTCGCCATCAGCCCAGCGGGCAGGGCGCCTCCAGCTGCCCGGTCATCCGCTCGGTCCAGCCGTTGGCCGCCGGAAGCGCCCGATCGAGCCCCAGCCGCCGCAGCGTCTCGCACAGGCAACCGACGCCGGGTGCGCTGCAAAAACAATGTCCAAGCGCCGGATCACCCAGACGCAGCCCGACCGACCCGCCGATCTGCGTCGCTTCGCCGCTGCCGCTGCGGTTCAGCACGATCCGCACCGGCCCCGCGATCGCATCGGCCGCATCGGGCGCGCGCACGCTGTAAATCACCACCGGCACATCGACAGAACGCCCAGAGCCGAATCGCGGCAGCCGCAGGGCGAAATCGCCCGGCCGGTCGTCGCCGGTGTGAAACACCGCGTGATCCGCGCGGTAGCGCACCGGCAGGTCGGTGAACACATCCTTGTCGAACCCCCAGGCGCGCCTGCCCGGCTCGACCGAGAATCCGTCGCTCACGATGATCCGCACATAAAACGCCCCAGGCTCCGCCGCCGATTCCCGCGGTGTCAGGCTCACGGCAAGCTGTATTTCGCGATACCGCCCGAAATCGCTGACCCTGAAATCGATTGCCAGCAGCGTCACCAGGCTCCGCCCGCCGCCGCAATCGAGCGGCTCGAACGCCGCCGCCGTCGCCGCATCGAGCAACGCGGTGATCGCTGCCCGATCGACATACCAGGCCGCCCAACCCTGCGACGCATCGATCACCCGCGCCGGCAGCGTGAACGGCACATCCCCCGCTGGCCCGACCTCGAACATCGTGCCGATCTCCTCGGGATCGGCTCCCGCGATCGGCACCTGATAATCGCTCAGCAGACCCGCCGGCGGATTGTCGAGCCGGTTCGCGATGTTCTCGATCGCGGTCGGTACCGCCGTCGCGAGGTTGGCCAGCAGATTGAAATATTCGGTTCCCAGCCCCTGCACCAGATTCGCGGCACTCCACGGGCCCAGCAACCCCTGCTCGACCAGTGCTGCCGATCGCCGCGCCGCATCGGCGGTCAACCGCCACGGCCGCCCGACCATCTCCTCGCCCGCCCGCACGTAGCTATCCATCAACCGGAACAGATCAAGCGTGGTGAACCGAGGGCGGCGCATCACAGGCGGGCGCTTGTCCGGCATCGTGGGCTCCTTGGCAGGCATCGCCGGACCATCCGTTACGGTGCCGGATGATCGTCCCTGATCCGCCAGGTCGCTGTCAACCGCTCCAACCGCGCAACCACACCGCTGCCGGTTCCGGCCGGCCAAACAGGAAGCCCTGCATCATGTCGCAGTCGCGCGCGCGCAGAAACGCCGCCTGCGCCTCGGTCTCGACCCCTTCGGCCACCGTCGTCAGGCCCAGATGCCGCGTCATCGACAGGATCGCCTCGGCCAGCGTCGAATCGCGCGGGTTGTCGGGCAGGCGCTGGATGAAGCTGCGGTCGATCTTGATCTCAGCGATGGGCAGATTCTGCAGATAACCCAGGCTCGAATAGCCGGTCCCGAAATCATCGACCGAAAACCGGATGCCGCGCGCCGCCAGCGCATTGAGCAGCGCCGTCGTTTCCTCGATGCGGTCGATCAACAGGCTTTCCGTGATCTCGATCATCAGATCGTGCGCATCCGCCCCCGCCTCGATCAGCGCCGCCTCGATATCGGTGATGAAATCCGGGTCATGGAACTGCCGTGGACTGACATTGATCGATACGCGCAGCCGCTGCCCGCACGCCGCCTGGTCCGCGATGATGCGGCAGACCGAGCGCAGCATCCAACGCCCCATCGCGAACACGATGCCGGTTTCCTCGGCAATCGGGATGAAACTGTCGGGCGGCACGATCACGCCGTCCGGCCGGCGCAACCGGATCAGCGCCTCCGCGCCCGATACCTTGCCATGCTGATCCACCTGCGATTGCAGCCAGACCTCGAACCGGTCATGGATCAACGCATCCCGCAGCGCCAGCTCGATCAGATGTCGCTCGGCCACCCGCGCCTGCATCCGCGTCTCGAAAAACACGATCGGCGTCCGATCGCCCGCCTTGGCCTGGCGCACTGCCATGTCCGCCTGACGGGCGATATCTTCGATCGTATGAACCCCGCCCGGAAACAGCGCGATGCCGATATTTGCGCTCATATGGCAATCATGGCCTGCCGCGTGGATCGGCTCGGCCAGCGCGGCCAGCACTTTCGCGGCAATCCGCTGACCGATCTCCGCCGCCCGCAGGCGCGTCTCGCCCAGCGCGGCCAGCAGGATCGCGAATTTGTCGTCGCCCACCCGCGCAACCACGTCGCCCTTGCGCAACGCCGCCGGCAATCGCCGGCCGATCTGGCGCAGCACGGCATCGCCTGTCGCATGGCCGTGCAGATCGTTGACCGCCTCGAATCCGTTCAGATCCAGGAACATCAACGTGCCGTGCATGCCGGACTGACGCGCCTGGGCCAGCGCCTGCGCCAGGTGCGACAGCAACAGCGCCTTGTTGGGCAGGTCGGTCAGCGCATCGTAATAGGCGAGCCGCTCGATCGCCGCGTCCGCCTGACGCTTCTCGGTGATGTCGACCCATGCCCCCACAATCTGCTCGTCGCCTCCGTCGGATTGACGCACGATCGAGATTTCGTCGCGCACCCACCGATAGACCCCGTCCGACCGCGCGAACCGGTACCGGCGCACGATCCGCCCCGCCGCCGGCAATTGCCGCGCCGCCTCCAGCGCGGCGTCGCGATCATCGGGATGCACATGATCGATCCACCAGTTCGGCGCCCGCACCGCCGCCGGATCATACCCGTACAACCGCTCGATATTGGCGCTGAAGTCGGTCACGCGCCACAGCGTCGGATCGACCGTGCCGTTCGGCCGCTCCAAAGCGTAGACCACGGTCTGGCTGGCTTCGAGCAGGCGCGTCAGGCGCTGCTCGCTGTCCTGCCGCCCAACGATGGCAGCATCGCGCGCGCGGCGCATCCGCAACGTGCAGAGACCATACGCCAGATCGGCCGCAAGCTGGCTCAGCAACCGGATCTCCTCGCCATCGAAGCTCTCATCCCCCGGCAGGACGGTCACGGCCCGATCCGTCGCGAGCAAGGTCAGGCAGCCGAAACTCGCCCCGGCCTCATCGCACAGCGGCAGCGCCACCGCCGAAACATGACCATCCAGATCGGCATCGTCGTGCCACACGCGCAGCGCCGCCGTGTTCATCACGTCGTTGATCACGATCGGTCGCCCCTCACGTACGGCCCTGCCGGAAGGTCCGCGACCATGAGCATCATCGCCCCAGGAAATATGGACATCGAAAATCCGGTCGATCCCGTGCCCAGCCATCGCGACCGGGCGCAGCGTGTGCCGCCCATCGGTTTCCGCCATGCCGACCCAGGCGGCACTGTAGCGCCCCAGCCGGACCGCAATATCGCAGATCGCCTGGGTCAGCGCCGCTTCATCGGTCGCGCGCGCCACAGCCTCACGGCTGGCCTGCACCGTCTGCAAGGCGTGATTGCTGCGTGAGAGCAGCGCATTGGCGCGCGCCAGCGCATCCTCGCGCAACCGACCCTGCAGCAGCGGCGTGATCCACTGTACCAGATCGGCGCAGCTCGCCCGCAACCCGGCGCTCAATTCCGGCTCGCGAAACCCGATCGTGAGGGCGAATCGCCGGTGGTCTGTCGCAATCGGCATGGTGAGCTGCCGGCGCGTACCGCGGCTCACCGCTAAGGCGAAGGCAGGGTAGTCACGGACCTGCTCAGGGGTCAAAACCGGCCCGGAGTCCACCGCAACCTGATCGCTCAGGGCCGCCGCGCACGACAATTCGGCCAGCGGTCGCCATGCGGTACGGCGCTCCTCGCCGATAATGCTAGCGATTTCCGGCAACTCGGCGTACCCCGCCAGCACCCGATACGTCATGCTCTGCGGATCGCCCTCGCTGACCGCACAATACGTCGCACCCAGCCGGCGCCCGACATGCGCCAGCAACGTATTGAGCGCATCGGTCAGGCTCGCGGCGCTCGCCGTTATCTCCGCAATCTCCTGGCGCAGCGACAATTCGGCGATCATGCTGCGCTTCTCGGTCAGCCGTCGTCGCAATTCGAGTTCAGCGACCACCGAACGCGCCAGTTCGCCCAGCATCGCCATCTCTTTTGCCCCGAAATCGGCCCGCGGAACCCTGTCGGCGAGGGCAAACGCGCCCAGCGTCAATCCATCGGTGGTCCGCAACGGCGCACCGGCATAAAACCGGATGCCGAACGTGTTGACCATTTGGCTGTCGGTGGTCAGCGGGTCGTTTACGGCGTCATGCACGACCAACGCCGCGCCACTGTTGGTCACGGCGTCACACAGTTTATTCCGGCGCGGCATCTCGACGACATCAATCCCATGGCTTGATTTGAACCGCACGAAATCCTGACCGACCAATGAAATCAACGCAATCGGCATGTCAAACAAGGTGGCGGCAAGCTTCGTGAACCGGTCGAACAGCTCATCGGGTTCGGCGTCAGCACCACCATAGCGCTGCACTTCTGCCAGCCGCCGGAGATCACTCTCGCCAAGGTTGTGGGCAATCTTACTCATCTTGCTTAACATATCTCAAATAGTGCACCATTGCAAAAATAATTATGACCGCAGAACGGTTGTATTTTGATCTCTTGTCTTTCAAACGTATCTCCGCCATAGAGGATGCTTCAATCCGTCGCGCTGCGAGTTTCGCACCGCGGCGCCTTTTTTGTTGTGCCCGCCACCGGGCCAGGAGAGACCGATGTTCGATGCCCTTTCGGGCAAGCTAGGCGATGTGTTCGACCGGTTACGCCGGCGAGGCGCCCTGTCCGAAACCGACGTGATCGAAGCGATGCGCGACATTCGCCTCGCTTTGCTCGAGGCCGACGTCGCCTTGCCGGTCGTGCGCGACTTCATCTCGAAAGTCCGCCTGCAAGCCGTGGGTACGGAGGTGTTGCGCGCCGTATCGCCCGGTCAGCAGGTCGTCAAAATCGTCAACGATGCGTTGGTCGAAGCCCTCGGCGGCGAAGGCGTGGTGCCGCTCAACCTCAACGCCGCGGCACCCATCCCGTTCCTGATGGTCGGCCTGCAAGGCTCCGGCAAGACCACCACCTCCGGCAAGATCGCCCTCTATCTGAAGGACAAGCAGCGCAAGAAAGTGCTGCTCGCGAGCCTCGATACCCAGCGCCCGGCCGCCCAGTTGCAGCTCGCCCAGTTGGCCGAGCGCGCCGGCGTCGCCTCGCTGCCGATCATCGCCGGCGAAACCCCGGTACAGATCGCCCGCCGCGCCATGGATACCGGCCGGCGCGAAGTGTTCGACGTCGTCATCCTCGATACCGCCGGCCGCCTCTCGATCGACGAAGCGCTGATGGACGAAGTCAAGGCCATCCGCGCCGCCACCGACCCCGCCGAAACCCTGCTGGTGGTCGATGCCATGACCGGGCAGGACGCCGTCGCCACCGCAACCGCCTTCAACGAGGCCGTGAGCATCACCGGCATCGTGATGACGAGGCTCGATGGCGATGCCCGCGGCGGCGCCGCCCTGTCGATGCGTGCGATCACCGGTGCGCCGATCAAATTGATGGGCATGGGCGAAAAGCTCGACGCGCTCGAGCAATTCCACCCCGAACGCATCGCCAGCCGCATCCTCGGCATGGGCGATATCGTCTCGCTGGTCGAAAAAGCCTCGGAAAACGTCGATCAGGCCAACGCCGAAAAACTCGCCAAAAAAATGGCGAAGGGCAAGTTCGACCTCGAGGATTACGGCGAACAGCTCAAGCAGATCACCAAAATGGGCTCTCTCTCCGGCATCATGGGCATGCTGCCCGGGGTCGGCAAAATCAAGCAGCAATTGGCCGATGCGGATCTGGACACCTCGATCCTGAAACGCCAGGGCGCGATCATCTCGTCCATGACCAAGGCCGAGCGCGCCAATCCCGACATCATGAAGGCAAGCCGCAAAAAACGCGTCGCCGCCGGGTCGGGCACCTCGGTGCAGGAAGTCAATCGTCTGCTCAAGCAGTTCGACATGATGAAGGACATGATGAAGCGCGCGTCGAAACTGGGCCAGAAAGGTCTGGCGCGCGGCGGTCTGGGGGCGCTGATGCCGCAAGGCGGCGGTCGGCGCCCGTTCTAGTTTGCCCCATCGTTCGGGGGTTAAGTTTTTGTTTACTTTGGAGAGTTATAGACAATGTCGTTGAAGATCAGACTTGCCCGCGCGGGCGCAAAAAAGCGCCCGTTCTACCACATCGTCGTGGCCGATGCGCGCAGCCCGCGCGATGGCAAATTCATCGAGCGTCTGGGCAGCTACAACCCGATGCTGCCGGCCGAGCATGAAGACCGCGTCCGCCTGGTCAACGAGCGCGTCACCCACTGGCTAAGCCAAGGCGCCCAGGCGACCGATCGCGTTGCCAAGTTCCTCGGCAAGGCCGGCCTCGCGCCGATGCCTGTTTACCGCGACCAGCCGATCCAGGCCACGCCGAAAAAGAAGGCCCAGGAACGTGCGGCCGAACGCGCGAAGGCCGCCGCGGCCTGATCGATGGATCGTGCGCTGATTCTGATGGGCGTCATCGGCAAGCCGCACGGGGTACGGGGGGCGGTGCATGTGCACGCCTACACCGAAAACCCCGCATCGCTGGCCGATTTCGCCCTGCGCGATCAGCGCGGCCGCACCATCGACCTCGCCTGGATCACCGAAGGCGTCGCCCGCATCACCCTGCACGAACCCACGGGCAAGCACATTGTGGCGGACCGTGATGCCGCGGCGAAGCTGGTTAACCTCCAGTTGTTCGTCGAGCGCAGCGCCCTGCCACCGGCCGACGACGACGAGTTCTACCTCGCCGACCTGATCGGCCTTGCCGCGATCGGCGCGGACGGCACCACGCACGGCACCATCACCGCCGTGCACGACTACGGCGCCGGCGCTAGCCTCGAACTTGACGACGGCTCCCTGCTGCCGTTTACCCGCGCCGTCGTGCCCGAAATCGACCTCGCGGCAAAACGCGCGATCGTCGTGCCGCCGATTGAGATCCCCGGCGAGATTGAGGTGCGGGAATGAGCTTCCGCGCCACCATCCTCACCCTGTTTCCCGAGATGTTTCCCGGTCCGCTCGGCCATTCCCTCGCCGGGCGCGCGCTCGGCGACGCCATCTGGTCGCTCGACTGCGTCAATATCCGCGATTTCGGCCAGGGTCGCCACCGCGCGGTCGACGATACCCCGTTCGGCGGCGGTGCCGGCATGGTCATGCGACCCGACGTGCTCGACGCCGCCATCGCCTCGGTCGCCGACGATCGCCCCCTGATCGCCCTGACCCCGCGCGGCAAGCCGCTCACGCAAGCCCGCGTGAAAAGCCTTGCCGCATCGCCGGGCGTCATCCTGCTCTGTGGCCGCTACGAAGGCTTCGATCAGCGCGTGCTCGATGTCCGTAACGCCGAGGAAATCAGCATCGGCGACTATGTTCTCGCCGGCGGTGAAATCGCTTCCCTCGCCCTGCTCGACGCCACCATCCGCCTGCTGCCCGGCGTCATGGGTGCGGCCGAAAGCGCCGAAGACGAAAGCTTCTCCGCCCCGCTGCTCGAATACCCGCACTATACCCGCCCGGCCGACTGGAACGGTCACGCCGTTCCGGACATCCTGCTCTCGGGCAATCACCAGAGCATCGCCGCCTGGCGCCGCGCCGGGGCGGAAACCATCACCAAAACCCGCAGACCCGATCTGTGGGCACACCATATTGCCAGCCAGCCGGCTCGGCCATAACGAGACCTCGAAAGGACCAGCCCATGAACGTCATCCAGACCATCGACGCCGAACAAATTGCCAAACTCGGCGAAACCCGCGGCGTCCCCAACTTCCAGCCAGGCGACAACCTGCGCGTCTCCGTCCGCGTCAAGGAAGGCGAACGCACCCGCATCCAGGCGTTCGAAGGCGTCTGCATCGCCCGCTCCAACCGCGGCATCAACTCCAACTTCACCGTGCGCAAAATCTCCTACGGCGAAGGCGTCGAACGCGTGTTCCCGCTCTACTCCCCCAACGTCACCGAAATCGCCGTCACCCGTCGCGGCGACGTCCGCCGTGCCAAACTCTATTACCTCCGCGGCCGCCGCGGTAAATCGGCACGCATCGCCGAAGCCGCGCGGGAAACACCGGCGGCTTGAGGTTAGGTCAGGAAGGCCAGGGGCTCTGCCCCTGGACCCCGCTGGGGCCTTAGGCCCCAGACCCCGCTAGTTTCAGATGAGAGGGGGCGGGCACCGGCTTTTGCAAGGCACCGGACGTGACGCCCCCTCTCATCTGAAACTAATGAGGTCCAGGAACTAAGTTCCTGGCGGGGGTCAAGGGGGCAGAGCCCCCTTGCCTTGCTCACCCAGCCTCAAACCACCGGAGTGACCCGCATGGCATCGACGTTGTTTGACAAAATTTGGCAGGCGCATGTGGTTGATGTGATGCCGGATGGTACGGCTGTGCTGTATATCGACCGGCATCTTGTCCATGAGGTGACGTCGCCGCAGGCGTTCGAGGGATTGCGGCTTGCCGGGCGCCGGGTGCGGCGCGTCGATGCGACGATTGCGGTGGCCGACCACAATATTCCGACCGAGAATCGTGCCGGCGGCATTGCCGAACCGGAATCGGCGTTGCAGGTCGCGACGCTGGAGCGGAATGTCGCCGAGTTCGGCGTGCCCTATATTCCGGTAGTCGATGCGCGTCAGGGCATTGTGCATATCATCGGGCCGGAGCAGGGGATTTCGCTGCCGGGCATGACGATCGTATGCGGCGATTCCCATACATCGACTCATGGGGCGATGGGTTCGCTGGCGTTCGGCATCGGCACGTCGGAGGTCGAGCACGTTTTAGCCACGCAGACGCTGTTGCAGAAACCGGCGAAGAACATGCTGGTGCGGGTCGATGGCGTATTGCCTGCCGGCTGTTCGGCCAAGGACATCATTCTCGCCGTGATCGGGCAGATCGGCACGGCCGGCGGCACCGGCCATGTCATCGAATATGCCGGCGCGGCGATTCGTGCGCTCGACATGGCGGGCCGCATGACGGTGTGCAACATGTCGATCGAGGCGGGTGCGCGCGCCGGGCTGATCGCGCCGGACGATGTCACGTTCGATTACGTGCGCGGCCGCCCGTTTGCGCCGCACGGCGAAGCGCTGGATCGCGCGACCGCGTACTGGCGCACGCTCGTCTCCGATGATGGTGCGCATTACGACAAGGTGGTCATTTTGGACGCGGGCACCCTGGTGCCGCAGGTCACCTGGGGCACCAGCCCGGAAACCGTGGTGCCGATCACCGGTCATGTGCCGGACCCGGCGGCGGAGCCCGATGAGAGCAAACGCGGCCAGATGCAACGCATGCTGGAATACATGGATCTGCGGCCGGGCCAGGCGCTCGCCGGCACCCGGATCGATGCCGTGTTCATCGGCTCCTGCACCAACGGGCGGATCGAGGATCTGCGCGCCGCCGCGGGCATCCTGCGCGGTCGCCGGGTGGCGCCGCATGTCCGCGCCATGATCGTCCCCGGCTCCGGTCTCGTCAAAGCCCAGGCCGAGGCCGAGGGTATCGCGCAGATGTTCATCGATGCCGGGTTCGAATGGCGCGAGGCCGGCTGCTCGATGTGCCTGGGCATGAATCCGGACAAGCTGAAATCCGGCGAGCGTTGCGCGAGCACAAGTAATCGTAATTTCGAGGGTCGCCAGGGTCCAGGCGGGCGCACCCATCTGGTCTCACCGGCGATGGCCGCCGCCGCCGCGGTTGCCGGCACCCTGATCGATGCGCGGGAGATGGCGTGATGGACAAGTTCGACCGCCTCGAAGCGATCGCCGCGCCGCTGCGCATGAGCAATGTCGATACCGACAAGATCATCCCCGCCCGGTTCCTGAAAACCATCAAGCGCAGCGGCCTCGGTATCCACGCCTTCGCCGGGCTGCGCTACCGTGCCGATGACAGCGAAAACCCCGATTTCGTCCTCAACAAACTGCCCTACCGCCAAGCGCACATCCTCATCGCCGGTGAAAATTTCGGTTGCGGCTCCTCGCGGGAACACGCCCCCTGGGCCTTGCTCGATTTCGGCATCCGTTGTGTCATCGCGCCGAGTTTCGCCGATATTTTTTTCAACAACTGCTTCAAGAACGGCATCCTGCCGATCGTGCTGCCCCCGGCGCAATGCGACGCGCTGATGGACGATGCCGAATCGGGTGCCAACGCCCGGATCATCGTCGATCTCGCCGCCCAGACGGTCTCTCGCCCGGATGGTGAGGCATTTCCCTTCGAGATCGACGCGTTTCGTAAGCGCTGCCTGCTGGAAGGGCTCGATGATATCGGCCTGACACTCGAAAAATCTCCTTCGATCGATGCGTTCGAGGCACGGACGGATGCCGAGCCCTGGCGACCCAAGATCGTCCTCGAAGGTTAAGGAAGTCCTGCTTTTTTTGAAAAAAGTAGCAAAAAACTTTTGATCCCGGAGCACCCCGACCCATGATCCCCAACAAAAAACTGCTGCTCCTGCCCGGCGACGGCATCGGGCCCGAGGTCATGGTGGAGGCCCATCGGGTGATCGACTGGCTCGCCCGCACTGGCCGCGCCCGGTTCGACCTCGCCGAGGATCTGGTCGGGGGCGCCTCGATCGATGTCCACGGCAAGCCGATCACCGAACGCGTGATCGAGCGCGCGCTCGAAGCCGATGCCGTGCTGTTCGGCGCCGTCGGCGGCCCGCAATGGGATAGCCAGGGCTTCGCCAACCGCCCCGAAATCGCCATCCTCGAACTCCGCAGACGCCTCGGCCTGTTCGCAAACCTGCGTCCCGCCCCGGTGTTCGATGCGCTGGTCGATGCCAGCCCCCTGAAGCCCGAAATCGTCCGCGGCCTCAACCTCATGATCGTGCGCGAAGCCACCGGCGGCATCTATTTCGGTGAGCCGCGCGGCATCGAAACCCTGCCGGACGGCAGCAAGCGCGGCGTCAACACCGAAGTCTACACCACGCCCGAAATCGTGCGCGTGGCGCGCGTCGCCTTCGAACTCGCCCGCAAGCGCGCCGGCCGCGTCATGAGCGTCGAGAAGGCCAATGTGATGGAAAGCGGCCTACTCTGGCGCCAGACCGTCGCGGCCCTCGGCAAGGCCGAATACCCGGACATCGAACTCTCCCATATGTACGCTGACAATTGCGCGATGCAACTCGCCAAGAACCCGCGCCAGTTCGACGTCATCGTGACCAGCAACCTGTTCGGCGATCTGTTGTCGGACCTCGCCTCGATGCTCACCGGTTCCCTCGGCATGCTGCCCTCGGCAACCCTTGGCGCGCCCGATGCCAGCGGCCGCCGCCACGCCCTCTATGAGCCGATCCACGGCTCCGCGCCCGATATCGCCGGCAAGGGCCAGGCCAATCCGCTCGCGCAGATCCTCAGCCTCGCCATGCTGCTGCGTTACTCGTTCGACATGCATGAAGACGGTGCGCTGATCGAACAGGCGGTCGCCGGCGTGTTGGCCAGCGGCATGCGCACCGCCGATATCCTGCAACCCGGCACCGCCAAAATCGGCACCCGCACGATGGGCGACGCCGTCATGCGCGAACTGGATAAGCTCGTCGGTTGATCGCTGAATTCACGCCAAAATTGTACGCTCGCGAAAATTACAATCTAACAGAGAGTTTGTTAGTAATTTCCGCAACCCTTACTTGTGCAGCCGGACGGCAGATTCTGGCGGTTTTGCTGGTTCAATCAACCAGCCCGCCCGTCGGCAGCCCGTCCACATTTCAGAATTGTTATAGGGGCACGGAAGCGCCAGCAAAGATCATGGCGATCTTCGGCTCGGCCCTCACCTCTACCGTCAGCTCCGCGCGAGTCGCTTCGCTGTCCGCAGCAGAATCTGCCGGTCTTCCGGCGCACAGGCCCGATAAAGCCGCATCAGCGCCAACTCATCGCCCTGCAACGATCCGGTCTCACCCGACACCAGATACGCCAGAGAGGTTCCAAGAACCTTCGATATACGCTCGAGATTCTCCCGCACCTGTCCTGCCCGGTCGGTCTCCCACTGCGCGATCGCCGAGCGCGACACCCCAAGCTGAGCGGCAAACTCATCTTGCGTGAGGTTGTTGGCAAGCCGGAGCGCACGGATTCTCTGGCCGACCGAATCTGTAGAAACTTGTTTCTTTACTGACATGAGGCTCAACATATACATATCCCCACCCCAATACCAGCGTTTGTTATCGTGTTAGGCGCCGGAATTCGTATCGAATCAAAACTTTTATACGTCGCATCGGTCTCGTATGTATCAATAATAAGCCTATTGTGGGAGTAAATCTCATCACGATATAATTTGGCATTTATCGGTAACAATCGTTAAAAATGAGCGCTTTACCGAGTGGCGTCGCGAGTGGTTGATCGGCCATATCGCCCAATCGTCAGCCGCACACCTCGCCCACCGCGCCAGATCATAAACCCGACAGCCCCACATTGCATCTTCGGTCATCTCCCTACCCATCGCGGACAGCGCCGCGGCCATGGACGGACTCCGAACCAGCTAGCAATGTCACGCACGCAAGCACAACAATGGTGCAATATACTAGTGCAGCGCGATCCTGTTCATACATTTGTATTGTAAAGTTGTAATACTGATAAATAATCTCGCCGCCACGAAACAAACGCGGTACCGCCAAATCACATCTCAATCCACCGCCATGCCGCTCGCGGGCTCACCCGTCACGTCGCCCATCACGCCGCAGCAACCGCCTTGACCAATCGCGCGGCGAAAAACCCGTCCATCCCGCCGCGATCCGCCCACATCCCGGGATGCGTCCGCAAATCCCCCAGTGGCGTAATCGCCTCAGGCAACCAGGGAACATCCTCGGCCGTAAGCGGCAGTCGCTGCAATCCCAGCCGCGCGCAGGCCGCCGCCACCCGGCCGAAGCCTTCCTCGTCCTGCAACGAACACACCGCGTAAATCAGCGTGCCCCCCGGCGCCAGCATCGCATCAGCCGCATCGAGCAACCGGTCCTGCATCGCCGCGCAATCGGCAATATCGCCCGGTCGCCGCAAATGCGGAATCTCCGGATGCCGGCGGATCGTCCCGGTCGCCGAACACGGCGCATCCAGCAAAATCGCCTCGAAAGTCTGATCCGGCCGCCAGCTCAGCGCATCCGCCGTCACCACCTCGACCGCCATGCCCATCCGCGCGCAGTTCTGCCGCAGCCGATCCAGCCGCTTGCCATCCCGATCGAGCGCGGTCACCATCGCACCCGCCGCGGCCAACTGCATGGTCTTGCCGCCCGGCGCCGCGCATAAATCGAGCACGGGCCGTCCGCGCACATCGCCGAACAACCGCACCGGCAACGCCGCCGCCGCGTCCTGCACCCACAGCGCCGCATCCGCAAAGCCTGGCAGGGCGGTCACATCGCTCCCCGCCGGCAGCCGCGCCGAACCGCCTGGCAGCAGCATCGCCCCCTCCGGCGGCATCGCCCCGGGCATCATCGAGACATCGAGCGGCGCCTCGAAATGCTGCGCCACCGCAATCGCCCGCGCGGCCTTGCCCCACGAGGCCCACAGCCACGAGGGCGTGTCCAGCCGCGGCTGATCAAGCTCCGCCAGCGCCGCCATGCCGGCCTCGGTCACCCGCCGCAGCACCGCATTCACCAGCCCGGCAAACTTGCCCACCCCCTGACCATGCGCGAGCGCAACAGATGTACTGACCGCAGCATGCGCCGGCGCGCCAAGAAACAACGCCTGCGCCGAGCCAATCCGCAGAATATGCCGCACCTTCGCCGGCGGCGCCTTGGTCAGATGCGCCTCGAGCACAGCATCGATACTACCCAGATGCCGCAATACGCTCGCGGCAATCCGATGCGCCGCCGCCTTGTCGCGCGCCTCGATGCCGGACAGCTGATCCAGCGTCTGGTCCAGCGGCCGCCGCCGATCCAGCACGCCGCTCACCAACGCAAACGCTGCGTCGCGGGTCGGGTCGCGGTCCATCGAGTTCATGATCACCTTTACAAGGGAAGTGGGATGGTGGAGCTGAGGGGAATCGAACCCCTGACCTCCTCATTGCGAACGAGGCGCTCTCCCAACTGAGCTACAGCCCCATCCCAGATGGCCGCATCGCGCGAATGGACGATGAAGTCAAGACTGCCCCCGCTTTCGCCGCCGTTGCACGATCGCGCGGTCTTCGCTAACCCGGCAGCGACCTTTGGAGGCAACAATGCTCGCAGCCGTGTTCTGGTTTCTGAACGAAGTCATCCAGATTTACATCTATATCATGATCGCCGCCGCCATCTTCAGCTGGCTGCTCGCGTTCGGCGTGCTCGATACCCGCAACCGAATCGTCTACCGGATCGAAGATTTCCTGATCCGCGCAACCGAACCCTTCCTCGCCCCGTTCCGGCGCTTCATCCCAACCATCGGCGGCATCGATATCTCGTTCATCATCGCCTTCCTGCTGCTGCGCGCCGTGCAGATCTTCCTCGCCGGCCTCTACGCCCACCTCGCCCTGAACGGATACCAGTGATTCGATCATGACGGCCCGCATCATCGACGGCAAAGCCATCGCCGCTGCCCTGCGTGAAACCATCGCGACACGCATCGCAGCACAGCCCTACCGCCCTGGCCTCGCCGTCATCCTGGTGGGTGAAGACGCCGCCAGCACCGTCTACGTCCGCAACAAAGACCGCGCCGCCAAAGCCGCCGGACTGAACGCCTCAACCATCCGCCTGCCCGCCGAAACCAGCCAGGCCAGCCTCCTCGCGACCATCCAATCTCTTAACGACGACCCGGATATCGACGGCATCCTGGTACAACTCCCCCTACCGCCCCATATCGCGACCGACGCCATCATCCGCGCGATCGATCCCGCCAAAGATGTCGATGGCTTCCACCCCGACAACGTCGCCGCCCTCGCCCTCGGCGCCCCGAGCTTGGTGCCCTGCACCCCCAGCGGCGTCATGCACCTGCTGCACGCCGCCGGCACAAACATCAGCGGCGCCCGCGCCGTGGTCCTTGGCCGCTCCAACATCGTCGGCCGTCCGATGGCCGCGCTGCTCCTCGCCGCCGACGCCACCACCACCATAGCCCATTCGCGCACCGCCAACCTGCCCGATGAATGCCGCCGGGCCGATATCCTCATCGCCGCCGTCGGCCGCGCCAACATGGTCACCGCCGATTGGATCAACCCAGGTGCGACCATCATCGACGTCGGCATCAACCGCACGCCGGACGGAACCCTGACCGGCGATGTCGATTTCGCAGCCGCCCTGCCCACCGCCGGCGCCATCACGCCCGTCCCCGGTGGCGTCGGCCCCATGACCATCGCCTGCCTGCTGGATAACACGCTGCTGGCTGCTGGGCGCCGGCGGGGAAGCAAGGCCGGGGGCTCTTCCTCCGGAGCTATTCCGGCGATGAAGAGCATCGCTGGAACCTTCGGCTCCTCCGCCCCTGAACCCCGTTAAAGGCCCCACGGGCAAGATGCCCGCTATCGTATGAAAAGGCGCGCGACGCGCGCCAGGCTTTAAAATCCATTAGTTTTAGGCAAGGGGAGGACGACCCAGGCGAGATTGACGGAAAGTCCGCGGCGGCGCCCCCTGGCCTTACTGCGCCGCCGGCGATAGCACCTCGCAGCCGGTTGGCCCGCGGTTCAATCGCTGGCATGCCGCGATGGCCTGTTCATGTGGCAGATCGACGAAGCGGGCGCGGAAGAACTGGCCATGGGCAGTCGCGATCGACTGCACGACAGGCTGGCCTTTGATGAGGGACGAGACGGCCGAGAGTTCCGCGATTCCGAGTGCGGCCTTGGCGTGGGCTGGCGTATCGTAGGCGCCGACCTGAATGCCCCAGCGCGTCGCGGTGCTGCGTGTCGCGGTCTGGCGTAGCATCGGCCGGGGCGGCGGTGCCGCGGCCTCGGCGGAGGGGATCAGCGAGAAGCCGATATTCCGATGCACCGGCGGCATCACGCGGGCCGCCGGCGGCGTGTAGCGCGCCCGTTCGACGACGGGTGGTGGCGTCATCATCGCCATCTGCACCGGTGCCTGGCGCGGCGCGGGTTGCGGCTGCGGTGCACGGGGCACGACCGGTGCCGCGGCGGCTTCGATATGCGGCGCGATCATCGCGGTTTCCACCTGCGGTGCGGCCACCGGCCTCACGACGGGCGCGGGCAGGGGGGTGTTCGCGGCGAGTTGCGAGGCGTTAAGCGATTCGGTTGATGCGTCCTGATAGCCGCCGCGAATCCCGGGGCGGATCTGGTTGGGCATGGCGTTCATCGCGACATCGACGGCGGCTGGCTGGCTGGCCGGATACACGCCCTGGATGTTTGGCGCGATCATGGCGACGTATTGGCGCGTCTGGTCCGGCAATGGCTGTTTGTAATCCAGGTAACTGTCGAGCCGGCCCGGCCCGGCGTTATAGGCCGCCAGAAACCCGGGCGAGCCGTAGATCTGGTACATCTCGTGGATATAGGCGGTCCCCGCCATGATGTTGTTGTATGGATTGTACGGGTCGTTGCCCAACCCGTAGCGCGCCGCCATCTCCCGATAGGTTTCGGGCTCCAGCTGCATCAGCCCCATCGCTCCGGCATAGGATACCGTCAGGTGCCCGTGCATATATTCGTGACCACCCGATTCCACCCGCATCACCTGGCGGATCCAGCGGGTTGGCACATCGAACCGCGCGGAGGCCTGCTCGATATAGGGTCCCCAGGGGTCGCTCGCCGGGCCGGGTGCGGTGTAGTCGCCCGGCGAATGCGCGGCATAATTGGCCGCCTGCTGGGTTGGCGGCAGACTCGACTCGTGCGATGCGCAGGCCGAAAGCAGCGCCAGCACCGCAACACCGCCCAGCCGCGCTGCCAATTTAGGCGCGCGCCGGGTTCGCTCCGCCAAGTTTCGCATCATGGCACCCCGCGGTTTTGCGGTAGGCAGAACCGTCACTGTCGAACCATGCTGCACGAGCGAAGTCTCCCTTTCGCCGCCGTGGCGGCGATTTATGCGGTGTAAAGCATCCCATGCCGCCCGAGAGCGAAACCTTGGCGCGCGGCCGGACCGGCCAGCCGGGTGCGACGCCTCGAACGGTAAATTAAGTTCACCTCATAAACCCCTAACTTAATGGTGATTTCATGGCAACCACCAAATGCATCCAAGCGGCAGAATCCGCTCATCGGTTGCGACGCCCGACCCAAGAGTCTGCCCCACCCGAGATCAAAAAGTCTTTGGCTCGTTTTTTCCAAAAAAGAAGAGCCTTCTTGCTCTACCGCCTGGAACGCCCCCCATCGATAGACATGATTTGATTTCCACCTATGTTTCAACACGAGGTTTTATCGTCCCGTCCATCACGGAGTTGCCATGTCCCATCCCCGAGCGGCGAAACGAGGTTTACGCGCCGGCGGTCTCGCTGCGCTGGCACTGCTCACCGGACTGAGCGCCTGCGCCACACGCCCCAACGCCGTGCCGATGGCGGCCGCACCGGCGACCATGCTCACCGGCACCATTTTGTCCTCCCGTCTGGTCATGCTGCAGATTGCCGGGGCCGAGGGTGGTGTGCTCGGCGCGCTTGGCGCACCGGCCAGTGCTGGTGAAACCCTGGCACCGGCTACCGAATTCATCGTGCGCGAGACCGGCGGCACCATCATTTCCGTCATGCAGCCGCAGCCGACCAGTCTGCGCCCGGGCGAGCGCGTCGAGATTCTGCGCGGCCTCACCACAAGATTGGCTCCTTTGCCGCCTAGCCCCTCGACATGAAATCGCGGCAAGCTTGCGGCCGGATGTCCGGGGTTCGGTTGAAGCGCCTGTCCGGTTCCTGTATCGCCAAACCATGAGCACGACGGCAACCAGGTCCAAACCCGAAACCGTCCCAGGCGATGCCGCGCCGGGGACGCTGCCGGTCCCCGCAGCGACGGACGCCCCCGCATCGGACGAAGGCACGGTGCTGAACCGGCGTGACGCGCACCTGGTCATCACGGCCGGCCTTGGCTGGCCCGGGCTGATTGCTCAGGCCGGCCGCGACCTCGCCGAAACCTGGACATTGCGGCGCCTGGTCTGGACGTTGGCGTTCCTCGATATCAAGCTCCGCTATCGGGGATCTCTGCTCGGCCCGTTTTGGCTCACCTTATCCACCGGCGTGATGATCGCGGCGCTCGGCTTCGTCTATTCGCATCTCTTCAAGACCGATCTGCACACTTATCTGCCGTTTTTGTCGCTGTCGCTGGTGCTGTGGAACAATTTTATCACCGCCACCGTGACGGACGGGTGCGTCGCCTACACGACCAACAACGCGACCATTCATGCCATGCGCATGCCAATGTCGATGCATGCCGCCCGCTCGGTGGTGCGCAACGTCATGGTGCTGGCGCATTCCGTTATCGTGATCGTCATCGTGTTCGCTCTGGAAGACACTTGGCCCGGCCGCACCGCCTTCATGGCGCTACCTGCGTTCGGCCTCTGGCTGATCGACGGCATGGCAGTGTCGTTGCTGCTCGGCGGCTTCTGTGCCCGTTTCCGCGACGTGCCGCCGATCGTTGCCAGCATCATGCAGATCGCCTTTTTTGTCAGCCCGATCATCTGGAGCCCCGCCATCCTCAAGGATCGCGGCATTGGCGTCATTCTGCTGAACTGGAACCCGTTCTATTCGCTGTTGCAAATCATGCGCGCGCCGCTGCTGAACGAAATGCCGAGTGTGGCGACCTGGGATTCCGCGCTCGGTTACTCGGCGGCCCTGATCTTCATTTCAGGATTGTTCTTCATCCGCGCTCGCAGCCGCATCGCCTTCTGGGTCTGACGCCATGGCCATGATCCGCGCCGAAACCCTCTCGATCGACTTCCCGCTCTATCACGGCGAGAGCCGCAGCCTGAAAAAGACCATGTTCGCCGCTGCCTCGGGCCGCGGCAGGTTGGGCGAGGATGCGCGCAAACGCGTCGTCGTGCAGGCGGTGCGCGGCGTCGATTTCGAGCTTCGCTCCGGCGATCGGCTCGGACTGATCGGCTCCAACGGCGCCGGCAAGACGACGCTGCTGCGTACGCTCGCCGGCATCTATGAACCCAGCGGCGGGCGCATCACCATCGATGGCGCGCTTTCAGCCTTGCTCGATCCCGGTCAGGGCATGAACCCCGACCTTACCGGGCGTGAGAACATCCGCCTGCGCGGCCTGTTCAGCGGCCTGCACGCCGCCGATATCGATCGCCTGCAGGAGGATGTCGCGGCGTTCGCCGAGTTGGCCCAGTTCATCGACCTGCCGGTGCGGATCTATTCGTCGGGCATGATGGTGCGCCTCGGTTTCGCGCTCGCCACCGCGATCCGGCCGCAGATTCTGCTGATGGATGAGTGGATTCTCGCCGGCGATGCCGCCTTCATGGGCCGCGCGCGCGAGCGCCTCGAATCGATGGTGCGCGGCGCGGAAATTCTTGTCCTGTCGAGCCATTCGGCGGATGTCATCATGCAGTGGTGCAACCGCGTGATCTGGATGGATCAGGGCCAGGTCCGCGCCGACGGCACGCCGGATGAGGTTCTGTCGCAATATCTGCCGCCCGACCAGTTCGCCCAGGCGCGCGCCGCCATCACCGCCCGCGCCGCGACCGCCGGCCTGGCGAAGGACGCACCGCATGCCGCCGAGGCCGCGCCGGAACAATTCCAGGTCGCCTGAGCCGGCTTGATCGCCTGCTCGCGCATTGTTTCCGGTCTCCCGCTTGCCAAGCCGCCCCGATCGGCCACATGCATGGTCTATGGAAAGACGTTGTTCGCACCGTTTCGGGAGAGATTACCGATGAACGAACGCAGGCTGGGTCGTTCGCTGGTGGTCTCCGCCATCGGCCTCGGCTGCATGGGGATGTCGGATTTCTATGCGGGACGCGATGAAGACGAGGCGATTGCCACCATCCGCCACGCCGTCGAGCGGGGTGTCACGCTGTTTGATACCGCCGATATCTATGGCATGGGGGCGAATGAAATCCTGCTCGGCCGCGCCCTGGCGCCGTTTCGTGACCAGGTGACCATCGCGACCAAATTCGGCAATGTCCGCGGGCCGGACGGCAGTTTTCGCGGTGTATGCGGCACGCCGGAGTATGTGCGGCAAAGCTGCGATGCCAGCCTGAAGCGGCTCGGCGTCGAGATCATCGATTTGTATTATCAACACCGCGTCGACCCCGCCGTGCCGATCGAGGAGACCGTGGGTGCGATGGCCGATCTCGTGAGCCAGGGTAAAATCCGGTACATCGGCCTGTCGGAGGCCGCGCCCAACACGATCCGCCGCGCCCATGCGACCCACCGGATCGCCGCGCTGCAAAGCGAATACTCGCTCTGGACGCGCGACATGGAGGCGGATGTGCTGCCGACCCTGCGCGAACTCGGCATTGGTTTCGTGCCCTATTCGCCGCTCGGGCGGGGGTTTCTGACCGGCGCGTTCAAAGCGCCGGACGATATCCCCGAGGGTGACGTCCGCCGCGCGCAACCGCGTTTCACTGGCGAGAATTTCGCCCGTAATTTCACGCTGGTGACGATTCTTGAGGAAATGGCCCAGCGGCTGAAATGCACTGCCGGTCAACTGGCGCTGGCGTTCGTGCTGGCCCAGGGCAGTGACGTGGTGCCGATCCCCGGCACCGGCAAACGCCATCACCTCGATGAAAATCTCGCAGCCCTCGATGTGCCGCTTTCGGCGGGCGACCTCGCGAAACTCGACCGCGCGATGCCCCCCGGTTCCGCCTCAGGGACCCGCTACGCCGCCGGCCAGATGGCGGCGCTCAACCGGTAGACGATCCAGCGCGATCAGCGATCAGGCGTGAAGGTTAGCGGCAAGCCGAAGACCTGAAACGGTTGTGCCATGGCCGCCGGAAATGGCGGAAAGTGCACCGCCATGGCCCAGTGCAGAATATGCGCATCGAACTGCTTGCTGCCGCTCGATCGATAGAGTGAGGTGGCGGTTACCACGCCGGATCGCTGAACCCTGAATTCGACCATGATATGCGCCGTCTGTCCGCCCAGGTCGCGGGCGAGGGCGGCGCGGTGGATATATTCGATCGCGTGGATCTGATTGCTCAACGACCCGCGCGCAGCCATTACATAGGCGCGCTCGACCCCGGTCACCGCACCGGCCACGGCGCAGGATGCCCCCGCGAGTGCAAGAGCCACGGCGATGCCGACACAAGGTAACCGGATGATCTTCATGACGCCGCCCATAGTGGTTTTTTGCACGACATCTGTCTAGTTACGCCGTCGCCTCGATCTGTCGTGCAAGAAATTCATCCAGCGCGGCCGCGAAGCGGGTAACACCCTTGTAATCCGACACATCCGGCGGAAAATTGGCGGCCGCTGCACGCAGCGCGGCTGCCGCGCCGGGTATCGCCGCGACGCGCGCGAGGCTTTGTTGATGGGTGCGGATGGTGAACAACACGGCACCGGTTGCGGGCAGCCGGCTCAGGGTCTGGCGTTCGATGCGCAAGGTCAGGCGCGTGCCGGCATCAGCCGCGGTGATCGCACCGGCGGTCTCATCGTGGTGGGCGTGCGGCTGGAACAGGGCGGGATCGTCGTGGATCGACCAGTTGAACCGCTCCACCAGTCGCCCTGACCGAAGCTTTTCGATGAATCGCTCGACCGGCGTTGCCAGGCACTCGGCATAGAGCGGTACCGGGCCATGGATGGCAGCGAGCGGCCGGCCGATTTTTTCGGCCAGCCGCCAGCGCGACGGAAAACAGAGGACGGCAGCGACCAGTGGCAGGCCTGTTTCGGGTGCCAGCAGACACAGATCCTCCTGCACCAGCCGCCCCGCCAGTTCGAGCGGATCGCACACTGGCGCATCGATGTCCCAGCGTTCATCGGTCAGCCGGTTGATCAATGTGCGGCCGCTGCGCCTGAACCAGCCGGCGCGATCCGCGAGCAGATGCGCCACCAGCACGTCGAGCGCTTCGGCGCACATCGCCGCCGCGTGTGGCAGCGCGGCGAACACCTCGTCATGCCGGGTTGCGAGCAGGTCGCGCCGCAGCGCGATCTACACCGGGTACTGCGTGTCGAATTCGGTCAGCGCCTCGAGCGGCCGTGACAACAAGCCCATGCTCGCGCGGTACGGACCGGGCTGAAACGGCAGGTACAGCGGTTGCGGGGGTAACGGCGCCATCGGGTCGGCGCCGGGATCGCGCTTGGTCATGGGCTGGCAGCCTATCATCGGTCCGGCACCGCCGCCCAGGCCGGGCTGCATGATGCGCCGATCGCGCATTGCCAGCATCCGCGATCGCCGGCGCCACAGACCTTTAGAGTGCATCGAAAACAGACGGATGGATCACGAGGCTAGAAAATCCCGAAAATCTCCCCATCCGCGTTGACACCGATACTATCGGCGGCGGGTACTCGCGGCAGGCCGGGCATGGTCAGAATATCGCCGGCCAGTGCGACGATGAAACCGGCACCGGCCGACAGCTTGATTTCCCGGATCGGCAGGGTGAAACCGCTCGGCGCACCGCGGCGGGTCGGATCGGCGGTGAAGCTGTATTGGGTTTTGGCCATGCACACCGGCAGATTGCCATAGCCGCGCGCCTCGAGCCGCGCGATTTGCCGCGCGGCTTTGGGCGCGAGGTCGATATCATCACCGCCGTAGATTTTTTGCACCAGGGTGCGCAGCTTGTCCGCGATCGGCATATCGTCGGGGTATAGCGGCGCATAGCGCGCGGATTTCGCCTCGGTCGCCGCGATTACCGCTTTGGCCAGTTCCGCCGCGCCGGCCGAACCATCGGCCCAATGGGTGCAGAACACGGCGGTAATCTCATCGGCATCGAGTGCCGTGCGCAGTGCCGCGCGTTCGGCCTCGGTATCGCCGAGGAAGCCGTTGATTGCGACGATCACCGGCAGGCCGAAGGCGCGCATCGCCGCGACGTGGCGGCGCAGGTTCGAGGCACCTTCGGCGACCGCTGCCGGGTTGGGCGTGCCGAGATCGGCCTTGGCGACGCCGGCGTGCATTTTCAGCGCGCGCATGGTGGCGACGACCACGGCGCAGGATGGTGCGAGACCGGCTTGGCGGCATTTGATGTCGAGAAATTTCTCGCCACCCAGATCGGCGCCGAAGCCGGCCTCGGTCACCACGAAATCGGCGAGTTTCAGCGCGGTGGTGGTCGCCATGACCGAGTTGCAGCCATGCGCGATATTGGCGAACGGGCCGCCATGCACCAGCGCGGGCGTGCCTTCGAGCGTTTGCACCAGATTGGGTTGCAGCGCGTCGCGCAGCAGGGCGGTCATGGCGCCGACCGCATTGATATCGGCCGGCGTGACGGGACTGCCGTCGCGCCGCTCAGCGATCACCATGCGGGCAAGGCGGGTTTGCAGGTCAGCGAGGTTTTTCGCGAGGCAGAACACGGCCATCACCTCGGACGCCACGGTGATGTCGAATTTCTGTTCGCGCGCCGCCCCGTTGGCGCCGTGACCGAGGCCGAGCACGGTTTCGCGCAGCGATCGGTCGTTCATATCGATCGCGCGTTGGACCGAGATTTTGCGCGGGTCGACCCCGAGCGCATTGCCCCAGTATAAATGGTTGTCGAGCAAGGCGGCGAGCAGGTTGTTGGCGCTGGTGATGGCGTGGAAATCGCCGGTGAAATGCAGGTTGATCTCGTCCATCGGGGCGACCTGGGCATGGCCGCCGCCGGTCGCACCACCCTTCTGGCCGAAACACGGGCCGAGGCTCGGCTCGCGCAGCGCGATCATGGTGCGTTGGCCGGCCGCGCGCAACGCATCGCCCAGGCCGATGGTGGTGGTGGTCTTGCCCTCGCCGGCCGGGGTCGGGCTGATGCCGACCACCAGCACCAGCGCGCCGTTGGGCCGGGGCTCGAGTGTCTCGATGAAGCCGAAATCGACCTTGCCCTTGTAGCGGCCGTAGGGGATCAGAGCATCGGCCGGAATGCCGGCGGTGATGGCGATATCGCCGATCGGGCGCAAGGTTGCTGCGCGCGCAATGTCGAGATCCGATGCCATGAAGCCTCCCCTGGTTTATCCCCCGTTATGTCCGCGCCGGGTGCCTTTACGCAAGGCTTGCCTGCACCACGGGCAAACCGGTAGATAGCGGCATGACCTTGCCCTTCACATTGCCGTCCTGGATGCCTGAATGGCTTGGCCTGATCCTGCTGCTGATCGGGCTGCTCTATGCGCTGGCCATGCTGGCGATGCCGTTTTCGGTGTTCGGCGTGAAATCGCGGCTCGAAGCGATCGAGGAGCGGTTGGACCAGGTGCAGGAGGAGCTGCGAATTCTGACGATGCGCCTGCCCGAGCCGTTGCGGGGCGTCGCGATGGATGAAACCCCCTACGATCCGCTGCCGCGCTCGGCCGCGGCGCATTACGAGGCGGCACGGCGCGCGCCTGCGCCGCCGCCGGAACCCTATCGGGAGCCGATCGGGCGGGGGCGGCCGGCGGCGGCCCCGCCGAGGAGCGCGCCGGTACGGCGGATCGAGCCGCGGTTGGATTGATGAAAGCAAGGCTTCTTTTTTGTAAAAAAGAAGCAAAAAACTTTTGGACTCCAGGTCTGGGACGTTGAATCGTTTGCGCGACTGGCGGAGGGGCGGGAAGTTTTTTGGAAGAAAGACCAATTTACTCCCTACCGCGTCACGGCCAGCGGATCGACCTTGATATCCCGCGCGGTCAGTCGCATCCAGAGCCCGGCGGCGAGCAGGCCGAGGCCGGCGGTCAATATGGCAATGCCGATGAACTGTCCGGGCGCGGCCAGCAGATGGTCGAGGATGACGATGGCAGGGACGGCGAGGCCGACCGCGATCAGTTCCCAGCCGACCCAGATGCCGAGGATCAGCAGGCCCAACATGATGAAAGTGATCTGAAACAGGACGGCGGCGTTCTGCTGATCAAGGCTGAGGCCGTTGAGCGGGGCGGGGATGCCGAGGCCCTGCCACAGCACGATCCAACCAAAAAACGCGACAAAGCACCAGAACAGTTTTTGTGCGTTCTCGGCATGGGCGGGCGAGCGGGCGCGGACCTGGCTGATCGACCAGGTGCCGAACAGGCCGGCAACGCCGACGGCCAGGGTGAGGATGCTGGCGCGGGGCGCGAGCAGCACCAGCGCATCGTTGACCAGGAAAATCATCCCCCAGAGCAGCAGCACATCCGCAAGCCCGGCATAGACCAGTTTGCGGGCGATGCCGCGCTTGAGGCGGGCGACTTCCTCGTCGATGTTGGTGCGGGCGCCGATCGGTAGGGTCATGGGCGCATGGATACAAGCGCGGTTTGTGGCGTCAATTGCGGTGTGTGAAGTGGGGTAGGAAGGAAGGTCTGCTTTTTTGTAAAAAAGCAGCAAAAAACTTTCATTAATCTGGTGCACAGACCCGAAACCAGCACGGACCAAATTAAAAAAGTTTTTTTTGCTTCTTTTTTGTTCACAAAAAAGAAGACTCTGCTTGCCTTGTCTTATCTTGCCCTGAGCCGAATCCCTCAGTGCGCAATCGGCTCAGGCTCGGAATCGATTGTTTCGCGCAGTGCGACGTCTTCCACTTTCAGGCCGATCAGCAGGCCGATCGCGGCGAAGCCGGCGACGGCGAGGAAGGTGATGTGGAATGCGGCGGCCAAGGCCGGGTTGAATCCGGGGGTGGTGGTGTGGTGGGCGTTGCCCAGGGCATCGATCGCGTTGCCGAGGCGCATGGTGAGGATGGTGCCGGCGAGGGTGGCGCCGAATGCGCCGCCCATGGCGCGCAGCAGCAGCAGGGTGGCGGTGGCGGCGCCGACATCGGCGCGGGGTGCGGCGTTCTGGATGGCGACCAGGGTGGAGGGCAGGATGAAGCCGAGGCCGACGCCGACCGCGAAGCAGACCGCGACGATCAGGGCGAGGGGGAGGGTGTCGGGCAGGATGCCGAGCAGGAGGAAGCCGAGTGCGGTGGCGGCGAGTCCGACGAGCATCAGGCCTCTGGTACGGCCGAGTTTGCGCGCGAGTTGGCCGGAGGTGTAGGCGCCGATGGTGCTGGCGACGAGGAAGGGCATGATTTCCCAGCCCGACTGGGCGGCGTTGGCGTGGAAGACCAGTTGGAAGAACAGCGGTAGCGAGAAAATGGCCGAGAACATGATCAGGGCGGTGAGAAAACCGATCGCGACCAGGCGGTTGAACGAGCCGTTGGCGAACAGGCGGACCGGCAGCAGCGGGGTGGAGGCGCGTTGTTCCCAGGTCCAGAGGGCGGCGATCAGGGCGAAGCCGGCGACGAAGACGCCGATGACCGGCACGGACAGCCAGGGGTAGGTGTGGCCGCCCCAGGACAGGCCGAGCAGAAAGGCGGTGACCGCGAGGGTCAGTAACCCGGCGCCGGCGAAATCGATTTTCCCGCCGCGGGTGACCTGGCGGAGCTGGCGCAGGCCGATCTGGCTGAGGATGAGGGCGGCGATGCCGAGAGGGAGGTTGAACCAGAAGATCCAGCGCCAGGTGAGATGATCGGTCACCCAGCCGCCGACCACCGGGCCGGCGGTGGAGGCCACACCCCAGGTGCCGGCGAGCCAGCCCTGGTATTTGCCGCGTTCGCGCGGCGAGACGACATCGGCGATCGCGGCCTGGGAGATGGCGAACAGGCCGCCGCCGCCGATGCCTTGCAGGGCGCGGGCGGCGACGAGTTCGGGCAGGGTTTGGGAGACCGCGCAGAGGCAGGAGGCGATGACGAACAGGATGATCGAGGGGATCAGGGTGGTTTTGCGGCCGAATTGATCGGACAGGCGGCCGTAGAGCGGGGTGGTTGCGGTCGAGGTGAGGAGGTAGGCGGTGACGACCCAGGACAGATGGGCGAAGCCGTGCAGATCGGCGCCGATGGCGGGCACGGCGGGGATCACCACGGTCTGATCGATCGCGGCGAGCAGCATGCACAGAATGATGCCGAAAATGACCTGTAGCCGCTGCTTGTGGGTGTATTCCATGAGGCCCCGTTTGAAGATTTGCATCATTGTCCCTGCGCTGGCGGGGGGCAATGGTGTTTATGCGATAAGGTGCAGCAAGGCTGACATGCATCAGCGGGCCGCGGGTTTGCATGGTGGGCGCGGCTCGCTTACCGTATGCGGCAATCACATTCAGAACGAGAGATGCCCAAATGCCATTGAGCCCAGCGGAGTCCCGCGAATTGCTGCATCTGCGCGACATCGATATCCGCGGCTATCTGCGGACCGACGGCATGCTCGATATCGAGGCGCATATGGTCGACACCAAGACGTATAGTTTCGGCAATCATGATCGCGGCCAGATCAACGCGGGTGAGGCGCTGCACGGCATGTGGCTGCGCCTGACGGTGGATACCGGGCTGACGGTGCGACGGGCGGAGGCGGCGATGGATTCGACACCGCATGCCATCTGCCCTGGGGTTGCGCCGAATTTCGCGCGGTTGGAGGGGCTGACGATCGGGCGCGGGTTTCTGAAAGGGGCGATGGAGCGCGTTGGCGGCACCCAGGGCTGCACCCATCTGCGCGAGTTGCTGCAGCAGGTGGCGACGGTGTCGATCCAGACGATGTTCAGCATCAAGGCGCACAAGGCGGCGCGCGAAGGTGGCGCGAGCGAGGACCGGTGGGAGATTCCGGCGGCGTTGCTGAACTCGTGCCACGCCTATGATGAGGAGGGTGAGTTGGTGAAAGCGGTGCGGGAGCGGGCGGCGGCGCGGGCGCTCAGCGCGGTATAAGTGGCTCTTGAGGCAAGCAAGGCCAGGGGCTCTGCCCCTGGACCCCGTTAAAGGCGGAGCCTTTAAAATCCATTAGTTTTAGGGGTAGGGAGGGCGGCAGCCGGGCTCTCCAACAGTGTGGTCTGGACGCCCTCCCTACCCCTAAAACTAGCGGGTTCTAAGGGCCTCGCCCTTAGTGGGGGTCGAGGGGGCAAAGCCCCCTGGCCTTGCTTGCCTCAAGAGCCACTTCAATCATACGCCCGTCTCAGTGCGCACCGAATTTCGTGACGAGGGCCGCGACCTGATCTGGTGTCAGCATCCGTGGATTGAGGTTGCGCAGCAGCAGGACCAGTTTGGCCGTTTCTTCGAGTTCCTCGATGGCGAAGACGGCGGCGTCGAGTTTTTTGGCGGCGACGACGGGGCCGTGATTGGCGAGCAGGACGGCGCTGTGGCGGCCGGCGAGGCCGCGGATGGCGGTGGCGACGGCGGGGTCGCCGGGCATGTGGTAGGGGATCAGGGCGAGTTTGCCGACGCGCATGACAGAGTAAGGGGTGATCGGCGGCAGGGCTTCAGTGGGGTCGAGATCGGGCAGGGTGGAGAGGGCGACGGCGTGGGTTGAGTGGAGGTGCACCACCGCGCCGGCATCGGGCCGTGTGTCGTACAGCGCATCGTGCAGCGGGATTTCCTTGGTGGGTTTATCGCCCGAGAGGAGGGTGCGGTTGCGGTCGAGCCGGGCGATGCGGGCGGGGTCGAGGAAGCCGAGCGAGGCATCGGTGGGGGTGCAGAGCCAGCCGCCGTCATCGAGGCGGACGCTGATGTTGCCCGAGGCGCCGGGGGTCAGGCCGCGCTCGAACAGAGAGCGGCCGAACCGGCAGATGGCTTCGCGGAGGGCGGATTCGCTCACGATTTGGGGGGCAGGCCGTTCAGTTCGGCGATGATGTCCGACAGCATGGGCACGTAATCGTCACCATGGCCGGTGCCGATGGCCAGCGCGTAGGAGTTGCGCACGGCGGTGGCGATCGGGTTGGCGGCGTTCTGGGCCTGGGCGAAGGCGTTGAGGTAGGAGGTGTCCTTCAGCGCGTTCGAGAGGGTGAATTTATGGGCGTTGCGATCGCGCCCGACCACGTAGTTCATGTAGGTCTGGTAGAAGCCGCAATCCATCCGCCCGCCGCTGATCACGCTGTGGAAGGTCTCGGCGCTGAGGCCGGATTTTTCCCCGAGCATCAGCGCTTCGGCGTAGAGCGCGCCGTAGCCGAGCGAGAGGAAATTGTTCAGCAGTTTCATGGTGTGGCCGGTGCCGGTGGGGCCGGTGTGGATCATGCGCTGGGAGAAGGTTTCGATGATCGGGCGGACCCGGTCGATCGTGGCCGGATCGCCGCCGACCATGACATCGAGCGTGCCCTCCCAGGCATCCTTGGGGGTGCGGCCGAGCGGGGCGTCGATCAGGGTGATGTGTTCGGCGGCGAGGCTGGCCGCGAGTTTGGTGGTGACCGAGGGATCGGAGGTCGAGCAATCGACGATGATCAGCGGTTTGCCGGCGGCGGCGAGACCGTGTTCGCCCTGGGTGACCGCCATGACCTGGTCGCTGCCGGTGACGCAGAGGAAGACGATGTCGCTTGCTTCGGCCAGGGCTTTCGGGGTCTTGGCTTCGGTGGCGCCGCGACCAATCAATTCCTCGACCGGGGTGCGGTTGCGGTGGCCCATGACCGTGAGGGGATAACCCGCCTCGATGATGTTTTTCGCCATGCCGTGGCCCATGAGGCCGACGCCGATGAAGCCGATTTTGTCTTTGGTCATGTTGGGCCTTTATAGAAAGAAGAAAGGAAGTAGTCCTTTTTTGAAAAAAAGGACCAAAAAACTTTTGTCAGTTGACGTAGTCGCGCCAGTGGTGGGCTTGTTTGAAGCCCAGGACTTCGCGGGTTTTTTTGTTTGAGAGCAGGGTTTCATATTTCGATAGTTCGCCGTGGACAGGGACGCCGGGGTAGAAGCGGCTGAGCAGTTCGGCAGTGGGCAGGTCCGACGAGGTATCGCCGCTGGCGGCGTTGAACACCTGATAGCCGAGCCCGTCCTTTTCGATCGCGAGGCGGCAAATCTCGCCGAGATCACGCGCGTCGATATAGCTCCAGGCGATGCGCTTGCGAAAACCCGGATCGGCGAAGAATTGCGGGAACTGGGCGTATTCATGCGGCTCAATCACGTTGCCGATGCGGATCGCGTAGATGTCGATGCCCGAGCGCAGGGCAAAGGCGCGGGCGGTGCGTTCGTTGCAGATTTTCGACAGCGCGTAGCTGTCCATCGGGTCGACTGGGTATTCCTCGTCGAGCGGGAAATATTCGGGGTTGCGCGGTTCGTTGGCGAACACGAGACCATAGGTGGTCTCGCTCGAGGCGATGATGACTTTTTTAATGCCGAGCTTCACCGCCGCTTCAATCACGTTGTAGGTGCCCATGGTGTTGATGCGGAACACCTCGTTGTCCGGCGTGATCATGATGCGCGGGATGGCGGCGAAATGGACCACCGCATCGATCGGTTCCGGGCGGAGCGACGGGTCGAACTCGTGTAGGCCGGTATAGCTGGACAGGGCGTTGAAGACCTGGCCGGAATCAGTGATGTCGGTGATCAGGGTGCGGACTTTGGGATTGTCGAGCGGCTTGGTGTCGAGGTTGAGCACGCGGTAGCCGTGCTCGACCAGATGGGCGACGGCGTGCTTGCCGGCTTTGCCGGTGCCGCCGGTGAAGATGATTTTTTTCATGAGGGAGACTCCGTATCGAGGGAAAGTCGCCGGCGGCTGGGCCGCCGGCGTCAGGGTCAGAAGTGGTACTGGTCGATATTGGCCGCGGTGAACACCAGCGGCTTGCTGAAGACGATGACTTTGTCCTTCACGGTGTAGGTGCCAAGCCCGGCGACGGTGAAGGTGTCGTTGGCTTTAAGCTTGTCATCGGCGGCGAGGCGGGAGACGTTCATGACCAATTCGCCTTCCTTGACTTCATCCCACAGCGGGCTTGCCTTGATGATGCCGTCCTTGACGTATTGGCGGATCGAGTCGGGGTCGCTCGCGCCGGTGACGAAAACCTTGCCGGTCCGGCCTAGTTTTTTCACCGCGGCGGCAGCACCGACTTCGGCGGCACCGTCGGGCGCGATGATCGCGGTGACATCCGGATAGGCCTGCAGGATGTTGAGCCCGGCCGAAAGCGATTTCGAGGGGCTGGATTCACCATATTGCGTGGTCACCACAGTCATTTTCGGAAAATTCGCGGTCATGTAGGTTTTGACCGCGCCGAGCCAGGCGTTCTGGATCGCGGCATCCGGGGTCGAGGACAGGATGGCGACTTTGGCGTCCGGCCCTGCATATTTTTCAACCGAGTCGACCATCGCCTTGCCCATTGCGGGGTAGGAGGTGTTCTGGATGAAGAAGTCCCGCGCATCGGGGGCGACATCGGAATCGTAGCTGACCACTTTGATGCCCTGTTTCATCGCGCGTTCGAGGGCGGGGGCCGGCTGGGTCGGGTTGTTCGAGGTGATGGTGATGACGTTGAAGCGGCGGGCGATCAGGCTGTTGATGATATCGACCTGGCCCTGTGCGGAGGCGGTGACCGGACCGGTGTAGAGGAACTGGATGTTGAGTTTTTTAGCGGCAGCGATGGCGCCTTTTTCGTTCGCCTTGAACACCGAAAGGCCGATGAGCTTGGGTACCATGGCGACCTTAATGCGCTTGCCCTGGGCGTGCGCGGGGGCGATGCCGGCGAGGCTGCAAAGGGCCGAGGCGAGAAGCAGGGTTTTGGTGATGGATTTCATGGAAAGTCTCCGCTGATGCTGTTTTTGGTTCAGATTGATGGTTTGTTCAGGTGTTCGGCGGCGCGGCCTCCTGTTTGCGGGAATTGATCAGGCGCAGCAGGAGCGCGCCGTAGCCGAAGCCGCGATCGGACAGCAGGTTTTTCGCGGCGATCGAAACCAGGAGTATGCCGCCGGTCAGCATGGTGGTGACCATGTCGGAAAACCCGGCGATCAGCATGCCCTGGCGCAGCACGCCAAGGATCAGCACGCCGAGGGCGACACCGAGAATACCGCCCTCGCCACCAAAAATGCTGACGCCACCGAGCACGACCATGGTGATGGCGGTGAGCAGCAGAATATTGCCCATGTCCGGCCGCACCGCATCGTAATAGGAAGCGAGCACAATGCCGGCGAAGGCGGCCATGAAGCCGCTGATGCCATAGACTTTGCGCAGCAGATCCGGCACTGCGACGCCGGCGTAATGCGCGGCATCGCGGTTGTAGCCGACCATGATGATGCGCCGACCAAAGCCGGTGCGGGTGATCAGGATCGAAAATCCGACGGCGATCACGATGAACATCAAAAGCTGCACCGGCAGGATGCCCTCGATGGTGCCGCTGCCGAGCACGGCGAAGGGCTTGCCGAACCCGTAGGGCGGCGAGGCGCCGGCCAGCGCGGTCGCGACGCTGGAATAGATGAAGCTGGTGGCAAGCGTTGCGATCAGCGGTTCGATCCGCAGGCGCGTGATCACGATGCCGTTGAGCCAGCCGAGACCAGCCCCGATGATCAGCGCGATCAGGCTGGCGAGCCAGATGTCGAGCCCGGCCGATTTGGTCAGGATCGCCATGATCACGGCACTCAGGCTCGCGATCGCGCCGACCGAAAGATCGATCCCGCCGGTGAGAATAACCACCGCAAGCCCGATGGCGACGAAGCCGAACGGCAGGAATTGCTCGGTGATCGCAAGGGTGCCACCGAAACCGGCGTAGAACCCGGGGATCAACGTGCAGAAGGCCAGAAGCAGGACGAGCAGGATGATGGCGAGGGTGCGGTCCCACGCTTCGCGTGGCAAAAACCGGTTCATCCTGCACCTCCGCGCCGGGCGCCGAGGGTGACGGCGGCGACGATCATCAAGCCCTCGCCTGCGGAATACCAGATGGCAGGCACGTGCAGGAACACCAGCGCGGTGATCACGACGCTGAGAAAAATACTGCCGATCACAGTGCCCGCGAGATTGCCGCGACCGCCACTGATCAGCGTGCCGCCGATCAGCGCAATCGCGATGGATTGCAACTCGACATGGTCACCGGTGCCGGTGGTGGCGGTGGCGGAGCCGGTGTAGGCGACGAAGACCAGACCCCCGAACGAGGCGAGGGCACCCGCGATCATGTAGACGAACAGCAGCGTGCGCTTGACCGGAATGCCGGCGTTATAGGCAGCGACAGCGTTGTTGCCGACCGCGAGAATGTTGCGGCCGAACACCATGTGGTTCAGCACGAACCAGGCGAACAAAGCCACGCCAGCAAGGGCGAGCACCGGCGTCGGGATCGGCAGGCCGGGGATCAGGTTGGCGTTGCCGAACGCGGCGAACTGGTTGGAAACCTGATCGACCTGGGTGCCGTTGGAGACGATGAAGGTCAGGCCGCCGAACAGGCTGTAGGTGCCGAGCGTCGCAATGATCGGCGGGATACGCACCCAGGCGACCAGCAGGCCGTTGAAACTGCCGAGTACGGCGCCCAGGATCAGGCAGAGCGGCAACGCGGCGGCGAGCGGCAGATGAATGGTGGTGGAAGCAAGGCCGAACACCACGGCGCTCAGACCCATCACGGCCGAGACCGAAAGATCGATCCCGCTGGTCATGATCACAAAGGTCTGGCCGATCGCGATCAGGCCGAGCACGACGGCGCTGAGCACCATGAACTCGAGGTTGTCGTAGCGCATGAACTGCGGTTTGATCAGCCCGACGCCGAGCACGATGGCGATGGTAACGACCAGCAGCGTAATCTCGCGCACCTCGCGCCGTGGTTTGCGCTTGCGTGGTGCGGCATCGAGCGTCGTGGTGCTCATGCCGGCGGGCTCCCCGCGCCGAGGAAAGCGGCGCCGACGCTGGCGGCGGTGATCTCGGCGCCGCGCAATTCGGCGGTGATCCGCCCGGCATAGATCGCGACGATTCGGTCGCACAAAGCGATCAACTCCTCAAGTTCCGACGAAATCACAATGATCGCCATGCCCGCATCGGACAATTCCTCGATCAGGCGATAGATGTCTTCCTTGGCGCCGACATCGACGCCGCGGGTCGGTTCATCGAGGATGGCGACCGAGGGGTTGGTGCTCATCCATTTGCCGAACACGATTTTCTGCTGATTGCCGCCGGAGAGTTCGCGCATCGGCTGTGCCGGTCCGCGCGCGCGAACCCGAAACCGCGCGATGGTCTGCTTGGCAATCTCGGCTTCGCGCACGCGGTCGAGCAGGCCGACGCCGCGCTGCAGCCTGGTGATCTGCCCGGCGGTGGCATTGTCGCGGATCGACATCGGCAGGATCGCACCGTGGCGGGCACGATCTTCGGGAACATAGACCAAGCCCGCTTCGATGATGTGCGGGATCGAGGCGGTGGTGATGTCCTGCCCGTTCAGCATGACAGTGCCTGCGGATTTTTCGCGCAGGCCGCAGATCGCCTCGGCGATTTCGGTGCGCCCGGCGCCGATCAGCCCGGCGAAGCCGACGATTTCACCGGGATGAACATCGAGGTCGATGGCGCGGAAGGCGGTGGGGTGGGTCAGGCCGCGCACGGTGAGGGCGGGGGTGCCGACGCCAGCACGGTGGATGCGCTTGCGGTCGAAGCTGAGGCTGCGGCCGACCATGGCGCTGACCAGGCGCGCGCGGTCGAAGCCGGTGCGATCGACCTCGTCGGTCACCGCACCGTCGCGCAGCACGCTAATGCGGTCGCTGATGTCCATCACCTCGTCCATCCGGTGGCTGATGAAACCGAGCGTATAACCATCGTCGCGCAGGCGGCGGATGATGCCGAACAGGAAACCAACTTCGCGTGAGGTGAGCGGCGAGGTCGGTTCGTCGAACAGAATAATGCGGCAGCCGCGCAGCAGGGCCTTGGCGCATTCGACCAGTTGCTGCTGGGCGATGCTGAGGTGGCGGGCATCGTCGCGCACATCGATATCGAGGCCGAGCGTGTGCAGCGCCGTCTGCGCGCTGGTGCGGATGCTGCGCCAGTTGATCCGGGCGGGAATACCATGGGTGGGCAGCATGCCGAGATACATGTTTTCCGCGACGCTGAGTTCCCCCATCAAGGCGGGTTCCTGCGGGACCAGGTAGATGCCCTGGGCTTGGGCGGCGTGCGGGTTGCGCAGGTCGAGCGGTGCGGCATCGAGCGTGATGGTGCCGGCGTCGGGGCGGTGGATGCCGGCGAGGACGCGGAACAAGGTGGATTTGCCGGCGCCGTTTTCGCCCATCAGCGTATGGACCTCGCCGGGTGAGAGGCTGAGGCTGACGCGCTTGAGCACGCGGTTCGCGAGGAAGCTCTTGTCGATTGCGAGGGCGCTGAGCCGACCGCTGCGCGGGGCAAACGCCTGATCGGGCGCCTGATCTTGACCGAACGCGAGCGTTGGCGGTGACGTTGCGAGCACGTTTCGTTTCCCTTTGCGCGGTGCGGTTATAATCGGCTGCCCGGCTGAGACCGATATAGGCGGGGATTTTTGGTAGCGCAACCAAAATCTGACAGCGCTACCATCTTGCGCGGCGAACAAAACTTCGCGATACTCGATGTTAATTGAAACAGCCGCGTTCAATCGCGGGACAGTTTGGAGAGACGCGCCGGTTATGGACCCATCGTCCGCCTCGTTGCGCCCGCGCGAACCGCGGCGCGGCCGCCGTACTGCCGTGACGCTGAGCGACGTGGCGGCGGCGGCCGGTGTTTCACCGATCACGGTATCCCGCGCGCTGAATACGCCTGAGACGGTTTCGGAGGTTTTGCGCGGGCGGATCAACGCGACGGTCGAGGCTTTGGGCTATGTGCCCAACCGGATGGCGGGTGCGCTGGCCTCGGCCAAGACACGGGTGATTCCGGTGATCGTGCCGTCATTGTCGAACGTCGTGTTCGTCGAGGTGATCGAAGGGATTCAGGAGACGATCGAGGCGGCAGGCTATCAGATGCTGCTGGGCAGCACCGATTATGATCTGGATCGTGAGGCGGCACTGGCTTCCACCTTGTTGGGTTGGGCGCCGCCAGGTGTTTTGCTCGCGGGATTACGGCATCTGCCGCGCACGGCGACGCTGTTAAAGAACGCCGATGTGCCGGTGGTCGAGTTCATGGAATATGGCGCGCGCTGCATCGACATGAATGTTGGCTTGTCGCACGTGCGAGCCGGCGCGGTGATGGCGGCGCATCTGCTCGAGCGCGGGTATCGGCGGATTGGGTTCGTCGGCACGCGGATGCGCGATGATTATCGGGCACGACAGCGTTATGAAGGCATGCGCCGGCATATTGCCGAGGTCGGTGGGGCAAGCGATATTTTGTTTGAGTATCCATGGGGACCAGGGCAGGAGGTTGGGTGGCATGCGCTGGCCGATGTTTTGGCGGCGGATCCGCAGGTCGATGCGCTGTTCTTTGCTAATGACGAGATGGCGGTGGGGGCGGTTTTGCGGGCGCAGCGCGATGGCATTGCGGTGCCGGGGCGGGTTGCGGTTGCGGGGTTCAATGGCTTGCCGATGAGCGCGTTGGTGACGCCGGCGCTGACCACGATTACTTCGCCGCGAAAAGAAATCGGCAAGCAGGCGGCGACCATGCTGCTATCCCGGATCAACGGCACCCCGCCCGTGCAACGCCGCATCGACGTAGGTTTCGTGCTCGAAGCCCGCAGCAGCACATGATCGAAATGAATAAAAGTTTTTTGGTTCTTTTTTTCAAAAAAGAACTGTCTTCTTTCCTTTTTGATTTGGAGTTCACCCCATGACTACGCCCCGCATCGCCGTAATCGGCCTAGGTTCGATGGGTTTCGGCATGGCGGTATCGCTGGTACGTGCGGGGTTCGATGTGGCCGGCTACGATGTGGTTGCGGCGAATGCGCAGCGCCTTGCCGACGCCGGTGGGTATGTGGCGGCAACGCCGGCGGCCGCCGCTGTGGGTGCGGATGCGGTTGTGTGCGTGGTGGTGAATGCGGCGCAGACCGAGGCGATCCTGTTTGGCGCGGATGGTTGTGCTGCCGCGATGGCGCCGGGTTCGGTGTTCATCTCCTGTGCGACGATGGCGCCGGATGTGGTGCGGGCTCTGGCGGCGCGGTTGGAAGGGCAGGGGCTGCATTATCTGGATGCGCCGATCAGTGGCGGCGCGGCGCGGGCGGCGGAAGGCAAGCTGACGGTTCTGGCCTCCGGCAGTGCGGCGGCGTTCGAGCGGGCGCGACCGGTGTTGGGGGCGCTCGCGGCGACGCTGCATGAGCTTGGCGATGCGCCGGGCATTGGCGCAGGCTTCAAGATGGTCAACCAGTTGCTGGCCGGGGTGCATATTGCGGCGGCGTGCGAGGCGGTGGCGTTCGGCGCTTCACTCGGGCTGGATTTGCGGAAACTCTATGAGGTGATCACCGGTTCGGCCGGCAATAGCTGGATGTTCGAGAACCGGGTGCCGCATATTCTGGACGCGGATTATGCGCCGCGTAGTGCGGTCAATATTTTTACCAAGGATCTGGGAATCGTGCTCGACATGGCGCGGACAGCGCCGCTTGCGGTGCCGATGGCGGGGTCGGCGTTGCAGTTGTTTCTGATGACGGCGGCGGCGGGGATGGGGCGGGATGATGATGCTTCGGTGGCGCGGTTGTTTGCGATGATTTCCGGGGTGCAGTTGCCGGAGGGGCAGTAAGTCCGTCGTTCTTTTTTGTAAAAAAGAACCAAAAAACTTCTATTATGGGATTACAGATATGGTTCGGTTTGCGGCGAATTTGACGATGATGTTTACTGAGCATGCATTTCTCGATCGGTTCGCTGCGGCGGCCGATGCGGGGTTTGATGCTGTGGAGTTCCTGTTTCCGTATGAGCACCCGCCCGAGGCGATCGGCACGCGCCTCGCGCAGCACGGGCTGACGCAGGCGCTGTTCAATCTGCCGCCGGGCAATTGGGCGTCGGGCGAGCGGGGGCTGGCATCGTTGACGGGACGTATCGATGAAATGGTCGATGGGACCGCGCGGGCGCTTGAGTATGCGGCGGCGACCGGGGTGACGCGGCTGCATCTGATGGCCGGCATCGGTGACCGGCACGATCCGGCGGCGATGGCGCGCTATCGGGATGCGGTGGTGCGGACGGCGGAGACGCTCGCCGCGCATGGAATCGATCTGTTGCTGGAGCCGATCAATGCGCGTGATATGCCCGGGTATTTTCTCAATGATATCGATGCGGCGGCGGCGATGATCGCTGAGCTTGGGATCGGCAATGTGCGTTTGCAGTTCGATATGTATCACTGCCAGATCATTCACGGCGACATCACGATGCGGTTACGCAACCATATCAAGATGATCGGCCATGTGCAGGTTGCCAGCGTGCCTTCGCGCAACGAACCGGATGGCGAGGAGGTGAATTACCCGTTCTTGTTCGATGAACTAGACCGGCTGGGCTATGCCGGCATCGTCGGTTGCGAATACCGGCCGCGTGGGGCGACGCGCGAGGGACTCGGCTGGTTCGAAAGTCTGCAGCGGTGAGCCTGAAGCTGGGTTGCATTGCCGATGATTATACCGGTGCGTCCGATCTGGCGAACACGCTGACGCGGCAGGGGCTGCGCACGATCCAGACGATCGGCGTGCCGGAGGCGGGGTTGGCGTTGGGTGAAGTCGATGCCGTGGTGGTCGCACTCAAGACGCGCTCGGTGCCGGCGGCGGATGCAGTGGCACGGTCGCTGGGAGCGCTGGCCTGGCTACGGGGCGAGGGCGCTGGGCATATCATGTTCAAGGTCTGCTCGACCTTCGATTCGACGGATGCCGGCAATATCGGGCCGGTGACCGAAGCGCTGGCGGCGGCGCTGGATGCATCGGTGGTTCCGGTGACGCCGGCGTTTCCCGAAACCGGGCGCACCGTGTTTCAGGGGCATTTGTTCGTGGGCTCGCGGCCGCTGCACGAAAGTCCGTTGAAGGATCACCCGCTGAACCCGATGCGGGATTCCGATTTGGTGCGGGTGCTGGCGCGGCAGTCGGCGCAGGCTGTCGGGTTGGTTGCGCTCGACTGCGTCGAGCGCGGCGCGGCGGCGATTACTGCGCGACTGGCGGCGTTGGGCGACATCGGCGTCCGGAGTGCAATTGTCGATGCTGTAGCGGAACGGAATCTGGTGTCTTTGGGTGAAGCGGCGTTTGCGATGAGGCTTTCGACCGGGGCGTCTGGCCTGGGATTGGGACTGGCACGGGCAGCGGTGGGTGCGGGGCAGGCGGCTGCGGTGCCGGCCTGGCCTGATGTTGACGGTCACGCCGCGATCATTGCCGGCAGTTGTTCGGCCGCGACGTTGGAACAGATCGATGCGGTGGAGGGCACTTTGCCGGTGGCACGGCTCGATATCGATCGGCTGCTGGGTGATGCGGGGTATGCGGCTGGGATGCTGGCGTGGGCCGCGGAGCGCCTGGCGGATGGGCCGGTGCTGCTTGGGAGCAGCGCGACGCCTGCTGTGGTCGGCCGGTTGCAATCGGTGCATGGCGCTGGTGCGGGCGCGCGGATTGAGGCGGCGCTGGCGGAATTGGCGGCGGGCCTGGTTGGGCTCGGGGTTCGGCGGTTGATTGTTGCGGGGGGTGAAACCTCGGGTGCGGTGATCGATCGGCTTGGAGTGACGGCGTTTGAAATCGGCGGCGAGATTGCGCCGGGGGTGCCGCTGCTGCGCAGCCTGGGCGGTGAGATGATGCTGTTCGCGCTGAAATCGGGCAATTTCGGCGGTCCTGGGTTTTTTCGTGCGGCGTTGGGGGCTATGAGAACAAGAAAGTAAGAAAAGCGCTTCTTTTTTGTTAAAAAGAAGCAAAAAACTTTTTTATTAATCCAGGCGCGAGTGTTTTCACCGATACAGACCAAATTAACAAAGTTTTTTTGATTCTTTTTTTCACAAAAAAGAAGATTCTTTTTGTACTGCCTTTTTACGGCTTGATATAGCTGAATCCATGCGACTCAAGCTGCACGATCCGCACGATTCCGGCGGGCACGATCATGGCCTGCGGCACCAGTTTGGGAACGTGGCCGAGTGCGCGGGCCATGGCTTGGAGCGTGTTGTTGCAGGCATCGAACTCGACCCCAGACTTATTGAGCGCGTTGATCCGGTCGGCGACCGGTGAGTTCGCCAGCAGCATGTGCAGACCGGGGCCGAAGGCTACCAGGACGATCTGTGTCTGGTCATTTCCCAGCAGTTTCAGCGCGTTTTCGGCGTTGTTCAGGGCGAGCGACCAGATTGCCGGATCGTTCCCGCTGATCTGGATGACCATGTGGCTGGTGGCGAAAGGGTGCGGGTGCTGGAAGATGGGGTGGTCGAACTGGAATGTTTTCAGCATCGAAGGGTTCGCGTAGGCGGCGCCGGTGATTGTGAGGCTTGTGGCCAAGGCGATGCCGGTGATGGTGCGGCTGATTGAGCTGAACATGACATCTCCGTTGCCGACCCCGCGCCTATGCGACGTCTGGCACAGTATAGGCGGGCACCTGGCGGGGGGGGAAGTGCGGCGGTTGCTACGATTTGACGAAGACCTCGAAGGCGGCTTGGTAATCCGGGTGCCAGCGCGAGAGTGCCGGGCGGTTGTGGATGATGTCGCCGGCGGCCCAGTCGATGCGCTTGTGGTCGATGGCTTGAGTTACCGCGTTGTCCGGGCAAAGGATGTAAAAATCGCCCTGCGCGAGGCGTTCGGCCATGAAGGCGACCACTTGTTCCGGTGTCCATGCGGCATCGGGTTTTTCGGCGACGCGTTTTTTGGTGAAGCCGGTGAAGGTGAAGCCGGGGATCAGGAGATGGGCGGTGACCGGTGATCCGGCTTCGCGCAGATCGTGCGCCAGGGCTTCGGTGACGGCTTTGATGCCGGCCTTGGAGACATTGTAGGCGGTATCGCCGGGCGGCATGGTGATGCCCTGTTTCGATCCCGTATTGATGATCGCGGCAGGGATGCCTTGCGCCATCAAGGTCGGCATGAAAACCTGCACGCCGTTGATGACGCCCCATAGATTGGTGTCGATGATGCTGTGCCAGCGGGCGGCATCGGCGGTGAGGCCGCCACCACCTTCGACGCCGGCATTGTTCATCAGCAGGCCGATCGGGCCGGATCGCGCGGCGATGTCGTGCAGACGCTGGACGTCGGCACGGTTTCCGACATCGGTGACGATGTTTTCGATCGTGGTGCCTGGATGGTCGGTGAGGATGGCGGCGCGGGCAGATTCGAGCGCGGTTTGGTCGATATCCGCAAGGAACAGGCTCATGCCATTTGCGGCGCAATGTTGCGCGGTGGCGAGGCCGATGCCGCTGGCGCCGCCCGTGATGATGGCGCCGCGACCGGCGGTGAATGCGGGGTGTTGGCTCATTGGGGTTCTCCGAAAGGGGCTGCGCGCTGCGCTGCCGGTTCAACCCATACGATTGGCACGCGCGAGCACCACGTCAAGCAGGATCTGGGTGCCGGCTTCCGCTTCGTCCGGCGTGATCGATTCCGCTTCGTTGTGGGAGAGACCGTCCTTGCACGGGGTGAAGATCATGGCGGTGGGGATGACGGTGGCAACGTGTACGGCATCGTGCCCGGCGCCGGAGACCATTTCGCGGGCGGGGTAGCCAAGGCGGGCGCAGGCCTGGCGGACCAGATCGATGCAGTCTGCATCGAACGGGGTGGCGGCAACGCGGAACACCGGGGTGATGCGGAGCGCGAGGCCGCGGGCGGCGGCAAGATCGGCCGCCCGCTTCGGGAAATCATCGACGATGGTGGCGATCACCGCATCGTCCGGATGGCGGAATTCGCAGCCGAAGCGGATTTCACCAGGGACGACATTGGGCGAATTGGGGTGTACGGTCAGGCGGCCGACCGTGCCGCGTCCGGCATTGCCCTGCGCGCGCATGATGCGTTCGACCAGCAGAATGATTTCGGCGGCGCCTGCGAGCGCATCGCGCCTGGCGTCGGGCGGGGTGGTGCCGGCGTGGGAATCCTGGCCGGTCAGTGTGGCGTCGAACCAGACCTGTGCTTGTGCGCCTGTGACGATGCCGATGGTTTTGGCCTCGCGCTCGAGGATGGGCCCTTGTTCTATGTGCAGTTCAAAATAGGAATCGGCCGGCGTGTGCGTGGCTGGTTCCGCGCCTTCGGCACCGATGGCGGTGAGCGCTTCGGCGACTGTGATGCCTTCGGCATCGCGCAGGGATTTGATGGTGGCTTCGGGATGGACGCCGGCCCAGACGGCGCTGCCCATCATGGCGCGGCCGAAGCGCGATCCTTCCTCGTCGGTCCAGTTGATCAGTTCGACCGGGGCTTCAGTGACGATGCCGAGATCGTCGAGCGTGCGCATCACTTCGAGCCCGGCGATGACGCCGAGCGCGCCGTCGAACTTGCCGCCTGTCGGTTGGCTGTCGAGATGGCTGCCGAATAGGACGGGCGGGCGTGAATTGTCACGCCCGGGGCGGCGGGCGAACATGTTGCCCATGCTGTCGGACCGGAGGGTGAGGCCGGCCTGTTTGCACCAAAGGGCAAACTGGGCGCGGCCGCTGCGATCGACCTCGGTGAGGGTGACGCGGTTGACGCCGCCTTTCGGCGTGGCACCGATCGTCGCCATTGCCATCAAAGTGTCCCAAAGGCGTTTGCCGTCGATCCGATAATTGCTGCTTTGCACCATGATGCCCCCGCGTGGTTCAAGTTGGGCGCAAAATCGCGCGGCGTGGCGCGCAATGCAAGCGCGCCGTGGCGGGGGTTGCCCTGGGGCGGTCGGGGCGACAATATGTGCGCAGGAAATATTGAGGGTACGCCATGAAATCGCGCGGTCATTTCATCGACAATCAACATATTGATGGCGAGGGAACACGGCACCTGCCGGTGTTCGACCCAGCCCTGGGGACGCAAACCGGCGTGGTCGCGGTGGCGACGCCTGCTGAGGTCGAGCGCGCGATTGCCGGCGCTGTCGCTGCGTTTCCGGCCTGGGCGGCTACCCCGCCGCTGCGGCGCGCGCGGGTGATGTTCAAGTTCAAGGAACTGATCGAGACGCACAAGGGCGAGTTGGCCGCGCTGATCACCAACGAGCACGGCAAGGTGCTGTCGGATGCGGCGGGCGAGGTGGTCCGCGGCATGGAGGTGGTGGAATTCGCCTGCGGCATTCCCGACGTGCTGAAGGGGGAATATTCGCGCAACGTGGGCACCAACGTCGATAGCTACACGATCCGCGCGCCGCTGGGCGTGGTGGCGGGAATTACGCCGTTCAATTTCCCGGCGATGGTGCCGCTGTGGATGTTTCCGGTCGCGATTGCGTGCGGCAATTGCTTTATTCTGAAGGTTTCTGAGAAAGTACCCTCGGCCGCGCTGCGACTGGCGGAATTGTTGAAAGAAGCCGGCTTGCCCGCGGGCGTGTTCAGCGTGGTCAATGGTGATCGTGACGTGGTGGATACGCTGCTGACCGACAAGCGGATTGCCGCGATCAGCTTTGTCGGCTCGACGCCGATCGCCGAGCATATTTTCACCACCGCTTCGGCGCATGGCAAGCGGGTGCAGGCGCTGGGTGGGGCGAAGAACCACATGGTGGTGATGCCGGACGCGGATTTGGATCAGACCGTCGATGCGCTGATGGGGGCGGCCTATGGCTCCGCCGGAGAGCGCTGCATGGCGATTTCGGTTGCCGTCGCGGTGGGTGATATTGCCGACGCGTTAGTGGACCGGCTCGCGAAAGGTGCAAGGGCACTCAAGATCGGGCCGGGGACCGATCATGAAGCGGAGATGGGGCCGTTAGTTTCTAAGGAGCATATGGCCAAGGTCCGGTCATATATCGATATCGGTATCGCGGAGGGGGCGAAACTGGTGGTCGATGGCCGCGGGTTGAAACTGCAGGGGCATGAGGACGGGTATTTCGTCGGGCCGACCCTGTTCGACCATGTGCGCCCGGGCATGCGGATTCATTCCGAGGAAATATTCGGGCCGGTGCTGTCGGTGGTGCGGGAAAAGACGTTCGATGATGCGGTTTCGATTATCAATGCGCATGAGTTCGGTAATGGCACGTCGATTTTCACGCGCGACGGCGATGCGGCGCGCAGTTTTGCCGATCAGATCGAGGTCGGCATGGTCGGGATCAACGTGCCGATTCCGGTGCCGATGGCGTTTCATTCGTTCGGCGGGTGGAAGCGGTCGAGCTTTGGCGATCACGGCATGCACGGGCGCGAGGGTGTGCATTTCTATACCAAGCTCAAAACCATGACGTCGCGCTGGCCGACCGGTATTCGCGCCGGTGCCGAGTTCGCCATGCCGACGATGCGGTAAAGGGGATTATCATGTCACTCACGAAAATCTGGGGTGAAAATCGCGCGGTGTTGAATGGCTGGCTGGCGATTCCTGATGGATTTGCCAGCGAGATCATGGCGCATCAGGGCTGGGATAGCCTGACCGTCGATTTGCAGCACGGCGTGGTCGATTACGGTGCCGCGGTGCGGATGCTGACGGCGATCAGCACGACGGATGTTGTGCCGATCGTGCGGGTGCCTTGGGTCGATCCCGGGATCATCATGAAATCGCTCGATGCCGGCGCACTCGGCGTGATCTGCCCGATGATCAACTCGGTCGAGGACGCAAAGGTGTTTGCCAACGCGATGCGCTATGCTCCGCAGGGCGGGCGGAGCTATGGGCCGATTCGTGCCGGTTTCGTATACGGTGCCGATTACGCCAAACGGGCGAACGATCTGGTCACCGGGTTTGCGATGATCGAGACCAAACGGGCGGTCGGCGTGCTCGATGATATTCTGGCGGTGCCCGGGATCGATGCGGTGTATATCGGGCCAAACGATCTGGCGCTGACACTCGGTATGGCACCGCAGTTCGACCCGACGCATCCCACCATGATGGAGGCGATCGAACATATCCTGGCGCGCGCGAAACATCACAACAAGCGGGCCGCGATTCACACCGGATCGGCGGGGTACGCGAAAATGATGGTGGGCAAAGGCTTCGATCTGGTCACGGTCGGGTCGGACTCGCGGTTCATTGCGCAGGGTGCGGCAGAAGCGGTCGCAGCGTTTCGCGCGACGACCTGACCGCATATGGCAGGCGGTGCGCATTTCGATGTTGTCGTGGTGGGTGGCGGCCTGTCCGGTATTGGCGCGGCCTGCCATCTGACGCGCGAGACGCCGGAGCGCAGCTACGTCGTGCTGGAGGGGCGCGATGCGATCGGCGGGACGTGGGATTTGTTCCGCTATCCCGGAATTCGATCTGATTCGGATATGTATACGCTGGGGTACTCGTTTCGTCCCTGGACCGACTCCAAAGCGATCGCGCCAGGCCCCGCGATCCTGAACTACGTGCGCGAGACGGCGCGGGAATTCGGCGTCGATCGGCACATCCGGTTCGGGCACCATGTCAAAAGCGCTGCGTGGGACAGTGCACGCGCGCTGTGGACTGTGACCGCAACCACTGAGGCTGATGGCAAGACGGTCGAATTTACCTGCAATTTTCTGTTTATGTGCAGCGGCTATTACGATTATGACGGCGGTCATTTGCCTGCGTTTCCGGATGCCGCTTCGTTTGGCGGCCGCATCGTTCATCCACAGTCCTGGCCGGCTGATCTTGATTATGTCGGCAAGCGCATCGTGGTGATCGGCAGCGGCGCCACCGCCGTGACGCTGGTGCCGGAACTTGCGAAAACCGCAGCACATGTGACGATGCTGCAACGCTCGCCGACGTATATCGTTTCTCGCCCGTCCGAAGATGCGTTCGCCAACCGGATGCGCCGGCGCCTGCCCGCCCAGCTTGCCTATGGTGTCACGCGCTGGCGGAACGTGCTGCTTGGGATGTTTTTCTACAACCTCGCCCGCCGCAAGCCCGAACGCGTCAAAGCCGGGATCATCGGCCTCGCGCGCCAGGCGCTTGGGCCGGATTACGACGTCGCGACCCATTTTACGCCACGCTACAAGCCCTGGGATCAGCGCCTCTGTCTGGTGCCCGACGGTGATTTGTTCACCGCTTTGAAATCGGGCGCTGCAAGCATCGTCACCGATCAGATCGAGCGGTTCACCAGCACCGGTATCGCTCTCCGCTCCGGCGCAACACTCGCCGCTGATATTATCGTCGCTGCCACCGGCTTGAAACTGAAACTTCTCGGCGGACTCGACGTCATGGTTGATGGCAAGACAGTCGATTTTGCAAAAACGCTGAGCTACAAAGGTATGATGATCAGCAACGTACCGAACTTCGCGGTCTCGTTCGGCTATACCAACGCCTCCTGGACCCTGAAATCGGACCTGACCGCAGCCTACGTCTGCCGCCTGCTCAATCACATGAAGCGCCATAACTACACAAAATGCACGCCGCTCCGTAACGATCCATCAGTCACCGAAGAACCATTCCTCGACTTCACCTCGGGCTACGTGCAACGCGCCATTGCACTGTTCCCCCGCCAAGGTTCGAAAAAACCCTGGCGCCTCTACCAGAATTACGTCCGCGACCTGCTCATGATGCGCTGGGGTAAACTCGCCGACGGCACCATGGCATTCACCCGCCATCCGCGGGGGTGATGTTGCGATCGCAACCAAAGCGGGAGACTTTCCCTCCAGAGCCATTCCAGCGATGAAGAGCATCGCTGGAACCTTCGGCTCCTCCGCCCCCTCGACCCCCTTTAGGGTCTGATGACATTAAGTTGACGTATACTGTGCATTGGCCAGGTAATTTTTGCACTCGTGCGGCGTAAACGCATCCAGGAGCGACCCAATACGCTGCCAGGTTGCCTCCTTGGTGCGCTCTGCGGCTTTCCCGAGCAAGTGTTTGAGTTTGGCGAAGACTTGCTCGATGGGATTGAGGTCGGGGCTGTAGGGCGGCAAGAATAGCAGCCCGGCACCTTGGGCGCGAATGGCGGGAGTCGATGGGGTAACGATATCGGATTACGAGCAGAACCTGGATCTCCGGGACGTCTGCTCACGCGTCCATAGCTAGTGTCCGCGCTCGTGGTGGAAATTGTTTGAATGATGCGGGTGGGGTTGGGCCAGGAAGTCGGCGTAGCCGGCCGGAAGGGCCAACCCCACCCGCAGACCGGGTTGAGGTGGCCATCGGATCGTTCGGCTAAGGTGGAGTTGCGAAGCTTCAACCCGAACCGAATGAGGACCCGATGACCGACGACAGATTACCCCTGGCCGAGCTTCTTTCCAAAGCCGGCGATGGCGATTTCCTGCGCGGTGTGGCGGAGGCGGTGGTGCAACTATTGATGGCGACCGATGTGGAAGGTGTGATCGGCGCCGGGCGGCATGAACGCTCCGGTGAGCGCACCACCTATCGCAATGGCTATCGCGACCGTACCCTCGATACCCGCCTCGGCAGCCTGCAACTCCGCATCCCAAAGCTTCGGCAAGGCAGCTACTTTCCGCCGTTCCTCGAACCCCGCAAAACTTCCGAGAAAGCGCTCGTTGCGGTGATCCAAGAAGCCTGGGTGAGCGGCGTGTCCACCCGGCGCGTCGATGATCTGGTGCAAGCCATGGGGCTCACTGGGATCAGCAAGAGCACCGTCAGCAAGCTCTGCAAAGATATCGACGACCGCGTCAACGCCTTCCTCGACCGCCCCCTTATCGGCGACTGGCCCTATCTCTGGCTCGATGCCACCTATCTCAAGCAACGCGAAGGGAGTCGCATCGTCTCAGTCGCGGCAATAATCGCTGTGGCCGCCAATACCGATGGCAAGCGCGAGATCGTCGGCCTGCACATCGGACCGTCCGAAGCCGAAACCTTCTGGGCAACCTTCCTCAAGAGCCTGGTGCGCCGCGGCCTGCACGGCACCAAGCTCGTCATCTCCGAGTTGGCCAAAATCGGTTGCACGACACTCCAAATCGTCAAACGCCCCCAAGCCAAGGTCGGCGTCTCGGTCTTGCCAAAAGGTTAGATCGTCGCGTAAACCTTCGCCTGGGTCAGCGACTGCAGACGCCTCGCCAAGGACTACGAACGCCATACCAGCAGCGTCCTCCCTTACCTAAAACTACGGATTTTAAATGCTCCGCCTTTAAACGGGGCTAGCGGCAGAGCCCCTGGTCTTGCTCATCCTTAGCGCCCCCACCCTAGCCCTACAGTTCCCCCGATCAGCGCCGGGCGGCTTCCATGATAGCGCGCATGCGGCGGACGGTTTCGGTGAGCCCGATGAAGACGGCTTCGCCGACGATGAAGTGGCCGATGTTGAGTTCGCGTATCTGGGGAATGGCGGCGACTTGGGCGACGTTGGTGAAGGTCAGGCCGTGGCCGGCGTGGACTTCGAGACCGAGGGACGTGGCGATTTTGGCGGCTTCGATCAGGCGGTCGAGTTCGCCGGGTTTGCCGTCGGCGTAGGCTCCGGTGTGGAGCTCGACGACGGGCGCGCCGAGCGATGCTGCGGCTTGGAGTTGGCGTTCATCGGGGTCGATGAACAGGGAGACGCGGATACCGGCGTCGCGCAGGTGGGCGATGCGGGGTGCGAGGGAGCCGTTGTTGCCAGCGACATCGAGCCCGCCTTCGGTGGTGATTTCGGCGCGGCGTTCCGGGACGAGACATGCGGCGTGTGGGCGTTCGCGGCAGGCGATGGCGACCATTTCATCAGTCGCGGCCATTTCCATGTTGAGCGGTACTGGCAAGCTGCGGGCGCGGGTGATGTCGGCGTCGCGGATATGGCGGCGGTCTTCGCGAAGGTGCAGCGTGATACCATCGGCGCCGGCTTCGATGGCGAGGTGGGCGGCGCGGATCGGGTCGGGGTAATCGACGCCGCGGGCGTTGCGCAGGGTGGCGACGTGATCGAGGTTGACGCCGAGTCGTTGGCGGGTCATGCGCGTTGCCCGGCCATGATCGAGGCCATGCGGAGGGCGGCGATCAGGCTGGCGGGGCGGGCGAGGCCTTTGCCAGCGATATCGAAAGCGGTGCCGTGGTCGGGCGAGGTGCGGATGATGGGCAAGCCGAGCGTGATGTTCACGCTGTTCTCCATGTCGATGGTTTTGAGCGGAATGAGAGCTTGGTCATGATACATACAAATCGCCGCATCGTAACCCTGCAGCGCGATCGGGGTGAACATGGTGTCGGGCGGCAGGGGGCCGAACGCGTCGATTTCGGCGGCGCGCAGGCCAGCGATGGCGGGGGCGATGATGCGGGTTTCGTCGTCGCCCATGGCGCCGGATTCGCCGGCGTGGGGGTTGAGCCCGGCGATGGCGAGGCGGGGGGTTGGGATGGCGAAATCGCGGATCAAGGCAGCGTGGGTGATGGTCGCGGCGGTGATGATCGCTTCGGTGGTGAGGGTTTCGATCGCGCGGCGGAGCGAGACATGCACGGTGACCGGCACGACGCGCAGGGCGGGGCCGGCGAGCATCATGATCGGGGTAGGGGTGTTGGTGAGGGCGCCGATGAATTCGGTATGGCCGGGGTGTTTGAAGCCGGCGGCGTAGAGCACGGATTTGGCGATCGGGTTGGTGACCATGGCGCTCGTGGTACCGGACATGGCGAGGCTGGTGGCGCGTTCGATCGCGCCGATGATGGCGGCGGCGTTGGCGGGGTCAGGCTGGCCCGGGATTGCGGGGGTGGCGAGCGGGTGTGCGAGCACCGGCAGAGCGCGGGCGAAGGCGGTGGCGGCGGCGGCGGGATCGTCGATGACTTCGATCGGGATGCCGAAGCCGCCGGCCCAGCGGACATCGCCGATCAGACAGAACGGGTGGATGCCGAGCCCCGGGTTCTGCCGTGACGCGAGCCAGGCGCCGGCTGCGATTTCCCCGCCGATGCCGGCGGGGTCGCCCATGGTGAGGGCGAGCGGGGCGGTCACGCCTGCGGTTTCGGGTTGGTGCGTTCCAGCACCAGTTGCTGGCGATCGAGGCGGTAGGCTTTGTTGAACAGGGTTTTCAGCGCGGCGCGGTCTTTGACCGGATACCAGATGCGGTCGAGCGACAGGGTCTGGTCGAGCTGCAGGGTGGTGCCGTGCAGTGTGGCGGTCTGGATGAAGCTGCCGGCATCGGTCTTGATCGTGCCGCTTTCCGGGGTGGCGAGCACTTTATAGCCTTTCGGCAGGGTCAGGCTGGTGGTGAAATGCAGTGTGCCGAGTTCGCGTTTCACCGGGTAGAGATGGCTCGGTGAGGCGTTGGTGGCGAGGTAGTGGCCGAGGTCGGTGAAGGCGAAGCCTTTGTGGACTCGTAGCACCACGATATGGCCGGGATCGTAATAGCCTGGCGCAGTCCAGTGATCGGTCACGGTGAAGGGCTTGGTGAGGTCATCGGCGTGGTCGGCGGTGAAGTGGCCGGTGCCGACCAGGCCTTCGTTCGAGAGCACTTGTTCGACCACGTGCGGGTAGGCGGCTTTCGGCAATTGGTCGAGAATGTCGCGCATCATCCAGTCGGTGTAGCCGGTGGCGTGGATGGTGCCGCTGCCTTGCAGGGCGCCGTCCGGCCCGATGGTTTCGGCGGTGTTTTGCACGTAGGACGCCGGGCCGGCGGGCGTGCGGGCGAGGGTCGAATGGGTCGAGGCCAGGATCACCGGCTTGTCGGCATCGCCGGCCGGCAGTTCGCCCGGGGTGGCGAAGCCGGAGGTCGGGTCGAGGAACAGTTTGTATTGCGGCACGTAGACGATGACGTGATCGATGATGCCGAGGTTGACCAGATGGGTGAATTGGTAATCGGCGCTGCCGCCATCGATCAGGGCGGGTTCGGCATCGATGCCTTTGGCCTTGAGCAGCGCGACCAGCAGGGTTTCCGAGGCTTTGCAATCGCCGTAGCGCCGGGTGACGGTGTGGTCGGCGGCGGCGGGAATCCAGCCCGACAGGCCGGGTTCGATGCCGACCCAGCGGATATGGGTGGTCGCCCAGTCGTAAAGCGCGTCCATCGCGGCGCGGCCGGTTTTGGTACCGGCGATCTGATCGGCGAGGGTTTTGATGTCGGGGGTGACGGTGGTTTTCGCCGCCGCGCGGCGCCAATAGGCATCGCCCAGCGCCTGCCAGTTGGGGAAGGTGGTGGCGACGAACATCGGTTCGAACTGGGTGGCATCGACCGCATCGCCGGGTACCGCGTGGTAGGGCGGGTTTTCGAGCGTGGCGGTGATGATCTGGGTATCGCCCTCGACTTTTCTGGTCATGGTGTAGCCGCCGCGCACCGAGGTGAGCAGGTGCAGGCTGGCGGGGGCGCGCACTTGGACCTGTTCGTGCCCGGTGAACTGGTTGGGCGGTACGGCATCGATGCCGGAGAATTCGTTGGGGAAATAGGGTTCGAACCGGTGCATGGTGTAGGTGATGTCGAGTTTGCTGTCGCGTTCGACGTGCGGGAACTCGACGCTGACAATTTTGGCGTCGCTGAAGCTGGGGGCATCGACCGCGGAGGGGGCGGTCTGGATATGCACGTCCTTGGCGGTGACGGGGTAGATTTTGCCATCGGGGGCGATGGTCTTGGCTGAGACGAGGTGGAAATGCTCCATCGCAGTGGCGACGAGTTCCTGGATCTGGCCATTGCTCTGCACGCCGTTTTTGGTCAGCGGTTCGATGATCTTGTGGACCGTGCGGGTGTAGGTGCCGTTGGCGGCGAGGTCGAAGGTGTCGCTGTAGGAGAGCATTTTGAACGGCGCGCCGGCGGCGTTCGGGGTGGGCGGCGGGTTTGCGGCGGCGGCCGCGATAATGCTCATGCCTGCCATCAACGCGGCCAGTGCTGCGCCGGTTCGGAGCTTCGGAATCATGTGGGGAGCCCTTTCAGATCATCGAGCGACCAGGTTACGTGCTCATCCAGCGGAACAGGTAGAGGCGTCAGTGCGGGTTCCGCAGGAAGGCCATGTTATAAAGGCCCAATGTGGCCATCAGTGCGGAACCGGCAATCACGACGGCATGGACGATCACCGAAAGATGATCGCCGGACGTGGGGGATCGAGCCGCCCAGTGCCATTGCAGCCACGCTTGCTCACCGCAGAAGAGCGTGTAGCAGAACAGGAACGTCTGCCGCATTTTTGTCAGTAGAGGGCTCGGTGCGTCCGCTTGGGGGACGTGCTTAGCTTGTGCCATCGGTTAGTCCAGCATCCAGCGGAGTTCGGGAAACCGATCCAAGGCTGCGGGGTTGAACAGGGCGCAGAGGCATTGCACCGCGGTGAACACGCTGGGCACCAGCAGCATGCCATCAAGGAACAGCCAGACACCGTGGGGGCGTGCTGCGGGTTCGAACAGCATCACGGCGAGGCCGACTAGAAAGACCAACGCCAACATCAGCCGGCCGATGATAAAGTAGCGACGCATGCGCGGTAGCAACATGAGACCTTCCGTCGATCCAACGTGATTGAACGTAACGGATTCGCGGCGGAGGTTCAATCGCCGTTGGGGCTCGTGATTGATGCCCCACGCCTCAAGATCGCGCGAGCGGCCTAGCCGGTCTGCCAATCTTCGACCGGGATGCGCGGCATGTCGAACCGGTCGTTCGTGCTGGAATACCACCCGCCGCCATGCATGCGCCCGATCAGGTCGAGTTTGGGCGTGTCGATGTGGCAGCGTTTCGCGTCCAGCACGGCGTCGTCGCGCACGTGCATGGCGAGGACTTCGCCGATCACCATGGCGCGGTCGGGGCCGAATTCGACGATGGAGTGCAGTTTGCATTCCAGCGCGACCGGGCTTTCCGCAATCCGCGGGGGCTTGATTTTCAGCGAGGGCATGGTGGTCAGCCCGGCTTGGGCGAGTTCGTCGATCTCCGGGCCGAATTCGATGGCGGTGATATTCATGGCCTGCGCGTTGGCGAGGGCGACGAGGTTGACCACGAATTCACCCGTGCTGCGGATGTTCTCGCCGGTATCCTTCAGATCGCCTGGTTTGCGGGCACCGATGCCGATGCACAGGACCGGCGGGCCGGCGCCGAACACGTTGAAGAAGGAAAACGGCGCGGCGTTCAGCCGGCCATCGGGGCTCATGGTGACGACCCAGGCGATCGGCCGGGGAACCACGGTCGAGGCGAGGAGTTTGTATTGGTTGAGCGGCGGCAACGCTGTCAGGTCGAAGATCATGTCGCATCATCGCTGGTCGGCCGTGCACTGTCTATGGTGCCATCCGCCCGGCAGGTTGCGAAATCGTCCTGAAACGAGTGTTAGGCTGGTGGTGTTAACCGTCTGTTCATTTTGAGCGGCTAGTTTGTACGGATGAACCAGAGCTTGCGCGTCGCGATGCCAGTGCCTGAAAATCAGCCGGCCGATCCGGTGCGGAACTATCGGGCCTTGCTGGCGGCCGAGGGTGATTCAGCGGTGGTCCAGGCACTGCTGGCGCAGGCGCTCTACGACACGGGGGATTACACCGGTGCGGTTGCCGCGGCCGATGCCGCCTTGCGCGGGCATCCGACGGATGGCGTTGCGCGCATCACGCGGGCGTCGGCGTTGAACGCGCTCTGCCGGTTCGAGGCGGCGGCGGCCGATTTCGCTGTGCTGGCGCAGGCGCATCCGGGCCGGGCGGCGATCCTGATCGGGCTGGGGACGGCCTATGCCGAGGCCGGCCAACCCCGCGAGGCGATTGCGGCGCTGATGCAGGCGATTGCGGCTGAGCCAGGCAATGCGGAGGCGGCAGCGGCGCTGGGTGCGGTCTGCGCGCGGACCGGCAATGCGGCGGCGGCGATCACCGCCTGTCGCTATGCGCTGACGCTCGATCCAGATCAGGTGATCGCGCATCAGAATCTGGCGGCGCTGCTGGCGGCGGATGATCCGGCGGTGGCGGTGCATCGGGATGCCGCGTATCGGCGAAAGCAGATCGTCACGATTGCCGGGCCACCCGCCGCACCGGCGGTGCTCGTGCTGACTTGCGCGGCGGCGGCCAATATTCCACTGGACCATCTGCTGCCTCGGAGGCGCTTTACCCAGATCCGTTGGTTCATCGATTATGCCTGTCCCGATCAGGATCGTGAATTGCCGCCGCATGATTTGGTGTTCAACGCGATTGGTGATCCCGACCTGATGCCGGATTTGAGGGCGCCGGTCGAGCGGATGTTGCGGGAGACCGACCGGCCGGTGCTCAACCATCCCGCGCGGATCCGTGACATTCATCGCGCCGCGCTGCCCGAGCTGCTGGGTGGGTTGCCCGATGTCGTGGTGCCGCCGGTCACCCGGGTTGCACGTGATCGGCACGACGAAAATTTGTGGCTTGTGGCGCATTGTTTGCCGGTGATCGTGCGGCCGGCCGGGTCGCACGGCGGTGAAAATCTGGTCTGCGCCGCGACCGAGGCGGAGGCGACGGCAGCGATCGCCCGCGCTCCGCATAGCTATGTGACTGATTTTTATGATTATCGTGCGGCCGCCGATGGGTTGCATCGGAAATATCGGGTTATCTTCGTCGATCGCGTGGCTTATCCGTATCATCTCGCCATCGGACCCGACTGGCTCGTGCATTACTGGACCGCGGGCATGGCGGAGGCGCCGGCACGCCGCGCGGAGGAAGCGCGGTTTCTGCGCGATCCGGCCCGCGCGATCGGCGCGCGTGCGATGGCGGCGCTGGGGGCGATCGCGGCGCGGCTTGATCTCGATTACGCCGGCATTGATTTTTCGGTCCTACCGGATGGGCGTGTGCTGGTGTTCGAGGCCAATGCGACGATGTTGGTGCATCCGGAGACCGATGCGATGTTCGCTTACAAGAACGAGGCGGTGGCGGTGATCCTGGCCGCGGTCGATCGGATGATCGCGCAGCGCAGCGGGCGTATCGGATCGGTCAGTGGTTGAGTCGGGCGACCATGTGATCGGCGAGGTGGCTCAGAGCCGCGCTCATGGCGCTCGCGCGGGCGGCTGGTGTGTCGGCCGACGGGATGACGATATGGTCCCGTCCTGCGGCGATGGTTCGATGATGGTGGCGCGCCGCGATCCGCCAATCCGCGTTCAGGACGACCTGGCTGTGTTCGGGCAAAAACCGGGTCACGTTGACCGAAACCAGGCGCGTGCCGCGCGGCGGTGTAGCGTCGCCGGGGTGAAGCACGGTGGTGTCGGGCAGGCGTTGCGCCAGATCATCGGCGAGGGTGTTCTGCGCCTCGCCATCAAGCGGTGCGGCCCAGCGGGCGTGATCGGCGACGTGCAGCGTGGTCTGCCCGGTCGCGCTGGTCAGGTAGAGCCGGTCGATTGCCGCGGGCATCATGACTTTGGCGATGGCGAGCGGGGGCGAAGCGATCGGCTTGGTGGGACCCGGCATCGGCGCCAGGGTGAGATAGGTGGTCGGTGTGGGGGCGCACCCGGTCAGTACCAGCGCAACGCCAAAAAGGCAGAGCCATCGGTTCATCGTTCAGCGTCCTTTGCCGAGAATGATCGAATTCGGATGACCCGACAGATAATCGGTCAGTTCGCGCAGCGATTGCGCGGCGCGGGTGAGCTCATAAAGCGCGTGCGGCAGGGATTCGGACTCTGGCGCGTTGGCCGCAGTGCCGTGCTGCGCCAGCAAGCCCCGGGCAGTGCGCAGTGAGGCATCGGCGGCCTGGGTGGTCCGGCGCAGCGCGGCCAGCAACTGCGGCAATCGCGCATCGGTGGTGCGGGTGATCGCATCGATATGCGTGATCGTTCGGTCGAGCCGTTCGAGTGTACGGCGGGTGCGCGGCGAGCGGCTGACGGCGGCGATCCGGCTGGTTGCGTCATGAACATTGGCGAGAATTCCGCTCACCTGATCCATGATCTGATCGATCGAGGTGGCGCTGGTGGAGGGGATCGTCGGCGGTTCGCCCGGCACGCCGGCGAGGCTCAGGACGGCTTTCGGTGCCGCCTTGACGATGTCGAGCGCGATGGTCTGCGTGCCGATCACCGGCGTGGATTGCACGCGGTGGGCACGCAGACCGTGTCCGATCAGGGACGACAGCATGGCGTTCATTTGCGGTGCGGGATTGGCCAGATTCCATCGGTCGGGCGGGTCGAGCGGAATGTCGCGCGGTTCGAGCACCAGTTGCACCGTGGTGGTGAGCGCGCCCGCGTTGGCATCGTAGCCAAGAGCGATGTTTGTCACCACGCCGGCATCGGCACCTTCGAGCGTCACCTTGGCATGTCTGGCCAGACCGTGCGGGCCGCCGGCGAGTACGATCCGGTACGGCACGGCGTGCGGGCCGGGCGCCGCACGGGCGGCGGACGCCGTTCCGTAGAGATGAAACGTCGTACCATTGTCGATCGGATGGCCGCCGCCGGGCGTTGCTACGCCGATCGCGCCGGAGACGAGGGCCGGGATCGATTGCAGCATCAGCCTAGGCCCATTGCCGTTGCTGCTGACCGAAACGCCGCCAGCGTTCCAGAATCGGCTTGCCGAGGTTATCAGATTTTCACGCTTCTGTTCGATGAAGGCGGTGATCACGAATTCCTTGCCGTCCCGCTGCATAACCAGGCTCAGAACCTTTCCGATCTTGAAATGGTTGAAATAGATCGCGGCACCACGGGACAGGTTGCCGGGATGCGCTGTGGTGAGAGCAATGGTTTCACCTTGGTCGCCGCTCTCGATCACCGGTGCCTGGGTCAGGCCAGTGAAATGATCCGCCACCGGGCCGGGGTGCGGTGCGATGCCGATGTAGGGGCCGGCGATCACGGATTTGATCGATGCAAGATTGCTGAAACTGACGCTGCGGCCGGCGATCCAGAAGCGCGTGCCCTTGCCGAGATGGTGCTGCATCTCGCCGGTGAACTGCATCGAGACTTTCATGGTGTTGAGGGTTTTGTCCAGCCGGACGGCTTCGACATGGCCGACTGTGACACCGCGATATTTCACGGTCGTCGATCCGGCCTTGATGCCGCCCGCCGTTGGAAACGAGACAGTCACCTCGGGGCCGCGCTTGGCGATCGCTTCCAGCCCGAGCCAGATCACGATGCCGGCCGCCGCGACCGGCACCGCCCAGATCAACCCCGGCCAACGGGTGCTGCGAAACCTGGCGTTGGGCGGTTCTGGCTTATCAGGTTTATCGATCATGGGCGTATTTCGGGGCTTCGTGCGCCGCGATCCAGATATGTCGCGGGTCGAGCACGCGTGCCGCCATCATCGTCAGCACGACGACTCCAAGAAATGCCGGCATGCCGTCAGCAACATCGACGCTGAGCAGGCCGGGCAGGCGCATCAGCGGCAGGAACACCGCGACGGTATACACATCGATATGCGACCATCGCCCGGCCGCAACGATGGCCCGGTAGAGTTTGCCCTTCAGGCGCAGCCGGCTCGTCGAATGTTGATAGGATGACAGGATGATCCACGAGATGCCAAACAGCTTGAACAGTGGAATGCCGACGCTGGCGGTAAAAATGACCAGGGCCAACGGCCAGAGTCCGGCCTGCAGCAACTGAAAAATGCCGCTGACAATCGAATGGGCGTGGGCCTTGCCTGCTTCCACGTCGATTTCCATCGGAAACAGATAGGCGATCGGGTAGAAGATGAATCCGGCCAGCGTGAAGGCGAGTGCACGCATTGTCGCGTTCGGTCGCTGGCGCCAGAGATGCGTGTTGCAGCGCGGACAATGTTCACCTTCCGCGCTCGCCGGCGCGATGTGGTCGCACGCACCGCAGGCGATCGCATGGGCGGAATTCTCGCTCGCATCCGGCCCGATCATACGCCAGATCGCGCGGCGCTCGAGCGTGGCACGGGTGATCATGGTCATGAAGGCGGCGGCAAGAACGCACCAGCCGCCCGGACCGATATGGACCGGCAGGAACGGTTCGACCCGCGAATAGCCTATGACGCAGCCGACCAGAAACACATCGAGCGTCGCCCATTCGTCGAGCCGTTCGGTGATCCGGAATGCGCTCCCCAACCAATGCGGCCGCCACCCCAGGCGGAGGACCATCAAGACGATCGTGAGCAAACCGAAGCGGATCAGTGGCACGGCGATCAATTCGGCTCCCACGACCAGGGCCATGATCGGCCAGCCTTGCTGCCAGATACCTGCAACGCCGGAGCCCACAGTGCTCTGGTTGATGGCGCCGAGAATCGAAACCTGCATCAGCGGCATGACGATCGCGGGGATGAGCAGGACCATCATGGTGATCGAGCAGGCCAGTGCCGCATCGATACTTCGGCCCGCGGTACGTTCGAGCGGCGCATCGCAGCGCCGGCAATGGATGACACCGCGCCCGGTGATTGCCGGGAGGCGCTGTACCAGCCCACACCAAGAGCAGCCGATGATGCCGTGCGGCGGATCGATTTCGGCATCCGGCGTACCGGAAATCAGCGCGGTCAGCTTCATGGGCTGGCGTTTCATCATCCAGACGGAGATAGGCGCTGCGCCCTTGTGTCGACATAAAAATCACGTAACCGTGATAACGACGATGCCGAAACCGATCACGATTTCGCCCCGCGCGCGAGGGCCAGACCGAGGCCGGCGCCGATCAGCACGGAGCCGCCGACCCGGTTTGCGAGACGGCCGCCCAGATGGCCGCGAATTTTGCCAGCGAGCAGGCACCAGCCAGTATCGACAATTAAGGCGATGACTACGCAGGTGATCGCTAGAGCCGCCATCTGGTGAGCGAAACTTCCTGCCGGGCTGATGAACTGCGGCAGCAAAGCGCCGTAGAAAAAGAGCGTTTTCGGGTTGGTCAAGGATACGAGGAATGCCCTTACCACCAACCCCCGGCGCGAGGCGGGCCGAACGCTCGTGCCCATTGCGGCCGCCGGCGGGGCGCGCCACGATTTGATGCCCAGATAGATCAAATACAAAACGCCGATCCACCGGATCCAGCCGAACCAGATGCCGGCATGACCGAGCAGGGAGGCAAGACCGAGCGATGTCAACCCGAGTTGCACCGCCATGGCGGTGCTGGTGCCGGCAATTGTGAGCAGACCATAGCTGGTGCCGTGGCGCACGGTGTTGCCCACGATCAACCCGACGTTGGGACCCGGTAGCAGCATCAACAGAGTCACCGTTACGACGAACAACGAGAACAAATGTAATTCAGGCATTCCACTCACTCCCGGAGCCGGCGTGACAGGGTCGCGAAAAGACGTCAGCATACGTAAAATTGCGTATTATATTCAACGGACAAGTCATAGTCAGGCCGTTCGCGGTGTGGCGATAAAATTTTCTTGCGTTCCGCTGTGGCCCCGCTAGTCTGCTCACGGTTTCGTAACACAAAAACAAGATGAATGGGGCTTCTGATGATTTCTCGACGCCATGCGTTGTGCGGTACGGCCGCGACTGCTGCTCTTCTTACCGCTGGAGCGACTTCAGCTTTTGCAGCCGACAAGGTTTATCGCATCGGGATTACGTTGCCGCTAACCGGTGCCGATGCCGAGGCGGCGCATCTGATTTTGAACGGTGCCCTGCTCGCCATCAAGCTTGCCAATTCCAGCGGCGAGTTGAAAGGGATCACGCTCGAGCCGATGGTGCTGAACAATGCAACGGCCACGGCCGGTCAGTATGATCCGGCGCAGGCAGCGACCAACGCGCGCAAACTGGTGGGCGACAAGAAGGTTCTGGCCAACGTCGGCCCGGAAATGAGCGGCTCGGGCAAGGCGATGGCGCCGATTTTGTCGATGGCTGATCTGGCGACGATTACGCCGAGTTCCACTGCTCCGGCCCTGACCGATCCGCAGTTCGCAGGCGAATTCGTACCGGGCGGCAAGCCGATTTATTTCCGGACGGTGACGACGGATGCCTATCAAGGGCCCAATATGGCGAATTTCTATGCCGAGACCCTGAAGGTGCCGAGCGTTTATGTGCTCGACGACAGCGGCGCCTATGGCGTTGGTCTGGCGGATGCGTTCGCGGCGCAGGCGAAGGTCAAGGGCATCAAGGTGCTTGGCCGCGACCGGCTCGACCCGAAAGCCGCTGACTATTCCGCGGTTCTGACCAAAATCAAGGCGACCAACGCAGCATCGCTTTACTATGGCGGCACCATGCAGGCCGCGGTCAAGCTCGTTAAACAATCCTACCAGATCGTGCCCGATATCAAAAAGGGCGGCGGCGATGGGATTTTGAGCCCGGAGATGATGACGGCAGCGGGCTTCCCGGCCGCCGAGGGCTGGTATGCCACCAATGCGTCGCCGCATGTCGTCGATGATCCGAAGCTTGCAAGCTGGGTGGCACTCTATTCCAAAACCTACGGCGTGCAGCCGGATGATTACGCCATCACATCGTACGACGCGGCATTGGTGGCGATCGCCGCGATCAAGGCGGTGATCAAAAGCGGCAAGCCGTTGACGGCCTCAAATGTACGCAACGCGGTGCAGACGGTGAAGATCAATGGGCTGCAAGGTCCGATTTCGTTCGACAAATATGGCGATCTGAGCACGCGTGTGGTTGCGGTGTTTCAGTTCAAGCAGAACAAGGCGGCACCTTTGGCGGATATGGACAAACAAAGCATCTATATCGGGGTGGCACCGCAGAGCTAGGGCGCCCTATGACCGGCTCTGCGATTTTTCTGCAGCAAATCATCAATGGTGTCAGTCTCGGGGCGGTCTATGCGTTGCTCGCCCTGGGCTTCACCCTGGTCTATGGCATTCTGGAACTGATCAACTTCGCGCATTTCAGCGTGTTCATGGTCGGTGCGTTCGTGGCGCTGGTCGTGTTGGAGGCGTTTGGATTGCAGGGGCAGTCGGTGGTCATGCACGGTGCGCCGCTGGTGCTGGTTTTGCTGGTGGCGCTGGTGGTGACCATGGTTGCCTCGGGCGCGCTGGGCGTGGCGATCGAGCGTTATACCCTGAGGCCGATGCGCAATGTCAAAGGACCGATGGCGATGATTACGACCATCGGCGTCTCGTATATTTTGTTCAATCTGGTGTTGCTGGCCACCAACGCGCAGGCGATCAATTTTCCTGACCCGATGCCGCAGGCAAGCTATCATGTCGGCGGCGTGGTGATCCGGCTGAAGGAAATCCTGATCTGGATCGTCTCGGCGGTGCTGATGATCGGGCTCAACCTGTTCGTCAAACGGACCAAACTGGGCAAGGCGATGCGGGCAGTGGCTCAGGATGCCGAGGCGGCGCGGATGATGGGTGTCGATGTCGATAATGTGGTGATGATCGCGTTTTTTGCCGGCTCCGCGCTGGCAGGCGCGGCGGGTATGATCTTCGGTCTGTACTATAATTTCGCGCAATACAGCATCGGTTACACGGCGGGTCTGCGCGCCTTTACCGCCGCCGTGCTCGGCGGCATCGGCAACGTGCCGGGCGCCATGTTGGGCGGCATCGTGATCGGGCTGATCGAAACCCTCGGCAGCCAGTATATTGCGGCGCGCTGGGCGGATGTGATCATTTTTTCCATCCTGATCGGTACCTTGGTGTTTCGCCCAGCCGGGTTGCTCGGCATGCTGGCACCGAACCGGTCATGAAGCGTCTCGCGAATCTGCCGCCGCGCACCAAACGGATACTTTTTTCAGTCCTGTTGGCGTTTTTGCTGGTGTTTCCGTTTCTCGATACCGGCCAGGCGAATATCGATATCGCGGCGAACTGCGCCGCTTATGCCGCTCTGGCGCTTGGGCTGAACATCGTGGTCGGCTTCACCGGGTTGCTCGATCTGGGTTATGCGGCGTTTTTCGCGATTGGCGCCTATGCTTACGGCATCCTGAATTCGTATCAGCTGCACCCGGCATGGAGCAACGGCTGGGCGCCGCTGGCCGCGATCGGGTTTGTTGCGAAACTTGGCGCCGGGGCTGCCGCGACGGTGCATTTCACCTTTCCGTTCTGGGTGATGCTGCCGGTCTCGGCCGTCATCGCGGCCGGGTTCGGTGTGGCGTTCGGTGCGCCGACGTTGCGGCTGAAGGGTGATTATCTCGCCATCGTCACGCTCGGCTTTGGTGAGATCGTGCCGATCGTGGTGCGCAACTGGTCATCGCTCACCAACGGCGCCGAGGGATTGAACGGCGTGGCGCCCCCTTCGGTATTCGGTCACAGTTTCGGGATCGATTCGACGCCGTATTATTATGTCGGGCTCGGCATCGTGCTCCTCTTGCTGTTCATCAGCCAGCGTCTGAAGCCATCGCGCATCGGCCGCGCCTGGATGGCAATCCGCGAGGATGAAATTGCGGCGGGTGCGATGGGCATTCATACGACGCGGCTGAAACTTCTGGCGTTTGCCATGGGGGCCGGTTTCGCGGGGCTGACGGGTACGTTTTATATCGCGAAGCTGCAGACCGCGACGCCCGATATGTTCGACCTGCCGGTGTCGATCATGGTGTTGGTGATGATCGTGCTCGGCGGTCTCGGCAGCGTGTGGGGTGCGATTATCGGGGCCGTGCTGCTGCAATTGCTGCAGGCGTGGTTTCTACCGGAACTCAGCGCGATGGTGCAGGCGCTCGGCAATGCGGTGCATTCGCCGTTTCTGTCGAACCTGGAACTCACATCGGCGTCCGAGCTGATTTTCGGCATCATTCTGGTGACCATGATGCTGTACCGGCGTGACGGCATCGTCCCCGCCAGTCGAAACGAGGTGCGGTTGAGTTTCGCCCAGCAGGATGCCGCAGTGTCGCGCGGGTCGTTGCCGGCGGTCGAGCGGTTGAGCCGCGCTTCCGCGCAGGCCGCGGCCGCCGGGGCACCAGCGGCGTTGGCGGTGCGGGATCTGACCGTGAAATTCGGTGGTTTGACCGCGTTGAAATCCGTCTCGCTCGATGTGCCGGCGGGTGGCATCGTCGCGGTGATCGGGCCGAATGGCAGCGGCAAATCGACGCTGTTTAACAGTATTACCGGGCTGGTGACACCCTCGGGCGGGTCGATCGACTTTGCCGGGCATGAGCTGATCGGCCAGCGACCCGACCAGATACTGCGGTACGGTGTGGCCCGGACGTTTCAGAACATCCGGTTGTTCCCCAATCTGACCGTGATGGAGAACGTGCTGATCGGGCAGCATACCCATCTGAAGGCGGGGCCGGCGGGCATCGTGCTCGGGCTGGGCGGTGTGCGGGCGGAAGAGCGCGAGGCGCGGGAGTTCGTGCTGGAACTGCTCGCGATGTTCGGCAACCGGTTGATCCCGCGGATCGATCAGGGGGTGGCGCAATTATCATACGCCAATCGCCGGCGCGTCGAGATTGCGCGCGCCTTGGCGACCAGACCGCGCCTGCTAATGCTCGATGAACCGACCGCGGGGATGAATCCGGCCGAGAGCCTCGAACTCGCCGAGCAGATCGCCGGGTTTCGCGATCTGGGCCTGACCGTATTGCTGGTGGAGCACAAGCTCGATGTGGTCACGCGGCTCGCCGACAACGTGATCGTGCTCGATTACGGCGAGAAACTCGCCGAAGGGCCGGCCGATGTGGTGCGGCGCGATGAAGCGGTGATCGAGGCCTATATCGGGCGGGGTGCGGTCAATGCGTGAGGACGCCCCGTTGCTCGAATTCGATGCGGTTCACACGCATTACGGCGATCTGCACGTGCTCAAAGGCGTCGATTACACCATGAGCAGTACCGATATCATCGTGCTGCTCGGAGGCAACGCCAGCGGCAAATCGACCACGATGAAGACCATCATGGGGACGGTGACGCCGACCGCCGGCGAAGTGCGCTATCGCGGCGACATCATCAACCGGTTGAGCACCGCCGAGCGGGTCAAGCGCGGAATCGCGCCCGTGCTGGAGGCGCGGCGGCTGTTTCCGCGCATGACGGTGTTCGAAAATCTGGAAATGGGGGCTTACACGCAAAAGCGCGGCGCCGAGTTCGACGCCGATCTGGAGCGGGTTTATGAATTGTTCCCGCGCGTCAAGGAGCGGCGGACTCAGCTGGCCGGCACGCTGTCGGGCGGTGAGCAGCAGATGGTCGCGATCGGCCGCGCGCTGATGGCAAGGCCTCGGCTGATCTGTATGGATGAGCCATCGATGGGCCTGTCGCCGCGCTTCGTCGAGATCGTGTTCGGTATCATTCAGACAATCAACCGCCAGGGTGTGGCGATTTTCATGGTCGAACAGAACGCCAATATGGCGTTGCAGATCGCCGATCGGGGGTATGTGCTGCAAACCGGGCAGGTGGTGTTGTCCGGACCGGCGGCAGCGCTTGCCGCCAATCCCGCGATTCGCGAGGCCTATCTGGGTGAACTGCAAGTCGAGGCGTGAGGCGGTTTGATCAGCCGATCAGCCGGGCAATCATGTCGGCGCGGATGTTCGGCGGTGCCGTCTGGTCGATCGCCGCGCCGACCTGGCGTAGGCGTCGACGCAGGTCGTAGATCTGGTCGAGCAGGCAGAGCACGATCGGCATGGTGTCATCATTGACCTGCAGATCGTTCATCAACTCATGGATCAGACGGACCCGTGCCATGTCGATTTCGGTAAAGACGTAGCCGGTCGGCGCGGCATCCGGGCGGACCCATTGGTTTTCGATCCACCGGTCGAGATCGGGCCGTTTGATGCCGTCGATGTCGCGGATGACGATATCGATGGTGACGGTGCGGGTCGTCATGGGTTGGTTTCCATGGTCTGGCGCGGGTCGGCCGCGGTAGAGGGTTTCCAGTTCCGCAGGAATGCTTCGAGTGCTTCATCCGGCGTGCCGATGGTGACGCGCAGGGTCGCGTACAGATCGCCGGCCGGCGTGGTGCCGTTGCCCGGCACGCCGCGGCCGCGCAGGCGCAGGATGGTGCCGTTGTCGGAATGCGGCGGCACGCGCATGCGCACCGCACCGCCTGGGGTCGGCACCTCGATCGGGCCGCCGAGCACGGCCTCCGGCAGGGTGATCGGCAGATCGAGCCGGATGTCCTGACCATCGCGGGCAAAATATTTATGCGGTGCGACGGTGATGGCGATCAGCGCGTCGCCCGCGGGTCCGCCGTTGCGGCCCGGGTTGCCCTTGCCGCGCAGGCGCAGGATGTGGCCATCTTCCGTTGCGGGGGGAATTTTGACGTCGAGCGTGCTGCCGTCGGGCAGGGTCAGACGGGTCGTGGTGCCATTGACGGCATCGAGAAAGCTGGTGGTGAGGCTGTAATGTGCGTCGGGCCCGCGCGCCGGGCCTTGGTTGCGCGGGCGGTTCGCTTCGTTGAACATCGACCCGAAGATCGATTCGAGATCTTCGGGGTCCCAGTTGCCGGCCTGGCCGCCCGCCGCTCCGCCGCTGTAGCGCTGCCCGGCGGCGGCTTCGGCGTATTCGCGATAACTGGGGCGGCGTGGCGCCGCCTCATGCCCTTCCGCATCGATCTCGCCGCGATCGAATTTGCCGCGTTTTTCGGGATCGGAGAGCAGGGCGTGCGCCGAGGCGATGTCCTTGAACCGGGCTTCGGCGGCGGCGTTGCCTGGGTTGAGATCGGGATGATGGGTCTTCGCGAGCTTACGATAGGCGCGCCGGATGGTATCGGCGCTCGCATCGCGCGCGACGCCGAGTGTTTCATAGGGGTTTGGCACGGTCGGTATCCTTGGCAGCGACAGGCATAGCCTAGATCAAAGCACGCGGCGACGTGGCTTGATAGCCCTGCGGGCCGGCGCCTGGTCTAGGACATCAGTGTTCCCTGTTGACCGCGACGCCGTCGAGGCCACGATAGACCGTGTTGCGCGAGACGCCGAGGCTGCGGGCGGTGGCGCTGATGTTGCCGCCGTTCTCGCGAAAGGTGGCGCGAATCCGCGCGCGAACGATATCGCGTAGGTCGTGCGGGTCGTCGGACTCCGCGCGCTGCATGGCACGCTGGCCGACGAAGGTTTCCGCAGCCATTTGGTCGATCACCCCGCCCTCCTGCTGCAATGCGAGGCGAAGCAGGGCGCTCTTCAACTCGCGAATATTGCCGCACCAGGCATGACCGGCGAGCACGCGCGCCCCATCATCGGTGATCGTGGTATCCGGCGCGAAACGGGCGAGCAGGTGGCGCGCAATCGTTGCGAAGTCCGCCCGATCGTTCAGTGCGGGCAACCGCACTTCGGCGGTGTTGAGGCGGTAGAGCAGATCGGCACGGAAGTGCCCGGCAGCGACCGCCGCATCGAGGTCGGCATTGGTGGCCGCGATCAGACGAACATCGACCGTCCGGTTGCGGGTGCTGCCGACTGGACGGATCGTCCAATCGTCGAGGAGGCGGAGCAGCACGGCCTGCAACGGGCGTTTCATGTCACCGATTTCATCGAGGAACAGCGTGCCGCCATCGGCTTCGGCGACCAGGCCCGGCGCGCCGCCGCGCCTCGCGCCAGTGTAGGCGCCATCGGCATAGCCGAACAACTCCGCCTCGATCAGGGTCTCCGCCAGGGCCGCGCAATTGACGGGTACGAAAGCACCACGCCGTCCGCTGGCCGCATGGGCGTAGCGGGCAAGCAATTCCTTCCCCGTGCCGGTCGCGCCACGGATCAGGAGGGGCAGGTTGCGTGCGGCGGCCGAGGCGGCGAGGCGGAGACCGGCGGCGACCGCAGGATCGTCGGCCACGAAATCTGGTTTGACGACGTCTGGTTTCGCCTGCGGGCCGGCAATCGCCGGGCGGGCCGCGACCGCGACCGCGACCGCGACGCCGCGGGCGGCTTTCGGTGTTTCCAGCGTCGCGACATAGATGCTACCGACCCGGTCTTCCAACGTGCCGATGTCGCCGCGCGCGCAGGCGTCATGGAACACGCCGAAGCCCGTTCGGAAAATCGCATCGAAACTGCGCCCCATCACGACCGGCAGTCCGGCGAGCAGGAATCGCGCCTGGCGGTTGGCGGCGAGTACGCGCCCGCTCTCGGAAAACACCAGTATGCCGGCGCTGAGCGTTGAAAGATATTCGGGCCGGCTGTGGAACGCGATGATCCGGTGGCGCGCGTGGGTTTCGCGCAGCAGGAGGTTCTCGATCTGTACCGCGGCCATGCCGACCAGGGCGCGGGTGTGGCTCTGGCGCGATCCGCAGTCCGACGAGGCATCAAGCACGCAGGCGAGCGCACCATCCGGCCCGAATACCGGTGCCGCGATGCAGGTGATGGCATTATGGCGGCGAAAGAAATGCTCGCCACCATGAATGCTCTGCGCCGTCCCGGTCGCGATGGTGGTGCCGAGCGCGTTAGTGCCGCAATGGATTTCATCCCAGATGGTGCCGGGTTCGATCGAGGCAGCCTGCGCTTCACGCGCGAAACTGGGGTCTGCGATGGCATCGAGCAGCAGCCCATCGGGTGCTGCGAGGGCAACCATGAAGTTGCTGCCGGCGATCTGCTGGTACAATGCCCGCAACTCCGCCGAGGCAAGGCGGTGGACCATCGCGCGCTGATCGCGGGCGCGGCGGAGATGATCGGCCCCGACATTTTCAATGCGCGGCGCGGCCGTGGGATCGAGCCCGGATGACAGGCATCGCTGCCAGCTATCGCGGATATCGGCGGACAGCAGGTCGGCGACGACCAGACCGTTCGATTCGAGCGCGGCCCGCGCGTGACCCACCCGGTCTTCGGCATGCAGCAACATGGGTTCCTCCATTCAGCTTCGTTGGTCCGAGCTGTTTTGGCAGGGGCTCAGCACCCCGGATGTTGATCGTAGTGCATGGGAGTTCAAAACCCTAGCAAAATCCGCTGTCGAAGCTGGCATTGTTCAGAAACGGAGCGGTCCCTCCATCCTCTGTTCATGCCGACAACAACGGACATGTCGTTTTGCATTGCAGCAACCGACATAAAGACTTGATATTCACTGCCTCCAAACCGTGGCACGGCAATTGCTATTTGGGTTTCATGGATGTCGCAGCCGCTCAAGCCCCGCCGCCCCTGCACGATCTGCTCGGGGTCAGCTTTGTCTTCAACACCACCGTCAACGCGCTCGTCTGGGATGGTGATGTGGCGTGTTTCGGCCTTGCCGACGGGGCAGTCGCGCGGCTGACCTCGCAATGGCCGGGCGCACCGCGCCTGGTACCGCGGCCGGGTGGGGGTATCGAAATCATCGCCTCCGCCGCGCCGCCGCCGCCGCCGGTGATCATCGGCGCCCATCGCACCCCGACATTATCGCTCGCTGCGGATCCGCTCGGCGGGGTTGTGTCTGGTGGTGCCGATGGCAGGTTTCTGCGCCTCGCCGATGGCAGTGTGATGCAGCTTGCTGAGCGGGCGCGCCGGCGGATCAACGCGGTTGCTGCCGGACGCGGCGGGCGGCGGGCATTCGCCGGTGGCCGGCAGGTCGACCAGCTCGGGCCGGATCAGAAGCGCCTGACCATGCCGGGTCCGGTCGCCTCGCTGTGTTACGATCCATCCGGTCTGCATCTCGCGATCGGTTACGATGGTGGCGTGTCGCTCGAAGCGTGCGCGATCCGCCAGGCGCCGCGATTCGAGGCGCCGGGGCCGTTCCGCCTGATCTGTTGGGATGCGGATGGCGCGCGCGTGGCGGCCGCCGCGCCGGGCGGGTGTGTGGCCGTGCGTAGCCGGGCGGAGGATGTGTGGCGCACCATCGATGTGCCGATCCGCGCCACGGCGATGGGTTTCACCAGCGATGGTGTTCTGGTGATCGCTGGCGCCGAGGGTGTTTACCTGTGGGATGCCCCCGGCGGCGCGCGCCCGTTCGCGATCGGGTTCGATGGTCGCCAGGCGGTCGGGCCGATTGCGTGCCATCCACGGCTAGGCCTGGTGGCCTGCGCCGATCGTGCGGGTGGCGTCGTGCTCGGGCGGCCCGGGCTGCGCGACGTCATGCTGATCCGCGACGCCGGCAGTGCCCCGGTTGCGCTGGCTTTCGCGCGGAACGGCGAGGCACTGGCATTTGCGACCATGGATGGCGAGGCTGGCACGGTGCTGTTGCCCGATCTGTTGTTCCGCCCCGCCCAGGGCGGCCGAGGAGACATGAAATGACCGACCCGATGACCGATGAAGAAGCTTCGAAAGATCGGTTTTTCAAGGAACTGGGCATGATCGCCGAACGCATGATTGCAGCGCACGGCAAGGATTTTGCCATGGGCGTGCTGGTGCTGGCGGCCCGCTGGATCGCCGAAGGCAAGAGCTTTGCCGAACATCGTGGTGCATCCGATGACAGGGCCGCGTCGTGACCGTCTGTCGCAATCTGCCACAGCATTCACGGTGGTGTGGCGCGGTCTGGAACAGTCTCGCGCTGCTATCGTACGGGAACCGGCTGATTTCAATGGATGCAGATCCTGGCACCGAACTTGCAATTCCATCCCTTGCGATCTCTGGCTGCCGGACATCCTATGACGTGAACCGGCACAACAGACGACCGCTCGATGCGTGACGATACTTTGAGATCAACATCATTCGGGAGAAAACCAAGATGCCTGATAGCTTAACGCTCAACAAAATTACCGCCCAGAAGGGGATGAGCATCAGTGATGCGACCCGTCGGGTCGCGGATCTCGGCTGGACGCCGAGCTATGTTCAGGAAGCGATGACCTTCCCGACCGACTACAAGATCAAGAAGACCCCACGCGATCCGATGAAGCAGGTGCTTCGCTCCTACTTCCCGATGCAGGAAGAAAAGGACAACCGGGTCTATGGCGCGCTCGATGCGGCGCTGCGCGGCGACATGTTCCGCAATGTCCAGCCGCGCTGGGTCGAGTGGATGAAACTGTTTCTCGCGATCATTCCGTTCCCGGAAATCTCGGCCGCGCGCTCGATGGCGATGGTCGGGCGCCTGGCGCCGGGCGAGGAATTGCGCACCGGCTTTGCGATGCAGATGGTCGATGAATTCCGCCACTCCACGATTCAGATGAACCTGAAGAAATGGTACATGGAAAACTACATCGATCCGGCGGGCTTTGACATCACTGAAGCGGCGTTCGGCAAATGCTATGCCTCGACGATCGGGCGGCAGTTCGCCGAGGGCTTCGTGACGGGCGATGCGATCACCTCGGCCAACATCTATCTGACCGTGGTCGCGGAAACCGCTTTCACCAACACCCTGTTCGTTGCCATGCCATCGGAAGCGGCGCGCAACGGCGACTATGCGCTGCCGACCGTGTTCCTGTCGGTGCAGTCCGACGAGAGCCGCCATATCGGCAACGGCCATTCGCTGCTGATGTCGCTGATCAACGACCCGGACAACCACCTGCTGCTCGAGCGCGACATCAAATACGCGTTCTGGCAGAATCACGCGATCGTCGATGCCGCGATCGGCACATTTGTCGAATACGGCACGACCGATCGCAACAAGAACAAGGAGAGCTATGCCGAATTGTGGCATCGCTGGATCTATGAGGATTACTACCGCACGTACATGCTGCCGCTCGAGAAATACGGCATCAAGATCCATCATGATGATGTCGCGGCGGCCTGGGACCGGATCGTCAAGAAGAATTACGTGCACAAGACGGCGCAGTTCTTCTCGGTTGGCTGGTCGGTCAATTTCTGGCGCATCGAGGCGCAGACCGAGAGAGACTTCGAGTGGTTCGAGCACAAATATCCAGGCTGGTACGCCGAGTTCGGCAATTACTGGAAATGGTATGAGAAGCTCAGCCACAAGGGCGAGACGCAGGTGCTGTTCAACGCCGACGTGGGGTATGTGTATCCGCATCGTTGCTGGTCCTGCATGGTGCCTTGCCTGATCCGCGAAGATTTCACCTATGATGAAGTGGACGGGCAGACCTACACCTACTGCTCGGAAACCTGCCGCTGGACCCACAAGGTCGCGTTCGCCGCTGAATATGAAGGGCGCCCGACGCCGGCGATGGGCCGCTTCAGCGGTCGTCGCGAGTGGGAGACCTGCTACGATGGTTGGGACATCGCCGATGCGATCACCGACCTCGGCTTCGTTCGCAACGACGGCAAGACGCTGGTGCCGCAACCGCATCTGCATTTCGACGACAGCAAGATGTGGACGCTCGACGACGTGCGCGGCCATCAGCTGGGCAGCCCGCTGCTCAATTTCCGCAGCCTTTCGGCGGAAGGCAAGGCGGCGGCGGCGGCGGAATACCGCAAGGGTTTCGTGATCAATCCGCTGAACTGACCTGTTTCGTTCCGCCGGGCACGATTGCTGTGCCCGGCGGCTTTTTTCCGAACGATAAAAACCAACGGGAAACGTCATGACTGTGATTACGACGCATAAGGTCCGGTTCGAACCTGTCGGCATCGAAATGGAGGTCGAGGAAGGCGAGACCGTTCTGGATGCCGCGTTCCGACAGGGTATTTCCGTGATGCACGGGTGCAAGGAAGGCCAGTGCAGCTCCTGTAAATCGAAGCTGATCGACGGCGACATCGAACTGCTCAAATATTCGACCTTCGCATTGCCCGATTACGAGCGTGATACCGGGCATATTCTTCTGTGCAAGACGCACGCTTACAGCGATCTCGAGATCGAACTGTTGAACTATGACGAGGATCTGCTGCGCCGCTCGATTCCGGTGCGCGCTTACGACGCGGTTCTTACCGGCATCGAACATCTGACGCACGACATCCGCCGCATGACCGTGGCGCTTGGCGCACCCATGAAGTTCTGGGCCGGCCAGTATGTCGACATCACGTTGGCGGATGGTGTGACGCGGGCCTATTCGATGGGCAGCCCGCCGGGCGAGCCGGACCGGCTTGCCTTCATCATCAAGAAATACCCCGATGGCGCGTTTTCAGCTTCGCTCGATACCGTTCTGCAGCCGGGCGATCGGCTGAGCATCAAGGGCCCGTACGGCACGTGTTTCCGGCGCGAGGACCGGCCGGGGCCGATGCTGCTGATCGGGGGCGGGTCGGGCATGTCGCCCTTGTGGTCCATCCTGCAGGATCATGTGGCGTCGGGCGAGCATCGGGCGGTGCGGTTTTTCTATGGGGCGCGCACCAGGGCCGATCTGTTCTATCTCGATGAATTCGCGCGGCTGGAAGCGGCATTGCCGGATTTCCGGTTCATTCCGGCCCTGTCGCACGCCGAGGATGGCGATAGCTGGACCGGCGAGCGCGGTTTCATTCACGAGGTGCTGGCACGACGATTGCGCGCCGAAGGGCTCGAAGGCGAGATGGACGCCTATTCCTGCGGACCGCCACCGATGATCGATGCCGTTCTGCCGGTTCTGCAGATGGCCGGGGTCGAGCCGGATCATATCTATTTCGACAAATTCACCACCGCCGTTCGCTGAGATCAACGATAATCAGGAGAGACACGATGAGCGTCACCGAGACACCGTCACCCCAGAAATCCGGCGCCGCCGGGTCCGCCACCTTCGCCGGTTCGGACAGCCGCAAATACAATTATTTCGAGCCGAAGGGCCGCAAGGCGAGCCATTACGAGGATATGACGGTCGATGTGCAGCCCGATCCGGAGCGTTATCTGCTGCAGGACTGGATCATCAGCTTCGCCGATGGCACGCCGACCTATGACAAGACCTGGACGGCGCTGAAATCGTCCAACTGGCATCAGTTCCGCGCGGTCGATCAGGAGTGGGAACGCACCCATTACCAGCGCCAGTCCACCATTGTCGGCATGATCAGCAACCTGATCGAAAACGGCCGTCGCTCCGGTGCGCCGAAGCGGTTCGACCGGGCCTGGGTCAAGGTGCTGTCCGATCATCTCGGCGCGTACAAACATGCCGAATTCGGCCTGGGCACGGCGACGATGCAGGCGCAGCGCTACGGCTATACGCAGATGATCAATAACGCGATCCTGACGAATTCCTCGTACAAACTGCGGTTCTCGCAGGATCTGACGCTGTATCTGGGCGAACTCGCGCTCGATATCGAGGGCATCGATCTTGATGCGGGCAAGCAGCATTGGCTCGAAGACCCGATCTGGCAGGGGACGCGCCACGCGACCGAGGCGGTGATGGGGGCGACCGACTATCTGGAGCAGTATTTCGCCACCAACATCGTGTTCGAGCCCCTGGTCGGTGAATTGTTCCGCAGCGGCTTCGTCATGCAGATGGCGGCGGCGCAGAACGATTTCATGACACCGGCGGTGGTGGCGGCGGCCGAGGGTGATTACGAGCGCAACCTCGCCAATGCGGTCGAGCTGTTTCACATCCTGGTGCTCGACCCGGACCATGGCGACAGTAACCGGGCCATCCTGGTGCAATGGATGCACAAGCACGGCTCGCTCGCGCTCGATGCGGCGCATCATCTGCAGCCGATCTGGTCGCAACCGCGGGTCAAGGTCGCTCAGTTCGCCGATGCGCTCGATCTCGCGAAAAACCGGGTGCGCGCGATCGCGGCTGAGATCGGCTTCGATGTTCGTGCCACGCTGGATCAGTAATCGTTATAATAAAGGATAGACCCCATGGCTCAAGCTCATACCGCGACGATCTTCAAATCGATGAAGGACATGCAGTTCGAGGGCACGATTTCGCACCAGTGCGGCGTGACCATGAACGACAGTGTCGAAGCCCGCGCGATTGCCGATGTGATGGCTGAAAAGCCGGGCATTTCGGTGACCTACCAGCCGGCGCTCATCCGCATCGATGGCGAAGGCAAGATGACGTTCAAGATGGACGAGATTTCCGAAGCACTCGGCCGTGTCATGACGCCTTATCTGTTCGAGATTTCCACCTCGACCCATTATGGCCGCATGGTGATGGTCGATGACAACACCGTTGTGTTGTTCGGCGACATGGACGAGGCGATGGAATACATCAAATACGACTGATCCCCGGCCCGGTGCCGTTTTCAACGACGGCACCGGATTGATCTAAAAAATTTTTGCTTCTTTTTTACAAAAAAGAAGTGCTTTCCACCAATAATAAAAAGGGAAACGCATGGCCAAGATGATGCTCCACGACGATGAAGCTCGCGCCGCGCTGGGGCGTGGCGTCGCGCAACTGGCCCGGGCCGTGCGCGGCACCATGGGGCCGCGCGGCATGAACGCCATCATCGACCGGCCAATCGGCACGCCGATGGTCTCGCGTGATGGCGTGTCGATCGCCGCCGAGGTTGAACTGGCATGCCGGTTCGAGAATATGGGTGCGCAGATCCTGCGTGAGGTTTCCGCCCAGACCAATCTGGAGGCGGGCGATGGCACCACGACCGCGACGGTCCTGGCCGATGCGCTGGTGCAGAAAGGGCTGGCGCGGATGGCGGCGGGCGATAATGCCGTGGAACTCGTCGCCGGGATCGAGGCGGCGGCCGATGAGGTGATCGCCGCCTTGCGCGCCCGTGCCCGGCCGCTGCGCGATGCGGCGGAAATGCGCGCGGTTGCGACGATCGCCGCGAACGATGCCGCGACAGGCGCACTGGTGGCCGAGGCGATCGAGCGGGCCGGGCCGCAGGGTATCGTCACCGTCGAGAATAGCGCCACGGTAGAGACCATGCTCGACGTGATAGACGGCATGGGCTTCGACCGCGGCTATATTTCGCATCACATGGTCACCGATGTGGAGCGCATGCAGGCGGTGCTCGATAATCCGCTGATCCTGATGACCGATCTGAAAATCACCACCGCCGCCGAGATCGAACAGATCCGCGCACTGGTGGGTGCAAGCAACCAGCCGCTGCTGGTGATCGCCGAGGAGGTGGCGCCGGCCGCGGTAATGGCGCTGCTGGCGGACCGTGCGGGTGGCGTGCCGGTCGCTGCGATTCATCCGCCTGAATATGGGCATTGGCGCAAGGCGATGCTTGAGGATATCGCGATCATCACCGGTGGGCGCGTCATTGCGCGCGAATTGGGCGGCACGATCGCCAATGCCACCCGCGCCGATCTGGGCAGTGCGCGCCAGGTGCGCGTCGGCTCGGGCATGACCGTGATTTCCGGCGGCGGCGGCGACCTTGCCGCGATCGCCGCGCGGCGCGAGCAGGTGCGCCGCCAGGTCGATCTGGCACCCAACGATATCGATCGCGATAAGCTCGAACAGCGCCTTGCCAAGCTGTCGGGCGGCACCGCGACGATCATGGCCGGCGGTGCGACGCCGGTGGCGCAGAAGCGCCATGCCCAGCTGATCGAGGATTCATTGGCGGCCGCGCGCGCCGCGATTGCCGAAGGCGTGGTGGCCGGTGGCGGCACGGCGTTGGCGCAGATCGCGCCGAGCCTGAACACCAACGCGAAGCTGTTGAACGGTGCGCGGGCCGGCGCGCTGCTGCTGCGCGATGCGCTGACCGCGCCGCTGGCCGCGATTGCGACCAACAGCGGCTTCAACCCCGAGGAAATGGTGGCGCAGGTGATGGCCGCGATCCAGGGCACCGGACTCGATGCGCGGACCGGCAAAATGGTCGCCATGGAGGCGGCCGGCATCATCGATCCGGTGCGGGTCAGCATCAGCGCGCTGCGCAATGCGGTTTCGGTGGCGTCCTTGATCCTGACCACGCATACTCTGATCGCGGATAAACCCGACTACGACGACCCGACCGCCGGCCCGGCCCTGGGCGGCGGTGCCGAGTTGCTCGGGAGGGCATAACCGGAGGCCGGATTGTCGAAGCGGCGGATCAACGGGCCGATCGACCATGACCGGGCACGCCCGCGCACCGAGCTGGTGACGCGCACCGAAGCGCTGCCGGACCAGGAGGCGATGTGGGCGTGGGAGCGGTTTCTGACCGGCGAACCTGAAGCCGCGATTCCGCTCGGCAATGTCGTGGTGTCGTCCTGGCAGCGCAGCCTTGCCCTCGGCGTCAATCCGACCGGCCGGGCCGCACCGATCGCCGCACAGGGCGACTCGATCCTGACCCTGCGCCATCGCAACCGCGACCTGATCGCGGCCTCGCGCGATCTGTTTCAGCGCATCGCCGATGTGTTCGCCGGTTCGAACTGCATGATGCTGCTGACCGACCCGGATGGCGTGGTGCTCGAAGCGGTGGGCGACCACCGCACGCTGGGGCAGGGCGAACGCATTCATCTGGTCGCAGGCGGTCATTGGCGTGAAGACGTGATCGGCACCAACGGCATCGGCACCGCCCTCGCCACCGGTCAGCCGGCACAGGTGCATGCCACGGAACATTTCTGCGAAGGCATCAAAAGCTGGACCTGTGCGGCCGCCCCGGTGCGCGAACCGGGAACCGGGCGCATTCTCGGCGTGGTCGATATTTCGGGCCCGCCATCGACTTACCAACGCGGCAATCTCTCGCTCGCGGTCGCGACGGCCCGCCAGATCGAGACCGCGCTGGCGGAACGCACCGGGCGCGAGCGGGTGCGCCTGCTGGAACGCTGCCTGCAACGCATGCCGACGATCGGTAACTCCGAACTGCTCGCGATCGATCGCGCCGGCCGGATCGTCTATTCCAACGGCAAAGGCGCGCTGCCGGGTCTTGGTGAAACCCTTGCCGGTTTCGATCCCGATCAGCCGGTGGAGCGGTGGTTCGACCGGATGCCCGAGCCGCTGCGCGCGGACGGCGCGTTCGACCCGGTATTGCTCGATGATCGTACCGTGGGGGCGATGATCGTGGTACCGGCCCGCAACCGACCCGCCAAACGAGATGCACCGCCCGCCGGGTCCGAAGCGGATGCCAGCCGCAATGCGTTTCATCACATCATCGGGGCCAGCGCCGCCATGCTGCAGGCCACCAAACGCGCCGAGCAGCTCGCGCGGCACCGCGTGCCGGTGTTGATCCATGGCGAGACCGGCGTCGGCAAGGAATTGCTCGCCCGGGCCATGCACGGCAGTCTTGATTTTTCGGCGCCGTTCGTCGTGTTCAACTGCGGTGCTGCCTCGAAAGACCTGATCGGTGCCGAATTGTTCGGCCATGTCAAAGGCGCTTTTACCGGTGCGACGGCCGATGGCCGGCCAGGCCGGTTCGAACTCGCCGATGGCGGCACTTTGTGCCTCGATGAAATCGGCGAACTGCCGCTCGATTTGCAACCACTGCTGCTGCGCGCCCTCGAGGAAGGCGTGATCTATCGGCTCGGCGATACCACGCCGCGCAAGGTCGCCGTCCGGCTGGTCGCCATGACCAACCGGGACCTGCGCGATGAGGTGGCGGCGGGGCGGTTTCGGCGGGATCTGTTCTATCGGATCAACGTGACCGCAATCACCGTGCCGCCCTTGCGCGCGCGGAACGGCGATGTCGATCTGCTGATCGCGCATTTCAATACCAGCGTGGCCGCGCGCCACGGCGTGCCGCCGCGCCGGTTCGGCGCCGATCTGCTGGCGGTGCTGCGGGCGTATCATTGGCCGGGCAACGTGCGTGAACTGCGCAATCTGGTCGAATCGTTACTGCTGGCGGGGGAATCCGAGAATGTCATGATCGATGAAATTCCGCTCGACATGCGCGGTGCCCCTGCCGCCGATGCGCCACCCTCGGGTCGGCTGGTCGATATCGAGGCCGAGGCGATGCATCGCGCGATCGAGGCCGCCGGCGGCAACATCTCCGAGGCCGCGCGCCTGCTTGGCGTGTCGCGCAGCACGCTGCACCGCAGGCTGGGGCGGGCAGGTTCACGCTGATCGACAAGCGGGGGTGACCTGCATTATAATGGGGACGCTCAACAACCCAAGACTAGGCAAAAACGGTCGCCGTCCACCCGATTGAATGCCTCCCCCCTCTTCACCCTCATGTATCGAACAGCCCATGTCATCAGATGTCTCCTGGCGCGCGATGATCGCGCCATACCTGAAACCGGATACACGTCTCGCGTTGCTTCAACTGGCGACCACCCTGATCCCGTTCATCGCGGTGATGGGGCTGATGCTGGTGGCGCTGGATCATGGGTACTGGGCGGGTATGCTGCTGTTTCCGATCGGCGGCGTCTTGCTGGTGCGTCTGTTCATGTTCCAGCATGACTGCGGCCATGGCTCGTTCTTTTCGCGTCGCTGGGCCAATGATGCGGTCGGCCTGCTGCTCGGGGTGCTGACGCTGACGCCCTATACCGCGTGGCGCGCATCGCACGCAGTTCACCATGCCCATACCGGCAATCTGGACCGTCGCGGCGTTGGTGATGTCACGACCCTGACAATTGCGGAATATCGGGCGCTGCCGCGCTGGCGACGGCTGCAATACCGGCTGTATCGCCATCCGGCCGTGCTGTTCGGCCTTGGGCCGGTGTGGCTGTTTCTGATCAGTAACCGCATCCCCACCGGCAATCCGCGCCGCCGCTGGCGCGACTGGCTGAGCGTCCTTGGTACCAACGCAGCCCTCGCGGCCATGCTGGTCACCCTGATCGTAACATTGGGTCCCATCGCCGTGCTGTGCGGGTGGCTGCCGGTCACGTTGCTGGCCGCGACCATCGGGGTCTGGCTGTTCTATATCCAGCATCAGTTCGAAGACACGTATTGGGAGTCCCGGCCGCAATGGGATTTTCAAACTGCGGCGCTGGCGGGCGCCTCGTTTTACGATCTACCCCGCGTGCTGCACTGGATGACCGGCAATATCGGGTTTCACCACATCCATCATTTGTCGAGCCGCATTCCCAACTACCGGCTGCGCGCCTGTCACGAGGCGAACCCGGCGTTTCAGCAAGCGCCACGGCTGACCTTCTGGGCCAGCCTGAAATGCGCGCGCCTCGCGCTCTGGGATACCGAACGGCGCAAGCTGGTGCCGTTCGGGTAACCAGTTGGTCGCTCCGGGTGCTCGCGCTACAGCGCGGATAGGCGAAGCGTCACCACCGTACCCGGCAGGCCATCGCGCGGCAGGTCGGGACGAGGCGATGTTGCGATGATCGTGCCGCCCATGGCTTCCACGAAGGCGCGCGCGATTGCGAGGCCGAGTCCGGTACCCGGTGCGATGCGGTCGCCGCGAGCGGCGCGGAAAAAACTGTCGAACACGTGTGGCAGGTCGGCGGCATCGATGCCGATCCCTTCATCGGCGACCCATATGGCGATCATGCTGGAGTCGCGCTGGCTGCGGATGGTGATGGCCGAGCCGTCCGGCGCGTATTTGATCGCGTTTTCGAGCAGGTTGACCAACACTTGTTCGAGCAGCGCGGGGTCGGCGAGAACCGATCGCGCATTGCCCGGCAGATTGACCGCGGCGTGGAACGCCTCCGGCACGCGTGACACCGCAGCTTCGATCAACGCCATGAGGTCGATGGTTTCGCGCCGCGCGATGATCTCGCCGGTCTCGATCCGTGCCATGCCGGTGATGTTGGCGAGGAAGCGGGTCATCCGGCCGACGTCCTGCACGATGCTGGCGAGCAGGTCGGCGCGCACCGCCTCGGTCAGGCTGGTGCCCGAAGCCGCAAGCGTTTCCGCGGCCCCCCGGATGCCGGTGAGCGGCGTGCGCAGATCGTGCGACAGCGACGACAGCAGCGCTGTGCGCAGCTTCTGGGTGGATTCCTGAGCGTTGGCTTCGGCGGCGCGGGCGGCGAGGCGCAGCCGTTCGGTCGCCATGGCGGATTGGTCGGCCAAGGCGCCGAGCGCCTGGACCAGTGGTTCGGTGATCGGCGACTTCGGTTGTACGCCGAGCACGCCGATCACGCCCGCTTCGGTCGCAAGCGGCAGAAAGCGCCACGGCACGGAGGGCAGGGTGATGGTGCCGGCACCGGTGGCGACGCGGTTGACATAGGCGAATTCGGCGGCGGCCTGCGCCGGTTCATCGAGTTGCGGTGCCACGGCAAGCGTATTGCGCACGGCCATCAGCACGACGGCGCGGTCGGCCAGGGCGGCAGCTTCGGTTTCGATCGCGGCGCGCAGGCTGGTTTCATCGATTGCCTGGGCCAGGGTGCGGCCGAACAGCGCGACGCGGCGGAGCGCATCGATCCGGCTACGCGCCGCTTCCGCCTCGATCCGCACGCGTCCGGCGAGCGTGCCGGTCAGCAGGCCGACCGCGAGGAACACGACGAGTGCCACCACGTCGCGCGGGTCGCCGACCGACAGGGTAAATACCGGCGGCAGGAAGAAGAAATTCCACAGCAGGAAGCTCGCAACGGCGGCAAACAGGCCGAGGCGCCGGCCATATCGGCTCGCGACGCCGACCACGATGCCGGTGAATACGAAGCCCATTGCGTCATGCGGCACATAGTCGCGCAGCAGAAATCCGAGCAGTGTGGCGAGCCCCATCCCGCCGAGGCTGATCGCGTAGGGTGCCAGACTCTCGCGCGGCCGTTCCAGCTTCGGTGCGGCCGGCCGGGCTGCGGGATCGGGCACGACATAGACGGAATAGGCGCGCGCCCGGCGGCCGAGCCGGGCGGCTAGGGGGCGTGGCCGCCAGAAGCCGACGGGCCCGCGCGCCACCACGATATGCGCGACGTTCTGGCGCGCGGCGACATCCAGCGCGGCGGTTGCTGCGTCGGCGTTGGTGCTGGTTTCAACCGTGCCGCCGAGCTGGATCGTGAGGTCGAGAGCGGATTGGACGCCGCCGCCGGCTTGGGTTTCCGCGTGAAACGCAAGCAGCGGGGCGCGCAGCGCATCGGCCAGGCGGGCGGCGTAGCGCACGACCTGCTCGGCGGCCGGGCCGGTTTCGACCACCGCCATCACGCGCTCGGCGGCAGGCCACGGGCCGGCGATGGCGCGGGAGCGCATGTAGCTGGCGATGTCGCGATCGACGTGCTGGGCCACCCGCCGTAGCGCCATTTCGCGCAGCGACGCAAGGTTGCCCGGGCGGAAGAATCCATCGAGGGCGCGGCGGGCAAGATCCGGCCGGTAGATGCGGCCCTGTTCGAGGCGGACGCGCAACTCCGCCGGCGGCAAATCGATCAGTTCGATTTCGGACGCGAGGCCGAGCACCGTATCCGGCAGCGTTTCTGCCACGCGCACGCCGGTGATGCGGGCGACCTGATCGTTCAGGCTTTCCAGATGCTGGACGTTCAGCGTGGTCCAGACATCGATGCCGGCTTCCAGCACGTCGGCAACATCCTGCCAGCGTTTGGTGTGGCGCAAGCCCGGCGCGTTGGTGTGGGCAAGTTCATCGACCAGCAGCAGACCCGGGCGCCGCGCGATCGCTGCTTCAAGGTCGAATTCCGCGAGCACATGCCCCCGATAGGGCACCTGCCGGCGCGGCAACACCGGCAGATCGCCCAGTTGCGCGGCGGTTTCGGCGCGCCCATGGGTTTCAATCAGCCCGGCCAGCACATCGACGCCTTCATGGCGTTTCTGCCGGGCGGCGGCGAGCATCTCCCACGTCTTGCCGACGCCGGGGGCGGCACCGAGAAAGATTTTCAGCCTGCCGTGATGTTCGCTGGCGGCGGCCGCCAGCAGCGCATCAGGATCGGGCCGGTGCTCGGTATCCGGGGATGCCATGGGACCCGATCATGGCGCGCTCATGCGACTCAAGGCAAGGTTGAGCTTCAGGACGTTGACATGATCGGTGCCGATCACGCCGAGCAGGCGGTGCGCCGCAAGGCGATTGACCAGCGCGGTCACTGTGGCCGGGGGCAGTTTGCGCGCTATGGCGATTGCCGGGGCTTGCCGCAGAGCGTTTTCGAGCGAGATGTCGGGATCGAGGCCGGAACCGCTGGTGGTCACCGCGTCATCGGGCACCGGGCCGGGGCCGTAGGCCTTCAGATAGGCGGCGATGCGGGATTTGACGTTGCCGAACATGCCGGCGTTGGTCGGGCCGGAGGATGAGCCCCCGGATTCCGACGCGTCGTATGGGGTGGCAATGGTTTTGCCCTTGGCATCGGTGCCGCTCAGTGCCGAGGGGCGCGGGGTGAACCAGGTCGGACCGGCAAAATTCTGGCCGATCAGCGCGGAGCCGATGATCTGGCCGTTGCGTTCGAGCAGGCTGCCGTTGGCCTGGAATGGAAACACCGCCTGGGCGAGACCGGTGAAGGCGGCGGGCAGCGCGACGCCGAGGATGAGGGTGAACAACAGGACGAGCGAAAGCGCGGGGCGAATTTCACGTAACATGGCGATGGTCCGATCAGGTAAAGATATGAAATGCAGTGAGGATCATGTCGATCGCCTTGATCCCGACGAAGGGCGCGACGATGCCGCCCAGCCCGTAGACCAGCAGGTTGCGCCGCAGCAGCGCGGCCGCGCCCACCGCGCGGAACTTCACGCCGCGCAACGCGAGCGGTACCAGCACCACGATGATCAGCGCGTTGAAGATCACCGCCGATAAAATGGCGCTCCGCGGCGAGGTCAGGCCCATGACGTTGAGCGCCTGCAGACCCGGATAGGTGGCGACAAAAATTGCCGGCAGGATGGCGAAGTATTTCGAGATGTCGTTCGCGATCGAAAACGTCGTGAGCGCACCGCGGGTGATGAGCAATTGCTTGCCGATTTCGACGATTTCGATCAGCTTGGTCGGATCGCTATCAAGGTCGACCATGTTGCCGGCCTCGCGCGCGGCCTGGGTGCCGGTCTGCATCGCGACGCCGACATCTGCTTGTGCCAGGGCCGGCGCATCGTTGGTGCCGTCGCCGCACATGGCGACCAGGCGGCCTTCCTCCTGCGCCTTGCGGATGTAGCCGAGCTTGTCCTGCGGCGTCGCTTCGGCGATCACGTCGTCCACCCCCGCTTCGGCGGCGATGGCGGCGGCGGTGATGCGGTTGTCGCCGGTGACCATGATGGTGCGAATGCCCATGCGGCGCAGATCGGCGAAGCGCTCCTTGATGCCGGGTTTGACGATGTCCTTCAGTTCAATCGCGCCGAGCAACTGGCCGTCCACCGCCAGGGCCAGCGGGGTCGAACCGGCGCGGGCGATGCGCGAGACCGCTTCGGTGAATGCCGCGGGCGGTATGCCGCCGGCGAGTTTCAGCACTGAGTCGACCGCACCCTTGCGCCAGGATCTGCCGCCGGAATCGATGCCGGAGACCCGCGTGTTGGCACTGAACGGCACCAGTGTTGCATTCGTCGGCAGTTTTGTTTCGATCTGGTAGCGGTCGCGCATCAGTGTCACGATCGAGCGGCCTTCCGGCGTTTCGTCACCCAGCGATGCGAAAGCCGCCGCTTCCGCCAGCAACCGCTCATCGACGCCCGGCACCGGATAGATCGCTGAGGCCATGCGGTTGCCGAAGGTGATCGTGCCGGTCTTGTCGAGCAGCAGAGCATCGACATCGCCGGCAGCTTCGACGGCGCGGCCCGATGTGGCGACCACGTTGAAGCGGATCAGACGATCCATCCCCGCGATGCCGATGGCGGAGAGCAGACCGCCGATCGTGGTCGGGATCAGGCAGACGAACAGCGCGGCGAGCACCGCGATCGACAGATGGGTGTGCGAATAGGCGGCGAACCCCGGCAGCGTCGCCACCGCGATCACGAAAATCAACGTGAGGCCGGCGAGCAGGATATCGAGCGCGATCTCGTTCGGCGTCTTGCGCCGCTCCGCCCCTTCGACCAGGGCGATCATCCGATCGAGGAAGGTCGAACCCGGTTCGGCGGTGATGCGGATGACCAGAAAATCCGACACCACCTGCGTGCCCCCCGTGACGGCCGAGCGATCGCCGCCGGCCTCGCGGATCACCGGGGCGGATTCGCCGGTGATGGCACTTTCGTTCACGCTCGCGATCCCTTCGATGATCTCGCCATCCGAGGGGATGATGTCGCCGGTCTCGACCAGGACGAGATCATCCTTGTGCAGCTCCGGCGCCGGGGTCGGCTTGAACAGGGTGCGGTCGCGCGGATCGAGGATAAGCTTGGCCATGGTGTCGGACCGGGCGCGCCGCAGCGCATCGGCCCGCACCCGCCCGCGGCCTTCGGCCACGGCTTCGGCGAAAGTTGCGAACAGCACGGTGATCCATAGCCAGATCGCGATGACGAGCGAGAAGGCGGCGGCCTGGCCGATGACCACCTCATGCACACCGACCACCGTCACCAGCAGCGCGATGATTTCGGTCGTGAAGATCACCGGATTACGGATCAATTGGCGCGGGTTGAGTTTCAGCACCGCATCGCCGGTGGCGCGGATCAGAATGGCGCGATCGAACAGGCCGATCGTATCGGCTTGATTGGACATGGTTTTGCTCTCTATCTCAGAAGGTCTTGCCGGCGAGCATCAGGTAATGCTCGGCGAGCGGACCCAGCGTGTCGGCCGGCATGAACTGCAAGCCACCCAGAATGATGATCACGCCGATCAGCAGGCCGACGAACAGCGGCCCATCGGTCGGGAAGGTGCCGGTCGATTGCGGCAGTTTCGGCTTCAGCGCGAGCGAACCCGCGATCGCCAGCACCGGGATCAACACCGCGAATCTGCCGAACAGCATGGCCAGACCGAGCCCGTAATCGAGTAGCGGTGTATTGGCCGACAGGCCGGCGAAGGCGGAGCCGTTGTTTTCGGTGGCCGAGGTCCAGCCATAGAGCATCTCGGTCAGGCCATGCGGCCCGGCGTTGTCGAGCGAGCCGAGCCCGGATTTGGTCAACAGCGAAAATCCGGCACCGGCGAGGATGAACATCGTCTGGATCAGGACCGCCAGCATGGCGAGCTTGATCTCCCTGGATTGTACCTTCTTGCCGAGATATTCCGGCGTTCGCCCGACCATCAGCCCGGCGACGAACACCGCGAGCAGCGCGAACAGGACCATACCGTACAGACCCGAGCCGACGCCGCCTGGTGCGACTTCATCGAGTTGCATCAGAAACATCGGGATCAGGCCGCCGAGCGGCGTGTAGCTGTCGGTCACGGAGTTGACCGCGCCGGTCGAGGTGCCGGTGGCGGCGGTGTTGAACGTGGTGGATTGCGCGATGCCGAAGCGCATCTCCTTGCCAACCATGTTACCCGGTTTGGCCATGACGCCGGCGTGGACCAGGATGGGGTTGTTGGCGGCTTCGGCGGCATAATCACCGACCATCGCGAGACCGAGGATAAGCGCCATGGCCGCGAACAGCGCGATGCCCTCGCGTTTGCGGCCAACCATATGGCCGAAGGCGATCGGCAGGGCGAAGCCGATCACCAGCAGCAGCCAGATTTCGAACAGGTTGGTAAGGGCGTTCGGATTTTCGAACGGATGGGACGAGTTGGCGTTAAAGAACCCGCCGCCATTGGTACCCAGTTCCTTGATCGCCTCCTGCAAAGCGAGGGGGCCGCGCCCAATGGTCTGCGTGCCGCCCGCCAAAGTGTGAACCGTGGGGAAGGCATCGAATGTCATCGGGATGCCGGCAATCAGCAGCACGACCGCGGCAACCAGCGCGACGGGTAGCAGAAGATACAGGGTGATCCGCACAATATCGACATAGACGTTGCCGAGTGTCTTGAGGCCGCCGCTGACGAAGGCGCGCATCAGCGCGGCCGCGACCGCAATGCCGGCGGCAGCGCTGATGAACATATGCACAACCAGGCCGAACATCTGCGCCCCGTTCGAGATCATGCTCTCTGGCGCATAGGCCTGCCAGTTGGTGTTCGTCGTGAAGCTGGCAGCCGTATTGAAGGCGAGCATCGGCGCCATGCCGGCGATGTGCTGCGGGTTGAACGGCAAATAATATTGCAGGCGCAGGATCGCATAGAGCAGCCCAAAATGAACAACGCTCAGCATCAGCAGCGCAATGGCATAGCTCGCCCAGCCCATCTGACGCGCAGGATCGATGCCGCAGATCCGATAAATGCCGGTCTCGACCGGCGCGAGCAGCCGGATTTTGCCCTCGAATAGCCGGGCCATGTAGGCGCCCAGCGGAAACGCCGAGCCCAGCACGAGGATCAGCGCGAGGCCGATATAGAGGATACCGTATGTGGTCATGTCAAAAATCCTCCGGCCGGACGAGCGCCCAGACCAGATAGATCAGCAGGCCAATCGCCACGGCGCCGGCCAGCACCAGATCGAACATGCAATCAGACTTTCGCACAGATCGGAACGTAGACGAAGAGCAGCGCAAAGACGGCTGCAGCAATCAACATTGAAAGAATATCGGGCACGCTAGCCTCCGGGTTTTCATGCGATAGCCAGGGCGCGTGCGGCCACGATTTACGGGCGACAACGCTCATGGCCAGAGCATCCGTTATCGGCGGTGGCGCATAAAACCGAGACGGAGATTTTCGGCCCGGCGCATAAAAATCTCATAAAATTTGGGATTATTGCGCTCTGGGACGTGCGCGTGCACCACACAATCGACAGAAATGGACTATTTTTAGGGATTATATTAAAAAGTTGAGGTGATAAAATTTTTGTTGAACAAAATGTTCTTTTTGGTACAACCTAGAGCGGCACATCCTTGAAGTGTGCCTCTGGCGTAGGCTCCCCTGGCATAGAAAGGTTTCCATCCTGATGGCGCTTGCTGATCAAAGATCCGTGCCACCAACCGACCGTAACACTGTCAAAGGAACTTCCACCAAGGCAACGGACAGGCGATCGCTCGCCTTAGCTTGCGAAACGGCGTCGGACTTGAATGTCGCCGAACTGCCGGTTCGTTTCTCACCAGCGGCACCGCATGTGGCGGCGAATAAAATCCCCGAATTCGTGTTTCGTCGTCACTATTACGTCAATAAATACCCTGATATCAAAGACATCGTAAAATCGAATCCGCTGTTCGATGTCGAACGTCATTTCTGGGATTTTGGCGCGGCAGAAGGGCGGCTACCCTCGCTCGACTTCGACCTGCACTACGTGCGGCATCGCCTCGCCCGCTCATTTTCGGTCCAGGTTATCGGCGAAGCAGCGGTGCAAGCCTACTTCGATCTGCCCGACGGCGAACGCTTCGTCCCGAACACATGGTTTAATCAGTGGGCGTTCGTCAAACTCTACAAATCCCGCTTTCCACATATAATCAATCTAAGCGCCTATGATCTGTTCGTCTTCTACCTCGAGATCGTTAATACCGAGCAGGTTTCACCCAATGGCGTGTTCTCCGAAGCGGATTACTGCGCCGCCAACCCCGACGTTGCCTCGGCGGTCGCGGCGGGTCGGATCGCTTCAGGGTTCGCCCACTTCGCCGAGACCGACGAAACCGTACGCCCGGGGACGCTACCTGATTTCGACGTTGCGAATCCGAACCTAGAGGAAGCCTATCGGGCTGAGCGGAGTTTCGTCCTAGCGGGTAATCAGGCGATTGGCGATCGGCTGTGGTGGTTCGACGAACATTTTTATCTGACGGTCTACCCCGATGTTCACGCCTTGAAACGTCATGGGGTCATTAGGTCCGGCCTGGAGCATTTCCTCGTCGTCGGAGATGCGGAAGGTCGCCTGCCTCATCCGTCTCTCGCCGATATGGCAACCCGCCCGCGCGACGTCTCCCTGCGAATCGCTCTGGCGGGCCGGCCACGTGCAGCGCGGCAGGTCAGCTTGGCGATTGCGGCACAGACCGCATCGCTGCTTTATCAGCAGGCGGACGCTGCGGGCCGCCCGATCATCGATGAAGCCCTGTGGCGGGTTACGGCTCAGGCGAAGGTCAATGCGCAGTTCGATGCCGAAGGCTATCGTCGCGCCAATCCTGATCTGCACGGCTATCAAACCGATGCAGCCCTGGAGGGGCATTGGCGCGACCACGGCCTGCGGGAACAACGTTTGGCACCGGGCACCAATTTATTTGCAGCACGGCCGCTGCATCTGGAGGATCTGGGACGGTTTGCGGTCGGTGGGGTCAATTTGTTCGGTGCCCTTTCGGCACCGAGCGGCCTTGGCGCTGCCGCACGCGGTTATCGCGACGCCATGCGCGCTGCGGGCATCACGGTCGATGAATACGATGTCACCGGGGCGACGCGGCCAGGCGGTGCATTCGATCTGTTCGACCCCGAGAAATTGCGATTCGGTCATAATTTCATCTGTCTGAATCCGGATCATATCGCAACGCTGCTCGACAGCTACGGCAGCGCGCTGTTCGATCACAAGGTCAATATTGGCGCTTGGGTGTGGGAAATGCCGGTCGCCCGTCCCGAGTGGAATGCCGTGTTGGGCGCGTTCGACCTGATCGTAACCCCTAGTGCGTTCTGCAAGGACGCCTTCGCGGCTGTCACGGCGCGGAGCATCGAGATCGTTCCCTACGTGGTTGATCGTTCCGCGTTGCTGGCCGAACTCGGTCGAGCTGAACCCTCGCATTGGTTGAAGACAATTGAAAGCGCCAAAAAACCCCGGCGCCAGTCCGACCGCGCACGGACGGTCGTCTTGTTCGTCATGGACGCGTCTTCCTACACCGCGCGCAAGGGCATCGATGTCTTTCGTGAAGTCGTCCAGCGTGTCACGGCCCAGGCGCCTGGCTCATTTCTGTTTGTGTTGAAAACCCATTCACGTGATACCGGCGGCACCGGACTCGATGATATGCCCGCGGATACCATGGTGATCGATGCCGTGCTCGACACACCCAATCTCCTGATGCTTAAATCGGCAGCAGACCTTTATATCTCCCCCCACCGCAGCGAGGGCTTCGGTCTTAATATATTTGAGTCTCTCGTACTTGGGGTGCCAGCATTGGTCTCGGATTATGCCGGCGCCACGGAGTTGCTCGGCACGGACTATCCGCTGCTCATTCCGGGAAGAAAGGCTGAAGTTGGTACCGAACGTGGACCATACCGGTCTCACGCGATTTGGTTCGAGCCGGATGTCGATGCGATTGTCTCGACATTGCTGAAATTTCCGAAACGAGACGCTCAAGCACGCGCTGCCCTCGCTGAAACCTGCCGAAATGTCGCCGAGACATTATCGGCACAGACGGTTGGCAAAGCATTGCGCGATCTGCTGGAACAGCGCTGTGCTTTCGGCCTCGACGTCAGTCGTTTCCTGCCGGTCATTACTTCGCCGCGCGACGAAACCGTTGCATTGCCTCACATCATGCCCGGTCGCACCTCGCCGCGCAACGTTGCCGAAGACCTGGTACGTCCACAATTTTCAGTCATCACGCCCACTTACAACACCAACCCGCTCTGGCTTGAAGACCTTTACGCCGATCTTTGCGCTCAGACGGTCACAAATTGGGAATGGTGCATCACCGACGATAATTCGACCGACCCGAAAACCCTCGCCATCCTGCATGCTCTCCGCCGTCGCGATACGCGCATCAGAGTGCTCTTCGCCGAGCACAACACGGGCATATCGGCGGCGACCAATCAGGCTGTCATGCTATCATCCGCGCCATACATCGTGATGGTCGATCACGACGACCGCATCGCCCCACGTCTGCTGGAGTTTTATGCTGCCCATATCGCGGCACCGACGCCGCCGGACATACTTTATTGCGACGAAGATAAGATTCTGCCGGATGGCCGGTGCGGCGACCATTATTACAAACCCGATTATGCACCCGAGCATCTGATGAGCGTGATGTACGTGCTTCATTGCTTGTGCGTACGCAAATCGCGATTCCTGGAGCTCGGCGGCTACCGCAGCGCCTTCGACGGTGCACAGGACCATGATTTTGCCTTGCGCGCCGCTAGCGCGGGGGCACAATTCGCTCATGTTCCGGCACCATTGTATCACTGGCGTGTAGTGGAGGGTTCCACCTCAGCAACGTCCGCGGCCAAACCGCAGGCTGAATCCGCGGGGCGTCGGGCGGTTGCGGAACATCTTGAACGACTGGGTGTGCGTGGCACCGTCGAGCCGGGTGTCTTTACCGGCAGCTATCGAGTGCGCCCGGCGCTGCCGAGCGAACAAGTCACATTGCTCATACTGACCCGCTTTGTGCAGCAAACAGTCGCGGTCGGATCCAAACGCCGCTGCTACGCCGAACATTTTGTCGATACGATTCTACAACACAAAACGTGTACCGACTTCCGGCTCGTCCTGGTGATTGATGAAGGTGGCGAGGCAATGGCGCAGGTCCTGGCAAAGCGAGACCGCCGGATCGACGTGTTGGTACACCGCCGTGGCAGCGCGCCGTTCAATTTTGCAGCCAAGGCAAATTTTGCGGTGGCATCGGCCGCTACCGAACGGGTGGTATTACTGAACGATGATATGGAGGCGTTGGACGACGGCTGGCTCGACAGTATTCTGGAGCCATTGGAACTTCCAGGCGTCGGCATTGTCGGTGGGCGTCTGCTCTACGCCGATAACACCGTGCAGCATGCCGGCATCGTACTCGGCCTGCACGGCGCAGCGGGCCATGTGTTCTGTGGTACCGACGATGCTTATATCGGCTACAATGGCTTTACCCATGTGATGCGCAACTATGCCGCAGTAACTGGCGCTTTCATGGCCTTCCGGCGCAGGCTGTTCAACCGGATCGGGGGGTTCGACGAGCGCTATCCGATCGATTTCAACGACGTGGATTTCTGTCTGCGCGCGCTCGAAACCGGCCAACGGGTCGTCTACACACCGTTCGCGCGTCTGCGTCATTTTGAATCACGCAGCGCACCCCGCAGCGCGGCCGATTCAGTGGACACGGAACGGTTCTCCCATCGCTGGCAGGCCATTATTGCGCGCGACCCGTATTACAATCCCAATCTTTCACGCCACTCCAATCTCTGCGAACCGGCATGACATCGATGGCCGATATTCTGACCTGCCACAAAACTCTGGTGGAGCGTTTCGGTGCTGTCGCGACCGCCTGCGCCGATGAACCCTTTATTGTGCTCGTCAACGATCCGGCCAACCCTGTCACGTTTGGCGAATCGTATGCGCGCGCACAGCAATTCGCCGCGTTATTCGCCTCACGCGGTGTGCGGTCTCGCGATGTGATTGCCGTGCTGCTACCGACTCATCGTGATGCGGCTGCCGTGTTTTTTGGTGCCATGATAATCGGCGCGATTCCAAGCTTCTTTCCGCCGCTAAGTCCGAAGCAGGACGCCACGATTTTCTGGGCCTCCCACGGCGCGTTGTTCGCCCGGATCGATGTCGCACTGATTGTCACTGATGATTTCAATATCCCGCTGATTATTGAGCATCTTCCTGCCTATGCGCATCGCTGTGTCGACATTGAAGCCGATTTGCCGGGTCCGGACCGCACCCTGCAGATTGCGGCAGATCGCCGCGACATCGCGTTCCTACAGCACAGCTCAGGCACAACAGGCTTGAAAAAAGGTGTTGCACTGACCCACGGCATGGTGCTCGACCACATCGATGCAATGGTCGATTGTCTAGCGATCACCGAGCGCGACGTCATCGCCTCCTGGCTGCCGATCTATCACGACATGGGGTTGATCGCCTGCTTCGTAGCACCCGCTCTGCTCGGCATTCCAGTCGTCACGCTCGACCCGTTCGCGTGGGTGCGCAGGCCGGCGAGCCTGTTGGATGCAATTGCCGATTTCGGCGCGACGCTCTGCTGGCTGCCTAATTTTGCATTCCACCATATCATGCGCATGGCGGATCCCCGTGCCACATACGATCTGTCGTCCCTTCGCGCAATCATCGATTGTTCGGAGCCCTGCAAACCATCGACGCTGGATGCGTTCCGCGTGCATTTCGCAGCGCACGGGCTCAATCCAATCGCACCACAGGTCTCCTACGCGATGGCCGAAGCCGTATTCCTGGTCACCCAGACGCGGCTTGGCGCGATGCCCCGCAGCATGGATGTCGATGCTGAAACCCTTGATCGCGACGGTACTGCCGTGATCGTCAGCGATCCTCAATCGCGTCGCGCCATTTTATCCTGCGGTGTCCCGATGCGGGGTGTGCGTCTTCGCATTCTTGATGCCGATGGCGCACCGTGCCCGGATCGTCAGGTCGGGGCGGTCATGGTCTCGAGCGACTCCCTGTTCGAGGGTTATTTCCGTTTGCCGATGCCGCCCGGCAAACTCGAGGCAGGCTGGTATCATACCGGCGATCGTGGCTTCCTCGATGCGGGTGAATTATTCATCACGGGCCGCTCTGATGATCTGCTGATCGTTCACGGCAAGAATATTTATGCCCATGACGTTGAGTTCTGTATCAATACCCATTGCAACGTGAAGCCAGGCCGCACGGTTGCGATCGCACCGTTCAATGCGGCAACGGGCAGCCAGTCGCTGGTCGTCATCGCCGAGACCGAGGCGAGCGATCCGATCGTTCGACGCGCCCTTGCCCGATCAATCAAATCGGCGGTCCACGCGGAATTTGCCGCGACTTTATATGAGGCCATGATCGTACCGCCTGGATGGCTGGTGAAGACGACCAGCGGAAAATTATCACGTGCAGAGAACCTTGCTCGCTATGTCGCTGCCCGACCTGCTTTCCAGGCGGCGGCATCATGAGCCCGAAGCCGATCCCGCTTCGACCGTCACCTCCGCCGATTGGTTCAGCTTCCAAGATCGACCCGATTTTGCTCCATCGTTTTGAATTCGCAGTTCCGACGTCTGCGCTTCGCCTGGGCGAAGGTTGGGGATTGCCCGAGGTTGTGATGCGCTGGTCGCTCGGAGTCACCAGTGACATGATCGTCATGATTTCCGGTGCTCAGCAAAAGAATATCGACCGCCGAATTATCGGGGTGATCGAGGCGGCTCCGTATCTCGGACAGAATCCGCGTGCGTCGCAACGGATCTCCGTATACGTGAACGGGACCATCCAATGCGAAAGCGCTTTGAGTCGTCCAGGTCTGATTGCGTTTTTCATCCCGGATGAGGCGCTCGGCCAACCAATCAGCATCAGCCTCGACCATCCTGACGCCCTCTCGCCTGCCGCAGCCGGTCAGGTAGAAGATCGGCGAAGACTCGCTTTTGCGTGTCGTCGTCTGCACATCTGGTCAGTGGCCCGTTATCCACAGAGCACGCAGCCGTCCTTGTGCCCGGTACTCGGAACCCCCGCCGAATTGCTCAGTGCTTTCGAGAGCCTCGGTGATAATTGCGAATTCGGCATCGCACAACGCCTGAGCGGTTGCGAACCGTTGGGCCTGCTTCGCTTCACTGCAACACCATTGCCTTCGCTCATCGATCTGCTGCTGCATGAAGGTGGCGGAATCGGTGATCCCACGACGATCGAGCTTGATCTGCGCGGCGAGCCGCAGGAATACATTCTGACAGAAAAACGATACAATCTGACGTATCATACTTTTATCTATGCCGATCAAATGCCCGCGGCCCGGGTACGCCACCGCGAATCGCAGAAATTAACGCTGTTACGTCGGCGGATGCTCGATGATCTAAAGTCGGCGCGCCGCATTTATGTTGTCAAACATAACGTCGCCCTACGCGAGGAGGACGTTATTTCGCTGTTCCTGTTGTTACGCCACTACGGTGCAAACCGACTGCTCTACGTCGCCCCGGCGGAAATCGATAATCCACCTGGGTCGGTTGAACTGCTGATGCCGGGTCTCGCTCGTGGCTATATCGATCGGTTTGCCCCATACGATAACGCTGCCGATGTCTCGCTTGAGTGCTGGCTCGCGATCTGCCGTCAAGCCGAGCGCCTTCTGGCGGGGGACACACCGTGTTGATGCGCTCAGGATGCAGCTTTGCTGCCCGACTCTATAACAGTCAAAAAATCAGCGACGGTTTCCAGATGATCCATTTGCGCCGGCGTGAACACGATACCGAATTTCGTTTCGACGCCAAGAATAACGCAGGACAGATTGACCGAATCCCAGCCCGGGATATCCGCCAAAGCTGTGTCTGGTGTCAGGTCGAGCGTCGGATCGGCCAACTCCGTCGCAAAGATGTCGTGCAGAATCTTGAAGTCAGCGTTCATTGTCATCTCCTTCAATCACAATCGCCTGTTAGTCTATTTTCCGAGACAAGGCCAATGGTTATTCCGATATCCTCCCCGGCAATACGCGGTAACAGACTGTGAAAGGTCACCATTCATGGATCAACACGCATTCGACCTTGCCACCTACTTTCGCAAGGAGTCAGTTCGGCGTCGCCCGTATGGCGGCCAGCTGACACCTTCGTTCCAACACGCATTGGCGGCCTATCATAACGATATCGAGGAGCCAGACTGCGAGTTCTACCACAGCATCACACTGCCGGATGGTCGCGTGATGGACGGTGCCTGGGATCTGCGGGGTCACGAGGCGGACTATCTCGGCGGGATCCCCCTTGCCGGCAAGACGGTACTCGAATACGGGCCCGCCAGCGGCTTTCTCTCTCGCGCCATCGTCGAGGCCGGCGCCGACCTCACGGTGTTCGACCTGCCGATTGGCCACGGCCCCGAGATCATGCCATTCGGCGACATCACGATCGGTGAGGCCGCCATCAGCGGCGCCCATTCGGCGGGCCGGTTGCGCAACAGTTGGTGGTACGTCAAGCGTGCGTTTGGATTCGAAGCGCGCGCCGTCTATGCCGACATCTTTCATCAACCCGATGACCTTGGGACTTATGATATCGCCATTTTTGGTGCGATTCTGGTTCACCTTTCAAACCCGTTCCAGGCCCTGCGTGAGGCAGCCGCGGTGACCCGCGATACCATGATCATCACCGATTTGGTGTCCCTGCCTCCGATCCCCCAACTGCCCGGCCTTATGCAGATCGGCACCTCCGCGCCACCGATCGGCCATATTCACTGGTGGAACTATTCAACCAGCGCGTTTGAAGTCATGCTGAGTCGCCTGGGTTTTGCCAATCAGACCGTGACACTCCATTCACCCAGAGCCATGGCGGATCAGCCGCCCATGGTAACAATTGTTGCTCATCGGAACTGAAACATGATTCCGCCGTTCACCTACTGGACTGTTAGTTGGCTTTGAACAGGATCGCCCATGACAAAACTCGTCAGATCAAACCATAGTATGGCGACACCCAAATCGCTCACGCGGTTGGCGGACTCGTTCGTGGCTCAGGAAACGCTCGTCCAACCGATCGAGACAGTGTTGCCTGCATCGGTGGTGTTCACTAACGCGGGCCGGATCGGGTTTGATGCCTTCGAGCGCAAGATGTTGAATACCACGTACCGTTCACGCTTGGCCGCATTCGATCCGGTTGTGCTCGGGCGACTTCCGCGTGGCACCACAATGCTGGGTGGCGATTCCTACTGGATTTGGCACGAAGATTGTCTCGTCAGTGATCAGATCAATCCATTGACCAGCGATCGGCTGCAATCATTTGAAGCCCTGAGTTCGATGCCGTTCAAAACTGAGACCATCGAAGAGCCGTGCCTGCTCGTGGCCCGGTATGGCGACGTAACCTGGGGCCATTGGGTCGGTGAAATCCTGCCGCGCGCTGTCATGGCCGAACGCGCCCATCCCGGCCGGTTTCGTTTCGTACTGGGTCAATCGATCACGACCGCGCCCGAAACGCGAGGCTATGCCACAGTAATCCTGGAATCGCTCGCCGCGTTCGGGATTGGTGAAGAGCGGATCCTGAAAGTACGCCCCGATCGCCATTACCGGTTCAAATCTCTGCATGCCGTCAGCGGCATCTGGTCGATCGCGGGGATGAATCCGATCGTGATGGATGCCATGCGCGAGGCGATGCGTAAGAGCGTGAGGCCCGCCAAGCACCAACGCATCGCGATCTTGCGGCGCAATAACCACACCCGTGGCTTTCACAATGGCGAGGCCGTGCACGCCCTGCTGGCGGAAAGCGGGTTCCACGTCCCCACGATTGAAACGCTGCCGTTCAGGGAGCAGGTCAGCCTGTTCCTCGGTGCCGAGATGGTTTTCGGGGTTCAGGGGTCGGGTCTGATCAATCTGATCTTTGCGCCGCAAGGCGTCAGGGTAATCTCGATGGCGCCGGCCGCGTGGCAGGATTCGTACTTCCATCCGCTGATCCAGGCGCGCGACGGTTGGCACGCCGACTTGCGCGGCCCGACGCTGTGGACCGGCGAAGGATTGCAGCGCGACGCACCGTTCCTCGCCATCGAACCTGATATCACGGCGGCGATCACACATCTAGAGCAGGCACCGGCGGTTGTGGCACGGTCAGGAGTAATCGAGCTTGCCGGCAGTACGTTGCCCAGGCGGTTGGGCAGCCAGCTCAAGGAGGTCGCCTTCGGTGCGGCGGGCAACGCGTCTGACTACACACAGTTCGGCTGGTCGCATCCCGAGCAGACTCATACTTGGGCAGTCGGTCCGTTCAGCACGATGCGGCTGATGACGCCACAGAGCCATGGCCAAATCGTGCTCGAACTCGATGTCGTCGCTCTCGTGCTTGATCGCGGACTAATCGGGCGCCCGCTCGATGTCGTGGTGAACGGCGTGCCGGTCGGCGGAACCGTGGTCGATTCGTTCACCACGCTTGCCGTCGTGTTGCCCCATGCGTGTCTCGCGCGCCACGACAGGCTCGACATCGTGTTTATCCACCCGGTCTGCCTGTCGCCCCGCAGAACCGGCCATGGTGACGATGACCGCGATACCGCAATCAGTTTCCTGGCGTTACGCCTGATGGCAATCGAAGGTCTGCCGAACAGCGAACAGAAGGCCGCAGCCTGATGCGCTTGCAGATATTTAACTGTCACCACGCGGTGCCCGATCGTCCATTGACGATCGGCCCTTTTACCACGCTGGTGTCTGGTTTGCACTCCGATCCTGCGGGGCGGTACCTGGGCGATCTCGACGGCGCGAATATCGCACATCGGCTCGAACATTCGGAGATGCGCCAGCAATACCATGTTTGGAAGGATCATCTCTGGAAATATGATTATGTTGGTTTCGAACACTACCGCCGGCTGTTCTGCCTCGATCCGTTGCCCGGCTCCGAGATCGCGAGCCGCTACAAGGACTGGCGGCCGATCCGCCAACGCCTGCTGAGCGACCAGACGGCCTGCCGCCACGATCTGTGCTCATCGATGTTCGACCGTTATCTGGACATGCGGCGTGGCTTTGATCCCGGCGCAATCAGCCGGCTCACACAATGGATCGGTGCACACGACGTCATCGTACTGCGCGCGATTCTTCCCGACCCGATCGATACCCAATGGGCGACCACCCACATGGCCGAATACTGGCCTATCCTGGTGGGGGCCGTGATCAGCAGTTCATATTTCAAGGATCGGTCGGTGGAGATCGATTTTGCGATGAATCAGCCCGCCTATTGCAATATGTATATTCTGCGGGCCGAGATATTCGATGACTATATGAGGTTCTGGCACGAAGCCGTCGGGTTCATCGCCAGCCACATCACGGTCTATCCCCGTCTGGTCGGGCATTTCGCCGAGCGATTGTTCAACTTCTATCTGATGCAGAAACGCATGGAAGATCCGCTGCTGAAGGTCGGCCGGCTGCCCTATCTGTTTTTGAACACCGAGCTCGATGCGCACGCCGCGGCCTGATCGGCCGCCAGCATATCCATGATCGCATCGTGCACCACGCCCCGCTCCATCAGCGCGAGGCACCCGGACATGTGGCCGACCCCGAACCGGTAGGGGGTCGCAACCACCTGATCAAAACGGCGGATGAGATCGACATAATATCGTTCGGCGGGATTGTCGTGATCATAGAACACATGATGCGTCAGCCGGGCGGTCCGCGGCAGGGCCTCGAGCAACTCTGAAATCTCGTCCCCCCGACCAGCGTATGCCGTATAGGTCGCATCATCCATTACTGCCGGCGGTATCGCAGGCGGCAAGCCGGCCATCACCGCTCGATGGGCCGGCGCATGCCCAGTCTGGGGGTTGATGGTAAAGCTGTCGACCGCCAGTTCCGGGTGGCGCTGGCTCAGCATCGTGCCGATCATCAGGCTCGCGAAACCGCCTGAACTCAATCCGGACAGAACAACCCGCCGATACCCGCACCGAATGATCGGCGCCAGCATCGCGCAGATGGTATCGGCCTGATCGACATACCAACGGGCCGGGTCGACCCGTTCGGCGAACCGCACATGGTCAAGTGCCAGGCAGCGCGGGAGATCATAAAACTCCCAGCGCGTGTCTCGCCCATCGAACGGCCTGCCGATCGAGTTGAACAGCACGAGGAGAGCATCGAGCGAGCCCCCCAGACTCATCGCAACATTCAGTCGTTGCGGTGCCGGCGGTGCAGTTGCGCTGGCGCGCATCGAATCCAGAATAAAGCGCAGTTCGAGTTCAGGTGCCAACATAAAATCACCCGCAATCACGATCCGGCCGTTGTCATGGCGTGTTACTTCCGTGAACCGCGTCGTCGCGACGCCGTTCGACGCGTGAAACGTCACTATGCCATCCTCAAGGGTCCAAAGCGCCTCGAACGCGCCGTCGTGGCCGGCAACTGCGCCGTCACTAATCAAGCGAACGCGCTCAGCGAACACGGGGCCGTCGCTGCGACGGTACTGCCAGGTCCGGCCGAGCAGGTCAGCGTGAGTTATAGGCGCTGAATGTGCAGCGTGTTCAGGCATGCGATCGGCGATTGGGTTTCCTGACTCAAGGTATGGGCGCGGGCATCCGCCAGGAACGCCGGCGCGTTGAGTGCGACAAGGTCATCGACCGTCATGGCGCCGAAAGCAGTCGCGACGTCGCCCGGCAGCCCCGCCAGATAATCGCGTAACAGCCACTGCACCCCAAAAATCGGATGGCCGTGCGGCGGCACCGTGCAACTCAGTACATCGGCCTTGCCGGCAAACAAATTGGTCAGTCCTTGTGCCGTCATGTTATAATAGTGATGGGGAAAGCCGTGCACCGGCTGCAAAAACGGAACGTCGATCAACAATTCGCCGCCCGGCCTCACCACCCGCAGCAACTCCTGAGCGCATTTGAACGGGTCGCGCACGTGTTCCAGCACCGCAAGCGACAACGCGGCATCGAAACTGTTGTCTTCAAACGGAAGCGCTTCGCCGATCGCGAGGACGTCGGTCGATGGGTAATCGACGATCTCGACGTTTACAACACCTGTAGTGCGTTGCGGCCGCGAACCGGCGCCGCAATCGAGCACCACGCCCCCTCGGCCGGTTACCCGCTGGATCAGCGCCAGCGCCGCCGGGGTATACGGATTGGCGGATACGTTGGCGGTGCTGGCAAGATTAGCCTCGATCGCCAGCGGGACCGAAATCATATCGAACGCATTGCCGCGCTGCGGAAACGCGACCCTGCACGCCCGGCAGGTGACCGCTGCCGGGGTAATGTCAAGGCCTGTCGCACCGCAGGCCGGGCAGCGGAGATGAACCTTGCAAAAGGCCCGACTGGCCGCTCGCTTGGCGGCATCGTCGAGCCAGCGGTCATGCAGCGCATCTGTCACCTCGACTCGATGGCGCTCCCGATCCTGATTGATCGACACCATAATATCCAGAGTGCGCGAGGGTTTGAAAGCGCGTAGGTCGGCCACCGCGGTCAGGCCAGCCGTGAACGGAAACTGCGGCATCGCCGCGCGTACGTCGGGCCGTTCATACGATTCATGGGCGATCGGCGTTCCGTTCACCGTTACCATCGCTGCGGTCGGGGTCGGCCCCGCGACCCAGCCCGTGACCACCAGAATTTCGGAATCAACGACAGTGCGAGGTAGATCGATAAATGCCGGCATTGCCGTGTCCCTGTTTTTTGAGTCGCTGCAGCTGTTAAAGCGACTTGTGTCTAAAAACTTATATCTATGATGCATAATCGTGAACAGCAAATTATGTTGCGGCCGCACGTCAGACCGTTGGTTTAACCCCACCGCGCCCGGCCGTGCCCGCTTGACGCGATAATCCCAGGGCGATATGTCCAAGCCCACGCCAATCGGGTCTCATGGCTCCCAAGCCGTGGTCCGATTTTTTCTATTCCGCTTTCCAAAAGAGATACCTGAGTTCATGGCAAATATCGCATCCGCCCAGAAGCGCATCCGTCAAACCGTGGTTCGCACCGCCCGTAACAAGGCGCGCCGCTCACGGGTCCACAGTTTCGTCCGGAAACTGGAAGAGGCGATCGCCGGTGGTGACCACGCGCAGGCACGTGCAGCGTTCATCGCGGCCCAGCCGGAAATGCAGCGCGCGGTGACCAAGGGTGTGCTCAAGGCTAACACAGTATCACGGCGGATTTCGCGTCTCTCTGCGCGCGTCAAAGCCTTGGCGGCCTGACAGGTCTCGGCACGGGCCTTCTAGGTCCCGGAGCGTCCAGCCCTCGTCTGAAATGGGGCTGATAAAGTCCTGAAAATCACTCTTTATCAGGTTTTTGAGGCGGCCTGACCATGAGCCGCCCGCCTTCTGTCGTGCCCCGTGGGTCGCCGTACAATCAGACATGACCCGACGCGACAGGATTTTTTTACAGTTCGGAAACCCGTATCAATCGCCTGATTTCATGGAGAGATTTCGAAACCTCGACTTCAGGCCTCAGTTTTTTCGAACATAACATCTCTTGCGTCCGGGCCGTCACTTGGCCTACCTTCTGCTCCTCAGACAAGGTTCCAGCAGTCGGACGCTGAATGCACGAATGGTTGACACAACCACAGCGTGTTTCCAATTTATGTGACGTCCAGGTGTGGCGTTGAAGGCTCGGGGCACGGTGGAAATAGGGGAGGCGATGCTGTTGGAAGCGCAGGTAGGGCAGGTTTACGACGCAGACATCCCCCTTGAGGCCGGCAGCCAGCGGGATCCGTTGGGCGAGTCCGGGCAGGATGCGGCGCTGGCACTGCAATGGAGCCGCGTTCGAGCGCGCTTGCAGGATGAAATCGGCGAAGTCGAATACCGCAACTGGCTCCGTCAGGCGGCCCTCCACGGGCTTGATGGCGATGAGATCACGGTGATGCTGCCGACGCGCTTTTTGCGCGATTGGGTCAACAAGGAATACGGCGGATTGCTCACCAGCCTGTGGCAGTCCGAGAACCCTGCGGTTCGCCGGGTCGACATCCGCACACGTCCGGCCGGCGGCATCACCGCCGTGCCCAATCTGGCCGAGCCGAGTGCGGTTCTCGCCAAATCGACCCAACCCGCCCGCCGTGACGCTGAAGACCGGTCTGAAACTGCCGCCCCGCTCGACCCTCGCTTCACGTTCGACACGTTCGTGGTCGGCAAGCCGAACGAATTTGCCTACGCCTGCGCCCGTCGCGTCGCTGATGGCCATGCGAGCCCCGGCTTCAACCCGCTTTTTCTATACGGCGGCGTCGGCTTGGGCAAAACCCATCTGATGCACGCGATCGCGTGGGAGCTCTCCCAGCGGGCCGACGAAGTCACGGTCGCCTATATGTCGGCCGAGAAATTCATGCACCGTTTCGTCAGCGCGCTGCGCCGGCAATCGACCATCGAGTTCAAGAACGAATTGCGTAGTGTCGACGTGCTGATGGTCGATGATCTGCAGTTCCTGATCGGCAAGGACGGCACCCAGGAAGAATTCTTCCACACGTTCAACGCCTTGGTCGATAGCGGCAAGCAGATCATCGTGTCCGCCGATAAGTCGCCATCGGATTTGTCCGGCATCGAAGATCGGCTGCGCACCCGCCTTGGCTGCGGCATGGTGGCCGATGTTCATGCTACCACCTATGAATTGCGCCTCGCCATTCTGGAAGCCAAGGCCGCACGCGCCGGCGTGCCGGTGCCCGGCCGGGTCATGGAGTTTTTGGCCCAGAAAATCACCGCGAATGTCCGCGAACTCGAAGGCGCGCTTAACCGACTGATTGCCCACGCCCATCTGTTCGATCGCCCGGTCACGCTCGAAGCCGCGAACGAGGTGCTGCACGATTTGTTGCGCGCCTATGATCGCAAGATCACCATCGAGGAAATCCAGAAGCAGGTTGCGGAGCACTACAACATCCGGATCAGCGAAATGTCCTCGGTCCGCCGTGCCCGCAACATCGCGCGCCCGCGCCAGGTCGCCATGTATCTCGCCAAGCAACTCACCAGCCGGTCGCTGCCCGAGATCGGGCGCAAATTCGGCAATCGCGACCATACCACCGTGATGCATGCGGTCGCCAAGGTGACCGAACTGATGGCCGCCGACACTGATTTCGCTCAGGACGTCGATCTGTTGAAACGCATCCTGACGGTTTGATGCCGCAGGAACGGCGCAGAAACCTCTTGAGTACCGGGAACAAAACAGCAGCAGACCAACACCCTGGTCATAAGCCCGCGCCGATACCGCGGCACGAACCCACCGTAGAAAAAAGTTTTTTGCTTCTTTTTTACAAAAAAGAAACGCTTTCTTCTCTGATATCGCGCGCACCAGCCCGATGATCACCGGCAATATCCTGGTCGTCGACGACGAGCCTCAGATCCACCGCTTCCTCAAACCAGCGCTCGAAGCCGCCGGCTTTACCGCGTTACGCGCCGAAACCGGCACGGAAGCGCTCCGTCTGGCTGCTTCGGTCGCGCCCGACCTCATCCTGCTCGACCTCGGCTTGCCGGATATCGATGGTCAGGCCGTGCTCGTACGCCTGCGCGCCTTCTGTTCCGCACCGGTCATCGTGCTCTCCGCGCGCGACCGCGAGGTTGAAAAAATCGCAGCGCTCGATGGCGGGGCGCATGATTATGTTGAAAAACCCTTCGCACTGGGCGAGTTACTCGCCCGGATCCGTGCCGCCCTGCGTCTGCACGCGCACGCCGGCGACCCGAGCCCCGGGCTAACGCTCGGCAACCTGACGCTCGATCCTGAACGCCGCGCCGCCAGTCTTCTGATTGAGGGGCAATCGACCGACCTCGGTCTGACGCGGATTCAATACACGCTGCTTGCCCTGTTCGTCCGCAACCAGGGGCGCGTGCTGACGCATCGGCAGGTACTGACGGCGGTGTGGGGGCCAGCGCACACCGAGGATATCGCCTATCTTCGGATCTATGTCAGCCAGCTGCGCCGCAAACTGATCGACACGGGGTTTTCCCTGATCACCGAGCCCGGCATCGGCTACCGCCTCACCGAGACCGTCCGGGCTAAATAATCAGCAGAATCAGAACCACCACAATCACCAAGCCCAGCCCGCCACCGTAATAAAGGCCATGGGCACCGATGAACAAACCGCCGTGCAAACCAAATCCGCCGCCAAGCACCAGGAGGATCAGGAGAATAATCAGCAGCAGACGCATGTCGGTTTCCATTCACGTTTTGACGATCATGATATGATTATTAATGTGCTCGGTTCCAATACCCGGCCGGCACAACCGTTGCTTTATGCTGCGACGTCCGATTTCCGTCGGCTTGGCTTGGCCAATGGAGCGGTGGATCCGCCGATGTGCCCACACGCCGTAACGGTCCGTGGCATGGTCCGCCCCCGGCATTGGCGCACTGGCCTGCTTGGGCTATAACATCGTCTTGCGTCCGCGGGCATTGCGGGTCGGCCGCATCATGCCGATGTGATGTCGACGTGATTCTCATTGAGGAAGGATCAGGATTATGGGTGGTTTGAGCATATGGCATTGGCTGATCGTTCTGGCGGTCGTGCTGATCCTGTTCGGCTCCGGGCGGGTCGGTAACCTGATGGGTGAACTCGGCAAGGGCATGAAATCGTTCAAGAATAATCTGGCCGACGACCAACCCAAAGATGCTTCCATGCTCGAACAGCACGTACCCCCACCGCCGGTGCAAGCGACCACCACCGATCGCACAAAGGTCTGAGGTAATCCCATGGGCTTCGATTCTCCTGTTCATTGGATCATCGTCATCGGCGTCATCGCCCTGCTGTTCGGCGGCTCGCGCGTCGGCAATCTGATGGGTGAAGTCGGCAAGGGCATCAAGGCGTTCAAACAGAACGTGTCCGATCACGACCCCGCCAAGCCGGCCGAGCCGATCAATCAGCCCGCACCCCAGGTGCAGACCCGCGTCGTCGATGGTGCTCCGCCCGCCGAAACCGTGGTTCGCCAACCCGATCCGGTCAGCGCGTCGGACCAGACGCGTCTCTGACCAAGGCGATCCTGATGCACAACAGCCTGCTCCAGGCGGCGCGCGGCCTGGTCGCGATCGGTGCGCGCATGGATGCGCGCGGCTGGGTGCCGGCCTCCTCGGGTAATCTGTCGGCACGGCTGAGTGATCAGTCCATGGCCATCACGCGCAGCGGCGTGCACAAGGGGCGGCTGACCGAGACCGATATCATCGAGGTCGATCTCGATGGCGCACCGCGTCACCAGGCCGATAAGCCGAGCGCCGAGACCCTGCTGCATTGTCAGCTCTATCGTCATTTCCCCGCGGTCGGCGCCGTGCTGCACGGCCATTCGGTCGCGGCGACCGCACTCTCGATGGTCACTCACGAGCAATCTCTGGTCTTGCAGGATTACGAGATCCTCAAAGCCTTCCCCGGCGTCACCACGCATCAGACCGTCGCGAACGTCCCGGTGTTCGACAATGATCAGGACATCGCCCGCCTGGCTGGCCAGATCGCGCCCTCGCTCGATGCGGCGCCGATCGGCTATATCCTGCGCGGTCATGGCGTCTATGCCTGGGGTCCGGACATCGAGCGCTGCTTCTGGCGGCTCGAAGCCCTGGAATTCCTGATATCCTGCGAATGCGAACGGAGACAAATGCGATGAGCGGCCTGCGGATTTTCGACGACAACGCCCCCGGCGCGCCGGTCCTCGACACCGGTGATGCGACCGAAATTGCCGCACATCTCGCCACCATCGGCGTCCGCTTCGAACGCTGGGACAGCCCGGTGACCCTGCCGCCCGATGCTGAGGCGGACGCGATCCTCGACGCCTATCGCCCCTATCTCGACCGGCTGATGGGTGAAACCGGCGCCGGCTCCGCCGATGTCATCAAAATGACGCCCGATCATCCGCAAGCCGGCACGCTGCGCGAAAAATTCCTCAACGAGCACAGCCACACGGAGGACGAGGTCCGCTTCTTCGTCAGCGGCGCTGGCCATTTCGTCATGCACACCGAGGGCAAGGTGTTCGACGCCCTCTGCACCAAGGGCGATCTGATTTCGGTTCCCGCCAACATCAAGCACTGGTTCGATGCCGGCGAACGCCCGGATTTCATCGCCCTGCGCATCTTTACCGACCAGTCCGGCTGGGTCGCGCATTTCACTGGTGATGCGATCAGCGCGCGCTTCCCCGTCACCTGACATCGCCGGCACGTGACCATGCCTGACACCGCGCCGCCGGCGGTCGTGCTGCTCGATATCGAGGGCACGATCGCGCCGATCAGCTTCGTACACGAGGTGCTGTTTCCCTATGCGCGCACGCGTCTGGGCGGTTTCCTGGCACGCCACGCCGATGAGCCTGACATTGTGGCAGCTCTGGCCGAACTCGATCAGATCACGCCCGGCGCGCCACCACTCGAAACCTTGCTGGCCCTGATGGACCGGGATGCGAAACTCGCCCCGCTCAAGCATATCCAGGGCCGTATCTGGGCGCAGGGCTTCGCCGCCGGCGCGCTGACCAGCGATTTCTACCCCGATGTCCTGCCCACCCTGCAAGCCTGGCACGCAGCCGGCACCACCATCGCGATCTATTCATCCGGTTCCGAACAGGCGCAGCGTCTGCTGTTCCGCCATAGCATCGCAGGCGATCGCGAGAGCCTGATCAGCGCCTTCTTCGATACCAGGATCGGCCCCAAGCGCGAGGCCGCCAGCTACGCCGCCATCGCTCGCAGCTTGGCGGTGCCCCCCGGCGCCGTCCTGTTCCTTTCGGATGTGGAAGCGGAACTCACCGCGGCGGCAGCAGCGGGGCTCGCCGTCTGCCAACTGGTCCGCCCGGCGGATGGTACGATCGCCGGCACCACCCACCCTCATGCCGCGGAATTGACCAGCGTCGCACGGCAATTCGGCCTATCTCAGCCGGAATAACGGAGGCTGCCCGATGTCAACGCTGACCCAACGAAGGTGGACGGCAACCCTGCCCGCACGCCTGAACACCGACCCCTGGCGCGCGTTCGGCCTGGGCCTGCTGGCCGCCCTGGCGCTGCCCCCGTTCTATCTGCTGCCGCTGCTCTGGTTGGTGGTGCCTGGCTTGCTGCGCAGCCTCGCCCGTGCCGGAAGCTGGCGCCGTGCGATCTGGATCGGCTGGTGCTTCGGCTTTGGTTTCAACCTGCTCGGTCTGTTCTGGGTCACCGAGCCCATCCTGATCATGGCGCAGCAATTCTGGTGGGCAGTGCCGATCGCGGCACCCGGCCTTGCCGCCGCCACCGCCTGCTATTTCATGCTGCCTGCCGTCGCGGTGTACTGGATCCGCCCGTTCCGCAACCATGCCGCCGCCGCGGCGATGGTCCTGATGTTCGCCGGCGTCATGGTGATGGCCAATCTGGCGCAACAATTCCTGTTCACCGGCTTCCCATGGAATTTCTGGGGAGCGGACTGGTCGATTCCCGGCGAAATCGGCGTGATCATGATGCAGCCGGCCGCCTGGGGCGGTATTTTCCTGCTCACCCTGCTCACCTGCCTCGCGGCCGGCCTGCCGCTGCTCGGTCGGCGCGGCTGGATCGCGAGCGCCATACTCATGTTCTGCTGGGTCACCTTCGGCCTCGTCCGCACCGCCGCCGGGCCCGCACCGGACCGTGACCTGACGGTCGCGATGATCCAGCCGCGCTTCGCGGTGCCCGGCAGTTTCACCCGTCCAGCACTCGAGGCGCGCTGGCAGCGCGACCTGCACATGACGCAGCAGGCCATGCAGCAGGCCGGCCCCGGCCGGAAAGTCATCGTCTGGCCCGAAACCGCGAGTCCCGCCCTTTTGCAGTCCGATGCATCCGCCCGTGCCGCCATTGCCGCCATCACCGGTACCACGCCGGTCCTCGCCGGTTCGTTTCGTTACGGACGCACCGGCAAGGTCTATAATTCACTCATAGCGGTCGATGGTCCGGGTCCCGCCGTCGCCTGGTACGACAAATGGAAACTGGTGCCGTTCGGCGAATACACGCCGGCCATCATCCCGTTCAAAATCACCCCCGGCGGCGGTTTCGCGCCCGGCCCCGGTCCGCGCACCCTGCATGTTCCCGGCATCCCGGCGGTCGGCCCGCTGATCTGCTACGAATCGATCTTCTCGGGTGAAATCGTCGACAAGGCGGATCGCCCGGGCTGGTTGCTCAACATCAGCGACAACGCCTGGTTCGGCGACAGCACCGGCCCGCATCAGAATTTCGCTACAACCCGCCTGCGCGCGGTCGAGGAAGGGTTGCCCCTCGTGGTCGACACCAACTCTGGGATTTCCGCAGTGATTGGCCCGCACGGCCGCATCCTGGCCCGGCTCGGCCTCGATCGGCGGGGCCTCCTGGTGCACAAACTTCCGGTTGCATTGCCGTCAACCCCTTACGCCAAGTTCGGGCTAACCATTGCCGGGATCATTGCTTTTTATTCAGTGGCTCTTGCCGTTGTCATGCTGATATTCTCGATAACGCCCAAGGTTAATAAAACCTGAAAAAAACGTCTTAAAATTTGTTCGAGCTTGCAGAATTTTGAAGGTGCTGCTATTGCAGATTGTCAAGTCCGTGCTCTAATAACGATCTGCGGTAGAATTAGCGTCGAAACACCCTGTTTTCTTAAAATATAGACATAGTTGTATTTCTGGATGATACTAAGGCAGTTCAGGGGCTTGGAACTCGGTTAGGCGCTGGTCCGGGTTGCTCGGATCAGGGTCGTGATAAATGGCATGAGTGGCACCACAATAGTGTTATGCTCATTGATTGTAATCGATATGGCAGCGGTGCCCTTAACGGCCCAACGCTTGGAGAGTCGGAAGTGACCAGGGTGGCAAATGAAATGACCGAACGTGGCGAACGAGACGGGCGCCCCAGTCCAATCGATGTCCATGTCGGTTCACGAATCCGGCTACGGCGGACCTTGCTGGGCATGTCGCAGGAAAAGCTGGGGGACGCACTGGGGCTTACCTTCCAGCAGGTCCAGAAATACGAGCGCGGCGTCAATCGCGTCGGCGCATCGCGCCTGTTCGATATTTCACGCGTGCTCGATGTACCGATCAGTTTCTTCTTCGACGATATGCCCGAAGGCATGGACGCGACGCCGATGTCCGGGCCCCGCGGCCGCAGCCATGGCTTTGCCGAATCGCAGGAACCGTTCGGTGTTGGCCTCGATGATCATATGACCAAGCGCGAAACCCTCGAACTGGTCCGCGCCTACTACCGCATTGCCGAACCCACGGTCCGCAAGCGCATGTTCGATCTGATCAAGTCGCTTGCGCCATCCGATACGTTTCCGTCCGAGTAGGCGCAGGTCGATCCGAGCAAGCCCATCCGCGTGCGGGAACCGCCCGGACGTTACAGGGTCGGGTTGTTCCAAAAAATTGCAACCGGCGCATTAAATCCGCCCGCCATCTCGGAAAAATCAAATGAGGCGGGGCGGATTCGCGTGCCAATATTAAAGCCTGAACATTAAACCGGTTGCGCGCTTGTGAAGGCGCGACACACTTCGCTACAAGCATAGCCATGAGGGAACCACCCGCAGCGGCACCAATCATTGCACCAAGCCTGCTCGCCGCCGATTTCGGCCGCCTCAACGACGAAGTCGCGGCAATCGAGCGGGCAGGGGCCGATTGGCTCCATCTCGATGTTATGGACGGGCATTTTGTTTCCAACATCACCTTCGGCCCGCTGGTCATCAAAGCACTCCGCCCTCACTCCAAACTCGTGTTCGACCTGCATCTGATGATCGCCCCGGTCGATGCCTATCTGGCCGATTTCGCCGCTGCCGGCGCCGATCACATCACAATCCACGCCGAGGCCGGCCCCCACCTGCATCGCTCACTGCAAGCGATTCGCGCGCTCGGCAAGAAAGCCGGTGTCGCCCTCAACCCCGCCACCCCGATCGATGCGGTCGCCAACGTGCTCGACCTGATCGACATCATCAACGTCATGACAGTCAATCCCGGCTTTGGCGGTCAGAAATTCCTGGCCAGCCAGCTGCCGAAAATCGCTGCCCTGCGCTCGATGATCCGGCAGAGCGGCCGCAAAATCCACATCGAGACCGACGGCGGCATCGACCCGGCAACCGCGCCGCAAGCGATCGAGGCTGGAGCCGATGTGCTGATCGCCGGCAGCGCGATTTTCGGCAAGCCTGACTATGCTGCCGCCATCGCGGCGCTGAAACCCTCATTATGAGTGGCCGGTCATGAGTGAAGGCGGCCCGATGATGCGCGGCGCCCGACAATGGATGGCCAAACTCGCCACCCTGCGTGGTGGCGGCGTGCCGGACGCACCCGCCTTGCCGGTGCGCGATCCATGGCCCGGCGAACCGGGCCGCGGGGCCCGGATCATCAAGGGCGAACTCGAGTATCGCGGCGCCCTCCGCCCATTGCGCCCGGGCGGTTTCTCCGCAAGCGATGCCTCGCCATTGATGCTCGCGCATATCCACGGCTTCGGCTGGCTGCGCGATCTGCGCGCCCTCGGCACCGATGCCGCCCGCTCCCGCGCCCGCGCCCTGATCACCGATTGGATCGGCTGCGACCAACTTCCCGCCATCGCGACCGCGCCGCCGGTCAGCGGTGCCCGGCTCACCGCCTGGCTCGGCCATTACGATTTCTTCGCAGCCTCGGCCGATGACGATTTCCGCCAGATGCTGATGGCACGGCTCGTGCACGATGCTCGGCAACTTGCCGCCGCCATGCCGATCGAAGCGCGCGACGGCCGCGCCTTCACCGCCATCAAGGGGCTGATCGCCGCCTCGGTCGCCCTGCCCGAACATGCGGCCTTCCTGCCGCGCGCCCTGAAATTCCTGGTGCCGGAAATCGGCCGCCAAATCCTGCCGGACGGCTCACACGCCGAACGCAGCCCCGCTGCCCATCTCGCCGCGCTGCAGGACCTCACCGAGATTCGCGCCCTGCTGCAATCAGCCCGCGCCGAGGCCCCGCCGCAACTTCCCGGCACGATCGAGCGTATGGCGGTCGCGCTGCGTGCGCTCCGCCACGCCGATGGCGGTCTCGCACTGTTCAATGGCACCGCGGAAGACTGGCCCAATTTGATCGACCTGGTGCTGAGCCAGGCCGGCCGCACTGGCCGCAGCAACGTCTCGCTCGCCCAGTCGGGTTTTCATCGCCTCACCGCCGGCAAAACGACCATCATCGTCGATGCCGGCGCGCCGCCCGGCCAGGGCATGGATCGTTTCGCCCATGCCGGCACGCTTGCGTTCGAATTTTCGGTGGGACGCGAACGCCTCATCGTGAATTGTGGCGCGGCGCCCGCCTCCGCCACCGAATGGCGCGACGCGCTGCGCGCCACCGCCGCCCACTCCACCCTGATCATCGCCGATGTCTCATCCTCGGAAATCAGGCCCGAAGGCCTCGGCCGCCGCCCGAGCACCGTCGAACTCACCCGCCACGAGGCCAATGGGGCGCATTGGCTCGAGGCGAGCCACGATGGCTGGAAAAAACCGTTCGACGCCATTCATCGCCGCCGCCTCTATCTGTCCGAAAGCGGCGAAGACCTCCGCGGCGAAGACAGTGTCGAAGCCGGTCAGCCGCAGCCCTTCACCCTGCGGTTTCACCTCCACCCCAACGTCACCGCAAGCATCCAGCAGGATAACGAAGCCGCGTTGCTTCGCCTGCCATCAGGTCAGGGCTGGCGCCTGCGGGCGGGCGGTGCCGCTCTCACCGTCGAGGAATCCATCTATTTCGGCGGCGCCGAACCCCGCCGCGCCGAACAGATCGTTCTCACCAGCACCCAGGATGGCCCGCAACAGGTCAAATGGGCCCTGACCAAAATGGGCTGAGCGCATGGCACGCATTCTCTTGACCGGCGGCGCCGGCTTCATCGGCTCGCACACCGCCGTCGTCCTGCTCGAGCGCGGCTACGATGTCGTCCTGCTCGATGATTTCTCGAACGCAGCGCGCGACGTACCGGCCCGCCTGCACCGGATCACCGGTGTTTCGGTGCCCCTGATCGAGGCGGATATTCGCGACGAAGCAGCCATGGCGGCAGCCCTGGCCGCATTCCCGATCGATGCGGTCATTCATTTCGCGGCGAAAAAAGCGGTCGGCGAGAGCGAGGCCGATCCTCTTCTCTATTACGACGCCAACATCGTCGGCACCGTGCGCCTGCTGGCCGCCATGCGCCGCGCCCGCGTCGGGCGCATCGTGTTCTCATCCTCCGCCACCGTCTACGGCGAGCCGGATGCCTGCCCGATCACCGAGGATGCGGCCCTGCGAGTCACCAACGTCTATGGCCGCACGAAACTGGTGATGGAGGGCATGATCACCGATCTGGTGCGCACCGGCACGCTGCAAGCGGCGGCGGTGCTCCGCTATTTCAACCCGGTCGGCGCGCATCCATCCGGCGTGATCGGCGAAGACCCCAGCGGCGTGCCGGCCAATCTGATGCCCTACCTTTGCCAGACCGCCGAAGGCAGGCGGCCGCATCTGAACGTGTTCGGCAACGACTACCCGACGCACGATGGTTCGGGTGTGCGCGACTTCATCCATATCATGGACCTCGCCGAAGCCCACGAAGCCGCACTGCGCCGCGTCCTCGCCCATGACGGTGATTTCACGGTCAACCTCGGCACCGGCACCGGCTATTCGGTGCTGGACATGATCGCCGCGTTCGAAGCCGCAACCGGCATCAAGGTTCCGTACAAAATCGCCCCCCGCCGCCCCGGCGACGTCGCCGCCTGCTACGCCGACCCCGCGCGTGCCGAAACCCTGCTCGACTGGCGCGCCACCCGCGGCATCGAAGACATGTGCCGTGACGCCTGGCGCTGGCAGAGCAAAATCGCCCTGACCAACCAGACCGCCTGACCCCATACGCCCGCGCGTCCCCATCATCGCGGCCCTGCCATGCGCCCCCGCCACCTCGTCTATCTGATCGGCGAAGACTGGTTCTTCGCCTCGCATTTCCGCGCCCGCGCCAGCGCCGCGCGCGCGGCGGGCTGGCGCGTCTCGGTCATCACCCGCACCGGTGCCGCAGCGGATACCTTGCGCGCCGAAGGCTTCGATCTCCACAGCGTCGATTTCAAACGCGCCCGGATCGACCCGATCGCGGAATTTCGTCTGGCCCTGCACATCGCGGCACTCTACCGCGAACTTCGCCCCGATCTGGCCCACCACGTCGCCTTGAAACCCATTCTGCTCGGCAGCATCGCAGCCCGCATCGCCGGCGTCCCGGCCATCGTCAACGCGCCGGTCGGGCAAGGGTTCGTGTTCGCCTCGCGCACCGCCAAGGCCCGCCTGCTGCGGCCGTTCGTAAGCACCGCGCTGCGGGCGACCATCGGCACCCGCAGTGCCATCGCGGTGTTCGAAAACGAGGAAGATCGCAGCGCGATGATCGCATCCGGTGCCATCCGCGCCGATCATACCGTCCTGATCCGTGGCGCCGGCGTCGATCTCGCCCGTTTCCGACCCCATGCGCTCAACGCAGCGCCCATCCGCATCGTGCTCGGTGCCCGCATGCTGCGCGACAAAGGCGTCCGCGAATTCATCGAGGCCGCGGCCATCCTGCAAGGGCAGGGGACGGAATTCATCCTCGCCGGTATGCCCGACCCCGACAATCCCGCCTCGCTGACTGAGGCCGATCTGCGCGCCGCCCACCACGTTACCTGGATCGGCCATTGTGACGACATGGCAGCCCTGTTCGCAACCTGCCACATCGCCTGCCTGCCCTCGTACCGCGAAGGCCTACCGAAATTCCTGCTGGAAGCCATGGCGTGCGGCCTGCCATGCGTCGCAACCGATGTAACCGGCTGTCGCGATGCGGTGATCGCGGACCAGACCGGCCTGCTGGTGCCGCCGCGCGACGCACCAGCCCTCGCCGCCGCCCTCGCGCGTCTCATCGCCGATCCGTCGTTGCGCGCAGCCCTGGGTCAGGCCGGGCGCGCACGGGCCGCGCAGCTTTATGCCGAGCCGGTTATTTGCGCCGAGACGCTCACGGTCTATGAACGCGCCATCACACAAGGAGCAGGGCGATGAACCTTTCTGTCCCAAGCCTCATCACGGCAGCCGCGCTGATCGGCCTCGCGGCACTTCCAATGGCGGCCACCACCGGCATCGCCCACGCCGAGACGCGGATCGGCGCGGTCTCGACCAATTTCCGGCTCCTGGGTGCCGACGACAAAGTCGTTGTCGAACGGCTGGAAGACCCGAAACTCCCCAACGTCGCCTGTTACGCCAGCTTCGCCAAAACCGGCGGCGTCAAGGGCAGCCTCGGCGTCGCGACCGATCCGTCCCGCTTCGCGCTCTCCTGCATCGCCACCGGCCCTGTCACGCTGCCGGCCGGCCTGCCGGCAAAAAAACAGATCGCGGCGATTTCTGCCTCGTTCCTGGTCAAACATTTCAACCTCTATCGCCTGGTCGACCCCGATCACAAGGCGGTGGTCTATATGCTGATCAGCACGAAAATCATCCACGGCTCGCCGGCCAATGCGGTATCGGCGGTCCCTGTTACCGGCGGCTGATGCCCATGAGGTAAGGTAGGCAAGCACTTCTTTTTTTGAAAAAAAAGAAGCAAAAAAACTTCCGTCCTGTTGTTCTGTGCCGTTGAAACCGTTTCCGCCTACTTGAAGGCTCTGTATGCACGATAAAATCATTATCCAGCGGGCGCTGATCTCGGTGTCCGACAAGACCGGTCTGCTTGATCTCGGCCGGGCCCTGGCCGGCCACGGCGTCGAAATCCTGTCCACCGGCGGCTCGGCGAAAACCCTGCGCGACGCAGGCATTCCCGTCATCGAAGTCGCCGACTACACCGGCGTGCCCGAAATGCTTGACGGCAGGGTCAAAACCCTGGTGCCGAAACTGCACGGCGGCCTGCTCGGACGGCGCGACCTGCCGGCCCATGTCGCCCAGATGGCCCAGCACGGCATCCCGCCGATCGATCTGTTGGTCGTCAACCTCTACCCGTTCGAGCAGACCGTCGCCAAAGGGGCCGCGTTCGACGAATGCGTTGAAAACATCGATATCGGCGGCCCAGCGCTGATCCGCGCGGCAGCAAAAAACCATGATTTCGTCACCGTCATCACCGATCCCGCCCAATACCCCGATCTGACCGCCGCCCTCGCTGCCGGCGGCACCACCCTGACCCAGCGCCGCCATTACGCCGCCGCTGCCTATACGCGCACCGCCACCTACGATGCGGCGATCGCCACCTGGTTCACCGCCCGCAACGGCGATGCCGACCCCGATCTGCGCGTCACCGAAACCGTGCCGCCGCAGACCGGCGAAATTTTCCCTGCCCGCCTCGCCATAGCCGGCCTCAAGCACCAGGCGCTGCGCTACGGCGAAAACCCCCACCAGATCGCCGCCTTCTACAAAACCGGCGACCGCCCCGGCGTCGCCTCCGCGCGGCAGCTTCAGGGCAAGGAACTGTCCTACAACAACATCAACGACACCGACGCCGCGTATGAATGCGTCGCCGAATTCGATCGCCCCTGCGTCGTCATCGTCAAGCACGCGAACCCCTGCGGCGTGGCGACCGGCGTCGACCTCGCGCAAGCATGGGATCGCGCCCTGGCCTGCGATCCGGTCAGCGCCTTCGGCGGCATCATCGCCGTCAATCGCCGTCTCGATGCCGCATCGGCCGAAAAAATGGCGAGCATTTTCTCCGAAGTGATCATCGCACCCGATGCCGAACCCGAAGCCATCGCCGTGCTCGCGCGCAAGAAAAACCTCCGCCTCCTGATCGCCGGCGCCCTGCCGGACTCGGCGTCCGATGGCCTGACATTTCGCAGCGTCGCAGGCGGCTACCTGGTGCAGACCCGCGATTCCGGCCGCATCACGCGCGATGACCTCAAAATCGTCACCCAGCGCGCGCCGAGCAACGCGGAGTTCGACGATCTCTTGTTCGCCTTCCGTGTCGCCAAACACGTCAAATCGAACGCGATCATCTATGCGCGCGCCGGTGCCACCACGGGCATCGGTGCCGGCCAGATGAGCCGGGTGGATTCCTCGCGCATCGCCGTCCTGAAGGGGGGCGACAGCATCGCGGGCTCGGTCGTCGCCTCCGATGCGTTCTTCCCGTTCGCCGATGGGCTGGTCGCCGCGATCGAAGCGGGGGCCACCGCCGTCATCCAACCCGGTGGCTCGATCCGCGATGCGGAGGTAATCGCCGCGGCCGATGCCGCCGGCATCGCCATGGTCTTCACCGGTATGCGGCATTTCCGCCATTGAGCCCGCACCCCACCGGCAAAATCTTCGGCGAGGCAACCGGCCCCCAGCGCCTCGGCCTGCCCGACCCCACCCGCATGAGCGAAGCGCAGCACGCCGCCCATGATGCCATCGCCGCCGGCCCGCGCGGCAAGGTGGAAGGCCCGCTCGCGGTCTGGCTGCACAGCGCCGAACTCGCCAACCGCGCCCAGGCGCTCGGCGAATACTGCCGCTTTGGCTCCTCCCTGCCGCCGCGCTTGTCCGAACTCGCCATTCTGGTCATGGGTGCTTTCTGGCAAGCCGGCTTTGAATGGCACGTCCACGCCCCGATCGCCGAAGCCGCCGGCATCGCGCCCGCGATCATCGCGGCCATCAAAACCGGCAACCAACCGGTCTTCACCGAACCCGATGCGCAAGCGGTCCACGATTTCGCGCGCGAACTGCTCCACACCCGCGCGATATCCGACGACACCTACAAAATAACCCGCCACGCACTCGGCGACCGCGGCCTGGTCGATCTGGTTGGCGTGCTCGGCTATTACGGGCTGATCTCGATGACAATAAAAGCGTTTAGAGTTGATATTCAGGACTAGATCATCATAATTGTATAAAATCTTATTATTGAAGTATCGATGTCGTAATTTGTGTCAGTATTTCTTACGCATATCAATCTTTGAAACGATTATGGCTTTGAAAAATAACGGATATTTATTTGGCACGGAGTTTGCTTATGAGGGGCTTGGCTCAACCTCCTATAGGACATTCCAATGAAAAGACTTTTGCTTGCTTCAGTATTTAGTGTGGCTTCCATCGCCAGCTTCGCGTCAGTCGCACTCGCAGGACCGATCTCCCCGACGCTGTCGTTGGGCTATTCGATTAATGATGGACCAATCACAACGCTTCAATCGGGTAGTGCGAACTTTTTCAACCAAACCTATTCGTTCGGAAATTATGCGGTGTCTGTGACGGCCAATGACTTTGGTGCGTATTCGTTTGACCTCGGTGTAAACGGTGCCGTCGGACAAGGTACATTTTCAGAACCGATTACCGTGTATCTAACCGAACAGAATGTCTCGGCTTACGGTCCGATTGCGGTTAGTGGGCTTCTTACCAACACGCCCCAAGGCGGTTCCTCGCCAATGGGCTTGACCTTTGCGGTGCTGGGTTCAACGGCGAACGCTTTATTTGCCGGCACAAACCTCGGGATGGCGACGATTGACCCGAGCCTTACCGACGCCGCGTCGGTGTTCGACCCGTCGTTCATCGTGAACGGTCAGTATTCGCTGACGCAAGCGATCACGATCTCACCTAATCTGACCGGGGCGACTGCTTTAAGTATCGACAGCCGTGTTTCCGTTCCCGAACCCGGCTCGCTTGCCCTGCTCGGCACGGGCCTCGTTGCCCTCGGCCTGCTCGTCCGCAAACGCCAGAAGCGCGCCTAATCTTCCATTTCGCCTACTGCTAACACGCCTCCGGTCCATACCGGAGGCGTTTTTTTTTTGGCACGACGGCAGCCCCCCAGCAAAGCGCGCCCAATCATCGACCAATCGATCATTTTGTCTGGAAAACTTTACACTCCCGAAATATCGAGTTCGCAATTACCTGATTCAAAACGATATAAAATTTGGCACCAAAATTGCTTACCTTCAATTGCAGCTCAAAAATTTACTACCGGAGATTGTTTTATGAAAAAACTCAAAGCCGTCCTACTCGCCAACGCCCTCGTGCTCGGCCTCAGCGGTATCGCCCATGCGGGCCTCGCGCTCAACGATACCTACCAGTTTTCGGTCTGGAGCGGCACTTACACATCGCTCGGCATCACCGGTAACGCCACCACCAATCTTGGCGATGAGCCGACTGGTGCTCCCACGGCCCAGTTTACCTACACCGGCCCGCTCAACTTCGTTAACGACGGATCACAATCCAGCACCAATCTCGCCGGCGCATTTTTCGGCACCTACGCCAGCGGTATCGATGCGAACGGCTTCGTAAGCAACACGGGTCAGTACTCCGGCGCCGCCGATTTCCTCGCGCACGATCAACTGAGCAGCATCGGTCTGAGCGGCAACGCACTTGTCACTTACATGATGATCACCGGGGTCTACACCGCTGCCGCCGGTACCAATGTCACCATCAGCCATGATGACGGTGCCTCGCTCTATGCCGGTATCGGCAACACCCCGGTCATTCAGAGCGGTTCATTCACCGGACAGATTCCCTCACCCGGCGTCCTGCCCGTAGCGACCGATGCACCATTCCGACTTGTCTATGTCGAAGCCAACGGCGCTCCCTCGGTCCTGCAGGTTTCGGTTCCGGAACCCGGTTCACTCGCCCTGCTCGGCACCGGTCTGCTCGGCCTTGGCCTCGTCCTGCGCCGCCGCAACCGCAACCGCACCTGATCAGCCACGCCAACGCGCGATCCTGGCGCGAGTTGCCAGGATCGCCGCGGCCACACTCCGGCGCGGTGCCGCGCGCATCCAGCGCATCGCCACGCTGCCATCCGCCAGGCTGGTCTTGTACCGGTCATCCCCCGCCAGAAAATCGTAACCATCCAGCCCAAGCGCCTGATAATGCCGCATCGCCGCGACATGGCACACCAAGCCGGGTTTTTCATGCGGTTGCGCCGGATCATACGCAAACCCGCTCTGATACGAGCTGACCCGGCCGCGCCACACGAAATTATACAAATACCCGATCACCCGGTCCCCCGCCGCCACCCGCAGCACATCGACCGCACCGCACGCCACACCGCGCGCCACCAGCGCCGCATGAAACCGCCCAAACCCAGCCCCGGCGAACGCCCCCGCCTTGCCGCGCGTCTCCCACGTCTGCCGGTGCAAATCCGCCAGCGCCGCCAGCCAGGCCTCTGCCTCCACCACCGTTGCCGCCCGCGCCACCGAAATCGGGCCGCTGGCCTCATACCGCCGCCACGCCCGGTTGATCTGCTGGCGCGTATTGGCGGAAATAACATCGAGGCAATCGGCCCCCGCCGCCCGCAACCGCGCGAGGTCGCGCCACGGTGCCGCGCGCAGCATCCCGCCATCCGTCACGCCGGCCAACCGCGCCGCCGCCGCATCCTCCGGGCCAAGACCCGACAGGCGCAATATCCAGCCCAACCCGGCACGCGGCCGCAGCGCAGCCTCAAACCATGCCGCCCGCGCCTCCGGCCGGTCCCGCACCACCAGCGGCCCGTTATGTTCGATGAACACGCTGTCCTCATCCGCGACGCCGGTCTCCGCGAGCCAAAACTGGCTCAGCCCGAATCGCCGTCCACCGTAGCCCAGCAGCCCGATCGCAACGATCCGCTCCTCCGCCTCGATCGTCAGCACCAGCGCACGGCGAAACCGTTCATCGAACCGGCAGCCCAGCCACAACCACGACTGAAACACCGAGCCATCCGCCTCGGCCTCGACCCGCCGCCACAAATCCCCCAGCTGCTGCGCGTCGCCGGCCGGGCGAAGCGCCGCCACCAATCCCCGGCCGGCCGCCCATCGCTTGTTAGACCCGGCCATCCATGTCATCGTGCCATCGTATTGGAATTGCCGAAAGCCGCAATGTTCCCGGATATCCTGCCGAACCCCCGCGCCGTGAGCATGCGCCAGCCCACCCGTGTCGCCACCGTGCTGATCGACACCGAGGAGGATTTCGACTGGGCGGACCCGACCGAAGGCACCGACTACGCGACCGCCTACCTGACCCGCATCGCCGATCTGCAACCCATCTTCACGGCGCATGGCGTGGTGCCGACCTATCTGGTTACCTACCCCATCCTCGAAAACCCCGACCTCGTGCGCCTGTTCGCCCGCTACCGCGATCGCGGCGAAGCGGCGCTCGGCATCCAGCTCCACCCCTGGGTCACCCCGCCGTTCGAGGGTCATGGCACCGCTGCCCAATCCTTCGGCGGCAATCTCGCGCCGGATGTCGAAGCCCGCAAGCTCGCCGCCCTGTGCACCCGCTTCACCGCCTGTTTCGGCACCGCACCGCTGGTGTTTCGCGCCGGCCGCTACGGCCTCAGCCGCCAGACCGCGACCCTGATCGAGCAGGAAGGCATCCTGATCGATACCAGCATCGCGCCGCGCACATCGATGCTCGATGAAGCCGGCCCCGACTACAGTAGGATCGATTTTTCCCCCTTCTGGTTCGGTGCCCGGCGGCCCATCCTCGAACTGCCGCTCGGCCGCGCCATCGTCGGCTGGGGCGGCAGCGCCGGCAGCCGGCTCTACCGGACCTTGATCCGCTCGAACGATGCCTGGGCGCCGCTTGCCGGCCTGCTCGCGCGTATTGGTTGCGCCGAACGCATCACCCTGTCACCGGAAGGCAACGACCCGCGGGCAATGATCCGCCTGGTCAAAGGCCTGCTCAACCGCGATCGCACCATCCTGCCGCTCAGCTTCCACAGCTCCTCGGTGGCCCCCGGCCGCAACCCCTACGTCCGCTCGCGCGCCGATCTGCACCGCTTCTACGACGATCTCTCGTCGATTCTCTGCACCCTGTCCGATGATTTCGGCTGCCGCTTTGCCGCCGCCACCGATATCCTCACCCTCCTCGATCAGCCCCCCAACCCAGGCGGCCGGCCGTGAGCGCGCGCGACGGCATCATCCTGATCGCGAATAATTTCCCGCCCGTGCAAGGCGGCTCGGCGGTGGTGTACGGCGCGCTCGCCCGCCAGGCCGCCCCGCAGGTCAGCGTGCTGGCACCGCGCGTCAGCTATACCGATGGTCTGCCTTTGATCGGCTGGCGCGAACACGACCGCGCCGCCGCCCAACCGCGATCCGGCGCGCCCGGCTACCGCGTCCACCGGCTCGCCCTGCTCCGCACCCCGATCGGTGGTCCCCAGCAGGGCGGCATCGGTCGGCTGCGCTTCATCGCGCGCGACCTGCTGATCCGGCTGCGCATCCTCGCCGCCCTGCGCGCCATGCTCGGCTCCGGGCGCATCGGGGCGGTCTGCATCGGCGAACTCGTGCCCTCCGGCTGGCTGTTCGCCGTCCTGCGCCGCTGGCCCGGCGTGCGCCGCATCGTCTATATCCACGGCGAGGAAATCACCACGCGCGATGATTACGACCCCGATTGGTCGCGCCGCCGCCGCAGCCTCGCCGCCGCCGATGCCATCATTGTGGTCAGCCGTTTCACCGCCGAAGCGGTCCGCACCCTGCTTGCCGGCACGTCCGCGCCGCCGATCGTCCTGATCGAAAACGGCGTCGATTTCCGCCGCTTCTCATCGAGCGCGCGGCGCCCCGACCTGATCGCGCATTACGGTCTGGAGGATAAATTCGTCTATGTCTCGGTCTGCCGCCTGCTCGAAAAAAAGGGCATCGATCACGCCATCCGCGCCTTCGCTTCGGTCTGGGCCGATCACCCCGAATGCCGGTTTCTGGTCGTCGGCGCCGGCCCCTTTGCCGATACCCTGCGCGCCATCGCAACCGAATCCGGTGTGGCCGATGCGGTCATTTTCGCCGGTGCGGTCGCCGATGTCGATCTGGCCGACCATTACGCGCTGGGCGATGTGTTCGTCATGCCCAACCGCGCGCTACCCTCGGGCGATACCGAAGGCTTCGGCCTGGTCTTCCTGGAAGCCAATGCCGCCGGCCTGCCGGTCATCGCCGGGCGCGACGGCGGCAGCGTCGATGCCGTGACCGATGGTATCAACGGCCTGGTGGTCGATGGCCACGCGATCCCCGCGATCGAAGCCGCCATGCGCCGCCTGCACGACGACCCAGCCCTGCGCGCCCATATCGCCGCCCAGGGGCTCGCCTGCGCCCAAGCCGCCGATTGGCAGGTCAAGGCGCGTGACTTCGTCGCCGCCTGCCTCGATCGCACGCCCACCCCCAATTCCGCATGACCCAGCATGACCGCGGATGATATCACGGCCGGCCCGGCGCGCCTCCTCGCCTGGTCAGCGCTCGACGCGCCGACCATCGCCCGCTTCGCTCATCCCACGGCCGATCTGTTCGCAAGCCATCTCTGGTTCGATCTACTGGCCCGGGCCGCCGCACCGCCGGGCCTCATAGCCGGCTGCGTCATTACCGCCGATGCCGCGATCCCAGTCTGGAGCCGGCAGGGCAGGGTGGTCGCCGGCCTGTCGAGCCCCTATTCGCTCGCCTTCACCCCACGCCTCGGCGCCACCCCGGCCGCCGCCGGCCGCACCTTCGCCCGCATCGCCCGCCGCCACGCCACACTCCGGCTCGATGCGCTCGACCCCGCTCAACCGGGCCTCGCCCCGTTCCTCGATGCGATAACGTCCAGCGGCATCATCGTGCAGCGCTTCAGCCATTTCGGCGACTGGCAAGCCCCGGTCGAAACCGACCGTTTCGATGCCTGGCTCGCCGCCCGCCCCGGCAGCCTGCGCAGCACCATCACCCGCAAACTCAAACGCGCGCGCGGCGCCACATCGTTCAGCTTCATCGACTCCGAAGCGGGCCTCGCCGCCGGCATCAGCGCCTTCGAACAGGTCTACGCCGTTTCCTGGAAACAGCCCGAACCCTTCGCCGCGTTCAACGCCGCCTGCATGCGCAGCCTCGCCGATGCCGGTCTGCTGCGTCTCGGCATTCTCGCGACAGCGTCGGGCCCGATCGCCGCGCAATACTGGGCGGTGTCCGGCGGCCGTGCCATGCTGTTGAAACTCGCGCATGACGAAGCCCACACCGCCCTATCCCCCGGTACCGTCCTGACCGCGCAGATGCTCGCCGCCATTCTGGCCCGGGATCGTCCCACCGCGCTCGATTTCGGCCGCGGCGATGATCCCTATAAACGCCTCTGGGTCGACCAGCGGCACGAACGGATCGGCGCCCTGCTGATCAACCCGCGCCGACCGGCGGGCGTGCTCGCACTGGTCCGCGGTCAGGTTGGTGCGTTAAGACGTCGGCTCAGACAAAGGAAGGACAACACTTAAGCAAGCGCTTCTTTTTTGAGAAAAAGAAGCAAAAAACTTTTGGTCCTATAGGGCTGTGCCGGTGCCAACGCCCGTGCCCCAGATTAACAAAAGTTTTTTGCTGCTTTTTTCCAAAAAAGCAGTACTTCCCTACCCCTTCCGCCGAACCAGGACCCATTCTGCATGCGTATTCTCTACAGCCACCGGATCCAGTCGCGCGATGGCCAGTCCGTCCATGTCGAAGACCTCGTCGCGGCATTCCGTGCCGCTGGCCACGAAGTTCTGGTGGTCGGCCCCTCATTTTACGAATCGACCGGCTTCGGCGCCGAAACCACCTGGGTCGCCAGGCTGCGCGCCGCCCTGCCCGGCGCAATCGGCGAACTGGCCGAACTCGCCTACAATATCCCCGCCTGGTGGCGGCTGCGCCAGGCGGCCGCCGGTTTTAACCCCGATTTCATCTACGAGCGCTACAATCTGTTCTACCTCGCCGGGATGTGGCTCGCCCGTGAGCGCAAAATCCCTTTCCTGGTCGAGGTCAATTCACCGCTCGCCGAGGAGCGCATCGCCCATGGCGGGCTGAAACTGCACGGTCTCGCCCGTTTGGCGGAGCGCGCGGTCTGGCGCGCCGCCACCCGCGTGTTCGCCGTCACCAAGGTGCTCGGCGCGCGCATCACCGCGGTCGGCGTCGATCCCGCCAACCTCGTCATCACGCCCAACGGCATCAATCTCGACCGTTTCGCGCCCCGCCCCCCAACCACCGATCGCCGCGCGGTGCTCGGCTTCATCGGTTTCGTGCGCCCCTGGCATGGTATCGAACCGGTGATCACCGCGCTGGCCGAAAGTCCGGACAAATTCGATTTCGTCATCGCCGGCGAAGGTCCCGCCCGGCCCATCCTCGAATCCATGGTCGCATCGGCCGGCCTCGCCGATCACGTCAGCTTCGCCGGCCTGGTCGCGCGCGATGCGGTGCCCGGCTTCCTTGCCGGTATCGACATCGCCCTGCAACCCCGCGCGGTCGACTACGCCTCGCCGCTCAAACTGTTCGAATACATGGCCGCCGGCTGCGCCATCGTGGCGCCGGATCAACCCAATCTGCGCGAGATCCTGGTCGATGGCGAAACTGCCCTGCTGTTCGAGCCGGAAAACTGGGCCGCGCTCTGGGCCTGTATCGCCCGCCTCGCCGCCGATCCCGCCCTGCGCGCCCGCCTCGGCCAGGCCGCGCGCGCCGAGGTGATCAGCCGTGACTACACCTGGGCCGGCAACGCGCGCCGGGTCATCGCATCGCTGCCGTCATGAGCCGCAAGCAGCGCATCCTGCACGTCTTCCCGAGCTTCGCCGCCGGTGGCGCACAGATGCGCATGGCCGCACTCGCCAATTATTTCGGCGCACGTTTCGCCCACACGATCATCGCGCTTGATCACGAGACCACCTGCCGCGATCGGCTCGACCCGGCGCTGGATGTAGCATTTCCTGCCGCGCCCGCGATGCGCCAGCCCTTGCCGCAGCGCCTGCTCACGATCGCCGCAGCCATGCGCACCCACCAGCCGGATCTCCTGATGACCAGCAACTGGGGCGCGATCGAATGGGCGATCGCCAACCGGCTGGGCCCGCGCATCCGCCACATCCACACCGAGGATGGCTTCGGCCGTGACGAGCGCGACCGCCAACTGCCGCGCCGGGTATGGACGCGCCGGCTGATCCTCCGATCGAGCACAACGATCGTCCCCTCGCAGACCTTGCTGGACACCGCGACCACCATCTGGCGCCTGCCGCCCCGCGCCCTGCACTACATTCCCAACGGCATCGATCTTGCCACATTCACCCCGGCCGCCGCGCCGCGCAACGGTCCGCCGGTGATCGGCTGCGTCGCCGCCTTGCGGCCGGAGAAAAATCTGGCCCGCCTGCTCCGCGCCGCCGCCATCGCGCGGCGTCACCACGCGTTCGATCTGGTCCTGCTGGGCGACGGGCCGGATCGCGCCGCCCTCGAAGCCCTGGCAAACGACCTGTCCCTCCCGGTCCGCTTTCTCGGCGCGCTGGCCGAGCCTGCCCCGGTATATCGCGAGTTCACCATCTTCGCATTGAGTTCGGATACTGAGCAGATGCCCCTGTCGGTGATGGAGGCCATGGCGTCGGGCCTGCCCGTCGTCACCACGCGCGTCGGCGATATCGCCCGCATGGTCGCACCGGAGAACCTCGATTTCCTGACCGCGCGCGATGATCAGGCGATGGCCGATGCCATGGGTGAATTACTCGCGGACCCGGCACGACAGACCTCGATCGGTCTTGCGAACCGTCGCCACGCCGAACAGCATTTCGATTTCAGCGTTATGGCAGCGCGCTGGCAGGCCCTGATGGCGCCGGACGAACCGCGCGCGGCGCCAGACGCAGCCTAAAAAATCCGCATTCCAAGTTCAATGATCGCCCACCAGCAAATCAAAGCCAGTGCGATCATGATCGGAATCGCCATGCGCAGACTGAGCCGCTCATGATCCCCCGCCCCGAGACCAGGCTGCACCTGATCATCGGTCTGATCCCAGTTGCGCCGGTCCGGCCGCACCAGCACGGTCCGCCTGCGCAGACCAAAGCCCCAGCCACGCCGGCCGGCCGGTCCGTCGAAGCCACCCGCACTGTTGGGGCGCTTCGTCATGATGTGCGACAAGGAACGATAGATGAGCACTCCCTTCGAACGATAGACAACACCGAGACCCATGAACTGATTCCCAAAAAATGACTATCGCACCATTTTTGAACTTCGTCTTGATCATTCATATTAAAAAGCTGTTAACACAAGGTTAATTGTCCAGAAGAAAAGGAAATGGACCGGCCGCAGCCGTCGTTGTTCGCGTATCGGTAGGTGAGGTTTCATGATATCGTGTCGCTATTATTGATGGTTCGACGTCCAGCGCCGGTCAATTTCGCGTCCCGGTCGGACGTATCGGGAGATTTGAGTAGATGTGTGGTTTTACCGGATTATTCGCCCCGCGGACCGCGCGGTGCGACGCGCGTGACATCGACACCGCGCTACTGCATCGCATGACGGCGGCAATCGCCCATCGCGGTCCCGACGACGAGGGATTTCATACCGAACCTGGGATCGGCCTCGGGTTTCGCCGCCTCGCCATCATCGATCTCGCCGCCGGCCACCAGCCGATGGCGAACGAGGACGGAACCGTCACCATCGCCTTCAACGGCGAGATCTATAATTTCCAGTCGCTGCGCGACGAGTTGCTCGGGCTCGGCCATGTCTTCGCGACGCATTGCGACACCGAGGTGATCATCCACGGCTGGGAAAGCTGGGGCCTCGCCGTGCTGGACCGGCTGGACGGCTTCTTTGCCTTCGCGCTGTGGGACCGCCAGCAGGCAACCCTCCTGCTCGCCCGCGACCGGCTGGGCAAAAAACCACTTTATTACGGCACCGCCCCCGATGGTAATTTGGCCTTCGGCTCCGAACTCGCTGCCCTGACGCCGGTTCCCGGCCTCACCGACCGGCTCGATCCCGCCGCCCTCGAAGATTATCTGGCGTTCGGCTATGTCCCAGACCCGGCCTCGATCTATCAGCGCATCCGAAAACTGCCGCCCGCGCATTTCATGCTGATCGAGGCTGGCGCACCGCTGCCGCCGCCCCGCCGCTACTGGACCCTGCCGGAACCCACCACCCCGCCAGCGAGCCTCGATGAGGCCGCCGCCGATTTGCGCACAAGGCTCGACAAGGCTGTCGCCGCCCGCATGATCGCGGATGTGCCGCTCGGCGCGTTTCTCTCGGGCGGCGTCGATTCCAGCGCCATCGTCGCCCTGGCCGCGCGCCACGCCAAATCGCCCTTGCAAAGCTTCACCATCGGCTTTCCCGGTACCACCGATGAACGCGCCACCGCCGCCGCCATGGCAGAGCATTGCGGGGCGCTCCATACGTCAGAAGTGGTCGCACCGACCGACGTGATCGACGCTGCCCGCCACCAGGCCGAGGTGTTCGGCGAACCGTTCGGCGATCATTCCTCGGTCCCCAGCCTCGCCGTCGCCAGGCTGGCACGCGCCGGTGTCAAGGTCGCGTTGTCCGGCGACGGTGGCGATGAGGTGTTCGGCGGCTACCGCCGCTATCGCTGGCATGCCATCGCCGATCAGGCCCGCCGGCTGCTGCCCGATCGCGCCCGCCGCGCCTTGCTCGCCCCGATCGCCGCCGCCTATCCCAAGCTCGACCGCGCGCCCGCCTGGCTGCGCGCGAAAACCACCCTCACCGAAATCAGCCTCGATTCCGCCCATGGCTATTACCGAACCCTTTGCAAACTACAGGATACCGAGCGGCGCGGCCTGATGTCGCCCGCGTTGCGATCCCTGCTCGATGGCCACGACCCCGCCGCCGGTATCATCGCCGCCCTCGATACCGACGCCGATCCCCTGCGCGCCGCCCAGATGGTCGATCTCGCGACCTATCTGCCTGGCGATATTCTGGTGAAGGTTGATCGCACCAGCATGCGCAGCGGCGTCGAAGTCCGCTCGCCGCTGCTAGATCCCGCACTGCTCGCCTGGGGCATGGGCCTGCCGCCGGCCCTGAAGCTACGCGCCGGGCAGGGCAAATCGGTCCTGCGCGCAGCCGTCGCGCCGCTGCTGCCGCGCGACGTGCTCGATCGGCCGAAACAGGGGTTCGTCGCGCCGATTTCCGCCGAGTTGCGCCGCGCCGCGCCGCGCCTGCGCGGCACGTTGCTCGGCGCCGCGATGCTCGATACCGGCTGGTTCGACGGTGCGGCGATCGGCCGCATGATCGACCAGCACGAATCGGGGCAGCACGATCACGGCTGGAAACTCTGGCACCTGCTGGTGCTGGAAGGGTTTCTCGCCCGCCACGCTGGCGCCGCCATGCCCGCCGCCACCCCAGTCCTGGTCGCCTGAGCACATGGCCGATCCGATCGATCTCCCGGCCGATGCCGGGCTGAAAAGCCTCGCCCGTGAAGGCTCCGTTCTCTCGCGTACAGCGCGCGGGGCCGGTTGGATCGTCGGCTGGCGGTTCATCAACCGCATTCTTGGGCTGATGAGCACCCTGATCCTGGTGCGCCTGCTCGCCCCCTCGGCATTCGGCATTGTCGCACTCTCGATGAATTTGATGTTCAGCCTTGCCCAATTGTCCGAAGTCGGCATCCAGGGCGCGATCATCCGCAACGAGCGCCCCGATCGCGAATTATACGACACCGGCTTCACCATCAACGCGATCCGCGGCTTCGCCACCGGCATCATCATTGCCGCATTCGCCGTCCCGATCGCCGGGTTTTTCCACAATCCAGACATGGTCGACGTGCTCTACGTCGTTGCGATCGGCAGTTGTGTCAGCGCGCTCGAAAACATCGGCGTGGTCGATTTCGTCCGCTTCATCGCGTTCGACAAGGAGTTTCAATACAAGCTGGTGCCGCGGATCATTTCGGTGATTTCCGGCATCGTGCTCGCCTTCTGGCTGCGCAATTACTGGGCATTGGTGTTCGCGATCCTGATCAATCAGGTCGCGACCGTGGCGATCAGCTACTGGATCCATCCCTACCGGCCGCAGTTCACCCTGTCCGGATGGCGGCGGATTTCCGGCTATTCCAGCATGATCTGGCTGCTCAATCTGGTCGGCGTCGTGCAGAGTGCCACCAGCAACATCGTGATTGGGCGGGTTTCCGGTACTGCGGATGTCGGGATCTACGGCGTGGGTGCGGAAATTTCCGGCCTGCCGAGTTCGGAACTGATCGGCCCGCTCTGCCGCGCCGCTTTCGCCGGCTTTTCCGAGGCGCGACAGGCCGGCGACAACGGTGCCGTGATGATGCTGCGCCTGCTCGGACTGATGGCGTTGATCACGGTGCCCGCCGGTTTCGGCTTGTCGCTGATCGCCTACCCAATCATCAAGCTCGGCTTTGGCGCAAAATGGCTCGGCGCGGTGCCGATCCTGGAGATTTTCGGGATTGCCACGACCGTGACGATCTTCGGCTCGATCGCAACCACCCTGTTTGCGGTACAGGCATGGCTCAAGGCCAGCCTGAAGCTCGATATCGGGCTCACCATCCTGCGCGTCGGCCTGCTGCTGGCCCTGGTGCCGCGCTACGGGCTGATCGGCGCGGCGGTGGCTGTCTCGATCGTCGATGTCGTCGCCCAGGCAGTCTATTTCATGGTGATGACACAGCGCCTGCATGTTGGCATCGCCGCCATTTTCGCGCGGGTGTGGCGCACGCTGATCGGTGCCGGCGTGATGACGGCCGTGCTGCTGACGGCGCATCTCGGCTGGGGCACCTGGGCGGGACGCAACTTGATACTGGCTACCCACATGGCGGGTGCCATCGCGCTCGGTGTCGCGAGTTACGGGTTGACCGTTCTCAGTCTTTGGCTGATCAGCGGTCGCCCGGACGGGGCTGAAGCCGATCTGCTGCTATCGGTGCGCCGCCTGTTAAAGCGCTGAACGAACTGGCTCCGCGTTCGATGCGACCACTTTCGGCAAATGTTCAGGCACGCGACCGAACCAAACGCGCGGTCTGCAATGCAAGCAGCACCGCGAGCATCGGCGGCAGCGCAATCACCGCCGGCCACCCATTCGTCAAAGCGGCCGACGTGGCTGCCCCCACCAGATATAACGACATCGCGCCGATCTGACGCCAGGTGATCGGCTTGAGCCCCCCGCTCGGCGTTCCCGGGCGAAGCGCGCGGATCACGCCCATCATGATCATCGTCAAAGTGGTGGTGAACACCACCGTCGGAATCCCCGGCAGATCGATCGCGCGCGCCGCCACGCTTTGAACACCCATGGCACCCGCCGCCAACAGGATCAGCACGAATAACGGCGCATGATACACCGGATGCGGCAGCACCGCCCACAGCACCGCGACGCCGATCAGACAGATCGATTCGACCAGCAGCAACCGATGAACCTGTATCGCGGGTGATGCTGTCTTGTCATGCAGCAACGTCGCGGCACCGCTGCCGATCGCAAAGCCCGCGAGCGCTGCCAGCGATCGCGCGGCATCGAGCAGATGCCCCCGGCCGAGGGCCAGCCCCAGCAGCGCCGTGTTCCCGGTCATCGCCGAGGTAAACACGTCGTGCAGTTTGAGGAAGGCGAACACATCGGCGCTGCCGGCGGCAAACGCCAGCGCACCGATGATCCGGTCCGCTGGCGTCAGAGTTGGGGTGTTGGCATGGTCCATACGGCGGGTCTATTCCACATTGCCCGCCGAATGGACAGCACCGCCGATCGCGGATGGGTCGTCTTATTCCGCCGCCAACAGCGCACTCCGTCGCGTTGCGGCACTGACCACGGCGAGCACCACGATATTGGCGATCAACGCGATGATGCCGACGTTCAGGTCCTTGATCGCCTGCGGCAGAAACGGCATCAGGCTGCCGACCGAGGCATGGCTGAACGTGAGCCAGGCCGCAACGCCGACACCGACCACAATCCCAGCCATCGCCCCCTGGCGGGTCGCGCCGGAGTTGGGAAACAGGCTGGCCACCAGGGCCGGGAACATCTGTGTCACGAAACTGTAGCCGACCAGCAGGAGCGTCACGATGGTCGAATTGCCCGTGAGCGTAAAGAACACGGCAATCGCCATCACCACCGGTACCAGACATTTTGCCAGAAACACGATCTGATCATCGGTCGCGTTCTTGTTGTAGGCACCGTAAAGATTGCGCGCGGTCAGGGTCGCCGCGGTCATCGTGATCATCGACCCGGGGACGAGGGCGGTGAGCACGCCGGCGGCGCCGACGATGCCGACGGCCCAGGGCGGCAAGGTCGCCACCACCAGTTTGAACAGCGCGAGATTACTGGCGGCCCCTTTGAGAGCAGGAATTTTCAGCACCGCAGCGAAGCCGACGAAATAGACGAACAACAGGATCAGCTGATAAATCGGCAACACCATCGCGTTCTTGCGGAACACCTTGGCCTCGCGCGCGGTGTAGCAACTGGCCAGCGAATGCGGCCACATGAAGAAGCCGAGTGCGGTGAGCAGCACCGTCGAGACGAACCACCAGACCGATTGCCCCTTGGGCGCGAAGGTGAGGAAGCCGGGCTTGGCCTTGGCGATTTCCGTAAACATCGCGCCGACGCCGCCGTACAGATGAATCGGCAGATAAATCCCAAGGAACAGCACGACTGACAGGATCATGATATCCTTGGCCACCGCGGTCCACGCCGAGCCGCGCACTCCGGAGCTGATCACATAGATGGTGACCACGACAGCACCGATCAGAACGGCCACCGTGTTGGAAATCCCGCCATAACCGGCAGCGACGACGATGATACCAAGGCCGGTGAGTTGCAGCACCAAGTAGGGAATCAGAGCGACGATATCGACCAAAGCGACGATGATGCCCAGTGCCGGACTGTCGTATTTATGCGCAAAAAAATCGGGCTGAGAGACTAGATGATGCTGCTTGGCGTAAGTCCAGACCTTCGGCAGCATGAAATAGCCGAGCACATAGGCGATCGTGCCATAGGCCAGAATGTAATAGGCCGGCGCGCCCTGGCCGTAGGCGAAGCCCGAAGCGCCGAGGAAGGTGAAGGTAGTATAGATTTCGCCGGCCAGCAGCAGAAATACCAGAACGAACCCGAAACCGCGATTGCCGACGGTCCATTCTTCGAGCCCCATGGTATGGCCGCTCCGCGCGCCGATACCGAGCAACAGCGCAAACACAGCCGTGAGGCCGAGCAGGATCAGGGCGATCGTCATCGCGCATCTCCCCGATTAGCGGGATCGATGGCGTAGACGATGCCCATGATGATCGCGAGCAGCACGATCCAGACGGAGATCCATCCGAGCGGGAACGGCATACCCAGAATGAGCGGGTGGACGTGGTTGTGAACAACCGGCCCTGCCAGCATCAGAATGCATGGAACGACAGCAAGCCATTGAAATGGTTTCATAATTGCCCCCTTGTTATGTGTGCCCAGCGCTTCTTTGCAACACTGTGTGCCGAGACGGAGTTGCTGACAAGCGGAGGTGGAGGGGCAGATGGCCAGATTTGCCTTTTATCAACGGGTCAGGCGTGGCGCCGCACGCGCTCGTCACAATCCCGATCGGGACCAGGAGAGTTGCACCACCAGACAGGCGTCTTCAGCGTCGGCGGACGAGATCGTTGATGAAGCCGAGTTTTTCGATCACCGCGGGCGACAGGATGAATGGATAGAGGTCGCCATGCCCCATACTGCGCGCCAGGCTGTTCATGGCAAACGTCAGCGGCAGCCACATAGCGACCATCTCCTCGATGGATTTCGCGCGATACGGGTCGAAATCGGCCGCCAGCGGTGCGGTGCCGGCGGCCTCACCGGGTGGCTTTACCCGCAAGCCGAAGGCGGTTGCGGTTTCGATCGTATCGACGATGTGGAGATACTGTGCCCAGGTCTCTGCGAAATCTTCCCACGGATGGGCCGTGGCATAGGCACTGATATAATGGTCCTGCCACCCGGGCGGTGCCCCTTCGGCGTAATGGCGCTTCAGCGCTTCGGCATAATCCTGCCGGTCATCGCCGAACAAGGCACGGCAATCGGCGAGCTTGTCGCCGTCGCGCACCAGGATGTCCCAGTAGAAATTGCCGATCTCGTGCCGGAAATGTCCCGACAGGGTCCGGTAGGGTTCGCCCATCGCGGCCCGGTTGCGCTCGCGGATCGCGTCTTCCGCCTCCTCGATATTCAGGACGATCACGCCTTCGTCGTGGCCGGTCAACGGCTTCGGCTTGCCGGGGACGGGCGCGAGGAAATGAAACTCCAGCCCATGGGCCGGATCTTCAAGGCGGTCGGGAATCGGCAAGCCGAGCTGGCGAAGCGTGTAGATCAGCCAATGCTCCGCCAACTCGATCCGGCGGAACCGCGCCAGGTTGGTCGTGTCATCGAGGTCGGGCACAATCCGGTTGAACCGGCATGCCTCGCACAACACCGCGCCATTGCCCAACTCGGCCGGTACCACCCAGTTGCACGCGTCATACAACGCATTCGCGCAGAACCGAACCCGCCGATCAGGCGCCGCCAGCGGCTGCCACAAACCGGCCGAGCCCGCCTCTTCATCCAGACACACCAATGCACTCAGCGTATCTGTATCAGACAGATAGCCGAGCCAGTGGTTACAGGACTCACAGTACCGATTTTCGAAGTAAAGCCGGGCACCGCAGAATTGGCAAAGAAATAATCGCATGACGCACGCCCCCACCGGGGCGGTTTCGCCAAGATTACTTGATCTTGGCTTCCTTGAACGCGACGTGCTTGCGCACCACCGGGTCATATTTCCGGAACTCGAGCTTACCCGTCTGTGCCTTCGCGTTCTTGCGAGTCACATAGAAAAAGCCGGTGTCGGCGGTGGAAATCAGTTTGATCTGGACAGTGCTTGATTTGGCCATGAGTGTTCTCCGATGCGGGGGATATGAGGGAGCTGACCGTCCCGGTCAAGTGCCATTGGCGGACGGGCTGGGTGGTGGATTGCCCGATGCCGCCAGCAACGGCCGGATCAGGGCGGCATGATACGCGGCTGGATCGTCGATCAAGGCGGTCGCTGCCGCGAAATAGCCATTGGCACCCACCGTCGCGGGGCAGGAATCTCGCAATGCCAGCACTTCGGCCAGCGGCATTGGCGCCCGGGCGGCACGCGTCTCGGCCAGCGGTTTCGCCAGCATGTTATCGCCCGACTTGAGCGCGGCGATCTGCTGGTCCAGCACATTGGTGCCCAGGCTGACGCAGACCTGCGGAAATACCCCCAGGCCCTGGAGCGGCCAGCCACGGGGGGCGATCATCCGGCTCCACGTCACGTATAATTCGCCGCCGCCCGGCAAGGTGGTCAGGCTCTGTACCAACCCTTTGCCCAGCGTCGCGCTGCCGACCACCACGGCGCGATCATTATCGGCGAGCGCCGCTGAAAACACCTCGGCCGCGCTCGCCGTGGCCCCATCGACAAGAATGATCACCGGCAGACCATGCGCGATATCCGCACCCTCGGCATGAAACAATTTATCCGCCGCCGGATCGCGCCCGATCGTGCGGATGATCGTGCCGTGGCCCAGCAACGTGTCGACGCTGAGCGCCGATTGCCGCAACACCCCGCCACGATTGCCGCGCAGATCGATCACGATGCCTTTGGGCTCCGGTGTTGCCGAAACCAGCGCCCCCAAGGCCCCGGCGAACTGCTCACCGGTATCGTGATCGAAGCCGATCACCCGGATTACCCCGATCCCATTGTCCATCGCGCCGAACACGCTCTGCGTCGGCACCAGGCCGCGCGTCAGGCGGATGGTCTGGGGCAGGCTCGTGGGCGGGCGCACGGTAATCCTGATCGTCGAGCCCAGCCTGCCGGCCAGACTCTGCTGCAGCGCCGCAAGATGCTGCCCCGCCGTCGCCGTGCCATCGATCGCGAGAACCGCCATGCCAGGCGCCATCCCCGCCTGGTCGGCCGGGCCGGAGGGGGCAACCCGCGCGATCAGGATCGCGCTGCCCTCGCGCCCCAGCGTCAGCCCGAGCCCGGCATGACCAAGCCGCATCGCCCGGTCTTCATCCGCCTCGCGCGGCGCTTCGTAGCGCGAATACGGATCGAAATGATTGAACAATTCGTCGAAAAAACTGCGGATCACGCCCTCGGTGCCGGCCCGCGCGAGCGCGGGCGAGGCGGTGAACGCATGCGCCGCCACAGCGGCACAGGCATCGCCCCAGGCGGCGGCATCGGCCGGCGGCGGTGCCGCGGCGGCAAACAGCACCCGGTTCGGCCCATAGAGCAGCAATTTGCCCGCTTGTTCCTGCACCGACAGGTCCGGATCGAGCGCCGTGATACCCGACAATCCCCAGACCGCCATTTGCGGAATGCTAAGCGGTTCCAGCGTGCGCGGCGCGATGAACGCGAGGGCCGCACCCCACACGGCGCCCGCGCGCGCCTGATCGAACGCCGGTGCCGCCGCATACGCGCCGCACAACGGCAGCACGACGCAGAGCAACGTGATTGCCCGCCAGAACGATCGTGCCGGGCGGCGGCTCATCGCTGCTTGCGCTTGCCTGATTTCGGCGCGCGGCCGGGCGATTTGCTTCCCTTGCGGCGGGGGTTGTTGCCGCCCTCGCGCCCTGGTGCTCGATCGCCCTTGCCGGAAAACCGTCCGCCTTCGGGCCGGTCGCCGCGCGGCCGGCCGCCCTCGATCATCGAAAACAGCAACCCGCCGGTCACCGGCTTGGCCTCGCGCAGGCGCACCATCACCGGATCGGACAAATGAAATACCACCCGGCTGCGCTTGCCCGACAGCGTGCTGCGCGCCTCGTCGAAATGCCAGAAATCATCCGCCAGCAGCGCCATCGGGATGAAACCCGAAGCGCCGGTCTCGTTCAGCGTCACGAACAGGCCAAACCGCGTTACCCCGGCGATCCGTGCGGCGAAATCCTCGCCGATTCGCTCGGCCAGATAGGCCGCCAGATACCGATCGGTCGATTGCCGCTCGGCATCGGTCGCGCGGCGTTCCGTGATCGTGATGCCCTGGGCAATCGCGGGAAACTCGCCACCCGCCTCGATGCTCAGCCCGTCGGTGCCGAGTTTCAACCCGGCGATCAGCGCGCGATGCACCAGCAAATCCGCATACCGGCGGATCGGCGAGGTGAAATGCGCGTAGGATTTCAGCGCGAGGCCGAAATGCCCGATATTTTCGGGCGAATATTCCGCCTGCGACTGGCTGCGCAGCACGGTTTCATTGACCAGCGGTGCGGCATCGGTCCCGGCGACCAGCTTGAGGATATGGTCCAGATCGCGCGGGATCAGCTGGTCGCTCTGCTTGAGCGAAATATCGAACGTCGCCAGCAGCGCGCGCAGCGCATCGAGTTTTTCGGGCGAGGGCGGCGCGTGGATCCGGTACATGCAGGGCTGGCGCAGCCGCTCCAGCTCCTCCGCCGCCGAGACATTGGCGAGGATCATGAACTCCTCGATCAAGCGGTGGCTGTCCAGCCGGGCGCGCGGCACCACGCTCGCGACCTTGCCGTCCTCGGTCAGGGTGATCTGGCGTTCCGGCAAATCCAGATCGAGCGTGCCACGCGCCTGACGCGCCGCGATCAACGCCCGGTAGGCGGCATACAGGTGATCGAGCGTGGCCTCGGGCAGATCGGCGCCCGATCCCGCATCATGCGCCACCTGTACCGCCTCATAGGTCATGCGCGCGAAGCTGCGCATCAGGCCGCGGCCGAACCGGTGCGACTGTTTGCGCCCCTCGGCATCGATCGTCATTTCGACGAACAGGCACCCGCGATCCTCGTTCGGCCGCAGGCTGCACCAGCCGTTCGACAGCGCCTCCGGCAGCATCGGCACCACGCGGTCGGGGAAATACACGGAATTACCGCGCACCCGCGCCTCGCGGTCGAGCGCTTTGCCTGGCCGGACATAATGCGCGACATCGGCAATCGCGACGATCAGGCGAAACCCCGAACCAGCGGGCTCGGCGAACACCGCATCGTCGAAATCGCGCGCATCGGCCCCATCGATCGTGATCAGCGGCACGCGCCGCAGATCGGTCCGCTTGCCGAGGCGGGTTGCCCGTGCCGCCTCGGCCTCGTCGAGCGCGGCCTGCGGGAAATCGACCGGAATGCCGAGCGAGGCGATCGCGATCAGGCTGATCGAGCGCGCATCGCCCATCTTGCCGAGATGCTCGATGATCCGAGCCGGCTTGGCGCCATGGCCGAAGGCGGGCAGGGGGGTCGCGCGCACCACATCGCCGCCGGCCGCGCCGTTGGTCTCACCCACCGGCACCATCCATTCCGAGCGGCTTTTGCGCTCGACTGGCTCGATCCAGCCGCCCTGCGTCTCGTTGGGTTTCGCCGCGCGGAATACGCCGATAATCGTCGCCGGTTCGTCATCGAGCCGCTTCAGCGTGCGCCCCTCGTACCGATCACCATCAATCCGCCGCACCCGCGCCAGCACGCGCGCGCCGGGCGCGAGCGCGGGTTGGCCGCGCTGTTCGGGCTGCATGAAAATGATCGGCGGCCGCCCCTTCTGGTCCCAGCCGACCGGCCGCGCCAGCGGATCGCCATCGCGGTCGGTGCCGGTGATTTCGACCACGCAGCGTTCGGGCAGTACTTCGGCCTCGCGCACCTGCTTGCCGCCCGCGCGCACCAGCGCGCCATCACGCTCGAGCTCGCGCAGCAACCCGCGCAACGCCGGCTTCTGCTCCGGCGTCAGGCCGAAGGCGCGGGCGATATCGCTCTTGCCGAGCCGGGTGCCCGCCTCGCTCAAAAACTGGCGCAGCACGGCAGCGCTGGGCAAGCCTGGCTCAGGCTTGCCGGGTCCGGGCTTTGCGGGTTTTCGTGTCATGCCGACGGCGTGCCTTGGTTGGGGTTCCGATCGACGGATGGCATGACGATCGGGCCGTCCAGAAACCAGGGCCTCTGGACTTGGTTCACAGTGTCGCCCGACGCGTCAGCTGATCTGTTCAATCGGTTCCGCATACCGCCAATGTGGCGCGCCGACAACGCTGATGCAGCGTTTCGCCGGGCACCACACAGCAAGTTTTCCGACTATGGTGTTCTTGCCACAATCAGCCGGTCGAGCGAAGCGTTGAACAGCGCGCCCAGCAGCAGCGTATAGGCCGTTAGATAAAACCACATCATCAGGCCGATGATCGTGGCCAAGGGGCCGTAGGTGTGGCTATAGGCGGCAAACTGACCGACATAGACTGCAAACCCGTAGGACAGGATCAGCCACAGCAGAATCGCGACGGCGACGCCCGGGATCACGGTATGGCCGAGGTCACGCCGAAACGCCGGGCCATAGCGATACAGCAGCCCGAGGGCGACGGCCATGAACGCCATCATCAGCAAAAACCCGATCACGATGGCAAGAATAGCGGATTCCTTGCCCAAGCCGAAAAACGTGAACAGCAGCGGCAAGCCCACCAGCACACCGATCGCGATGACCGCGCCGATAATCGCAACCAGCGTCATCCCGAGTGTCACCAGCTGAAACCGGATGATGCCGCGCGATTCTTCGCGCTTGTGGATCACGTTCAGCGCATAGATCAGCGCCTTGGTGCCGGAGGCGGTGGAATACAGGGTAAACACCAAGGAAATGGCGAGCCCGATGCCCAAGCTGGTCTTGCCGCCGGACACCAGTTGCTGGATCCGCCCCGCAATCAGCTGAAATGCCGCCGGCGGCATCAGATGCTTCAAATATAGCAGTTGCGGCTCGACCGTAATCGGGTTGAACGCCAGCCCGTACAGCGAAATCAACGTCGTGATCGCGGGAAACAGCGCGAGCGTCGCATAGAACGCGCATCCGGCCGCCACGAGCGACATCTCGCCGCTCAGCAGCGAGACCACGGCGGTCTTCAGGCCACTCCACCACAAGGTCACATCCACTCGCGGGCTCAAGCGCCCCTCGCCAGAAAATCCCGGATCGCATCGATCGTCGGTGTGTCCATCAAGGCGGGCGCGTGGCCCGCCTGCGTCACGGTCAGTGTCGTCCCACCGGCGGTGGCCATGGTAGCAAAGGTCGCTTCGGTGAGCAGATCGCTATCCTCGCCCCTGATCGCCATCACCGGCACACGGATCGCCTGCCAGATCCCGGACAGGTCGGCATCCATCGGGATCGAGGCGCGGATCGGATCGGCGATCGCGGGATCGTAGTGCAGCGCAAATCCGCCACTCGCGACCGGACGCGCCGAATAGCGCGCTAAATGGCGCCATTGCGCATCGCTCAGCCGGCCAAACGGCGCGTGAACGAGCCGCAGATGCGCCTCGAGCGCGCCGATATCGGCAAAGGTATCAGGTGCCTTGGTCATGTAATCGCGGATCCGCGCCAGCGCTGCCGCCGGGATCAACGGACCGATATCGTTCAGGACCAGCCGCGTGATCGGGGTATGGGGCGCGGCGGCGACCATCATGCCGCAAATACCGCCGAGCGAGGTGCCAACCCAGGCGACCGGCTTGTTTAAATACGCGAGCAGATGCGCCAGCGCCACGACATAACTCGGTGGCTGATACAGGCTCGAATCGGCGAGCCAGTCCGACCGGCCACGGCCCGGCAGATCGGGGCAGATCACGTGGTAATCATTAGCCAGCGCCTCGGCCAGGATATCGAAATCCCGCCCGTTCCGCGTCAATCCATGCACACACATAACCGCGGGTGCTGCCGGATTGCCGAATTCGACAAACCCCAGGCGGTGAAAATCAGCGCCCAGGAGGTAAGGAATTGCCGCTTGCCGTGCCATGTGCGCGAAGCGTTAAATGATCTGGTCGCGGCGCAGTGCCGCGCGTTCTGATGCATCGAGTCCAAGCATATCAGTCAAAACCTCATCGGTATGCTCACCCAACATGGGGGGCGGTAACCGATAATCCACCGGTGTTGCGGATAAACGGACCGGATTTGCGACCAATTTCACAGGATTGCCGTCCTTCCCGGCGATCTCGATCAGGTTGCCGCGCGCAATGACGTGCGGGTCGGCGAACACCTGTTCGAGCGTGTTGATCGGGCCGCAGCCAACTTTGATCGCCTCGAGTTCGGCGAGCCACCATGCCGAGCCGTGGGCCGCCAGCACATTGGCCAGGGTTTCGGTCACCAACGCGCGATTAGCCACGCGCGCCGCGTTGGTCACGAATTTGGGATCGGCCAGCAGATGATCGAGACCAAATCGCTGGCAGAAGCGCGCAAAGGTCGCATCATTGCCGATCGACAGCACGATATGGCCATCGGCCGTCGCGAAGACCTGATAGGGCACGATGTTCGGGTGCTGATTGCCCAGACGCGGCGGGTTCTGGCCGGAGGCCAGATAGTTCATCCCCTGGTTGGCGAGCCACGCCACGTTCGTATCGAGCATGCCGATATCGACCTGCTGGCCCAGACCGGTCGCTTCCCGGTGGCGCAAGGCGGCGAGCACGCCGATGGCACCATAAAGCCCGGCAAACAGGTCAGCGACCGGCACGCCCACCTTCATCGGCTGCCCATCGGGCTCCCCGGTCAGGGACATCACCCCGCCCATCGCCTGGATCAGACTGTCATAGCCCGGCCGTGCCGCATAGGGTCCGGTCTGGCCAAAGCCGGTGATCGAACAATAGATCAACCCGGGATGCAGCTTGCCGAGTTGCTCGTAGCCAAGCCCGTAGCGGGCCAGCGTACCGACCTTGAAGTTTTCGACCAGAATGTCGCATCGCGCGATCAGATCATGTGCCAGCTTCTGGCCCGAAGGTTTGGCGATATCGATGGTGACCGATCGCTTGTTGCGGTTGGCCCCCGCAAAATAGGCGCTCTGATCGGTGCCCGGCATCGCCGGCGGCACGAACCCCCTCGTATCGTCACCGCTGCCGGGTTTTTCGATCTTGATGACCGAAGCGCCTAAATCGGCCAGCATCTGCACACAGGTCGGCCCGGCCAGCACGCGGGTCAGATCGAAGATTGTCAGCCCGGCGAGCGGCCCCGATGGCTGCGGCGTCTGGGTGGAATTGGCGTGTGACATGGACGACCTCCGACAATGGGAGTGTCGGCATAGCGGACCGCCTCGTTCGAGGTCAAAACGGCTTGGACATCACGCGTCAGGGTGTTCAGGACAGGCGCAAAAGAAGCACTTAATTTTTTAAAAAAAGCAGCAACAAAACGTCGATTGCTATGGCCTCGGCCGCCGAAAGCGGTCGTACTTTTGCTCAAAAACAGTGCTTCCCTTGCCTCGCTATCCGCCCCCCGCGCCTCTGCGGCGGCTGTTTTCAGCCGCGCAGACGGTGCCGCGGCAAGGGCGCGCATGTTCGGAGCGCCAAGCGAACAAGCCGGTTTGCCACAATGGGCAAACCGGCTCGTTCGGCATCCTGGGCGAGAGAGATCAACCGATCGGTCAGGATCAGAGGGCTGACGATCGGGGTATGATGGTCGGCGATTTTCGCCGTCGCATAATCGGACATCGTGGGTTTTTCCTTTGACAGACCAGCCTTTTTGGCTGACCCCAACTCACCACGCCGAAGTTACGTTTCAGTTAACAAAAAGGGTCACGGACGAAAATAAGTTTCCGTTGCGGTTCAGCGTTCATTTTCGTCGGCGTCGCGCTCGACCTCGATATCGGTCTCGATCGCATCCGCATCGTCTTCCAGATCGTCCGCATCCTCCAGAATGTCCTCGTCGGCGCCATCGTCGACGGCGTCGACCTCAGCATCGTCGCCCGGCACCAGCGCGGCTTTCGGCGATTTCTTGACATCATCAGGGATCGGCGCGTTACGCTTGAGCTTCGGCTGCTCGATCGGCTGCTCGGTGCCGCATTTCGGGCAGACGGCCGGCGATTTGCCCAGATCGAAAAACCGTGCGCCACAAGAGACGCAGGTATGTTTGTCGCCAAGTTCCGGCTTCGGCATGAGCCCCTCGTACAAATAAGGAAATGGTCGCTTCAGGGCGCGCGCCATGCCACCCATCGCCCGCTATGTCAAACGCGCCACATCATGCTAAGCGCCGCGCCATGAGCTCCGAAACCCCGCACGCCCACCGTTCCCATCGACCGGCCACGCCGCTGAGCGGTTCAATCACCGTGCCGGGCGATAAATCGATCTCCCATCGCGCGCTGATGTTCGCTGGTCTCGCGATCGGTGAAACCCGCATCACCGGCCTGTTGGAAGGCGAGGACGTGCTGCGCACCGCTGCCGCCATGCGTGCCCTCGGCGCCGCCGTGCGCCGCGACTCGGATGGCGCTTGGCTCGTCGCTGGTACCGGCATCGGCGGGTTGCACAGCCCGGATGACGTGCTCGACATGGGCAATTCCGGCACCGCCGCGCGGCTGCTCTGCGGCGTTCTGGCCAGCCATGACATTTTCGCGGTGATGACCGGCGATGCTTCGCTGCGCCGCCGGCCGATGCGCCGCGTGATCGACCCGCTGGCCGCCTGCGGTGCGGTATTCGCCGCGCGCGAGGGCGGCCGCCTGCCGCTCGCCGTAACCGGTGCCGCCGATGCACGGCCGTTGAGCTATCGCCTGCCGGTCGCTTCCGCCCAGGTGAAATCGGCCCTGTTGCTCGCTGGGTTGAACGCGCGCGGCATTACCGAGGTCGAAGAACCGGAACCGACGCGTGATCATTCCGAAAACATGCTGCGTCATTTCGGGGCCGTCGTCAGTGTGGTGCCCCACGGCGCGGGCAAGCTGATCCGCCTGCAGGGCCAGCCCGAACTGATTGCCGCCGATATCATCGTACCGGGCGATCCGTCCTCCGCGGCGTTCCCGATCGTGGCCGCGCTGCTGGTGCCGGGCTCGCGCATCACGATCGCAGGCGTCGGCCTGAACCCGTTGCGTACCGGCCTGTTCACCACGTTGCTTGAAATGGGTGCTGATATCACCATCACCAACAAGCGCGAGGCCGGTGGTGAGCCGGTCGGCGATCTGGTCGTCGTCGCCTCGAGCCTGCGCGGGATCGACGTGCCGGCCGCGCGCGCGCCCTCGATGATCGATGAATACCCGATCCTGGCGGTCGCCTGCGCCCTGGCGCGCGGCCCATCACGGCTGCGCGGACTCGGCGAACTGCGGGTCAAGGAAAGCGACCGTCTGGCCGCAACGCTTGCGATGTTGCGGGTCAACGGCGCGCATGTCGAGGTCGAGGGCGATGACATGATCATCGACGGCGGCGCCAACCGGCTGGGCGGCGGCACCGTGCTGACGCAGATGGACCATCGGCTCGCGATGAGCGCACTGGTGCTGGGCATGGCCGCGGATGCGCCGGTGATGATCGACGATGCGCGCTTCATCGACACCAGTTTCCCCGGGTTTATGGGCCTGATGCGAGGCCTGGGAGCCGCGATCGAGGCTGAACCGGAGGCTGCATGAAACCGATCGTCATCGCCATCGATGGTCCGGCGGCGTCTGGCAAGGGCACGCTGGCCCGGCGCCTGGCGGCAGCCTTCAACCTGCCCTATCTCGATACCGGTCTGCTCTACCGCGTGGTCGCCCGCCGCGTGCTCGACCACGGCGGCAATCCGGCCGATCCCGCCATTGCCACGGCTCAGGCGCGCGGGCTCGGCCGGCTCGACCTCGGGCGCGATGATCTGCGCACGCCCGAGGTTGATCTGGCGGCGAGTGCGGTCGCCTCGATCGCCGCCGTGCGCGCCGCCCTGCTCGATTTTCAGCGCAATTTCGCCGCGAGTTCCGGCGCCGTGCTCGATGGGCGCGATATCGGCACCATCGTGTTCCCGCAGGCCGCGGTAAAACTGTTCATCACCGCCTCGCTCGACGTGCGGGCCCAACGCCGGTTCGCCGAACGCCAAATACAGGGCCATACCGCGACGCTCGATGCGGTGCGCGCCGACCTCGCCGTCCGTGACGAGGCGGACCGCACGCGCACCGCCGCCCCCTTGCGCCCGGCGGATGATGCCCACGTGCTCGATACCAGTGCGCTCGACGCCGACCACGCCTTCGCCGCCGCCGCGGCATGGGTCAACCAGGCGCTCGCGAAAGTATAACCCGTTGTTTGGGCTTCTGTGGCAGAAGGGTTTCGCAATCCAACGAATCGAGGCCGGCACGTGACTGATCTGTTCGACCAATCCGCCGCATCGGCGGCGTATACCGCCAAGGATATCGAGGTTCTGGAAGGCCTGGAACCGGTCCGCCGGCGGCCCGGCATGTATATCGGCGGCACCGACGAGGGCGCGTTGCATCACCTCGCCGCCGAACTGCTCGACAATGCGATGGACGAGGCGGTCGCGGGGCATGCCTCGATGATCGAAATGAGTCTCGCTGCCGGCAACTGGCTGAGCGTGCGCGACAACGGGCGTGGCTACCCGATCGATCCGCATCCGAAATTCAAGGACAAATCGGCGCTCGAAGTCATTCTCACGACGCTGCACTCGGGCGCCAAATTCTCCGGCAAGGCCTACGCGACATCAGGCGGGTTGCACGGCGTCGGCAGTTCGGTGGTCAATGCATTGTCCGAGCGGCTGGAAGTCGAGGTTGTGCGCGATCGCGTGCTGTGGAAGCAGGATTATGCGCGGGGCAAGCCGCTGACGCCGCTGATCAATGCCGGCCCGATGCCGAACCGGCGCGGTACGCTGGTCCGCTTCACCCCCGATCCTGAAATTTTCGGCACGCTGCGGCTCAGCGCGGTTCGGCTGTACCGGTTATGCCGCTCGAAAGCCTATCTGTTCCGCGGCGTGCGCATCCGCTGGTCGTGCGATCCGGCGTTGATCCCGCCGGGCAGCGAGATCCCGGCCCAGGCCGAGCTGCATTTTCCCGGCGGGCTGGCCGATTCGCTGGCTGAGGAACTCGGCAGCACGTCAAAACTGGTCGTGCCCGTCTGGGCCGGCTTGGCCGATCTGCCGGATGCGGCGGGGCGGATCGAATGGGCGTGCGCCTGGCTGGATAACGGCGATGCCGCGCTCGACACCTATTGCAACACGATCCCGACCCCGCAGGGCGGCACGCATGAGGCGGGGTTTCGCGCGGCGCTGTTGAAGGGGTTGCGTGGCTTCGGCGAGCAGCGGGGCAACAAGCGCACCAGCGTCATCACCGGCGAGGATGTTACGGGTACTTTGTCGGCCAAGATGTCGCTGTTCATCCGTGATCCGCAGTTTCAAGGCCAGACCAAGGAAAAACTCACCTCGCCGGAAGCCCAGAAGGTCACCGAAGCCGCGCTGCGCGACCGGTTCGAACATTTCCTTGCCGGCGATCCCGCGAGTGCTGACAATCTGCTGGCCTATGTGATCGAACGCGCCGAAGAGCGCATCCGGCGCCGCGAGGCGAAGGACACGCCGCGCAAATCGGCGACCAGGCGGTTGCGTCTGCCGGGCAAACTGACCGATTGCACCCGGGAATCCCGCGAGGATACCGAGATTTTCCTGGTCGAAGGCGATTCCGCGGGCGGGTCGGCCAAGCAGGCGCGCAACCGGGAGACCCAGGCGGTGTTGCCGCTGCGGGGCAAGATTTTGAACGTCGCTTCGGCTTCGACCGAAAAACTGCGGCAGAATCAGGAGTTGAAAGACCTGATCGAGGCGCTGGGTTGTGGCGTGGGCGATCGGTTCCGGCTCGACCAGCTGCGCTACGGCCGCATTATCATCATGACCGATGCCGATGTCGATGGCGCGCATATCGCTTCGCTGTTGATGACGTTCTTTTACCGCGAACTGCCGGAGTTGATCCGCGCCGGGCATGTGTTTCTGGCGCAACCGCCCTTGTTCCGCCTGACCCAGGGCAGCAAATCGGTCTACGCGATGGACGATGCGGAGCGTGACCGGTTGCTGAAGACCGCATTCAAGGGCAGCGCGAAGGTCGAGATCAGCCGCTTCAAGGGCCTCGGCGAAATGCCGCCGGCGATGCTGAAAGAGACCACCATGGACCCGAAGCGGCGGGTGCTTCTGCGCGTAATGACGCTGCCGGAGGCGCGGGCGGAGACTGCGGAGATGGTCGAGAGCCTGATGGGGCGCAAGCCGGAGTTACGGTTCCGGTTCATTCAGGATCGGGCGGCGGGGGCAGGGGAGCTGGATGTTTGAGGGCCGCCATAAGGACGAGGCGATTGCCTACGCCATATTTAATTCGGCCTTCACTGCCCAGCGACAAACTGACGAATGATGTTTCCCGCGCGTGGAAAATCAGCCGGAATCGTGGCGGGTCCTTTGTTGCGGCGCTCGCCAATCAACTGCGCGAGATCGGAGACGTTGGAACTCCATGATATATCGCTGACGCGAGCGACTTCGCGCAGAAAGCTGGTTTGGTGATCGCCCGCTCCGCGCGGATTAGGGAATGCAACAAAGGGTTTTCGCGCGATTAAAAGCTGGATCACTGTAGCGCCCCCATGCGAGATGACGAGCGTTGCCTGGTCGATCAGGTCGGCAATACTGGGTCGGCCGATAAACTGCTCGCCGTTCGCGAGTTGATATTTAGACTGGCCGGTTTGGCAGATCAGCGGCTCGCCGAGTTTGCCCTGACCAGCGAGTTGATCAATTTCACGCAGTAATTCATCGAACGGCATTGTGGTGCCGACTGTCACGAAGATCATAGAATACTGCCTAATTCACTGGCGGGGTAGCGTTCTTGCAATTTTGGCCATTGCACGAGAAAGCGTGACGACAAGCGCAGGTGATAAATCATGCGGCCCGTGTTCGAGAGTTTATCGACGCGCGTGATACTCTCGATATAGACGGATCTGCAGCGCGTCGATCGGCCGGCGAGCAGCATTGGCACAGCGTGGCTACATCCTATTGCGATGATAACATCGATCGCTTCGGTGCGGATCACACGGCGCGTGGTCATGAAAGTCTTTATGAAGGCATCAATGCTGCGCAGATATGAGCGCTGGGTCATCGAGGAAAACGAGGGTACTTCATAGCGCACTCCAGGCGGGATACCGGGCTCACCCGGTTCGCCGCCGAACCTGGTTGCAAGGTAAACGAATCGAAAACCAGACTCGATTTCCCGCAACAAGCATTGCGTCTCGAAGGTAAATCCGCCGCCCGATAAAATGATTAACGCGATCGGCTTTGAATTTTTTGTCATACGTCTAACTGAAAAAATCCAATCTTATACAAACATTGATCTACTTTTTGAACGTTTAAAAATCTGTATAAATTCGCATTGAGTAATATTTCTATTTATAATTCCATCAATTCAAAAATATAATTTAAAACACACAACCTCTGAAACTGAGATGCATCTTTAATTTTTTCTGGCTGAACAAAACTATCTGTAGCGGATGGATCTGATTTGATCGTCGTCGTAAGGTATTGTTCAGATATTTCTAATGGAAATTGACCTCGTTTCTCTAAAAAGTACTTTATTTTGAAATTATAGGGCCTGGCTATAATCGGCTGTACTAGAAGTCTTAAATCGCCCAATCGCCGCCGCCACGGCGGATCACGGTCGAATGCATAGCCGTGTGACGACATATGGGCGGCGATTGTGGGCGACAGTGCGTTGATCAGGCGACCTTGGAACACGCCGAAATGCTTCAGGGCCAGCGGCACTTGCAGAGCCGCGCTGACGATCGCGGGTTCGAGGTAGGGGGTGGCACGGTGGCCGAAGCGATTGTCGAGGCTGGTGTCGCGCCCGAACCAGGAGCGGCAACGCAGATGGGGATAGAGGCTCTGAACATGCGCGCGGGTGAGGTGCGGGCGGTCGAGGTCGAACAAGGTGATGATTTTGCGGCTGAGATTGGCTTCGTATTCGGCCTGCAGTCGCGGATCGACCAGAATGGCGGGATCATAGCCGCTGAAGAACGCGCGGACAAAGCTTTTCACGCTCATCGACTGGCCGCGGAATTTGAAGAAATTACGGAATACCTCGCCGCCACCGCCGTTCATGATAACGCCGTCGCCGGCACAACGGTCGATCCGGGCGTAGTTTTCGGAATCCGAGCAGAACATCCAGTATTGTGAAAACCCATCGTTCATTTCGGCACTGGCGCGCAGCATTTCGGGAAAGGTTTCGAGGGTGACCGGGCGGATGCGCGTCTTGTCGATATGTTCAAAGCTGACACCTTCGGCGCGGGCAAGTGCCGCGGCGTGGCGGACGTCCGGCGCATCTTCGGCGCCGTAGACGAAAAGATGCGGTTCGACACCGCAGTCGCGCGCGAGGGCGAGCAGCAGGCGGCTGTCGTAGCCGCCGGAGAAGCTGATGCGGATGCGATTATCGAACGCGGAGGCATAATCGCGCATCGTGGCGCGCAGGCTGGCGAGGCTACGTTCGATCAATTCGCCGATCGGCGCGGGGCGTTCGGCCTCGATCAGGCGGGGACGGGCGATATGTCGGCGGTTGGTATCCGCGAAGTCGATGGTTTCGCCGAGGTCGAGCCGGTCGATTTCGGTGACCGGCGTGCCGGTGCCGAGGGTGACGCCGCCGATGACGTATTCGAGACATTCCGCGGCACGGATGCTGCGACGCGGCAGGCAAGCGGCAAGTGCGAGGAACGCGGTGCTGAACAGGGTGCGGCGATCGTCGATATAGAGTTCGTACGTGCCGTGTGGGTCGGCATGGAGTGTGGTTCGACCCTGGCGGCTGATCAGCAGGAGATAGGCACCCCGGCATCGGTCCCGAGGCGGGTCGGGGTGGGTAAAATACGCGCGCAGGGCTTCGATGCCGGTTTTGCCCTGAAACAGAAAGGTGCCGACGGCGAGGGCGAAATCGCCATTGTCGAATTGCAGGATCGTGGGCGTTGTTCGGCGATATTTCGGGTAGACGTCGATCAGCAGATGATCAGTTTCGACGGTGACCGGGTCGGTCAGCCCGGCGCGCGCGAAATGCGGGCGAGCGATGCCGGCCAGAGCTTTGCGATGCGCCAAGCTCGGATCAGCAGTGATAAATAGCCCGCCCATATTCGTCAGTGAGCCTTGCGCGATGAGAGCGGAACAACCCAGAATTGTTCGGTGGTTTCGTAGCCTTGCATGTCGATAAACGGCGCACCGCTGTGTAGCAACCAATCATAGGCTTGAAGCGCTTCGGCGGAATGCGTGGCGTTATAGACGCTGGCAAGTGCCGCTAGGCGCGTGAGCCCGTAGTCTCCAATGCTATGCGCCCAGCCTGTGCCATTTGCCTGACCACCATCACGGGTATCTTGATCGAGTTGAGCCCATGTCGTTGCTATTTGCTTGGAATTTTTGTTTTGAATGAACAGGTTATACGAAATGCCGTTATGACGGTTATAACCAGTCGTTTTTGTCAGGAGACTGCCGGCAAGAAAGTGATCTTCCCATAACAGAATTTTTCGGGCGCCTGATATTCCCTGGAAAGCCATTGTTGCCATTGTAGTTGCAAAATAATCTTGTTGCCACGGCGCAAAGGCGTTGGTTCCGCTTCCGTACGTTCCCACTACATAACCATAGATATCTCCTTGCTGCTTGGTCCAGAGCGGGATGCTCTTTTCGAGAAAGGCCATGTTGTTCTTTATCACATGCTGAAAATAATGGCGCATCGGAGACCCATCAGGATTGATATAAGCGGCGTCTGCCACCTCGCGCAGACTCCAGGCGGCGCCGCGGACTTGTTCGCTTGGGCCGACAATGATGCCTTCACCATTGTTGCGAGCTTGTGGCGCAGGCCATTGGCCCACTTCAGAATAATCAGCCTCGGCGTTCTGTTGGTCGAGGTAGTAGCGCCGGCCGGTCAGCAAGTAAGGGATATATGACAGATCTGGCTCATGGGCGACGTCGAGCGCCCAGCCGGTCTTTCCATCCACTTGCTGAGTCAAGCCAGTGGTGTAGGGAGCCGAGCCGCCGCGACCATCGACCCACAGATTGGGGAAATCCGCTGTGGTCACGAATTCGCCGGTTTTGGGATAGAAAAAATGCCACGGCACCGCACCCGCGGCATCGGCCTGCCCCATGGCATATTCGGCGGCAACCGGATTCTGGGTGATCAACCAGATCGTGTTGGCTGCGTTGGTCGGCCCTATATCACCGCGACCACCGACGCCGGGCATGTATTGCGTGACGCCGTTCACCGCTAATGGCGCATCCCACCCCGGTGCCGTGATCGATTTCAATTCGTCGACGAGCGTGCTGCGAGTCATCCCCACTTTCAACTCATACGCAGGCACAATGCCGATCCGCTCCATCGCCGCGACATCGTGCACCACGTTGATCGGGGCGCGGCCGCCGGAGCGGATGATCGTGTGCCAGTCCTGGTACTGGAATTGGTGAATGTGCGGCACTGCGAACACCGGCTTGCCGTTCTGGGCGATGATGATGCCGTAGGTTTCGGTACCCCCTTTCGGGCTCATCGCGATGTCGTTGTTCAGTTGCACATCCGCCGCCACGCTGCCGCTTGCGTATGCGCGGATATCCAGCACCAGCCGCAGCGAGCCTTGGATGTGCCGTGAGACCCGGGTTTCCGAAACCAGCGGGCCGGCGAGCCAAGGCGAGGTTTGCCCGGCGGCCCGGGCTTTGGCGAGCAGCTTGGCGGCGTATACGGTCACGTAGCGCGTCGGCATGCCGGGGTCGTTCAGCGCGAGGGTGATGGTGATGTCGTGTTTTTCCAGCGCGGGCATGATCGCGACGGTGCCCGGGGTCGGCGCGGCCTTGCGCAGCATGACCGGCGCATCGGCGCCGCTGGCCATCGCCGGGGCGCGCAGGGTCACCACGCCGAACAACACCGAACCATCCGGATAGCGGTTCTTGACATCGATCTGCGCGGGTTCGCTCTTGCCGCCGACCATTGCGGTGATCGCTTCGCCCTTGGGCAACTGCCCGCGCGCGAACACGGTGCCGAAGGTGATATAGCGCGGTGTAATCGCGTGGGTCAGGGTGTTTTCCAACACCACACCCACCAGGTCGCCCGGTGCGGTGGGTTGCGGCACGGCGGGTGCCCGGATCAGGTCCGCGGCCAGAACAGTGCCGTTGAGCGCCAGCGCCGCGCTGCAAGCGAGGCATATGCTGGCGATGCCTGCCCTGATCCGCCGATGCCGTTTCATGCAACCTCCGTGTATGTCCCCGCGCTATCGTGCCCGAACTGGCGATGCGGCGCCAGAGCGTCTAGCCGGCCGGGTCGGTTTCGATCGGCCAGTCCATCGCGGCGAGGCGGCCCGGTGCGAGCAGCGACATGACGATACCGAGGGCGAACAATGCCGCCGCGCAGCCGACCGCCCAGAGCGCCGGGCCGTGGTCGAGCACGCCGAACCCCAGCAGCGCCATTACCGCAAACGCGCCCGCCATGGCGAACATGAGCGTGACGCCCTTGCCGCCAAGTTCGCGCCAGAGCAGAGGCAATGCCGGCGCGTGGCTGGCACCGAACACTGCGCCGAAGGTGCAAAATGCCACCGGTATCGCCTGGATCGGTGTAACGACGCCGAGCGACAACGCAACGGTGACGACCACGAGCGCGTTGATCAGGCTGATTTCGATCATATTGGTGCGAAACGCCCGCACCATGGCGGCGGCGAAACCGCTGCGGCCACCATAGCGCCCCGCCATATAGAGCGCGGGCCAGTCACCACGGCTGATCAGCCATTGGCCGCTGCCGAACAACCCGAGCGCCACGCCGAACCCGATCGATTGTGGCGCCTGCTTGATCAGCGCGGCGATGAAATCATGGCCGGTGATCCAGGCGAACGCCGGCATGTAAAGAAGTAGAACGCCGATCTGAATACAGGTGACGATCAGCAGGCCGATCGGGCCCAGCGCGATGCCGAGCATGGCAGGCAACGGCTGCACCGGCATGAAGCCGGGTTTCCAGGTCATGATCCGGCCGATCGGCCGCAGGATCGTGCGCAGAGCGCCGGTTCGCGGCGCGGCGGCGGCACGATCGGCGCGATCCGCTTGCGCTTCGTCCTGGCTCGCCGCCCGTGCGGGGACATAGCGCAGGCCGGAGACGACGAGTGAAACCGCGAGACCGGTGATCAACAACGCGATCGGTGCCGGCGCAAAGACGACGTATGCGAGATAATGCGGCTGTGATCCGACGAACATGACGGGTAGAAACAGGAGTCCCCGAAGCCGTGTGACCCCCTTGGCCTGTCCGGTCGCCCCCCCGCTGCTGAACGCGGCACCGGTCGCCATGGCCAGCGCAGCCAGCGCGAGCGCGCCGGCAATGGGGGCGCCGAACCCTATCAGAGGGATCGCGAACAGGGCGGTCAGGATCACCAAGGTGATGGCAACGGCGCTGAGTTCGGCCGATTTCAGATCGGGGATGGCGGTTGCAAGATTGGACCGCACCTGCCGCCAATAATGCATCGTAAAACAGGCCGGCACGTAGAAAGCGACATACCACCAGAAAAACAGGAACATCGAGCGATGCAGGAACAACGCCTGAATACCGCCAATCGCTACGATCGCCGCCGCCTTCGGCGCGCTGATCGCACCCGCGGCCAGCATGCAGCCGGCGGAGGCCAGCATCGGGTTCTCGCGCACGAACACTGGCGAGGCGTAGTTGCGCAGCGCGGCCGCGGCGAGGCGCGGCTTCATCGGGTCATTTCCAGAAATGCCGTTTCCAGATCGGGGATGCGCACGTCGGGCGCTGCCCCGAGCGTCGCGGCCAGCGCGGCGGCGCTTGCCTCGTCCCAGCCATCGACCAGCAAGGCGCCCGTGTCACGATCTTCGGCAAGGCACGAGACGTGTTGCGGCAACGCGTCGCGCGGTGCGGCCACCCAGCGCGCGGAGGTGCGGAACCGCGCCATCGGCGTATCGTGGATGATGCTGCCGTGCCGCATGAAAATCGCGCGGGTCGCGATTTTTTCGAGGTCGGAGAGAATATGCGAGGAAATCAGCACGCTCCGCCCCTCCTGCGCGCAGAATCTGGTCAGCAGCGCCATGAAATCGCGGCGCGCCTGCGGGTCGAGGCTCGCGACCGGCTCATCCAGGATCAGCAGATCCGGCGCATGGCGCATCGCCAGCACGATCGCGAGGCGCTGTTTCTGGCCACCGGAGAGGGATTTGACCCGCGCCTTCGGGTCAAGCCCGGCCCAGTCCAGCAGCCAGGGCGGCGGCGCGCCCGGTTCCTGCGCATAGAATTTGCCAAGATAAGTGATCAGCTCGCCGACCCGGAACCAGCCGAACCCGCTCATGGTCTGCGGCACGAAGCCGGTGCGGCCGCGCAGCGCCGGCGACAATTCGGCCGCCGTTTCACCAAACAACCTGATCGAGCCGGCGGAGGGCAGCAGAAACCCCAGCAGGCAGCCGATCAACGTGGTCTTGCCCGCACCGTTCGGGCCGAGCAGGCCGACGATTTCACCAGGGCCGACGGTGAACGTCACGTCGGCCAAGGCGATCCGCGTGCCGAATTGCTTGCCCAGCGCCTCGGCCGCGATGAACGGTCCGGCGTATCCTTCAGACATTATGCCTCTCCTGCGTTTGACGCAGGCTATGGGATCGAGGTCGCGTAAGTCAAAGAAAAGGCTTCTTTTTTATATAAAAGAAGCAAAAAATTTTCGTGAATTGATAACCATGGCTTCGCTCAGCGGCGCAGGATGGTGCGGCCGGCGAAGCGGCCGGCGGTGCCCAGCTCCGCCTCGATCCGCATGAGCTGGTTGTATTTCGCGGTGCGGTCGCTGCGGGCGAGGCTACCGGTCTTGATCTGCCCGGCGTTCACCGCAACCGCGATATCCGCGATCGTCGCATCCTCGGTCTCGCCCGAACGGTGGCTGATGATGGTCGCCATGCCGGCACGATGCGCGAGCTCGATGGCTTCCAGCGTTTCGGACAGCGTGCCGATCTGGTTGACCTTCACCAGGATCGCGTTGGCCGATCGCGCCTCGATGCCGCGGCGCAGCCGGGCCGGGTTGGTGACGAACAGATCATCGCCAACCACCTGCATGGTGCCGCCGAGTACGCTGGTGAAATGCGCCCAGCCTTCCCAATCATCCTCGGCCAGCGGATCCTCGACCGAGATGATCGGGAATTTTTTGGCGAGAGCCGCGATGTAATCGGTCATGCCGGCGGCATCGAGCACTTTGCCCTCGCCTTCCAGGTGGTATTTGCCGTCTTTGAAAAATTCGGTCGCCGCGCAGTCGAGCGCGAAAGCGATGTCTTCGCCAGGCTTGTAGCCCGCCTGCTCGACCGCCTTGCTGATGAAACCGAGCGCCTCTTCGGCCGATTTCAGGCCGGGGGCGAAGCCGCCCTCATCGCCGACATTGGTGTTGTGCCCGGCATCGTGCAGGATTTTCTTCAAGGTGTGAAACACTTCGGCACCCATCCGCACCGCATCGGCCACGCTCGCGGCACCAATCGGCTGGATCATGAACTCCTGAATGTCGATCGGGTTATCGGCATGTTGGCCGCCGTTGATGATGTTCATCATCGGCACCGGCAGGGTGCGCGCGAAGCTGCCGCCGATATACCGGTAGAGCGGCACGCCCAGATCATCCGCCGCGGCTTTGGCGACCGCGAGCGACACGCCGAGAATCGCATTGGCACCCAGGCGGGATTTGTTCGGCGTGCCGTCCAGCTCGATCATCAACTCGTCGATCATGACCTGCTCGGACGCATCCATGCCGCCGATCGCATCGAAAATCTCGCGCTCGACCGCGGCGACCGCCTTGGTGACGCCCTTGCCGCCGTAGCGGGATTTATCGCCATCGCGCAGTTCGACCGCTTCATGCGCGCCGGTCGAGGCGCCGGATGGCACCGCGGCCCGGCCCATGGCACCCGAATCGAGCATCACGTCGACTTCGACCGTGGGGTTCCCCCGGCTGTCCAGAATTTCGCGGGCGACGATATCGGCGATGGCGCTCATGGTGGCTCCCACTGGTTGATGCCCGGGCTGATACGGCACCCGGCGCAAGACGTGCGGGAAATACGACAAGCGGTGAGGGCGCGCAATTACCGGAGCAAGAACATTCCCTCGACCTCGACCGCACCATCGAGCGGCAAGGAAGCAACGCCGATGGTCGACCGGGCGTGCCGTCCGGCATCGCCGAACACCGCGACTGCGAGGTCGGAGGCACCGTTCATCACCTTGGCGGCGTCGGTGAAAAATGGCGTCGCCGCGATGAAGCCGCCCAGCCGCACCACTTGCGCGACCGAGGCCAGGCCTTCGGGCAGGCTCGCTTGCAGTTGGGCGAGCACATTGATCATGCAGAGCCGGGCCGCGCGGACGCCCTCGGCGATATCGACTTCCTGACCCAGTTTGCCGGTCACCGCGACCTGACCGTTTTCATAGGGCAACTGGCCGCTGACAATGGCGAACCCACCCGCGATCACGACCGGTACATAATTGGCAACGGCTTTGGCAGGCGTCGGAAGCACGATCCCGAGTGCGGCAAGGCGCTCTGTGGCACTCATTCTCAACTCACCAGTTTCAGGGTGGGGCGCTGGCGCCGGGGCCGGCTGCCCTCGGCCGCCGGCAGATCGAGCGGCAGCAACGGTGTGGCCGGGGCCTCGCTGGACGCGGCCGTCGCGTCGTCGTTGGTGGCGGTCGCGAGATCGTGCCGGTCGAGGTAGTTGGCGGCCAGATGGCGGAATACGTAGTCGATCAGCGAGCTTGCCTGGGTAATTTCGGCATCGCCTTCCACCGCACCGGCGCTGCCGAACCGGGTGAACGCGAATTCATCGACGAAGTCATCGAGCGGCACGCCGTGCTGCAAACCAAGGCTGACGGCGATGGCAAACGCCTCGGCCAGCCCGCGAAATGCGGCGGATTCGCGGGGCAAGGTCAGGAATATCTCGCCCAGCCGGCCATCCGGATACTCGCCGGTGCGCAGAAACACCTTGTGGCCGGCGATGGTGACTTTCTGGGTATAGCCACCGCGCCGGGCGGGCAGTTTGTCGCGCGCGGTGCCGCGCGCCGGGGTGCGAACCGGCAGGCTGGTCTGCAACGGCGGCAGAATCGTGCAAAACGGTGCGATGGCATCATGCATTGCCTGCAGGCCGGCCCGATCGGCGATGCCGAACGGATCGGCGCCGGCGATGGTTGCCGCCAGCGCATCCTCGGCGGTGCGGCCCGATGCGGCCAGGCGGGCGCGCGACCAGGTGGCCAATTTGCCTTCGCCGTTCAGCGCCGAGAGCGGTGCCGCGATGCCGATGGTCTCGACGCCGAGCAACGCCTCCACCGGCCCCGGCGGCAACAGGCCGGTCAGGCTGAGGTGCTGGCGCAGACCCAAGGCTTGGGCTTGCCCCTGCGCGCGCAGCGCAGCGGCGCGGACCGCCTCGATCGGGCAGGTGCGGGGCAGCGGCGCGGTGGTGATCGCGCAACCGGGTGCCATGCCGCGCGCGAGCAGACCAGCGGAGGCGATATCGGCCTGCGCCGCGAGCAGGGCGGCGAGGCTCGCCGCCAGCGATCGTGCGGCATCGCTGGCGTAATCGAGGTCGAGTCGGGCCAGCAGCATGGCCAGATCGGCCATGCCGAGCGCGAGGCGCTGAGCCGATGGGTTGCTGAGGCTGAGTGCGATGACCGCGGTGCGGACCGCCTCGCCGAACCCTTCGGTGTCGAACTGCTGCGCGTCGTCGAGAAACTGCGACACGTTGAGGACGAAGCCGGGGATCGCTTCCGGCACGCCGCGCCAGATGCCGGGGGAGGGCGCGCCACGCCGGCCGATCAGCAGGTGATGCAGCACGTTGGCCAAATCATCCTCGATCCCGGCGGCGGCGGCGCGTGCCGCGATCGGCTCGATCCAGGCGGATGCCGCGGCCGGTGCCTCGACCAGGCGGGGCGATGCGCGCAGAGCGACCAGGCCGGCAGCGGCTTGTTCAGGCCAGGCGACCGGGATAACCGCTGGTTCCGGCGTCGCATCCGGATCGGAGCCGATTTCCAGGCGCCGCATGCGAATGCCGCGCCAGGGCAGCGGCGGGTGGGAGCGGTACGAACCGGCGTGATCTTTGATCATACTACAACTCTAGTCCGTTCGCAGCGCCGTTTCCAGCGCGATTCCGCGTCATGTTGTGGATATCGATGACGGCCGCCACAAAATGTTGTGGATAACCGTGCTGTCTGGTGCAGTGCGGCACGGATGGACCGATCTGACCAGTTCCTTTATAGAGACGAGCATGAACGCAACCGACGACACTGTGGCGGGCGAAGACGCGCGGCACGATGGCAAAAACCGGGCGTCGCGACCCGGGGCTCCCAGCTTGGCATCGCTGGGCGGCTGGCGGGCGCTGATCAACAACCCCGGCCTCATCCTCAACACGTTGCGCCACGGCGGGGCCGTCGGCCAGGACGCGCTCGGCAACCGGTATTTCGAGGAACGCCGGCCGACCCGGCAGGATGGCCGCGCCCGTCGCTGGGTGCTCTACGCCGGTCGCGCGCGCGATGCCTCGCTGGTGCCGCCCGAGTGGCATGCCTGGCTGCATTTCACGACCGATGCGCCGCTGTCCGACGCCAATCGCCGCCCTTGGCAACGGCCCCATGAGCCGAACATGACGGGTACGGCATTCGCGTACCGCCCGAAAGGGCACGATTATGCCGGCGGGGCACGCCCCCATGTCTCAGCCGACTATGAACCATGGACACCGGACGCCTGAACCAGCAGACATAGGGTTCCCCGTGATTTCGTCCGTAGACCCCATCGTTAGCACGCTAGACAGAAAGTAGCAGATGCAGAGCCGTTTTTCCGAAATAATCGCCGGTCTGGCCGTTCTTGTCGCGGTGGTCGCCTTCCTGGTTTTCGCTTTCTCCCGCACACATACTCAGCCCAGCGATGGCTATATGCTGCACGCCCAGTTCGGCAGTATCGGCCCCTTGAAGGTCGGTTCGCCGGTAAAGATTGCGGGTGTGACGGTCGGCAAGGTCGCCGCAACGACGCTCAACAAGGCGACCTACGCCGCGATCGTCGATTTCGACATCGATCCCGGCGTCAAAATCCCGAAGGACAGCAGCGCCGCGATCGAAAGCGCTTCGTTGCTTGGGGGGGACTATCTATCGATCGCGCCTGGCGGGTCTGATACGATGCTGAAGCCGGATGGCGCGATTGTGGTGACGCAATCGGCGATCAACATCGAGTCCCTACTTGGTAAATTCGTCTTCAGTGCGGCGAATTTCGCCAGCACCGCCGCCAAGGGCAAGTCTGGCCAGCCAGACGCGAGCCCGCCTGCGGCTGGCACGAAGACGAGCCTGCCCGGGTTGACCCCGGGTGCCAAAGCACCGTGATCCACAAGGCCGCGCTGGGGATGGGGGCGGTGCTGCTGGCAGCGATGCCGTGGGCAGGGGCGCAGAATAACCAGCCGGCCAGCCTGGCGCCGGTGCCGTTGTCACCTTCAATCATCGCAACGCCGAATGCACCATTGCCGGCGCCGGTGCCGCCATCACCGGCACCATCTCAGGCGCAATCACTACCCGCCCCCGATCTGCCCGCGCCGAATTTGCCGGTTGGTACACTGACCGCGCCCCCGCCGGATGCGGCCGTACCGGGTCAGTTACCGGTCACGGCGGGCGGTTCGCCAAACGGGTCCGGCGGCGCGCCCGCACAAATAAAACCGATCTGGGATCAGCGCGCTGCGGCGTTGCTCGACGTGCTCGACAAGGAAGATGGCGCAGTTCACCGGATTAATGTGCCGGTAGGCTCGAGCACGTCTGAGGGCAGGTTGTCGATCGAGGTGGGCGCCTGTGTTGTCCGGCCGAAGGACATGACGTCTGATGCTGCAACGTTTCTGACCGTCACGTCGAAACCTGTGGACGGAAATGCATCGTCAACCGGGGATACCCCTCTGTTTCGCGGATGGCTGATCCGCTCCGAACCGGGTGCCACGGTGGTCGGTGATGCGGCAGTGACATTCCGGTTGATCGGGTGCGGCGGTGGTTGATCGACGGTGTCTTGAATGCATCAAATTGTAAATACCGCTGACGTGACAAGATCTTAATTGACAAGAGCGTATCAGAAGTAGATCAGATTATTGTAACCTACGCTGGACGTTCCAAATTCCTGCCGAACGATGTTAACGAATGGAGGCTTTATGAATTATCGCTCAATACTGTTTGCCGCAACCTGCGGTGCAGCAATCGTCGCGGCTGCGCCGATGGCGCATGCCCAGATGGCAGGCGGCCCGGCGCCGGTTACGGGTCCCTACGTGGACCTTGGTCTTGGCACCAACCTGATGCAGACCCAGAAGTATACGTACGCTCAGCCGAACGGCGGCCAGACCGGTCATTTCGTGTTCCGCCCCGACTACGCCGGCCAGATCGGTGTGGGTTATGGCCTCGGCAACGGGTTTCGCGTCGAGCTCGATGGCAATTTCTTCCGCAACAGCGCCGTCAAAGCCGATGACAATTTCAACGGCAACAACCGCGTGCATGGCGGCGTCAACACCTACGGCGTCTTGCTGAATGGCTATTATGACATTCCGACCGGCACGAATTTCGTACCCTTCGTCGGCGGCGGTGTCGGCTACGAGTGGCAGAAGTTCCAGCACATCGGCGTGCCGGCCCCCTATGGTGACAGCTACAGCGGCACCTATGGCAGCTTCGCATTCGATGTCGGCGCGGGCGTTGCGTACAACATCCCGCAGGTTCCCGGCCTTGCTCTGACAGCGCAGTATCAGTACACCGAACTGACACATCAGCGTAAGTACAACGACACCGGTGTGCCGAACACCTTTATCGGCGTTGGTCACTCGGGCAATCACGAAATCCTGCTCGGTGCCCGTTACGAGCTGTTCCCGCCGGCACCGCCGCCGCCGCCCGCTCCTGCGCCGACCCCGGTTGCAGCCCCGGCCCCGGCCCCGGCACGGACCTATCTGGTGTTCTTCAACTGGAACAAGGCCGACCTGACGCCGCGTGCGACACAAATCGTGGCCGAGGCCGCTCAGGCATCGCAGACGACGCACGTGACCAGCCTGAACGTGAACGGATACACCGATACCTCGGGTACACCGGCCTACAACGAGAAGCTCTCGTATCGCCGTGCCGACAACGTCGCCGCCCAGCTGGTGACGGATGGCGTGCCGAAGAGCGACATCGTGATCAAGGGCTATGGCGAGACGCATCTGCTGGTCCCGACCGGTCCTGGCGTGCGCGAGCCGCAGAACCGCCGCGTGGAAATCATCCTGAACTGATTTTCGCTTGAATGACTTTGAAAAACCCCGGCCTCGGCCGGGGTTTTTTTATGCGAGACCAGTTTTTCGGTTGCTTCGGTTACTATTCTGTCATAATAGGCACGGTGTGCTTCGATTATGTGACTTGTCTGCCACAGCCTTTTGAAATCAAGTGAATCACTGCCGAACACGATGCGCTGCACCTCCTCCCATGACGTTCGCGGTGCTAAGTAGACTGCATCGTTTGGTATCGCCGGTTCGAATGTTTCAACACGGGTCCGGGCGCACGAGGAGACAACAGATGAGATTCCGCACAACCCTGCTTGCGGCTACCTTTATTGTGGCGCCGGCCTTTCTGCCGATCGCCGCGAAGGCACAGCCGGTCACCGGCCCCTATGTCAGTGCCGGTCTTGGCTACAACATGCTCAACAGCCGCAAGGTTAAGAGCGTCGCGATCGACGGCGTCAGCACCAACCTCGGCGCGAAGGCCTTGTTCAGCAACGGCTTTACTGGTGAAGCATCGGTCGGTTACGGTTTCGGCAATGGTTTCCGTGTTGAACTCGAAGGCGATTACTTCAACAACCAAGTCAAGAAGCTCGATGTTGGGCCGTCGCAGTTCGTTGCCAGCGGCAATGAAAAAAAGTTCGGCGCGATGGTGAATGCGCTGTATGACTTCGATGTTGGCATTCCTTACGTTTATCCGTTTGTCGGCGTTGGCGCCGGCTATCAGTTCCTCGACTGGCGTAACGTGAACATTCCGGGCACCGGTAGCTATATTAATGGCACGCCGGGCTCGTTCGCCTATCAGGGCATCGTCGGTTTGTCGTTCCCGATCCCGGGCGCGCCTGGCTTGTCGGCGAATGTTCAGTACCGCTATATGTCGACCATCGGCAGCCAGCATTACAAGGGCATTCAGGACGGCATCCCGGCGACCTTCAAGGTCGGTCGCGATTCCAACAACATGGTCCTGGTCGGGATGAGCTATGAGCTGTTCCCGCCGGCACCCCCTGCACCGCCTGCTCCTGCGCCGACCCCGGTTGCAGCCCCGGCCCCGGCCCCGGCACGGACCTATCTGGTGTTCTTCAACTGGAATAAGGCCGACCTGACGCCGCGTGCGACACAAATCGTGGCCGAGGCCGCTCAGGCATCGCAGACGACGCACGTGACCAGCCTTAACGTGAACGGCTACACCGATACCTCGGGCACTCCGGCGTACAACGAGAAGCTGTCGTATCGCCGTGCCGACAACGTTGCCGCCCAGCTGGTAACGGATGGCGTGCCGAAGAGCGACATCGTGATCAAGGGCTACGGCGAGACGCATCTGCTGGTCCCGACGGGCCCAGGCGTGCGCGAGCCGCAGAACCGCCGCGTGGAAATCATCCTGAACTGATTTTCGCTCGAATGACTTTGAAAAACCCCGGCCTCGGCCGGGGTTTTTTTATGGGGGATCGATAAATCGGCATGGTTGCGTGTGGCGTGGGTGCAACGCCGCGTTCAAATCCCGCAGGACCCTGCGGCCAACCCTGATTTGGCGCTGGTGCAATGCTATCTATGCGAAGCGTGAGGCGTCGCGTCGGCGCGGGATCATGACAGAAAATCAGGAGACGGCAAATGAAGTTCCGCAAAATGTTGATGGCGAGCAGTGTTGTCGCGGGCATGTTCCTGTTGCCGATCGCCGCCAGTGCCCAACCGGTCACCGGCGCCTACGTGAGCGCGGGCATCGGTTACAATGTCATGAACGGCCGCGAGACCAAAGGCTACGCGATCGGAGGTGTCGAGACCAACCTGCATGAGCGCACTCTGTTCAAAAATGGCTTCACCGGCGAGGCGTCGGTGGGTTACGGCTTTGGCAACGGGTTTCGGGTCGAACTCGAAGGCGATTACTTCGATAACCAGGCCCACAAAGTCGACAGTGCAACCGGGCAGGTCCCTGCGAGCGGAACCGAACGCAAATACGGTGCGATGCTGAACGGGTTATACGATTTCGATATCAGCAGCCCTTATATCTACCCCTTCATCGGCGCCGGCGTGGGTTACCAGTTCTTGGATCTGCGCAACGTGAAGACGCCGGCGAACGGTGCCTATATCAACAGCACACCCGGTGCTTTCGCCTATCAGGCGATCGTCGGGCTGTCGTTCCCAATACCGGGCGCAATCGGCCTGTCCGCCACCGTGCAGTATCGCTACCTCGCGACGGTCGGCAATGAACATTACAAGGGCACTGAAGGCGGCGTTCCAGCGACGTTCAAGGTCGGGTCAGATTCCAACAACATGGTTCTGGTCGGCTTGAACTACGAATTGTTCGCACCGATGCCCCCAGCGCCGCCGGCGCCGGCGCCGACCCCGGTTGCAGCTCCGGCTCCAGCGCCGGCGCGGACCTATCTGGTGTTCTTTAACTGGAACAAGGCCGACCTGACCCCGCGTGCGACGCAGATCGTGGCCGAGGCCGCAAAGGCATCGCAGACCACTCATGTGACCAGCCTGAACGTGAACGGTTACACCGATACCTCGGGTACGCCGGCCTACAACGAGAAGCTGTCGTACCGCCGTGCCGACAACGTCGCCGCCCAGCTGGTGACCGATGGCGTGCCGAAGAGCGACATCGTGATCAAGGGCTACGGCGAGACGCATCTGCTGGTCCCGACGGGCCCTGGCGTGCGCGAGCCGCAGAACCGCCGCGTGGAAATCATCCTGAACTGATTTTCGCTCGAATGACTTTGAAAAACCTCGGCCTCGGCCGGGGTTTTTTATGCCAGCAACAGCGACTGGAGCCGGTCCCGGCCGCTGGCGGTAATGCCGATGGCATCGAAATACCCCTGGGGTCCGCCCCAGGTCTGGTCGATTGCGGCGAACGCGGCGTCGAGATAGGCGGGATCGGTGCGGCCCAACTGATCCAGCGTGCCCGGATCGATGACACGCCCTAGCACCGTTCCCAAGGTCCGTGCGAAGTGGCGGGTTTCAACCGCAATGTCGATCCGGTTGGCGGTCTCACGGTAATCGGCCGCAATGGCCGCCGGTTCAATTCCCAGCGCGGTCAGAATCAACGCGACCGCAACGCCGGTCCGGTCCTTGCCGACGTGGCAATGCAGCAGCATCGGCACGCCCCAGCCGCTCGCGGCGGCCTCGAGTGTGGCCTGCAGCGCCGGTGCGAGCAGGCGTGGCAATGATGCGTACAGGTCGAGCATCGCCCGCCGCGCGCCGTCCGGACCAGGTTCATGCGCCAACCGGTCGATCAGCGGTTGCATGCCGGCTTCCCGGTCGGTTTCGGCCGGCATCGCGATGGTTCGGGCGGGTGCGAGCCCGGGCCAGAGAGTCGGAAACCGCCGGCGCTCCGCAGCACTGCGCAGGTCACATACCAGCTTGATGCCGAGCGGTTCGATCGCTGCGATATCGGTATCGGTCAGTGCCGATAACGCACCTGATCGATAAACCATCCCGTGCCGCAGCCTGCGCCCGCCGCTTGCGGGCAAGGCATCGACGGCACGAAAATTGGGCGCGCCGGCCAGCAAGGTCACGGCTTCGGCGCGAGGCGCTCCATCCGGCGGAACGCGCTGCTTTCGACGATGCCGCATTCGAGCACCACAATCGGCTGAATCGCCGGCGTCTGGCGGGCAAAATCGTCCAGTTGGGATTGCGAATTCAGCGCAAGGACCTGGCCGAACAGTGTCTTGCTCTGATTGCAGAATTCGCTGCCTTCGTGAATCCCCGCCGAGGATTGCACATTGGCAAGGCTGGTCACGTAACTATCCTCATAAGTATGGAACAGCCGGCCATGTTCCTCACGGAAATAAGCATCCACCGAATGCTGCTCGTCCAGAATATGCGCGTGAAACTTGGTCATGAAGGTATCGTAATCGCTGCGCTGGTCGCAGGTGAGGGCGCTGACCATCAGCGTGCTCTTCAGGCCGATGACGTCGAGCGCCTGCTGCGTGCTGGGCACCATGCAAGCCATGGCGTTGCCGCCCATGAAGGTCGCGGCGATGAGGCCGAAGGCGATGCGGCTGGCGGTACGGCGCATAAAAATCCCCACACAATAAACCGAAGCGGCCGGGCATTGTCCCGACCGCCTTCACTTAGTCTTGGAACTATCGAAAAGTAAAGTAAATTATGGCGTTCAGCTCGCGGCCTCGTTGAACTGCAGCACCGGTGTCACATTGGTGAAGTTCGGCACATCGCCCATAATCGCAGCGCCGTGCGCCGCCGCTGCCTTGCCAAACGCCGCCATGCTCTCGAATTCGAGCAGCGTGATCACACCGAATTGGGGTGCGGCACCGTCCGGACCGGGCACGCCCTTCATCACGCGTGCGCCGTGCAGACCCATCGAGCCCCAGAGGTCATGGACCATCTTCATATGAGTCGCGTGATAATAGGCCATGTCGAAGGTGGCGTCGGCGGTTTGCGGATACAGCACTGAAATCGTGATCATGGTCGTTCCCTCGTTGAGTTTGCCCCATACTGCCGTGGTCGTTGGACCGAAGCAACCCAGGCGCTACACCTTGGCGACCCGCAATGCATTCGTGCTACCGCTCTCGCCGAACGGCACGCCGGCCACCACCACGAGCTCCTCGCCCGGCTGAACGAAACCCTCCTGGCGGGCCAGCCGCACCGAGAGGTTGACGGCGTCGGTCATCGAAAACACCTGCTCGGTCACCAAGGCATGCACGCCCCACACCAGCGCGAGCCGCCGGGCGGTATCCATCGAGGGTGTCAGGCCGATCACCGGGCAATGCGGCCGCTCGCGCGCCACCCGCAGGCCGCTGGCCCCGGAACTGGTGAACGCGGCGATCGCGCGCGCGCCGATGGTATGGGCCACCTGGTCGGCCGCGCGAGCGATCGCATCGGCCGATGAATGCTCGGGATCGGGGCGTTTGGCATCGATGCCGAGGCGCCAGTCCTCGTCGCGCTCCACCCGCGCGATGATCCGGTCCATCATGTTCACCGCTTCACGCGGATACTGGCCGGCGGCGCTTTCGGCCGACAGCATCACGGCATCCGCCCCGTCGAACACCGCGGTCGCAACGTCCGAGGCTTCGGCGCGGGTCGGTGCGGGGGCGGAAATCATGCTTTCCAGCATCTGCGTCGCCACCACGACCGGCAGGCCGCGCGAGCGCGCCGCGCGGATGATCCGCTTCTGCGCGATCGGCACTTCCTCGGGCGGCAACTCCACGCCGAGGTCGCCGCGCGCGACCATCACGGCATCCGATGCATCCATGATCGCATCGAGATTATCGAGCGCCTGCGGTTTTTCCATCTTCGTCATGATCAGGGCGCGGCCGGCCGCGATCGCCTTGGCTTCCAGCACGTCTTCGGCGCGCTGCACGAAGGACAGGCCGATGTATTCGACGCCATGCTGCAAGGCGAATTCCAGATCGATCCGGTCCTTCGCGGTCAGCGCCGGAATCGGCAGCACCACATCCGGCACGTTGACACCTTTGCGGTCCGACAACGGGCCGCCGTTGACCACTTCGGTCAGCAGATGATCCTCGCGTTTGCGCAGCACGCGCAGGCGCAGCTTGCCGTCATCGAGCAGCAGCGTGGCCCCGATGCTGGCCGCCGCGATGATCTCGGGATGCGGCAGATTGACGCGGCGCGTATCGCCGGGCGCGGGGTTGAGGTCGAGCTGGAACTCCGAACCGGTCTGCAACTGGATGCGCCCGCCGCGGAACTGGCCGACGCGCAGCTTCGGGCCCTGAATATCCGCCAGAATCCCGATCGGCCGGTCAAACTTATGCTCCAGCGCACGGATCATCTCGATCCGCGCTGCGTGATCCTCATGGCTGCCGTGACTGAAATTGAGCCGGAACACATCGGCCCCCGCCTCGAACAACTGCCCGAGCATTTCGAGCGTGGAGCTTGCCGGGCCGAGGGTCGCGATGATTTTGGTGCGCCGGTGCCGCCTGAGCCGAGATGCCATTTTTGTCCCCTTTGGTCGCGCTGGAGCGCTGGTTCTGCTAGACCACCGTATGGCAAACAAGTGCGGCCCTGACCACACGCCGCACCGGTAAGGAGATGGACGTTATGGACATGACCACGATCGACGATGCAACCCGCACCGAACTCGAAGCCGCCGCGTTTCGCCGCCTGGTCGCGCATCTGCGCGAGCGCAGCGACGTACAGAATATCGACCTGATGAACCTGGCCGGGTTCTGCCGCAATTGCCTCTCCCGCTGGTATCGCGAAGAGGCTGCCGAGCGCGGCATCGACATCGCCGATCCGGCAGCGCGCGAAATCGTGTACGGCATGCCCTACAAGGAATGGCAGGCACTGCACCAAAAAGGCGCATCACCGGCGCAGCAGGCTGCGTTTGCCGCAGCGGCCAAGTCCGGTCATTGAGCCCCCAAGGCCGATCAACAGGCCATTGACCGGGTCGCGGCGCGGCTCTATCCCGCCCGCTCCCCTCAGGCTGGAGATCCCCGATGGCATTCGATACCGCTGACCAGGCGACCGCAGACCACGCGACCACCGGCAATATTGCCGCCGATCGGTTGAAGAGCATCGTCGAGCGCATCGAGCGCCTCGAAGAAGAGCGCAAGGCTCTGGCGTCCGACATCAAGGATATCTATTCCGAGGCCAAGTCCGCCGGGTTCGATGTCAAAGTGCTGCGTCAGTTGATCCGTATGCGCAAGCAGGAACCCGCCGAGGTCGAGGAACAGGAAATGCTGATCGATGTCTATCGGCGCGCGCTCGGCATGGCCTGAACGGGTCATGTTGTTTTGGTAATATTACCAGAATCATGATGGCGCACTCTCGATCCGTTTGCTCGCTCGCCTATCTGTGATGCACGAAAGGCCGGTTCGATCCGGCCCTGCACAACAGAGACAAGGAGCGAAGCAATGGTCGACCATAATCGCGTTGAAGGCGCCGCCAAGCAAGTCAAAGGCAGTGTCAAGGAAGCCGTCGGCAAGGTGACCGGCAATAAGCAGACCGAAGCCGAAGGCAAGGCCGAGCAGATTGCCGGCAAGGCTCAAGGCAAAGTTGGCGAAGCCAAGGACAAGGTTCGCGACGCCGTCAAGCGCTGAACCGGGCTTTTTCCTGACGATGGCTGCCACCGGCCGGGGCCGGTCGGCGGCCGTTTTTCAAACTGACAAAGGGATAACTTCACATGGGTATTATTGCATGGCTCGTTCTGGGCCTGATCGCGGGCTTTATCGCCAGCAAACTGGTCAACAAGCAGGGTGAGGGTATCGTGCTCGACATGGTGCTCGGCATCATCGGTGCGATCGTCGGTGGATTCATTTTCAATGCCTTCGGCAGCGTCGGCGTCACCGGCTTCAACATTTATAGTCTGATCGTGGCGGTGATCGGCGCGGTGGTGGTTCTGGTGATCTACCACGCTCTGGTTGGCGGCCGTCGCCGCATCTGAACGGAAAATCCAGGGGCTATGCCCCTGGATGGTTCGATCGTTCAGCCGGCCGAGGCCTTCAGCAGTCGCGCGGCCTCGACCGCGAAATAGGTCAACACGCCTGAAGCCCCTGCGCGGCGAAAGCCGAGCAGGGTTTCCAATATTCCCCGCTCGCGGTCGATCAGACCCAACTCCATTGCCGACGCCAGCATCGCGTACTCGCCCGACACCTGATAGGCGAATACCGGCACATGGAACGTGTCGTGCACCCGGCGCACGATATCGAGATACGGCATCCCGGGCTTGACCATCACCATATCGGCGCCCTCGTCGAGATCCATCGCGACCTCGCGCAGCGCCTCGTCGGAATTCGCCGGGTTCATCTGGTAGGTCTTCTTGTCACCCCGCAGCGCCGCGTTCGATCCCAGCGCCTCACGAAACGGGCCATAGAACGCCGAGGCGTATTTGGCCGCGTAGCTCATGATCCTGGTATGGATCAGCCCTTCGCTATCGAGTGCGGCGCGAATACTGCCGATCCGACCATCCATCATGTCCGACGGTGCGATGATGTCGATCCCGGCCTGAGCCTGGTTGACCGCCTGACGCTCGAGAATCTCGACCGATTCGTCGTTCGCGACATAATTATCCCGCAGCACGCCGTCATGGCCATGATCGGTATAAGGATCGAGCGCCACATCACCGATCAACCCCAGATCGGGAAACTCCGCCTTCAGCAGCCTCGCCGCCTGGCAGATCAGATTGTCGGGATTGAGCGCCTCGGTGCCTTCCGCGTCTTTCAATGCCGTGGGTGTGGCGGGAAACAGCGCGATCGCCGGAATCCCGAGCTTCGCCGCTTCCTCCACATGCGCGGCCAGCCGATCGAGCCCGACCCGCACCACACCGGGCATCGAACTCACCGGCGTCGGTTCGCCATCGCCCGCGCGGACAAAAATCGGCCAGATCAGATTATCGACCGACAGGGTGGTTTCGGCCACCATCCGGCGGGTCCAGGCATCGACGCGGTTGCGCCGGAGGCGTGTGGTCGGGAAACTGCCGGTGATCATGCTAAAACTCCTCGTATCTGGCCGTGATCACGCCATCGCGCGAAGCGGCGGATTGCGCAAGTTCTGTCTCGTTCTGGCCGCTGATCCTGGCACATCTGCCCGCGCAATAAGGCCTGTTTCACCCCAAACGGTCCGCGTGCTAAAGCCGCGCGATGAGCATCGCGAAAACCCTGATCGTTGGCGCCGATCACGCCGGCTACGCCCTGAAAGACACGCTGGCCCAGGCGGCCCGCGATGCCGGCTGGACCGTGATCGACTGCGGTACCAACGGCCCCGCCAGCGTCGACTACCCCGATATCGCGCACGCGGTGAGCGACCGGATCGAGGCGGGCGACGCACACCTCGGCCTTTTGGTCTGCGGCTCGGGCATCGGCATGGCGATCGCTGCCAACCGCCACGCCGGCATCCGCTGCGCCCAGGCGCATGACGCGACCGAAGCGCGGTTGTCACGCTCGCACAACAACGCCAATATGCTCGCCCTCGGTGCGCGCATCACCGGTGAGGTCGTGGCGCTCGATGCGCTGCACGCCTTCCTTTCGACCGATTATCAAGGTGGGCGGCACGATCTGCGGCTCGCGAAACTCAACCCGGAGCGGACCCGATGAACCAGCAGACCCCGATTGCCAGTATGGACCGGTTTTTCAACGCATCCCTCGCGGAAACCGACCCCGATCTCGCCGCCGCGATCGCCCAGGAACTGGCGCGCCAGCAGGACGGCATCGAACTGATCGCCTCGGAAAACATCGTCTCGCGCGCCGTGCTCGAAGCCCAGGGCTCGGTGCTGACCAACAAATATGCCGAAGGCTATCCCGGCAAGCGCTACTACGGCGGCTGTGCCGCGGTCGACATCGCCGAACAACTCGCGATCGACCGGGCGAAGCAGTTGTTCGGCTGCGAATACGCGAACGTCCAGCCCCATTCCGGCGCGCAGGCCAACCAGGCGGTGTTTCTGGCGCTATTGAACGCGGGCGACACCATTCTCGGCATGTCGCTCGCGGCGGGCGGTCATCTGACCCATGGCGCGGCGCCGAACCTGTCCGGCAAATGGTTCAAACCGGTGCAATACGGCGTGCGCCGCGAAGACGGCGTGCTCGATTACGAGGAACTCGAAAGCCTGGCGCGCGAACACAAGCCGCGCATCATCATCGCCGGCGGCTCAGCCTATCCCCGCGTGATCGACTTCGCCCGCATCCGCAAAGTGGCCGATGAAGTCGGCGCCTATTTCATGGTCGACATGGCCCATTTCGCCGGCCTCGTCGCAGCCGGCGTGTTTCCCTCGCCGTTGCCGCACGCCCATGTGGTCACCACCACGACCCACAAGACTCTGCGCGGTCCGCGCGGCGGCATGATCCTGAGCAACGACCTCGATCTCGGCAAGAAGTTCAACTCCGCGGTGTTCCCCGGCCTGCAGGGCGGCCCGCTGATGCATGTGATCGCGGCGAAAGCGGTCGCCTTCGGCGAGGCACTGCGCCCCGAGTTCCGCGCCTATCAGAAAGCCCTGGCGGAAAATGCCAAGGTGCTCGCCGCGACGCTGGTCGAAGGCGGCGTCGACATCGTCACAGGCGGCACCGATTCGCATCTGATGCTGGTCGATCTGCGGCCGAAAAACGTCACCGGCAAGGCTGCCGAAGCCTCGCTCGAGCGCGCGCACATGACAGCGAATAAAAATGCCATCCCGTTCGATCCGGCGAAACCGGCCGTGACCTCCGGCATTCGTCTCGGCACGCCGGCCGCGACCACCCGCGGCTTCGGTGCCGCCGAATTCCGCCTGGTCGGCCAATATATCGTCGAGGTGCTCGATGGGTTGTCGGCCTCGAACGATGGCGCGAACAGCGCGGTCGAAGCCGCCGTCGGTGCGAAAGTGCTGGAACTCTGCAAGCGTTTTCCGATCTATCGGTAAAGCCCGATGCGTTGCCCGTTCTGCGGCGAGGCCGATACGCAGGTCAAGGATAGCCGGCCGAGCGAAGACGGCAGTGCGATTCGCCGCCGGCGGTTCTGCCCGCAATGCAGCCAGCGCTTCACGACGGTGGAGCGCGTGCAACTGCGCGAACTGGTCGTGGTCAAGGCCGATCAGCGCCGGGTCGCCTTCGACCGCGACAAGCTGGCCCGTTCAGTGCGGATCGCCCTGCGCAAACGCCCGGTCGAGGACGAGCGGATCGAGCGGATCGTCAACGGCATCGTTCGCAAGCTCGAAGCCTCCGGCGATGCCGAAATTGCCTCCACCGCGATCGGCGAACTGGTGATGGACACGCTCAAAGAGGTCGATGCGGTCGCCTATGTCCGCTTCGCCTCGGTCTATCGCGACTTCCGCGAAGCCAAGGATTTCAAGACCTTCCTCGGCGCGATGGACCCGCCGAAATGACCGATGCCGATTGCATGGCCGCGGCGATCGGCCTGGCACGGCGCGGCCTGGGCGAGACCGCACCCAACCCGAGCGTCGGCTGCGTCATCGTCAACGCCGGCCGGGTCGTGGGGCGTGGCCGCACGGCGACCGGCGGGCGGCCGCATGCCGAGACGCAGGCGCTGGCGATGGCCGGTGCCGCGGCGCGCGGTGCAACTGTATATGTCACGCTGGAACCTTGCGCGCATCACGGCCGCACGCCGCCCTGCGCGCAAGCCCTGATCGATGCCGGGGTGGCGCGCGTCGTCGTCGCGATGCGCGACCCCGATCCACGGGTGAACGGGGCGGGACTCGCCATGCTGCGCGCGGCCGGCATCGAGGTGACCGAGGGTGTCGGGATGCCCGCGGCGCTGGCGGTGAACGCCGGGTTTGTCTCGCTGATCGAGCACGGCCGGCCGCTCGTCACGCTGAAACTCGCCACCTCGCTGGATGGCCGCATCGCGACGCGCACCGGCGACAGCCAATGGATCACCGACGATGCCTCCCGCCGCACCGCCCACACGCTGCGCGGGTCGCATGACGCCGTGATGATCGGCGTCGGCACCGCGCTGGCCGACGATCCGGAACTGACCTGCCGGATCGATGGGTTTCGCGCGGCTCCGATGATCCGCATCGTGGTCGATTCCCATCTGCGCCTGCCCCTGAACAGCCGCCTCGCGCGCGGCGCCGACGCGCATCCGCTCTGGATCATCCATCGCGACGGCGCCGATCCCGCCCGGCATGATGCCTTCGCTGCCCTCGGCGCACGCCTGTTCGCGGTGCCCGCCGCTGAAATCGGCGTCGAGCCGCAGGCGGCCCTGCGGGCACTCGGTGCCGCGGGCATCACGCGGTTATTGGTCGAAGGCGGCGGCACCCTTGCGGCCTCGTTGCTGCGTGCCGATCTGGTCGATCAGATCGCCTGGTTCACCGCCCCCCTGGTGATCGGCGGCGACGGTATTGCCGCCATCGCCGGGTTCGGCGTTGCGGAACTCGCCGCCGCGAAACGACTGACCATGCTGAGCGCAAATGCCAGCGGTGCGGACCGCCTGGCAACCTATCGGAGACAGGACTGATGTTTACCGGGATCATCACCGCCGTCGGGCGGCTGACCAGCAAATCCCCGCCGACCGCCGAGCGCGACGCGCGCTTCGTGATCGGCGTGCCGGATCGCAATGCCGCCTGGGCGGATCTCGACCGGATCGCGCTCGGTGCCTCGATCAATTGCTCCGGCTGCTGCCTCACCGTGATCGAGGCTGGCAGCGACTGGTTCGCGGTCGACGTTTCGGGCGAGACCTTGTCCAAGACCACGCTCGGCGCCTGGACCGAACAAAGCCCGATCAATCTGGAGCGCGCCCTGCGGATGGGCGATGAACTTGGCGGCCACGTAGTGTCCGGCCATGTCGATGGTCTGGGCACGGTGATATCGATGACGCCGGAACACGGCTCGACCCGCTGGCAGTTCAGCGTGCCGCAGGCGCTCGCGCGGTTCATCGCACCCAAGGGTAGCGTTGCGATCAATGGCGTGTCACTCACGGTCAACGAGGTCGAGGGCAACACCTTCGGCGTCAATATCATCCCGCATACCGAACTCGTCACCAATTTCGGCACGCTGGCGGTAGGGGATGCGGTGAACGTCGAAATAGACATGCTGGCCCGCTATGTCGCGCGGCTGGCGGAGGTTTCGTGATGGATCAGAGCAAGATGAATGCATTGCAGACGGCATCGCTGCAGACCTATTTGTCCTCGGCCGCGGAAATCATCGATGAAGCGCGCGCCGGGCGCATGTTCATCCTGGTGGATGACGAAGACCGCGAAAACGAAGGCGATCTGGTGATCCCCGCCCAGTTCGCGACGCCGGATGCGGTGAATTTCATGGCGAAACACGCGCGCGGCCTGATCTGCCTCGCCTTGACCAAGGCGCGCTGCGAGACGCTGGGCCTTAAAATGATGGCGCAATCGAACGGTTCGCGCCACGAAACCGCCTTCACGGTCTCGATCGAGGCGCGCGAGGGTGTGACCACCGGCATCTCGGCGGCGGATCGGGCGCGCACCATCGCGGTCGCGATCAATCCGGAATCCAGTGCTGCCGATATCGCGACACCCGGCCATATTTTCCCCCTGATGGCGCGTGACGGCGGCACGCTGGTGCGCACCGGCCACACCGAAGCCGCGGTCGATATCGCGCGGCTCGCCGGCCTCACCCCGGCCGGCGTGATCTGCGAGATCATGAACGAAGATGGCACGATGGCGCGGCTGCCCGACCTTGTGAGTTTCGCCCAATATCACAACCTCAAACTCGGCACGATCGCCGATCTGATCGGCTATCGCCGGCGCGTCGAAAAACTGGTCCGCCGGACCGGCGATGGCGCGCTGACCGATGGGGCCGGCCAGCAATGGCGCATGGTCAGTTTCGAAAACACCGTCGATCACGTCGAGCATCTCGCGCTGGTGAAGGGCGATGTCGCGGCCGATGATCCGGTGCTGGTGCGGATGCACGCCATCAGCACGATCGACGATATTCTGGGCGGCGATCATATTCGCGATCTGCGCCGCGCGATGGCACAGATCGCCGAGGCGGGCAGGGGGGTCGTCGTGCTGATCCGCGAGGCGAGGCCGGATGCGATCTCGACGCGCCTCGCCCAGATCATGGGCGGTGCGCGCACCGGCACCGTGCTGCGTGACTACGGCATCGGCGCACAGATTCTGACCGATCTTGGCGTGCACGACATGATTTTGTTATCGAATCACAAGCGGGCCGTTATCGGGCTGGAGGGCTACGGGTTGAACATCGTCGATCAACTGCCGATCGAGGGCAAGGCAACACCATGAGCACCGCCGATGCCCTGGCACCCATTGTGCCGGTCGTGCCGGGTAGCGCACCGCATGTGCTGATAATCCGCGCGCCATATTACCGCGATATCGTCGATGGCATGACCACTGCGGCGGGGGCCCTGCTGGCCGAAGCGAACGCCACGGTCGAGACCATCGATGTCGCCGGCGCCTACGAACTTCCCCAGGCCCTGCGCATCGCGCTGCGCGGCAAACAAGCGTTCGATGGTTTCGTCGTGCTTGGTTGCGTCGTGCGCGGCGAGACCGATCATTACGATTACATCTGCAGCACCGCCATGAACGGGCTGATGAACGTCGCCGTGCAATACGGTATCTGCCTCGGCACCGCGCTGCTGACGGTCGATACCATCGCCCAGGCCGAGGCGCGGTCGGCCGAGACTGGCTCTAACAAAGGTGCGGAAGCCGCCGCCGCCTGCCTCAGGCAGATCGCGCTCGCACGCCTTCTGGGGGCGGCATGACCGCGGCATCGGGCAAGGGCGTGCGGCCGCGCACGCTGGCACGCGTCGCCGCCGTGCAGGCGCTGTATCAATGCGAGCAGAACGGCGAAACGGCTGAAACCGTTATCGAACAATTCATCCGCCACCGCATCGGCGCGCTGCCCGGCAAGCCCGGCGTGGCCGATGGCCGGGTACCGGAAGCGCATGCGCCGCTGTTCGGTCGCATCGTGCGTGTGGCGACCGAACAGCAGGATGTGATCGACCCGATGATTGTTAGCCTGCTGCCCGAAGCCTGGCCGATGGCGCGGCTCGACCCGGTGCTGCGCGCCCTGCTGCGCGCCGGCGGTGCTGAGTTATGGATGACCGACGGGCCGCCGCCCCGCGTCGTGATCAACGAATATCTCGATGTTGCCCACGGATTCCTGAAAGAGGACGCCGTGCAACTCGGCAACGCCGTGCTCGACCGCATGGCCCGGATTCTGCGCCCGAACGATTTTGCCGAGGCCGAAGCGGGGTGAGCGGCAGCGAGTTCGACCGGATCGCGCGTTATTTCGCGCCCCTGGCGAACGAAGCGGCGCTCCGCCTGACCGATGACGCGGCGGTATGGTCGCCGCCGCCGGGGCGGCAATTGGTGCTCACCGTCGATCAGATGATCGAAGGTATCCATTTCCTGCCCGACGATCCGCCCGATTGCGTCGCCCGGAAACTGCTCCGCCGCAACCTGTCCGATCTCGCCGCGATGGGTGCCGCACCGATCGGGTATTTGCTGACCACGGCGTTGCGCGCGGCAACGCCGGAGGCGTGGCTTGCTGATTTCGCCGATGGTCTGGCGCAGGATCAGCGCACCTATAACATCACGCTGTTTGGCGGCGACAGCACCTCGACCACTGGGCCGATCATGACATCGGTCACCATGATCGGGCACGTAGCACCCGGCACGGCGCTGCTGCGCACCGGTGCCCGGCCCGGCGATGCGATTTTCGTGACCGGCACGATCGGCGATGCGGTGCTGGGGCTGGAGGCGGCGCGTGGCAACATTGCTGACCCGGGCAGTTTTTTTTCCACGCGCCGCCTGCTGCCCGAACCCAGAGTGGGCCTGCCGCTCGCGGGCCTGGTTCATGCCGCGATCGATGTGTCCGACGGTCTGATCCAGGATCTCGCGCATCTCTGCACCAACGCAGGCCTCGGCGCGGTGATTGAGGCGGCGCTGGTGCCGCAATCATCCGCCGCGCGCTCTGCCGGCGATGCCTGGCTCGAAACGCGCCTGACCGGCGGCGATGATTACGAATTGATCCTGGCCGCACCCGCCACGGCCGAGCCTGCGCTGCGCGCCGCGTGCGGCACGGTGCCGCTCACGCGGATCGGCACGATGACCGCCGCGCACAGCAACATCATCATCAACGATGCTTCAGGCACCCCTCTGCATTTCGCCCGGCAAGGCTGGCAGCATTTCTGAGCCGGTTCAGCCCGGCGCGGTAAACGCCACGTCTTTCTTGAAGGAAAACGGATCGGTCGGGTTGCGCTGTGCCAGGATATCCGCAAGCCGCAACTCGACCGATCCCAGAATCCGGGGATGCGTCAGGCAGTAGAACTGCTCAGCCTCAATCGCCGCAAAGGTCTTTGCCGCGACATCACCAGCACTCAGCCGCCCCGAAGTCACCGCCTTGCGCGTCTGTTCGTCGGCAAGCCGCTGGCTCTCGGTAGCCGGCGTCGTGTTCGTCAGATCCGCCGGCCGGTTGCGCCCGGCATCCTTGATGCCGGTATCGACGAAGGCTGGGCACAGCACAGTAACGCCGAGCTTCGATCCGGTGATCCGCAAATCCTGAAACAGCGTTTCGGACAGCGTGACCACGCCATGTTTCGAAACATTATACGGCCCCATCGTCTGCGCCGAGAGCAACCCTGCGACCGAGGCCGTGTTGATGATATGACCTTCATGTTTGCCCGCGATCATGCGTGGCACAAAGCAGCGCACACCGTGGATTACACCCCACAGATTGACGCCGAGCACCCATTGCCAATCGGCAACCGAATGTTCCCAGATCAAGCCGCCAGTGCCGACGCCGGCATTGTTGAACAGCAGATGCACATGGCCAAAGGTATCGAACACGGTGGCGGCGAACCCATCCATCGCATCGGCGTCACTAACATCGAGCCGATGCGCGATCACCGCAGCACCCGCAGCTTGAAGCTCTGCGGTGATGGCATCGAGTGCGTCCTGCTGGATATCCGCCAGCGCCAGTTTCATCCCCCGTGCCGCCGCAATCCGGGCAAACTCGCGCCCGAAGCCGCTGCCCGCCCCGGTAATGACGGCGATGCGATCTTTGAAAATCTTCATGGAACCACCACGATTTTGCCGGTCACCTTGCGGTCCGCCATGTCCTGCAGCGCCTGCGCCGTGTCGGCCAGCGGATAGGCCTTCGAAATCAGCGGCCGGATCTGGCCGTTCTGCAACATCGCGAACAAATCCTGCATCATCGCGATCTGGTTCTTGGGCTCGCGCCGGGCGAAATCGCCCCAGAACACGCCCACCAGCGAAGCCCCTTTGAGCAACGGTAAATTAAGCGGCAGGCTGGGGATTTCACCATCCGCAAAGCCGATGACGAGATACCGGCCACGCCAGGCAATCGAGCGGAATGCCGGCTCGGCAAATCGCCCGCCGACGGGGTCGAAAATAATATCGGGCCCGCGCCCCTCGGTATGCGTCTTGATCGCGGCGCGCAAATCCTCGGTGCTGTAGTTGATCGTGGCATCGGCGCCGCGGTCGCGGCAGATCACCAATTTGGCATCGTTCGAGGCAGCGGCAATCACGTTCGCGCCGCGCGCCTTCGCAATCTCAACCGCCGCCAGCCCCACACCACCAGCCGCACCCAGCACCAGCACGGTATCGCCCTGCTTGACGCCGCCGCGATCGATCAGCGCGTGGTGCGAGGTGCCGAACGCCAGAATGAAGCCTGCGGCGACATCGTAGGGCACATGGTCAGGGATCGGCACGCACAGATGCGCATTAAGCGCGATTTTCTCAGCAAACCCGCCGGTCGAGCACAAGGCCAGAACGCGATCGCCGATCTTGAAGTCGGTCACGCCTTCGCCAACCGCCTCGATCTCGCCTGCCACTTCCGCGCCCGGGGTGAACGGCAGGGTCGGCTGGACCTGATATTTTTTCTGAATAATCAGAACATCGGGAAAATTCACGCCCGCAGCATGAATTTTGATGACGACTTCACCCTCACGTGCGACCGGATCGGCAATCTCGCGATGCTGCAGCGTCTCCGGCCCGCCCCATGCCGCGCAGACGATTGCGCGCATCAGAGCGGCAATCCCGGTTCGGACAAGCCATCCGCGATCATCACGTTCGGATAGCCGCCCGACCGTGCCGGATCGGTGTTCTGATAGCGGCGCTGTTCCAACCGCGCCAACTGGTCGCGGTGGACTTCATCGGGGCCATCCGCCAGCCGCAGGGTGCGCTGATGAGCGTAGGAACTCGACAGCCAGGTGTCAGCAACGCCGCCGCCGCCGAACGCCTGGATCGCCCAATCGACGATCTTGCATGCGATATTCGGCGCCACCACCTTGATCATCGCAATTTCGGCCCGCGCACCCTTGTTGCCGACCGTGTCCATCATATACGCGGCTTTCAGCGTCAGCAGCCGCGCCTGATCGATCATGATCCGTGATTCCGCGATGCGCTCACGCCAGACGCTCTGCTCGGCAACCGGCTTGCCGAACGCGGTGCGCGATTCCAGCCGGCGGATCATGCGTTCCAACGCGCGTTCGGCAACGCCGATCGAGCGCATGCAGTGGTGAATCCGTCCCGGCCCCAGCCGGCCCTGGGCAATTTCGAAACCGCGGCCCTCACCTAACAGAATGTTGGCGGCCGGCACGCGTACATTGTCGAAAATCAACTCGGCATGGCCATGCGGCGCATCATCATCGCCGAACACCGGCAGGGCGCGTTTCATGGTGACGCCTGGATGGGGAAACGGCACCAGGATCATCGATTGCTGCTTATGTCGATCAGGGTTGGCGGGGTCTGATTTTCCCATCACGATCAGCACATGGCAGCGCGGATCCGGCGCGCCGGAGATCCACCATTTATGGCCATTGATGACATATTCATCGCCATCACGCCGGATCTCGGTCTCGATATTGGTCGCATCGGACGATGCGACGCGCGGCTCGGTCATCGCGAAAGCCGAGCGGATTTCGCCGGCCAGCAGCGGCTTCAACCACCGCTCCTTGTGCTCCGCCGCCGCATAGCGGGTCAGCACTTCCATATTGCCGGTATCCGGCGCCGAACAATTGAACGCCTCGGGCCCGAACGGGCTGCGCCCCATGATTTCGGCAAGCGGCGCGTATTCCATATTGGTCAGCCCAGCGCCGTGTTCGGACTGCGGCAGAAACAGATTCCACAACCCTTCGGCTTTGGCCCTCTGCTTGATCTCGCCTAACAAAGCGAGCGGCTGCCAGCGGTCGGCCTGGCTGTGCGCGGTATGGAACAGCGCCTGTTCGTTCGGATAGATATGCGCCGCCATGAAATCCGCGACGCGCGCGCGCAAGGCCTCGGTCTTGGTGGAATAGTCGAAGTCCATGGCGGCATTTCCCTTATCATCGTGCAATTTTTCCCGATTGTGCGGCTTGCCCATGCGTTACGCAAGTCCCCCATGCGGCATTGCGCCGCAAGCTTGACACGCCGTGGCGCGATCAGGATGCTCCCTCCCAAGCGGAGGAAACTTGCATGAATGACGCATCGGCACCGAAACTGGTTGAGGTTCTGCCGCAGCATCGCCTCGATGATGCGCGGTTGACCGACTATCTCGCCCGTCACATCGCGGGCTTCACGCCGCCCGCCGTCATTCGCCAGTTCCAGGGCGGCCAATCGAACCCGACCTATCTGATCGAGGCATCGGGCCAGCGCTACGTGCTGCGCAAAAAACCACCCGGCACGCTGCTGCCCTCGGCCCACCAGATCGACCGCGAATACCGCATCCAGAGCGCGCTCGCTGCCACCGCCGTGCCGGTCGCGCCGATGCTGCACTACTGCGACGACGAAACGATTATCGGCACCAGCTTCTACCTCATGGCGCATGTCGCGGGTCGGGTGTTCCACGATGTCATGATGCCCGGCGTCAGCGCGCCCGATCGCGGGGCGATCCAGCGCAATCTGATCGAGGCGATCGCAGCGCTGCACAGCGTCGATTATCGTGCGGTCGGGCTCGAAAGCTTCGGCCGGCCGGACAATTACGTCGCCCGCCAGATCGATCGCTGGACCCGCCAATACGAGGCCTCGAAAACCGAAGACCTCCCGGCCATGACCAACCTGATCGCCTGGCTGCGTGCGAACATCCCGGCGCGTGATGAAACCGCGATCGTGCACGGCGATTTCCGGCTCGGCAACATGGTCGTCGATCAGGACCAACCCCGCATCGCGGCCGTGCTCGACTGGGAATTGTCCACGCTCGGCCATCCGCTCGCCGATCTCGCCTATTGCTGCATGTCCTACCACCTGCCGCCCGGATCGGGTCCCGCTATGGCTGGCTACCAGGGCATCGATGTCGCCGCGATGGGGCTGATGAGCGAGGCCGAAGCGCTCGCCCTCTACGCCAGCCTGACCGGGCGCGCGGCGATCGAACACTGGCAGTTCTTCATGGGATTCTCGCTGTTCCGCTCCGCCGCGATCGTCGAAGGCGTCTACGCCCGCTCCCTCGCCGGCAACGCGGCCGATGAACGCGCGGGACGCATGCACGACATGTGCATCGCTGTCGCTGAGACCGGGTGGAACGTGGTGCGTGGGGGCTAGGATGAAGTAAGAGAGAACTTCTTTTTTGTAAAAAAGAAGCAAAAAACTTTCTGAATCTGGGACGCCGGACGTTTCAACAGTACGCACCAAATTAGCGAAGTTTTTTTTGCTTCTTTTTTGTTCACAAAAAAGAAGACGTCTTCCTTCCCTTGGCCGCGCCCCGTCACCTTGCGCCCAAGCCTGCCCGCCCTGTAAGGCTGAGCCCCCAAGATCGAGCGATCGCCAGCAAAAGGTCCCGGCCATGAAATTGTTCTACTCTGCCACCAGCCCCTATGTTCGCAAGGTGATGGCCTGCGCCATGGCGCGCGGCATCGAGGCGCAGCTCGAAAAAATCCCGACCAATCCGCACGAAAGCCCGGCCGCGCTGGTCGCCGCCAACCCGTTGTCGAAAGTGCCGTGCCTCGTCACGCCGGACGGGTTTGCCCTGTTCGACAGCCCGGTGATCTGTGAATATCTCGATACGATTGGCGAAGCCCTGCCGCTGTTTCCCGCCAGCGGTGCGGCGCGCTGGGTCGCGTTGCAGCATCAGGCGATCGGCGATGGCATTCTCGATGCCGCGGTGTCGCGGCGGATGGAGAGCGTCAAGCCGCAGGAAGCCGCGCGCGACGCCTATATGCTGCGCCAGAAACAAATCGTCGAGCGCAGCCTCGCCACGCTTGATCGCGATCTGCCAGGCAAACTGCTCGACATCGGCACCATCGCGCTCGGCTGCGCGCTTGGCTACCTCGATTTCCGCTTCGCCGATGAAGCCTGGCGCAACAACGCGCCCCGGCTGGCCGCCTGGTTCGACGGCATCGCGACCGATCGCGTCTTCACGGAAACCGCCCCGCCCGGCTGATTGCGTCCGATCGGTCTCCGCGTATCACCCCGATGCGTGCCCCGATCCCCGAGTTGACGTCCGTGTCCACCAGCGGTTGAATGCCTGAAAACAATCAGGAGGACGCCATGGATGCCATTGTCTCGCAACCGAGTCTGATCGTCACAGGCTGGCTCGACCGGTTCGGTGCCGCGCTCGAACGCGGCGATATCGCTGGGGCGGTCGCGCTGTTCGCGGCCGATTGCTACTGGCGCGACCTCGTCACCTTTACCTGGAACATCAAGACGGTCGAAGGTCGCGACCAGATCACCGACATGCTCTCGACAGTCCTCGCGGACATCGCACCGAGACATTTCATCATCGAGGGTGAGGCAAGCGAGGCGGGTGGCGTGACCGAAGGGTGGTTCACCTTCGAAACCGCCACCGCGCGCGGCCGCGGCCATATCCGCCTGCAAGCCGGCCTGTGCTGGACCCTGCTGACCACCATGACCGAACTCAAGGGGTTCGAGGAACCGCGCGGCGCCGCCCGCCCGATGGGGGCGGCGCACGGCGTCCAACCCGGCCGTAAATCATGGCTCGATGAACGTCAGGACGAAGCCGCCAGCCTCGGTATCACCGAGCAGCCCTATTGCGTCATCATCGGCGGCGGTCAGGGCGGCATCGCGCTCGGCGCCAGGCTGCGCCGGCTTGGCGTGCCGACCATCATTCTCGAAAAAAACGAGCGCGCGGGCGATAGCTGGCGCAAGCGCTACAAATCGCTCTGCCTGCACGATCCGGTCTGGTACGATCATCTGCCGTATCTGCCGTTCCCGGATCACTGGCCGGTGTTCTCGCCGAAGGACAAGATCGGTGATTGGCTGGAATCCTACGTCAAGATCATGGAGCTGAATTACTGGACCCATACCGAGGCACAATCGGCCCGCTACGACGATGCGGCGGGCACCTGGGTGATCGAGGTTCTGCGCAACGGCGCGCCGATCACGCTGCGGCCGCAGCATCTGGTCCTGGCCACCGGCGTGTCCGGCTTTCCCAACGTGCCCAGCTATCCGGGCCACGAAACCTTCCTGGGCGAGCAGCACCACTCCAGCCGCCACCCCGGCGGCGAGGCCTATGCCGGCAAGCGCGCCGTGGTGATCGGGTCGAACAATTCCGCGCATGATATCTGCGCCGGGCTGTGGGAGCACGGCGCGGACGTGACCATGGTGCAACGATCCTCCACCCATATCGCGCGGTCCGACACATTGATGGATCTCGCCCTGGGCGGGCTCTATTCCGAACAGGCGCTGGCCAACGGCATCACCACCGACAAGGCCGACCTGATCTTCGCCTCGATCCCGTACCGGATCATGGCCGAATTCCAGAAGCCGGTTTACGCCGAGATGAAGCGGCGCGACGCCGATTTCTATGCCAGGCTCGAACAGGCCGGTTTCATGCTCGATTTCGGCGATGACGGTTCGGGCCTGTTCATGAAATACCTTCGCCGCGGCTCGGGCTATTACATCGATGTCGGCGCGTCCGACCTGGTCGCGAACGGCAGCATCAAGCTGAAATCGGGCGTCAGCGTCACCGCCATCAAGCCACACGCCGTCGCCCTCAGCGATGGCTCGGAGCTGCCCGCCGATCTGATCGTCTACGCCACCGGCTATGGTTCGATGAACGGCTGGGCCGCGAAACTGATCAGCCAGGAGGTGGCCGACAAGGTCGGCAAATGCTGGGGCTTCGGCTCGGACACCACCAAGGACCCTGGCCCGTTCGAGGGCGAGCTGCGCAACATGTGGAAGCCCACCCAGCAGGACGGGCTATGGTTCCACGGCGGCAATCTGCACCAGTCGCGGCACTATTCCCTCTATCTGGCGCTGCAACTCAAGGCCCGGATGGCAGGCATCGCGGGGTCAGTCTACGGCCGACAGGCGGTGCATCACCGCGCGTAGCAGCGCAGGGCGTTGGTCGCGAACACCGGCTCCGCCGCCGCGGGCATGACATCGCGCACCAACGCCTGGGCGGCGGCGAGCCAGGGCTGGTAATCGGCGGCGAGGCGCAGCACCGGCCAGTCGCTGCCCCACATCACGCGCGCCGCGCCGAACCACTCCAGCACGCAGCGCGCCACCGGCGCGACCGCGGCGAACGCCGGCGCCGGCCCGGCCTCGGTGATCAGGCCCGAGAGTTTGCAGCTGATCTCGGTCTCCCCGGCAACGCGACGCATCCCGTCCGACCACGCCGTCACGTCACCCGACGCGATGTCCGGCTTCGCCGCATGATCGATCACCATCGCGAGCCGGGGATGGCGTCGCGCCAGGCTGAGGCAATGCGGCAGATGGCGCGGGCGGATCAACAGATCGAGCACCAGCCCGCACGCCGCCATCGCGTCCAGCCCGCGCGCCACGTCAGGCCGCAGAATCCAGGCGGCATCGGCCATGTCCTGCAACATCGGCCGCAACCCGACCAGATCGGGCGCGCGGGCCAGCGTCTCGATCCGGCGGGCTGCGTCAGGTGCTGCCAGATCGGTCCATCCCACCACGCCGTGCACGAAGCCGCCGGCGTGCTGCGCGACGTCGAGCAGATAATCCGTCTCCGCCGCGGTCGGTGCCGCCTGCACCAGCACCACGCGATCGACGCCGCTGGCAGCGGACCGCGCATCCGCGGTGGTGAAATCACGGCAGATCGGCAGATCCGGCGTCAGCCAGCCGTAATCCCCCCGGTCGACCTGCCAGACATGCAGATGGGAATCGACGATCATAGCCCGGTCAGCGCGCGGTCCAGATGCACATAACCGCCATCCACATGGTGGAACTGCCCGGTGATGTGGCGCGCCGCATCCGACAGCAGAAACACCACGCTCGCGGCGATCTCGGCCGGTGTGGTCATCCGTGCCCCAAGCGGGATCATCCTTGTGATCGCCGCGCGCCGCGCCGCCGGATCGGGCATGCTTGCCAGCCACTGCCGATACATCGGCGTGTCGACCTCGGCCGGCACGACGGCATTGACCCGCACCCCGGCCCCGGCGAGTTCGGCCGCCCATTCCCGCGTCAGGCCCAGCTGCCCGGCCTTGGCGGCGGCATAGCCGGAGGTGCCGCCCTGACCGGTGAGCGCCACTTTCGAGGCGATATTGACCACCGCCCCCCGGCGCGCCCGCAGATGCGCCGCGCACAGATGCATCATGGTGTAATAGGGCACCAGGTTGCGTTCGAGCGAGGTGCGGAACGCCGCGACCCCGGCATCGAGCCCCGCGCCGTCGTTCACCCCGGCGTTATTGACCAGCCCATCGATCCGGCCGTGGGTCTCGATCACGCCGCTCACCGCCGCGGCACAGGCCGCCGGATCACCAAGGTCGAGCGCATAGGCCTCGCCCGCAACCGGCCGCGCCGCGCGATCGAGCACGATCGGCACGGCATGTTCCGCACGCAGCGCGGCAACGATCGCCTCACCGATGCCGGCGGCCCCGCCGGTCACCAGAATGATCCTGCCGGTGAGACCCATCTCCATCACGGCGCTCCGGTGAAGGCGTAATCGCGCAGCGATTGCGGCTTGATCGCAATCGAGTAGCCCGGCGCCCGCGGCGGCATATAGGCCGCATCGCGAATGACGCAGGGATCGATGAAATGCTCATGCAGATGATCGACATATTCGACCACGCGGTCGTCCATCGTGCCGGAAATCGCCAGGTAATCGATCATCGCCAGATGCTGCACATATTCGCACAGCCCCACCCCGCCGGCGTGGGGCCAGACCGGGAGCCGGTATTTCGCGGCCATCAACAAGACCGCCAGCACCTCGTTCAACCCGCCCAGCCGGCACGCATCGATCTGCACCACATCGATCGCGCCGCGCATGATGAACTGCTTGAACATCACCCTGTTCTGGCACATCTCGCCGGTCGCGACCCGGATCGGTGCCACCGCCGCGCGGATCGCCCGATGCCCCTCGACATCGTCAGGGCTGGTCGGCTCCTCGATGAACCACGGATCGGCAAAGGCCAGCCGGCCGACCCAGTCGATCGCTTCATCCACCTCCCAGACCTGGTTGGCATCGATCATGAACCGGCACGCCGGGCCGGCGATCTCGCGCGCAATCCGTAACCGGCGGATATCATCCTCGACCGATTGGCCCACCTTGAACTTGATGTAGCGAAACCCCTGATCGACCGCCTCGCGCACCAACCGGCGCAGTTTATCATCGTCATACCCGAGCCACCCGGCCGAGGTGGTGTAGCACGGATACCCTTTCGCCAGCAGCGTCTGCAGCCGCGCGTCCTTGCCGGCCGCCGCGTCGCGCAGCAGCGCCAGCGCTTCCTCTGGCGTGATGCAATCGGTGATGTAGCGAAAATCGATCGCGCGGACCAACGCCTCCGGGCTCATCTCGCCCACCAATTGCCAGACCGGCTTGCCTTCAGCCTTCGCCCATAAATCCCACACCGCATTGACGACGGCGGCGGTCCCGAGGTGGATCGCCCCCTTGTCCGGCCCGATCCAGCGCAGCTGGGAATCACCCGTTACATGCCGCCAGAACCGCCCGGGATTGTCGGTGATCCAATCAAGCTCCAACCCCACCACCAGCGGTGCGATCGCGCGGATCGCCGCAACCGCAATCTCGGTTCCCCGCCCGATGGTGAAGGTCAGGCCATGCCCGTCCAGCCCGTCCTGGTCGGTATGCAAAATGACATAGGCGGCGGAATAATCCGGGTCCGGGTTCATCGCATCGGACCCGTCCTTCAGCCGTGAGGTCGGAAACCGCAGATCGAACGTCTCAAACCCGGTAATCCGCACCTGCGTCATCTCCCCGTTTCATCGTTCGATCGCGGTCCACTGGATCAATGGCCGGACCAATGGTATGGCGTTATCAAATGCATCAGGGTCGCGCAAGCGGACCGCGAAGGAGTCCTCACCCATCATGGCACTGGCGCCCATCCGCAACCGCCGCCTGTACCGGCAGATCGCGGACCAGATCAGCGACCTGATCGCCGGCGGCACCTATCCGCCGGGCAGCTATCTGCCCGCTGAGCGCGACCTGTCGGCAAGCCTCGGCGTCAGCCGCTCCTCGGTGCGCGAGGCGCTGATCGCGCTCGAGGTGATCGGCCTGGTCGATGTCCGCGTGGGCGATGGCGTGCAGGTGTGCGCCCTGCCGCCGGAACCCATCGCGTCACCCGCCCGCGCCTCGCTGATGCAGCAGGCGATGCGCCTGACCAAACCAGGCCCCGATCCCGAATTGCCGGTAGCGCTCGACCTCGATATCGAAATCCCGCCCTTCGCTTTGTTGCAGGCACGGCGCGTGATCGAACCCGAATCCGCCGCCCTGGCCGCACGGCGCGCGACCGAGGCTGATATCGCCGCGATCGAGGCCGCCTTCGCCGCCGATGCCGCCGAGACCCGCACCCGTTCGACCACCCATCCCGGCGACCGGATGTTTCACATCCGCATCGCCCAGGCGAGCGGCAATGCGGCGTTCGAGCAGTTCACCATCATCCTGCTCGGCCACGCCTATGGCGGCATGTTCCGTCGCCTGCAGTCGCTCTACACCACAACGGATATGGCGTCCCGCTCGCAGACCCAGCACGCCGCCATTCTCGATGCCATCCGCGCCGGCGCCGAGGCGCGCGCCCATGCCGCCATGGCCGCCCATCTCGATATGGTGATCGATGTTTTCATGCGCGACTGAGGTTATCCCACGCTTAGCCGCGCGGCGCCGCTTGTCAGATGCGGCGCTTGTTGGTACGCGGCATTATTGGTCCGACCTTTAGGCCAATCAATCAGGCCGGTGCGGCGGTCGCCGCCATCGGCCAGGGGGAAACGAACATGCGGACATCATCCGCACCGCCGCACCGCCCGCCTGCGCGAGCAGGTCGATGAGCGCATCCGGGACCGTATCGAGCACCGCGGCGCTCGAAGTGTCCGGCATCGAAAAACGCTTCGGCGCGGTCGAAGTTCTGCGCGGCGTTTCGATGCAGGTCGCACCCGGCGAGGTGCTCGGCGTGGTGGGCGATAATGGCGCCGGCAAATCCACCCTGATGAAAGTGATCTCGGGCGTCCATCGCGCCGATGCCGGCAACATTCGCCTCGCCGGCCACGACGTTGCGTTTCGCACGCCCCGCGACGCGCGCGACGCCGGAATCGAAACGATCTACCAGGATCTCGCGCTTGCCGACCATCTCGATGTCGGCGCCAACATCTTTCTCGGCCGCGAACCGATCCGCCGGTTCGCCGGGCTGATCCCGATGCTCGACGAACGCAAGATCCACGGCGAGGTCGCTGCCCTGCTCGGAAGGATCGAAAGCCACATCCCCGATCCCTCGGCCCGGGCGCTCGATCTTTCGGGCGGCCAGCGCCAGGCCGTCGCGATCGCCCGGGCGCTGTATTGGAAAGCCAAAATCGTCATCATGGACGAACCGACCGCGGCCCTCGCGGTGATGGAGACGGAAAACGTCCTGAAAATGGCCCGCCAACTCGCCGCCGAGGGCATCGGCGTGCTGTTCATCGGCCATAATCTGGTCGAAATCCTGAAAATCTGCGACCGCGTGATGGTGATGTATCGCGGCCGCAAAGTGTTCGACGTGCGTTGCGCCGATACCTCGCAGACCGAACTGATCCGCTACATGACCGGCTACGCCGATGCTGAAACCAATAAAACCGAAGGGGAGTACCAATAATGTCCAGAATTACACTGTTGCTCGCAGGCGCCGCACTGCTCGCCGTCCCGCTGCAGGCGATGGCGAAAGACGCCACCGTCGCCGCACTCGCCACCCCGGCAAAACCGGCGAAGGCCTATCATTTCGAACTGATCACCAAATCGAACGCCTCGCCCTATTGGCTCGCGGTGCGGTCCGGCGCCGATGAGGCCGCCAAAAAATACGGTGCGACCGTCAGCTTCGAGGCACCCGCCAGCGGGCTCGATCTTGCGGGGCAGATCGGCATGGTCAACAACGCGGTCACCGCCGGCACCGATGGCCTGATCCTCGCCGCGCAAAACCCGCAGGCCCTGCTCAAACCGGTGAAATCAGCACTCGCCGCCCATATCCCGGTCGTCACGGTCGATTCCGGCCTGTCGCCCAACATCGCCGACACGTTCCTCGCGACCTCGAACATCGGTGCGGCAGCGGCGCTTGCGAAATACACCGCCGCGCACCTGATGCACGGCAAGGGCCAATACGCAATCGTCGATTTCAACCATACCGCCTCGACCGGCATCGCCCGCCCGAAGGGCTTCATGCAGGGCATGAAAGCCTATACCGGCATCAAGCGGATGGGGCCGATCCAGTATTCACAAAACGACGTCAGCACCGGCCTGCGCATCGCGACCACCATGCTGACCCAGTATCCCAAGCTCGACGTGATTTTCGGTGCGAACGACCGTGCGGCGCTCGGCCCGGCCGAGGCGGTGCAGCGGGCGCATTCCAAGGTCAAGGTGGTCGGGTTCGACGCCGATCTGGGCGAGATCGCCTATGTCAAAGCCGGCATCATCCAGGCCTCCATCCTGCAATCGCCCTACGACATGGGCTATTACGCGGTGGTCGCCCTGCTCGACAAAATCGCCGGCAAGACCCTGCCGAAGCGCATCAGCACGCCCTATTTCCTGCTGACGCCGGCGAACCTCGGCTCCGCCAAGGCAACCGCCGCAATCCGCCAGTACGCGCCCGACTACAAGCCGGCCGGCTGATCGCACAATGGACCAGCGCGTCGCGCCCAAGCCCGAAATCGAGACCATGCCGCGCGGGCGCGCCGCCCTGCGCTTCGTGCGGCAACTGGCCTTCGCGCTGATCAGCATCGTCGTGCTGATCATCATTTTCGGCATCCTGAACCCGCGCTTCCTCAGCGCGATCAACTGGTTCCACATCACCCAGCAGGTCGCCGTCATCGCGATTCTCGCAATCGGGCAGACCTTCATCATCGCAACCGCGGGCATCGACATCTCGCAGGGCTCGGTGGTCGCCTTATCCTCGATGATCTGCGCGATCATCCTGGTCGATACCCATCTGGGCATGGTCGCGGCGGTGGCGCTGACCCTGCTGCTCGGTGCGGTGGTCGGTGCCATGGTCGGCGGCTCGATCGTGGTGCTCGGCGTGCCGCCGTTCATCGCGACCCTGGGCATGCTCGCCATTGCGATGGGGGCTGCCTTGCTCACCACCAACGGCACCCCGGTGTTCGGCCTGCCGGATGGTTTCCAGGCGATTTCGCAAGGCACCATCCTCGGGGTCCCGAACATGGGCTGGATCGCGATCGTGATCGCCCTGATCGCGGCCTTCGTGCTGAACAAGACCCGCTTCGGCCGCTACACCCTCGCGATCGGCAGCAACGCCGAGGCCGCCCGGCGGGTGGGGATCAACGTACCGCGCCACCTGCTGATGATCTATATGCTCGGCGGCATCATCTCCGCGCTCGCCGGCATCGTCTACCTGTCCTACACGGCGGCGGCCCAACCGACCTCGGGTGGCAATTATGAACTCTACGCCATCGCCGCCGTGGTGATCGGCGGCGGCTCCCTGTTCGGCGGCGTCGGCACCATTCTCGGCAGCGTGCTGGGCGCCCTGCTGATGACCATCCTGAAAAACGGCACCCAACTCGCCGGCATTTCCTCCTACGTGGAACAGGTCATCCTCGGCATCGTGGTCGTCGGCGCCGTCTACGTCGATAATTTGCGGCGCCGGCTGCGTTAGTCAGCCCGACCCAGGCTCGGCACGGCCAGCCGATCCATCATTGAAATCGTTGAAAAAATTGGCGGAGGGGATGGGATTCGAACCCACGAGACGGTTTAACCCGTCTAACGGTTTAGCAAACCGCCGCCTTCGGCCACTCGGCCACCCCTCCGCCGGGGTACACGGCGTATGCAGGCGTGGTTCTAGTCAGCGCGGGCTGGTTCGTAAAGGGCGGATCGGTGGTTTGATGCGAAGGTGTCGCATATTCTGACAAATCGTTTATCTTGGTGCCCATGCCGATCAAACCGCGCCGCTGCGTCGCTGCGATCATGAACCCGCTGGGTCCAGGCGAACTCGCATGAGCCTCGGGCGGGGTGCTGCGCATGGGGCGGCCTGGAATCTGATGACCGCGGTCGGCGAGCGGGGGCTTGGCTTCATCGTGCTCGCGATCCTGATCCGCCATGTCACGCTGCGCGATGTGGGTGTGGTGGCGATTGCCTCCGCCCTGTCGGAGATCGGCCGGATGGTGACGACCGGTGGCGCCGGCGAGCAGGTGATCGCATCGCCGGGGGATCGGTCGGTCGAGGCGGGGGCGTTCTGGGCGCAGATGCTGCTGGCGCTCGCGATGTCTGCCGCCTTGTTCGCCGCGGCACCCTTGCTGGCGATGGCGTATGACGCACGGCCGATCGCCTGGGTGACGCGGGCTCTTTCGGTTAATATCGTGATCGGCGCGTTTCTGATCGTGCCGTCCGCAAGGCTGGCGCAGCGGTTCGGGTTTCGGGCGCTCAGCCTGATGTCGTTGGGTGCCACCAGCCTGGGTGGCGTGGTCGCGCTGGCGCTGGTGTTCACCGGCCATGGGCTGCCCGCACTGATCGCGCAGCGGATTGTGGGGATCACGTTTTATGCCGTTGCCGCCTCGATCACGGCGCGCTGGCGGCCGCCGGCGTTTCCGTCGTGGCGGGTGATCGGCGATGCGATGCGGTTCAACATTCCGATGATGGGGGCCGCGTTCGTCGATTATATCGCGGCGACGGGGTACGTCGTGCTGATAGGGATCCGCATGCCGGTGGCCGCGGTCGGGCAGTTCCGCATCGCGCAGCGCCTGGCCGAGGTGTTGCAGGAATTATCGATCTTTCCGGCGAGCAAGGTGTTTCTGCCGGTGTTCGTGGCGGTGCGCGATGAGCCTGAGCGGCGGTTTGCCGTGGCGCGGTCGCTGATGGATGTGATCGCGATTTTCTCGCTTGCGGCCGCGGCGATCGCCGGTGCGGTGGCCAAGCCGCTGGTGGTGCTGATGTTCGGGCCACGCTGGGTCGAGGCCGCACCCGTGTTTGCCGCGATGAGCCTGATCGTGCCGGCGGCGGCGATCTATGCCTTCGTCAATCCCATGCTCACGGCGTTGCGCCGGCCGGTGCTGGTCTCGGTGTTCGCCGGGCTCAATGCGGTGACGATTGCGCTGGCCGCCTGGTTTGCCGCACCGTTCGGGTTGATCACGCTTGCCTGGACACTCGCATTGCGGGGGGTGGTGACGGCGCTGCTGCTGCTGCCGGCGCTCTCGATCGGGATCGGCCGGTCGGCATGGCCGCTGCTGCGGCTGTTCGTGGCACCGTTCATCGCCCTGATTGCCGCACGGGTTGCGGCGGCGGCCGCGGTATCGGCGTTTGCCGGCGGTGCCTCGCTGGGGGCGGGGGTGATGGTGGCGCAACTGGCGATCGGTGGTCTGGTGGCGGCGGCGGTGTTTCTGGGGGTGCTGCTGATCCTGGCACCGCAGCGGGTCATCGCACTGGCGCGGCGCCTGCTTGCGATATTTCGCCGGACGGTGGTGGTGGCGGAGGTGGCGGAAGCGGGCTAGGCGCGTCGCCGAAAATGCGGGCGAAGCCTGATCGCAGCGCGGCATCGACCGCTGGCATGGGTGCGGCGATCCCGAGCGCTGCCAGCGAGGTCACGCCGTGGGCGCTGATGCCGCAGGGGATGATGCCGTCATAGGCCGCGAGGTCGGGGGCAACGTTCAGGGCGATGCCGTGATAGCTCACCCAGCGCGAGACCCTGACGCCGATCGCGGCGATTTTGGCTTCGCGGCCGCTGGCCGGATCGGCGACCCAGATGCCGACGCGGCCTTCGCGGGTTTCGCCGTGCACCCCGAAAACGGCCAGGGTTTCGATCAGCCAGGCTTCGAGCCCGGCGACGAACTGGCGGATGTCGCGCGCGGGCACGATGCCGTGTGGGCGGGCGAGGTCGAGCATGACATAGGCGATGCGCTGGCCCGGCCCGTGGTAGGTCCATTGGCCGCCACGGCCGGTGCGGAAAATCGGCGTGGCGCCAGGGGCGACGAGGTCAGTATCCTGCGCCGAGGTGCCGGCGGTGTAGAGCGGCGGGTGTTCGACCAGCCAGATTTGCTCGCGGGCTGTCCCTGCGCGGATCGCGGCGGCGCGGGCCTGCATGGTCGCGAGCCCGGCCTGGTAATCGAGCAGGCCGGGTTCGGTTTTCCACTCGATCGGGGTGGTTGTTGATACCGGCTGATCCATCGGCTATAGCGCTCCCGCGACGGTGCGGCCGTGGCGAAATGGTAGACGCGCAAGCTTGAGGTGCTTGTGGGGGAAACCCTGTGGAAGTTCGAATCTTCTCGGCCGCATGACCCTCCCCGATCCGGGGTTTTTGCCGTTTTTTCGTAAAAACGACGACCTTGCTTTTTCCCGATCGATGCCAAGCAGCCATGCGGTGCTGCGGTTGCCCGGATGTGAGGCATCGCGCATTGTCGGGGCAGCAGGGAGATCAGATAGCATGGACGACACGCTCCGTAAGGCCGCACTCGATTATCACCGCTACCCGCGGCCGGGCAAACTCACCATCACACCGACCAAGCGGATGGAGACCTCGCGCGATCTCTCGCTCGCCTATTCGCCCGGCGTGGCGGCCGCCTGCCTCGCGATCAAGGACGATCCGGATACCGCCTATGACTACACGATCAAGGGCAATCTGGTCGCGGTGATCACCAACGGCACCGCGGTGCTCGGGCTCGGCAATATCGGGGCGCTCGCATCCAAGCCGGTGATGGAGGGCAAGGCGGTGCTCTTCAAGAAATTCGCAGGCATCGACACGTTCGACATCGAGGTGAACGAGCCCGATCCGGATAAATTCATCGAAGTGGTCGCCGCCCTGGAGCCGAGTTTCGGCGGCATCAATCTTGAGGATATCAAGGCGCCGGAGTGTTTCCGGATCGAGCAGACCTTGCGGGCGCGGATGAATATTCCGGTGTTCCACGACGACCAGCATGGCACCGCCATTATTGTGGGTGCAGCGGTGCTGAATGCGCTGAAGGTGCAGGGCAAGTCGATCGAATCGGTGAAAATCGTCTCGTCCGGCGCCGGTGCGGCAGCACTTTCCTGCGTCAATATCCTGATCGCGCTGGGGGCTCTGCGCGAGAATATCACGATGACCGATATCGAAGGCGTGATCTATCAGGGGCGGCCCAAGCTCGATGCGACGCTGGAACCGGTGGCGCGCGAGACCAACGCGCGCACTCTGTCCGAAGTGCTGGACGGGGCGGATATTTTTCTGGGGCTTTCGGCACCCGGCGTGTTGAAGGCGGAATGGCTCGACAAATTCGCGCCGAATCCGCTGATCCTGGCGCTGGCGAATCCCGAGCCTGAAATTCTGCCCGAGCTGGTGGCCGCGCATCGGCCGGATGCGATCATCTGCACCGGGCGGAGCGATTTTCCGAACCAGGTCAACAACGTGCTGTGCTTTCCGTTCATTTTTCGCGGCGCGCTCGATGTCGGGGCGACGGCGATCACCGAGGGGATGAAACTGGCCGCGGTCAAGGCGATTGCCGAACTCACGCGGATCGAGGCATCGGACACGGTGGCGGCGGCCTATGGCGGCCATGCGCCGGTGTTCGGGCGGGATTACATCATTCCCAAACCGTTTGATACGCGGTTGATCCTGCATATTGCCCCGGCGGTCGCCCGGGCGGCGATGGCGGAAGGGGTCGCGCGCCGGCCGATTGCGGATTTTGATGTCTATATCAGGGAACTCGAGCGGTTCGTGTTCCGCTCCGGCCTGCTGCTGCGCCCCGTCATCGAGGTGGCGCGGTCGGCGAAATCGCGCATCGTCTATGCCGAAGGCGAGGACGAACGGGTGCTGCGGGCGGCGCAAAGCGTGGTCGATGATCATTTGGGCGTGCCGCTGCTGGTCGGTGATACCAACGCCATCGTGCAGCGGATCGGCGCGCTCGGGCTGCGGATGAAACCCGAACAGGATTTCCGGGTGATCGACCTCGCGCGCGATACCGCCCTGTCCGCCAGGCTGCTCGCCGATTACCAGCGCCTGGTCGGCCGTCGGGGCGTGCCGCCGGATGCCGCGGCGCGCCAACTCGCGCGGCGGCCCACCGTCGCGGCGGCGATGATGCTGGCCTCCGACGAGGCGGATGCCGCGATCTGCGGCGGACTCGGCGATTGGTCGCGCCAGTTCCGCTACGCGCTGCCGATCATTCCGCGCCAGAAAGGCATCAACCGGATCTCCGCCGTTACCGCGCTGATCCTGCAGAGCGGCAATCTGTTCTTCTGCGACACGCATGTGAACGAAGATCCGAGCGCCGAAGATATCGCGGAAATGACCCATCTGGCGAGTGCGATGGTGACGCGTTTCGGGATCGCACCGAAAGTGGCGCTGCTGTCGCATTCCAATTTCGGCGCCGCGCAATCGGCCTCGGCGCGCAAGATGCGCAAGGCCCTGGCACTCATTCGCGCGCAGGACCCTGACCTCGAGGTGGACGGCGAAATGCACGCCGATGACGCGCTGTTCGAGCCGATCCGCAATCGCTCGGTCTGCGATTCCCGCCTGACCGGCTCGGCCAATCTGCTGGTGATGCCGAATATCGACGCCGCCAATATCAGCTTCAACCTGCTGAAAGCCGCCGGCGAGGCGGTGACCGTGGGGCCGCTGCTGCTCGGCCTCGCCAAGCCGCTGCATATCGCGGTGCCGAGCGTGACGGCGCGCGGGTTGGTGAATATGAGCGCGGTGGCGGCGATGGAGGCTGTGCTGGCGGGGTAGGGAAGGGAAGGCTTCTTTTTTGTAAAAAAGAAGCAAAAAACTTTTTGACTCTGGGACTGGGGGTTTGGCTGGATTTCGCCACCTCCGCACGCCCATATTGTTACGATATCGTAACGATATGGGCGTGCGGAGGTGCGTTGATCACGCGGGCTGAATTTTGAAAGCGGGGGTTGGTGTGGGGGATTCGGACGCGGTGGGTTCCGGGGTGCCGAAGAGGATGTGGCGGCGGGAGTCGGGCGGTGGGTCGGGGGCGAAGGGGGGTTCGGTGGGCAGGTCGATGCCCATGGCGTTGTAGAGCGGGGTCAGGATGCGGATGAGTTTTGGGTTGGCGGCAAGGAATCCTGCAAATTCGGGGTCGGCGAGGATGTGTTGCAGGGTGAAGCGGGTGAAGCCGGTTTCGGGGATCAGGCGGTAGAGCCAGGCTTCGCGGCACGGCAGGGTGAGGCGTTTGCGGCGGGCGCGGGGTGGCTGCTCGGGCTGTGGTTGGGATTCGGGTGGGATTTCGGGCGTTGGTTTGGGGGTTGGTTTGGCGCGGGGTGGCATGGGGCCGCGGGCGAGGGCGGCGAGGAAGCGGGTGGTGAGGTTTTGCAGGCGGGTCCAGATCAAATTGACCATGGGGACGGGAACGTAGCCGGCGGGGCCGTGTTCGGCCACGGCGTCGCACAGCGCGTTCATCATGATGATGAAGCAGCGGATGACGAACGGGGGGTTGGTTGGGGTTGCTGACACGTTGGTAGCATAACCCGCCAGGGTGGGGGGTGAGAAAGCAGAAAATTCCGGCGCAACCCGGCCTTCGCCCCACAACAGCAACACCCCGCCCCGCCGAAATGCAAAAAAACGGCCCGTCGGGGGCAATCGCGTGATTTTCCGCTTGTTCAACAACGCGTTTGATGGCTTCGATGCTAGTGCATGAAGATGTCCGATCGAACCCGGGATCGAAATTTGTGAAGAGCGACGTCGATCGCTGGTTGATCGCCGCCGTGCTGGGACTGGCGGCACTCGCCGTGCTGTTCTGGCCACAACCAAACGGCAAACGCGATTGGCACACCGGATTGCGCCACCCCGCCCTGTGGGTGCTGCTGTCGCTCGCCGCCAGCTTCGCCGCGACCGCCTGGCTGCCCGGACGCGGTATCGTCGTGCTCGGCTTGCTCCCATTCCTCGGCACACTCTGGCCCCGACGCACCACCCCACCCAACCCACCACCCCAGCCGCCCCGCGCGGCACCACCGCCCAAAATAATGTCGCGCGCCGAAGCCCTCGATGTGTTCGGCCTCACCCCCAGCACGACACGCGAAGAAGTGCTTGAAGCCTACCGGCATATGCTGTGGTTCGCGAACCCCGATCACGGCGGCTCCGAATGGCTGATCGATAAATTGAACGAAGCCCGCGACGTCCTGCTCAAACGGTGACACCCCAGCATGAGATCCAGGGTTTTTGCGTGTGAGCCTTGGGTAAGGAAGGCGGGGGGCTTTGCCCCCTCGACCCCCACTAAGGGCGGAGCCCTTAGAACCCGCTAGTTTTAGGCAAGGGGAGGGCGCAGCCTCGGACTTTCCGCTGATCTGACCTGGACAGCCCTCCCCTTGCCTAAAACTAATAGATGTAACTGCCCAGGTATGTTCTGCTCCGGCATTTGACCGACTACGGGCAAGTGTGAGTCAAGGTGTGTATGGCATCGCCCGCACCTCCTGCTGCATTGGATATTCCGGCTGATGTTGCCTTCTACCAGGCGATCATCGCTGAATTGCGTGCTCAGAATGCGGTGCTTTTGGCGCGCGTGGCGGAGCTTGAGCGCCAACTTGGGCTGCATAGCGGCAACAGCGGCAAGCCGCCTTCCAGCGACGGGCTGAAGAAGCCGCCGCGCACCAGCAGCCTGCGCGCGGCGTCGGGCAAGCCCTCCGGCGGCCAGTCCGGCCATCCCGGCAAGACGCTGAGCCGGGTGGCGCACCCTGATACGACAATTGATCATTTTCCGCCGTCGTGCAGCGGCTGCGGTGC
>NZ_FTNE01000036.1 GCF_900156265.1 Acidiphilium rubrum
CTGCCCAGATCGCTCTCACAACCCTCGTCAATGCCTATCGCGACACCGCACCAAAGCTCGCCGATTGGCTCGAACGAAATATCCCCGAAGGCCTCAGCGTCTTCACGCTGCCAGAACCCCACCAGCGCCGGCTTCGCACCTCCAACCCCATGGAACGCGGCATCCAGCAGGAACTCAAACGCCGCACCACCAAAATCAGGGTCTTCCCCAACGAAGCCTCCCTCGAACGCCTCGTCAGCGCCGTCCTCGTCGAAATCGATGAAAAATGGGCCGCCGACACCAAGGGCTACATCAAGTGGGACTATCAGGATGCCTAACCCACGCTCGCCCTATTTTCCAGACATCAGGTTGCTCAATCAGGACTCGACGGTGATGGCGCATCTCGCCATCCGCGCCTTCTATCCAGGCACGCCACCATTTCCCTTGCTCCACGTCGACTCGACCTGGGAATTCCGATCGCTGATCGAATTTCGAGACGCTTTCGCCAGTACGCACGGCTTGCGTCTCATCGCGCATGCCAATGAGGAGGGACGAGCCGCGGGCATCAATCCGTTCGATCACGGGGAGCAATATACGACGGTAATGCGCACGGAGCCGCTTAAGGCCGCGCTCGACGCCGGCGGGTACGACATCATATTCGGCGGGGCCCGCCGCGACGAAGAGAAGTCACGCGCCAAGGAGCGGATCGTATCGATCCGGAACGCGGCGCACGCTTGGGAGCCTCGCCAGCAGCGCCCCGAGCTCTGGAACCTCTACAACGCACGCCTTGCCAAAGGCCAAACCGCGCGCGTTTTCCCTCTGTCCAATTGGACCGAAACGGACATTTGGGCTTACGTCCTTCTCAACGACATCGAACTCGCGCCGCTCTACCATGCTGCCCCACGTTCCGTGGTCGAACGGGGCGGTGCCTTAGTCGTTGTCGACGATGAAAGCCGGATGCGGTTCCTCCCCGGCGAGCAGACGTCGATCCGCAAGGTTCGTTTTCGTACGCTCGGCTGCTGGCCGGTGACCGGAGCCATCGAGTCCGAAGCCTCCGATCTGCGCGCGGTCGTCGACGAAACCCTCAGAGCATCTTCATCCGAGCGTCAAGGACGTATCAGCGATGGCGAGGATGGCGGCTCGCTTGAACAGAAAAAGCGCGAAGGCTATTTCTGATGGCGGGCTCAAGTCTGTGGAACTATCACGACATACAGGCGGCGCTGACCACGATGCACGCCAAGGAGCGTGTCATTGCTCCAATTCTGCGAGAAGGGCTGGGACTGCGCGTTGAAGTGGCCCGCGCTGTCGATACGGATCGGTTTGGTACGTTCAGTCGTGAAGTCGGACGGAGCGGTTCGCAACTCGACGCGGCGAAGGCCAAGATCGCCGTAGGGTTTGAACGGGCTCCTGGCGCGCGCGTGGGATTGGCGAGCGAGGGCAGCTTCGGACCACATCCCCACATTCCCTTCCTGGCGCTCGGCCACGAACTCGTTCTGATGATCGACCGCGACAATGGTCTGGAACTCATCGGCTATGACGCGAGCCCGGAAACCAATTTCGCGCATGTGGTCGCGCGCGATTTCGATGAAGCCATCGCATTCACCGAACGCGTCAGGTTCCCGGAGCACGGTTTGATCGTCATGGGATGCCGCGATGACCAGCCGGCGCCGGATGTCCTTCTGCGGAAGGACGTCACGGACCACGACACGCTCGAGTCTGCGGTGCGGGAGGCGTGTAGCCGGTGTGGCGCCGCCTTTGTTGAATCCGACATGCGCGCCCATCGGAACCCAACCCGAATGGCCGCGATCGCACGCGCCACAAATGACCTCGTGCGCCGCTTTCATAGCCGCTGCCCGGAGTGCGACTACCCGGGTTTCGACGTGACCGAATGTGTTCCCGGCCTGCCGTGCGCTTGGTGCGGCGAGCCGACGCGCATTGTCATGACCAACGTTCTCACGTGCCGATCATGTGGTCACAGGCTTGAGCAACCGGCTTGCGATCAGACGACGGCAGATCCCGGACAATGCGATGGATGCAATCCCTAGGCGGCGATGCGCCAAATTATCATAGGAGTGAGGCCAATGGTTGAAAGTGTAGTAGAAGGTACTTCTGGGGATGACCCTCAGTTCGAGGCTGACGCGCACATTGCTTTCATCCTCGAACATCCCGGCATGAGTGATTGGTTGAAGACGGCTTTGCAGGAGGCATTGCCGCGCGACCCCATAGCCGTGCTCAACGACCTCGAAATCCTCAATCTCGTTCTGCGGAAACGGTCAGAGGCCCTGATTACCGGGATGTTTGCTAAGTAGGTTCCGATCAGAGCCAACAGGACACCCCAGGAACCAGGCCAAACCCCATGCTGATCGCTCAGTTATGAACCTGGCGTTACGTGAGATAAGGCGGAGCAGGCCGGTTTGCCCGGGTGGACCGCTGGTTAACCGGGCGACAGAGCGACCATGACCTCGTTCCGGCACATGAACCAAGGCGTCCAAGGCGGATTGTATTGGGCTAGCGTAACCGGTCCGATTGGCTGAAAATGATGAAATCTGACTGGGTCAAGAAGTTCCGCGTCCTTGGCTTCGATTTCGCTTCTGTGCGCTAAGCCTGAGAAACGCAGCACCGCGACACGGGTCGCCGGCAGCGAACGCAATATCACTCGCGGATCCTTGGGCTCGGGAAGCATCTCGATTGTCGTGAAGGCGCTCGGCATGGTGAACATAATGGAACAAACCATGACCGCATGCGCCTTCGGCGCCGTCGTCAACCGTCCTTGCCAACACGCCCTCGTGTTTCTGCGGTCTGAACCGGTGCCGGCCAGCCGGTCAAGGCCGCTCGCAAGCTCGCGCCGCCCAAGAGCGGTTCGGGCGCGATAGAGCGCCCTCTGCCCTGACCGTCTGCCCGGCCCCGGTTCTCCTGGACCGCACACGAGGGACGTTGCTGGCAAGGGCCAGCCGCCTCCTGAGTGATGAAATGAAAACAGGAGACTGAATATGGCCGAATCAATGAATCGCGTCACCCTGATCGGAAACCTCGGTCAAGACCCCGAAATCCGCATCACCCAGTCGGGCGGGAAAGTCGCCTCGATGTCGCTGGCGACGAGCGAAAGCTGGACCGACAAGCACAGCGGCGACCGGCAGGAACGCACCGAATGGCACCGGATCGTGGTGTGGAACGAGGGCCTGATCGGGGTGATCGAGAAATACTGCGCGAAGGGTGACAAGGTGCTGGTGGAAGGCACGCTGCGTACCCGGAAATGGGTCGACCAGAACGAGAACGAACGCTACACGACCGAAATCGTCCTGAGTGGCTTCGACAGTCAGCTGATCCTGCTTGGCTCACCGAACGGTGCCCGCCGGGAAGGCGGAGAGCGCGCCGCTGCACCCCGTCAGCGCGAGACCGCCGGGGCCACGGGTGGCTTCACACCCGGCGCGGGTGCTGATCTCGACGACGAAATCCCGTTCGCCCCCTGCGTCGACTGAAATTCAGACCAGTCGCCCCGGTCGCACCGGGGTGTCTTTTCATTGGAGAACTGTCATGGTCATCGACCTGCGGACCATCGCCCAGCGGTGGTCACACCGCAGCACAACCTGGCGACCGCAGCGCGAGCCGTTCGACCCGCGCTGCTACGAGGTAGCCCCCCTGCCCCACACAAGGATCGCCAAGGACTTCGTCCTGGCTCACCACTACTCGGGCACCTTCCCCGTCGCCCTGGCCTGCTACGGGCTTTTCGAACGTACCGGCTGGCAGCAACGATTGCTGGTCGGCGTCGTGGTCTTCTCCGTTCCAGTCCAGGCCAAGGCCGGCGCCGCCTACGGTGCCGGATCGACCCGCTTCTGCGACCTCGGCCGCTTCCTCCTCGCCGACCGCGTCGGCGGCAACGCCGAAACCTGGACGCTCCGCCGCGCGCTGAAACTGCTCGCGGCCGAGCATCAGGACGAGCACCGCCGGCCGAAATTCCCCCTCGTTCTGGCATATTCCGATCCGGTGCCGCGCACGGATGCGCGCGGCACTGTCCGCTTCAACGGCCATTACGGGGGGATTTACCGAGAAAAATCGGCTCTCTACCTCGGTCGCGCCACCAGACGTCGGATCTGGCTCGCGCCTGACGGCACGAGCCTCTCCGATCGCGCCCTGTCCAAACTGCGCACCGGCGGCAACGGTGCCGCCTACACCTACGAGCAGTTGCGCCGACACGGCGCTCCGAACCGAGCGCTCGGTGAACCCGACGCTGCCTATGTGAGCCGCGCCCTGCGCGAGGGGCCGTTCCGGGCCGTGCAACATCCCGGCAACCACGTCTACGCCTTCACCCTCGGCTCACATGCCAGCCGCAAATCCCTTGCGGCCACGCTACGCGCCGGCGGCCCCTACCCCACCCACACCGACCCGGTGAACACCATCGGCCCATGAACCGACACATGAAAGGAGAGGAACATGGCCGTGCTCAAACCCCGCGACGAATTCGACTGCGAGGGCTTCAGATGCGTCATCACCCGCACGAAAGGGAAACGCCCCTCAGGTATCGATCTCGAGCGCCTTGGCTTCGTGTACGACGAACGCGGGCGCTACTGGTCGCGCATCGTTGTCGATACCCCGAAGCTTCAGGTCGAGGAACGCCAGCACCGGGACCATCTGGAGCGGATCGAACGCCACTACCACGACCCGGTATGATCAGGCCGCGGCCCGATCGTCCGAGCCGCCCGCGTCACTCACCGCGCCGGCCTGGCTTACCTCGCCAGCATCGCCAGCCTCGCCCGCTTTGCCCAACTCGACACCACGCACTTCGGTTTCGTCAGCCGCTTCTGCTGAACCCTCGCTAGCGTCAATCGCCTGGTCACTCTCTGCGGATCGACACGCGTTGTCGGCATCGATCCGCGCGCGCCGGCGCGCCCGACGCGCGGCAAGCACCGCCCCGGCTGCCTTCCGCTCCGCCTCACTGACCTCACCGGCAATCTCACCCTCGAGGTCATAGCGCGGACCACCCCGCGCCAGTGCCGCAAGATAGCTCGATGTCCTCGTGACCCGCACCAGCACAAGGTCCGCCTGCTCTTCGGTCAGCCCGACCTCGGCTCGCATTGTCTTGAGCCGATCGCCCGTCCCGATCGCCAGCGGCTTGGCTGGACGCGCGACGAGCACGGGATACCGGGCCGCAACGATGTCGAGCAGCTCGCTCGCCTCGTTCCATTTATCCCGATCGAGCGTCCGCCACTGCCACGCCATCGTCACCTCACCTCATCAAACGGGTCCGGCCATACGCGTCGGAACCTGCAATCTCCCGATTTCTGCACACCACACGATCAGCCGCAAGAGCGGGCCGATCACAGACCTGACCAGTCTTCGGGCGATCACCCCCACAACGCCCAACGATTTCGACAACCACCAATCTCCGATGACCCGATCTCCCTGACCGCGCTGACGCGCTTCAGGGTGGGGAGAACGCCGCCCTCCCCACCCTGAAGCGCAGCCTACAGCAGGGCAGCGTCGCTCTCCGCGCCGGGGCAAAGCCCCGCACGCTCGCAACCCGGCCCCGCCCGCCTGCGCTTCACCCACCCCTCCCGCATCTCGCCGCGTGGCGTCCGTCGAAAGGCGCGACCGCCTTCCGACGATGAACCCAGACCAGGAGCTTCGCCATGATGTCATCCACCGACACCACCGGATACCCACCCCTGCCCGGCCAGCGATCCATCACCCGGCGGGGCACCCGTAACAACGACGCCGGCGAGATCGATCTGCTGCGGCGCACAGTCTCCTGTGCCCTCATCCTCGAGCGCGAAGGATGGCACGTCGATCCCGCTGAAAGTTCCCGGCGCGCGGTGAAATACCGCCGCGGCTCCGGCGAGATCCTGATCATCACCCATGACGACAAGGGTTGGTGGAACCCGCTCGGCGAGGAGAAGGGCGATTGCTTCAGCCTGATCCAGTTCCTCCATCCGGATCGCAACTTCGGCCATGTCCGCCAGACGCTCCGCGCGATCGCCGGCATCGCCCCGTCAGGACCAGTCGCTGTCGCTGGCTCAACGCCGGATCGGATCGAGGCGATCTCTCCGTTGATCCGCTGGCAGGCGAAGCCCGCGCTGCGCCCCACAACGAAAGCCTGGGGCTATCTCGCCCGCGACCGGCATCTGCCCGCCACCATCCTCGCCGCTGCCGCGGCACAGGATTGCATCCGGGCCGGCGGGTTCGGCTGCGCCTGGTTCGCCCATCGGGACCACGAGGGCAGATTGACCGGCATTGAGGCGCGCGGCCCTGGCTACCGGGGAGTTCTCCGCGGCGGACAGAAGAGCCTGTTCCGGTTCACGCCCGGAGGCACGACCGGATATCCCCGGCGGGTCGCGGTGACTGAAGCACCGATCGACGCCTTGAGCCTCGCCGCCCTTGAGCCAAGCCGTACGGACACGATCTATGTCGCGACCACCGGCGGGTTGGGGCCGGGTACGGTCACCGCCCTTTCTCAGCTGGTGGGGGAGCTCGGATCCGCCGGCGGCACTCTGGTCATCGCCACCGATGCCGATGCGGCCGGGGATCACCATGCCGCACGGATAGAGGCGACGATCGCATCGATCGCCGTGACCATCGAGCGCTCGCGACCACCCGGCGCAGCAAAGGACTGGAACGAAGCTTTGACGAGAGCCAGCGCGTGCTGATCTTCCCTGCGCAGATGACGCGGCCAATGGCGATCACAGCCTTCACGGCCGCAACCGCCTCATTCCTCATGCATTGCCCTCAGTCGTTATCGCCGCGGCTTCGATTTCCACCGGCTCGACCAAACCAGGACCATCGGTTACCGTGCGATTGACCGCGCAGGAGACGGGCCACGCGTCCATCACTCCTGCCGTGTTTCGCTCGAGAATACCGGACGGATCCCCCGATACCTCGCCAAGCCAGATCGACCAATCCGCCTCGCCGATCACCAGCGGCGCCCGAGTATGGATATCCGCGAGCGATTCAGGTGCCGGCGTGGTGATGATCGCCAGCGATAATTCCACCGGAAAATCCCGATGGGGCCGGCGTAACGAGATGATCCCGCCCAGCGTGATCGGCTCGGCGTCAGTGCGGCCGAGCGCATAGGGTTGCTTCAGGCCGGGAGCGACCGGTTTCCATTCATACCAGCAGCGCACCGGCACCAGACAGCGGCGCGATTTGAACGAGCTGCCGAATAGCTTGCTTGCCGCCACGGTCTCCGCTTTGGCATTGATCGGTTTGATCCGCGCGAGTTCGGCAACCTTCTCCCAGGGTGCCACGAAGCCCCACTCCGGCATGCAGAACTGCCGCTCACGACCGTCGCCTTGGTGTACCGCAACGACACTCTGACCGGGTGAGACGTTCCATCGCAATGAGCGAGGAATTTTCGCACCGGGGGTGCCAATCAGGCGATCCAGCGATCCGTCAGGGAAGCTCTGGGCAATCCTACCGCACATCAGGAATCGGTCTCAGCGGCAGGTTCGCCGCCACCCGATACAGCCTTGGCATGGAACGTAGCACGGATCTGATCGAACAGCGGCGGGTTGTTGTTGCGCACCCCCTGCCCGTCGATCAGGTCAAGACGGATCAGGCGCTGACGGATCGCGGAGAGGCTCCTGCCGCATCTCACGCTGATGATCCTTGGCGTCTCGTTGAAGAGAAACCCCTCATAGAGGATGCGGTCCTCGGCCTCGGTCCAGCGATGACCGAGCCCAGCAGGTTTGGTGCCGTCCAGCGCCATTGAAACACCTCATCATCAACGAATCACGTCATATAGCAGACCACCGATACACCGCGGCTTAGGCGGACAGTGAATATTGACAGGCAATCGGGCCGATTCATTCACCTGAGCCCGACCAGTCAATGAGAGTCCCTGCCCGCCTGCCACGGCCCTGCCCGTCCCGGCAAGGGTGTAGGCCGCATAGGGCGGCCCGCGCGCCGATAGAGGCGCGCGCCCTTGCCCGGCCGGTCAGGCCGCGGCCGCGCGATGGTTGTCTTCAGGAAGAAGATAACCCCATGATCAAGGATCAGAAAATGAGCAGCACCTACAATGTGGTCGCGCTACACCCGACACCGACCGCCCTCCTTGCGTCCCACGTCGCTCGGAATAACAAAGCACCCATCGTCCGCACGACGGAGGCCTTTCGCGCCATGCTGGATGCGCCAGAATCGTCTGCCGAACTGGCGCTTCTGCGACTGATCCGTGCCGACGTCTCCAACGGCGCGCTGGCCGGATACATCACCTGGTCGCTCGACGCGGTGTGCAACACCATCGTCATCCGCCAGTGGCCATCCTGTCGGGTGCTGGATCTCGTGCCCTTCCCGATCGACAAGCTCGATCAGCTTGGCCGCACGCTTCGCTTCGCGGCGCGGATCACGGCCGAGACCGCGACGCTCGGCATCGCCGACGATCCGGATCCGGCCCTGAAGGATGAAACCGGCCGCCGGATTGGATCACGCGTCGGCGTGTTCCCCTGATCGGGCCACACGTCGCCATCGAGCCCGCTTCGATTCCAGCAATCCGTCCGGGGAAGACTTAACCGCGCCCGGACGGAATGGAGACCGTATACTCGCCGGTCGTCTCGACGTGTCCATACTGGACGCATTGAACAACGCCTTTCCCGGCACAGCATTCCGGGTAAGCCACGATTTTGTCGGAGTTTCCAACGGGCAGGTCGCCGATCTACCGGAATCGCCGGCGCAAAAAAACTGTCGGAACTATTCCGACAGGACGCTTCGGTCCGTCTATATATCCGACCCTACGCAATGCACGGAGCAATCATCCGTCACAGCAAACCCTGAGTGCCAGATAAACCAGCCAATCATCCGGCAGAACGGCAGTCAGAGAAGAACAAGTTGATCACTGCCGGTCTCGCGCTGGCGGCGAACCCGTTTGGTTGCAATGCTCTCCGACATCTATCGGGTCTATCGAGCAGTTCGCAAGCCTGGCTCGCGACCAGCACTGTTGCCCAACCAGTTTTCACGGCGTGCTTAGCGCATCACAAGGCGCGCGTGATATTCGTTGCGGCAGTACGTACTCGGGAAGCCGACGCGGATTTTCAGCGGACAATAAATCTGTTAGATTATACATATGGCAGGAGAAAAGCCCGCAGCCCGGATAACCGATATGCACACCTGCCCGGAAACTACCGGGCCAGTACCCCATATCGGCGGACCAATCCTCACAGGTTCACCCAATGTTCTCATCGGCGGATTGGCTGCCGCAAGGGTGACTGACAAGGTGACGTGCGTTGGTCCGCCGGATGCCATCGTGATGGGGTCCCCAACCGTGCTGATCAACGGCCTGATGGCCGCTCGGATGGGTGACCAGACCGCGCATGGTGGGATGATTGTTGGCGGTCTTGGGACGGTTCTCATTGGAATGGGGGGCGCTGGACCGAGTGCTGGTGATCTTGGTGCAGCCGGCGCTGGTCCAGCTACCCCGTCAACGTGTCTGGTCAAGGCAGCTCAATCGGGCGCACCGTTCATTCGTCAAGGCGGATGACCGCAGCTGCCGATCTTTTGGTAGTGATGCAGAACTGGCCGCGGCCAGTTTTTGTGGCGATCGATGGAGCATTGCTACCAGATGTGCCCGGATTGACCGCCAAAGCTGATGTGTTTCCCCGCTCACTGTTCGTTGAGCAAAGTGATCCCACCACGGTACAAGCCGGGCCATGGTTTGCTTCTCTCGATGAACGGCACCTCGAAAGCCTGATGAGGATCGAGGGAATTGAGATGTCTGCCGTGTTCTGGGGTGGTCCAGTTGAGGAGTCGACGATCTTTCGTCATCTGCGCAGCATCAATCTAGTCGATGTGCCTCGGCCGACCGACGCACCCTTTGATCCATTCGCGGCGGATCCGGAAACAGTGCTGTTCCGGCACTGGGACCCCTCGGTGATGGCACTTACTCTGCCTGTGCTGGAACCGGCACAGCGGGCGCGGCTATTCGGGCCAATGGATTCACTCGCGCTATATGACCCGTCACTCGGTGGATCACGCGACGCTAAACGCCGCATCGATTGGCCCGAACCGACCCGTGGGCGCATTCGGATATCGAAGACGCAACTTGCCAGCATTGCGGCAGCGATGACTGATCGGTCCCGGCGGACGATCGCAACATTTTTGCGGGATGCCGCACCCACCGAGACAGCCTACATGGACAATGCGGCGTTGGACGCTTTCATCGCGGATAGCGAGATCAGCGGGCGTGAGCTTGGCCTGACCACCGAACGAGGCCTAAGTCGCTGGTCTTACCTCATGTTGATCAGCAACGGTGCGATCGCCACGATAGAGCCGGCTCGCGCCTTTCTGGCCGCGAAGCCAGGAACGCCGGATGAGCGCATCGGTCGGTTGATGCTCGGGGTTGCTGACGAGCTGGGTCGCCGCAGGTCGCCGGCATGACCGGCGAGACTTGGGAAGCGGTGGTTGGTGCGGGCGCCTTAGCGGCTGTTCAGCCTATCCCCGGCGTTGATGCTGTTGTAGATGCGATTGTTGCTATCACTGTTGTGGTCGCCGCTACCGGTTCTCTATCCGGCGATTCTGTGCGTGGAGCACATGCTAAATCGGACGAGAAGACAAGCGCGACGGCGACCACAACGCCATGCTCCGACTGCGATCCACCAGATGAGCCTGACAATCCGAAAAAGAAACGTGAAATCTCCCGTCAGAAGCAGGACGGTCACATCAAGGGTACACCTCAGAACGAAAACCGCGTTAGGCAAGGGAAACCAACGTCGACATTTGATGCATCTAAGGATGAGGCAGATCAGTTGACACAAGAAGCGGCGGAAAAGGGTAATCCTGTTCCTGGGCGGCCCGGTGTCAAAGATTGGAACGCAGGCCGTCGTATCGGCACCGGCCCAAATGGCGGAGGGCAAGACGTCGTGCGCGTACATGAGGACTCACTAGGCCGTATTCATGGCCATCCTGCAGGGCCGGAGAACTGACATGGACAATGACCGCCTACGCAACGAGATTATAACAGATATTCTAGGAGCATACCGGGACTTAACCAATCCTGATTTCAGTTGGGTAATCCAAAAATATCAATCTCAACCTTATAAAAAAAATATTATAAGTATGATTGAGCATGGATTTTCTGTAGACGAAGAAACAGATCTTAACGAAGACGTCTCGGTCAATTTGTATGTTCAAAAAGATGAAGAACACTACGTTCTCAAGCTATCTCTTGTCGGAAAATACGCCGTATTATTTCGTGCTGATCTGCAAGGAATATATCATATACTTTCATATGAGGATATAGAATCCTCTCACGCATTGAGACTGTTGACGAAAAATTTCGCTCGCGATGAAATTACATTCCTTGATGCCTCGATCATTGAACTTCCGATCGGTCTCCACCTCTTCAACACCGAAATTGAGGATACCACGTTTTATAATGCCCTGTTCGCCGACGAAATTGCGCCCGGCAGAATACCTTGATGGGGAGCGTAGGGAGCAATTTCGGAGTCGAGTCGGGACATGTACAGCGGGAGGATCTGCAAGACGGTCAACCAATTGAGGCGCAGGCCTCACCAGGACGCTCAGCAGCACAGGAAGCAAAAGTCGGTTTTCGAGCAGTGGGCCCACCACAGGCTACAACGCATTATACTCGATAACACAAAAGGTACAGGGGGTGTATTGCTGTACTAAAAGTGGTTCTGGTCAGGAGTTCGAAGCCTTGCCGTGTATCTCATGCGGACGCCGACAACCCCCTCGGGGCTATATCACGAAATTGACCTGACGGACGCTGAGTGGCGGCCCCCCGCGCGGTATTTTGCCTGTATCAACCAAAACAGATATCTTGCAGACGACTTCGAGGCCACGATCGGGAGGAGGATCGAACCGGCCCAGCGTCGATCGTTCCGGTTTCTGGTGTATGGGTCCCCGCAACCGGGCTGCGGCGCGCTTGCCGGGAATAGCGTCACCAGGTGGCAAGCCCGGCGCCTACTTGCGTCGCTAGACCGGTTCCATCGAGGCGTGATCGGCGCGCGAAAAGAGCGCTATGTCGAAAAACGCCTGCACCAACTGGCCATCATGGCGTGCCACTGGTCGGGACCTCGGCACCAGCCACATCGGCTGGCATTGAGGAAGCGGGCCATGCAGTAAAACACATGGCCCGGATAGAACGATGTGGCTCAGCTGCGTGTGGTCTGGACTGCATGAGTCAGGTTGCGTGCCATCGCAACGAAAACTCTCGGCGATTACCAGCTCTTCTGGTCATATGACCAGCCGATCAGGATCCGGCGAAAACGCCTGAAACCCTAATGGGACACCCGGCCGAGATCCATCCAGCTCACGTCGTTCGGATCGAACGGCTGCCACTGCTTGCCATCGATCGCAAAGGTAGCCGCCCGCTCGATGCCGTGCGCGCGCTGCGCCGCCTTATAGGCGGCCTCAAGATTATGGTGATAGCGCGAGATGTAATCGCCCAGCATTCGGCTAAAAAATCCGCTGTCCGGATTGGCGTGGGCGCGCTGACGCCGCGCCAGATACTCGTGCCGGATTAATAGCCATGCACGGCAAACTGGAACAGCCGCCGCTACCGCGTCTGCCACCAGTTTCTTTAACGCCGCCACGTAGGCGGCGGGGTCAGTGCGGTCGATCGCCTCGATCATCGGAAGCGTTTCCGCCTCTGCCTCGCCCGCGTAATCCGGCACCCAGTTCGGTTCGTTGCCATCCTGATTGCGAGCGATCACGACTTCGTCCATCTCGAAATAGTCCGGCTCGATCTGACGCAATGCGCGTGTATCAGGGCGGACCAGCTCAAGAGGAAAGCGGATGACGTTATATGCAATTGGTTCAACAGCCATGGTGAAAACCCCTGCCTCAATATGAAGAACAATAAAGGAACTCAGGGAAAAAATCAAGGAATCGCCGAGAGTTTCCGAAATGGAGTCAGTGCACTCTGCCGCCATGATCATACCCGGCAAGGCCGTTGGGCTGATCCGGTCAGGTCCGAGAGCGCGGTGGTTTGATGGGGGGAAAGGATGGCGGGCTGGATCAACCCGCCATCCCGCTTGGCCTAATCCTTGATGGCGAAGGCATCGCGCTGAAGCTTGGCGGCTTCCGTGCTGATCGGCCGGTTCTCGCTCCGGCTATAGGGCACCCAGACGTTGCCGGTGATCTCGGCGAAGGCTTCGCAGGCGGCTTCGGCCGTGGCGCGCAACGCATAGGCACGCAACCCGGCATCGGCCGCGCGGTCCTGCAAGGCTTGCAGCTTGCTATCAAACCCGGCGACACCATCGGCGTCATCATCGCGATGATCATTGGTGAGGGCGCGCGCATGGTTGGCGCAATCGGCCACGCGGGCGGAGTAATACATCCCCGCGCCGAACGCCCCTTGCACCATCGCATTGGTCAGGCGATCGAACACCAGCTTCATCGCGAACTCGTCAAAATGCTTCGACCCGAGCGCATCGGCGATGGCGGTGAAGCTCTCGCGGGTTTCCTGGACGATGCCATCGAAATTGACCTCATCCTTGCCGTAGCGTTCGGCGATCACGGCGGCGCAATGGTGGCCGGGTGCGACCAGCCGGACCTTTTAAGAGTGACTGGACCTCGTGTGGTGCGAGGGGGCAGGAGCAATTTTCTTGGCCATGATCTGAACTTTCACAAACCGGGCTGGATTGCTCCGCTGCGCATGACCTAATTCGGGCGGTCGGGCGTGTCGAGGACAAACGGCGGGTTGCGACAAACGGCGGCATCGTGAGCCGGACATGGCGGGCGCTGCCACCCTTCTCGATCCGCGTCAAGGAACGAACTGGCCTCGGTCGCAAGGGTAAATTGAAAGAAGCGCAAGACAGAGCAACAGAAAATGAAACGCTCATCGAAAGCAGCCAAGTCTGCATCGAGGGGGTCAGGGGGGCAAGGGGGAAGGCATGGCAATTCCAAACGGCCCTCAGTCTCCCTCACGCGGGCTGGCGGCAGACGGGCTGCCGTCCGCCTCCAGCCCGCATCGGTCGAGCTTCGGACCCTTCGGAATTGCCATACCTCCCCCCTTGCCCCCCTGACCCCCTCGATGCCGTCGCTGCTTTCGAAACACCGGGGCGCCCCCGCGAGAGAAATCGGCGAAGCAAGTGTGAACATGGGTGGGGGGCAGGCAAGGGGTGGAGGTATGGCAATTCCAAACGGCCCTCAGTCTCCCTCACGCGGGCTGGCGGCAGACGGCAGCCCGTCTGCCGCCAGCCCGCATCGGTCGAGCTTCGGACCCTTCGGAATTGCCATACCTCCACCCCTTGCCTGCCCCCCACCCATGTTCATGCGCCGATTTCTCTCGCTACCGACTGGGGCCGGCTCTATCTTGCCCTTCTTTCAATTCACCCCCGCTCCCTCAACCAGCTCGTTCCATGACCCGGATCGAGAAGGTTGCCTGCGCCCACCACGTCCGGCTCACAATGCAGCCCTTTGTCGCAACCCTCCGTTTCTCCTCGACACGCCCGCCCGCCCGAATTTGGTCAGACGCACCGGAGCAATCCAGCCCGGTTTGTGAAAGTTCAGATCATGGCCAAGAAAACCACTCCTCCCCAAGTCACCCAAGGTCCAGTCACTCTTGAAAAAGTCCAGCTGGTCGCACCCGGCCACCATTGCGCCGCCGCGATCGCCGAACGCTACGGCAAGGAAGAGGTCAATTTCGATGGCATCGTCCAGGAAACCCGCGAGAGCTTCACCGCCATCGCCCATGCGCTCGGGACGAAGCATTTTGACGAGTTCGCGATGAAGCTGGTGTTCGATCGCCTGACCAATGCGATGGTGCAAGGGGCGTTCGGCGCAGGGATGTATTATTCCGCCCGCGTAGCCGATTGCGCCAACCATGCGCGCGCCCTCAGCAATGATCATCGCGATGATGATGCCGATGGTGTCGCCGGGTTCGATAGCAAGCTGCAAGCCTTGCAGGACCGCGCGGCCGATGCCGGGTTGCGTGCCTATGCGTTGCGCGCCACGGCCGAAGCCGCCTGCGAAGCCTTCGCCGAGATCACCGGCAATGTCTGGGTGCCCTATAGCCGGAGCGAGACCCGGCCGATCAGCGCGGAAGCCGCCAAGCTTCAGCGCGATGCCTTCGCCATCAAGGATTAGGCCAAGCGGGATGGCGGGTTGATCCAGCCCGCCATCCTTTCCCCTCAACCCGCCGCACTCTCGGACCTGACCGCATCAGCCCAACGACCCGGCGCCCGAGCGCCTCGCCGTGTTTTGACGCGTCAGATGTCATTCCCACGCCGGGATTGTTTCTCCGGGAATGTCGCGCTTTCAGCGCGATGCTGGGGCCAGCGGGCTTCGCCCGCTATGCCCCGGCACCCCCGCGCCTGGCGGCGCGGAACGGCAGGCTCCGCAAGACTCCAAATCAACCGCCCGATCACGACGCTCAGCCGTTGAAAACCGGTTGCCCCCCAACGCCGCCCATGCGCTGGTTCATCACATTGTAGAAATCGCCTACCGTCATGCCCTGCAAATTATTGTTCGAAATATCAACGGCAGGGACCACCTGCGATAACGGCTCATTCATGTTCTGAACCGTCGCAAGCGGTCCTCCCACACCCGGCCCGAAAATATATGCCCCATACATCTGGTCGATCGTCGGTGGTGATCCCGTAGCCGCCGCCACACTGTTCGCATACGTAACCATCGTGTCTGCCGCAACCACCGCTTCATCCTGCGGATTCGACATATCCGCCAGAGTATAGGGCAACCCATACTGCCGACATGTCGTCTGCCACGTGCCGCTTTCGACCTGCCACGGACCGAACGCCGACGTGGAACCGCCGGTATCCGCGATATTCTGGAAATGGCTCTCTACCTGCGCCAGCGCCGCCATCGTCGTCGGGTTCAACCCGTCGGCCTGCGCCGCCGCAAGTGCCGCCTGCCCGTAAGGTGTCGCCATCAATTCAGCCATCACATTGCTGCTGCTCGATCCCGACCCACCACCCGAACCGGTGGCTGTGCCGCCGCCCCCTGTACCCGTGGGAAGCGGCGCACTGCCGGGACCCGGCGAAAATGCCGGTATCCCCGGAAACTGGAATACCGGAACAACCTCCGCCGGCGCTTGCGGCATCGGTGCCACATTCTGCGCCGTTGCTACGCCGATCAGAAGCATCGCCCCCGCCGGTCCCGCCAGACCAACCAAACCGCACGTTCTCGCTCTCCTGCTCACGGCACCCTCTCAATGAAGGTTCAAGGCAGGAATCCCGTTCGCCTGAACTCCCATGACCTGACAGGTCACCGATGGCGAATACGGATCATGAAACGGAGACACGTACTTCAGCGGGATGTAGCCGATCAGGTTCTTGTTCACCAAAACCCGTGCAAAGCCATGCGTGTAGGCACCCCCGACCCCCTCGAACCACATTGATCGCGCGACGATCCGCGAGTGGACATTCGGACGCGCATAGATCGGCTCGAACTGCTTGAGGTCCTTACACACCCACAACCCCTTGATCGGATAAACCTTTGGGTTCGGCATCGAGGCGATCGGACCCGAATGCGACAGATTCAGCGGATGGGCCTTTAGCCGCTGATCCGACTCCTTCTGTAGCTGTTCCAGTTGCTGTCGGGTCAGCACCTGACCCGGCTTCGGTGGAACCTGTCCGTAAGCGCAACCGGCACCCACGACGATCGCCGCGATCGCGGCGCTGAAACCAAGCCTGCCCATCACTTTGCTCCCTTGCTCGATTGGACCGCTCCGACATTCCCAGACGCTATCGCAAGTGCAAAGCCTAATATCGCATCCCGCCATATTTCGGTTTCTTGTTGATATCGCTTTCAACTTCCTGAACCAGAGCCACTGACATCGGCCACTTTCCATCAGAAAAATCGCCCAGCGGACAATAAATCCGGTTGAGCTTCCCGATCGCCCGATTATGCACACACCGCGCTAAACCGTTATCGAGAATATGCCCGGCGTCCGCATACTGACCCGACAGGATCGAGCTCACGAGATACAAGGCCATCAACCCGGCACACACCGACGCCGTAATGACCCACGACCGCTTGATTTTGAATTCGCGGGGTGGCGGTGGCCGCGTCAGCTTGCCGATCGCATCGCCCAGTTGCGATACCAGCGTTCGCACCGCCTGGTTCACCGCCCGGTCCGCGCCAAGCAGGTTGCCGTTCTCGTAATCCCCCTGAAGCGTGCCGATGAACCGACGGAAGATCAGAATAGACTCATACATCTTCGCCGCCTCGTTCCGCATTTCACGCAACAACCGCTCGCCGCTCTCCTCGAACCCCTCGATCAGCGGCGGGAGCGCTAAAATCATCGATGTCAACGTCCTGAACGTCGTCAGGTAATTACGGAGGTAGATGCCCTCAGCGTGATCGGGACGAACCCGCCACGTCTTCGCCGCGGCCTCAAGTTCGTCCAGTTGGGCCATGCACATCTTCGCCAACTCTCTCACCGCGGCAAGCTGTTCGGTGCGGACCCGCCGCTCGGAATCACGTCGAGGCGGGTCAGGAGTCCAAACGATCTCACCCATGGGTCGCCTCCTCAGTCACCTCGCCGGCAGGACCAGCAGACGGTATCCGGGGAAGCCATTCACGCGGCAGCCGGTCGATCAGCGGCGCTATTTCGTCATTCCACCACTGGAAAATTCGCTCCTGATCGAACGGGCTGATCGGCGACATCCCGGCCGGAGTCACGCCTTCCCCCGCGTCATCGAACGATATTCGCCGTTCCACCACGTGTTTCATGCAACCAAGCAGTGGCAAGAGAATCGCCCGCGCGCCCGCTTCATGCGCTTTCACAACCACATCGCTTTCAAGCACATGACGAAATTCCGCGACCGGCGACGCCTCCGGATCAAGCAGCCCCGCGTTCAGGACGAGGATCGTCGGACATCCGGCGATCTTGCTCGCCCAATTCGTCCGGAAATGATCGAGATCGCCCGGATCAGTCCCCAGCACATGGATCATCACCAGCTTGATGCCCATCTTCCCGGTAACGCGGTTCAGATTGATGCTGTTGGCCATACGCGAGAGGATCAGATCCCCGCCGCCAACATCGACCAGCGCATCATATCCACCCTCGCTCTGCTCGGTGATCTTGGCTTCCAGCCACTTCCCCCGATCCGTCAGACCGCCGAAGCCGGGCTCCTCGACGTTATCGAAGAATTCGCTCAGCGATCCAGACTGGGTGTGAGGATCGACGTTCCACAGTGCCAAACGCGAGCCGCGCTTGCGGAAATACTGCCCGAAAATGTTGAGGATGGTGGTCTTGCCGACACGCCCTCGACCGACAGCGATCATCAGGACGGGTTGAGATTTGGCAGGACGCCCGGTGTCGCCCATACCGCGAGCCGACAGGCCTTCAGGTTCGAAAGTTCGCATAACACTCTCCCATGGACGGTCGCCAATCGACCGCCTCTGGGCAGAGCCTCGGAAACGCTATTGCAAGTCCAAACTGTTTTTTCTACTTTTTCGGCGTTTCATCTTCACGTTCGCGCGAGTTCGCGGAAATTGTTGCCTCGATCTCCTGCACCAATTTCGGCACATATCCATGGCGCTTAACTTCCTCGGCCGCGAATTGCCCCAAAATCTCCTGCATCGGGTCCCCATGCGCCACCGGATGACCTGAAGGCGGTGGTGATCGTACGACCGGAACCTTAGGGACAGTTCGCGCAACCGGAGCAACCACGGCCTGATTCACCAGCGCTGGTTTGCTTGCACTAGGATCGGTCGTCGGCGCGCTGTTCTGCGTCTCATAATATTTCCGGACTTCCCACCACATTCGGCTCGCCCGTCCTTCCGAAATCCGGTTGCCTTTTCCATCCCGCAAATCCAACGCAACGATCTCCGGCTGGGCGAGGAAACCTTTCCAGTTTATTTTCCGGCCTTCCGCTGCGTCTAAAATCGCGTCATGATTGAGCAATAGGAATCGGTGAAATTGCGATAAAGAAGTGATACGGGAAAGCGTCGCGCGAGAAACTGCTTTGACGCCATGAGCCATAGCGCGATCATTAGGATTAACAAATCGTTTCGCCGCTGTAGTCCGCTTGTCCATGAGCGTTTTCCAATTAAAATAGTCAAAAAACATCTTACAAAAATGAAATATAGCGTCTCCGCTCGATCTTCGGTGATTTACCGACAACCTCATCCCATTCTATCCCCATTTTCCGAGATTGCTACCCCATTCTACTCCTATTCTCCACCCATCTTCCGAGATCTTCCGGAATCTTCTTTTTTCCTCATACACCAATGCACCCTCGGTGCGCGCGAATTGATCACTAAAACCGATTGATCGCATCTCGCGGCATTGGGAGCTTTCAGAGGGGCTTTCGGGTCGGGAGCCGCCTCCCCCTTCAGTCCATATCCCACCAATTTTCATCGCATTTTTGTGATCGATTTTCCCGATCTCGGGCCGATTTTGCGATACGCACTTGCAATAGCGCCCGTCACGCTTCCCTCGTGTCCATCCCGGACCATCCCCAGACGACGCCCTAAAATCAGAGGGAACGTCAGAGGAAAACAAGGAAAAACAACGCTCAGGAGCGTACTATGTCAGCCGACGATAAAACAGCGAAAGCCGAGATCAAAGGTGAACTGACCACTTTCGACTTTGAGGGCCAGACGTTACGTGCATATCGCGATGCCGATAATTTCTGGTTCGTCGCAAACGATGTCTGCGAGATTCTGGATATCAAAAACTCGCGCGACTTTATTTCGCAGCTCGATGATGACGAAAAGGGTGTCGTTAAACGCGACACCGGTGGGGGCGCGCAGGATCATAACGCCATTTCCGAGAGCGGCCTCTATTTGGCTACGATCCGGAGCAACAAACCGGTTGCACGGGCGTTCAGTCGATGGGTCACCAAGACCGTTTTGCCCCAAATCAGGCGGTCGGGAAGTTACTCAGCACCGGGTGGGAGAAAACATATCCCGCGTGACAGACCGGAAGACGCGGCCGGATTGAAAGGCCTCGACCTCACGGAATTCCGGATCGACCGCCTCACACGGGAGGCCGACCGGCTCGAGCAGATTCTGCACGACATCCGCGACAGCGTCGTCTCACGGCGCTGGCAGGTCCCGGTCATGCTTCCGGACTTCGGTCGGTATCTCGTGATCGCGGATCTCGGTGGCGTGAAGATCCGCGGATCGATGCATAAATCCTTCTGGCATCACGATGACCTGATGATGGTCGCCGGTCTCTGCGAGTCCGTCGACGTCATTCAGCGGTTGTGGCACCAGACGGCCACCTTCGTTGATCGCGATCACCCTCAGCGCGAACTGTTCGGGCGGTTGTCGGTCAACGTCGATCGCGCCACCGAAACGGCCAAACGCATGAAGGAACTCTACGAGGAGGACATCAAGGCGTCCAAACCGTTCAATCCTTACTTCCCCGCGAGCATGGACTGAGCAAGGCACGGCGATCGCCGGCCAGCCGGCGGTCGCCGTGCCTTCCTACCGAAAGGAACGAACCATGGACGATATCCAGCAGCGGGCGATCCAAAACGCCCTCGCCGCCCTGGCACAAGGCCAGACCGAGACCGCGACGGCCCTCCTGAAAGGGATTTCCGGCGTCCACGAAACCGTCAGGGACGTCTCCGACGTCCTCGACCAGCAAGGCGAGATCCTGACCCGGATTTTCGCGGCGGTCGCACAGAAGGACAACGACGGCGACGACAGCCTGGCCATGCTGCTCGCCACCCTGATCAAGCAGATCGAAAACCAGATGGTCCGCATGACCGAACTCTCCACCAGGGTCATGGTGCGGCTCGAGGAACTGCCGGAACGGCTGGCCCGCGAGATCGACCGTCAGACCAACCGCATCCCGGCCGAATGACATGCTGGGCGTTCGGAAGATATCGGCCGACAGCAACGGCGCCACGGTCGCGGCCTATTACGACGATGAAATCAAACCCACCCACGATGTTGGAGCCGGGAGCACCCCGGTTCCGAACCGGGCCAGCGGCGAACGGGTAGCGAACTACTACACGCGCGAGCCGGATGGCGCGGTCTGGTCGCCGCATATCGACGACAAGGTTGCCGCAGCCCTCGGCATCAATCCCACCAAAGCGCCGAACCAGAAGACAATCGCGCTGCTGGTCGAAGCCCGCCGCGCCGATACCGGTGAGAAATGGGAAGCCAAAAGCCCCCGCAAGGTGAGCGCACTCGATCTGACCTTCTCACCCCATAAAAGCTGGTCTCTGGCGTCGGCTTTCGCGCCCACCGAAGCCGAACGTCAGATCATCCATTATATCGAGACCACCGCCAATCAGCGGGCGATGGAATACGCCGCCGACGTGCTCGGCTGGGCCCGGCTCGGCAAACACGGCCAGGATGGCGCGGAGCGCGGCAGCGTCGCCTGGATGACCGTGCGGCACAAGACGGCCCGCCCTACCATGCACGTGGAAGACCCGGACACCGCCACGACCTATCTGGTCGACCTCGCGGCGGTAGGCGATCCGCAGGACCACCACCACAACATCCTGTTCAACCTTGTCGTCACTGAACAAGGCCGGGTCGGCTCCCTCGATACCGGCCTGTGCGGCTGAGCGGAACAGAAAACCGGCATAAGGCGACCTACGGCTCGATGATGCGGTAGATCGTCGCGGGGTGAACGTCGAAGGTCCTGGCAACGGTACTGATCGACTTCCCGTCGCGGACGAGTTCCCTGGCCAATTGTTGCTGATCGGGGCGCATTTTCTTCGGCCGGCCGAAGGCGACGCCGCGCGCCTTGGCGGCTATCCTGCCGTCGTTCGTGCGGCTGATAATGAGGGTGCGCTCGAACTCGGCAATGCCTCCGAAGACCGTCATGACCATACGGCCTGAAGGGCTTGTCGTATCGGCCCAAGGT
>NZ_FTNE01000014.1:0-86469 GCF_900156265.1 Acidiphilium rubrum
CGTAGCTGCTCATCCCCGCCGGGCGGCGTGTTGAATCGATTGTGAATTGACGTGACCACGTCGGATGGGATTCGACGGAGGCGTGACCGAGCTTCCTGATTTATCCCTTCTGTCGCACGCTGAGAAAGACGCGCTGATCCGCGCTCTGTGGGATGCACTGCAAGTTTCGGAGCGGCGGAACGAGGAACTGACGGTCCGGCTTGCTGCTGCGGAACGCCGGATTGCAGAGTTGGAGGCGCGGCTGAACGAGCCGGCGAAGCGGCCGGATAATTCGAGCCTGCCGCCATCGCGCGGGCAGAAGCCAAACCGGCCTAAGAAATCTCCGCGCAAGGGGCCACGCAAAGGCAGTCTCGGCCGTGCGGGTGGCGGTCGCTTGCTTGCCGAGACCCCCGACCAGACGGTGATCGCGAAAGCCGGGCATTGCCAGCACTGCCGTGCCGGGCTGACTGATGCGGATCAGCGCCTCGCGCAGCGCTATGACAAGATCGATCTGCCGCCGATCAAGCCGGTCGTCACCCGCGTCGAACGCTATGCCGGCCATTGTCCGTGCTGTGGGGCGACCACGCTGGCCGCCGTCCCGGAAGGCATGGAAGCCGGTACCCCCTTCAGCCTCAACCTCGTGGCGCTCGCGATTTACCTGCGCGTTATCCATGCTGTCAGCTACCGGCGGCTGTCGCGCCTGTTCACCGAACTTTTCGCCCTGGCGATCAGTGAAGGCGCGCTGGATGCCGCATTCCGACGCGCCAAGCCGGGCTTCGATGCCGATGTCGGCGCCATCCTCGCTCGGCTGCGCCGCGCACGCGTCGTCTGTTCCGACGAAACCTCAGTGCGGATCAACGGCCGGACCCATTGGAACTGGGTCTTTCAGAACGACGACGTCGTCATCCATGTCATCCGGCCAAGCCGGGGCGCCAACGTCGTCGCGGAGATCATGGACGGCCATCGCCCCGCGATCTGGGTCTCCGATCTCTATGGCGCCCAGCGCAATCATGCCGATAACTGGCAGATTTGCCTCGCCCACCAACTCCGTGACTGCAAATTCGCGATCGAAGCCGGCGATGAGATCTTCGCACCCCGAATGAAGGCTCTCCTGCTCCGCGCCGTCGTGCTGGCACGGCGCCATCGCACCCTCGCGGATGCCACAAGGCGTGCCTGGCGGCGTCGCCTCGACCATGACCTCGACGCCGTCATGGCGCTCGCCCCGATCAACCGCCACGGCAGACGATTACGCCGACGATACGGCAAGGTTCGTGATCATCTGTTCACCTTTCTCGACCACCCCGAGGTCGCTGCCGACAACAACGGATCGGAACGCGAACTCCGGCCCACCGCGACATATCGCAAGGTCACCGGAGGATTCCGGTCCAACTGGGCCGCCGATTTCTTCGCCAACGTCCGATCCGTCGTCGGCACCGCCGCTCGGCACGGTGTTGATGCCTATACCGCCATCAAAAACGCCGTCACCGGAGCATCAATGCCGATCGAACTCCTGCCGGGTTGAGCAGATACGTCAGATCGGCTACGGGCCCAGAGCCGTGAAGTTGCTCGTCACGAAGTGGAACGCATGACTGATCTGATGGAAAGCGAACCGATCGGGTTGCAGTTCGGATTGATTTCGGGCGCTGAATTAAATGGTCCGTTCATGTTGCTGCGGACACGGGAACGCGCATCTCTTGCAATCAATCCGTTTCCAACCGATTCGACGCCAAATGCGCAATCGGGGGTCGCGATGATCACGAGCGCGGAAGATGCGGTGATGACCCACCAGCGAATCGCGGAAGCCACGTGGCGCGATGCGATCAAAGGCCAAGCCGCCGCGAAACAGATGCGAGCGCTGTTGGCACCGAAAGGTTAATAACTAAGCACAATTGTCAAGCGCACGGGCAGACAAACGGCTGCCCGTGCGGTAAACTGAAGTTATGCGTACGCTTATTTCATCGGATGAACTCGACGAGCGCCGTAACAGGGCCGAAACTCTGATTTTTGATGCGTCTTACTATCTTCCGAATGAGCCCCACGATGCGGCTGCGTTATTTTTAGAAAGCCACATCCCAGGCGCGATCTTTCTTGACATCGACATCATTTCTGATCCGTCAAGTCCTCTCCCCCATATGGTGCCTTCGGCCGACCAATTCGCTAGAACGGTCTCCGAACTCGGCGTCGGAAACAGCAGCACGATCGTCGTGTACGACCAACGCGGACTTTTCTCCGCAGCCCGGATCTGGTGGCTGTTCATGCTGTTCGGTCATGATGATGTCCGGGTTCTCGATGGCGGGTTGCCAAAATGGCGAGCCGAAAACCGCAAGCTAGAAAGTGGCCCGACAAAATCAAAGCCAAAGAAATCGTTCCACGCGCATGTTCGGGCCAACTTGGTTCGAAGCCGCGCCGAAGTCGAGGCGAATCTCAATACCAAAGCTGAGCTCGTTCTCGACGCCCGATCAAGAGGACGATTCGCCGGTGAGGTCGCCGAGCCTCGGACAGGCATGCGGAGCGGACACGTGCCTGGAGCCGTTTCGTTACCCTTTAGCGACTTGATTCGGTCTGACCAGACAATGCATGACCCGGCAACATTGCGTAGCCTGTTCGCGGCCCGCGGCGTGGCGGACAGCAGTAAACCTGTCACAATGTGTGGATCGGGTGTCACCGGCGCTGTTCTGACGCTTGGCTTGGCAAGGGCAGGTCTGCCGATTGGCGCACTCTATGACGGTTCATGGGCCGAATGGGGTGGCGCAACCGATACTCCGATAGAGAGAACAGCATGAGCAATGATCGATTTGAGACAAAACTGACACTGGCTTCACGTCGCCCCGTAAAATCACATGGGTACGTCAACCCAAAACTGGTCCGTGGCTCGACTGTGTTGTACCCGAGTTGCGCCGATCGCCGGGAAATTGGCAAGCGGCGTCTCGAGCAAGAAGAGATCTACGGATTGTACGGCACTGAGACACATTTTGCTCTGGAAGCGATGATCACCCAAATCGAAGGCGGCTCCCACTGCCAAATCGTGTCATCCGGTCTCGCTGCTATCACGGTTCCAATGTTGGCATTTCTGAAATCTCACGATCATATCCTGATGCCAGATTCGGTGTACGGACCGACACGGCGTTTCTGCGATAGTGTTCTGCATCGCTACGGCGTGACCGTGACGTACTACGATCCCATGCTCTCTGAGCCGGACCTGCGCGCTTTGATGCGATCAAACACGAAGGTAGTATTTTCCGAGAGCCCCGGTAGCCACACCTTTGAGGTGCAAGATGTACCGATGCTGGCGCGGGTGGCCCATGAGCATGGTGCCAAGCTGTTCATGGACAACACCTGGGGCATTCATACTTTTCAGCCGTTTAATCATGGTGTCGATGTGTCGATTCAGGCGCTCACGAAATATATCGGTGGCCATTCTGATATTATTCTGGGGGCCGTTACGGTCGCATCCGAGTCGGATTGGGCATGGCTCAGGGCGGGGGCCCTCGATCTTGGTCAATACGCATCGCCTGATGATTGTTGGCTAGCGTTGCGGGGAGCGCGAACCTTGAAAGTTCGCCTCGATCAACAAGCCAACAGCGCGTTGAGGATCGCAAAATGGCTCGCCGACCGCGCTGAGGTTCAGCGTGTTCTGCATCCAGCCCTGCCCTCTTGCCCGGGTCACGCGTTCTGGAAACGTGACTTCTCAGGAGCGTGTGGATTATTTGGCATCGTATTCGAGCCACGGTTCGACTATGAGGCGGTGTGCGCGATGGTCGATTCCTTGCGTCTATTCGGCATCGGCGCGTCGTGGGGCGGCTATGAGAGCCTCGCTCTGCCAACAAGCTTCACGATCACGCGTAGCCAGGGAACCGGCGTGTTCGGTGGCGAAATGCTTCGGTTACAGATTGGTTTGGAACACGTCGACGACCTCATCAACGATCTGGATGCGGGATTGACCGTGTTGCGTGGACAGCAGCGGACTGCCTGCGCTTCACCCCCTTGCCTTGCCGATGAAATGCAGCACATCGGTGAAGCGAACGGCCCACAATGAGGCCCGACATCCTGACCGCCGTACGGTTCAACGAAGCTGGACTGATCCCGGCGATTGCACAGCAACACGATACCCATGAAGTGTTGATGCTGGCCTGGATGAATTCCGAGTCAATTCTCGAAACGCTGAAAACCGGCGAAGTTTGTTACTATAGTCGCAGCCGCAGCACTCTCTGGCGCAAAGGCGAAACCTCGGGCCACACCCAAAAACTAATTGAAATGCGCTTGGACTGTGACGGCGATACCGTTCTCCTGCGGGTCGACCAGAGAGGTCCGGCCTGCCACACGGGCAATCCGAATTGCTTCTTCCAGACAGTCGGCGCAGGCGGCGAGCTCACTCAGATATGAAAGCTTTCACCGCAACCACAACGCCCTTTCTCGTTCGGATTTTCGAAAGTAAAGCCTGAAGTGAATTTGTCTTCTTTGTAATCCATCACGGTACCGATCAAAAACAAAGTCGCTTTTCGATCAATTAAAATCGTGACGTCCTTATCGGTTACCGACTCATCGGTCGACGATTTTTCCCCAACCCAGTCCATCTGGTACGACATACCAGAACAACCTTTGGTGTTGACGCCAATACGCAACAATTTATTGGCCTCGCCCCGGCTGTAAAGGTGCCTCAAGCGGTTTGCCGCACCCTCGGTCAATTGCATCAGCGGCGGCAGGCTCCGCCGCTTTGGTGTTTCAGTCGTATTCATCGTGCTCATCACAATCACCGTTCAAAACATGTTCAATGCCAAACGAGCTTCATCGCTCATGCGCGATTGATCCCATGGCGGGTCCCACACGGTCTCCACGTCAACCTCCGTCACACCCGGCACGGTTCCCACCGCCAGGCGCACGGACTCAGGCAGTTCCTGAGCGCTCGGGCAAGCGGGCGCCGTCAAAGTCATTTCAACCTTCACGTGCCCCCCCTCAATCTCAACGGCGTAGATCAGACCCAGTTCGAAGATATTGATCGGTATTTCCGGATCATAGACGGTTGCGATTGCCGCAATGACCGCCTCCTCGGTGATGGCCGGCGCCGTCTCGCCGTCGGGCGTCCATGTCGTCAAGGGTTCCGATCGGGCCGTATGATCATCCATTCTGATACTCCATCGTTCTACCCAATGCCGCTCTCAATGCCTGCCAAGGCAATATCGCGCACCGGTGCCGGGACCGGTAAGCATGAATGCCAGCCAACGCGCGCAAATTGGCGAAATCCGAACGATCCGGAACGCGCCCGTCGATCACCATTGCATCGAACGCCTCAGCGAGTTCGTCGATCTCCGGTCCGGACTTTCCAATGACGGCATCCCCCATCAGATCCGCAGACGACACGCAAATCGCGCACCCACGCGTCTCGTGGCGTAAGTCGCCGATCAGCCCGTGATCGTAGCTGATCCTGATGCGAACCCGATCGCCGCACATCGGGTTGTCGCCCTCCGCCTCGGCATCGAACGGGTCCAACCCCCCCGTATGATGAGGGCTGCGCGCCCGTTCCATGATCAGCGCCTGATACAGATCGTCGGTTTCGCTCATCGGCCAAAAACCTGCTGCACCCTGCGCAATCCGGCCGCCAGGCTGTCGATCTCGGCATGCGTGGTATAAATGCCGAACGAGGCACGCGCGGTGCTGTCGAGCCCAAGCCGATGCGTCAGCGGTTCGGCGCAATGATGCCCCGCCCGCACGGCGATACCCTGTTTATCGAGCAGCGTGGCAACGTCATGGGCATGCACGCCATCGAGCGTAAAAGCGACCACGCCACCACGATCTTGCGCATGACCCAGCGTCTCGACGCCTTCGATCGCTGCGAGAACCGCCATGGCATGATCGGTCAGGCTACGCTCATGGGCAGCGATCGACTCGAACCCGATCGCCTGGACATAGTCGATTGCCGCCCCAAGCCCGACCGCCTCGACGATCGCCGGCGTTCCGGCCTCGAACCGATACGGCGGCTCCGCCCAGGTCGAGGATTCATAGGTCACACTCCGAATCATATCGCCACCGCCAAGAAACGGCGGCATCGCATCGAGCAGCGCCCGCTTGCCGTACAGCACCCCTATGCCGGTCGGCCCATATAATTTATGCCCGGAGAAAACGTAGAAATCCGCATCGATCGCGCGCAAATCCACCGCACGATGCACCACAGCCTGTGCACCATCCAGCAAAATCCTAGCACCATGGTCATGCGCGAACTTCGCAAGCCGCTCGACCGGCGTATATGTACCCAGAACATTCGACATATGGGTGACCGCAAGCAGGCGGACCCGGCCATCGGCGAATTGGCGCTCCAGATCATCCCAATCGATCTCGCCGGCGCCCGTGATCTTGACGATCCGCAACTCCACGCCGTGCTGGTCACGCAGCATCTGCCAGGGCACCAGATTGGCGTGATGCTCCATCTCGCTCACAACGACCGCATCGCCGGGTTTAAGGCTGGCACGCCCAAAGGTCTGCGCGACCAGGTTGATCCCTTCGGTCGCATTGCGAACGAATACAATCTCCTCGCGCGCGACGTTCAGAAATGCGGCAACCTTGTCGCGCGCATTTTCGTAATCGTCAGAGCACCGCTCACTCATCCAATGCAGCCCGCGGTGCACATTCGCATACCGCGTCTCCATGGTGCGAACCATCGCGTCGATCACCGCACGCGGCTTCTGCGCCGAAGCGGCACTATCGAGAAACACCAGTTTTTTGCCGTGAACCAACTCGGATAAAATCGGAAAGTCCGACCGAATCCGTTCGACATCAAAAACGACAGGCTTCACCGCGGCGCTCATAGCACACCCTTTTGCCACCAGACATCGATTGCAGCTTCGAAGATCGATCGCGCCTCATCATCCGTCACCGGTTCGAGCGCTTCGTCGAGAAACGCCCTGATCAACATGGCGCGCGCCTCAGCCTCAGGAATCCCACGGCTGCGCAGATAGAACATCTGTTCCGGATCGATGGCGCCGATCGTTGCGCCATGGCTGCATTTCACGTCATCCGCAAAGATTTCCAACTCCGGCTTGCTATCGATTTCAGCATCGGGCGACAGCAGCAAAGCCTGATTCATCTGGTAGCCATCGGTCTTTTGCGCCCACTGCGCGACCTCGATCCGACCCTGAAACACGCCACGCGCAGAGCCCGCCAAGACAGATTTCACGGTCTGCCGCGAGGCACAATGCGGGGCGCGATGGGCCACAACCGTGGTGATGTCACCATGCTGCGTGCCCGCCAGCAACTGAGCGGCATTCAAATGCACGGCGGCGTTCGGACCGGACAGCGTAACATGCGCTTCGTAACGGCTGAGTTTCGCGCCGTAATTCAGGGTGAAAGCCTCATATCGCGCGTCTTCACGAAGATCGACCAGCGCCGTCGTCACGTTCACCGCGTCGATCGATTCATCCTGCAACCGGTAATGGCGAAGCACGGCGCCCTCCGCCAACGCAATCTCCGTCACCACGTTATGCATATAACGCCCCGCACCACGAACAACTTCGATCACCGTCAACGATCCGGCGGCACCGACGGCAATACGATGAAACGGCGCAAGCATGTCCTGGCACGGCGTGTCGGTAACCGAGACGAGGAACAACGTCCCGCCATCCGTCCCACCAGGCACGTCGATCCGAATTCCATCGTTCGCAACGGCGGTATTCAGACTGACCAACGGTCGCGTGCCATCGGCACGCGCGGACGCATGATCGTCAAAGCGCCGGACGAAGCGCGACGAGTCCGACAAGGATTCATCAAAGCGCCCGTTTACGAAAATCACCTTCGGCATCGCGGTGCGAGGGATCATTCCTCCAACGTCCGGCGCGCCTTGCCCGGGCAGGGTAAGATCAAACGACCGCAGCGACGCTTTCAGATCCGTATAGTGCCAGGCCTCGTCGGCGCGTGTCGGCCAACCGTGGGCGCGGAACGTCTCGGCGGCCTTCACACGGTGCGGATCGTTTCCGGTGCGCGCGGCAAAATCGACCCGATCGAGAAATTCGGTGTCGCTCATGCTGCCTCTAACCCGGCATAGCCGTTCGCCTCGAGTTCCAACGCCAGTTCGGGCCCGCCAGAACGCACGATCTGCCCGGCGGCGAGCACATGCACCCGATCCGGCACGATATGGTCGAGCAGCCTTTGGTAATGGGTGATGACCAATGCCGAAAAACGAGGCCCGCGCAGCGCGTTGACACCATCGGCGACAATTTTCAGCGCATCGATGTCGAGCCCGGAATCCGTTTCATCGAGCAGCGCCAGCGCAGGCTTGAGAAGCGCCATCTGCAGGATTTCGTTGCGCTTCTTCTCGCCGCCCGAAAATCCCACGTTCACGTTCCGCTTGAGCATGTCATCCGGCATTTTCAGCGCCTTGATGGCGGACCGGGCTTCTTTCAGGAACGCGACAGCATCGAGTTCAGGCTCGCCGCGGGCGCGCCGGACCGCGTTGAGGGCCGTGCGAATAAAATTCGCATTGCCGACACCCGGCAGTTCAACCGGATATTGAAAGGCCAGAAACACCCCGGCCGCAGCACGTTCCTCCGGTTCGATCGCCAGCAGATCGCGGCCATTGAACAGCACCGAACCACCGGTAACCTCATAGCCCTCACGGCCCGAGAGCACGTAGGACAGTGTCGATTTTCCAGCACCGTTCGGCCCCATGATGGCATGGACTTCACCATCAGGAACGGTCAGATCAATCCCGCGCAAAATCTCCTTATCGTCGATTTTCGCTGTAAGTCCCTTGATTTCAAGCATATTCAGTCCCTCAACCCACTGAGCCTTCGAGCGACACGGCAAGCAATTTCTGTGCTTCGACCGCAAACTCCATCGGCAATTCCTTCAAAACATCGCGACAGAAACCATTGACCAGCAACCCGACCGCATCTTCCTCGGAAAGCCCGCGTGAGCGGCAATAAAACAGCTGATCGTCGGCAATTTTTGACGTCGTGGCCTCGTGCTCGACCTTCGCACTCCGATTCCGGCTCTCGATATAGGGCACGGTATGCGCGCCACACTGATCACCGATCAGCAGGGAGTCACACTGCGTGAAGTTCCGCGCGCCATGAGCCTTCGGCATGATGCGCACCAGGCCGCGATACGTGTTGTTGGAATGCCCCGCGGATATCCCCTTTGAAATGATCGTACTGGTCGTGTTCGGCGCCAGGTGGATCATTTTCGTTCCGGTATCGGCCTGTTGATAGTTATTGGTCAGCGCGACCGAATAGAACTCGCCGGACGACCCTTCGCCCTGCAGGATGCAGGACGGATATTTCCAGGTGATCGCCGAGCCAGTCTCGACCTGGGTCCAGGAAATTTTGGACTTCCGGCCACGGCACGCGCCACGCTTGGTCACAAAATTATAGATCCCACCGCGCCCCTGCGCGTCTCCTGGATACCAGTTCTGCACGGTGGAATATTTGATCGAGGCCTCATCGAGCGCTACGAGTTCAACCACCGCCGCATGCAGCTGGTTCTCATCGCGCATCGGCGCGGTGCAACCCTCGAGGTAGGAAACACTCGCACCTTCCTCGGCGATGATCAGCGTACGCTCGAACTGACCCGTGTTGCGGGCGTTGATCCTGAAGTAGGTCGAAAGTTCCATGGGGCAACGAACGCCGCGCGGAATATATACAAAGCTTCCATCGGAAAAGACCGCGCTGTTGAGGGCCGTGAAGTAGTTATCACCGGGCGGCACCACACTGCCCAGATATTTCCGAACCAACTCGGGGTGCTCCCGCACCGCCTCGCTGATCGATCCAAAAATGACACCGACTTTGGCAAGACTGTCGCGAAACGTCGTCGCCACCGAAACGCTGTCGAAAACGGCATCGACGGCCACGCCGGCCAAGGCCGCGCGCTCGTTCAACGGAATGCCGAGCTTGTCATACATGCTGATCAATTCGGGATCGACGTCGGCGAGCGACTTCGGTGCCTCGCGCTTCGGCGCGGCATAATAATACAGATCCTGATAGTCGATCCTGGGGTGCCGAACGCGTGCCCAATTCGGCTCCTCCATCGTGAGCCACGCCCGATAGGACTTCAACCGCCATTCGAGCAGCCAGTCGGGTTCGCCCTTCTTGGCAGAAATCAGGCGTACGATATCCTCGCTCAGCCCTTTCGGGGCGAACTCCATTTCGATATTCGTCTCGAAACCGTATTTATACCCACCATCGGTCAGGCGATCGATGGCTTCAATTGTTTCAGTAACCGCGGGCATGAAATCCTCTATTCTACGATGGATGACGCGAACGTGCCGGCTTCGACCGACAAACCGATGCGTAACGATTTCGGGACGGCCTCCCTCTGCATGTCGGCAAGGGTAATCGAGGTCAGGGCTTCGCTTATGGCGTCATTGACGACACCCCATCGGCCGGCCATCGGGCAGAGCGACTGGCTTTCGCAGCTTCCAACCGAACCCTCGACGCAAGCCGTCAGCGCAATCGGTCCATCGATTGCGACAATGACGTCAGCGACCGGAATCGCCGCAAGCGTCCGGTTCAACCGATAGCCACCATGCGCCCCACGCTGTGACGTGACCAGATTGGCCTGCGCCAGGCCTTTCAGAACCTTCGAAACGGTCGGCTCCGGAATCCCGGTCGCCGCCGCGATGCTCGGCGCAGTCTCCACCGTAACGGCGCTGGAGAGCCTGACCAGAACGACAACGGCATAATCTGTCAAACGCGACAATCTGAGCATGGACCACCTCATTACGGACAACAACGGTCCTGATTACTCAGATGGTCTAATGAGCCTCAGTCGTCAAGACCGGCCCATGGCCGATGATCCGGTCTTGCAGGGCTTGGCATACGCGATCAGGGTTTCATTGCCTGGCCTGCACCCAGATAATTTGTCTGTGACGAATTGGCGATCACGGTCGCGTTGGAACAAAGGCCAACCGCGAACAACGCGCCGGTCCCGCCCTCAATCGAGTTGGTGCCCGAAGTCCCACCAGCCATGATCGCCGCGCCGGCGAAACCTTGAAACAAAACCGCGCCGGCCCTTCGCAAGGATTGACCCGAAACCGTAATCAATCTTTCGCAAATATACTCTGAACCGCAGGCACCAACGCGGCGGGACTTTGTATCGTGATCGTGCCGTTGGCCTGTCCGTAGCCCCAACTGACAAAAATAGTCGCGACGCCAAGCCCGGCTGCGGTCGCCATATCATTGGCGTGGTCACCGACCATGATCGCCTGATCTTTCTCGATCGACATCGCCGCAAGCACCGCCGCGAGATGACGCGGATCGGGCTTGCGATAGGGTGTCGCATCGCCACCGATCACCACCGGAAAAAATCGATCAAGATCAAGTGCCGCCAGCACCTTGCGCGCGGACACTTCCGGCTTGTTGGTACACAGGCCCAGTTGATACCCTAGTGCGGTCAAACGCGCCAAAGCCTCGGGTACGCCGGCATATGGCTCCGTCAGATCCGTGACATGCGCCTCGTAATCCGCGAGAAAGATCAACTCGTCCTCAGCCGTCGGCTGGCTGCCCCGCGCGGCATAGCCCTTCTGCAGCAGGACCTTGGCCCCGTCGCCCACCATCGGGCCAACGTCTGATCTCGAAAGGGGGGGGTAGTCATGGCGTGACAACGACCGGTTCAACGCAGCCGCCAGATCCGGCAGACTATCGATCAGCGTACCGTCCAGATCGAACACGACAGCTTTTGCATCCATGGCACTGACATACTCCGAAACCCGATGTGACGCCTAACCCTTTGACATAAACCGCTTGGCAAGGCTACCGCTGCGCTCATGGATACTGTCGTGATCATCCTCGCCGCCGGCCTCGGCACCCGCATGAAGTCGGCGCTCCCCAAGGTGTTGCACCCGCTCGCCGGCACACCGATGCTCAATCATCTCATCTCAGCCTGCAAACCCGTGTTCGACCGGATCGTCGTGGTCACCGGGCCCGACATGCCGAACGTCGCCGCTTCCGCCGCACCGCATCAGGTGGTCGTCCAGCATGAGCGCCACGGCACAGCCGATGCGGCCATGGCGGCAGCGGCGCTGTTTGGAACCGGTATCGTAACCATCATCTACGGCGACAACCCTCTTCTGACCTCCGATACACTCGCCCAACTCGGCAGGCAGCTGTCGGCCGGGACGATCGGCATGTCGCTGCTCGCCACCCGGCCGACCGATCCGGGCACATTCGGGCGCATCGTCGGCGCCGCAGGATTCGCCACCAGGATCGTGGAGTATGCCGACGCATCGGAACAGGAGCGAACGATCGATTTATGCAACGCGGGCGGCTTTACCGCGCATGCCGACGACATGCTGCGATGGCTCAAGCAGATCGGCAACCGCAATTCCAAGGGCGAATACTACCTGACCGATATCGTCAAAGTCGCAAATGCCGACGCCAGGCCAGTCGCCGTGGTCGAAGCGCCCTGGGACGAGTGCCGTGGCGTCAATTCGCGGGCCGAACTCGCGGTGGCTGAAGCCGTGATCCAGGCCCGGCTGCGTCGTGCCGCGCTTGACGCCGGCGTCACCCTGATTGCGCCGGAAACCGTTTTCCTGTCGGCGGACACCATGATCGCGCCGGATGTCACCATCGAGCCGCACGTCGTATGCGGACGGGGCGTTTCCATCGCATCGGGAGCGGTGATCCGCGCCTTCTCGCATCTCGAGGGTTGCACGATCGGTACGGGCGCAATCATCGGTCCTTACGCGCGCATCCGGCCGGGCAGCGTCGTCGACGAAGCCGCTCACGTCGGCAATTTCGTCGAACTGAAGGCCACTCACCTCGGCGCCGGCGCGAAAGCCAATCATCTGACCTACCTTGGCGACACGACGATCGGCGCGCGGAGCAACATTGGCGCGGGCACCATCACGTGCAACTATGATGGCCAGAGCAAGCACCGCACAACGGTCGGATCAAATGTCTTTGTCGGATCGAATGTCGCCTTGGTCGCGCCGATCTCCGTCGGCGATGGCGCCGTGATCGGCGCCGGAAGCGTGATCACCAGCGAAGTCGAAGCCGGCGCGCTCGCGATCGGCCGCGCGCGGCAGATCAACAAGCCAGGCGGGGCCGCCCGTTATAAACGCGCGAAGGATAAATCGTAATGTGTGGTATCGTCGGGGTGATCGGCAAAGGCGCCGCTGCGCCGTTGTTGTTGGATGGATTATCCCGCCTCGCCTATCGTGGCTACGATAGCGCGGGCATAGCGACGTTGGTCGGCAACACGATCGATCGGCGGCGCGCCGAAGGCAAACTGCCGAACCTCGCCGAATCCCTCGCACAACGGCCGCTCGATGGCACGACCGGTATCGGGCATACCCGCTGGGCAACCCATGGCGCTCCCACGATAACCAATGCGCATCCGCACGGCACCGAACGAGTCGCCGTCGTTCATAACGGCATCATTGAAAATCATGCCGCCTTGCGTGCGGAGCTTGAAGCTGAAGGTCAGGTGTTCGTCACCGAAACCGATACCGAAACGGTCGCCCAACTGGTCGACCTCCACCTCGCACGGGGAATGGAGCCGATTGCCGCGGCCGCCACCGCGTTTCGTCGGCTGGAAGGCGCCTACGCCCTCGCCCTGATTTTCGCAGGTCACCCGGAACTGATGATCGGCGCACAACGCGGAGCACCCCTCGCCGTCGGGTTTGGTGACGATGAAATGTTCCTGGGGTCGGACGCGTTGGCCCTGGCCCCCCTGACCCGTCGCATCGCCTACCTCACGGACGGCGACTGGGTTGTCGTCACCCGGACGGGTGCGGCGTTTTACGATAGCCTCGATCGGCCGATCGATCGCGAAATCAAACTGACCCGCCTGACGGGTGCAGCGATCGGCAAGGGCAATTTTCGACATTTCATGGAAAAGGAGTTGCACGAAAATCCCGTCGTCATCGGCGACACGCTCCATCGCATGATCGATCCCGCCACGCGGATGCCGGTGCTGCCCGAGCTGGCGATCGACCTGCGTGCGATTTCCCGCATGACGGTATCGGCGTGCGGCTCGGCCTTTTATGCCGGCCTGACCGCCCGCTATTGGCTGGAACGCTATGCCCGGATACCGGTCGATGCCGATGTCGCGAGCGAATTTCGGTATCGCGAGCCGCCTCTCAGCCCAGACCAACTCGGTCTCGTCGTCAGCCAATCCGGCGAAACCGCCGACACGATGGCCGCCCTTCGCTACATGAAGCAACAGGGCTGCAAGGTTATGTCGGTGGTCAACGTGCCCGAAAGCACCATGGCACGCGAATCGGACCTGATGCTCGAAACAATCGCCGGACCGGAAATCAGCGTCGCCAGCACCAAGGCGTTTACCGCGCAACTAACCGTTCTTGCTGGATTCTCTCTCGCCCTAGCCAAAGCGCGCGGTACGCTCGGGATCGCCGAAATAGCATCGCTGGTGGAAGCCTTGATGGAACTGCCGGCAAAGGCGGCTCAAGTCTTGAACGACGATGAGACGATCCGCACGCTGGCGTCTCAAATCCAGGATGCGCGCGACGTCCTGTTCTTCGGTCGTGGATCGATGATGCCGATCGCATTGGAAGGTGCGCTGAAGCTCAAGGAACTCAGCTATATCCACGCCGAAGGATATCCGGCCGGGGAGATGAAACACGGCCCGATCGCCCTGATCGACCCCAGCGTGCCGGTCATTGCGGTGCTACCCTCGGGGCCGTTGTTTGAGAAGACCGCCTCGAATCTCCAGGAAGCGGCAGCACGTGGCGGACGGATCATCTTGTTCAGCGATGCCGCGGGCGCGGCAAAACTAGCGAACATCACCACTCACAGCGTGATCCTGCCGGACTGCGACCCATTCGTCGCACCAATCCTCTACGCAATTCCAGTGCAGCTCTTGGCATACCATGTCGCGATCCTGAAAGGGACGGACGTCGATCAACCGCGCAATCTCGCCAAGTCCGTAACGGTCGAATAATTCATGAAAAAACCCCGGAAACAATGTTTCCGGGGTTCCTTGCATCAGATGCGCCAGTCCAGCTTCAGCTGCGCCGGTTGCCCATGAACTGCAAGAGAAACATGAACAAGTTGATGAATGTCAGATACAATTGCAACGCGTCGTAAACGCTCCGCTTCGAAGCGACATCAGCGCCGAACCGATAGCCATACTGAACATAATCAGCCTTGATCCGCTGAGTATCGTAAGCCGCCAAACCGGTGAATATCAAGACACCGATCGCGCTGATGGCAAACTGCAAGGCCGATGAATGCAGGAACATGTTGACGACCATCGCAATCAGCAGTCCGATCACGCCCATGATCAGGAAACTGCCGAATTTCGCCAGATTTGCTTTCGTCGTGTAGCCATAAACGCTCATGGCAGCGAACGTTCCAGCCGTCACGAAGAAAGTCGCAAGAATCGATGTCCCGGTGTAGATCAGAAAGATATTCGTCAAACTCGCGCCCATCAACGCACAAAACGCCCAGAACAGACCCTGAGCCTGCGTCGTCGAGAGCTTGTTGACCCCGAAACTCATGATCATGACGAAACCGATGGGCGCAAACATCGTCACATAAGCCAGAATGCCTGGCTGACGGACAACGGCGCCGCTGGCCGTCGTGACCAACGGATAAAAAATATCGATCAGGCTCGTTTGCGAGATTGCCAGCGAGACGATCGCTGTCAGGAACAGCCCTGAAGCCATCCAGTTGTAGACCCGCAACATATAGGCGCGCAGACCCTCGTCCAAAACGCCAGCGCCCGCTGCGGCGCTCGCGCCGCGATAGGATCGCATGTCAGGACCAATAGCCATGATTGCTCGTCACTCCTCAAAGGCGGCGGGACTGCCGCATTTCCGGTCTTATTTTGGCCATTCTGACACGCCGATCAAGCATAATCGGCGTGGCACAGATAATATTGGCGTAACGATGACATCAGGATCGTATCGTTACCGTTACCGGCGCAGACCCAAGCGGCCGATAAGCGCCTCATAACGCTTGTGATCTTGTTTTTTCACATAGTCCAGCAACCGGCGACGGCGGCCGACCAACATCAGAAGTCCGCGGCGCGAATGAAAATCCTTCGCATGCGTTTTCAGGTGGTCGGTCAGATTGGTGATCCGTTCAGACAGAAGTGCCACCTGAACTTCCGGGCTACCGGTATCGTTTTCACCGTTGGCGTATTCGCCAATCAAAGACTGGCGCCGTTCCGCAGTAATCGACATCGCATATACTCCTGAATAGGGGGTTAAATAACACGTTCCGGTCGCAGCATGCCCTGATGGAGCTTACCTAGAACCACGAAACGGTGCCCCGCCAAACCCCGAACCAACCCGCCATCCGGGTTGGTCGCAGTCGGAATCCGACCCATCAGATCGACCAGGCTCAACGCCATGCCGTTTCGAAGGGCGGCGGCTTCGGCTTCCGTCAGGGCCAGCGCCGGGATGTCGGCCAGCGCGGTCTCGACCGGAAGCACGATGTCCGGAACACTATCCGGGCTATGCAGCGAATCGGCCAGATTGTCCAGCGTAACGGCATTGCCGATCTCAAACGGCCCCACTGAAAGCCGCCGCAGCGCCGCGATATGCCCGACCGTACCAAGAGACCGCGCCAGATCACGCGCAAGCGATCGCATATAGACCCCCTTGCCGGACGCCACCTCGAACAGCGCGTGATCGGCGTCAGGACGACCGATCAACGCGAACCGGTCGATCTGGGCCGGGCGCGGTGGCAAGTCCGGCGGGGCGCCGGCGCGGGCCAGATCATAAGCCCGTTCACCGCCGACCTTGATCGCAGAAAACGCCGGCGGCACCTGCATGATCAGCCCGCGGAACGCCACCAGCGCCGCATCGATCATGGCCGCCTCAGGGCGTATGTCACTCGTTGCCGTGATCGCGCCTTCCGCATCATCCGTGTCGCGCGCTTCACCAAACTTCAACGTGAAGTGGTACAATTTCGTACCGTCCATCACATACGGCACCATTTTGGTTGCCGCACCCAGCGCGATCGGCAGAACACCGGTCGCAAGCGGATCGAGCGTGCCGCCGTGGCCCACTTTGGCCGCGTCCAGCAGACGCTTTATTTTCGCGACGGCATGAGCGCTCGTGATACCTTGCGGCTTGTCGAGGATGATCCAACCATCGATCTTCTGTCCGCGCCTGTGCCGTGCCTGAGGCCCTGCCATGAGAAATCCTGAATTATCTGGAGAGTTGTGCTGATAGAGCGTCAAAGCCGGTCGAGCAATCGACCGGCGCGCGATGATCAGGCCTGATTGATGTCGATCAGCGCCTGGCGGATTTTCCGCCCGCGCATCACTTTATCTTCGATATATGACGCATCACCCCACCGTACGGCCCGGGCCATCGCCTGGGCGTCCTCGGTAAAGCGTGCAAGCATCTCGAGCAAGGCTTCGCGGTTGTTCAAGAAAACGTCTCGCCACATCACCGGATCGGAGGCGGCGATCCGGGTAAAGTCGCGGAACCCGGACGCTGCGAACTGCAAAACCTCTTTGCGCGTCTCATCGGCCAGATCGTCGGCGGTGCCGCAGATCGTAAATGCGATCAGATGCGGTAGATGGCTGACGATCGCTACGACCCGATCATGATGCTCGGGGTCCATGATGCTCACCGTCGCGCCGCATCGCTCCCAAAACGCCTTGATCCGCTGCACCGCGGCGGCATCAGTCCCGACAGGCGGCGTCAGCAGACACCAGCGGCCCTCGAACAACTCGGAAAAACCCGCATCCGGGCCGGAAAACTCGGTACCCGCCATCGGATGGCCCGGCACGAAATGCACACCTTGCGGCACATGCGGTCCAACGTCGCGAATGACCGATTGCTTGGTCGATCCGACATCCGTGATGATCGCGCCCGGTGCGAGGTGCGGCCCGATCGCGGCCGCCAAGGACGCATAAGCCCCGACCGGCGCACACAGAACCACGCAATCAGCGCCCTCGACCGCCCGGACCGGATCGATCTCACACACATCGGCAATCCCCAACTCGGCAATCCGCCCGAGCGTCTTCTCCGTTCGGGCATTGACCACGACGACCCGCGCGATATCACCCCGCGCACGGGCAATCCGCGCGATCGATGAACCGATCAACCCGGCCCCCACCAGGGCCAGCCGCTCAAAGACCGGCTCAGCCATGCAAAGCCACAAACGCGGTCAACGCCTCGGCCACGGCGTCGCATTGCTCATCCGTGCCAATCGTCACCCGCAGGCACTGCGGCAAATCATAGGCGGCGACGTTTCTGACGATGATCCCGCGTTGCCGCAGGTGCTCATCGGCGAGCGTTGCACGGGCGGCGGTCGCCAGATCGACGAGCACGAAATTCGCATCGCTGGGATGCACGGTCAGCCCCGCCCGGACCAGTTTCTCCCGCAGCGTCGCGCGCGCCTGTCTATTATGGCTCCTGCATTTTTCGACCCAACCGGCCTCCGTCAACGCAGCAATACCGGCCGCGGCGGCCAGGCTGCTGACATTGAACGGCATCCTGGTTCGATTGAGAACATCGACGACCGCTTCGGGTGCGTAGGCCCAGCCCAGCCGCGCCCCACCCAGTCCGAACATTTTCGAAAATGTGCGGGTCATCACCGTGTTGTGACCGGCATCGACCAACTCGATGCCCGGATCGTAATCCGCACGATCGACATACTCGGCATAGGCCGCGTCCAGCACCAGAAGGACATCGCCCGGCAGGGCGTCGCGCAGTCGTCTCACCGCCGCGGCGGGAACCAGGCTGCCGGTCGGATTGTTCGGATTGGCCAGAAAGACCATCCGGGTCGCCGGCGTCACCTGCGCCAGCATGGCATCGATATCCGCCGTCAGATTGCGTTCCGCAGCCTTGCGAACCACCATCCCGGCCAGTTTCGCGGCAATCTCGTAAATCAGGAACCCATGCGCGCTCATGACCAGTTCGGTGCCCGCACCGCCGTACGATTGTATCAGCAACCCGATCAGATCATCCGACCCGTTGCCACACACGATCCGGGCGGGATCGAGATCGAACGCCTTGCCGATGGCACGACGCAGCGAAGTCGAGGCGCCATCCGGATAGCGATAAGCCGAACCCGCCGCCTCCCGCATCGCGTCAATCGCGCCGGGTGGCGGGCCGAATGCGCCCTCGTTGGACGATAGTTTGATCACCCGGTTGACGCCGCCGATCGCGGACTCACCGCCGACATACGGTGGCACCGAAAAAATCGATGGGCGTGGCCGCGGATCCGCCCTCACCGTGACAGACCCGCCGCGCCGAACGGCACCGCATACGCCCCCAGAATAACGGGCGTCGCCAGAAACCCGGTAATGGTCGCAAGCCGCGAATCATCGCGCGCGACCAGCCCCTCGACGTCGGCAAGCGCATAGCCCACCTCGCGTTTCGCCGCCCGGCGCGGCAGAATCGAGCCGACATCGAACCCCGCCTCCGTCAGCAAGCCGGCAATCCGCGCGGTGCTGGTATCCGGCGCAATCTCGATCCCGATCAGGCTGCGGTCGGACCCGCTCGGATCAGGCGTCAGCGCGGCAACTACGTACGCGCCTGCCTGCGGCACGCCTTCCGTGCGGCGCGCCCAAAACGGCAGTTTCGCGACAATTGCCAAGCGCGGCACACCGCCGTGCATCAGCCCAACCCACCAGGCCGCCTGATCGTCGTCCTCATCCGAGGGGAGCGGCAGCACCGCCGCGTGCGCCGCACCGTTGGTCAAATCGGCCAGCGCCTGCGACGATGTCCGGTGCCGCCGCAAACCCGTCAGCGGCCCGAAATGTTCGCGCGCGACCGCCGGCAGTTCGGCTTGCGCGCCATCCGCCACCGCGATAGTCAAGCCACCCTCGATCATCAGGGCGCCGGAAAACAATTCACGCCATATTCTCAAAACCGTCTGTGGCGGCAGCGCACCATGATGGCGGCCAAGCAGTCGACGCAGCATCGAGGCCTCGCGACCCGGCCTGATCGGCACACCGCGCTTGCCGCCATCCCGCGTGACACGCTCGATGATTTCAGCCCGGTCCATCAACAGATCATGCAGCCGTTCGTCCAGCGCATCGATCTCCGCGCGCAACCGCGCAAGTGCTTCCGGAGCCGCATCGGACGGCGGCGAGACAGATGACGTATCAGACATGCGAACCCAAAATCGTGGTGGCGGACCTCTTTGATACAGGAGGCGCGGCGCACGGCAAGACCCGGTTCTTGCGACACAGGCTGGTTGAGGGCATAGCGGGCGCGCCATGGATCAAACGCCATTCCCCGAAATACCACATCGGCACGAGGCCTTCGCGGATGGATTGCTGCTCGATTGCGGCATTCGGATCGCACCACTTGCGATTGCATACCGGACCTATGGAACCCTCAACGCGGCCCGCACGAACGCCGTCCTGGTGTGCCACGCACTGACCGGCGATCAATACGTCGCCGAACCCCATCCGCTGACCGGCAAGCCCGCCTGGTGGGGCACGCTGGTCGGACCAGGCAAACCGGTGGACACCGATCGTTATTTCGTCATCTGTTCGAACGTGCTCGGCGGCTGCATGGGGTCCACCGGACCCCGCAGTGAGCGAACACCCGGCGGATCAGATGCCTGGGGCATCGAGTTTCCGCCGATCACCGTGCAGGACATGGTTCGGGCGCAGAAGAAGCTGGTGGATTCTCTCCAGATTACGCGATTGTTCGCCGTCGTCGGCGGGTCGATGGGGGGGATGCAGGTTCTGGCGTGGGCGTCGATGTTCCCGGATGCGGTGTTCGCCGCGGTACCGGTCGCCACCGCCCCCTATCATTCCGCGCAGAACATCGCGTTTCACGAAGTCGGCCGACAGGCCATCTTCGCCGATCCCGATTTTCACGATGGGTTTTATGCATCGCACGGCGTCATCCCGGCGCGCGGCCTCGCCGTCGCGCGAATGACCGCGCATATCACCTATCTCTCGGAAGCAGCGCTCACCCGCAAATTCGGTCGGCGGCTGCAAGGCGGCAATGCCAAGACCCCGGTCCTGTTCGGCGAACGGTTTGCCGTCGAGAGTTATCTCGAACACCAGGGGTCGAGCTTTGTCCGGCGCTTCGATGCCAATTCCTACCTCTGCATCACCCGCGCGATGGATTTCTTCGACCTTGCGGCCGATCACGGCGGGTCGCTGGCGACCGCGTTTCGGGGGTCCAAAACGCGGTTCCTGCTCGTCTCGTTCAGTTCGGACTGGCTGTTTCCAACCGCCGAAAGTCGCGCGATGGCGCGCGCGCTGAACCAGGCGGCCGCCAATGTCAGCTTCGTCGAAATCGTGAGTGACAAGGGCCACGATGCGTTCCTGCTCGACGAGCCCGATTTTCATCGGACTGTCGCCGGCTTCCTCACCGGTGCCGCCGAAGCCGCGGGCCTGTCGTGATCGAACCGGCGCCGGTGCGATTCGTCGCAAAGAACATGCGGGTCGACCTCGAATTGATCGCCGGCATGATCAGTCCGGGCTCGCGCGTGCTCGATATCGGCTGCGGCGACGGCATATTGATCGACCACCTGTTTCGCACCCGTCATTGCGATGCGCGCGGCATCGAGATCGATATGGCCGAAGTGACGCGCGCCGTCGCCCATGGCCTGCCGGTCATGCAGGGCGACGCCGATACCGACTTGTCGCACTACCCCGATGATGCGTTTGATTATGTCGTATTATCGCGCACCTTGCAGGCCGTCGAGCGACCTCGCGAAGTGCTGCGCCAGATGCTCCGGATCGGCACGCGCGCCATCGTCAGTTTCCCGAATTTCGGACATTGGAGTTTACGCTGGCAGCTACTCTCGACCGGCAGGATGCCCATGACCAAGGCCTGGAGCCGGATGTGGTACGAAACACCGAACATCCATCCATGCACGATCCGCGATTTCTTCGATCTTTGCGACAGGGAGGGATATCGGGTCGAACACTGGCTCGCCGCCGATGAGGCCGGCCGGCGCGCGCCCTGGCGCCGGGCGCCGCTACTCGCCAATTTGTTCGGCGAGCAGGGTTTGTTCCTGCTGCGCCACGATCAACGGGCGCATGCCAACCGGTCCGAGACCACCGATCCCGCTCGATGAGCGCCGTCATCGTGCGAGACCTGAGCAAATGTTTCGGCGCGGTGACCGCGGTGGATCGGATCAGCTTCACAGTGCCGAACGGTGCGACAATCGGTTTGCTCGGCGGCAACGGTGCCGGCAAAACGACGACGATCTCGATGCTGCTGGGAATTTTGGTGCCTGATCAAGGCTCGATCGAAGTGCTCGGTCACGACATGGCGCATGATCGCTTTGCCGCCCTCGCGCGCATGAACTACTCATCGCCCTACGTGGCGCTGCCGATGCGGCTGACGGTCGCGGAAAATCTCGCCGTATACGGCCATCTGTACAACGTGCCCGATCTCAGCACCCGGATCAGCGACCTCGCTCATGAATTCGATCTGAAATCCCTGCTGGACCGGCGGGCCGGCGCGCTGTCGGCCGGCCAGAAAACCCGGGTCGCGCTCGCCAAAGCCCTGATCAACCGCCCCGACCTGCTGCTCCTCGATGAACCGACCGCCAGCCTCGATCCTGATACGGCGGATTATGTCCGAAGCCGGCTGGAGGCCTACCGCGCCGAATCAGGTGCAGCGATCCTGCTCGCGTCCCACAACATGAGCGAGGTCGAACGATTGTGCTCCCGCGTCCTCATGATGAAACATGGTAAAATCGTCGATCGAGGCACGCCGGACGCCCTGATCGCCCGATACGGTCGCGACGATCTGGAGCAGGTTTTTGTCGCGATCGCGCGCGCGGCGACATCAGCATGAAAGCCTCGCTTCGCCGGATCTGGGGGCTGGTCTATCGCCACCTCTGTCTTTATCGCCGCTCGTGGCCGCGGATCGTCGAACTTGCGTACTGGCCCACGCTCGAACTGCTGATCTGGGGATTTACCGCCCAATTCGTGGTCCACGGCCAGGCCAGCGTAGCCCTGAAGGCCGGTGGCGCCCTGATCGGCGGGGTTCTGCTCTGGGAAGTTGCGCTTCGCGCGCAGATGGGCGTGACGATTTCATTTCTCGAAGAAATCTGGTCGCGCAATCTGGGCCACATCTTCGTAAGCCCGTTGCGCCCGAGCGAACTGGTGGCCGCGCTCCTGTGCGTGTCCGTCATGCGCACGATGATCGGATTGGCCCCGGCCGCCCTGCTCGCGGTTTTCCTCTATGCCTTCAACATCTTTTCGCTCGGACTTCCGCTGCTGCTCCTGCTGCTCAATCTGATGCTGATGGGCTGGTGGATGTCGCTCGGCGTGATCGCGCTGTTGTTTCGATACGGCGCATCGGCCGAAGCGCTCGCCTGGACGCTGGCGTTTGGCATAACGCCGCTGGCCTGCGTGTTCTATCCGGTCGCTGTTTTACCGGGATGGTTGCGGCCGATCGCGAAAATCATTCCGGCCGAACATATATTTTCCGCGATGCGCGAAATTTTATACATCAATCAAATAAATTGGGCGCAATTCCTGTGGGCTCTCGGGCTCAACGGTATTTGGATGCTGGCCGCAATCGGCATCTTCTCGCTCCAGTTTCGCGCCGCACGAACCAGCGGCGCATTGATTTCCATCGGCGAATAAGGATTTTTCAGCAGATGTCCCAAGCCAAAGCTCCAACGCGGTTCTGCCTCATTCGTCATGCCGTCGTCGCCCCTGAATATCTTCCGATCCTCTACGGGCAGATGGACGTTCCGATCTGTCCATCCCGCCTGGCCTCCGACGGTCGGCGCTACGCGGCGCTTGGCGCGGTTCTGCCAAAGCCTGCAAAATGGGTCATCACCCCACTGTCACGCACCCGAGCCACAGCCGAAGCGATCATGCGCGCAGGCTACGGCCCCGCCGAAGTGCAGGTCGAGTCCGGCATGATCGAGCAGGATTTCGGAACCTGGCAAGGCCTGCCGATGAGCGATTTTGCCAATCGCCCGACACAGCACCCGTTCTGGCCGGTGGGCGGCGAAGAAATACCGCCGGAAGGCGAGAGTTTCAAACATCTGCGCGCCAGGGTGGGCGCCACCATGGAGACTTTGGCGAAATCATACGCGGGGGAGACCGTCGTCGTCGTGTCGCACGGCGGCGCGATCCGCGCGGCTATCGCCGAAGCCCTCGGGCTGACCTCTGATCAGGCGCTGAGCCTCGCGATCGACAATCTCTCCGTATCCCGCGTCGAACGCCATGGCCACGCCTGGCGTGTGGTATCGCTGAATGAACAAATATCCATCTGAAGCAAATCACCCTGACATCGCCTATATCTGTGTGCAGTAACAAATTCCGGAGTCTTACAATGGGTCAATCGTCGGAAACGTCAGCGCAAACCACTCCCCCGCCTTATAGTTGGCGAGCGGCACACATTGGACTTTCTGCTCTTATCCTGGCTCTGCCGCTGTCTGCTTGTGCCAGCGGGTCCAGCAGTTCGAACAGCGCGCAGGAACTGGTCGACCGATCGACCCTGTCGGTCGAGACCATGCTTGGCAACGGTTCATCACAGGCCAATCAGGCAACGCAGTTTCTGCGGCGCGCCAAGGCGGTCGTGGTTTGTCCGCGGATCTTCAAAGCCGGATTTTTCATCGGCGGCGAGGGCGGCGATTGCGTCCTGGTATCCCGGGCCGCCACCGGTTCCTGGTCGGCCCCGGCGTTCTACACGATGGGAAGCGGTAGTTTTGGCTTGCAGATCGGCGTGCAGGATGCCGAAGTGATCATGATGTTGATGAACGACACCGCTCTGAATGCCTTCCTGAACAGCCAGTTCAAAATCGGTGCCGACGCAGGAATTTCCGTCGCGACGATCGGCGCCGGTGTCGGCGGCTCGACGGGGACGGCCCTTGGGGCCGACATCATCACCTTTGCCAAGTCGCGCGGCCTGTATGGCGGCATTTCGCTGTCAGGCTCGGTCTTCTCCAACGATGCGGCGTTTGATCAGCAGTATTATGGCCGAATGATCGACCCACGCCAGATCGTTGTCACGATGTCGGCCAACAATGCCGGCGCAAATCCGCTCCGCGCGATGTTGGCGAAGTTCGGCGGATAGTCATTCCCTCATGATGCGATCGGCGCTAGATTGCTGCCATGTCGCAATCGGGTGCCGGGCCGTTTTGGGTAGTCAAGAGCCTCGATCAGATGACCGAGGTGGAGTGGGAATCCCTCTGCGACGGTTGCGGCCGCTGTTGCCTGCACAAACTGCGCGACGATGAAACCGGCGAGTTGGAATTCACCAACGTCGCCTGCCGCCTCCTCGATACGCACAGCTGCGCGTGCAGTGATTACGCCAACCGTTCGCGTGAAGTGCCCGACTGTATTTCGCTGACCTCCGCCGCGCTGACGGAAATCGACTGGCTGCCACCATCCTGCGCCTACCGTCTGATCGCCGATGGCAAACCTCTGCCGGACTGGCATCCGCTCATCACCGGTGATGCCGGCAGCACCTTCAAGGCCGGTGCGTCCGTATCGGACAGGGTGATCAGCGAGGACGACGCCGGTCCCCTCGAACATCATATCGTCGACTGGCCTTGCCGTTGGCCAAAACCGCGCCAATGACGGCATTGTTGGAATCGACCGATGAGTCAGTCGTCGTCGGTGGCATACTCGCATCGATCCGGTGGCGGCGCAGCGCGCGGGCCCGTCGAATCGCCTTGAAGATCGACCCGCAACTTGGCGCCGTCGTGATCACCCTGCCCCCGAAGGGTTCACGGCGCGCCGGACTCGCCTTGCTCCGCGGCCACGAAACATGGGTCGCCGAACGGCTCGCCGCCCTGCCCGCTCCCATGATGATTGCGCCCGGCGGCACGATCCCGGTGTCCGGAACATCCCACCTCATCGTCATCGACCCGCAGCATCGCGGGGCCGCGGTGATCGCCGACTCGCAAATACGCCTCTCCGGCCAACCCGAATTCGTCGCCCGGCGCGTTCGCGATGCACTGCAAAGCCTGGCAAGCGAAAAATTCAGGCTGAGCGCCGCAGCCAAGGCAAGCCTGATCCCTGCGGCGCTCCGTCGCGTCCGGGTCAAGGACACGACATCACGATGGGGCAGTTGCACCGCCGACGGCAGCCTGATGTTCTCCTGGCGTCTGGTCATGGCCCCTGACTTCGTTCAGGATTACGTGATCGCGCACGAGGTCGCCCACCTGCGGCACATGAATCATGCGCCTGCGTTCTGGGCTCTTACCGATCGTCTGACCCCTCATCGCGCCGCCGCAACCGCTTGGCTGCATGCCTACGGTGCCGGCTTGTTGCGCGTCGGCTGATCGCAGCGCACAAAAGACCACCAATCACAGCTCTGGATCGTCCAATGAAAGCAGTCGCATTCACTCATTCGCTGCCGATCGCGGCCGAAGACGCCCTGATCGATCTCGATTTACCGAAACCGACGCCGAGGCGCTTCGATGTTCTCGTCGAGGTGAAGGCGGTCTCTGTCAACCCCGTCGATACCAAGGTCCGCCGGCGCAGCGAGCCGCTCGGCGAACCACGCATACTCGGGTTTGATGCCGCAGGCATCGTGCGGGCGGTCGGCTCGAACGTTACAAATTTTGGGATCGGAGACGAAATTTATTACGCCGGCGCCGTTGATCGCCCCGGTAGCAATGCGGAGTTTCAGGTTGTCGACGAGCGCATTGCCGCACGGAAACCGAAGACATTAACATTCGCTGAAGCTGCAGCACTTCCGCTAACCACCCTTACAGCGTGGGAAATGCTATTCGAGAGCTTTTCCATCCCTCGCGATAGAGTGCGCCGCGACACGCTTCTGATTATCGGTGGAGCGGGCGGGGTGGGATCAATGGCGATCCAACTGGCACGGCGCCTGACGGGCCTGACGGTAGTGGCCACAGCCTCAAGGACCGAAACGGCTGAATGGTGCAGTGCACTTGGCGCGCACCATGTAATCAATCATCACCACGACCTCGCAGCGCAGCTGGACACGATTCAACTTATTGCGCCTACTTATATTTTCTGCACCAATCAAGTTGAGCACCACTGGCGCGCGCTCACGGCGCTGCTTGCACCGCATGGCCGGATCGGGCTGATCGAGTCGACCACCTCGCTGGATCTAAGTGGTATTTTTAATAAATCTGCTTCAGTTCATACGGAATATATGTTTGCGCGATCGCTGCATCAGTCGGATGATATGATCGAACAGCACAACATCCTGCAGACAGTGAGCCGCCTCATTGATCAAGGCATCTTAAGAACGACGATGACGACTCCGATGGGGCAGATCAACGCGGCCAATCTGCGCCGTGCCCATGCCGCAATCGAATCCGGCTCAGCGCGCGGCAAAATTGTGCTCGAAGGTTTCTGAGTTGCGGGTCATTCTTGCAAGCGCATCGGCAATTCGCCGCGAAATTTTACAGCGTCGGGGAGTTGAGTTCAGAGCCATAGCCGCCCATCGATGAATCATCGATCAAATGCGTCGCGACCGCCAATGGCCTCTCCACTGCCGAACTCGCGCTATCGCTCGCGACCCAGAAAGCACAACAAGTATCACAACTGCGGCCAGATGCTCTCGTGAACGGCGCGGATCAGGTTCCCCACTGCGCGGATGTGCGCTTCAACAAACCGCGCGATCGGCGCGAAGCCAAATCACACCTCCAGTGATTACGCGGCCAACCCCATTTTTTGGCGCCCGCAGTTATCTGCATAACGGAAATGACAATCAGTTGGGAATGATTCGAGTCACCCACCCTGACAACACGCGAAGTGAGTGATCAGCTCATCAACCGTAACGTCAACCTGGAAGGTAACGCCGTGCTCGCCGCAGTCTGGGCCTACATGCTGGAGTCCCGCGGTGCACAGCTGTGCGATAGAATTGAAGGCAGCTACCACTCAATTCTCGGATTACCGCTGCTGCCTCTGCTCGCCTTTCTCCTTCAGGTGGGTGCACCTCCATCTTGACTGGAATCCGTCCCCGGCAACTCGATCTCGCGCGGCGGCGCCGGTACGACCTGCGCCTCCAGCGCAGCAATTCTGTCGGTTAAGTGGGCAACCTCCGAGCGCGCCGTAGCAGCGACATCTGCAATCGCGTCGAACTCATCCCGCCGGACCAAGTCGAGCATCCGGATTGTTTCATCGACTCGAGCCCTGATCAGCGCGGTCATCTCGTCGCGTAGCCCGCTGAATGCTGACAACGCACCGCCGGCAACACCAGCCAGATCATCGAAAAATTTAGGTCGCTCGGTCATTAATCGATCTCCTGTTGCTCCGGTGATGACTGATCACCGGCGACTGACTATAAGCCCGTGCATGATATTGGTCACGGGCGGCGCAGGTTTCATCGGGTCGAATCTTCATGCTGCCTTAAATCAGCGCATGACGGAGATCGTCATCGTCGATGAGCTGGGACAATCCGGAAAATGGCGGAATTTACAAAAGCACCCGCCATCCGAGGTCATTCACCCTGACGAACTGACCGACTACCTCGCCACCCATCCACCGATTGAGGCTGTAGTCCACCTCGGCGCGATCAGCGAGACCACCGCGAACGACGGTGATCTGGTTTGGCGCACCAACGTCAGGCTGAGCCAGGAGCTCTGGAACTGGTGCACCGCCCGAGGCGTCAGGTTCATTTATGCATCCTCAGCTTCCACATACGGTGACGGCTCAGCCGGCTTCGATGATTCGCAAGATATTGAAGCGCTGGAGCGGCTGCGCCCTCTCAACCTCTACGGTTGGTCGAAACACGCATTCGATCTTTGGGTCGCCCGCGAATGCGCCGCCGGACGAAACCGGCCACCGCAATGGGCCGGACTCAAGTTCTTCAATGTCTTCGGACCAAACGAATATCATAAAGGATCGATGGTGTCGGTCGTGAAGGTCAAGCACGATCAGATTCGGGCCGGCGATCCCATAACGCTGTTCCGTTCCGATCGAGTTGGCGTTGCAGACGGCGAGCAATCGCGCGATTTCATCTGGATCGACGATGTGATCGCCGGCTTGATATTTCTACTCGACCATCCCGTGGTCAATGGATTGTTCAACCTTGGGACAGGCATAGCCCGTTCCTATGTTGATCTGGCGCGCGCTGTTTGTGCTGCCCATGGTACCGAGCCGCGCATAACTTTCATCCCAATGCCTGACCGGCTGCTCGGACAATATCAATCCTTCACTCGGGCGTCGATGAAGCGTTTCCGCGCCGCAGGCTTTAACCCGATCTTCACATCTCTTGAAGACGGCATCACCTGCTACGTGAGCGATTTCCTGAACCAACCGGACCCCTATCGATGACCAACGTGTACGTCTGGCCGCATTTTGACCCGATCTTGGTCAAATTCGGTCCCTTCGCGATCCATTATTATGCCCTAGCATATATCACCGCACTGGTCGTGGGATGGCGCCTGATCAGGCGTTTGGTTCGCGAAGCGCCAGTCGTTGCGACTCACGAACAGGTTGATGATTTCCTCTCCTGGGCGACGCTTGGTGTCGTTCTCGGTGGCAGGATTGGCTATATCCTGTTTTATCAGCCTGTGTATTTTCTGGATCATCTCAATCGTACGTATGCGGTGTGGGATGGCGGGATGAGCTTTCACGGCGGTATGATCGGTGTTGCGGTAGCCATCCTGATTTACTGCCATCGCCATAGGCTGGACCCCTGGTATTTTGCGGATCGTGTTGCAGTGCCGGTTCCCATAGGCTTGTTCCTCGGCCGCATCGCGAATTTCATCAACGGCGAACTATGGGGGCGCCCGGCACCCGCCTGGTTTCCGTTTCGCATGATCTATCCGCAATCCGGGTCCAATGTCCCGCGATACCCGTCCGAGTTGATAGAAGCCACGCTGGAAGGACTGGTGCTGTTTATCGTCCTGTTCACGCTTTCCCGTATCGAAGGAATTCGCCGCCAACCAGGCTATCTGGCCGGCGTGTTTGTGATGGGCTATGGCATCGCCCGGGCCACGGCAGAGTGCTTTCGCCAACCTGACTGGTTCCTTGGCTATCTTATGTTCGGATTGACCATGGGCCAGCTTCTGTCATTGCCAATGATTATTATTGGTGCCGTAATGATCTGGCGCGCTAGGCGCGTGTCAAGCCATCATGTGACAATCGCAGCGTGACGGAAGAACGACTCGACCATTTCATGGCCCGCGCCAACGCGGCCTATTATGCAACGCACGATCCTTTCGTCGATTTTGCGACGTCGCCTGAAATATCTCAGGTGTTCGGTGAATTGATCGGCCTCTGGGCTGCACTGGCTTGGCAGACTATGGGAGCGCCGCGAGACATACTGCTGGTCGAGGCTGGTCCTGGAAACGGCACACTGATGAATGATGCCCTTCGCGCGATAGGGCGCGCAGTTCCTGCTTTTCGATCCGCGCTATCGCTGCATTTCATTGAAATATCACCCCGCCTCATATTGAACCTAAAACAAAAACATCCAGAGGCGACCTTTCATACCGATCTGACCACACTTCCCAAAGGCCCGATGATTTTTTTAGCGAATGAATTTCTCGATGCTTTGCCCATCCGCCAATTCATCCGCCGGCCTGATGGCTGGATGGAGCGCCACGTTGGCGACAGCCGATTTGTCGAGCGACCAACCGATTTCATTATGCCGGATGAGACTTATGGCACGATCTACGAACGAAGCCCGACCGCCGAAGCATTTGTCACCACTCTCGCTGACCGCCTTTTTCAGTCAACCGGTGCGGCCTTGATGATCGACTATGGACCGATGCAGAGCGGGCCGGGTGAGAGCCTCCAGGCGATCAGCAACCGGCAACCGGTTAGTCCCACCTGCGATCCAGGCTCCACGGACCTCACCGCTCACGTCGATTTCGAACGACTGGTGAACGCCATCGGCCGTACCGGGGCGAAAGCCTGGGGCCCGGTCGCCCAGGGCCATTTCCTAACCACCCTGGGAATCCATGAAAGAACCAATCAATTGGGCCGGCATGCACCAATGGAACAAACGCTGAACCTTATCGCGGCGTCGCAGCGTCTAACCGCACCAGAAGCGATGGGCAGTCTGTTTAAGGCGATCGCGATTAGCCATCCTTCTATTCAACATCTTGCAGGATTTTCATCATGGTCAGAATGTTGACGGGCGATATGATGGTTCCTCATGGTTTTTTTACCCGTGAAGGCGGCGTATCGACCGGAGCCTACCAAAGTCTCAACTGCGGCATGTCGGGACAGGATGCCCCAGTTCACGTCATCGAGAACCGCGCCCGCGCCGCGTGGGCAATCGGTGCCGATCCATCGTGCCTGGTTGGACTGAAGCAAGTGCACGGTACACATGTCATAATCGTAACCAAAGGTTGGGCGGCCGGCGATGGTCCAGTCGCGGACGCAATGGTCACCGACCGCGCTGGCATTGCGCTCGGCGTGATCACTGCCGACTGTGCACCGGTGCTCTTGTCCGACTCTACAAATCGCATCGTTGGCGCGGCTCATGCGGGTTGGCGGGGCGCCGCTGCCGGCGTGCTTGAAGCTACGGTAGCAGCCATGCAAGCCTTGGGCGCGGAGACGATCTCAGCGGTCATTGGTCCCTGTATCCAGCGCGACAGTTATGAGGTTGGCGCCGATCTCCACAACGCGATCGTTTCACGCGAACCCGCACATATCTGTTTTTTCAGTCAGACCAGCGAGGATCACTGGCAGTTTGATCTATCCGGCTACGCAGCCAAACGTCTGGCATTGATCGGTATCAGGACTTCGATCATACCGCACGATACTTACGCCGAAGAGGATCTGTTCTTTTCACATCGCCGTCGCACTAAACGTGCCGAAGGTGTCGGCGGACACCAAATTTCCATCATTCGGAACCAGGCATGAATCGCTACCTCTTTCTCCTTGTGCCGGCACTCCTTGTCGGTTGTGGCACGCTGCCACAGCCCTTTCTTGGGCGCCCAGGTCGCGAAGGTGCCGTTTTATCGGTACCGCCGCCTCCAGTCCTCATCATCCCGCCGCCGCATGACGCGTTGCTGGGCAACTCGGCATCCCACCTTTACGCCAACGATCTAGCCAAAGCGCTAGTGGCCGAAGACGTTCCCAGCATAATGCGCCCTGCTGGCAAGTTCGACTGGCGCCTGATCGCTCGCGCCAAACTTTCCGGCGATCAGGTTATCCCCACGTTCACCATCATGGGGCCAACCGGCAAAGTCTATGGCCAATCCACTGGCGCGGCCGTGTCCGGTCAAGCATGGTCGGACGGAAATGCTGCAACACTCAACGCCGCAGCCACATCGGCCGCGCCTGATCTGGCGCAGCAACTGGGAACCATCAATGCGAGTGTGCAGCAAAGCAACCCCCGATCGCTCGAAAATCGTCCGGCCCGCGCGCTGCTCGCTCAAGTGTCAGGCGCGCCAGGCGACGGCGATCACGCCCTCGCACTTGATGTCCGGCGAGACCTTGCACAACTGGGCGTCGTCCTCGTTGAGCACAAACAGGATGCCGATTTCATCATTTCCGGCGTCGTCAAGGTATCGCCAAGCCCTCATCAATCAGCGGTTTCAGAGTCCGATATCGTCGAACTGGACTGGCTCGTCCACAGCCAGAGCGGTGCATTTATCGGCAAGGTCAGTCAGTTGCACGATCTCGCTCCTGCTCAGGTGGCACCGTACTGGGGCGACGTCGCAGTCGCGGCTGCTCAGCAGGCCGCTCTAGGAATTAAGCAGGTTATTGTGAATGCAATTCCAAAGCGCGCAGTCGTCCCTTTGGCTGCGGCAACGTCAGGGGAGTCTGCCAAACCGGTGAGACCGCCTGCACCCTGAAGGCAATCTCCCGCGCGCCCGAGGCATCAAAAACCGCCGCACCATCGGTCCAGCGAAACCAACGGCGACCGCGGAGCTCCGGCATGTGAAAGCCTGACATGAAGCGTGTATCGCCTGCATCAACCAGCCTGCCGTCCACCGTAACATCCGTAATGGCTACCCCCAGACGACGACAATCCAGCGACGCCGGATCGAGATCGGCAGGCCGTGATGATGTTGAATTGACTGCGAAGCGATGTGTCTCAATCGGAAGGCGAAAAATCCATTGTCCGTTATCCGCACCTTTTGCAGTAAGGAGACGACCATCGGCGAACACATCAAATCGCCCCGCAACCGGGTGAACACCCCGTTCGCATAGACGCTCATGTAAATGCAGCCGGACTGCGGTCAAATCAGCCCCTTCGGAGACCAAGGGAGCGAAGGCTCGCTCACGATCCCAATGCGGTGCCGCAAAATCCGCATGGAGCGATACCAGCCCTTTTGACCCCACAAAATTATGTCGGTTGCCGCAGTCCAGGTAGGTTTCAACGGGGAGCGTTTCCGCCCAGACCACGCTATGCTCCATCAGTTCAATGTGATGGTATATCACCTCCGGCACATCGATCTGCCTGATCGAAATGCCATTGATCAAATGCTTGGCTGCGATAAGCAACCCTGCACAATAAATTGCGTGATCTGGCGACACGTATAAATCCCGCGATGGCACACCGGGTCCGAACGCGCTCCGCTCGATCACGATCGGCAGTACCATTTCTGGGTTTGGGTGGCGATCGCAATCGACCCATCGCTGACCAACCCATATCAACGGTCTAGCTCGACCATCGTGGGTAACGACAGTATCGCCCGTTCGAAGATCTTCGACTGCACGGGGGCCGTCTGGCGTTAGAATCTGTGTTCCTGCGCGGAAGCAAGGGGGAGCGACGATTTCATACGCCGCCGTCACCGACGAAACTGGCCCCATCGACACCAGAGCAAGCGTGCCAGGATCTGTCGCAAACGTGATTGTTGATGAGGATAGACCGCCAGCAGTCCACGTGAAAAGGTTGCCCGATTGGTGTGAGGTTACGGTCTCGTTCACGCCGAAGCCCGTGATCTCAATCGTATCGCCGGAGGTAAAGCTCGCGATCTCACCGGAAAAACTGTGACTATCCGTGAGCAGCAAAGCAGATTGTCCACCCTGGAAATCAACCACTTGACCTGCTCCGACCACGTTACCAAGCGCCACCGTGCCGCCAGATAGATCGATGGTGCCGGTTCCGGACATGGAAGAAGTGATTGACAGCGAGTCCCCGTTCCTCTCGATCAATGTTCCGTTGTTATCAAATAAAGCCTGGCCGGCCATGTCCGAAGTGCCCGCGAACTCCCACGCGGCACCGTTGCTCAGCGAAATTGTCGGAAACAATGAAACCTCGTGGCCGAGATTCGCTATTGTCCCAACCGATGTTCCTCCGAAAATCAGATTCGCAGAACCTCCACCGTTCGCAAATCCATTAAGGACCGCACCAGGCAGCAAGGTCAAAGAATCGGCGATAACCCCTTTTGCAAACGAAACAGCCTCTCCGCCAGCGCCCGTAATCGTGCCTCCATCGATAATAGTTACATCATTCTGACCCGCTCCTACAACGACGCCTACCTGTCCAGTATCAACACCAAAATTTGAAAAGTTTGAATAGTCGCCAACATTAATCCCAATGCTGCCCCCGGAGACGACGCCGGTCGATGTGTTGGTGAACGACCCCAGAGCTACCCAAACGCCGATGCCCCCGCCCGCGGACGTATTCCCGCTGCTTATCACCCCGTCATTGACCATAGTTGACGTTGCTGGTCCGTCACCCGAAAACTTTACACCCTCCAGCGCAGCCAAGCCTCCGCTGATCGTGGCTCCCATCAGATTATCAACGATTAGCTGCCCTTGATTAACCGCAATACCGGCCTTACCGCCATGAATATAGCCGCTGTTCAAGAGGGTCAGTGGCGCTGAAGTCGATGTGATGCCGTAGGCGTTTACGCCGATAACGATTCCCGAGTTATCGATGAAACCGCCGCCCTTAAGAAATATTCCTTCTCCGCTCGTTGCGGATATGGTACCACCATTATCGACGGTCCAATTTGTCGCTGCAAAAATCCCATCACCAGCGCTAGCTGAAACGTCGCCTGAGACGGTAAGCGGATTTCCGTAAGTCGGCGAAACTAGAGTGATACCGTGATCGACAGTTGCGTTGAGCGTTCCGGACATCTAATCCCCCAATCGTTACGAACGGACAATTCGCAACCTGAGGATGTATTTGACATTAAATCTTAAGTTGTGTCACGCAAAATCTTTGTCAATACTTAGTATTTATTAATAGATAAATCTATATTATTCAACGCTTGCTCCTATGTTAAAGTGCGCATAGATCAGCTTGGCTATTGCCTTATTAATACCTGAAACAGCCTCTAGATCGCGAAGGCCAGCCTGCTTGACTCCACGAGCAGATCCAAAGTGATTGAGTAATGCCCGCTTTCGCGCCGCCCCCACACCTTCAATTTCATCAAGCTCACTCGTTGTGATTTTCTTACTCCGGCCGGCGCGGTGGGTCGTGATGGCAAAGCGATGTGCTTCATCCCGCAACCGCTGCAAGAAATATAAAACCGGATCTCGCGCCGGCAGTTGGAAAGGCGGCCGGTCTTTCTGATAAAACCATTCGCGGCCGGCATCCCGGTCGGGTCCTTTGGCAATGGCGACCAATCGCACATCGCGAATGCCTAAATCATCAAAGACCGCCTGCGCGGCCGACAACTGCCCGATGCCACCGTCGATCAACACAAGGTCCGGCCAAGTCCCATTGGTACGATCTGGATCTTCCGCCATAATCCGCGAGAAGCGTCGTGTCAGAACTTCACGCATCATGGCAAAATCATCGCCGGGCGTAATCGGTCCCTTTATCGCGAATTTTCGATAGGCAGATTTCACAAATCCATCTGCCCCTGAGACGACCATTACGCCATAGGCGCTGGTGCCCATGATGTGCGAGTTGTCATAGACCTCGATACGGGTAAGCTGTTGATCTAGGCCAAACAATGCCGCGGTAGCAGCCAGGAGCTTTTCCTGACCAGCGGACTCCGCAAGTTTGCGCTCCATCGCTTCACGCGCATTCGTCTCCGCGTGAAGAACAACGTCGCGCTTCTCGCCACGCTGCGGCACCGCTATCTCGACTTTGCGATCAGCCCGCAACGTCAAAGCCTCGGCGAGCAAGTCGACTTCAAACACCGATTCGTTAAGCAAAATCAGTGGCGGCGGTGTTTTATCGTCATAGAACTGGGCGATGAATGCCGCGAGCACGTCGGCCGCGCCCTCACCCCTGGCTTGCGACGGAAAGAAGCTGCGATTGCCGTTGTTTCGTCCCCCGCGAATAAAAAATACCTGAACGCAGAACTGTCCGGCCGCTTGGTATATTGCAATCACATCAGCATTCGCGATGCTTTCAGGATTGATAACATCAGAACCCTGGATGTGGGTAAGGCCGCGGATGCGGTCGCGAATCGCTGCGGCGCGCTCGAACGCCAGCGCCGCGGAAGCAGCCTCCATTTCCGCGGCCAGATCTCGTTGCACGGTACCCGCCTTACCCGAGAGAAATGCTCTGGCCTGATTGACCGTCACGCCGTATTCGCTGGGCGATATTCGGCCAACACAAGGTGCCGAGCAACGCTTGATTTGATGCAGTAGGCAAGGACGCGACCGGTTGGCAAAAACCGTATCGGCACACGTCCTTAACAAAAACACTCGCTGCAATGCCTGAATGGTCTGATTTACCGACCAGGCAGACGCAAACGGCCCCCAGTAATCACCTTTGCGGGTTTGCGCGCCACGATGCTTGGTCAGCTGAGGAAACGCACCGTCCGCAGTAATCATAAGCCAAGGATATGACTTGTCGTCACGCAACAAGATGTTGTAGCGGGGCTTCAGCCGCTTGATCAGGTTGGCCTCAAGCAGCAGGGCCTCGGCCTCAGTGTGCGTTGTGACAACCTCGACCCCGACGGTCTCTGCGACCATTCGCCGAAGGCGCTCCGGCAGTCGATACGGTTGCGTATAAGCGATTACGCGCTTTTTCAGGCTTCGCGCCTTCCCGACGTAAAGTGCGTTTCCGCCTGCATCAAGCATCCGATAAACACCTGGCCCAGCGGGCAGCGTCGACAACGCAGACAAAATGACCTCGACTCCCGCCTTCGTGATAGTTTCCGTCACGCGACAGTCCACCAAGTTATCGATGCTTGTTTGTTGTGGATAACTCTGTGCGTAACTGAAACCCAACCTTGTACGGGCACGCGTTTCAAGACTCGCCTCCAATCCACCAATATTTTAGCAAAATGGTCACAACATATTGAATCATATGGTATTTCATCCCTCATATATGACACTGGCGTTACATACCTGTGAGCTAGCGGCCTGATTTTGTGCGATATTTTATCTGGTGGACAACTTTTTTCCTAACGCTTGAGGAAGCGCCCCAATTCGGCCACTCGCCGTCCCTGAAAGCACGGTCCATTTCCGTCATCCCCGGTGTTTAACCACAATTTTTTGGCCTACCGATCTGGCGCCCGGTTGAAAGGCGTGATCGGTGCCAGTCGACACGCTTTCGCTTGGAGCGCTAAACGCTATGAGTTCCCTGACACAAAAGAGGCAATACATGAACGCTTCAACCATCGCTGTCGAAACCATAAGTCCGGAACCAGCAGTGTTGCCCATATATCCCCTGCGTCCGTCCGAACTGCAAGATTTCCTCAAAACCTGCGATGGTCCCACCGCGGCGTTTATCACAGCGCAAGGCTTCACTGGCCAGGAGCGGAGGATTGTTCTGATACCTGGTCAAAACGGCATCGCCTGTGCCCTGCTTGGACTTGGAGACGATCACACGCATTTCACGTTCGGGATATTGAGCGAGGCCTTACCGTCCAACACGCGGTGGGGTTTGGTGTCCGGGAGTTACGACTCCGAGCAAGCCTTCCTGGCCATCGAACGAGGTGCGTATCGGTATAATCGTTTCAAACCACAGACACCAGGATTGGCGCACATCGTTATCCCCAACTCGCGTTCCAGGTCATCTGTTTTGGCAAAAGCGATCTATGAAGCACGTGACTTGATTAACGCGCCTGCTAACATATTGGGCCCTGCGGAATTAGCAGACGCCGGCGCTAACCTTGCATCGCGCTTTAACGCCAAAATCGAGCGATTTACCGGTGATGCTTTAAACGATGGCTACCCGGCGTTGGCCGCCGTGGGCGCTGGATCGTCTCGGCAGTCGCAAATGTTACGATTTCAGTGGGGCGACAACAAGGACCTGCCGTTGATCTCGCTTTGCGGTAAAGGCGTCTGCTTTGATACCGGCGGGTACGACATCAAGCCAAGCGGCGCGATGCTTCGCATGAAAAAGGATATGGGGGGCGCCGCCATTGCACTCGGCGTCGCTCAGGCCGTGATGGCGCTGAACCTGCAGGTCCGCCTTGATGTCCGGATCGGTTGCGTAGAAAACAGCATATCCGGACACGCAATGCGGCCGCTCGACGTCCTAAAAACGCGCGCCGGGCTGATGGTCGAGGTCGGCAACACGGACGCGGAAGGCCGCCTGGTGCTCGCAGATTTATTAACTGATGCCGCTGCCGCCAAACCCGACTGGCTGATCGATTTCGCGACCCTTACCGGTGCCGCTCGCGTTGCTCTTGGCCCGGATATCCCCGCCCTGTTTTCCAACAGTGATCGTCTCGCCAACGCCCTGCTTGCGGGCGGCAACGCAGCACACGACCCGCTTTGGCGCCTTCCCCTTTGGTCCGGCTATGATTCGTGGCTCGACAGCAGCATCGCCGATTGCAACACGGTGGGTGCCAAACCGATGGCCGGTGCGATCGTTGCGGCCCTATTCCTCAACCGCTTTGTACCGAGGGATGTGTCGTGGGCACATATCGACACTTACGCATGGAACGACCAGAACCGGCCCGCGCGGCCAGAAGGCGGCGAAGCTCAATCACTTTTAGCAACGGTCTCGGCGATTGAACGCCTCGGCGAAAAGGGCCGCGATTGAATTATGCCAAAATCACGGCATGCGGCCTTGCAACGGTGTTGCAATGTTTTCATGTTTCGGTGTCTTGTTCTACCCTGTGAAGTCTCATAACTGTTGCAGGATCGATCGTTGTTGACCCGGCATGACGTCTTAATGCTCGGTGGTTAAGAAATGATCTTACGATACCATACGGTATGAGGCCGGTGAGCGGTCTTCGGAAATTTCCGCCGTTCGCAAATGAAGAGGAGTTTAACTCATGGCAGCACAAATGACGTCAGATGACCTTGTTGGGGTCCTGCGCGATACGGTCGTCGCGTTGGTGAGGCGCGACGGCGTCGACCTCTCCGCGCGGCAACTTGGTGTCTTCCTAACATGCTATCTCAACGAAGGAGCGCACACCGTTCGCGGCCTGGCCCAGCAACTCAACGTGTCGAAACCGGCAATCACACGCGCCCTCGATCGCCTCTCCGACCTCGACTTGGCGCGCCGCAAAGTAGACCCCGCTGATCGTCGCAGCGTCCTGGTGCAACGCACAACGAAAGGGTCGGCATTTCTCAGGGAAATCCGCTCGGTCATGGGTGAGTTGATCGCGGCCGGCCGTGCGCCCGTCGATGTGGCACCACGCCGGTCTGCGGTAGCTGGTTGAGTTCGAATGGTCATCATTACGGTGCAATTTTGACGACCATGTTGCGAATCGCGTTCGTCGCACTGGGCCTCGTGTTGGGCGCGGGTCCAGTGTATTCGGCAGCCACGCCGACGCCTTCTGGCGCAAATAGCGCTGTATTGACCAAGGTCGCCGACTATCTGAATGGCTTGAAAACGATAACTGCGAAATTTATGCAAGTCGGACCCGATGGCTCTGTTCGCACCGGTCAGGCGATTGTCCAACGGCCCGGAAAGATGCGGTTTCAGTATGACAAGCCGAATGCTCAGTTGCTTGTCGCGGGATTCGGGCTGCTCGTCTACCACGATCCGCAACTCGATCAAACGACAAATATCCCGCTTGCCTCCACCCCACTCGGGATCCTGCTCGATAAGACCGTTCGCTTGTCCGGTAAGGTGACGGTGACGAAAGTATCGCAGCCACCGGGTGAGGTGCAGGTAAGTCTGATCAGAACCGGCAAAGCACAGCAGGGTCATATCACGCTGATATTCTCCACCGACCCGATGGAACTGCGTCAATGGCGCGTCACCGATACTCAGGGCCAACTAACCCAGGTTACTCTCTACGATCTGCATTCCGCCAAGCCGTTCCCAAATAAAGACTTTGAATATATTCAAGGCATCACACCAAACTAGCATGTGGCGCATTCCTGACTGCCGCGGTGTGGGTGGTGACACGCCGCGTGAAATTTGGGAGTAGTCAGCATGGCTGTCAGGTATCCAAAACTGATTGGTATTTCTTGTTGTCAGAAGGCCTTCGGGGTTTTCGGGATGGTCAATCATGCTGCGTCCGATACGTATGTCCGCGCTGTGGATCAGGTGGTTGGCGCGGTACCGATCTTGATTCCCGCGAATGGAAAATGCGCCGACGTGTCGACCCTGCTCGACCGGCTGGATGGTCTTATCCTGACCGGTAGCCGCAGCAACGTAGCGGCAGAGTTCTACGGCGGGCCACCGCAGATCTCCGATGACGCTCCGGAGGATCCCGCCCGCGATCAGGTCACGTTGCCGCTCGTTCGCGGCGCGATCGAGCGCGGCCTCCCGGTGTTAGCAATTTGCCGCGGTTTGCAAGAGTTAAACGTCGCTCTGGGGGGTACCCTGCATCAGCGCCTGCAAGAAATGCCGGGCAAAATAGATCATTCTACGCCCATGCAGGCGCATGGGCCTGTTCGCGTCGGAAAAGCACATTTTATCGCAATCAGACCAGGAGGTGTGCTCGATACTATCGTCCAAAGCACGCGTCTGGCCGTCAACTCGCTGCACAATCAGGGCATTCAACGGATGGCGCGGGGATTGCTCGTAGAGGCTCGCGCGATCGATGGCACGATCGAGGCAATTTCGGGAACCGGCCGAGGGTACCTGCTCGGCGTACAATGGCACCCGGAGTACGACTTTGATCGCGATATCGCCTCGCAACGTGTTTTTGAGAGCTTTGGTGCCGCGGTACGGGGTGTTTAAGGCACGCACCAGAACAATATTTCGGGGGATTTTACATGTCGGACTGGGTTATCGATCCAAGCGCATTGCCGAGCGTCCCTGTCGCCGGCGGCGGCAAGTTTCCGGTGCGGCGGATTTTTTGTGTTGGGCGTAACTATGCCGCACACGCGCGCGAGATGGGCGCAGACCCCGACCGCGAGCCTCCATTCTTTTTTTCCAAACCAGCCGACGCGGTTATTTCGTCCGATCACGTGCCATTTCCAACTGCAACACGGTCGCTGCATTTCGAGATGGAACTGGTGGTCGCAATCGGGCGAGCGGGCGAAGCCATCGCGGCAAGTGAAGCACTTGGCCACGTTTACGGCTATGCCGCCGGGGTTGATCTGACACGGCGCGACCTGCAGGACGAGGCTAAATCGCTAAGACGCCCTTGGGATATGAGCAAGGGCTTTGATGCATCGGCTCCAATCGGCCTGATCTCGCCCGCTGCGACGGCCGGACACCCGTCGCGTGGTCAGATCACGCTGTCGGTTGATGGCGTCACCAAACAAACCGGCGATCTCGCCGACATGATCTGGCCAGTGCCAGACATTATCGTCTTTTTATCCAATCTGGTTGCGCTGATGCCCGGCGATCTGATTTTTACCGGCACGCCGGACGGTGTCGGCGCTGTTGAGCGCGGCAGTCGTATTCATGGATCCGTCGAAGGTGTCGGCGCGGTATCGTTCGAACTGGTATGACCAAGACGCTGACCGTTGCAACCTGGAACATTAACTCGGTCCGTTTGCGGCAGGACCTGCTTACGACGCTGATGACCGATGGCGCGCCGGATATTTTGTGTCTCCAGGAAACCAAGGCACCGGATCCCCTGTTCCCTTCCGATCTGGGTAGCCGACTGGGACTACCCCACGTCCTGACGCGCGGGATGAAAGGGTATAACGGCGTCGCCATTCTATCGCGGCTCGAACTGCAACTCATCGAGGCAATGCCAGATTGGTGTGGCAAATCCGATTGCCGCCACATAGCCGCCAATGCACTCACCGGCGATCATCCGATAACGGTCCACAATTTCTACATACCCGCCGGCGGTGACATCCCCGACCGGGAGGCAAATCCAAAATACGGGCACAAACTCGATTTCATCGCAGAGGCGAAAGCACATTTCGCGTCCAACCCACCTATGCGGACCGTTCTTGTGGGCGATCTGAATATCGCACCGCTTGAGAATGACGTGTGGAACCACAGACAACTTCTTGGCGTCGTCAGCCACACACCCGCGGAAACCTCCGGCCTCGACGAATGGCGTGAGCAGGGTTTCATCGACGCAATCCGCTACTTTGTGCCACACGACCAGAAACTTTACACATGGTGGTCGTACCGCAACCGCGACTGGCGCGCTTCGAACCGAGGTCGGAGACTTGATCACATCTGGGTGTCGCGCGATCTCGAGACATGCTTGTCCCGCCACCGCATTCTGAGTGACGCACGCGACTGGCCGCGCGGCTCAGATCACGTCCCCGTCGTCCTCACGCTGGCAATATAGAGCAGCTTGCCGTGACAAGGTACGCCTGGCTGCCGACGCATCGCGGGCCAATCGGATCAGGTCCACGATTTGTCCTGGACGACGCATAACGCTGGCGATCACGCGGGAGATCACAATCCGCCCTCGATCGTCCAATGCCACAAGGCTGGCCGGCGGCAACGCCCGATCAGCAGGATCGGCGATTGCACGCATCGCAGCAAAAGGTATCTGGCGAAGTGCGGCGACTCGCGCCACACCGACTGACTCAAGGTCCACCGCAGCCGCGGCGGTCGTTTCGTATAGTACGGCTTTCTCAGCGCTTGTTATGGCAACGGCATCCGCGCCGGTCAGTCGCTCGACCGTCGCTCCGCCCATATGGCGTACGAGTTCCGGGTCGCAGCGATAGCGTGTCTGTCCCGATACGATCCAGTTCGGAATCAGAAGTGAGCCCGGTCGCAAGCCAGGATCAAGCCCGCCTGCCAGTCCGAAACTGACAAGAATCGTCGCCCCGCGCGCGATAGCCCGTAGGGCCGCCTGCTGAGCACCCCCGGGTGTGCCGCCGCCGGCTTCGACCAACACATTAAACCTGGTAAGCAACCGCGCCTCGGCGCTTAGCCCGGTGACAAAGCCGATCAAACGACGAAACCCAGTCGCTTCACTTCGGACTGAGAACCATCACCATCTGGCGATTCTCCATCTTCGGCATCTGCTCAACCTTGGTTTCGGTTTCCATGTCGATCTTGATTCGCTCCAGAACCTTCACGCCAAGCTCCTGATGGGCCATCTCGCGACCACGGAACCGCAATGTAACCTTGACCTTGTCGCCCTCGCCGATAAAGCTTTTCATCGCTCGCAACTTCACCTGATAGTCGTTTTCATCGATGTTCGGGCGGACCTTGATCTCCTTGATCTCGATGACTTTCTGCTTCTTACGCGCCTCATTTTTCTTTTTTTGCTGCTCGTATTTGAACTTGCCATAATCGAGCAATTTGCAGACCGGTGGATCGGCATTCGGGCTGATCTCGACCAGATCGAGCCCCACTTCCGTGGCGCGACGCTGGGCTTCCCGGGTTGTCAAAACACCCATCATTTCGCCGTCCTGGTCGATCAATCGAACCTGGGGCACACGGATATCTTCATTGACGCGCGGCCCTTCGCGGCTTGGCGGGGTCGGCGGAGCAGGTAGTCTGGCTATGTCGGTCTCCTGTCGTGGTGACGAAATAAATTTGTCTTATGATGCCTCTAGACGATATCGGTCGATTGAAGCAACAGAACAAGGCACGCATCGTCATTGCTGGTCGGCAAATGGATCCTCCGGATACCGGACACGCATCAATGTCAGCCCCCCCGCAGGCGCCGTCGGGCCTGCTGCGGCGCGGTTTCGCGCTAACAGCACGTCGGTCACCCGGGCTGCCGACCAGTGCCCGGTTCCGACTAACTTCAAAGTGCCCACAAAATTCCGAACCTGGTGGTGCAAGAAACTGCGAGCGGCCACATCTATAATGACCCTGTCTTCAAAACGGCTGATGTTCAGGCGATCGACGGTTCGTACCGGAGAAGCCGCCTGGCACGCCAACGCACGAAAACTGGTAAAATCATGCCGCCCGACAAGGACATCGGCAGCCTGTTGCATCGCGACGATATCAAGCGGATCTCGTACATGCCAGACAAACCCGGCGACCAGCGCCGGTCGCGCGGGCCGGTTCAAAATTACGTAGCGGTAGGACCGCTCGATCGCCGAGAAACGTGGACTCCACGCCGGGTCGCCGACCACGCTGGCGGCGAGGACCACGACCGCGTGGGGTTGCATATGAAAATTCAGCCCATTGCGCACCGCATGGACGTTAAACCGATCAGGCAGATCGACCAGGACAACCTGACCCGCCGCGTGCACGCCGGAATCGGTTCGGCCCGCCGCGACGCTCGGTGCCACAGGGCCACCGCTCAAACGAGCCGCCGCCTGCTCCACAATTTGTTGTACCGAGACGCCGTTTACCTGTCGCTGCCATCCGACGAACGCACGGCCGTCATACTCGAGTTTAAGGGCGAACAGTGTCACCCTAATCTTGTCCCGATCGGAACATCGTGGCCGCGCAGAAAGGCCGCCCCGTCCATTGTGGCACCGCCAGCCCGTTTGATGCGCGTCAACCGCAGGGCCCGATCGCCACAGGCGATGGTGAAATTATCATCCAGAACGACTCCGGGCTCGCCGCCAGCATCGACAATCTCCGCCGTGACAATTTTCAACACCTCGCCACCGAGGATAGTTTCCGTGCCTGGCCAAGGCGTGAACGCCCTGATCCGGCGTTCGATTTCGCCGGCAGGTCGGCTCCAGTCGACCACCGAATCGACCTTCGACAGCTTGGGCGCATAGGTGCCGTCCTCCGGCTGCGGGGTACGCGGCCACTCTCCGGAGAGGGCCAGCAGGATCATTCGGCCGCCAATCTCCGACAATCTATCATGGAGAGTTGCCGAGGTGTCGTCCGGGCCGATCGGCACCGACTCGGCAAACAAGGCCGGACCGGTGTCCAATCCGGCATCCATCTGCATGATGGTGATGCCGGTCTCGCTATCGCCTGCCAGAATCGCGGCCTGGATCGGCGCCGCGCCGCGCCATCGCGGCAACAGGCTGGCGTGAATGTTCAGGCATCCACGTCGCGGCGCATGCAGAAGTGCGGCCGGAAGAATCAGCCCGTACGCAACGACCACGCCGTAATCGAGGCCGAGCGATCGCAAATGATCTTCTTCTTCGGTGTTGCCGCGCAGTCGCTGCGGCGTACGAACCGGAAGTCCCAACTCATCAGCGACCTGATGAACCGCGCATCGCGTCACCCGTTGGCCGCGGCCTGCCGGCTTGGGGCGCTGGCAGTAAACGGCTGCGACCTCGTGCCCGGCAGAACACAAAGCCCGCAGGGCGGGCACTGCGAACGCCGGCGACCCCATGAAGACCAGTCGCATCAGCGGACCGGCTTTACCGCGCTGAGCTTGTCACGTTGCTCCTTCGCGAGTTTGCGCAGCAGGATGTTACGCTTCAGTGCCGACAGATGATCAACGAACAGAACGCCATCCAGATGGTCGATTTCGTGCTGAATACAGGCGGCAAGTAATCCATCCGCCTCGACGCTCTCCCGCTTGCCGGTCACGCTCTCGAACGCCACGACAAGTTCGGCCGGTCGCGTGACATCGGCATACTGCCCTGGCAGCGACAAACACCCCTCTTCGCGCGAGACCAATTGATGGCTGACCCGCATGATCTCAGGATTGATCATCACCATCGGCGCAGGTGCACCATCCGGTGCCAGATCGATGACGACCAACCTGAGCGAGACGCCGATCTGCGGCGCGGCAAGCCCAATTCCCGGGGCCTTATACATGACGCCCAGCATGGTTTCCGCCAGCCGAGCCACATTGGTGCGATCATCGGTGCCGATGCGACGCGCCTTCACCCGCAACCGCTTATCCGGCACGATTAATATCTCAGGCAGTGCCCCTAGCGGCAGGTCGATCGCATCACTCATGCGCGCGATTTACCCCTGCCCCGCGCTGCGATCAATCGCCGCTTGCAAAATCTGCCAAATATGCCCAATTCTCGAAAGCTGGAGTGCCTGTTGGGCTCCGCTTGTCTCGCTCGAAAGGAGGAGGCCATGACGACCAGAGTGTTTACATCGCCCTTGTTTCTCGGTTTCGATCACCTGGAACAGATTATCGAACGCGCCGCCAAAACGTCATCCGAGGGATATCCGCCCTACAACATCGAACAACTCAGCACGACGAGTTTGCGCATAACGATCGCCGTGGCAGGATTCATAATGGACGACCTGCAAATAACGCAGGAAGATAACCAATTGGTCATACGTGGCCGCCAGAATGACGAAACACAGGGCCGAATATTCCTGCATCGCGGCATAGCCGCGCGACAGTTTCAAAGGGCCTTCGTTCTGGCTGAGGGCATCGAGGTGAAGGGGGCGTGGCTTGATAACGGATTATTGCATATCGATCTCGTCCGACCGTTGCCCGAGGCAAAGATCAAAACGATCGCGATCAAAAAAGGTGCTTCCAGCCCGTCTGGGATCAACCCGGCTCGGTCTCTGGATAGCGATGCCGTGACGACACGAATTTACGAACGCGACCGTGAACAGGAGTAACGACCATGAACGTCAAAACCCATGATGGTTCGACCGATGCATTCCCGCTTCGCGCCTTTTTCGATCCGCACCACATGACCGAAGCACAACTCGCCGACCTCGGTCTCGAGCAGATCGCATATGTGCGACCGATCATGACACCAAACGGGCCGGCTTTCGGCGTGTTTTCGGCCAATGGTACACCGATGGCGATTGCGACCGATGGAAATCTGGCACGTGCGGCGATCGTCCAAAACGAAATGGCGCCGGTTTCAGTTCATTAGCCGGCGAAAATGCCGTCCGTAGTGTATCCACTGCGGACGGCGGATTGGTCAATCGGCCGTCGCGAGCCCGATCGGGCATGAAACACCAACGCCACCGAGGTTGCAGTAGCCGTTCGGATTCTTCGCGAGATACTGCTGATGATAGGCTTCCGCGAAAAAATACGGAGGCGCCGGAATGATTTCTGTGGTGATTGTACCAAATCCGGCATCGTTCAAACGGCTCTGATATGCAGCACAGGATTGTTTTGCGGCATGGAGTTGGCGGTCGTTGAACGTATAAATCACAGATCGATATTGCGTGCCGATATCGCCGCCCTGGCGCATACCCTGCGTAGGATCGTGATTTTCCCAGAATATTTTCAGTAATCCCTCATAACTTATGATTGCAGGATCGAACACGACCAAAACCACCTCGGCATGACCCGTGCGCCCCGAGCATACCTCCTCATAGGTGGGATTTGGCGTGAACCCCCCGGCGTAACCGACTGAGGTCACTAAAACGCCGTTGGTTTGCCAGAACTTGCGTTCCGCACCCCAGAAGCACCCCAGCCCGAACAGCGCCATTTCGGAATGCGGCGGGTAGGGTTCCTGCATCCGTGCGCCGCTGACGTAATGAAATTCCGGTACCGGGGTCATGGCCGCCCGACCGGGCAACGCCTCGGACGCGGTCGGCATCGTCGATTTTGATTTGCTGAACATCATCTGGATATAGCGCAACATTCGAAGGTTTCGAGGTCCGTGAAGAGCTAGGCGAGTTCGGCGAGCAACGACAACTGGGCTTGACGAGGCTCTGCGTGATCGGTCAGCGCGATCGGGTAATCACCGCTGAAGCACGCATCACAGAACGCAGGGGCCGCCGCGTCGCGCCCAGGTTGACCCAGCGCGCGATACAATCCGTCCATCGAGATGAATGCGAGACTATCGACCCCGATCAACTGGGCCATCTCGGCCACGCTATTCCGTGCCGCAAGCAATTTGCCGCGCTCGGGCGTGTCGATGCCGTAGAAACACGAATGAGTAGTCGGCGGTGAGGATATCCGCATGTGAACTTCACGCGCTCCCGCGCCGCGCACCATCTCGACGATCTTCTGCGATGTCGTGCCACGCACGATCGAATCATCGACCAGCACGACGCGCCGACCTTCCAGAATTGCACGGTTCGCCGAGTGCTTCAGCCGCACGCCCAGGTGTCGGATCTGATCGGTCGGCTCGATGAAGGTACGCCCGACATAGTGGTTTCGAATAATCCCCAGTTCGAACGGAACACCACTTTGTTCGGCAAACCCCATAGCGGCCGGAACGCCGGAGTCGGGTACCGGCACGATCAGATCGGCCTCGATCGGGGATTCCCGGGCAAGTTCCCGCCCGATCCGCTTCCGTGCGGCGTAGACCGAATGGCCCTCGAGAATCGAATCCGGCCGAGCAAAATAAATATACTCAAACACGCAGAACCGCGGCTTCTGCGGCGAAAACGGCTTGAGACTACGCACGCCGCTGCGGTCGATCGCGACGATCTCACCGGGCTCAATGTCGCGCACGAATTCGGCCCCAACCATTTCAAGCGCGCAACTCTCCGACGCCAGCACCCAGCCGGGACTGATCCCGTCCGCACCGTTGGTCTGGCCCAGGATCAGCGGCCTGACACCCAGCGGATCGCGGACGCCGATCAGCATATCGTTGGTCAGAGCAACCAGCGAATACGCACCGGTCACTTGTTTGAGTGCATCAATCAACCGGTCCAGCACGGTCGCGTACAGGCTGATCGCGATCAGGTGAACGAATACCTCAGAATCCGTCGTCGATTGGAACAGGCAACCGCGCTTGACCAGCGCCCGCTTAAGGGTGTGGGCATTCGTCAGATTACCATTATGGCCGACGGCAAATCCGCCGAATTCAAATTCAGCGAATAGCGGTTGAACGTTACGCAAAAGTGTCGCGCCGGTGGTCGCGTAACGGTTATGGCCGACGGCTCGGGTGCCAGGCAAACCAGCCATGACTTTCGTATCGCCATAATTATCGCCGACCAGCCCGATACCCTTATGCGCGTGAAACCGAACGCCATCATGGGTGACAATGCCTGTCGCCTCCTGGCCGCGATGCTGTAGAGCATGCAAGCCGAGCGCGGTTATCGCTGCTGCATCAGTGACATTCCAGGTCCCGATGACCCCGCATTCCTCATGGAATTTGTCATCATCGATCGCGGTCGTCGTGTTCATCGACTGCGTCACGCCGGTGCATCCTTTACGACTTGAGCCTGTCATCTAATCCGCCCGCATTGGCATGTCGAGCATCGTTTCACATGGCTGAACCTACTGGCCACTCCCTTTTGCCGCAGGCGCAGCAGGCTGCACGGCAGGTGTAGGCGCAACCGGCATATGGTCGATATGGGGCTGATAGGCCGCCGGCAACAAGCCCACCAAAACCTGCGACCCGCTTTCGGCATAAGGCAACAACCGGGCATTGCTGATACCGGCAGGCCATTCGGATGGTGGGAGAAACATCGAGAGGCCCTTATAGAGCAAGCAAACAATGACCACGCCCCGCGCAAGGCCAAACGCCAGTCCCAATGTGCGATCGATCCCCGAAAGCACCGAATCCCGCATCATCGACCCCAGCCAAGCGCTGAGGATCGACAGAATGATGAGTACGATAATGAAGATCAACCCGAACGACAGCAGCAGGATCAGCAGTGGTTGGTGCACGTAGCCTGCCAACAGAGTCTCGACATCGGGATAATACTCGAACGCGGCCAGGCCGGCGCCGATCCACGCACCGACACCGAGAATCTCGCGGACCAGGCCGCGAGCCAGCGCCAGCAACCCCGACAGCACAATAATCAGGAGCGCAATTCCATCGACCCATGTCATATCTCGTCTCCTGAGCGGGATGCCCGTCCCGCAGTGGCGGCCACCAGATCGCTCAAATGGCCGTACTCGGCCAACACAATGCCATCCGGCGTAGCGAGCCTGCGATTACCGCCGGCAACGCGTCGCGGCAGCGTTGCGCGGCTAAAGCCCAGCTTTGCGGCCTCCTTAAGGCGCAGGTCCGCCTGAGCGACCTGACGCAACTCGCCTGAAAGGCCGATCTCGCCAAAAAATACCGTCTCGGGATCAGTCGGCACGCCGGTTGCTGCGGAGACCAACGCCGCGGCCACCGCAAGATCGGCGGCGGGCTCGGAAACGCGCAGCCCGCCCGCCACGTTCAGATAGACGTCATGACCTGCCAGCTTTACGCCGCACCGCGAATCGAGCACGGCCAGCAGCATCGATAATCGTCCCGAATCCCATCCGATTACCGACCGTCGTGCCGACCCACCGGCATTCGATGCGAGCAACGCCTGCACCTCCATCAGCACCGGTCGCGATCCCTCGAGCCCGGCAAACACGGCACTTCCGGCTACATGCCCGTGTCGCTCTGCTAGAAACAGCGCGGATGGATTGGCAACCTCAGCCAGGCCCCGCCCGGTCATTTCGAACACACCGATCTCATCGGTCGCGCCATAACGGTTCTTGGCGCCGCGCAGGATGCGGAATTGATGCCCGCGGTCGCCTTCGAAATGCAGCACGACATCGACCATGTGCTCCATCACCCGCGGCCCCGCGAGAGCGCCTTCCTTGGTCACATGACCGACCAACATCAAGGCAAACCCCTGTGTTTTCGCCGCCCTGATCAGCGCGAACGCGTTTGATCGCACTTGCGCCACAGTACCGGGCGCCGATTCGATCGTCTCATCCCAGATCGTCTGAATACTATCGATCACGACCAGGCTCGCGTGCTTTTCGGACTCCAGCGCGCCGAGAATATCGGCCAGCACGGTGGCCGAGGCGAGACTGACCGGCGCATCCCGCAGCCCGAGCCGGTCGGCCCGCAACCTAATCTGCGCGACCGACTCCTCACCCGAAATGTAAAGGACGCGCTTGCCTGCATTCGCCAGACGGGCCGCCGCCTGCAACAGGAGCGTCGACTTGCCGATGCCTGGATCGCCGCCCACCAGGATTGCGGAGGCCTGCACCATGCCGCCGCCGAGCACTCGATCGAACTCGGAAATGCCGACCGGAATCCGCTCGGGCAGCGGTGTCTCACCGGCGAGACCGACAAACTCCACGCCACGGCCCGCCGCCCGGCCGGCTTTGCGGGCGCCGGCGCCGGGGCTGGGCGCCTCGGCCTCCAGCGTGTTCCAGGCACCACACGCTTCACAGCGGCCGGTCCATTTGGGTGCTGCTGCCCCACACTCTGTGCAGACGAAGCGAGTTGCCAATCGCGCCATTCAGCAGCAAGCCCGATCGATCGATTTCATGTGGCGGTCCAGTGCAGGGTCAGGATGGATGCCATCCGAAGTGCTGAAACAAGAACTGACGCAAAGCGAGCAAACCATCCGCCGCCACATCGAACGGTGCCGCCGCAGCGGCTGCGCCCGTCACGGTCAGGCTGATGGCGCTTGCCGCCGCGGCCGCCTGCATCGCCTGCATGTCGCCAGCGCTTTCCGCCGCCTGCCGCCACGCTGCCACGGTCGTCGGTGTCGTCAGATGCGGTAGAACTGCCATGAAGTCGATCCGGCTGGCTGCAGCGACCGCCCGATAGGCCTGCTCCAACGCCGGCGGCAGCGGTGCGCCTCCCCGCTTCTCGGCGATCGCGTGAATCGTGGGCAGATCGTTCATCAACGGATCAGCCATGACGCGGTCACGCTCATCGACCACGCCCAAGGTGCCGATCGCGACACCGCCATAAGCCGACAACGAGGCGGCATCCGCCGGGACGTCTTCCCCGGTCAGCAGAACCGCATCTGCTTCGCCCGCGGCAAACGCGCGAGCGATCGCCGTGGCCCCGCGCAGGCCGAAAATCGGTGCAGTCGAGACGCCAAGGCGCTGGAACGCCAGCAACGCCGCCAGATCGGGGCTTTCGGGAGACGCCGCAGCAAGCCGGATCGGTGCAGCATCGGCAAGGCGCGGCAACCCTCCCCGGACGACCAAAACGGCGGCAGTGACACCTGCCATGATCGGAATCCAATCACCAGGTTGAAAATGCACGCGGGGGTCGCCGGTCAGGAAGGCAATGATCGCCTCGTTCGGCAAAACCGCCGCCGTCCGACCATCTGGCACAACCATGGTCTGCAGCCGGTTCGCACCGGTGACGCCATCCTCACCCCCGACCCGCTGGAGTTGAATGGCGCGATGTGGAGATAAAGCTCCGCGGATTCCCTGAGCGAATGCGAGTGACCAACGATCGATCCTTCCGCCGTGCGGCCCACACACCAGTATCGCGTAGTCGGGCATTGTCCGATCGACCTGATCCGCGATCACCATCGGTGGTGCGGCGATTCCGTCCCTCAGCATGAGGCCTGCCATCCCGAGGCCACCCAGGACTACGCGCCGTCGCATCATGGCGCGCACGATCGAAGCTTACTGGTCGTAGCGGACAAGCGCTTCAAACGGCACATCGAGACGATCCCGTCCATGCAGAAAGCCGAGTTCGATCAGGGCGATTGCCGCCGGGACCTCTGCTTTCACGTTTTTGAGCAGAGCGATGCCAGCCGCCATGGTGCCTCCGGTCGCCAAAAGGTCGTCGACCACGACAACCCGTTGGCCGGGCGTGACCGCATCGGATTGGATTTCGATCCGGTCGGAGCCATATTCCAGATCATAGTTCAGGCCAACCGTATCGCCGGGCAATTTGCCCCGTTTGCGCAGCATGACGAACCCGCAGCCGAGCTTCAGTGCCAACGGGGCTGCGAGCAAAAAACCACGGCTTTCTACGCCGGCCAGAACATCAGGCCGGTAGGCACCGACGATACGGGCCAACCTTCCCATCGCAACCTGCCAGGCGTCGGCATTCCGCAACAGCGTTGAAATATCGTAGAACAAAATGCCGGGTTTCGGGAAATCCGGCACACCGCGAATGTGGTCTTTCAGGTCCATGCCGCCCGTATAGCGGAGGCTGCGCGGCTGGCAAATCGCAAGCGCTGGACAACCAACGTGTGCCCAGTGGCGTGACGCCTCCCGCAACCGTGATCAAATCGACCCGGTTGATCTCGTCAGTTTGCGATCCGTTCGATATGTAGGACACGCTTGGCGGGGCTGGCCGAATCGCCCAAAGACTTTTTCTCGACCTGACAGCGCGTTTTGCGATACACTAAATCTGGGGATATAATACTCATGGACCGTCGTAGCCTACTACATTTTGTTGGTGGTCTCAGCATATCGGCAGGGCTCGGCCTTTTAGACACGGGGCGTGCCGCAGCATCCGAGGCGCTGCCGGCCTCATCGTCGCCGTTCGGCGTTCGAAGCCTCGGCAAACCCGGCGCATCCGTGACCGTTCACGAGTATTTTTCGATGAACTGCCCACATTGTGCCTATTTCGGGACCCGCGTGCTGCCCGACGTTGTCACCAACTTCATCAAGACCGGAAAAATCTACTACGTCTTCAAGGATTTCCCGCTGAACGAAGACGCGGTGATGGCCGCGCAGGTCGCTCGCACACTGCCTGCGCATGAATATTTCCCCTTCATCTCGGAATTATTCCGCACCCAGGATCAATGGGCATTTGATCCCAATCTGAAGACCAAGCAGGATTACGCAAATGCCCTGTTCCGGTTCGCCGCTCTTGCCGGTATGGACCGCAAATCCTTCGATGCGGCTCTCGCCGATAAAAAACTCGAGGCGTTCATTCTGAACGAGCTGAATGTCGGCGAAAAGCAGTACCATGTGAACGCGACCCCGACCTTCATCATTAATGGCCGTAAACGCGAGGGTGCTGTCGACTTCAAGCAGTTCTCGCGTTGGATCGACGAAGCGTAGGCCCGCGTTGCCCGCACGGTTTGCCCGCATCCGGATTGCCGGCTTCAAAAGCTTTGCCGATGCGACATCGATCGAAATCCTGCCCGGGCTGACCGGCATCGTCGGACCCAACGGATGCGGCAAATCCAACGTGGTAGACGCCCTGCGCTGGGCGATGGGTGAAGCCAGCGCCAAATCGATGCGGGGCGGCGAAATGGACGATGTCATTTTCGCCGGAACGCTGTCCCGCGCCGCACGGAGTGTGGCGGAAGTCGCCATTTCGCTCACGGAAACGGCAGGGCTGGCACCAGCGCCGTTTCAGGCCGATGCGGAACTCCAGATCACCCGCAAGATCGAACGCGGTTCGGGCAGTACCTACCGCGTGAACGGGCGCGAAACCCGCGCGCGCGATGTGGCAACCCTGTTTGCCGATCTTGCCTCCGGTGCCCGCAACTCGGCGATGATCAGCCAGGGCCGCGTCTCCGCATTGGTCAATGCGCGCCCTGATGAACGGCGCGCGATCCTCGAGGAAGCGGCCGGTATCACGGGTCTGCACTCCCGGCGTCACGAGGCCGAACTGAAACTACGGGCGGCTGAGCAGAACCTGACAAGGGCTGAAGATCTGCGGGCGCAGCAGGAAGCAAGGCTTGCTGATCTGCAAAAACAAGCGCGTCAGGCCAACCGCTATCGAAACCTGTCGGGTGCCATCCGCGATGCCGAGACCGAGTATCTGGCAACCGAGCACCATATCGCCGAATTCCGCCAGCGTGGTGCACAAGCCGCCCTGGCCGCCGCCCAAACCGCCGTTGTCGTCGCGCAACGTGAGCGTGACGACGCAACGCAAAGCGAGCGTGGTCAAACGGATGTCCTTCCAGCGCTGCGCGCCCGGGAGAGCGAGGCGCGCACCGCGCTCGAACGTGCGCGCATTCAACTCGAGCATATCGATTCCGAGATCAAGCGGATCAGGACGACCCGCACCGAAGCCGAGACAAGGCTGGCCGCGTTGATCCGGGATCATCAGCATGCCGAGCGGGCCGCCACGGATTCGAATGACGCGAAACAGCGCCTGATCGAGGAGCGCAGCCGGCTGGAAGTCGAGCGTCTTGCAGCGCCTGAATGTCTAGAGGCGGCAAACACGGCGGCCGATCACGCTGCGGCGGCACTTCAGGAAGCTGAAGCGCGTGTCCAATCCGCCACGGAAGCCGCCGCCCATCTGGCAGCAGCACATCAAGCCATCACAGCGCGGCTAAAACTCGCGCGCGAACAAGCCACACAAACGCGCAATCGGGCAGCACAAGCCGCGGTCGATCACCAACGTGCCGTGGCGGAGCTGATTCCGTCGGAGCGAACCGCCGCACTCGACGCAGCACGTGATGCGGCTGTCGCCGCCTACCAGCAGGCCGAGGCGGCGCAACGCGAAGCGCAAACGGCTGTGCAAGCCGCCGAGCAGGCGCGCGGAGATGCCGCAGTGGTCTCGGCAGCGCTCCGTACGGATTCGCTAGCTGCCGATGCTGCCGTGGCGCGCATCAAGGTCGAAGTCGACGCGCTCGGCGCCGTCCTCGCTCAAAAATTCGGTCGCGAAGCCGAGCCGCTGCTCGATCAGATTTCTGTGCCGATCGGGTTCGAAAACGCACTGGGTGCCGCCTTGCGCGACGATCTTGCGGCGAGCACGCAACCAACCGCCCCTCGGCACTGGCGGGCTCTGCGGCCGGTCGACGTCGCGCACTCGCTTCCGAGCCTGTCTGCCCATGTCGAGGCACCGGAGGCGCTGCGCCGCGCGCTCGATCATATCCTGCTTCTGCCCGAAGGGGCGGACGGCGATACGCTGCAACAATCCCTGCAACCCGGCGAAACTCTGGTATCGATCGAGGGTGGTGTGTGGCGCTGGGACGGCTATGTAACGCGCGCCGGCGCGCCGAGCGAAGCGGGACTCCGGCTCGCGCAACGGAACCGACTGAACCAACTCCGACACGACCTCAGCGCCGCGACGACTGAAGCGGCACGGCATAAGCGCGAACGCATCGAAGCCGAGCAGGCCGAGCACGCCGCTCGCCAAGCCGAGGAACTTGCCAGGACGGCCCGCAAAACAGCCGATCATCAGCTTGATCGAGCGCGCGGCGAAACCCGAACGACGACCGAAGCCGCCAGCAGGCTCGCGGCCGAAGCAGAGCGAAAGACGACGCGCGCGCTTGCCGCGGCGGACGTGGTCGCCCGCCTTCAAGCGGACCAGATCGAGGCCGCCGCGACGCTTGCGACCGTCGAATCGGAGTTTCACGCCCTACCCGATGTGACAGCGCTCCGCGCTGACGTCGAGAATACCCGTGCCCGCGTGATCGAAGCACGCCGCGCCGAGACAGAGGCGCGTCATACGGTGCAGCGCCTGACCAGCGAAATGGAACAGCGCAACCGCCGCCTCGGCTCGATCGATCGTGAGATTGCCGACTGGACGGAGCGCGCTGCCGATGCCACATCCCGGATCACCGATCTTGCCGCACGCCTGCGCGAAGCCCGTGCTGCGCTCGACTCGCTGCCGACCGACGGTAATTCCGCCGACGCGCGGGATTGTGCGCGATCGGCACTCGCTGATGCGAAAGATCAACATCTCGCCGCCGCTGCCGCGCTGAAAGCCGGTGAACAGCAGTACGAGAGCCTAACTGCAACATTGCGCCAGGCCGAGCAGCGCCTATCGAGCGAGCGCGAGGCGCTGATCCTGGCGGAATCCAACGTACGTGAAGCTAATTTCGCTTGGGGCACGATCGCCGAGCGGATCCTGGAGCGCTTCGGCGTCGACCCTACGCTGCCACCCCTGACCGACCCGACGCCCGAATCGGCTGAACGCGCCCGCAAACGATTTGAACGACTCACCCGCGAACGTGACGAGATGGGCCCGGTCAATCTTCGCGCCGAAATCGAGGTCGCCGAAATCGAAGATCGCCTGGCCGCGATCGAGCGCGAACGCGATGAAATATCCGCCGCGATAGCAAAGCTGCGCGGTTCGATCGGTCACCTCAATCGCGAAGGTCGCGAACGCCTCTCGACCGTATTCACCGAAATAGACCGTCATTTTCAGGCGCTGTTCACCCGCATGTTCGGCGGCGGACGCGCGCATCTGGCGCTCACCGGTTCGGACGACCCCCTGGAAGCCGGGCTCGAGATTTTTGCCGAACCTCCAGGCAAGAAACTGGCGACTTTGTCACTGCTGTCGGGCGGGGAGCAGGCGCTGACGGCCCTGTCGCTGATCTTCGCGGTGTTTCGGTGCAATCCGGCGCCCATTTCGGTCCTCGACGAAGTGGACGCCCCGCTCGACGACGCTAACGTCGATCGATTCTGTACCTTGCTCGAAGACATGGCACGTGAAACCGGCACGCGTTTCCTGGTTGTTACCCATCACCATCTGACCATGGCCCGGATGGACCGCCTCTACGGCGTCACCATGCAGGAGCGCGGCATTTCGCGGGTTCTGTCAGTCGATCTGGGCACGGCGACCGCGCTGGTCGACCAGTCGGTCCCGATCGCCGCGGAATGAGGTCAAGCCTCGATCAGCGTGATGGTGGGGCATGTATTTCACGATCGCGATATGTTGACTTGAGGCGCGCGCACCGGTAGCAACCCATCGCCGTCTTAAGGGGCGGGCGTAGGGGTGTTTCGATGGGTGACGATCAGGCTCAGGGACCACGCGATCGGGCCGATTTCGATCAGCGTCTTGCCGCAGCACGAAACCGCGCCGGGCTTGATAAGCCTGTGCCGGTCAATGAGCAGCAGGCAGAAGGTCCCAATCCGTTCAGCCTCGCGATGCGACTGGGTGCCGAAATGGTGGCTGCCCTGGTTGTTGCTGTCGCGATCGGTTACGGGTTAGACCGATTGTTTCACACGACACCGTGGTTCATGATCGGGTTTGTTCCCATCGGCGCGATTGCAGGCTTTCGCAACGTCGTTCGCGCGATGGGCACGAGCCAAAAAGACTAATCGGAGGAGACTATGGCGCAAGAATCGGCGATCAACGCACTGGGGCAGTTCCAGTTGACCACCGGTTTCGGCCCGGTTGGTCGGCTGGTCGAGTTCACCAATTCCAATGAAATGATGCTGCTCGCCGCGGCAATCATCACGGTGCTATTCGCAATCGCTTTGCGCCACCGCGCCATGGTGCCGGGACGGATGCAGGGGCTGGCGGAGATGAGCTACGAATTCGTGCATCAGATGGTCGATGACACCATCGGCCACGAAGGGCGCCGCTTCTTTCCTTTTGTGTTCACACTGTTCGCCTTCATTCTGGTTGGCAACCTTCTCGGGCTTTTCCCCTATTTCTTTGCCTTTACCAGCCATATCGCAGTGACCGGCGCCTTGGCAGTTTTTGTGTTCCTGCTCTCCACCGCAGTCGGTTTCTGGTATCATGGATTGGGCTTCTTCAAATTCTTTTCACCCCCCGGCGTTCCCGGCTGGCTGCTGCCCTTACTGATCCCGATCGAAATCGTGTCATTCCTGTCGCGCCCTATCTCACTCTCAGTTCGTCTGTTCGCCAACATCACCGCCGGACATGTCATGTGGGAGGTGTTTGCTGGCTTCATGATCATGCTGGTGACCGGGCTTGGCGCGGTTGGCGTCGTCGCGGCGATCATTCCACTCGGCCTCAATGTGGCACTGACCGCGCTCGAGTTTCTGGTGGCGTTTCTTCAGGCTTACGTGTTTGCCGTGCTCACCTGCCTTTACCTGCATGATGCCATTCATTTGCACTAAAATCTGCAGCTCATATCGACTTGTCTCGCCCAAACGGTCACATAGGCCGGAAACCGATCTCTATATCTATCGTTGAAAGGAAATTGTTTTATGGCCATTGATTCCATTGTCCTCGCCAGCCACCAGATCGGCGCGGGCCTAGCCACTATCGGTGTCGCCGGCGCCGGTGTCGGCATCGGCAATCTGTTCGGCTCGTTCGTGAGCGCGGTTGGCCGCAACCCCGCTGCGCGCGACAAGATGTTTCGCGACGTGCTCCTTGGGTTTGCGTTGACCGAAGCGGTCGCCCTCTATGCTCTGGTCATCGCGCTCATCATCCTGTTCACCTGAGCCCTTCGATCAAGGACCCAATCAGGATGCGCCGCGCTCCGATCCTTTCCCTGAGTATCGCCCTTGGCATGATGCCGGCACTCGCCATGGCCGGCAGCAAATTGCCTCAGATGGATTTCGCCGATCCGCTGACCGGCGCTCAGGTCGTGTGGATGGCGATCATCATGATCGTTCTCTACTTTTTGATGTCCCGCTGGGCGCTGCCCCAGATCAGTGGGGTGATCGAAAAGCGGGTCAGCCATATCGCCGACGATCTGGAAACCGCGCGGCAGGCCAAGGCGAAGGCCGAGCACGCGGTCACTGAGCTGAACCTCGCGATCAGGAATGCCCGCGAGAACAGCCAGAGCGCAATCGCCGATGCGGTCAACGCCGCGAAGGAACGCGCAAGGGCGCAGTCGGCCGAGTTGAACGCCAAGCTCGATGCTCAGATCGGGCAAGCGGAATCTGACATCAAGGCGGCAAAGTCTCAGGCCGTTGCGGCGCTGGGGCCGGTTGCACGCGATGTTACGTCGAGCCTGCTGTTGCGCCTGACGGGTGAGGCGGTGGCGGCGGAACGGATCGATCGTACTCTCGCAACCGTTCTGGCATAAGGGGACCGCACTCATGCAGTACGAAGCCATGCACGGCTTGCTTTGGACCAAAGGCACCTTCTGGGTGACCGTGGCAGTTTTGATATTCCTCGGTTTTTTCGGGCGCAAGTTGATCAACGCCATCGTCTCGTTGCTCGATCGCCGGAGCCAGGCGATCCAGCAGGAGCTTGACGAAGCTGCCCGCCTTCGGGCGGAAGCTGAGAGAATGCTTAAGGACGCTGAAGCGCGGCGGGAAGCTGCCATCGCTCAGGCGGCCGATATGGTCGCGCTCGCCGGCCGCGAAGCTGAGCGCCTTGCCGCCGAATTGCTCGCCGACGCCGAGGCATCGGCGCGTCGGCGCGAACAGATGGCCAAAGCGCGCATAGCGGCGGCCGAAACCGCGGCGATTGCCGAAGTGCGGAATGCCGCCGCAAATTTGGCCGTGAAGGTGACTGAGCGCATTCTGGCCGAAACAATCGATGGCGAGCACGATCAATCCCTGGTCGATCAGGCGATCAACGACCTGCCGGCGGCGTTGCGCAAACAAGCCGCCTGAAACTGATCGAGCTACCCGGCATGGCGTAAACCGGCTTCGGTTGATATAGCGAGGCGCCGGCGGCCGTTCCGATCCACTCTCCGCCGCCGCCACATGAGGTTACGCCATGGCTCGTCGCCGACAACTCTACGAAGGCAAAGCGAAAATCCTGTACGAGGGGCCGGAGCCCGGCACTCTTGTGCAATACTTCAAGGACGATGCCACGGCGTTCAACGCACAGAAAAAGGGAACCATCCCCGGCAAAGGCGTTCTGAACAACCGGATCAGCGAGTTCCTGATGCTGCGGTTGGCGGAGGTGGGAATTCCAACCCATTTCATTCGCCGCCTCACCATGCGCGAGCAACTGATCAGGGAAGTTGAAATCGTCCCGATCGAGGTGGTGGTTCGCAATATCGCCGCCGGCAGCATGAGCACCCGGCTCGGCATTGCCGAGGGAACCAGGCTGCCGCGCAGTATCATCGAATATTATTATAAGAACGACGCGCTGAACGATCCGATGGTAGCGGAAGAGCATATTACCGCCTTTGGGTGGGCGAGCCCGCAGGATATGGACGACATCGTCCACCTTACTCTTCGGATAAACGATTTCCTGACCGGACTGTTTCTCGGTGTCGGCATTACGCTGGTGGATTTCAAAGTCGAGTTCGGTCGGCTCTGGGAAAACGAAGACATGCGCATCGTGCTGGCGGATGAAATCAGTCCGGACAACTGCCGCTTATGGGATACCAAGACCAACGAAAAAATGGACAAGGACCGCTTCCGGCGCGATCTGGGGCGCGTTGAAGAGGCTTATCAGGAGGTTGCCAAGCGCCTTGGCATTCTACCGGAAGCCGGCATGCGCGATATGAAGGGCCCGGAGTTGATGCAATGAAGGCTGTCGTTACCGTCAAGCTCAAGCCCGGGGTGCTCGACCCGCAAGGCAAGGCGATCGGGCACGCGCTCGAAGGGCTTGGTTTTGATGGCATTGCCGATGTGCGCGTTGGCAAGGTGATTGAACTCGACCTGCACGAGACCGATCCCGCCGCTGCCCGCGAGGCCGCCGCCGCCATGGCGCGCCGGTTGCTTGCCAACACGGTGATCGAGAGTTTCGACGTCACACTTGCCTGAACGCCGGATTGTCGGGTCCCGTGCGGGTCCCCATAATCACTGGATGAGTTCAATCAGCGGGATGCGGCGTGCTCACCGGCGCTGCTGAGACCTTACACCCGGCGTTGCGGTCGATCAGGCTGTTTTACAATCGCTGGTACCGCCGCCTTCGGATGGATCTGTGGTTTCCGCAGCTGCCGCTCGCGATCGCCGTGGGCGGTGCCGGTGCGTTTGCGATCCTTCCGACTGTTCGGCGCTACGCTGCCGAATATCTACATCTCAACCTCAGCCATTTGTTCAATGCTCTCCATCCGATTTCCGGCCATGTACCGCGACTCATCCTGTCGGGCGTACCGACGGTCGTGGTCGGGACGTTGCAGATCCTTATCGCGATCGGGCTGCTGGGTCGGTCACGCATCGCCTGGCTTTCGGCACTCGGCATCACCATCGCGCAATTGGCACTGACGATCCATCAATCCGCCGGCACGATCGTCTCAAGCGAAACGGTCTATATCGTCGTGCTACTTCTGGCCCTCGTGCTGGCACGCGACGCATTTTCACGATCATCGCTGGCCGCCGGCACATTATTCGCCCTGGCATCGGTCCTGGTTTTGATCGTCTATGGTACTCTAGGCTCGTTTCTGCTCGGCGCCGGCTTTACGCCGCCGATCACCAACCTGCCGAATGCCTTTTATTTTGTGATCGTGACCATGTCGACGGTAGGGTACGGCGACATCCTGCCAAAAAGCAATGAAGCGAGGCTGTTCGTCGTATCGTTGATCGTTCTCGGACTGACTGTGTTCGCGACGGCGCTGACTGCGGTGATCGGTCCGGTCCTGCAAAGCCGGATCAATCAGACGATGGGTCCCAGGAGAAAAAAAATGAAACGCGTCAGTCACTTCATCATCACCGGACACGGCGCACTCGCCCGCAACACGGCGCGAGAATTGCGCAAGCGGGACGAACCGGTTCTGGTCATTATCGAGGATGGCGATACCAGCTTCGGCGATGCGGAAACCGTGATCGGCGACCCGACCGAGTTGGAAACTTTGCGCGAGGCTGGTGGCGAGCATGCGCGCGCGATCCTGGCCCTCTCGGATGACGATTCCGAGAACGCCTTTGTTATTCTCGCGGTTCGCGAACTCGGCACGGATGCCAAAAAAGTTGCTGCCGTCAGCACGCGCAAGAATCTTGAGCGCGTACGCCGAGTTCATCCCGACATGATCCTGGCGGCGCCGGTATTCGGCAGCGAGGTACTCGCCATGGCACTGACCGAAGAAAAAATCGACGGCGATTGGCTTTTGAGCCGATTTTTGGATGTCCGTCCGGCGAGCAATTAATCCAGGATGACCATCACTCAGGCGGTTGCCAAATTCTGACGGCGGGACGGGCCTGTGCGGCCGCTTTGAGGCGGGCCTGCTCCAGTCCCTGGCGTGCCCGCATCAGCAGTGTCGCTGGATCATCGCCCGATTGCGGCCAACGTGACGCGATGCCAATTGCGGCGTGGCGGCCCGAGCCCGCCAACAGCGAATCCAGCCGGGCGACAATCCGATCGCCGCGCTCGGCCGCAATCAGATGATCGACACCGTCGCACCACGCAGCAAGCCTGGTCGGGCCGATACGCCCGAGCAAATCGACCGGTCTTAGCAATTCCTGCAAGCAAGCCACCGAGCCTTTGACGACGATTGATGAGGCCTCCGGCGCGCTCGAACCATCGCTGCGGACCCAGCCGAACGCGAACATCGTGCCGATTCTACCCTCGATATCAAGGCGATCGAATCGTCGATCGATCTGTTCGATGAAACTTGGCAAGCACCAAAGCCCGGTCTCGGGGTCCAGCGCGGGGGGAACCACGCCGTCAGACCCAAGCATCAACCGCTCCGCGAACGGTGCCAGCAGTGGCGCGATCTCGCGCAGAAGCCGCTCATCATCCGCATTCAACCGCCGATCACCGCAACTCCGCCATGCCACAAGGTAGACTTCAGCCGGCTTACCCTGCCCCGGTGTTGAACGCGGCACGACGACCGAGACCGTCTCGGCACCGGCAACATCTGCAAGGCCAATGCCGGCGGGGTAATCCGCAAGGACTGTATCGCCCTGCCCTGCCCCGACGGTGCGGCGGCAGGCCAGCACGATGCCAGCATCGGCCAGTTCGGTCGCGATCAGGGCACAGGCCGCGGAGATGGCGGTTGCCGCGTCAGGCAAAGTGAGCAGACTGTCCAGCAAGCGTGCAAGTGCCGACCCTCTGGCCACAACGGCATCGGAAAGCGCTCTGCCGGCCGTTGCGTTCGGATAATGTACGATGTGCTGATCCGTCATGTCGGCACTATGCGATGACAAAATGAACGGATGGTTAATCGATCGGCCGGCTCCCGGCGTCCAAAGGAGCCTGGACAGCGTTGACAGCCCCACCGCTCCTGCTCATGGTCCGCCGTCATCAAAAACGGAACGCACACGCATGGACCAGGCCTCCCTTCAGTCTGCAATCGAGATGCTTTGGCAGAACCGCGACAAGCTGGTCAGCGGCCAGCGGGGGGGCGAGCAGGCGGCCATTGTGGAGACGCTCGACCTGCTCGACCGTGGCGTTCTACGGGTTGCCGAATTGGAAAACGGCAACTGGACCGTTCATCAATGGGTCAAGCAAGCGATTTTATTGTCGTTCCGCATCATGCCCAACGCGCCGATGCCAGGTGCGGGTGGCGCGCCGGTGTTCGATAAGGTCGCGATGAAATTCACCGGTTGGGATACAAACCGCTTCGCCGACGCCGGCATCCGCGCGGTGCCCGGGGCTGTGGTTCGCCACTCCGCGCATATTTCGCGCGGGGCGGTCCTGATGCCCTGTTTCATCAATGTGGGTGCACGGGTCGGTGAGGATACAATGATCGATACGTGGTCGACCGTCGGGTCCTGCGCGCAGGTCGGCCGCAACTGTCATATCAGCGGCGGTGTTGGCATCGGCGGCGTGCTGGAACCGTTGCAGGCCAACCCCGTGATCATCGAGGACGATTGTTTCATTGGCGCCCGCTCGGAAGTAGCCGAAGGCGTGATCGTCGAACGTGGCGCGGTCCTCTCGATGGGTGTGTTTCTTGGCGCATCGACCCGAATCGTCGATCGGGCGACCGGCGACGTCAGCTACGGGCGGGTGCCGGCCTATTCGGTGGTGGTGCCCGGCAGCATGCCAGGCAAGCCCCTGCCGGACGGCTCGCAGGGGCCTTCGCTGGCCTGCGCCGTCATCGTCAAGCGAGTCGATGCGCAGACCCGTTCGAAAACCGCGATCAACGAGTTGTTGCGCGCGTGATCCTGACCGATCCGCTGCCGCTGGCGCAGGCTTTGATCGCTTGTCCGTCCGTGACGCCGCAGGATGGCGGCGCGCAGACGGTTGTGGCCGATGCACTCAACCGGCTCGGCTTTACCGTCGAGACGCTGCGCTTTGGCAAGGTTGCCAATCTGATCGCGCGATTTGGCCAGGGCTCGCCCCATTTCGCCTTCGCAGGCCATACCGATGTCGTGCCTCCCGGCGGCGGTTGGCGGCATGATCCGTTTTCCGGCATCGTCGAAGACGGAGTGCTGTTCGGCCGCGGCGCGGTCGACATGAAGGGGGCGATTGCCGCCTTTATCGCGGGCTTCGCCGGCCGCGCCGCCGACGCGAGGACCGGCACGGTGTCCATGCTGATCACGGGCGATGAGGAGGGCGAGGCGGTCGATGGTACGATGCGCATCCTCGACCATCTGCGCCAGACCGATGCCCTCCCCGATCTCTGCCTCGTCGGAGAGCCGACCTGCCGTGTGGCGCTCGGCGACACCATAAAAATCGGGCGTCGCGGATCGATCTCGGCGCGGATCACGGTGCGGGGCGTCCAGGGGCACGTGGCGTATCCGCACCTGGCGGATAACCCCGTGCACCGGCTTCTCACGGCGCTCGAAAGCTTGCGCGCCCGCGTGCTCGATACCGGGAACGACTGGTTCGAACCATCAAGCCTGCAGGTCACCAGCGTCGATGTCGACAATCCCACTGGCAACGTCATCCCGCCGGAGGCGAACGCCGCGCTGAACATCCGCTTCAACACCGAGCACGACGGCGCGGCGCTGGGCCGCTGGATCACCGCGACGGTGCAAGCCATCGCGCCCGACGCGCAGTGCGATATCAGGCTCAGCGGTGAGGCGTTCCTGACACAGCCGGGCGATTTTACAGCAAAATTGGCCGCGGCGATCGGCGCGACGACAGGGATCAGCCCCAGGCTCGATACCGGGGGTGGCACTTCGGACGCGCGGTTTATCACCCACTACTGTCCGGTCGCGGAGTTTGGTCTGGTGGGGCGCAGCATGCACCGCATCGACGAAGCGGTACCGGTGACGGAGCTTCGCGGTCTTGCTACGGTTTATGGTGCCGTTCTCGATTCGATTTTCGCATGAGCGGCAATCGCAAACGCGTCAAATTGCCCGAGGGCAACATCGTGCGTGGCCTGTTCCGGCTCGCCCGCGGCGATGTCGGGGGCATGCGCGAATTCGGCAACACAACGGAAGCGTTTTCCGCCTCCATTGCGCCGCTGCTGGCGTTTCCGCTGGTCAGTGCCGTTCTGTTCGGATTGACCGGGCACTGGCTCCTCGCCGTTGTCATGCTGTTGTCGCGAGTCTGCGGCGTGTTGCTGCAGCCGGTCATTACCGAACTGGCTGCCCGCTACCTTGCCAGCCGAGCGACCTGGCTGATCACCAGCACGGCGCTCAACTGGTCGATCTGGCTGCTGATTCCTCTCACGCTGATCGGCGGGCTGGTCTCGAGCGGGTTGGTCAGCCTCGGGATCGATGGGCGCTACGCCGTCATCGGCTCACTTGTTGGCAGTTTTGTCTATCTGCTCTGGATCCAATGCCTGATCATGCGTACGGGCCTGCGGCTGACCTGGCTGTTTGCGGTGCCGATCGTGATCGGGATGAATATTCTGATCCTGGCGGTCTGCCTTGAACCGTTCCTGGTGCATCCGAGCCTTATGGCTCTGATTGTTCATCCTGGCGTAAAGTGAGTGCGCGCGCGTAAACCTGCTTGCGCGGCAGATCGAGCGCCCGCGCAACGGAAGTGGCCGCGTCCTTGATGCTCATGGTTTCGAGCGCGTCGTGCAAGGCATCGTCGAGTTCGGCATCGGTCGCGACATAATCAGGTGCGGGGCCGATCACCAGCGTGATCTCGCCGCGCGGGGCGGTGGTCCGAAAATGGACGGCCAGCCCCTCCAGCCCATCGCGCCGGATTTCCTCAAAGCGCTTGGTGAGCTCACGACCGACCGCTGCCGCGCGGTTGCCCAGCACTGCCACGCAATCATCGAGCGATGCGATCAGGCGGTGCGGTGCTTCGTAAAAGATCAATGTCGCGTTCAAACCCGCCCGCTCGGCGTTGGCCACCCGTTCCAGCACCGCACGCCGGGCGGCGGAACGCGGCGGCAGAAACCCCATGAACAGGAACGGATGGGGCGGCAGCCCCGATAGCGCCAGCGCCATCATCGCCGCATTCGGCCCCGGTACCGCGCTGATTGTGAGGCCCGCAGCGATCGCTGCGCGCACCAACCGAAATCCCGGATCGGCAATCAGCGGTGCGCCAGCATCGCTGACCAGGGCAAACCGGCGTCCGCCGCGCATTGCCGCAATCAGCGGTTCGGTCCGCCCGGCCTCGTTATGGTCGTGCAGGGCTTGCAGCCGCGTGGCAATGCCATTGAGCGCCAGTAATGGTGCTGTAACGCGCGTATCCTCGCACAATATGATATCGGACTCACGTAGCGCCGCTACCGCCCGCGGCGAGAGATCACCCAGGTTGCCGATCGGGGTGGAAACCAGCACAAGTGCAGGCCGATGATCCCCAACGGACTCGGTCGAATGAATAGGAGCTTCAGATGTCACACCGCGCATTAACGCCTCTGAGGCTCACCCTGGCAACAGTAGCCGCGACATCTCTGCTTCTGTCATCCTGTACCGAACCCGCCCCCACCCTGCCCGGCGTCACCCCTGCAACGGGCATTGCGCCGCCGCCGGCCGCACCTGACAGCGGGCGGACGTCCGGCCCTGTCGCGTTGCTGGTGCCGTTGTCGGGGCCGCTGGCCGCGATCGGCCAGTCGATCGAACAATCGGTCAAGCTTGCTTTCACGGCACCGGGTGCGCCGGCGCTCGATGTGCGCGACACCGGCGGCACGCCGCAGGGGGCCGCCGCCGCCGCACAGGCTGCAATCGCGGCCGGCGATGGATTGATTCTCGGGCCGCTGACCAAAAACGATACCCAGGCCGTTGCACCGATCGCCCATGCCGCCAACGTTAACGTGCTGGCGTTCACCAATGACGAAACGGTCGCGGCCCCCGGCGTCTGGCCGCTCGGTGTTTCACCGGGGCAGCAGGTTCGCCGGGTTGTATCCTACGCCGCCGATCACGGACGTACCCGCACGGCCGCGATCCTGCCGGAAAACGCTTATGGTCGGCTGATGGGCAGCGCCTTGCAGGCGCAGGCGCAACAGCTTGGGGAACCATCGCCGCAGATCAGCTATTTCGGGTCATCGTTTTCCAGCCTGACCCAGACGGTGCGCAGCGTTTCCGACTTCGACAGCCGCGGCGCGGGAATCGAGGCGCGTATCCGCGCCGCGCGCGCCGAGGACAACGAAGCCGGGCGCATCGCCGCCGCCAAGCTGGAGCGCCAGCCGATTCCGCCGCCGCCGTTCGATGCGCTGCTGGTCGGCGCGACGGGTGAGCAGTTGGCGGAAATCGGCACGCTGCTGCCCTATTACGAGGCTGCCCCGCCGCAAATCCAATTGCTCGGCCCGGCACTCTGGGCGCGCGATGCAACGGCGATGGCCAGCCATGATTCGCTCCGCGGCGCGCTGTACGCGGCGCGCGACCCTTCGCTGGGCGTCGGATTCCAACAGAAATTCCAGTCGGTTTATGGCAATCCGCCGCCCTCGAGCGTTGATAATGTCGCATTCGATGCTGGCGCCATCGCGGTTCTGGCCGCGCGCGAAGGGGGCTTCACGGCCGAGACTCTGACCAACCCGACCGGCTTTTCAGGGACCGACGGCGTCTTCCGCCTCGACGCGGACGGTCATGTCCAGCGTGGGCTCGCGGTGTTCAAGGTGGAGCCGGGCGGTCCGCAAATCGTCTCACCGGCACCATCCGACCTGCCGCCGCCGCCCGCCGCCGTCGCGCCACCAACCAGCTGATCCCCCGGCAATATCAGTGAACCGCCCGATCGCGACGATTGCCGCCTGGCTCGGCTTTCCGCCGTTTATCGCTTTGATCATCGTGATCGCGACCGGAACGCTGCGACCCTGGGAGGGGTTGCTCTGCCTGTTCGGCTGCATGGTCTGGTCGATCGGTGCCGGCGCGATTTTGGCGCGCGACCTGCGCCGATTCGGTGCCAGCCTGGCCGGCGAATCGGGGGGCGATTTCCACCTCGTCACGCCCGGACTTGCCCAGCTCGCCGAGCGGGCACGCCAGACGATCGATGCCGAACGCCGCTCGCGCCAAACGATCGCAACTGACGCCAGCACCAGCCAGTCGCTGCTCGAACGTCTGCCGGATGCGCTGTTCCAGTTCGAGGGGCCGCCCGGCATGCGCCGCGTGGTGTGGCGCAATCCCGCAGCGGCCAATGCCTATGGCACCGAGGAATCGGCGCTGCTGCGCCACCCTGCCCTGCGCACCGCATTACAGGCCGCCGAGGGAACCAACGAGCCGATTCGCACCACGGTCAGCCTTGCAGCACCGATTCCGCGCGATCTCGATGCAACCGTGATCCGCACCGATTCGAGCGATCGATCGGCACCGCTGTATTTGCTTTTGACCGACCGTACCCGTGAGCGCGGCCTGGAGCGGATGCGCGCCGATTTCGTAGCTAACGCGAGCCACGAGTTGCGCACGCCGCTGACCAGCCTGATCGGATTTATCGAAACATTGCAGGGACCCGCGCTGGGCGATGCTGAGGCGCTGCCGCGCTTTCTCACGATCATGGGCGAGCAGGCGGCACGGATGCAACGGATCATCGCGGATCTGCTCAGCCTGTCGCGCATCGAGATGACCGAACATCAGCCCCCGGCCGAGATGGTCGATATCGTGCCGCTGCTGCGCCAGGTCGCGGCGTTCATGGAGCCGATCCTGCGGGATGGCCGCACCAGCATAAAACTCGATCTGATGGATGAAATGCCCAGCATTCGCGGCGATGCCGGGCAGTTGACCCAGGTGTTCGGCAACCTGATCGACAATGCCGTGAAATACAGCGCCCTCAAGCACGGCAAGGGTGGCGGCGCGGTGACCTTGACCACGGTTGTGACGCCGACGCCGCAATACGCGGCACCCGGCATTCTGATCAGCGTCGCCGATGACGGTCCAGGCATCGCGCGCGAGCACCTGCCGCGCCTGACCGAGCGTTTCTACCGGGCGGACAAAGGGCGCTCGCGCGCGATCGGCGGAACCGGGCTTGGCCTTGCGATCGTCAAGCATGTGGTGTCACGTCACCGCGGCCGCCTGACCATCGAAAGTGTCGAGGGCGAAGGGACCACCTGCCATGTCTGGCTGCCGCTGATCGGAGAGACCAACCGCGCTGCGCCGGACCGGCCACGTCCTAAAGGGCGCGAGGGCTGATTCCCCTGCAATCTGGCGTGCATTCACCCGCCGCTCTGGGGTATGCAGTGGCGCGCAACACGAGGACACGCGACAGAGGATGACCGCACCGTTACGTTTCGCCGCCGGCAGCCTGATGATCGGCATCCTGGCCCTGGCCGTCAAAGCCGCTGCCTGGCAGGTCAGCGGATCGGCGGCGCTGTATTCCGATGCGCTGGAATCCCTGGTGAACGTGTTCGCCGCGCTGATGGTGATCTTTGCGCTGCAAACCGCCGCCAAACCGGCCGATTTCGAGCATCCTTATGGCCACGCCAAGGCCGAGCTGCTCAGCGCCGTGGCCGAGGGTGGGCTGATCGTGTTTGCCGCGGTGCTGATCCTCGAGACCGCGGTCAAGACCATCATGGCACCGCATCTGCCGGCGAGCCCGTGGCTTGGGCTCGCGCTCAATGCCAGCGGCGGGGTGATCAACGCGCTGTGGGCGCTGGTACTCAGCCGTTCTGGCGCGACAAAACGCTTCCCGGCCCTCGCTGCGGATCAGGCGCATCTGGTGGCCGATGCGATCACCACGGTCGGCATTATCGCCGGCCTGACGCTCGCCGTGCTGGCGCGCCTGCCGATTCTCGATCCGCTGATCGCGATTGCCATCGCCATCCAGATCGCGGTGATCGGCGGGCGCACCATCATGCGCTCGCTCAGCCTGCTGCTCGACCGCGCGCCGCCGCCGGATATCGTGGCGCGCATCCGTAGCCTGGTCGGCACCCATGCGGTCGGCGCGATCGAGGCGCACGACATGCGGATGCGCCAGGCCGGTCGCTCCAGCTTTCTTGAATTTCATCTTGTCGTGCCGGGAGCCATGTCCGTCGCGGAATCCCACACCATATGCGATCGGATCGAAGCGGCACTGAAGGATGAGATGCCCGGCGTCATCATCACCATTCATGTCGAACCCGATCACAAGGCAAAACATCAGGGCATCCTGGTCGTTTGACCAGGGGCCGCAGAAGGAACTGAAGGACCATGCTTCGACTCGATCGTATCGTGACCCGTGGCGGCGATGGCGGCGAAACCTCGCTCGCCGATGGTTCACGCCTGCCGAAACACCATCCACGCATCCAGGTGCTCGGCGCACTGGACGAAACCAACACGGCCATCGGATCATTGCGCGTGGTCTGCGCCGATCGTCCCGCCATCGATCATCTGCTGGCGCAAATCCAGAACGATCTGTTCGATCTCGGCGCCGATCTTGCGACGCCCGGCCCCACGCGCCGCGGTCCGCCGCTCAGCGAAGATTATCTGATCAAGCTGGAGGATGCCGCGAAAACACTCAATGAGACGATCGAGCCGCTGCGCAGCTTCGTGCTACCCGGCGGCACCGAAGCGGCCGCCCGCGCGCATCTGGTCCGCACGATTGCCCGGCGCGCGGAACGCGACCTCGTCGCACTCGCCGCCGCCGAAGCGATCTCGCCGGTTCTGATCCCGTACATGAACCGCGTATCGGACGTCATGTTCATCCTGGCCCGCCTGCTCAATGACGGCGGCAAGGGTGATATTCTGTGGGTGCCGGGCGGCCGATAGGCCGCCGCAGCTTCGAACGGTCAGAGCAGGTGAAAACCGGCGACCTTACCGGCGTCGAGATTGAGGCTGGTCAGCACCTGATCGCCGTTGTGCAGGGTCACTTCGAAAATATAGTTGATGAACTGGCCGACTTTCTGGGTCGTGATGAATTTGACGCTGTAGGGTTGCGCCAGCGGGATCTTGGAGTCGATGATCTGCGCCTGGGCTTCGAACTTCTTGGAATCTACACTGGCTTTGAATCCATCGGACGCCGGTGCCACGAAGGCGCTGTAGTCGGGATGGGCGATGGCGCCGAGCATTTGTTTCATGTCGGTCGTAGCCAGTGCGGTTTCCGAGGTTGCGGCTCGTGCGGCCGGCAGGCCGACCATCGTGAGGGCCGCCATCGTCAAACCCGCACACATCAATTTTTTCATCGCATTTCCTTTTTCATCGTCGATCGGCCCGGCCCGCGTCGTCGAATTGCGCGGATCGTGCTGTAAAATTGCACGGATCGTGCCGGCCTGCCATCATGACGGCTTCACGGAGAACGATCAATGACCGAGCAGTTTCGCGGCCGCCGTGCCCTCGTTACCGGCGCTTCCAGCGGGATCGGCGCCGATATCGCCCGTCAACTCGCCCAGCGCGGCGCCGATCTGGTGCTGGTCGCCCGCCGCGCCGACCGCCTGGACACACTTGCGGCAGAATGCCGGCTGTTCGGCGTCGATGTGGAGACCGCGCCGGCTGATCTGGCCGATCCGCAAGCGAGCAGCGCGCTTGCCGCACGGTTTCCTGAAACCGATATCCTGATCAACAACGCCGGGCTCGGCGCGTTCGGCCGTTTCACCGAAACCGAGTACGACAAGATCGAGCGGATGATCGCGGTCAACATCACATCGCTGACCCATCTGACCCGCTTGTTCGCACCTGCCATGGCCGCGCGTGGCTGGGGGCGGATCATGCTGGTCGCCTCGACCGCCGGGTTCCAGCCGGTGCCGCTCTATGCCGTCTATGCCGCGACCAAAGCGTATGTCCTGTCGTTCGGCGGCGCGCTCAATGTGGAACTCGCCCCCAGCGGCGTGACGACCACGGTGCTCTGCCCCGGCACCACCAGGACGGAGTTTTTCGAGGTCGCCGCCCAGACCAAATCGCCCCTGATCGAGCGGAACGCCATGAGCAGCGCAGATGTCGCCCGCATCGGGCTCGATGCTCTGGCCAAGGGCCGCGCGACCGTGATCAGCGGTGCTGTGAACAACGCCATGGCATTCGGCACGCGCTTCGCCCCCCGCAGCCTGACCGCCCAACTCGCCTACCGGATCATGAAGCCTTGAGTGGTGCGCAGCCGATCCATGCCGAACTGATCGCCGTTATCGTTGCCGTCTCCGACGGCGCACCAAGGGTTCTGACGCTGAGCGATGGCACCGCCCTGCCCGCCGGCCCGCTGGAATCCGGCCACCGCTCGCTCCAGGCGGGGTTGCGCAACTGGGTCGAACGCCAGACCGGCCATACGCTGGGCCATATCGAGCAACTCTACACGTTCGCCGACCCCGATCGCAGCCGGGCCGGGCGGAGTATTTCCATCTCGTATCTGGGCCTGACCCGCGAAACCCGCACGAAACTCGGCGGGCAGGTATCCTGGCAGGATTGGTATCGGTATTTCCCGTGGGAGGATCGCCGCGCGCCGGCCATTTTGGTTGAGTCCACCATCAAGCCCGGCCTGACACGCTGGGTAGACGATGCGGCCGACCGGCAGTCCCGCGCCGCGCGCTGCTTCGCGCTCGACGGCGCACCGTGGAACGAAGATCTGGCCCTATCGCGCTATGAATTGCTCTACGAGGCCGGGCTGGTGCGCGAAGCGGCGCGGGACGGCCGGCCGGTGCATGGCGATTTCGCACCAGGGATCGCGATGACCGCCGATCATCGCCGGATTCTGGCGACCGCGATCAGCCGGTTGCGCGCTACGATCAAATATCGGCCGGTGGTATTCGAACTGCTGCCCGATCAGTTCACCCTGCTCGATCTGCAACGCTGCATCGAGGCTTTGGCAGGGCATACGCTGCATAAGGGTAATTTCCGCCGCCTGATCGAAGGCCAGACCCTCCTGGAAGAGACCGGAACATTGGCAACCGGCCCGGGCCGCCCCGCCAAACTATATCGGTTCAGCGCTGCGATCCGCGCCGAGCGCGCCTAGGCCGGAACCAGGCTGCCGCTCGCGCGGCCTTGACCTGAATATACTCAGCTTTAATATTATTGGGGTATAGCACGATCCAGATCGTGCAATTTCGGCCATAAATATACTCAATTCGAGTATAAGGATCATCCAGTGACCATCATGATGGACGCCCTCGCCGACCCCGTTTATGCCAAGCTGGCGCAGCATGTGCCGCCTGGCGAATGGGTGTTGATGCATGAAGACATCTCCGCGATCCGCGCGCTCAAGCGCGAGCGCGACGCGATCATTCTTGCTCATAACTACCAGACCCCCGAGATTTACCACGGCGTCGCCGATATCGTGGGTGACAGCCTGGCGCTCGCGCGTGAAGCGATGATGACCAGTGCTGCGGTGATCGTCGTGGCCGGCGTGCATTTCATGGCCGAGACCGCAAAAATCCTGAACCCCACCAAAACCGTGCTCATTCCGGACAGCCGCGCCGGTTGTTCTCTGGCCGAGAGCATCACAGCAGCAGATGTCCGCAAGCTGCGCGAGCAGCATCCTGGGATACCGCTGATCGCCTATGTGAATACCTCGGCCGCGGTCAAAGCCGAGGTCGATTACTGCTGTACCTCGGCCAACGCGCGGAAGGTCGTGGAGCACGCTGCGGCGCGGGCGGGCACCGATACCGTGATCATGCTGCCGGACCGCTTTCTGGCAGCGAACACGGCGCGCGAAACCAAGGTGAAGATCATCGCATGGGATGGCGCCTGCGAAGTGCATGAGCGCTTCACGGCGCACGATATCGCTCAGGTCCGCGCCCAGTTTCCGGACGTGACGGTACTGGCCCATCCGGAATGTCCCGAAGAGGTCGTCAACGCTTCGGATTTCGCCGGCTCGACCGCCGCGCTGGCCGATTACGTCGCGCGGTATCGGCCCGCGCGGGTCGCATTGATTACCGAATGCTCGATGGCCGACAATATCGCCGCCGCCAATCCGGCCACGCAATTCGTCAAACCCTGTAACCTCTGCCCGCATATGAAGCGGATCACGCTCGGCAATATCCGCCATGCGCTTGAAACCATGAGCGAGCAGGTGGTGATCGACCCGGCATTGGCAGCCCGGGCGCGGGTCTCGGTCGAGCGGATGCTGGACATCCCATGAAACACATCATTGGCGCAGGCATTGCCGGGCTGGCCGCCGCGCTTGCGATGGCGCCTGAACCGGTCACGCTGATCACATCCGGCACGCTCGATCACGGCGCCGCCAGCCTGTGGTCGCAGGGCGGCATCGCCGCCGCGATCGGGGCTGACGACTCCCCTGCCCTGCACAGTGCCGATACGATCGCGGCCGGCGATGGTCTGTGCGACCCGGACGCCGTGAGCCGTATCATCGCGCAGGGTCCCGCCGTGATCGAGGCGCTGCGTCGGCTTGGGGTTGCGTTCGATGAGGGGCTCGGATTGGAGGCCGCACACACGCGACGCCGCATCGTGCATGTGCGCGACCGCACCGGGCTGGCGATCACGCAGGCGTTGGCCACTGCGGTGCGTGCGGCATCGCATGTTAGGGTTATCGAGCGCACCATCGTGCGCGATCTGCATGCCCCGAACGGCGTGGTTGCCGGGCTGTGGATCGACCGCGACGATACGCCGAGCTATTTGCCGAGCGATGCCGTTCTGATCGCCACCGGTGGCATCGGCGCGCTCTATCGCCACAGTAGCAACCCGGCCGGCGCAAACGGCAGCGGACTTGCAGGAGCAGCGCGCGCCGGCGCCGTGCTGCGCGATCTGGAATTCATCCAATTTCACCCCACCGGTCTGGATACCGGATTGACCCCGATGCCGCTGATCTCCGAGGCCGTGCGGGGTGAAGGCGCACGGCTGATCGATGAAACCGGTGCCCGCTTCACCGACGAACTCGCACCGCGCGATGCGGTTTCGCGCGCGGTGTTCCACCATCTCGGTCTCCATCATAGCGTGTTGCTCGATGCTACCGGAATTTCGGATTTTGCCGCGCGCTTCCCGACGATCGATGCAGCCTGCAAAGCCTCCGGCATCGATCCCGCGGTGCAGCCGATTCCTGTTCGCCCGGTTGCGCATTACCATATGGGCGGCATCGCGGTGGATGCGGCCGGGCGGACCAGCATCGGCCGGTTGTTCGCCGCCGGTGAGGCCGCCTGCACCGGGCTGCATGGTGCCAACCGCCTGGCGAGCAATTCGCTGCTGGAAGCCTTCGTCACCGGTCAGGATGCCGGGCGTGCCATGACAATGGTGACGGCCGCGCCCGATCATATCTGGCCGCGCGCCGCTGAACCACGTTCGGATGATACTTCGCTGGTCAGTGATCTGGTCAGCCGCCATCTCGGCGTTCTGCGTGATCATGCGGGGCTGGCCATCATGATTGCACGGCTCCTGCCGCTCGCCGGCGGCAGCGATGCCGCGCTGATCGCCCTGATGACCGCGGTTTGCGCGATCGATCGTACCGAGAGCCGCGGCGCGCATTGCCGGACCGATCATGCCGCGCCATCCGCCCAGGCACTTCACTCCAGCATCACCATGCGGCAGGCTCTTTCCCGCGCTGCCACGCTGATCGATACCAGCATCCATGTCGGACGCGCCGCATGAGCCCGTTGCCGCGACTGCTGGTCGAACCACTGGTCCGCGCTGCCCTGATCGAAGATCTGGGCCGTGCCGGGGATATCACCGCCGATGCGGTGATTCCCGCGGATGCGGTCACAAGCGTCGCGTTCGTGGCACGCGAACCCGGCACCATCGCGGGGCTTGATTGCGCGGCGATCGCCTTTGCCTTGCTCGACCCTGCCCTGGTGCTCGATATTTTGGTGCCGGATGGCAGTCAGGTACAACCCGGCGAGACGATTGCGACGCTCGAAGGCAAGGCGCGGGCCATCCTGGCCGGTGAGCGGGTGGCGCTGAATTTTCTGGGTCAATTGTCAGGCGTCGCCACCGCGACCCATGGTATTGCCCGATCGATCGCGCATACGCATGCGAAAATCACCTGCACGCGCAAGACCATCCCGACGATGCGGGCGCTGCAGAAATACGCGGTGCGCTGCGGCGGCGGCGCCAATCATCGGTTCGGGCTCGATGATGCGATTCTGATCAAGGATAATCACATCGCGATTGCCGGCGGCGTCGGCATCGCCATCGGCCGCGCGCGGGGCGCCGCCGGGCATCTGGTCAAGATCGAATGTGAGGTCGATACGCTCGATCAGTTGCGCGAGGCGCTCGATGCCGGGGCCGACGCCGTGTTGCTCGACAATATGAGCCTCGATGATCTGCGCATCGCCGTCGGGCTCGCCAAAGCCCGTGCGATCACCGAGGCTTCGGGCCGCATCACGCCCGACACTGCGCCGGCCATCGCCGAAACCGGTGTCGATCTGATTTCCGCGGGCTGGCTGACCCATAGTGCGCGGGTGCTGGATATTGGCCTCGATTTCATGACATAAGCGGGCATGAACCGATCGCCCTTTACCACCGCCGTCCTGCTCACCGCTGCCGGCGCCGTGCCGTTTCTGGCCTGTCTTGCCGTGATCATTACCCAGCCGACCAACGCGCCAGCGGCGACGGTGGTGATGATCGATTATGGCGCCTGCATCCTCAGTTTTCTGGGCGCGGTGCATTGGGGGTTCGCGCTCGAGCCGGGCGGGGTGGTGATCGACCCGCGGCTCAATCACCAGCGCCTGAGCTTCGGCATCGCGCCTGCCCTGATCGCCTGGGCCGCGCTGCTGATTCTGACACTGGCGGCCGCCCCGCGCGCGGCGATCGCGGTGCTGATCGCCGGATTTTTTGCCACCATCATCGGCGAGACGATCGGGCGCGGCCGCGACCTTGTGGCTTCGAATTACCTGGCGATGCGCTGGACCGTTTCGATCGTGGTGCTGGCGGTGCTGATCATTACGTTCTTCATCGAAGTGATCGGCAAGCGGCACGGCTGATCGGCTGGTTTGGGCGGGACGCCGGCTTGGCTAAACCGGCGGCTCTCCTTTGATCGCCGTGATATCCTGCGATGCGATCAGGCTTTCGGCTTCGGTGATCGCGGCATCCAGCGCTGTCTCATCGGTGCCCTTCGCGACGATTGCCACGCCGCCGCCGGTTTCGCGGTAGAACGGGTAGCTGCCGAGATCGAGCATGGGATAGCGGTTCTGGATGGCGCTGAGCCCGGCGGCGATGCTGCCTTCCTTGACGCCGATGCCATGGACGGCGCGCATCGCGATCGGCGTACCCTGGCCGAGGCTGGGTTCGAGGCCGGTGAACATCGATTGCATGATGCGCGGCACGCCGGCCATGACATGGACATTGCCGATCGAGAATCCGGGCGCGATGGTCATTGCGGTCGGGATGGGAACGGCGCCGCGCGGCAGAGTGGCCATGCGCTGGCGGGCCTCGTTGAAATTCTCGGCGCCGAGGTGCTTCTCCATCGCATCCCAGGTCGGCTGGTGTTTTTCCCAGGGCACGTCGAAGGCGGCGGCGATGCATTCGGAGGTGATATCGTCATGCGTCGGCCCGATGCCGCCGGTGGTGAACAGATTGTCGTAGGCGGCGCGCAGTTCGTTGACGGCGCGGATGATGCGTTGGGGGATATCCGGCACGACGCGCACCTCCTCGAGCTTGTGGCCGATCGCGGCGAGGCGGGTGGCGATGAATTTGACGTTGATGTCCTGGGTCCGGCCGGAGAGGATTTCGTTGCCGATGATCAGGATGGCGGCGGTTTTATTGGCGGTCATGATATCCTCAGAGAAAATCGCGCAGGAGCGGGATCAGCGGCCGGTCGGCCGGCGGCATCGGGTATTCTTCGAGTTGGGTCGGATCGACCCAGGCGAGGGCCTGGCCCTCGCGCGATTGCGGTGTGCCCTGCCAGCGGCGGCAGAGATAGAGCGGCATCATCAGATGGAACCCTTCGTAGCCGTGCGAGGCGAAGGCGAAGGGGGCGACATCCGCCGTGCGGACGGTGATGCCGAGTTCTTCATCGAGTTCGCGGACCAGGGCGGCTTCGGGCGTTTCGCCCGGCGCGAGTTTGCCGCCGGGAAACTCCCAGAGGCCGGCGAGTTTTTTGCCGGCGGGGCGGCGGGCGAGCAGGATTTTGCCGCTCTTGTCGATCAGAGCACACGCGGCGACCAGCAGGAGGGGCTTTGTATCGTTGGCCGGCGCGGCGGGCTTGGGTGCGGCGTCGCGGAAGGCGATATCTTCGCGGGTGATCGCGAAATGGCGCACCGCCTGGCGGATGCCGGGGCGGCTGATGAATTTTTCATGACCGGTGCCGGTTTCGGTGAAGCCGGCGCGGCGGAGCACGGCGAGCGAGGCGGCGTTGTCATCGGCCACGGTCGCGATCACGCGGTGCATGCCAAGCTCGGCGAAGCCCCAGCGAAGCAGATGCAGCACCGCCTGCCGGCCATGCCCCCTGCCCCAGGCGCGCCGGGCGACCCAGTAGCCGAGGGCGGCGTTCTCGCCTGATTTGTCGAGCCGCAGGCCGGCGCAGCCGATCATGGCCTGGGTGCCATCGGTGCCTGGCGCATCGGTGATGGCGAACTGGTAGGCGCGGCCGGCGGCGCGGTCGGCCATGGCGGCGTCGATCCAGTCGCGCGCGAGGGGCGCCGGGTAGGGAAACGGTGCTTCGGGCAGGAGGCGGCAGATTTCCCAATCGTTGATCAGGAGGTGAAACCGCGCGGCATCGCCCGCCTCGATCGGGCGTAGCGTGGTGGTCACCGGCTTGGCAGAGATGGTGGTTGAGGACACGGGACTCCTGACGCTCGGTTCACGATGGAACTGGGATAGCCGGTCCGCCGCCGCGCCGGAAGGTGCTGGCGGGACACAGTGTGGTGGCGGTTGATTTGCGCCGATGGTCGGCGCAAATCTTGGTGATGGACATGCCGATCGATCCCATCGACCAATGGTTGCAGACCGAGGGCGTTGCCGCGCGTGCGGCGGGGCGGGTGCTGGCGATGGCGCCGGCGGCGCAGCGCGATGCGGCGTTGCGGGCGGGGGCGGCGGCGTTGCGGCAACTTGGTGCGGCTATTCTGGCGGCGAATGCGCGGGATGTGGCGGCACATACCGGCACGGCGGCGTTCCGTGACCGGTTGCTCCTGACGCCGGAGCGAATCGAGGCGATGGCGGCGGGGTTGGAGATTGTGGCGGATCTGCCCGATCCGCTGGCCGGGGTTCTGGCGGAATGGACGCGGCCGAACGGGCTGGTGATCCGGCGGGTGGCGCAGCCGATCGGGGTGATCGGGATGATTTACGAGAGCCGGCCGAACGTGGGGGCCGATGCCGCCGCGATCTGTGTGAAATCGGGCAATGCGGTGATTTTGCGCGGCGGATCGGACAGCCAGCATTCGGCACGGGCGATCAATCAGGCGATCAGCGCGGGGTTGCAGGCGGCCGGGCTGCCGGGGGCGTGTGTGCAGATTGCGCCGACGGTGGACCGCGCGTTTGTTGCGGCGATGCTGCGGGCGACGGGGGTGATTGATCTGATCATTCCGCGCGGTGGAAAATCGCTGGTCGAGCGTGTGCAGCGCGAGGCGCAGGTGCCGGTGCTGGCGCATGCCGAGGGGCTTAATCATACGTATATTCATGCCGAAGCCGATTTCGCGATGGCACGGGCAGTGCTGGCCAATGCCAAGATGCGGCGGACCGGGGTGTGCGGTGCGACCGAGACGCTGCTGATCGATGCGGCGGTTGCGGATGCGCTGCTGCCGGTGATCGTTGCGGATCTGGCGGTGCTGGGCTGCGAATGCCGGGGCGATGCGCGGGCGCGGGCGATTGTGGCGATGGCGGCGGCGGATTTCGATACCGAGTGGCTCGATGCGGTGCTGTCGGTTGCGGTGGTGGATGGGTTGGAGGCGGCGCTCGGGCATATCGCGCGTCATGGATCGTCGCATACCGATGCGATCATTACCGAAAATGCTGATGTGGCGCAGGCGTTTCTGGCGGGGATCGATAGTGCGGTGGGGTTGTGGAATGCCTCGACGCAGTTTTGCGATGGCGGGGAATTCGGGTTCGGGGCGGAGATTGGCATTGCGACCGGGCGGATTCATGCGCGCGGGCCGGTGGGGCCGGCGCAATTGACGAGTTTTCGGTATCAGGTGATCGGGACCGGCCAGGTGCGGCCCTGATTGCTGAGCCTCTGCCACGATTTGGCGATCGGCGGCGGTTGCGGATCGGGTTGCTGGGGGGGAGTTTCAACCCGGCGCATGCGGGGCATTTGCATGTGGCGCGGGCGGCGATGCGGGCGCTGGGGCTGGATCAGGTTTGGTTGCTGGTATCGCCGGGGAATCCGTTGAAGCCGCAGGCCGGGATGGCGCCGATGGCGGTGCGGCTGGACTCGGCGCGGGCGATTGCGGATGGGCGACGGGTTTTGGCGACGTCGATCGAGGGGATGCTGGGGACGCGCTATACGGCGGATACGCTGGCGGAACTGAAGCGGCGGTTTCCTTGTGCGCGGTTTGTCTGGTTGATGGGGGCGGATAATCTGGCGCAATTGCCACGGTGGGATCGGTGGCGATCGATCGTGCGGGCGGTGCCGATTGCGGTGTTGCCGCGACCCGGGGAGACGCGGGCGGCGCTGGCGGGGAAGGCCGCGCATGGGCTGCGGCATGCTCGGGGGAGTGCGCGGTTGCTCGCGCTGCGGCGGCCGCCGGCGTGGACATGGTTGCCAGTGCGTGAGAATCCGCTATCAGCCACTGCATTGCGTGCGTTACGGCGCAATCGTTCATCAGGAGACCGATCATAACCCGCCCGCCGACCCGTACGACCACGTCCCCCGCCGCCCCGCGCAAGCCGGCGGCGAAGCGCAAGCCGCCTACACCGGTTGAAATTGTGCCGAAGGCGCCTGGATCGCCGCGCAAGAAGGCGGTGATTGCCGGGCCGAAGCCGCGCGTGCGGAAATCGGCCGAGAAATCGCCCGATCTGCTGGAGCGGATGCAGCTTGCGATCGTGACCAGTCTGGAAGACGACAAGGCTGAGGAGATCGTGGCGCTTGACCTGGCGGGGCGGGCGAGTTTTGCCGATCGGATGGTGATTGCGACGGGTTTGGCGGATCGCCAGATTGCGGCGATGGCGACGCATCTGATCGAAAAACTTGCCGAGCTTGGGGTGAAGCGGGTGCAGACCGAGGGGGCTTCGGGCTCGGACTGGGTGCTGGTGGATGCCGGGGATATTGTGGTGCATCTGTTCAAGGCGGAAGCGCGGGCGATGTATGCGCTTGAAAAAATGTGGGGCCCTGACCTGGATGAACCCGTGATCGATGAGGGCGGCTGAGTCCCGGCTGCGGGTGATTGCGGTCGGGCGGGAGAGTTCCGGGCCGGAAGCCGAATTATTTGCGCGCTATGCGAAGCGGATGAACCCGGTGCTCGGGTTGGTGGCGCTGGCGGATGGCGTGGGGAGTGCTGCTGAGATCAAGCGGCGCGAATCGGCGTTGATATTGGGGAAAATCGGGGCTGGGGATTTTGTTGTGGCCCTCGATCAGGGTGGCGCGATGCCGGATAGTGTTGGGTTGGCCACGATGTTTGCGGGGTGGCGGGATTCCGGGCGGGCGGTTGCTTTTGTGATCGGCGGGGCTGAGGGGTTGGATGGGGCGGTGTTGGCGCGGGCGGAGGCGCGGTTGTCGCTGGGGCGGCTGACCTTGCCGCATATGCTGGCGCGGGTTTTGCTGGCGGAGCAGCTTTATCGGGCGCAGTGCATTCTGGCGGGGCATCCGTATCATCGGGCCGGGCGGCCATCGGATTAGTTGCGATATCGTAACGATTTGGGCGTGATTCGGTGTTGGGGTCAGGCGGTCATTTTTGTTGGTTTGAGCCAGGGCGGCCAGAAGCGGTTTTCGGGGCCGAAGGGGGTGGGGCGCGGGAGCGCGCCTTCGGCGTAGGGGCCGCGCGGGTAGGGTTCTGGCCGGCGCCTGGGTTTGGTGCGTTTGTGGGGGATTTCGGGTTTGGGGCGGGCGAGTTGTTCGGGGCGTTCGATGCCGAGGGCGTAGCATAGCGGGCGGAGGATGCGGCCGAGTGCGGGTGTTGCGGCGATGAGTTGGTGCATGGCGGGGTCGGTGAGGAGATGTTCGAGTTCGGCGCGCGCCATGGCGATGCCGGTGCGCCGGCCGGGGAGGTTTTCGATCAGCCAGCCGTAGCCGCCGGGGGGACAATGTTCGAGCGGGCGGGAAAATTTCGGGACCGGGGTTGGTTTGGGTGGCCGGGGGCGGGTTTGCGGCCTGGGGGTTTGCAGGCTGGGGTACTGGGTTGGGATGCGGGGTTGCTTGCGGGTGAACAGGCTGACGAAGCGGCGGGCCAGGCTGTCGACGCGCGCCCACATCATGATCATGAGGGGGATGGCGACGCGGGCGCGGACGGATTCGTGGGCGGTGGATTCGAGCAGCAGATCGAGAATCGCCGCGAGGCGTTGGATGGGCGTGGGCTCGGGTAGGGGTTGATCCTCGGTCACGGGGTGAGAAGACCACGGCGGGCGGGGGGTGGGCAAGCGATTTGTTTATGGTTTGTTCGTCTGCACGATGGATAGTGGGCGCGCGGCACGGTGGGGCCACGCACCGGCTCGAATGAGGGTTATGGCTGCTCGGCGGTGGCGAGGGTTGGTGCGGGTTGGGGGAAATTGGGCAAGGGTTCGCCGTAGACTTCGACCTGATCGAGGTGCAGGTAGTTGCGGGTGAGCAGGCGGATGCGGACGAAGCGGCCCGGGATGGGGATGGTGGGTTTGAAGATGAGGGGGTTGCCATCGATGCCGCCGAAGGGTTCGTCGGTTTCGCGGCGGTAGACTTCGAGCCATTCATCCGGATTTATAGCTAGATCAATTGCTAAACGCCCCGCACGGGCGGCGATACCGATGTCGTCGATCCGGTTGAATATTCGTATTTCGCTGATACCCTTTGTTGACCCAAAATCGGCGACCCACCACGGTTTATCATCGATATCGGTATGCATACCGAAAGTTCCATCCGCTTTGTTGTCGAGAGCACCTAATGCGTCGTTGCTAGGATGGCGCCGATTTGACCATTGGGATTTTGAGCTTTGAGTTGCCGTTATGGCTACCATGCGGTGAAGTTTTGGCATTGATTGGACGGCTCTTTGGGCAAAATTACGCGGCGTAATGTCGTCAGTTAATTCATTATTCTTTGACCCAACGTACTCTACTCCATTCGCATCCATTTCAGTAAAATTTACTGGAATATTTATCATGTTAAACAATGATGTCATTTCTGAGAATAATATCGCTTCCTCATTAATCTTAAATCCCGCGTAGTATTGTTCTGGCGTCGCCAATAGATGGTCTTTTAAATGAGCACCGGGACCATCAAATGCCCGGACAGCAATCGGATCATCGACATCGAGCCATGGACGGAGTTTCGCGCGGCTTAGTTCCCGGTCAATTTCATAAGGTTTGAAGTGGAAATGAGCGTAGGCAAAACGGGTTACTATCGAGTCATCGCCCCCGCGCGCCTTGCCGACGTGTGACCCGTGATCGAGCGACAAGCACTGCCCACCGGCAAAAAAAACTTTTTGATAGGGCTGGGACCAGAAGTAACCAGGGTATCCAAGAATGTGTAATAAGTTCTCCTTAATCTCAAGTCTGCCTTGGAAATTTCTAAACTGCTCAAGATACTCAAAAATCTTGTTTCTCGAACAGATCGCCGTCCCATCCGCATCACGCAGAAAGAGGAATTCGTCACAGTCGATCGGGAACACAAAATCATATCGCGCGTTCTTCTCAATCCGATGAATCTCCTGAGCCACAAAGGTTCCCTTGTGCTGATAATTCGCCTCCGCTCCTAGTCTTGTAACGCTACCGCCAGCGGCCTCGAAGTTTTTTAATACTTCTACTATTTTTTGGGATCTTGAGTCGTGATCTATGATAAATAAATTTTCGAACCCAAACAAGTATCCATGATACCGTATCCATGGCTCAAGACATTGCTCTTCATCTCTCTGCATATTGACGCAAGCGATTCTCATTTTTACTGTGCTCTCTTTTCGCTATTCACGAAATTCTACTGTTTATTTCATCATTATTTAGGCAATTCAACAGCTCGCCGAACACTTCCACTTCGTCTAAATGCAGGTAATTTGTGACCAAGAGGCGTATCCTGACAAAACGAGCAGGAATTGGAATCATTGGATTAAAGGTCAATGGATTGCCATCGACTCCACCAAATGGTTCATCTAGCTCCCGCCTAAATACCTCAACAAAGCTTTGCTCGTTTAGACCCATGTCGATCGCAATTTTTGATGATCGCTCAGCAACGCCTCCTTGGTCCATTCGGTTATAGATTTTGATTTCATCTATTCCTGCGACAGCCCCAAGGTCCACTTGCCACCACGCACCATCTTCGATGTCTGTGTGAAAACCATATCCTCCGGATATGTCGCCATTAACCGCACCTCGAGCGTCAAGCTCAATCTCAGATTTTTTTGACCACGTACTCGTAGAACTTTGGCTACATTTTCGGTTTTTACTTAAATTTTTTCGGCCCTGCGCGACGTATATTCCTGGTATTTTCTTAGAATCTAAGTAACGGTTCCAGAAATTTTCGAGACTACGGTCTTCGATTTCGTTAAGACCCGCAACAAATTGATCAAAATTTGCGTTTTTTGCTATCTCGCCCCACATATGTTGTCCGGAGAACGCTCCTCCCAATCCTCTTTTGACGCGATCTTGGAAGGCTGTCTCTGTTCGAAACGCATAGTGGTGAATAATTGCTGACGACAAGATCCTATTTTTTCTTTCAGGCTCATTTACGAATGCGTCGGCCTTATCGGCAAATCCATCGTAATAGTTAGACATATCCTCATTCAACACGTTAACGGCCCGAATTTTATTGTTGATATGCGGTAGCGGGTTATGCCAAAATCCATTACCTTTTTCACTATCATAAAGATCTGCACCGCTGAGGACATCAGCCTTGGCGATAAACTTGGTGTATGGATGGACTTTATTTTGTCGTTTTGTATAATCTGAAAGTATTCTTTTTCCCGGATTTTCCTTGTGTCCATTTGGACCAAAAAATATCCAGTTAAACATAATACAATCAACATTTTCGTCAAATTGGGCGACGTAGTCGTCGATTTTTGAACTCTCGGGGAGTCGTAAGTATTCATCGATATCAAAAAATGATATCCATTCTGTATTTTCACGGTCATTTTTAAGAAAATGAGCGTACATTTGGAGCTGTTCACCTTGTACCGGATAAAATCGGAACGTGACAAATGGGCTCTCACAATTTAAAAATGGTAATAGAACCTCATAAAGTTGTCGGGGATCGTCATCATTACAGTAAATACATATATGATCAAATCCGATAGCTCTATAATAATTTACCCACTCAACGATAAAGCTAGACTCCCATCTAGCGCAAGCAACAATAGTATATTTATATCTCGTCATTTTAGTTAATTCTTTAGAAATACCAAGCCCGACAAATTAAAGTAATATCCAAAGCCACGCTTCTTTGATACTTCTCGAAATATCTCCAGGTCCGACGAGATTGTATAGCCTCGCAGAGCCATTTTTTCGATCCAGTAATCGCTTGTTTGGCAATTTACGTGGTTGTGTCCGACTTGCCCTGGCACAGCATGTGTCATAGCGATGACTTTTCCGTTACAGAGTGTATCGATATAATTGTCAACGTGCGATTCCGGTATATGCTCTGCAACCTCTGAACTCCAGACTAAATCCACCGGCATTATAAATGGCCCGGCAAGCAAATCGTGGAGCACAATTGGAAATACAGATCGTTCTATATTTTTTATTAGGCCGTCAATTCCGACGGCATAAATACCCTTTTTGTTCAGGTATGCGACAGCGTGACCCTCCCCGCACCCCACATCCAATGCCGTGCGAACTCCATACAATTCGATCAGGAGATCCCATAGATCTGAGCACCAAGTCGCTGTGTCGCCGTGTCGGATATTTCCACCTAGGTCTGGCCGATCTAGGTCGTAAACGACGTGCATAATCTTTGCCTTTTTGGTTAGATTGTGGATTAACGGCGGCTAGATGCGAAAACGGCGCATTCAGCACTAATATTGCGATAGTATCCCATTTTCAGAGGCGCTTTCTTATATCCGGCCAATGCGCCTGGAGAGATGAGGGATAAGATTCGGCGGGTTACGGTGCTGGTCATACCGATGGTCCGTGCTCACGGTGGATGTCGCCGGGCTGATGAGTGCGGCGTTTCGGCGGTTGTGGTGATGCCGCTATCGCGGAGGGGGATAAGGTGTTTTTCCGCACGTGGGCCTCGACCGATTGTTGCTCTACCGCTGCTGTAGCCCATGGTTGGGGGGCGCGGCAATCGGTTTTGAGACGGTTTGTTAAGTGATTTCAGTTTTGGGTTGTGGATGGGCGGGTCGCGGTTGGGTTGTGGGGTTCAAAAGTTCTTTGGTGCTTTCTTTCAAGAAAGAACGGCTTGTTTGTTCTGGCCTGCCTTGGTTTTTGATGCTGGGGGGTGGCGGGGCTGGATCGCGGCGCTGCGCTCGCGATGACGTGGCGG
>NZ_FTNE01000014.1:87880-104640 GCF_900156265.1 Acidiphilium rubrum
GTAGGTGACGGGTTGGGTCGGGCGCGGGGGATAAGAGTTCTTTGGTTCTTTCTTTCAAGAAAGAACGGCTTGCTTCCCCTGCCCTGCTCTGGTTTTTGATGCTGAATGGTGGTGGGGGAGGTTGGGATGAGGGTGGAGCGGCAGCCGGCGGTTTATATGATGGCGAATCGGCGGAATGGGACGATTTATGTGGGGGTTACGTCTGATCTGGTCCGGCGGGTGGCGCAGCATCGGGGTGGGGAGGGTTCGGGTTTTACGGCGCGGTATGGGTGCCGGATGTTGGTGTGGTTCGAGATGTGGGGTTCGATGGAAGGCGCGATCGCGCGGGAGAAGCGGCTTAAAACGGGTTCGCGGCGGGGGAAGCTTGCGTTGATCGAGGCGGGCAATCCGGAGTGGGAGGATTTGGGTTTCGGGTTGGTTTGATGGGATGGGGGCTGATTGACAGGTTTGGCGGTGGGCGCTACCTCGGCGCCACCGGTTGGCGGCGTAGCTCAGCGGTAGAGCAGGAGAATCATAATCTCTTGGTCGGTGGTTCAAATCCGCCCGCCGCTACCAGGTTTTCATCGAGATTTTGAGGGTTGGGACCGCGTGGCGATTGGGCTGCGCGGGGATTTTTCATGCGTCCGGTTCGACGAAGCGGGGGAAGAGGCCGGTGGGGGTTGGGAGTGGGGTGGCTTCGGTGAGGTGGGTTTCGAGGGCGGCGAAGTTGCGGGCGGTGGGGGGGATTGCCAGTTGGTCGAGCAGTTTCGCCATGGTTTCGGGCATGAAGGGTTGGAGCAGGATGGCGGCGATGCGGAGGGTTTCGCAGAGGGTGCGGAGGACGTGGGCCATGCGGGTGGGGTTGGTTTTGCGGAGTGCCCAGGGTTGTTCGTGGTCGATATAGGCGTTGGCGGCGCGGATGAGTTTCCAGATTTCCTCGAGGGCTTCCTGGTAGGCGAGGCGGTCCATTGCGGTGCGGACGCGGGTGGGGAGGGTTTCGGCGATGGTGGTGAGTGCGTGGTCGGCTTCGGTGGCGGGGCCGGCGGCGGGGATGGCGGCGCCGGCGTTTTTCGCGATGAAGCTGAGGGTGCGCTGGGCGAGGTTGCCGAGGCCGTTGGCGAGTTCGGTGTTCAGGCGGGTGATGATGGCGCGGCGGGAGACATCGCCGTCGTTACCGAAGGGGATTTCGCGGAGGAGGAAGAAGCGGATGGCATCGATGCCGAATTCGGTGATGAGGGGTTGGATTTCGAGGGCGTTGCCGAGGGATTTCGACATTTTTTCACCATCGACCACCCACCAGCCGTGGCCGAAGACGCGTTTGGGCAGGGGTAGGTTGGCGGCCATGAGCATCGCGGGCCAGTAGATGGCGTGGAAGCGGGTGATTTCCTTGCCGACGAGGTGGATGTCCGCGGGCCAGAACGCCATGTTCGGCGCGGTGCGGTCGGGGTAGCCGAGGGCGGTTAGGTAGTTGGTGAGGGCGTCGATCCACACATACATGACGTGGCCTGGGGTGTTGGGGACGGGGACGCCCCAGGTGAAGCTGGTGCGGCTGATCGAGATATCGCGCAGGCCGGAGCGGACGAAGCTGAGCACTTCGTTGCGGCTGGAGGCGGGCTGGATGAATTCGGGGTTGGTTTCGTAGAGGTCGAGCAGGCGGGATTGGAAGGTGCTGAGTTTGAAGAAGTATGAGGGTTCGCGGACCCATTCGACCGGGGCGCCGTAGGGGGAGCGTTTGGTGCCGTCGGGCGCGGTGGTGAGTTCGTCTTCGTTGTAGAAGGCTTCGTCGCGGGTGGCGTACCAGCCTTCGTAATGGCCGAGTTCGATCGCGCCGGCGGCATCGAGCGCTTGCCACATCGCGGCGCAGGCGGCTTTGTGGCGGGGTTCGGTGGTGCGGATGAAATCGGTGTTGGAGAGGTTGACCGCGGCGGCCATGGCGCGGAAGGCGTCGCTGTTGCGGTCGGCGAGGTGCTGGGGGGTGATGCCGGCATCGTTCGCGGCTTTTTCGATTTTCTGGCCGTGTTCGTCGGTGCCGGTGAGGAAGAAGACGTCGTAACCGTCGAGGCGTTTGAAGCGGGCCATGACATCGGCCGCGATCGAGGAATAGGCGTGGCCGATGTGGGGCGCGCCGTTGACGTAATAGATCGGGGTGGTGATGTAGAAACGCTTGGTCATGAGGGCCTTAGCTGGTGCAGGATGGTGATGATGGCGGCGCGCGGGTCGAGGTTCAGGCCTTCGACTTCGGCTTGGATGCGGCCGAACTCCTGCCAGAGGCTGACCTGGTGATCAAGCGCTGGTGAGGGTTGGGCGCGGGCCTGGGCGCGGGTGGCGGCGGCGAGGCCGGTGCGCAGGAGGTCGGTGAAGGTGGCGAAACCGTCTTCGAGGCGGGCGATGGCATCGGCGATGGCGGCGGCGCGGCTGGGGGTGATGGCGGTGGTGAGGGCTTCATCGACCAGGCCGGCCAGGGCCAGGCCATCGGATGCGGCGAGGGCGATGGCGCGGCCGATCGAGCCTTCGGCGAGGGTCGCGAGGCGGGTGGCGCGGTCGGGCGTGAGGTCGGGCTGGGCGGTGGCGAGCAGGATTTGGATGGTGGCGGCGTCGAGCGGTGCGACATCGAGCAGGCGGCAGCGGCTGCGGATGGTGGGGAGCAGGCGGCCGGGGGCGTGGCAGACCAGGAGCCAGATGGCGCGCGGCGGGGGTTCTTCGAGGAGTTTCAGCAAAGCGTTGGCGGCGTTGCGGTTGAGGGCTTCCGCGCCATCGACGATGACGACGCGCCAACCGCCCTCGCCGGGTGTGAGGCGGAGGAATTTGCCGGCCTGGGCGACGGTTTCGACCACGATTTCGCCCTGCATGCGCTTTTTTTTCTCATCGTAGCGGCGTTCGATGACGAGGAGATCGGCGTGGGAGGCGACGGCGACGCGGCGGAAGACGGGGTTGGTGGGCGGGAGCGAGAGGTCGGGCGTGGTGGCGCCGGCGAGCAGCCAGCGGGCGAAGCGGTAAGCGAGGGTCGCTTTGCCGATGCCGGGCGGGCCGGCGATCAGCCAGGCGTGGTGCAGGCGCGGGCCGGACGCGGCGCGGTGGAGTTCGGCGATCGCGCGGTCCTGGCCGAGCAGGGCGGGGTTGGCGCGCGGGGCGATCATGGCGCGAGGCGTTGGGTGATGGTGGCGGCGATGGTGGCGGCGATGGACTCGATCGGGCCGGACGCATCGATCAGGGCGCAGCGGGCCGGGTGGGACGCGGCGATGGCGCGGAAGCCGGCGGCGATTCTTGCGGCGAAATGCGCATCGAAGCGCTCGTAGCGGTCGGGCGTGGCGGCGCGGGCGGCGAGGCGGGCGGCGGCGATGGCGGGTGGAGTTTCGAGGATCAGGGTGAGATCGGGGGTCAGGCCGATCATGCTGGTAAGGGTTGCGATAATCGCGCGGTCGATGCCGAGGCCGTAGCCCTGGTAGGCCATGGTGGAATCGGTGAAGCGGTCGCACAGGACGATGTCGCCGCGGGCGAGGGCCGGGCGGATCAGTGTGGCAACGTGGTCGGCGCGGGCGGCGAAGACCAGCAGCGTGTCGGCCAGCGGGGCGAGGCTGGTGGCGGGATCGAGCATGACGGCGCGGATGGCTTCGGCGCCTTGCGTGCCGCCGGGTTCGCGGGTGAGGACGACGCTGTGGCCGGCGGCGCGCAGGGTGGCGGCGAGGCGGGCAATCTGGGTGGATTTGCCGACGGCTTCACCGCCCTCGAACGTGATGAAGCTGCCGGGCCTGATCCGGATGGTCAATGCACGATGATTTCGGGGTCGGGGATGCCGCGGGCCAGGACTTCGTGCAGCGCGGCGTCGGCGGTGGCGACGCTATGGTAGGGGCCGAGTTTGACGGCGTAGAGCGTGCGGCCTTCGCGCGGTTGCGGCACGACGCTGCCCGGCATGCCCGCGAGGCGATAGAGGATTTGTTGGGCATCGCCGCCGGTGCCGAAGCCGGCGATTTCGACATAGAGCGGGCCGGGATCGGGCGGGACGGCGTGGACGACGCCCGACAGTGGCGCGTTCGCGGTGGTTTGCGTTGGGTTGGAAATGGGTGCGCTGGCGGCCTGGGTGATCGGGCCCGCGCTGCCGGCGGCGCCGGGGGGTGGTGGCAGGGCGCTGGATTGCACGCCGGCGACCGGTGCGGCGGTGAGATGCGGTCCGGCGCCGAGCGCGGTTTGCAGCGCGGCGGAGCGGCCGGCGAGCAGGGTGACGCGCATTTCGACCACGCCGGTGGCGGGAAACGCAAGGAGGGAAGCGACTTTGCGGCTGACGGCGAGGATGCGGCCGGCGGTGGCGGGGCCGCGATCGTTGACGCGGACGGTGAGGGTGCGGCCGTTGACCAGATTGGTGACGCGGACCAGCGAGGGCAGCGGCAGAATCGGGCTTTGCGCCATCAAACCTTCGGGGTCGTAGGCTTCGCCATCGGTCGTTGCCGCGTCATGGCCGGGCGGGATGATGGTGGCGAGGCCGGTGCGGTCATAGGCATCGACCGCGCGCGGGTAGTGCCATTCGCCATCCGCCTGATAGGGGTTGCCGATCAGGTAATGCGCGCCGGTCGGCGGCGGGCCGGGGCGGATGCGTTTGTGGACACAGCCGCTCAGGGCAAGCGCGGCCAGCAGCGGGAGGCAGGCGGCGCGGTTCATGCCGCGATCGATCGCCCGAGTTCGCCGACCGCGAGGGCATAGAGATCCGAGGGGTTGTAGCGGCGGATGGACTCGAAATTGGCATAGGCCAGATAGGCGGCGCCGGTCGGGCCATCGGGCAGGAGCAGCGAGGCTTCGGTGGTGGGCGATAGCCGGGCGGCATTGGCGAGGCGATGCACGCCGAGTGCCTGCCAGCGGGCGAGCGGCAGGCGGTGCTGGCGTCCGGCCAGGCCGGCATTGAAGCCGGGCGGGATCAGGACCGGTTCGCTCGACGGCAGGCCGGGCACCCAGCGCGCCTTGTGCAGATAATTCGCGATCGAGGCCATGGTATCGGGCACGTTGGTCCAGATATTCGGGGTGCCGCGGCCGGTGAAATTGACCGCCGTGGTGAGATAGACGCTGGGCATGAATTGCGGCTGGCCCATGGCGCCGGCCCAGGAGCCGATCAGGCGGGGCAGCGGCGCATCGCCGCGGGCGGCGATTTTCATCGCGGCGATCGCCTCGTTGCCGAAATAGGGGCTCTGGCGGAACCAGGCGAGGGTGGCGAGCGAGTCGATCACCTGGAAATTGCCTTGGATGACGCCGAAATCGGTCTCGATGCCCCAGATGCCCATGATGGGATCGGCGGCAACGCCGAAGCGGGTGCGGATGGCGGCGAGCACCTGGCTGAGTTGTTGGCGCTTCGCTTGACCGTCGCGGATGCGGGCTTCGGTGACAACGCGGGCGCTGTATTGCGCCCAGGTGAGGGTGAATTCAGGTTGATGGCCATCGAGATGGATGACGCGCTGGTTGGGCGTGAGGCCGCCCAGCGCCTGGTCGATGATGCTGTTCGGCACGCCCTGCTGGCGGGCGCGGGCGCCGAGGCCTGACAGGAATCCAGTGAAATCAGCGGCTTGCGCCGAGGGTGCGAGGGCGAGAGCGAGCGGGGCGGTGGCGAGGAGGGTGCGGCGTTTCATGGTGGTGTTGTGCCACGCGGGCGGCGGCGGCGGAAGATGGGCGGGCGGCTTGCCGACGAATTGGGTTGGTCAGAACGGGGTCGCATCGCAATTGGCGAGTTCGATCAGGCGTTCCAGCACGTCGGGTTCCTGGGCGCCGGCGATCGCGGCCGAACCGTCGACCACGAAACACGGGACGCCGTTGATGCCGAGGCGGTGGGCGTAGAGATTGTCGGCGTGGACCTGATCGAGCGCCTGATCCGACAGCAGGAAGGACCGCGCCGCGACGGGATCGAGCCCGGTTTCGGCGGCGATCTCGACCAGGGCTTCGGTCTGTCCGATGTCGGTGCCATCGTGAAAATAGGCGTGAAAGATCGCGAGTATCAGGGCTTCGGCGGCACCGGAGGGCTCGGCGAAGCGGACGAGGCGATGGGCATTGATGCTGCTGGGGGTGCGGCGGATGCGCGCGAAATCGACGTGCAGGCCTTCGCCGGCGGCGATGTCGGTGATGGCGGCGTAGAAGCGGCGGGCGCGCTCCTCATCGCCGAATTTGCGCGCGGCATAATCGGTGCGGCTGATGCCGTTGCGCGGCATGTCCGGATTGAGGAGGAACGGCCGCCAGATGGGATGGATGGCGAGGTCGCGGCGGCGAAGGCGCATGCGGGCAAAGCGATGGACGCCGAGATAACACCAGGGGCAGACGAAATCGAACACGATTTCGACCGGAATGCGGACCGGGCGTGGCAGTACCATATTCACGGGATCGATTCTTACTCCATCCGTCAGGCCTGGCAAAGCAGGTTTCTGTGTGGTCCGCCGTAGGAATGGTGGCGGTGCGGAATGAGCCGGCAGGCTGCGTGTTCTGGAGCGCGAAATAGCGCGTTTGTTACGATTTTACTTGGCCGCCCTGCCCTGCCGCCGATCAGGCATGATGGTGCCTCGACGCGGCGGCACCACGGGTCGCGCCGCGCCCGACGGTTATCGTTTTGAACTGGTCGATCGGCAACGGGCGGCCGAGCAGGTAGCCTTGCATTTCATCGGCACCACAGCGGCGCAGAATGGCGGCCTGCAGTTCGGTTTCGACGCCTTCGACCACCACCGGCAGGCGCAGGCCGCGGCCGAGACCGAGGATTGCGTTGATGATCGCCATGGATTCCGAGCCCTCGCAGAGGTCGCGGACGAAACTGCGATCGACCTTGAGCTTGTCAAACGGGAACGCGCGGAGCGTGGCGAGCGAGGAGTAACCGGTGCCGAAATCATCCATCGCGATACGGACACCGAGGGCCTTGATGGCGCGCAGCGTGGCGAGGGCGCGTTCGGGATGGCGGATCAAGAGGGATTCGGTGACCTCGATTTCGAGGCGTTCCGGTGCGAGGCCGGTGGCGGCGAGGATTTCAGCGACAGTTTCGGCGAGGTTGCCCTGCTGGACCTGGATTGGTGAGACGTTGACGGCGATTTTCAACGGGTTTTGCCATCGCGCGGCTTCGGTGCAGGCGGTGCGCAGGACCCAGGCACCCAAAGGCCCCATGATCCCGATGGATTCGGCAATGCCGATGAAGATGTCGGGCGGGACCGACCCGTGCACCGGGCTGGTCCAGCGCAACAGAGCTTCGAACCCCATGAACTGGTCGAGCCGGGCGCAGAGCATGGGCTGATAGACCAGCGAGAACTCGCTGCGTTGCAAGGCGAGGCGCAGATCGTGCTCGAGTTTGCGGCGGTCCTGATATTCGCGTTCCATCGTGGGGTCGTAGGCGGCGAAATTGTTACGGCCTTCGTTCTTGATCCAGTACAGGGCGCGGTCGGCCCGGGCGAGCAGATCGTCCGCGGTTTTGGCATCGGCCGGGTAGTAGGCGATGCCAATCGAGGTCGAGAGGGAGAGTTCGGTCTGCCCCTTGAGCATCATGGTGCCCATGACGTCTTCGAGCAGGCGCCTGGCGAGGCTCTGCGCCGCTTCGGGTTGTTGGCCGAACGCCTGGACCACGACGAACTCGTCGCCGCCGATGCGGGCGACCAGATCGGTTTCGCGGACGTGGCAGGCAAGGCGGCGGGCCATTTCGCGCAGCACGTCGTCCCCGGCGGCATGGCCATAGAGATCGTTGACAGATTTGAAACCATCGAGATCAAAGCAGAGGACAGCAACCGTTTCGCGGCGGCGGGATGCCTCGGCCAGGATTAGTTCGAGCTGTTCGCTGAGATGGGCGCGGTTTGCCAGACCGGTCAGTGGATCGTGGCGCGCGAGGTGGCGGATCCGCTCGAAGGCAGATTTTCGTTCGGTGATCTCCTGGCAGATGCCGCGTACGGCGAAGACCGCACCGTGATCGTCGAATTCGGGCTGCATGTCGGTCCAGAACCAGCGATCCGCGCCGATTTCATCGCCCGCGCGGGATTCGATCGTGGTCCCCTGCCGGGTTTCGATGACCGAGGCGAAGGCCGCTTCGAAAACGGCACGCTCGGCGACGGCCAGTAATTGGGCCAGCGCATCGAAGCCGGGGATTATGGCGCGCTGAACGTCGCCGACCAGTGTGTGCATTTCATCCGACCAGGTCGTGTAGCGTCCTTCGACGATGACCCGCCAACTGCCGATGCGGGCCATGCGGTGGATTTTGCGGAGTTCCTGGATCGCCTCGGTCGAGGCGCGGACGGCGCGGCGTGCGACATCGAGCGAGAAATTGGCGGCGAGCGCGAATTTCTGGACCAGCGGATGCGAACTATCGGTCGTGATGCGGCTGGGTCCGATCTCGTCGGCGAGGGTGCAGAATTGGCGGCAGATGTCTTCGATTTCGGCCGATTTGAGTGCGGGGACGATGGCTTGGTCAATCACCATGGCAAAGGATCACCTCCGATTGGTCGCGCGCATGGGTTTGGCGCGCCGATGGCGGAGTTTGATGAACGGGCACAGCCGCGACATCGAACACGCAGAACGGCGCATCGAGATCGCCGGCGAGGATGCTGACGTCGATCGATTGCCCGAAGTGGGAGGCAACCGCGTGCATAAAGCTGACGTAGAACGAGGCGAAAGCCGCCTGGGACTGGTAGGTGACGCGCAGACGGTCGCCGTTGGCGCGGACCGAGACGATTTCGGACGCGCCTTGCAGGCCGGAGCCGCGCGCGGTGGCGGCGAAACTGTTGTAGACAACGGGCAGACGCATCAGGAACGATGCGGTATCCTCGGCGCCGGCAAACAGGCCACCGAGGTTTTCTGCGAGCCAAGCGAGGAAGAAGACGCCGAGACGGTCGTACAGATCGGGCAAGGTCAGGCCGGTGCGGGCAGCCATGGTGGTGATGACGGTGCGGCAGAGATCGTCATCGTAGGTTTGGGCGATGCTGAATTCGAAATCGGACGGCAGGTCGCAGGCTGCAAGGATCGTTTGCCGCGCATCGGCACCGCAATGCGTCGTTGTGAAACGATCGACCAGGAACGGGATGAGTCCAATCATATGCGGCCCAATCGTAGTTCGGGGCACCGAAATGCCGGTTCTGGGTGTCCGACAGGCGCGGTTTTGTCGCCTGGTAATTTTTAGTTTGCCTGTGAAAAATGAACAGATGATGAACGGATCTGTGGTAAATCGCGGATCGGGCATCGGGCGGGCGGGGTGTGGCCTGCACAGCCGACCCCGCGCTGATGGGTTGACATGGCGGCATGATCAAATCAGTCTAGGATTATTCCGAGGGGTGCGCCGTCGCGCTGAGAGCCGGGTTTGTCCGGCAACTCTTTGAACCTGATCCGGGTTGCGCCGGCGGAGGGACGGGATTTGCCTTTGTTGCACCGATCGCCGCTGCGTTACCCCTCATTTTTGTTGAGGAACGCGCCATGAACGTCCAGACCAAGCCAGCCATCGTGACCACGGGCCCGATCTCGGGGTCGCGCAAGGTGTTCTCTTCGCCCGAAGGCCGGCCGGATATTGCAGTGCCGTTCCGCGAGGTGGATTTGCACCCGACCGCGAACGAGCCGCCGTTCCGGCTATATGATACGTCCGGCCCGTTCACCGATCCGCATTTTTCGCTCGATCTGGACGCGGGATTGCCGCAGGTGCGCGGGGCGTGGCTGGCCGGGCGCGGGTTTGAGAGCGTGGCGCCACGCGCGGTCAAGCCGGAGGACAACGGGTTCGCGCCGGCCGATCGGCTGGTGCCGCCCTGCCCGGCCGAGCGCGCGGTGCTGGCAGGTCCCGATGGCACGATGGTGACGCAGTACGAGTTCGCGCGCGCCGGAGTGATTACCGAAGAGATGATCTATGTCGCGCATCGGGAGAATCTCGGGCGCGCCAAGGCGGCTGAGGGTGCAGCCGAGCGGCGGGCGGATGGCGAGGATTTCGGGGCGGCGATTCCGGAGTTCATCACGCCGGAATTCGTGCGGTCCGAGATTGCGGCGGGGCGGGCGATTATTCCGGCGAATATCAATCACCCCGAGTTGGAACCGGTTATTATCGGGCGCAATTTTTTGGTCAAGATCAACGCCAATATCGGTAATTCGGCGGTGACGTCGGGTGCGGCGGATGAGGTGGAGAAGCTGGTCTGGGCGATCCGCTGGGGTGGTGATACGGTTATGGATCTGTCGACCGGGCGGAATATTCATAACATCCGCTCATGGATCATGCGCAACGCGCCGGTGCCGATCGGGACGGTGCCGTTGTATCAGGCGCTGGAGAAGGTGGGTGGTGATCCGGACAAGCTCTCGTGGGAGGTATTCCGCGATACGCTGATCGAGCAGGCCGAGCAGGGGGTGGATTATTTCACGATCCATGCCGGGGTGCGGCTGGCCTATGTGCCGCTGACGGCAAAGCGGGTGACCGGGATTGTGTCGCGTGGCGGGTCGATCATGGCGCGGTGGTGCCTGGCGCATCACCAGGAGAGTTTCCTGTACACGCATTTCGATGAGATCTGCGACATCATGCGCAAGTATGATGTGTCGTTCTCGTTGGGCGACGGGTTGCGGCCGGGATCGATCGCGGATGCCAATGATGCGGCGCAGTTCGCCGAGTTGGACACGCTGGGCGAATTGACCAAGCGGGCCTGGGCGAAGGGTTGCCAGGTGATGATCGAAGGGCCGGGTCATGTGCCGATGCACAAGATCAAGGAGAATATGGAGCGCCAGCTCAAGGTTTGTCACGAGGCGCCGTTCTATACGCTCGGGCCGCTGACCACCGATATCGCCCCAGGTTACGATCATATCACCTCGGCGATCGGGGCGGCGATGATCGGCTGGTTTGGGACGGCGATGCTTTGTTACGTGACGCCCAAGGAGCATCTGGGGCTGCCGAACCGTGATGATGTGAAGGTCGGGGTGATGACATACCGGCTGGCGGCGCATGCCGCGGATCTGGCCAAGGGGCATCCTTCGGCGAAATTGCGCGATGATGCGGTGAGCCGGGCGCGGTTCGAATTTCGCTGGCAGGACCAGTTCAATCTTGGGCTCGATCCGGATACCGCGAAACAGTATCACGATGAGACCCTGCCGAAGGATGCGCATAAAGTGGCGCATTTCTGCTCGATGTGCGGGCCGAAATTCTGCTCGATGAAAATCTCGCACGATATTCGCGAGGACAGCGAGCGGATGGCCGGGCTTGAGCAGAAGTCGGCCGAGTTCCGCGAGGCGGGCAGCAAGATCTATGTCGACGAGGCCGCGGCGGACTGAGCCGATGCGGGTCGCTATCATTGGCGGCGGGGTGATCGGGCTGGCGCTGGGCTGGCGGTTGGCGCAGCGCGGGGTCTCGGTTGCGTTGTTCGAGCGCGATACCGTGGGGCGGGGTGCGAGCCATGCCGCCGCCGGCATGCTGGCGGCGGCGTGCGAGGCCGAGCCGGGCGAGGCGGCGCTTGGGGTGCTCAACCGGACCTCGCTTGCATTGTGGCCGGATTTCGCAGCCGAGGTCGAGGCGGCATCCGAGCGTTCGGTCGGGTTGCGGCGCGAGGGCACGATGCTGGTCGCGCTCAATCGCGACGATGCCGCGCGACTGCGGCATGACATGGCGTTCCAGCATAGCCAGGGCATCGACCTGGCGTGGCTGACGCCGGGTGAGGCGCGTGAGCGCGAGCCGTATCTGGCGCCGCAACTGGCCGGGGCGGTGTTTTCGCCGGACGATATCCAGGTCGATAATCGGGCGTTGGTGGCCGCACTGGCCGAGGCGTTTCGCCGCGCGGGTGGCGCGCTGCATGAACAGGCGACGGTGGCGCGGGTCGAGACGGCGCAGGGGCGGGCTTCCGGCGTGGTGGTCGATGAGACGTTTCATCCGGCGGATGTGGTGGTGCTGGCCGCCGGGGCGTGGTCGGGTGGTGTTGAGCTGCCGATCGCGCGGCCGCCGATCCGCCCGGTGAAGGGGCAGATGCTGGCGGTGCAGATGAACCCAGCCGATCCGCTGGTGCGCCATGTGATCTGGGCGCCCAAGGCTTATTTGGTGCCGCGGGCGGATGGCCGGCTGGTGGTGGGGGCGACGGTCGAGGAGCGCGGGTTCGATGATCGGATGACGGCCGGCGGCCTGTATTCGTTGCTTGATGGCGCCTGGCGGGCGGTGCCGGGGATCGAGGACTTGCCGGTGATCGAGACCTGGGTTGGGTTTCGGCCGGGGTCGCGCGACGATGCGCCGGTGCTGGGGCCGAGCGCCCTGCCCGGCCTGATGTTCTGCACCGGCCATCATCGCAACGGGATTTTGCTGACGCCGGTGACGGCGGCGGCGATGGCGGCGACGATGATCGACGGCGTGGTGGATCCGCGCGTTGCCCCGTTTGGTGCGGCGCGATTCGATCGGCTGAGGAGTGCGGCATGAACGATGATGATATCCGGGTAAACGGCGCGTTCGAGCCGTTCGCGCCGACGGTTGCGGCATTGCTGGCGGCCAAGGGGTTGGATGAGACCAAGGGGCTGGCGGTGGCGCTGAACGAGACGCTGGTGCCGAAATCGGCCTGGGGCAGCACGGCATTGAGCGCGGGCGATCAGGTCGAGATCGTGCGGGCGGTGGGTGGTGGCTGACGTGGCGGGGCTCGAAATCGCCGGGGTGGCGCTGGGCTCGCGGCTGTTCATGGGGACCGCCGGATATCCCAATCAGCTCACTCTGCTCGATGCGCTGGAGGCGGCGGCACCTTCGCTGGTGACGGTGGCGATAAGGCGGATCAGCCTCGATGCGTATGGCGGGTCGTTGCTCGATGAATTGGGCGGGCGGTTTCGGCTGCTGCCGAACACCGCCGGGTGCGCGACTGTGCGCGATGCGGTGCTGACGGCGGAACTGGCGCGCGAGGCGTTGGAGACCAACTGGATCAAGCTTGAGATCATCGGTGATCGGGAGACGTTGTATCCGGATGCCGAGTTCCTGCTCCAGGGAACCGCGGCATTGGTGAAGGCCGGGTTTGTCGTGCTGCCCTATTGCACCGATGATCCGGTGCTGTGCCGCAAGCTCGCGGATGTCGGCGCGGCGGCGGTGATGCCGCTGGGCTCGCCGATCGGCTCGGGGCTGGGGATTGCGAACCCTTATAATATCGAGCGGATCTGCGCACAGAGCGCGGTGCCGGTGGTGCTGGATGCGGGGATCGGCACCGCGTCCGACGCGGCGCAGGCGATGGAGTTGGGGTGCGACGCCGTGCTGCTGAACACGGCGATTGCGCGCGCGCATGATCCGGTGCGGATGGCCGGCGCGATGGCGGCGGCGGTGCGGGCGGGGTTCGATGCGCGCGGCGCCGGGCGGATTCCACGGAAGTTTCATGCCGAGGCTTCGAGCCCGGAACTGGGGTTGATCGGCGCGTAGGGTGGTTCACCCTGGGCAGCACAGGGCAACCGCCTGCGTTTGATAGACGCGGCCGATTGGTTGTTTTGTTTTTTCGCTCAAGCCTTGCCAAAGCATATTTAATCAGATCATAGTCACTGACTATTTCACGATCGTGAATATGGGGAACGCCGATGGGTCAAGCAGCCTTGCCCAATGATTTTAAAACGACGCGGATCAATCATGCCATTGCGGACGACAGCATCGAACTCGATGCGATGACCAGCAGCGCGACGATTGCGGCGCAGTTTTTGCGGTGCATCGCCAATCCGCATCGGTTGATGGTGCTGTGCCATCTGACGCATGGCGAGGCCTCGGTCGGGCAGTTGGAGCGTGAGTTGGGGATACGCCAGGCGCATCTTTCGCAGCAATTGGCGCGGTTGCGTCAGGATGGGCTGGTGACGACGCGGCGGGATTCGCGGACGATCTATTATGCGCTGGGCAGTGATGCCGCGCGCGAGGTGGTCGGGCTGATCTACCGGCTGTTCTGCACGAGCGATGCCGACCGCGCGGCCGCTGCCGATTGAACGCGGCGGGCGCTGAGCAGCCGGACGATCCATAATCCGGCGATCATGGCGATGACGAACGGAGCGACTCGCAACGGATGGATGGCGAGCGCGACCAGTGCTGGTCCGGGGCAAAGGCCGACCAGGCCCCAGCCGATGCCGAACAATCCCGCGCCGATCACCAGCCTCGCGGTGATGCCGCCATAGGGCAGAGTGGGGAACTGCGTACCGAACCACGGGTGGCTGCGCCGGCGCGCCACCGCGAAGGCAAGGCTCGCCATCACGACACCACCGGCCATTACGAAGGCGAGGCTCGGGTCCCAATGGGCGGTGAAATCGAGGAAATTCAAAACCTTGGCCGGGTCCGCCATGCGTGAGACGAGAAGCCCGGCGCCGAAGATGAGGCCGGCGAGGAAGGCAACCAGGGTGCGGCGCATCAGAAGCTTCCGATCGAGCGGGTCAAGAAGACCACCGCGAAGGCGATGATCATGAAACAGGCGGTTGCCACCATCGAGCGCGGCGACAGGCGTGAGAGGCCGCAGATGCCGTGGCCGGAGGTGCAGCCGCCGCCGAGCGCGGTGCCGACACCGACCAGCAGGCCCGCACCGACCAGCAGCGGGAGCGACCCTTGAAGATGGATGGCGGGGGCCAGACCGAGGCCGCGCGCCAGGATACCGGCGAGCAGGACGCCGGAGATGAAGGCAAGGCGCCAGTCGCGCTCGACGCGTTCGACCACGCCGCCGACGATGCCGCTGATCCCGGCGATGCGGCCGATGCCGAGCCACAGCAGACCGGCGGCGGCGCCGATCATCAGTCCGCCGGCGAGCGACAGCAGCGGTGTGAACGCGGTTGGTAGCGGTGGTGGCAGCAGCATGGGACGCCGATCAGAGGGTGTTCAACGGGATTTTCAGATAGCGCCGGCCGTTTCCGGACGGATCCGGCAGGTCGCCGCCGCGGATGTTGACCTGGAGCGAGGGCAGAATCAGCACCGGCGCCGGCAGCGTGGCATCGCGTTTTTCGCGCATCGCGACGAAATCGGCCTCGCTGATGCCGGTGTGGATCTGGACGTTATGGGCGCGCTGCGCACCGATCGTGCTTTCCCAGGCGGGTGCGCGGCCACCGGGCTGGTAATCATGCGCGGTGAATACCCGGGTTTCGGGCGGCAGAGCGAACAGGGTTTGTACCGAATGGTAGAGCGCATGGGCATCGCCACCCGGGAAATCGCAGCGGGCGGTGCCGTAATCGGGCATGAACAAGGTATCGCCGACGAAGACCGCATCGCCGATGTGGTAGGACATGCAGGCCGGCGTGTGGCCGGGCGTGTAGATGGCCTCGGCCGGGATGGTGCCGACCGCGAATGTTTCGTGGTCTTTGAAAAGGTGATCGAACTGGCGGCCATCGGTCGCGAAATCGGGACCGAGGTCGAAAATATCGGCGAAATTGCTCTGGACCGGCGCGATATGATCGCCGATGCCGATGACGCCGCGGCCGAGATGTTTTTGGAGGTAGCGGGCGGCGGAAAAATGATCGGCGTGGACATGGGTTTCAATGATCCAGTCGATCGTCAGGTCACGCGTGCGGACCGCATCGATCAGCGCATCGGCCGAGTTGGTCGAGACGCGGCCGGCTTTGGGATCGTAATCGAGCACGGAATCGACGACCGCCGCGTGATGGCTCGCCGGATCGATCACGATGTAGCTGATCGTGCTGGTGGCCGGATCGTAGAACGGCAGAACCTCGGGGCGGTTGATCATCGTTGCTGACTCCTGGACCGCAAGATATTCTATTATAGGAATGTGTGGCGCTGAGGGGCGTTTGTCAAGGGTTTTGGTTGGCGGCAACAAGGATATCAAAGGTGATGAGGAGATTCTTCTTTTTTGTGAACAAAAAAGAAGCAAAAAAAACTTTGTTAATTTGGGCACGTGCCTTTGAAAACGCCCGCGCCCCAGAGACAGAAAGTTTTTTGCTTCTTTTTTCACTGCCGTCCGGCTTAGCCGGGATTGTTAGCATATAACAGTTTGATTTGATTTAGTTTTCCGGCATTTTGTGGGTGGTGTCGATTTGAATTTTGATCTGGCACTTTTCGGTTTGGACCGAGGAGTCGCCCGTTATGAACACCGGCAAGACGCTGTTTGCTCAACTGATGGATTTTCTACCGTGGAGCAGTTTCACGCGTATGGTCGACCGCTACGGTGGCGACCAGCGGGTGCGGGTATTTCCTTGCGCGGCGCAGTACCGGGCGATGGCCTTTGCCCAACTGACCTATCGGGACAGTCTGCGCGATATCGAGACGTGCCTCTCGGTTCATGGCCCGAAGCTCTATCATATGGGTTTTCGCGAACCGGTTCGGCGCGCGACGCTTGCCGATGCCAACGAATCGCGTGACTGGCGCATCTATGCGGCGCTGGCACAAAGCCTGATCGGTCAGGCTCGCACGCTGTACGCGGGTGAAGATCTTGGGCTTGAACTCGAAAATACGGTCTATGCCTTTGATTCGACAACGATCGATCTGTGCATGACGATGTTTCCGTGGGCACATTTTCGCACCACCAAATCCGCCGTCAAACTGCACACCTTGCTCGACCTGCGCGGCAACATTCCAAGCTGCGCGTTCCGGTGGATCGCGATCACTGATTCCGTTTGATCGCGATCACGCAATCCGGTGGATCGCGATCATGGATTCCGTTTGATTGCGATCATCGATTCCGGTGATCGCGATCATTGGGATCGGCGCGGTGCTGGTGGGTCTCTGCTGACAGTCTTCAACTGAAGGTAGTCTTGATCTTTTGCCGAGGAGCAAGGGTTCGAGATGCCTGGAGAGAGATTGTCGATGCGGAAGATACGTGAGATTTTACGTCTGCGGCTGGAGCATGGTCTGGCGCAGCGTGCGATTGGGCAAAGCCTTGGGCTGAGCCAGGCTGCGATCAGTGAGTATTTGG
>NZ_FTNE01000002.1:0-164682 GCF_900156265.1 Acidiphilium rubrum
GGGGGGGGGGGGGTGAGAAAGGGGTTTGTTAGGTGGGGTGTTAGACTTTGGTTTGGTGGTGTGGCGGGGGTGGGATGGTGGGGATCATGGGATACGAATCTCACGCTGGCGCGCTGGATGTGCCGCCGCGCTGATCACGATTGCGTGGGTGGGCAGCCGATGCGGTGAACTTGATGCGACAATCAGCAGGGCTGATTGATATATGGATGATGATTTGTCGTGGCATTGCGCTGGTCTGTTGATCGATCGACAAAAATCGGCCGATCGAGCGATGATCGAATTCGGTTGACATGATTTTATCCGTTCGTTATCGATAAAACACAATCAAACGACCGCTTCACCAGAAGCGGCAGAACGGAGGAAACAATGGACATCAGAAAGCTATTGCTGGCGACGACTGCTTTGCTCGGTACGACGGCACTGGCGAATGCCGCGGCGGTGCACCCTTCAAAAATCACGCAGGCTCAATCGAAGGCGGTGTGTATCAATCCGTCACCCTCGCATATCGATCTGTCGAAGTTGGTGGTGGGGTTTTCGCAATCTGAGTCGAATGCAAACCCGTTCCGGGCTGGCGAAACCAAGTCGGTGCGGGATGCTGCTGCCAGTTTTCATGTCAAGCACCTGATCTATACCAATGCCCATAGCGACGAAGCCCGGCAGGTCGCGGATGTTGAGAGCATGATCAACCAGGGCGCGCAGGCTCTGGTGATTGCGCCGCTCGATGCCACGGGGCTGCAACCCGCCTTTGCCCAGGCGGCGGCGAAGCATATTCCCATTATCACGCTGGACCGGCACACCGCCGGGACCATGTGCACCGATTATCTCAGTTTCATGGGGTCGAATTTCTACTTCAAGCAGGGCGAGATCGACGCGAAAGAACTGGCCAAGGCGACGGGTGGACACGCCAAAATTGCTGAAATTCAGGGCGCTTACGGCAACTCCGTCGAAGTGGCGCGCACCAAGGGGTTTGCGGCCGGGCTGAAGGCCTATCCGGGGATGAAAATCGTGACCGAGCAGACCGGCAACTGGTTCACCACCGACGCTGAGAAGGTGATGAGCCAGATCCTGCTGGCACATCCGGATGTCAATGCGGTGTATGCGCAGGCGGACACCATGGCGTTCGGGGTGATGACGGCATTGCGCGATGCCGGCAAAAAACCAGGTCAGGTCAAGATCGTTTCGATCGACGGGACCAAACAGGGCGTGCAGGACATTGTGAGCGGCTGGATCTATGCCGATGACGAAACGAATCCGCGGTTTGGCCCCCTGGCATTCTACGAGCTCCAGAACTGGTTCGATGGCAAGCCGGTGCCCCAGCACGTGGTTTTGACCGATCATCTCTATACCAAGGCGAACGCCGCCGCGGCATTGAAGAATAACATTCCGTTCTGAAACATGTCGGCCCGGGGCCGGTCGAAGCCGTTCGACCGGTTCGCGGCCGCGCGCGATCGGGGGCGTGATTGACGATGCAAGAAACTGCGTTTATCTTTCAGTCCAGAACACGGTTCTGAATTATGGAACTACGCGGATGGTCTGAGGCTGGGTCGGCGTGATCGTGTTGGCCCTGGCGGTTCAGGTTGTTCGATATGGTTCGGTCCAGATAATTCTGCCTGTTCTTGCTGCCGCCAATAAACGGAGGAAACCAACAATGACCATCAAGACATCATGGGTCGTCACATCAGTCGCTTGTGCCGCAGCGCTCGCGGGCGTGGCGCATGCCCAGTCGCCCTCGACGCACGCCGCGCAGATGATCCGCTCGCGCTCCAAGGCGGTTTGCGTCAATCCGCATCCCAACCATATGAAAATCTCGGCCATCGTCGTCGGGTTTTCGCAATCGCAGGGCAATGAAAATCCGTTCCGCGCGGAGGAGACCAAGTCCCTCAAGGATGCCGCTGCATCGTTTCATGCCAAGCGCTACGTTTATACCAACGCACACAGCAACGAGGCCAAGCAGGTCGCCGATGTGGAGAGCATGATCAATCAGGGTGCCCAGGCACTCGTGATCGCGCCGCTGAACTCGACCGGGCTGCAACCGGCGTTCGCTCAGGCGGTCGGCAAGCATATTCCGATCATCACGATCGATCGCCATACCGCCGGCACTGATTGCACCGATTATCTCAGCTTCATGGGCTCGAATTTTTACAAGCAGGGCGAGATCGACGGCGAGCAACTCGCCAAGGCGACCGGCGGCCATGCGGTGATCGCCGAAATCCAGGGTGCGTACGGCAATTCGGTCGAGACCGCGCGGACCAAGGGGTTTGCCGCAGCAATCCATAAATATCCGGGCATGAAGATCATTGCGGCACAGACCGGCAATTGGTCGACGACCGACGCGCAGACCGTGATGAGCCAGATTTTGCTGGCGCATCCGAACGTCAATGCGGTCTACACCCAAAGCGACACGATGGCGTTCGGCGCGATCACGGCGCTGCGGGATGCCGGTAAAAAGCCGGGTCAGGTCAAGATCGTGACGATCGATGGCACCAAGCAGGGCGTGCAGGATATCGTCAGCGGTTGGGTCTATGCCGATGATGAAACCAATCCGCGCTTCGGGCCCATTGCGCTGCACGAGATTCAGAACTGGTTCGACGGCAAGCCCGTGCCGCAGACCATCGTGATCAAGGATCATCTCTACACGCAGGCCGATGCCAAATCGGCTCTCGCGAGCGATGCGCCCTACTAATTACGGAACTGATACGATCTTGTCCGATATCATCCTCGAAACCCGCGCCGTGTCCAAGCGCTTTGGCGCGGTGCAGGCATTATCCGACGTGTCGTTCGCCTTGCGGGCGGGCGAAGTGCATGGGCTGGCCGGTGAAAACGGTGCCGGCAAGTCCACGTTGATCAAGATCCTCACCGGGTTTTATCAGCCCGATGAGGGGGAGATTATCTTGAGCGGCACGGCGGTTCGCCTGGATAGCCCGCGTGCCGCGCAGCGCCAGGGGATTAGTGCGGTGTATCAGGAGATCAACCTGATTCCCGAGCGCAGCGTTGCCGAAAACCTGTTTCTCGGCAACGAGCCGCGCCGGTTCGGCGTGCTGATCGATCGGGCGCGGATGGAGCGCTCGGCGGCCGAGCTGCTGGCGCGCTACGATCTCGCGATCGACCCGCGCGCACGGCTTGGCGCGCTGGGTCTTGGTTTGCAGCAGATGGTCTCGATCGCGCGGGGTGTCCGGCTTGGGGCACGGGTTGCGATTCTCGATGAGCCCAGCTCCGCGTTGACCGGCACCGAGGTGGAAACGCTGTATCGGGTGGTCGACCGGCTGAAGGCCGACGGTATTGCGATTTTGTTCGTCAGCCATCGGCTTTCGGAGTCCTATCGGCTGTGCGACCGGCTGACGGTGCTGCGCGACGGCCGCGTGGTGGCCAGTGAAGCGGTTGCGGATTTGCCGCGCGCCGCGCTGATCGGCGCGATGCTTGGGCGCAATGCCGAGGCCATTCACGGCAATCGGCCCGCACGAACCCCGCGCGAGGGCGTCGCCGCGTTCGAGGCGAGCGGCCTGCGCTGGCGCAACCGGGTGCGCGACGTATCGTTCGCTGTGCGGCCTGGTGAAGTTGTTGGGTTGGCCGGGTTGCTCGGTTCGGGCCGGACCGAGACGATGAAGGCGAGTTTTGGCGCCGAGACCAAAGAGGGCGGGGCAATCCGCGTCGGCGGCAGCTCTGTCCCCTCCCCCACACCCGGACGCTCGATTGCGGCGGGTCTGGCGTTTTTATCCGAGGATCGGCGTGCGGAGGGGATATTTCCCAAGCTGTCAGTCGCTGAAAATCTGACCGCGACCGCCCTGCCCCGCATTGCCCGGTTCGGCTTCGTTTCGCGGCGCAAGCAGGCGGCGATGGTTGCCGAATTCACCAAGGTTCTGGGCATCAAGACCGCCGGGCCGAATGCGCCGATCACCTCGCTCTCGGGCGGCAATCAGCAGAAGGTGCTGCTGGCGCGCTGCCTCGCCACGGCGCCGCGCGCGATCATGCTGGATGATCCGACCCGCGGCATCGATGTCGGCGCGAAGGCCGAGGTGCATGAGGCGATCAACCGGCTGGTCGAGCAAGGTTTGGGTGTGCTGGTGACATCGTCGGAGATGGAGGAATTGATGGCGCTGGCGGATCGGTTGATCGTGCTCACCGAAGGGGCGGTAACCGGTGCGACCAGCACCGACGGGCTGGAGGTGCAGGACGTGCTCGACATGCTGGCCCAGCCGCACGAGGCGGTCGCGCACCCATGAGCACCGGTTTGATGGCGCGGACCGGGCATGACAGCCCGATGGCTCTGCTGCGGGCGCAAAGTGTCTATGTGGCGTTTGCCGCGTTGATCGTGATCGATTTGATTTTCACACCTGGCTTTCGCAACGTGTTCGTGATCCGCAACCTGCTGTTCGAGGCGGCGCCGGTCATTTTGGTGACGCTGGGGCAGAGCCTCGCCATTGGTACGCGCGGCATCGATCTGTCGGTCGGCTCGACCATGGGGCTGGCCGCGGCGGTGATGGCACTGGCGCTGCCCGGCGGCTCATGGCTGGCGGTGGCGGCGGGGGTTGGCGCGGGGCTGGTGGTGGGGATGATCAATGGTGGCCTGATCGCGGCGCTTGACATCAATCCGCTGATATCGAGCCTGGCGCTGCTGGTTGCCGCGCGCGGCACCGCGGAAGCCCTGCTCGATGGTTCGCGCGTGAGCCTGCCGACCGGTGGGTTGTTCGATGCGCTGGGCATCGGCGCCGTTTGGATCGTGCCGACCGTCGCGATCATTGCCCTTGCCATTGCGGGGTTGGTCGCTTTTCTGGTCCGCACCACGATGTTCGGGCGATACGTGCTGTTCATCGGCGCGAACAAGGCGGCGGCGATGATTGCCGGGATCAAGGTGCGGCGCACGTTGTTGCTGGTCTATGCCGCGAGCGGGGTGCTGGCGGGGCTGGCGGGTGTGTTCGCGGCGGCCAGGCTTGGCGCATCCGACCCCAATTACATCGGCGTCAATTACGAACTCGATGCGATCGCCGCGGCGGTGATCGGCGGCACGCCGCTGTCCGGCGGGCGGATTTCGATTCTCGGCGGCGTGTTCGGCGTGCTGCTGTTGCAGGTGCTGGGGGCGAGTTTCATTATGAACGACATCAATTTCAGCTATGCGCAGATCCTCAAGGCGGTGTTCATCGTCGGTGCGCTGTATTTGCAGCGGGCGGGGGGTTGAGCGTGTCGGGTACAAGCGCGGCCGTACGGGCAGAAGGCGCCGCGCCGGAGCGACGGGCACGGTTGATCGCGCTGATCCAGTCGCGCGGGGCGATTGGCGTGCTGTTGCTGGCCACGATTGTCGCGAGCCTGCGCTTTCCGTTTTTTCCGACGGTTGCGAATTTCGAGAACATCGGTACCGCGGCGAGTTTTCTGGGCCTGGTGGCGATCGGCCAGACCTTCGTGATCATCCTGGGTGGGTTCGATTTATCGGTGGGGTCGCTGATCGGCCTCGGGTCCGTGCTGGCGGCCTATGCGCTGCCCTATGGCTGGTGGGCGGCGTTGCTGGTGCCTGCGCTGGCCGGTGGCGCGGTGGGGTTGGTCGATGGCCTGTTGATCGCACGCGCCGGCATGGCGCCGTTCATTGTGACGCTGGCGGCCCTGCTCGGCGTGCGCGGCATTGCGCTGGTGTTGGCGAAGAACAGCCTGGTGATTGCCACGCCCGGGGTGTTCGGCCTGATCGCGAACGGGCAGATCCTTGGGATCGATAATCTGATCTGGATTGTGTTTATCGGGTTTGCGATCGCCGCCATCGTGCTCAACCGCACCCGGTACGGTGTGGCGGTGTTTGCGATCGGCGGCAACGAGGAAGCGGCGCGGATGCTGGGTGTGCCGGTGGCGCGCATCAAAGTGCTCACCTACGTGGTCTCCGGCACGCTCGCCGGGCTGTCGGGCGCGCTGCTGGCGGCGCATCTGTCATCGGGCATTTCCACCGCCGGTCAGGGTGAGGAATTGAAATCGATCGCGGCGGCGGTGATCGGCGGCGTGCTGTTGACCGGTGGCGTGGGCACCATGGCGGGCGCGCTGTCCGGTGTTCTGCTGCTCGGCCTGATCGAGAACGTGATCGATCAGATCGGGAATTTGAGCTCATATTATCAGAATTTGGCGAGCGGGGTGTTTTTGCTGATCGCCGTGCTGATCCAGACAGTGCTGACCCGGCGGCGCCGATAATCCGGGCCTGACGGCTTTGTGACGGGTTGATCGCGCGCATCCGTTGATCGCCGGATGCGCCATCCCAATGTGGGCTGAGGCGCCGTGACGGGACCCGCCATGGGCGCCACGCATGCGCGCGGACATCATAGCCGCGGTGAAGCAGGGGATGATTGCGATTGTGCAACTGAGGCATCGTGCAGATTTCATGAGGCGGCGATGCGGTTGGTTGCGGCTGTTGCCGCTGGCACTGTTGGCGTCGCTGTCTGGGTGTTCGGGGCATCAGCTCCGGCTGCTGCATCCGGATGGGCCGATTGCGGCGACGTCGTTGCGGTTGAGCGTGATCGATGTGCTGATCATGCTCTGCATCATTCTGCCGACCGGTATTTTCGTTGCGATATCGCTATGGCGTTTCCGGGCCGCGCGCAAGGCTCGCTACGATCCCGGCTTCACGCATTCGGTTCGGCTCGAGGTTTTGATGTGGGGCGTGCCGTTCGCCGCGGTGGCGGCGCTTGCGTATTTTTCGTGGCGGGGTGTGTTTCTGGTGAACCCCTATGCACCGACCGCGCTGGGGCAACGCAAGTCCTTGCTCGCCATGCCGGATCGGCCGGGGACAGGCAATCCGCTGGTGATCGATGTTGTCGCGACCGACTGGCAGTGGCTGTTTATTTATCCTGATCAGCACATCGCGACACTCAATACGCTGAGCCTGCCGGCGGGGCGGAACATTGAGTTTCGACTGACCGCGACCGATGTGGTCAATGATTTCTATATCCCGCAACTGATCGGCATGATCGACGTGATGCCGGGGATGCGGACCAAGGACATGATGCGGGCTGACCGGCCCGGCGTGTGGCAGGGGTTTTCGGCGGATATCAGCGGCGCCGGATTTTCGTGGATGCAGTTTCCGACCCGCGTGATGACGCACGCTGGCTTTGCGGCCTGGGTTGCGAAAACGCAGGTGGCGCCGCGCCATCTGGACTACGCGGGGTTTCGATCGATCGCGCGTCCCACCATCGATTTACGCGGTGTCACGCGGAATTTTTCGGCGGTTCAGCCGCATTTGTTCAGCCGGATCGTGCACGCGGCGGTGAAGGGTGCGACCGACACGACGCCGATGTTTCTGACCGAGCATATGCGGCGCGACCTGGCGAGGCGCGCGCCGTATCTGTCGGGCTATCCGCATTCCTGAAAGTATCGAGGTTCAACAGTGCTGGTTCATCTTCAAGGTGCCTGGAACCCCTGGCTGGGGCGGCTGACGCTCTCGCAGATACCCTACCACAGCCCGATCGTGCTCGGTGCGTTTGCCTTTGCGCTGCTGGCGGCGGCGCCGATCGTTGGGCTGATGACCTATTATCAGAAATGGGGCTATCTGATCCGCGAGTGGATCACCACGCTCGACCACAAGAAAATCGGCGTGATGTACATCATCATCGGGCTGGTGATGCTGTTGCGCGGCTTCATCGATGGCATCATGATCCGCACGCAGCAATTATTGGCCGATGGGCCGCGATCGGCAGCGCATCTGCAGGCGGTGCATGGGTATTTGCCGCCGTTCCATTTTGATCAGATCTATAGCTCGCACGGCACCATCATGATCATCTTTGCGGTCACCGTGGTGCTGACCGGGTTTCAGAACATCATTGTGCCGTTGCAGATCGGCGCACGGGATATGGCGTTTCCATACCTCAATGCCGTCAGCCTGTGGCTGACCGCGGCGGGTGCGGCGCTGGTGATGATTTCGCTGTTCATCGGCGATTTCTCGCATGCCGGCTGGGTGGGCATCGTGCCGCTGACCGAACTGCCCTACAGCCCGGGCGTGGGGGTCGATTACTGGGATTGGGCGTTGCAGCTGAGCAGCCTGGGCACCACGCTCGGCGCGCTGAACCTGATCACCACGATCATCATGATGCGCGCCCCGGGCATGCGCTGGTTTCGGATGCCGTTTTTCACCTGGGCGACGCTGAGCACGCAGACCATCGGGCTCACCGCATTTCCGGTGCTGGGCGTGGCCCTCGCGTTGTTGAGCTGTGATCGTTATCTCGGCACGCATTTCTATACTGCGGGTCTGGGTGGCAATTTGATGTTGTATACTGATCTGTTCTGGATCTGGGGGCATCCTGAGGTCTATTTCATCATTCTGCCGGCGTGGGGCATCATGTCCGAGGTGATCCCGACGTTTTCGGAGAAGGCGCTGTTCGGTTATACCGTGATGGTTGCGGCGACCTTGTCGATCGCTGGGCTGTCGTGGGCGGTCTGGCTGCACCATTTTTTCACGATGGGTGCGGGGCCGGGCGTCAATCTGGTGTTCAGTGTCTCGACCATGCTGGTCGGCATTCCGACCGGCGTGAAGGTGTTCAACTGGTCGCTCACGCTGTATCGCGGCCGGCTGCGCTTTGAGACGCCGATGTTATGGGCGATCGGCGCGCTGTTTCTGCTGCTGGTCGGCGGGTTGACCGGGATGATGCTGGCGATTCCGGCGATCAACTACACGGTGCATAACAGCGTGTTCGTGGTGGCGCATTTCCACACCATGTTCCTGGTCAGTGTATTCGGTATTTTTGCAGGGCTGATGTACTGGTTTCCGAAAGTGTTCGGGTTTCGGCTCGATGAGCGGAGCGGCCGGCGGTTTTTCACGTTTTTCTCGCTCGGCACGGTGTTCGTGTTTGCCGCGATGTACACGCTGGGCCTGATGGGCATGACCCGCCGGCTCGATTATCTGTACAATCCGCATTGGCAGGCGTTACTGATCATTCAGGAGTTCGGTATTTTTCTGTATTGTGTATCGGTGTTTTATTTCTGCAAGATGATCTACGTCAGTATCCGCGACCGGGCGAAGGAGGCGCATGGCCAGGATGTGTGGCGAACCTCGCGCACGCTGGAGTGGATGACGCTGACCCCGGTGCCGTTCTACAATTTTGCGGTGATCCCGGTGGTGCACGGGCGCGATGCCTGGGCGATGCGGCGCGACAGCGGACTGACCGCGACATCGCCTGGCGACTACGAGGATATCAATCTGCCGAACAACACCATCGTGCCGGCGATGCTCGGGGCGCTGGCGTTCGGGTTCGGCTTTGGCATGGTCTGGCGCATCTGGTGGCTGGCCGGGTTGAGCCTGCTCGGGATCATCGGCCTCGTCATTCTGCGCTCGTTCGCGGATGATAGAGGTTTCACACTGACGGCCGCGACGGTGCGCCGGATGGAACGCAACCATGAGGATACGGGGATCGTGACCGATCATATCAGCCCGCCGGTTGCCGAACTGGCGTTGTTCCAATGAGCCGCACGGCACATCGGCTGATCGGGCCTGAGGAACCGCTCTGGGCGCCGCATCACCCCGAAGCGGACCCGGTTTCGCTGCACACGCTGGGGTTCTGGCTGTATATGATGAGCGATGCGCTGATTTTCGCGGCATTGTTCGCGGCCTACGCGGTGCTCGATCATCCCTATAACGCGGCGGGCGGACCGCAGATCAGCGATGTGGTGCATCCGGTTGCCGCTTTCATCCAGACCGTCATCATATTCACCAGCGTGTTTGCCTACAGCCTTGCGATGGTCGGGCTGAAGGCGGGCAACCGGGCCTTTGTGATCGGCGGGCTGGTCGCCGCGGTGCTGCTGGGCGCTGCCTTTCTGGGGCTCGAATTACGGGACTTTGCCGTGCTCATCGCAGAGGGTGCCACACCGGATCGGAGCGGCCTGCTGTCGGTGTTTTTCGTGCTGGTCGCTACCCATGGCATCCATATGGTGTTCGGCATTTTATGGATGCTGGTGATGATCGTTCAGGTGGCCATGAAGGGCTTTACCACCGCGGTGGTGACCCGGCTGCTCAACCTGCGGATTTTCTGGATGTTCCAGGCCTCGATCTGGGTGTGTGTGTTCGTGTTCGTCTATCTCAACGGAGCCTATCGATGAGCCTGCATCGCGCCGATCCGCTCGATCATCCGGATGTTCGCAACGCCAGCGGAATCGCGTTTGTCGCTGGATATGCGGCATCGGTCGGGTTGATGGCCATCGCGCTGATGGTCACGCTGCGGCATGAGATGTCGTATGTGCGGTTTGTCATCGCTGTCGCCATCCTTGGGGGGTTGGCGTTGCTGGCGCAGGCGGTGCTGATGTTCCGGCTGGATTTGTCGGGCGGACAGCGATGGAAGACCATTTCGCTGTTGCTGGTCGTGCCGCTGTTCGTGCTGTCGATCGGGTTGACCGGCTGGATGTTTCACACGCTGTACCCGCGCACCATGCTTGATTTCATGCAGGTGCAGGGCAGCGGGATGTAGTTGACCCGGGCAGGCTAGCGCCGCCCGGGTTGAAGCCTTGCGATCGATCAGTGCATGCCGACACCGTTTGCGCCCATGCCGCCGACCAGCCAGACGACGATCAGCACGATCAGCACGATGCCGAGGACGCCGCCGAGTCCGCGGCCGCCATAGCGGCTGTAGCCATAATAGCCACCACCGCCGCCAAAGAGAATGACGATCAGGATAATCAGCAGAATGAGACCCATGAAACCTCCAGGTGATTGGCTCGAAGCGGCGACTGACGAACGCTTGAAACCACGCGAACCATGATTTCAGCTGCCAAGTCGATCCGCAAGAGAGCTGTTTTCTAACATTCGCGATGTGGTGATTGGGCATTATCAAACCAAGTGCTCGAAGGGCGATTGCTGAGATATTACTTTATTGTTCGGTAAAATTATATTTTTGACAGAAAACCGATACTCAGTCTTTGGTCGGTCGCTGTTATACCGCCGAGGCCACGCCGCTGATCGGTAGGATGACCAATCGATAATATCGGCGACATCGACCGGCAGGATCGGCACCATGACAATACGCCCCTCTGCATGTGACCGATCACAATACCGTGATAACTAAATATCAGCGCGCTGAGTATTATGGACCTGGATGTGAGTATTCAATTGACGCCATTACCGGCCGTTGCCGCATCACGCCGGCGGATGGCTGCGAAAAGAGCGGTTACCACAAGCTTGAATGAGCCCGGTACGCTCGCCATGTCGGCGGCGAAAAACCAGGAACGATCATGTCCCCTGGCGATAAGGCGCTGATTGTGAACGATATCGAACAAACGGGGGTCAAGGTGGTGCCCGCTGCGGCCGGCGCGACACAACCCAGCGAGGCGCAGGGGCCCGCACGCATTTCGACCGGCAGCACCGGGCTCGATGATATTCTGGGCGGCGGGTTCGATGCCGATCGGATCTATCTCTACGAGGGCCGTCCCGGCACCGGCAAGACGACGCTGGCCATGCAATTCCTGCTCGAGGGTGCGCGGCGGGGTGAGCAGACGCTCTACATCACGCTGTCGGAATCGCGGGTGGAACTCGCGGTTGTCGCACAGCGGCATGGCTGGTCGATCGAGGGCATCGATGTGTTCGAACTGCTCTCGCCCGAGGCGCTGCTCAATCCCGACCACGAGATGACGGTGCTGCATCCGGCGGAGATGGAGCTGAACGAGACCACGCGGCTGGTGTTCGACCGGGTGGAGGCGACCAACCCGAGCCGCGTGGTGTTCGACAGCCTGTCCGAGATGCGGTTGCTGGCGCAGAATCCGCTGCGCTATCGCCGCCAGATCCTGGCCCTGAAGCATTTTTTTGCGGGTCGTCGCTGCACGGTCGTTCTGCTCGATGATCTGTCGTCCGCCCAGACCGATTTGCAGGTGCACTCGATCTCGCACGGCGTCGTCCTGCTCGAACAGCTCGCGATCGACTACGGCGCGGAGCGGCGGCGGTTGCGGGTGATCAAGATGCGCGGCATTCGCTTTCGCGGCGGGTTTCATGATTTCACGATCGAAACCGGTGGGCTTGCGATCTATCCGCGCCTGGTGGCCGCGGAACACCACGCCGCATTCACCACCGAACGGACGCCGAGCGGCAATGCCGCGCTCGATGAATTGCTGGGCGGCGGGCTCGAACGCGGCACCAATGTGCTGCTGATGGGGGCTGCCGGGGTCGGGAAATCGACGCTCGCGCTGACCTACGCGGTCGCCGCCGCCGCGCGCGGCGAGCGCGCCGTGGTGTTCGCGTTCGATGAGGGGCGGGGCACCATCATCGCCCGCGCCCGCGCGCTCGGCATGGCGCTGGACGCGGCGCTGGACTCCGGTTTGATCCGCATTCGCCAGATCGACCCGGCCGAGTTATCGCCGGGCGAGTTCGCCTATCAGGTGCGTGCCGCGGTTGAAGAGCATCAGGCGCGGGTGGTGATCATCGACAGTCTGAACGGTTATTTGAACGCGATGCCGGATGGCCGCTTCCTGGTGTTGCAGATGCACGAATTGCTGAGCTACCTGAGCCAGATGGGTGTGCTGAGCATCATGATCCTGGCACAGCACGGCATGATCGGGACGACCGAAACACCGCTCGATGTGAGTTACCTGAGCGATGCCGTGGTGATGCTGCGGTATTTCGAAGTTGCCGGCACGATCCGGCGCGCCCTGTCGGTCATGAAAAAGCGCAGCGGCGCGCATGAACATACCATTCGCGAGTTCCGGCTGACCCATGAGGGAATTGCGATCGGCGATCCGCTCGCCGCATTTACCGGCATCCTGTCCGGCAACCCGGTTTATACCGGCAGTCCCGAACCGCTGCTGGCGGGGGGCGGCGCGCGCGATGGATGAGCGCGATGGATGAGAGTGGCGCGCCATCGGCCGTGTTCGAACGCAGGGATGAAGACCGGTTTGCGGTGCTGGCGCCGATCGGGCGGGATGCCGCGGCGATTGCCGGGGTTCTGGACCGCGCGGGCTATGCCAGCGTGATCTGCGGCGATGCGGCGGCGCTGGTTGCGGCGCTCGATGCCGGCGTGGCGGCGGCGTTCATTGCCGAGGAAGGCTTGTTCGGCGCGGGTGAGGCGGTTCTGGCGGCATGGGTGGACGCGCAGGCGCCCTGGTCCGACCTGCCGTTCATTGTGCTGACCAGCCGGCAGGTCCGCCCCGAGGTGGAGCGCTGGCGGTTGCGGATGATCGCGACGCTGCGCAATGCGGCGCTGATCGAACGCCCGCTCGATGGGCTGACACTGTCGAGTGCGGCGGGGTCGGCGCTGCGCGCGCGGCGCCGGCAGTATGAGGTGCGCCATCATCTGGCGGCGCGGGCGCAGACCGCGATCATGCTGGAGCATCTGGTCGAGGATCGGACCCGCGAACTCGCCCATGCCAATACGGCGCTGCATCAGCAGATTGCCGAGCGCGAACGCACCGAGGAGGCGTTGCGCCAGGCCCAGAAGATGGAGGCGGTCGGTCAGCTGACCGGCGGGCTGGCGCATGATTTCAACAATATGCTCGCCGGCATTACCGGCAGCCTGGAAATCATGCGCCGGCGCATCGCTCAGGGCCGTCATGGCGAGCTTGCGCGCTATGTCGATATTGCCACGGTTTCGGCTACGCGCGCCGCCGCGCTGACCCATCGGCTGCTGGCGTTTTCGCGCCGCCAGACGCTCAGCCCGAAGCCGACCGATGCCACCGCGCTGGTGCGCGGCATGGCCGCGCTGATCGGCGGCACGGTCGGCCCGGCCATCCGCGTCGAGACGACCCATGCGCCGGATGTTTGGCCGATCCTGTGCGATCCGCATCAGTTGGAAAGTGCGGTGCTCAACCTGGTGATCAATGCGCGCGATGCGATGCCCGAAGGCGGGCGGCTGAGCATCGAACTCGGCAATACCGTGCTCGACGACGCGTATGTCGCCGATCATGCCGATCTTGAGGCGGGCGATTATGTGGTGCTGAGCATCAGCGATTCGGGCACCGGCATGTCACCGGAAGTGGCATCGCGGGCGTTCGATCCGTTTTTCACGACCAAGCCGCTCGGCGCCGGCACCGGGCTTGGGCTGTCGATGGTTTATGGGTTCACCAAACAATCGAGCGGGCATCTGCGGATTTACAGTGAACTCGGATCGGGCACCACGATCCGGATGTATCTGCCGCGCCATCATGGTGGGGTCGGCAGCGCCGATGCTGCCGGGCTGAGTGCTGAGATACCGCGTGCGCAACCCGGGGAGACGGTGCTGATCGTGGATGATGAATCAGCGATCCGGATGCTGGTGCGCGAGGTGCTGGATGATCTGGGCTATGCCTCGCTCGAGGCCGAGGACGGCCGTGCGGCGCTGCGCATCCTGCGGTCGGGCAATCCGATCAATCTGCTGATCACCGATGTCGGGCTGCCGAACGGCATGAACGGCCGCCAGTTGGCGGATGCGGCGCGGCAGAACCAGCATGATCTCAGGGTGTTGTTCATTACCGGCTATGCTGAGAAGGCCGCGGTGGGCAATGGTCTGCTCGATCACGGCATGGAGGTTATGACCAAACCCTTCGCGCTGCATGCGCTGGCCAGCAAGATCCGCGAAATGATCCACTGAGGTGCTGCGTTGGCCGTCTGGTCAGTCGTGACCATGCACATGGTGAGCGGCGTTGCGCCTGAGAATATCCAATGCCAGGCGCTCGTGCGCCGCGGACCGCACGCGCACCCATAGCAGCAGACCGCCGGCGTCCTCCTGCGATGCGATGCCGCGCGCCCGTTTGCGCGTCAGCGCGTAGGCGAGCGCACCGCCGACCAGGGCGCCGACGCCGCCGGTGGCGGCGGTAACCGCCGCCGTGGCTGCAATTGCCGCACCGGCGCCGGCGGTTGCGGCGGCGGCTCCCATGGCGGGGATCAGCGCGAAACCGGCGATCAGGCCGCCCTGGGCATCGCCCACCGATTCCGGCGCGATATAGGGTTTGCGCGGCACGGCAGGATCATCCGCCAAATGATGCGGCGCGGTATCGGGTGCGGCGTCGTGATCGAGCAGGCCGAGTTCGAAGCGTTCGAAGCCGGCCAGCATCAACTCGTCGATCGCGGCTTGTAGTGAGGCCTGATCGTCGAAAATACCGACGGCTTCACGCACGGCGACCGGCGTCGCGCTGTTCTGCGGGTCGGTGTCCTGCGGATCGTCATGGGTCGGATTTGTCATGATCGGAGGCTTCCGTTCTGATGGTGGGGCGTTCTGATGGTGGGGGTTCGTGATCAAGATCGCTTCGGGCGGCCCTTTTTTTCCTCATCGAGCGCCCAGTTCATGATGTGGGGCTGGTCTTCCGGGCGCTCGGCCAGCCAATGCCCGTCGTCCACACGGTCGCGCTCGTTGCACATGCGCTGGATCGCGGCCTGGGCATCCGGGGCGTCCCACAAGCCGTCGACGCGCTCGATGACGCCTTCGGAATCGCGGCGGAAGACGATCCATGGCGGCATAGGCGGCAGTCTCCAACAGGGTTTCGTTGAGACGAAACGTGGCAAGCCGGCGCGCGATCACAAGCGTTTGCGCGCGCGCCACCATGAAACCTTGGTCATCTGCCCCACAGACGATCACAAACCGTGCCGATCGGCGGCGGTTCAAGCGAGTTTACGTTTACGCAAACCGACCGGTGGTTTATAGGGAACCGCATCGAGACGCTGTTGGTCACGGATCGGGCGTAGCGCAACCCAGGGAGACAGCGTGACAGGACGGCAAGCCGACGAAAACTCTTTTGGTGCAGCCGGCGCGATCGCTGTCGGTCAGATGACGGCGGATCGGTTCTACCGTGCGATTTTCCATAGTGCGGTCGATTTTGCGATCGTGGCGCTCGATCGGGACGGCACGATTGTCGATTGGAACAGCGGCGCCGTCCAGATTTTCGGATGGACGGACGGGGACGCCGTCGGGCGCGATGTCGCGCTGATCTTTGTGCCGGAGGACCGCGAGCAGGGGCGGCCGGGCCTCGAAATGCGCCGGGCGCTGGCCGATGGGCGGGCCAATGACGAGCGGTGGCATCTGCGCAAGGACGGCACCAGGTTCTGGGCCAGCGGCGAGATGATGCCGTTGCGCGATGAGGCGGGCGTGCATGTCGGTTATCTGAAGATCCTGCGCGACCGGACCGATCAGCGCGCCGCCGATGCGACGCTGCGCGAGGCGCGCGGGCTGAATACGCTGATTCTGCGTTCGGCGCGCGATTGTATTGTTGTGCTCGACCTCGATGGTCACACGCTGTTCGTCAGCCCCGGCGGCATCGAGAGCATGGAAATCACCAATCTCGCCGGCGTGCTGGGGTCGTCATGGCTGCGGGTCTGGAAGGGCGAGGATCTGATCGCCGCGCGCGCGGCGGTGGCCGAAGCCCGTGCCGGCGGGATCGGCCGGTTTCAGGGGTATTGTCCGACCCACAAGGGCACGCCGAAATGGTGGGACGTGGTGATTTCGCCGCTGCCCGGCATCGATGGCAGCCCGGAACGGCTGGTTTCGGTCGGGCGCGACATCACGCAGATTCGCGACGCCCAGCAACGTCAGGCGGCGCTGCTGGCGCTCGGCGATCGGATGCGGGACATGGTATCGATCGATGAGATCGCGCTCTGTGCGGCGGAGACTTTGACGCTGACGCTCGGGGTGAGCCGGGCCGGTTATGGGGTGGTCGATCCGGTCACCGAGACGATCGATGTGCTGCACGATTATCACGGCGATGCGATCCCCGACGTGATCGGGCTGCACCGGTTGCGGGATTTCGGCCGCTATGTCGAGGATCTGAAGCGCGGCGAAGTCGTTGCGGTGAGCGATGTGCGGCTGGACGGCCGGACCCGCGGCCGCGCGCGCAACCTGGCTGAACTCCATGTCCGATCCCTGGTCAATCTGCCGATCTTCGAGCAGGGCATGTTTGTCGCACTCTACTTTGTCGCCTGTGTCGAGCCGCGTGAGTGGTCCAGCGAGGATATCGGCTTCATCCGGGCGGTCGGCGATCGGACCCGCATCGTCACGGAACGGTTGCGGGCACAGCAGGCGCTCGAGGCGCTGAATGCCACGCTCGAACAGGAGGTTGAACAGCGGACGCGCGAGCGCGATCGCGCGTGGAAAAACTCGCAGGATCTGCAACTGGTGCTGGACGAGGCGGGCAGCATCCGGGCGGTCAACGATGTCTGGACCGATCTGCTCGGCTGGACCCGCGATGACCTGATCGGCCATAGTTTTCTCGAATTCGTCCACCCCGAGGACCGGCCGGCGAGCGAGGCGCGGCTGGCCTCGGTTGGGTCACGCCATCTGCCGTTTCATGAGAACCGCTATCGGCACAAGGATGGCTCGTGGCGCTGGCTCGCCTGGGTTACCGCCGTCGAGGATGGGGTGATCTATGCCAGTGGCCGGCACACCACGATCGAACGCCAGCAGGCCGAGGCGCTGGAACATTCCGAGGCGCGGTTGCGAACGATTTTCAGCGCGAGTTCGCAGGCGCAGGGTCTGCTGACCCCGGATGGCATTCTGCTCGAAGCCAATGCGGCATCGCTCAGCCTGGCGGCCACGACGTTGGATCAGATTGCCGGGTTGCGGTTCTGGGAGACGCCGTGGTTTGCCGGCACGCCGGGCATGCCTGAATTGATGCAAGCCGCGGTGGCGGCCGCGGCGAGCGGCGAGACTTTTGTCCAGGAAATCAGTCTGGCCTTGCCGACGGGCCGGCGGGTGTTCGAACTATCGATCCGCCCGGTGCTGAACGTGGCCGGCGAGGTGATCGCGCTGGTGCCTGAGGCGACCGATCTGACCGATCGCCGGCAGGTGGAGGAGCAGTTGCGTCAGGCGCAGAAGATGCAGGCGATCGGTCAGCTGACCGGCGGCATCGCGCATGATTTCAACAATCTGCTGACCGGGATTTCGGGCAATCTGGAATTGCTGCGCCGCCGGCTCGATCAGCAACGCTATGATAGGCTCGAGACCTATGTCACCGGCGCGCAGGGTGCGGCATCGCGCGCGGCGGCGCTGACGCACCGGTTGCTGGCGTTTTCGCGCCGCCAGACGCTGGCGCCGAAACCGACCGACATCAATCTGCTGGCTTCGAGCATGGCGGACCTGATCGAGCGGACGGTGGGGCCGGGCATCGATGTCGAACTCGCGTTGTCGAACGATTTGTGGCCGACGCTGTGCGACCCCAACCAGTTGGAAAACGCCCTGCTCAACCTGTGCATCAACGCCCGCGACGCGATGCCGGACGGCGGGCGCCTGACCGTGGAGACGCGCAATCGGCGGCTCGATGAACACGCGGCGCGCGCCTGCGATCTGGCAGCCGGTCATTACGTGTCGCTCTGCGTCAGTGACAACGGCACCGGCATGACGCCGGAGGTGATTGCGCGCGCGTTCGATCCGTTTTTCACCACCAAGCCGATCGGGTTGGGCACCGGGCTTGGCCTGTCGATGATCTATGGGTTCGCCCGCCAATCAGGCGGGCAGGTCAGGATCTATTCAGAGCCGGGTGAGGGTTCGATGGTGTGTTTGTATCTGCCGCGGCATCGTGGTGCTGCCGCCGGGCCGGATGCCGCGGTGGCGCCCAGCGATGCGGTGCAGGCCGGTGCGGGTGAAACGGTGCTGATCGTCGATGATGAACCCGCGGTGCGTAGTTTGGTGACGGAGGCTCTGAGCGATCTGGGGTATCGCGCGATCGAGGCGGAGGATGGTGCGGGCGGGCTCGCGATCCTGCAATCGCCGGTGCGGGTCGATCTGCTGATCACCGATGTCGGTCTGCCGGGCGGCATGAACGGGCGGCAGATGGCCGATGCCGCGCGGGCGCAACGGCCGGCGCTGAAAGTGCTGTTCATTACAGGATATGCGGAGACCGCGGTGATCAGCCACGGTCATCTGGATGCCGGGATGCATGTGCTGACCAAGCCGTTTTCGATCGATGCGCTCGCCGGGCAGATCAGCCGGTTGATCGCCGGCCACTGAAAGCGATCAACCCTGGGCAGGGTTGATCGCTTTCAGGGTCGGCGTGGTGGGTCAGGCGGCCTTGGCCATGTTGCGCAGCACGTAGTGCAGGATGCCGCCGTTTTCGTAATACATCACCTCGTCCTTGGTATCGACGCGGCAGAGCAGGCTGGCCTTGTCGGTCGTGCCATCGGCACGATGGATCAGCATTTCGATGTCCATCCGCGGTGACAGATGTTCGAGGCCGAGAATGTCGATCGTCTCGTCGCCCTTCAGTTCGAGCGTCTTGCGGGTCATGCCGTCTTTGAACACCAGCGGCAGGATGCCCATGCCGACCAGGTTCGAGCGATGGATGCGCTCGAAGCTTTCCGCGATCACCGCGCGGATGCCGAGCAGCATGGTGCCCTTGGCCGCCCAGTCACGCGAGGAGCCGGTGCCGTATTCGCGGCCGACGAAGGCGACCAGGGGCACGGCTTCGGCCTTGTAGCGCATCGCCGCATCGTAGATCGGCAGTTGATCGCCGGAGGGGTAGTGCCTGGTGTAGCCGCCTTCGACGTTCTCGAGCATTTCGTTGCGGATGCGGATATTCGCGAAGGTGCCGCGCATCATGATTTCATGATTGCCGCGGCGCGACCCGTAGGAGTTGAAATCCTTCGGCAGGATCTGGCGTTCGGCCAGATATTCACCGGCCGGGGTGGTTTTTTTGAAGCTGCCGGCGGGGGAAATGTGATCGGTGGTGATGCTGTCGCCGAGCAGGGCCAGGATGCGCGCGCCGGTGATATCGGTGACCGGCGCGGGATCCATCGTCATGCCCTCGAAATACGGCGGGTTCTTCACATAGGTCGAGGACCCGGACCAGCGATAGGTCTCGGCATCGCCTTCGACCTCGATCGCCTGCCATTGCGGCCCGCCCTTGAACACGTCGCCGTAGCGATCGAGGAACATCGCGCGGGTCAGGGTCGCTTTGACGATATCGGCGATTTCCTTGGTGGTCGGCCAGATGTCCTTGAGGAAGACGTCGCGGCCGGTCTGGTCCTGACCGATCGCGACCGTGGTGATGTCCTTGGTCATGGTGCCGAGCAGCGCGTAGGCGACCACCAGCGGCGGCGAGGCAAGGTAGTTCGCCCGCACGTTCGGGTGCACCCGGCCTTCGAAATTGCGGTTGCCGGACAGCACCGAGACGGCGACCAGCTTGTTGTCCTCGATCGCATCGGCGATCGCATCGTCGAGCGGGCCGGAATTGCCGATGCAGGTGGTGCAGCCGTAGCCGACGGTCTCGAAGCCGAGCGCGTCCAGATCGGCCGAGAGGCCGGATTTGTCGAGATATTCGGTCACGACCTGCGAGCCCGGTGCGAGCGAGGTTTTCACCCAGGGCTTCGGCGTCAGCCCCAGGGCACGCGCCTTGCGGGCGACCAGGCCGGCGGCGACCAGCACGGAGGGGTTGGAGGTATTGGTGCAGGAGGTGATCGCCGCGATCACCACATCGCCATGGGTGATCGAGAAATTCTTGCCGGCGACCTCGGCCTTCACGCCGACATCGTTGGCGGGCACGCCGAGGCTTTTGGTCAGTTCGGTCGCGAAGGCCGACGCCGCTTTGGACAGGGCGACGCGGTCCTGCGGGCGTTTCGGGCCGGCGAGCGAGGGTTCGACGCTCGACATGTCGAGCTCCAGCGTGTCGGAAAACACCGGTTCGGTGCCATCGCGCCAGAGACCCTGCGCTTTCGCATAGGCTTCGACCAGCTTGATGCGGTGCTCGTCACGCCCGGAGAGCATCATGTAGTCGAGCGTGATCTGATCGACCGGGAAGAACCCGCAGGTCGCGCCGTATTCGGGCGCCATGTTGGCGATCGTCGCGCGATCGGCCAGCGGCAGATGGTCCAGCCCCGCGCCGTAGAACTCGACGAATTTACCGACCACGCCTTTTTTGCGCAGCATTTGTGTCACGGTGAGCACCAGATCGGTCGCGGTGATGCCTTCGCGCAGCGAGCCGGTGAGTTTGAAGCCGATCACATCGGGGATCAGCATGGCGATCGGCTGGCCGAGCATCGCCGCCTCGGCCTCGATGCCGCCGACGCCCCAGCCCAGCACGCCCATGCCGTTGACCATGGTGGTGTGGCTGTCGGTGCCGAACAGCGTATCTGGATAGGCGATTGTCTTGCCTGAGGCTTCCGCGGTCCAGACCGCCTGGGCGAGGTATTCGAGATTGACCTGATGGCAGATGCCGGTGCCGGGCGGTACGACGCGGAAATTATCGAACGCCTCCTGGCCCCAGCGCAGGAATTCGTAGCGTTCGCCGTTGCGCTCGAATTCGAGATCGACGTTGCGTTCCAGCGCATCCTTGCGGCCTGAAACGTCGACCATCACCGAATGGTCGATCACCAGATCGACCGGCACCAGCGGGTTGACCTTGTCGGCATTGCCGCCGAGCTTGACGATACCATCACGCATCGCGGCCAGATCGACCACGGCGGGCACGCCGGTGAAATCCTGCATCAGAATCCGCGCCGGGCGGAACGGCACGTCCTTGTCGGAATGGGCGGCACCAACCCACTCGACGATCGCTTTGGCGTCATCGACCGTATAGGCGGCGCCATCTTCGAAGCGGAGCACATTTTCGAGCAGGATTTTCAGCGTGCGGGGCAGGCGGGAAATATCGCCCAGCTTTTCAGCGGCGGCATTGAGTGCGAAATAGGTGTACTCCTTGCCCTCGACGCGCAGCGTCGTCTCCACTTTCAGACTGTCCTGACCGATCATGTTCATGGTGCTTGTTCCTCTTCGCAGCGTTCGGCGTGTCGCGCCGCAGCAAAATCGATTTGTGATCCGCTTTAATCACGGTGACCGCCGCGCGTCCATCGCCACCAGGGCGATTTAGCCATGCTCGAAGCACGGTCCCTGGCCGCGATTCGCGGCGAGCGCCTGGTGTTCCGGGATGTCTCGTTCAGCCTCGCTTCGGGCGGTGCGTTGCTGCTGATCGGGCCGAACGGGGCGGGCAAATCATCGCTGATCCGGCTGCTCGCGGGCCTCACGCCACCGGCCGCCGGTGATCTGCTCTGGCAGGGCGAGAACGCGCTCGATGATCCGCCTTCGCATGCGACGCGGCTGTGCTTCGTCGGGCATATGGACGCGATCAAGCCGGGTCTGACGGTCGCCGATAATCTTGGCCTCGCGCGCAAACGGACGCGCGGTGATATCATCGCCGCACTCGCCACGGTCGATCTCGATCGGTTTGCCGATCTGCCGGCGCGGCTGCTATCGTCCGGGCAGCGCCGCCGCCTTGCGTTATCGCGCCTCGCGCTGAGCGACGCGCCGCTCTGGCTGCTCGATGAACCGACCACCGGGCTCGATGCCGCATCGGTCCGCCGGCTGGAACGGAATTTCGCCGGCCACCGTGCGCGCGGCGGCATGGTGATCGCCGCCACCCATCTGCCGCTCGACCTGCCGGGCGCGGTCCCGTTCGATCTGAGCCGGATGGCAGCGTGAGTCGGTTTTTGGCGCTGATCCGGCGCGAACTGATCCTCGCCCTGCGCCATGCGGGCGATTCGGTGGCTTCGCTGCTGTTTTTCATTATCGCGGCCAGCCTGTTTGCCTTCGCGGTCGGCCCCTCGCCGGCCGTGCTCTCCGGCATCGCGCCGGGTGTGATCTGGGTGATCGCCCTGCTCGCCGCGTTGCTGCCGCTGAACCGGCTGTTCGCCGCCGATTACGAAGACGGCGGGCTCGATCAATTGATGGTCTCCGGCCTGCCGGCCAGCGCGGTGGCGTTCGGCAAGATTATCGGCCATTGGCTGACCACCGGGCTGCCGCTGCTGATCATCGCCGGTCCGGTCGCGATCATGCTGCGGCTCGACGCCAGCGGCGTGCCGCAATTGCTGCTGACCTTGCTGCCGGGCACCATCCTGCTCTCGCTGGTCGGCGGCATGAGTGCGGCGATCACGCTCGGCGCGCGGGGCGGCACCGTTTTATTGCCGCTCATCGCGCTCCCTTTGATGATCCCGGCGTTGATTTTCGGGGCGGCCGGTGCGGTGACGCCGCATCCGATCGCGGAATTCGCGATGCTGCTGGGGCTGTTGGCGCTGTTTCTGCCGCTGGCGCCGTTGGCGGCCGGTGCGGCGTTGCGGGCCGCGGTCTCCTGATTTGGGGACATAGCGAACGGTGCGTCGCGCCGGGCGTGCGCGGCTGCGTCGATCATCCAGCCGCGGCGGCATCGCTGCCCAGCGCCTGAGCGAGGGCCGCATCGACCTGGGCCATCGACCAATCCCGCTTGATCAGCGCCCTTCCCGCCAGCACCGATTGCCGGTGCAGCGCGGCATCGGAGCACAGCGCCAGAATGGCGTCGGCCAAGCCTGCGTCGTCATCGGCGACGCAATGCGCCAGTTTGGCCGGCCAATCGAGCCCCTCGATGGCAATTGGTGTGGCGACGCAGGGCACGCCGGCGGCCAGACTGTCGAGCAGCTTGCCTTTGATGCCGGCACCGAACCGCATGGGGGCGACCGTCAGGGTCAGGCGCGCGAAAAATGCCGGCAGGTCATCGACCGCGCCGAGCAATTGAACGCCGGGGGCGGCCCATTGGCGCATTGCCGGCGGCATCGCCGAGCCGGCGATCAGGCAGGTGATTGCCGGTATGGCGGCGCGCAGGCGCGGCATGATCTCGAACGCCAGCCGGTGCGCGGCGGCCAGATTGGGCGCGTGACCGAAATGGCCGATGAACCCGATGGTCGCTTGCGGCACCACAGCGCGAGTCTTGGCCGGGGTGACCAGCCATGGTGCGACGACCACGCGTTCGGCCGGCAGGGTGCGGCGCAGGATGGCGGCTTCGGCGTGCGAATGGGTCAGGACCGCATCCGCCGCGCCGGCAACCGCCAGTTCGGTATCGCGCACCTTGCGGGCGTGGGCGATCAGCGCCGGTTCGCGCTCGCTGTAGCCGCGCCGGGCGAGGCGCAGATGATGCAGGTCGGCCACGCTGTAGATCACCCGGGCGCGCGGCTGATGCAGGCGGACCAGCGGCATGTAGCCCGCCGCCGCATCGAGCCGGTGCAGATAGACCAGGTCGAAGCGCCCGGCCTCCCGCGTCAAAACCTCCTCCACCGAGCGATGGACCGGCCGGCTGCGCCAGTCGATGCGGGGGTGGCGGGGCGGCGCCGAGCCGTCGGCTGCGGCGAAGCTCACGGCGTAGCCGAGCCTGATCAGCGCTTCGACATGCGAGAGGATCGCGTTCGACCCGGCATCCCGCCCGGGGGCGGGCATCGTGGTGTCGATCACCAAAGCGCGCGGCTTGGTACCGGCGGGGGCGAGCCGGCGGGCCGCGAGGCGATCGATCTGGGCGGAGAGGGCGATGATTGCCGCATCGATCGCCGTGGTCGTGGCCAGACCATCCAGCACCGATTGCAGGAGCGAGGTTTCATGCGCATCGAACGCATTGGCCGGGGCGATCACGGCGGGCGAGGCGGCGAGTTCCGCGCCATCACGCTCACGCACCACGCGGATCAGATGTTGGCCGAGGCCGGGCAAGCCGCCTTCGAAGCGCAGATCGAACCCGTGCCGGCCATCGCCGATGCCGCCGGCCGCCAGATCCGGCCGAAGCCGGTTGGCCACCACACGGTCGAGCAGAACATCATTGTCGATGACCAGCAGGGCGATCGGCTGGTGGGGCAGGCGCTCGTCCTGCGCCCAGCCCGAGATATGGGTTCGCGTGGCGACATCCAGCCGGCCGCGCAGCATGACTAGGCTGCCGCGAAGGCTGCCGCACTCGATAACACGGCGCGGTCGGCAACACGGCGCACCGTAATATCCTCGAGCCTGGCGCCGTCCGGCAGCCTGACGCGAAAGCCGCAACGCCCGCTGCCGAACCCGGCGTCCTCGACATCGGGCCGGTGCAGATTGGCCAGGGCGCGATGGATCACCCGGCCGCGGTGGAGCAGTTCGAAACACACCGGGACCGCCGCATATTGCGGGCAGACCGCCCAGCCGACGGCATGGGTGCCATCGCGGTCGGTCTCGACGCGTTCGAGCCAGCCGGCCAGATCGCCCTGCCCTGCCTCGGCCGCGACCGGGCCGGCCAACGCCGCGAGCCGGGCCTGGATCGCGGCCAGGACCGGGCCATCCTCGATCCGCGCGGCGCAATAGCGGTGATCGATCGCATCCGCGCCGTAGAGGGCGGCATACTCGGCCGCGTTGTGGAACATCAGTCGATTGTCGTCGTTGATATAGGTTTCGGAGGCGGCACCCTCGGCGAAGATGACATCATGCCGATCGAGTTCGACGTGGACGTACTCGATCCGCTCGACCGCGGTTTCCTGCACGATCGAGACGCCGTTGACGAGGCAGATCGCGGGGATCAGCGCGCCATCGACCAGCATGGCGTGCTGCGGACTGACCCAGAGCGGGCGGAGCGGGCGGCCGTTGCCGAGCGCGCCGGCGGCAAAATGGACCGGCAGCAGATGCGGCTTGCCGGCGGCGAAGCGGCCCGAATAGGCCCGGCGCCCCAGCCATTTGATCGGCTTGTGCGACCCATCGGCCGTCAGCACGCGATCGCCGATCGCCAAAGCTTCGACCGGGACATCGCCGGCTGCCGTGGCGATGCGGGTGCCGACGCGATAGCAGGCCACGGTGATGGCCGAGCCGCCGAGCCCGTCGGTCGTGATGCTGAACTGGCTGCTGGTGAAACTGCCGGTCGACAGCGTGATATCGGCGAGATCGGCTTGCGTCGCGGACTCCAGCGTGAGGACGCCGCCGGCGGTGCCCGCGTTTTGGGTCCAGACCGCGCTGGCAACGCCGGTGACGCCGCGCAGGTCGATCGTGTCGGTGTAGGCAAAGCCGGAAATTGCGCCCAGCGAACTGCTGGAAACGCCGGAATCGACGATCAACTCGTTGTTGGTGCCCGAGAATTTGAGCGGTGGTGGCGCGGTGACGGTCGCCATATTGTTGCCGAGTTCAAGGGTGCCGAAGCCCGGGGCGCTCGCAGCGCCCGGCGCGAAACCGATCTCGAGGAACGGAACGATGATACCCAAGCTCGTCGGGTTGAACGTCTCGTACGCGCCGCCGCTGATCTCGTCGGTGAACAGAAAGCCGGTGCCACTCACCGAAACGATGTCGATGACAAGAGTGGACTGGGCGGAACCAGAAACGTCGAGAATGCCCTGTGTGCCATCGACGACGAGGTCGACGGTACCGCTGGTCGTCACCTGGGTGTAGGAACCGACCGTGCCTGTACCCACGGTAACCGTTGTCGTGCTCATGTAACAGCCCCACTATGAAGACGCGATCCGCCGAATTTGATTGCAAAACGAAACTTAAGGTTGCATAATACGGGAAACGGAGACATTGTCAACGAAAAACTAATATGTTGCTCAATTAATAGTAGATGTCTCTGAAATCATACCACCGCTCGTAACCGTGCGGGTGGGTGCCTCGCGTGCGATGCGCTGGCCCGGAATTGCCATGGCGGCACGCTGCAAGGCATGCAAAGCAGTGGCATGGTCGCGATGACGGGGTGGTTTTTCGCCCGCAAGAACGTATGCGTAGCGATTTGCCCCGGATGGAAACGGATGACCCGGGCCCAAGCCGATGCGGCCCGGCGGTACTTGCGGGCGCAAACCCATGTCGAACCGCGCGTTCATCGCCCGGAGCGCAGAGCCCTCAAGCGGCCTGATCCCGAGCATCGGCCCGATGCGTGCGATGATGCGCCCCACCGCCGGGGCGGCGACATAGCCGCCGGTCGTGAAACCATAGGAAAAATGGCGCATCTTTTGCGTCGGCTTCGGGTGGACGACCAGCACGTACACCACGTAGCGCGGATGATTGGCCGGAAACATCGCCATGAACGAGGCGTTGTTCAGATGGTTGCGATACCGCCCGTCGGCCGCGACGACCTGGGAGGTGCCGGTCTTGCCGCCGACCCGATAGCCCTTGACCCGCGCATAGACGCCGGTGCCCGACAGCACGACGCCGCGCATCATTTTACGCATCAGAACGGACACGTGGTGGCGCATGACCCGCACACCGGTGCGCGGCGGCGCGCCCGGCCTTCGCGCGAGCAGGGTGGGCCGGAACAGAATCCCGCCATTGACATCGGCCACCACCGCATTGACCAGAATGATCGGCGCCATCGCAATCCCGTTGCCGAAACTCACCGTCATGGTGGTGAGCAGGTTCCAGGTATCCTTCGGATGCCAGATCGGCGGTTGCGCGCCGGGCATCTGCACCGGCGAGGGGCGGAAAAAACCCATTTTCCGCAGCCACGCCCGCTGGATTTTCCGGCCCAGGATGGTCGCGATACGCGAGGCGCCGATATTCGATGAATAGGCCAGCACCGCCGGCATCGCGAGCCAATGATGCACCGGTTCGAAATCGGTTACCGAAAACCCATCGACGGACAGCGGGTGGGTGGTGTCGAACCGGTCCCAATAATGCAGCAGCCCCGATTGCAGGGCCGCCGGCAGGGTCATTAGTTTCATCACGCTGCCCGGTTCGTAGTCGCCGGAAATGCAGCGATCGAACAGCGTGTTGCCGGGTGCGTCATGCAGATCGTTGGCGTTATAGTCGGGCAGGCTGACCATGGCGACGATGCGGCCGGTCATGCTCTCGACGATGCCGCACGCGCCGCGCGCCTGATAATCGTGCATGGCGCGCGCAACCGCGCGATGCACGATCGCCTCGATCCGCAGATCGATCGAAAGGCGCAGCGGCCGGTTCGGCGCGCTGATCAGGCGCTGGTCGAAATAGGCCTCGATCCCGGCAATGCCGCGCTGGTCCGGCGTGACGCCGCCCAGAATATGTGCGGCAAGATCGCCCTGCGGATAATGGCGAACCCAGATCGGCTGGAAATAGACCCCGGGAATTCCGAGGCGGTTGACTGCGATTTCCTGCGCCGCGGTCAGTGAGCGATCGAGGTAGACGAAGCGCTCGTGAACCAGACCCAGCCGATGCGCGAGCATGGCGCGGTTCAGCATCGGCAATACCGTTGCAAGCCTTGCGGCGTCGCGGTTTGGGTGCGTGATCTGTGTCGGATCGGCGTATAACGCGGCACCCGGCAGCGACACCGCCAGCAAACGGCCCCGCCGATCGAGAATCCGCGCGCGATCGGGTGCGTGGAGCATCGTCCGGAAGTCGGGCCGCTGCGCCGCCAGGACCGCCGGGTTCGGCAGGATCGGCGCGATCACGGTGGCATCGATCAGCTTGACCGCCAGCACGCCGTAGAGCGCCGCAAATCCGACGAGACCCAGCACCGCCCGCGCGCGAAATCGGCGCCACCACTGCTGAGCATCGGCATCAGTGATTGTTTGGGCCATCGCCTGCCGCGGATTATGCTCCAGAGCCATCATGTTGAATTAACACGAAGTCTTCACGCCTTTGTATAAGCCGCTGAAAAACTTTATGTTACCATAATCCTCGTTTATAAGTTTTGCCCGCGGTTGTTCAAGCCGTTCATAAAGGGAGCCGATCATGTCGAGATCGAAACTGCATCTGATCAAGCCTTCATTATTGCTGCTCGGCCTGGCCGCCGCGCTTGCCGGTTGCGGCACCGACGCACCGCACCGCATGGGCACCGGCACCGCCAGCGGGGCTGCGACCGGTGCTGCGTTCGGGCTGATCGGCGGGCCGATCGGCGTGGTGATCGGCGGGGCGATCGGCGGTGGCATCGGCGCGCTCACCGCTTCGACCACGACGCCGCAGCAGATCAATCTCGATAACGTCGGCAAAACAGGGACCGGACCGGCGGCCGCCCCCTCGCAGCCAAACACCGCCTACGCCCAGCCGGGGTTGCGCAACCAGATCAATTCATATCAGTCGCAACCGCAATCGCTCACCACGGCCGCGCCGCCCGCCGGCTATGGCCAAAGCGTTCAGGCGCAACCGCTGCCGCCGCCCAATACGCAATAGGGTTTGTCCTGCATTCGGCGCAGAACGCGCCGAATCCGCACCAGATGAGCGGCGCTTTAAACTTCGTCCATGCGGTACGTGGGCCGGGTTGATCCCCCGGATGGCGATGCCCACCATATCGGTCCGTCAACGGTCCTGTGCTTCGGGACGACGACAGGTTGGCTCAATACGATCTCGGAAAGGAATACCGATATGACATTCAAGAAGACCATCATCGCGGCCCCCGTCGCCCTAGGCATGGCTCTGGCCCTGGCCGGATGCGGCACGTCGCAGCCGGAGCGCGCCCAGGGTGGCGCTGCCGGTGGCGCGGCAGCCGGCGCCGCGGTCGGTGCGGTGGGCGGCCCGATCGGCGCGCTGGCGGGTGCCGGCATTGGTGCGGTCGGCGGCGCGGTTGCCGGCTCGCAGACAACGCCGCAGCAGGTTAACCTCGGCGCACCGCCGAAGGTGAAACTGCCGGGCACCTCGTCGGACAGCTCAAGCAGCCAGTAACGCGATCACGCGCGACCGCAGGCGGATGTGCTTCCGCCTGCGGCCTGGTTTCAGCCGGCAATTGTCGGCTTAGACGGCGCCGCCGGTCACGTAATCGCGCAGGCTGCGGACTTCCTGGGCCTGCTCATCCATCAAGCCGGCCACCACGTCGCCGATGCTGACCACGCCGATCAGCTTGCCGCCATCCACGATCGGCAGATGGCGGAAGCGGCCTTCGGTCATCAGGGTTTCGGCTTCGAAAATCGATGTCGCGGGCGTCGCTGTGGTCGGGGCGCGGGTCATCAGCTGGCTTGCCAGCATGTCGACCGTGCCGGTGCCGTTCGCGGCGAGGCTGCGCACCACGTCGCGTTCCGACAGGATGCCCAGCAGATCGTTGTCGGATGATTGCACGACCACGGCACCGATCCGCTTTTCGGCCAGCACCACCACCACGTCGCGGATCTTGGTATCGGGCGATACGGAAATCAGCGCAGCCGGTTTCCGTTTCAACAAAGCAGCCATCGTCGTCATCATAATCCTCCCGAGGATTCTGTGCCCGTGGATCCGGGCCGGCACTTGGGCGTTCGCCTCAGGCAAACATCAGATGACGATCATATGTCATCGAACGATCTCAAATCAATAAAATTACCAGCTGTGACCGGATTTCATCGCGCCGTTGCGCCCGACGCTGCCGCCACCCATGCAGCCTGGCCCGTCACGATGGCGAGTTCGTCACCACCCGCCTGCGCCGTGGCGGCGAGCAGCGCCGCACTCGCCGCACAGGCGGTGTTCACCGCCGCTACCGCGTCGTGATCGCGCAGGTAACGCGCCATGAACAATGCGGCGAACGCATCCCCCGCGCCGGAGAACGCGCGATCGAGCTTCGACACCGGGACGAAATGCCGCGCCTCGGGCGTCAGCAACAGAACATCGAGCATCCCGGGTGCGGTGTCCGCGCCGGTGAAGCCGGTGAGCACCACGATCGGCGGGCCGAGCGCCGCCATCGCGGCGAAGGCGCTCGCGCGATCCGCCAGCGCCCGGCCGGTCAGAATTTCGAGTTCGAACGGGTTGGGAAACGCGATATCGGCCAGCGGCAGCAGGACATCGCGGAACGCGGCGACCAGCGCCGCCGGCACATAGACCCGCCCGGCATCGCCGATCACCGGATCGCACGCATAGAGCGCAGCCGGATGCGCCGCGCGTGCGCGTGCCACCGCATCGCACACCACCGGCACCGCCGCCGCCGCGCCGAGATAGCCCGATGCCACCGCGGCACAGCGCGCGAACGCACCGCGCGCGGCAAGGCCCTGGATCAGGGCCGCCATCGACGCCGGCGCCACGGGGCCACCTTCGGTGCCGCCATGACCCGGATGGTGGGAGAGCAGCGTGGTCGGCAGGGGCCAGACCTCATGACCGAGCCGCGCGTAGATGAACGCAGCCCCCGCATTGCCGACGCTGCCGTTCAGGACCTGGGACTGGATCGATAAAATCGCCATCGCGGCACTTGGCGCGATTGGCCTTCCGCTGGCAAGCTGGGGCATCGCCGCTACTGGCACGCTGCGGCATCGCCGCGGTTCGAACCCAAGGAGAGTTCCCCTGTCACGCATTCCGAAATTGTTGCAGCCGATCACCTTTCGCGCGGTCACCGCGAAGAACCGGATCGTCGTCTCGCCGATGTGCCAATACAGCGCGATCGACGGGCTGGGTCAGGACTGGCACATCCAAACGCTCGGCGCCAAGGCGATGGGCGGTGCAGGCATCGTGTTCACCGAAGCGACGCATATAGCGCCCGAAGCGCGCATCACGCCCTATTGCCTCGGCCTGTGGAACGATGCGCAGGAGGCGTTCATGACCAGGCTCGCCACCTTGATCAGCTATGGCGGCGCCATCCCGGCGATCCAGATCGCCCATGCCGGGCGCAAGGCCAGCACGGTGGCACCTTGGGAGGGTGAACGGCACATCGCGCCCGATGCGCCGGGCGGCTGGCTGCCCGCCGCACCCAGCGCGATCCCCTACGCGCCGGATCGGCCCAACCCGCACGCCATGACCGAGGGCGATATCGCGACCACCATCCGCCAGTTTGCCGAGACCGCCGGGCGGGCTTACCGGGCCGGGTTCAAGATTGTCGAACTTCATGCCGCCCACGGCTATCTGCTGCATGAATTTCTTTCACCGATCAGCAATCACCGCACCGATCGCTACGGTGGCGACCTGGCAGCGCGTGCGCGCCTGTTGATGGAGGTGCTGGATGCGGTCCGCGCGGTCTGGCCGGCCGAACTGCCGGTATTCGTCCGCCTGTCCTGCACGGACTGGATCGAGGGCGGCCACACCATCGAGGATTCCGTGACGCTGGCGCGCTGGCTGCGCGAGCGTGGCGACGTCGACCTGATCGATTGTTCGAGCGCGGGCATTGCGCCACAGCAGAAGATCGCCTCGGTCCATCCCGGCTATCAGGTGCCGTTCGCCGAGCGCATTCGCCGCGAGGCCGGCATTGCGACCGGGGCGGTCGGCATGATCCGCGAACCGGAACTTGCCGCCGAAATCATCGCCAACGAGCGGGCGGACCTCGTGTTCCTCGCCCGCGCGCTGCTGGCGGACCCGGCCTGGCCCAACCGTGCCGCGAGCCACTTCGGGCTCAAACCCGAGTTGGTGCCACAATATCAGCGCGCGCTGATCTAGCGCGTGACGATCTGACGGCGCGCGCCAAAACAGGAACAAAACGCGATTATTCCGGCAATACCCCCTTGACGCGGCGCGGAATCGCTACCTAGAACATCGTGTTAGCGTTTTGTTCCAGAACGCGTCAGACCGAAACGAGGGATCGATGCTTACCCGCAAGCAACACGAACTGCTGGTGTTTATCGACCAGCATCTGCGCCGCACCGGTTGTTCGCCGAGTTTCGAGGAGATGAAGGACGGGCTCGATCTGAAGTCGAAATCCGGCATTCATCGTCTGATCGGTGCGCTGGAGGAACGCGGCTTCCTGCGCCGGCACAAGCATCGTGCGCGTGCGCTCGAAGTGATCCGGCTGCCGGCGGACAGCGTGCCCAGCGAACGTGCGCCCGAACGCGCACCCGAGCGCGCACCCGAGCGTGTCATCGATCAGAAATTCGCACCCAATGTTATCCGCGGCGATTTTTCCGCCCGCTTTCAGGGTGCGCGCGCCGCCGCCGAAGTGGCGGCGATCAGCCTGCCGCTTTATGGCCGGATCGCCGCCGGCCAGCCGATCGAGGCCTTGCGCGAGCATCAGATGGAAATCGAGGTTCCGATCGCGCTGATCGGCCAGGGCGATCACTACGCGCTGGAGGTCGCCGGCGATTCGATGATCGAGGCCGGCATTCTCGATGGCGACACCGCGATTATCCGCAAGGGCGAGACCGCCGAGAACGGGCAGATCGTGGTGGCGCTGGTCGATGACAACGAAGTGACGCTGAAGCGTCTGCGCCGGCGCGGCAACTCGACCGCGCTGGAACCGGCCAACGCACGGCATGAAACCCGCATTTTTCCCGCCGAACGGGTCAAGGTGCAGGGCTGCCTGGTTGCGCTGATGCGCCGATATTAGTCAGGCAGGGCCGGTCCCCCCTTTGACCTGACGGCCCTGCCACCCGATATGGGACGAATGGCGGTATGGGGTAAGGTTATCGGCGGCGTCGCCGGCTTCGCGTTCGGCGGGCCGATCGGTGCGATTGCGGGCGCGGCGCTTGGCCATGCGGCCGACACCGGCGATCTCGGTTCGCTGGGCGCGCGGGTTGGGCGGGTATTGCCGCTCGATTCCGCCCGGTTTGCCGCCATGCTGGGGCGGCGCGAGCAGGTGTTCGCGATCGCCGTCACTGTGCTTGCCGCCAAGCTTGCCAAATGCGACGGCCCCGTCAATCGCGCCGAGATCGATGCGTTCAAGCGCCAGTTCCGCATCGAGGACGCTGCGGTGCCGATGATCGGCCGGCTGTTCGATCAGGCGCGCGACGACGCCTCCGGCTTTGAGCCCTATGCGCGGCAGTTGGCCGAAAGCTTCGCGGACAATCGGCTTGCGCTTGAACAGGTGTTCGGCGCCCTGCACGCGATCGCCCGCGCCGATGCGCCGCTCAACGGCCGCGAGGCTGACGTGCTGACCCGGATCGGGGTGGCTTTCGGCCTCGACGAAGCCGCCCGCAACCGGGCCGCCAACCCCTCATCCTTCGCGCAATCCGACGGCGATCCCTACGAGGTGCTCGGCATCGCCAAGACCGCGAGCAACGAAACCATCCGCGCCCATTGGAAGCAGCTGATGCGCGAAAACCACCCCGACCAGTTGGCTGCCCGCGGCGTTCCGGCGGAATTCGCCGCGCGCGCGACCGATCGCGTTGCCCGAATCAATGCCGCCTGGGACGACATCAAGCGCGAGCGGGGTCTGTGACCTCACCCAACCAGGACGACCGTCCGCCCGGCGCGCCGATCGATCATCTGGTACTCCACTACACCGGGATGCGCAGTGCCGCGGATGCGATTGCGCGGCTCTGCGACCCGGCCGCCAAGGTTTCGTCGCATTACGTCATCGAGGAAGATGGCATGGTCCACCAACTCGTGCCGGAAACACGCCGCGCCTGGCACGCCGGCATCAGTTTCTGGCGCGGGCGGCGCACTCTGAACGATTGCTCGATCGGCATCGAAATCGTCAACCCGGGCCATGAATGGGGCTATCGCGCCTTCCCCCCCGCGCAGATCGCCGCCGTCATCACGCTCGCCCAAGGTATCCTGGCGCGCCACCCGATTCCGGGCGCGCACATCGTCGCGCATTCCGACATCGCGGCCGATCGCAAGCAGGACCCTGGTGAATTGTTCCCCTGGCGGCACCTCGCGGCGCACGGGATCGGCCTGTGGACCGACGAATTCGCCGCGCCGTCCGACCCGCTCGGGGCACTGACCGCGATCGGGTATGATCCGGGGCTTGATCCGGTTGTTTCGATCACCGCATTTCAACGGCGATTCTGGCCGTCATGCTGCGATGGCGTGATGGATGAGGCGACGGCCGGGCGGATTGGCGCTGTTGCTGGGGTGTTGGCTTAGGGGAGGTAAGGAAGCGCTTCTTTTTTGAAAAAAAGAAGCAAAAAACTTTCTGACTCTGGGGCACGGGCGTTTTCACGGGCACGGGCCCAAATCAACAAAGTTTTTTTTGCTTCTTTTTTGTTCACAAAAAAGAAGATCCTTCCCTGTCCTTCCCTACCCTCCCATCCCCCGAAACCTTGCATTTCTATATAAAAACTATATAAAAACCCTGAAATCCGGAGCACACCGATGGCCGTCACCAGTTTCGAAGTCGACCAGCATACCGCCGAAGCGATATCGGAACTGCGCGGCCTGTTCGGGGTCAAGACCAATGCCGCGGTGATTCGGCGGGCGCTCGCTCTGGCCCAGGTGATCAGCCGTGAGGCGGCGGCGGACCATACCATCACGGTCAGCGGCCGGGCCGAGCCGGTCCGCATCGTGCTCAACGGGTAGGCACGGCGCCGGCGATGAGCGGCACGTCGCCAGGATTGTCGCCGGCGGTCCAGCTCGAGGATGTCGAACGCGGCCTGTCGGTCAAGGATCGGATCGCGCTCGGCGATGCGTCGATCCGGCGGCAGATCGCGATCGTGATCATGGCGCTGTTCGCGATCACCAACGTGCTCTCGGTCATCTTCATCGGCGTGCTTTATTATTTCGATCAGCGCGACATCGCCGATCACCTGATTCCGGCGACCGCGCGGGTGATTACGCCATCGGTCGTGATGAGCCTGCTCGGTGCGACAACCGTGCAACTCGGCGCCATCGCGGTGATCATGGCGCGCGGCATTTTCAACGTGCCCATTGACCAGCCTTACCCGATCGTCGAAGAGACCTGAGCCAGACGGTTGGACGGCCGCCGTTCCGGGCAACCGGGGCGGAGGAAAGTCCGGGCTCCACGGAAACACGGTGCCGGTTAACGACCGGCGGGGGCGACCCCAGGGACAGTGCCACAGAAAACAAACCGCCCGCGCGTGCAAACCCGCGGGCAAGGGTGAAACGGTGCGGTAAGAGCGCACCGCGCCTGCGGTAACGTAGGCGGCAGGGTAAACCCCACCGGGAGCAAGACCGAATAGGGGTGGCCGGCGGCGTGAGCGATCATGGCCGCGGGGGTGTTTTCGACCCGTCACCCGGGTTGGTCGCGCGAGGCGCGCAGCAATGCGCGTCCCAGACGAATGGCCGTCCACCATCCGCGAGGATGCGGACAGAACCCGGCTTACAGACCGTCTGGCATCTATATTGATAATGGGAAGTGGGCGCGTGGTGCCGGGTGAGGGATTTGAACCCCCGACCTTCGGTTTACAAAACCGCTGCACTACCACTGTGCTAACCCGGCCGCGCCAGCGACCTCTTATCACGACCGCGCCGGGTTTCCACCCCTTGCCTGCCCCCGCCACCCGGTTTATACGCCGCCCACGACCGGTGGGGCCATAGCTCAGTTGGGAGAGCGCCTGAATGGCATTCAGGAGGTCGGCGGTTCGATTCCGCTTGGCTCCACCAAATCAATCCTCCACGATGAAGAACCAGGTAGCGCAAGGCGCCACGTCGCAACAGTGATCAGGCGGTCCGGAAACCGATCGTGCCGGAATCGCTGATGATGCGCGTCCCCGCATCGCCATCGATCACCCGTGACAGATCAGCGAGCGCCCCGATCGCCGCTGGCCTGCCGGTGGCGGCCACGAACGATACGGCAGCCGCAACCTTCGGCCCCATCGAGCCTGCCTTGAACGCCTCGCCGTGGCGCCTCAATGCATCGGGGTCGGCCCGCCCGATTAAGCGCGCGTGTTCCGTGCCATAGTCGAGATAGACGCCTGACACGTCGGTCAGCATCACGAACAGGTCGGCCGCCACCTGTTGCGCCAGCAAGGCGCTGGCCGCGTCCTTATCGATCACGGCCTCGACTCCGTCCATTCGCCCGTCGACGCCGGCGGCGACGGGAATTCCCCCGCCACCCGCACAGATCACGATGACACCCGCCTCGATCAGCCGTTGAATGGGGCCGATTTCGACAATGGCTTGCGGCCGCGGCGAAGCGACCACGCGGCGCCATCCCTCACCATCGGGCGCGATCGACCAGTGATGCGTGGCCGCGATCAGGCGCGCGGCCGCTTCGTCCAGCATCGGGCCGATCGGCTTGGCCGGCGCGGCAAAAGCCGGATCATCCCGAGCGACGACAATCTGGGTCAACAGGGTTGCCACCTCGGTGCCAACCGGCAGCGCGTTGCGTAATTCGCGCTCGATCGCAAAGCCGATCCAGCCTTCGCTTTCCGCATCCAGCACATCCAGCGGCAACGCCGACTCTGCCGGCCCGGCCGCCGATTGCAGCGCGAGCAGCCCAACTTGCGGACCGTTGCCGTGCGTCAGGATCAATTGATGGCCGGCCGCGACCAATGCTGCGAGCGCGCGCGCCGCACCCCGCAGCGTATCCAACTGATTGGCGGCGGTCAGTGGCTGGCCGCGCTTGAGCAACGCGTTGCCGCCGAGTGCGATCACGATGCGCATGGCACTCAGCCCAACGTCGCGACCAGGATCGCCTTGATGGTGTGCATCCGGTTCTCCGCCTGATCGAACACGATCGATGCCGGGGATTCGAAAACATCATCGGTCACCTCCATCGCGGTGATGCCGAATTTCGCTTCGATATCGCGTCCGGTCGTCGTCTCTGCATTATGGAACGATGGCAGGCAGTGCATGAATCTGGTCAGCGGATTGCCGGTTGCGGCCATCAACGCCGCGTTGACCTGATAGGGTTTCAGAAGATCGATCCGTTTCCGCCAGATCGATGGATCTTCGCCCATCGATACCCAGACGTCGGTATAGATGAAATCGGCGGCCGCGACCGCCTTGAGCGGATCGGTCTCGTACAGCACGGAGGCACCGCTTGTCGCCTCGAGCGCGCCGATATGATCGATGAACGCTGCCTCCGGCCGGAGTGCGGGCGGCGCGCCGATGGTTAGACGCATACCCAGTTTTGCCGCCCCGGTCGCCAGCGAGCGCGCCATATTGTTGCGCCCATCGCCCATGAAAGCGAACCGAACGTCCGACAGATTCTTGTGGGTGAATTCACGCATGGTCATGAAGTCCGCCAAGATCTGGGTCGGGTGCGATTGATCGGTCAAGCCATTGTACACCGGCACGCCGGCATATTGCGCCAGTGTGACCGCGTCCGCCTGGCCGAAGCCGCGAAACTCGATCGCATCGAACATTCGCCCCAGCACGCGCGCGGTATCGCGCACGGTCTCGGCCTGACCGATATGGCTGCCGCCGGGCCCCATATACGTCACATGCGCGCCCTGATCGTGGGCCGCGACCTCAAAGCCGCTGCGTGTGCGGGTCGAATCCTTCTCGAAAATCAAGGCGATATTCTTGCCGGTCAGTGCCGCGCGCTCGAATCCGCCACGCTTGGCGGATTTCAGATCTTTTGCCATGTCCAGCAGGTAGCGGATTTCATCGGCGGCGAGATCATCAAGATCGATCACGCTTCTGCCGTGCAGATTGATGGCCATCGGATTGTCCTGTCTTTGGTTGATCAGAGCGGGGGGTTGATCAGATCGGGGGGTTGATCAGATCGGGAGTTGATCAGATCGGGTCGCGTACCAGCGGGCACGTCATGCAATGGCCGCCACCGCGGCCGCGCCCGAGTTCCGAACCCGCAATGGTGATCACCTCGACGCCCGATTTGCGGAGTTGCGTGTTGGTATAAACATTGCGGTCGTAGGCGATCACCACACCGGGCGCGACCGCGACGACATTATTGCCGTCGTCCCATTGTTCCCGTTCCGCCTCGAACGCATCGCCGCCGGTCACGACCCGGCGCAGCGTCGCAACGCCGACCGCCTGCGCGACCACATCAACGAACGGTCCAACCTCGGTGACCACGCGGATCGCACCGGTGTCATCGCCCGGATAGAGCGAAAACGCCCTGATGTGATCGACGATGTCGGGAAACACCGTCACCAGATCCCGATCGCAGAAGGTGAACACGGTATCGAGATGCATATAGCTGCGGTCGCGCGGCATCAGCGCTGCGATCACCCGCCGCGCCGCCCCGTGTGCGAACAGACGGCTGGCATATTCGGTCACGGCCTGCGGCGTCGATCGCTCGCCCATGCCGATCAGCACCACACCCTCGGCCAGCGGCATCACGTCGCCGCCTTCCAGGCTCAGCGGGCTGAAATCCTCGTCCGCAGCATCGAGGTAGCGGACGAAATCGGCATTCCTGAAGCGCGGGTGAAACCGATACACGCACGCCACATTGATCGCCTCCGGCCGGCGCGCCGGCCAGAACATCGGGTTGATGAACACCCCCTTGTTGACCCAACAGGAGCTGTCACGGGTAAATAACTGGTTCGGCAGCGGCGGCAGCACGAATTGATGATCCGCCTGGGTCAGGGCGAACAGGCCCCTCGCCGCAAATGGCAGCTCGGCCCGCGCAATCCCGCCGATCAGAAACCTCGCGAGCTGCGCGGCCGGCAATTCATCGAGCCAGGCGCGCATCTCCCCCATCGTACCATGACCGAGATGTTTCAGGTCGACCCGCCGATCGAGCAGCCAAGCCCGTGCTGACGCATCGGCCATCGCCTCGGCGAGCATTGCGCCGAATTCGTGCACGATCACCCCCCGTTCGCGCAGGGTATCGACAAACGCATCATGTTCCTGGCGCGCCTTCTTGACCCACAGGACATCGTCAAACAGAAACGCGTGGCAGTTGCCCGGCGTCAGCCGCTCAAGGCCCAGGTCGGGCCGGTGCACCAATACTTCGCGCAATATCCCAACCTCGGAATGAACGCCCAAAACGGCGGTCATGACTCGATCCGATCCGGCGAATGGTCCCGCCTGGCGGTCTTTACGATCGCGGCCGGCCGGGTGTGCGCGCAACAAGGTATCGTTCGACTCATTGAATAATCTCCGTCATGGCGGGGAGCCCCGGTGATGCAAAGTCCACCGGACGATGCGCGATCAACCAGCCCCCGGCAGGTTTCCAGCGTTTAAATGCCGACAGGTCCCGCCTCGCATTGATCTGAATCAAGGCACGCTTGGACGGTGTCCGCCACTTTGAGGAACGATCGGATCAAGCGCTGCATCGGGTGATGTCCGGAGGCGTCCACCGCTTCATCGCCCACCGACCCGATATCCCACGCCGCGTGTGACCGACCATTTCGTGAAGGATAACAATTTGCGATGCCCAGATCCCCCGGACTTATGCCGCTCGAACCCTCGTTCGACATCTTTCTGTTTGCCGTGGTCGGGGAAGACAGGCGCGGCGTGCCCGTCAGCGTGCTATCGATCCTGGCGCGCTCGAACATCGATCCGTGGGAGGAGGCCGCATCCCTTGCCCGACTGCCCCGCACGACCGCTGCCGATCGGCTGGCCGGCCTGATCACGGCTGTGCCGGACGGGATCGAGGGTAGCGCATGCCCGGAAACCACCGCCTCACGCCTGGTCAAACTCCTGCCGCACGCCAGCATCGCCATCGATCATCCGTTCGCGACCATGGCGCGCACCACCACCATGCAATTTCCAGCCGTCAGTGCGCGCTCCCGCGTCGCCGCCATCCTGCTCTGTGCCGCCCTGATCGCATCGCTCGTCTATGTCGTCTCAAGCAGCGAGCCCGACACGCAAACCGGCCATACGGCCGAAGCCGCCATCACGAGCCCGACCGACCGCTGAAACCGCCCGCACATCCGCCCCGTCTTTGAACAGGAATTATGCATGACAGCGCCCGCCATCGCCACAACCGGGGCATCAGCGGGCCTGACCAGCAACGAAGCCGCCAGCCGGCTGAAATCCAACGGTCCGAACGCGATGCCGGACGCGACCGAACATGTGCTGCGCCGCGCCATCGGTAAATTCTGGGCGCCGGTTCCCTGGATGCTCGAAGCCGCGATCGGGCTGGAACTGCTGCGCGGCAGCATCATCGAAGCCGCCGTCATCGCGCTGCTGCTCCTGTTCAACGCTGTCCTCGGCCTGGTGCAGGAGGGCCGCGCGCAGGCGACGCTGGATGCGCTGAAATCCCGCCTCGCCTTGAACGCCTCGGTCCGGCGCGACGGCGCGTGGCGAACCGTGCCCGCCACCGATCTGGTGCCGGGCGATGTCGTGAAACTATCGCTTGGCGGCGTCGTCGCGGCCGATGTCACGCTCATCAGCGGCGAAATCCTGCTCGATCAATCGATGCTGACCGGCGAATCCGTCCCGATCGAAGGCACCGCTGGCCAGAAAACCTTCGCCGGCGCGCTGGTGCGGCGCGGCGAAGCCATCGCCGAAGTGACCGCGACGGGTGCGCGCACCAAATTCGGCCGGACCGCCGAACTCGTGCGGATCGCCCACAACGTCAGCTCCCAGCAAACCGCGGTGCTGCGCGTCGTGCGCAATCTCGCTGGTTTCAATGGCGTGATCACGGTTCTGCTGGTCGGATACGCGGTTCATCTCGGCATGACGACCGACCAGATCATCGCGCTCGCGCTCACCGCCGTGCTGGCGAGCATTCCGGTCGCGCTGCCCGCCACCTTCACCCTCGCCGCCGCACTCGGCGCCCGCGCGCTGGCGGCGCGGGGCGTGCTGCCGACCCGGTTGTCCGCGGTCGATGAAGCCGCCACCATGGATGTGCTCTGCGCCGACAAAACCGGCACGCTGACCCGCAACGCGCTCAAAGTAACCGATGTCCACGCCCTGCCCGGCTTCGATGTTGCCCATATCCTCGCGTGCGCCGCCCTCGCCAGCTCGGATGGCGGGCAGGACCCGGTGGATCGCGCGATTACCACCGCCGCCAAGGCCAAGCCGATCTCCGACGCCCCCCGGCTGATCGGCTTCACGCCGTTCGATCCGGCGACCAAAATGTCCGCAGCCACGGTGACCGCCTTGAGCGGCGAAACTCAGCGCGTCGTCAAAGGCGCGTTCGCGGCGATTGCGCATCTCGCCGCCGCGTCGCCCGATGCCGCATCGACCGCCGAAGCCCTCCAGGCCAAGGGGTTTCGTGTGCTCGCCGTTGCCGTCGGGCCGGCGCAAGGCCTGAAATTGGCCGGTCTGATCGCCCTGAGCGATCCGCCGCGCGATGATTCCGCCGATCTGATCCGCGCGCTGAAAACCCTCGGCGTGCACACCATCATGGTCACCGGCGATGCCGCCGCCACCGCCGCGATCGTCGCCCACGCCGTCGGGCTCGATGGCGCGATCTGCCCGGCCGGCGCGATTCCGGACAGCATCAGCCCAGGCAGTTTTGCCGTGTTCGCCGGCGTGCTGCCTGAGGACAAATTCAAGCTGGTCAAGGCGTTCCAGAGCCAGCACCATATCGTCGGCATGTGCGGCGACGGGGCGAACGATGCCCCGGCGCTGCGCCAGGCGCAGATCGGCATCGCCGTGGCGACCGCCACCGATGTCGCCAAATCGGCCGCCGGCATGGTGCTGACCGGCGCGGGGCTCGGCGGCGTGGTCGCCGCGGTCAAGGAAGGGCGCGTGATCTTCCAGCGCATCCAGACCTACACGATCAATACCATCATCCGGAAACTGGTGACGGTGCTGTTCCTCGCCGTCGGTCTGCTGATGACCGGCCATGCGATTCTATCGCCCATGCTGATGGTCATTTTCATGATCAGCGGCGATTTCCTGTCGATGTCGCTCTCGACCGACCATGTCAGCTGGTCACCCCAGCCGAATGTCTGGCGCATCGGCCGGCTGACCATCGCCTGCGCCATCATCGCAGCCGGTCTGCTGGTGTTTTGCAGCGTGACGCTCGCCATCGGGCATTTCGCACTCGGCCTGAGCGCCGCCGCGCAAGAGACGCTCGCCTTCGTCGCCCTGGTGTTTTCCACCCAGACCACGATCTACGCGATCCGCGACCGGCGCCATCGCTGGGCGTCGCGCCCGAGCGGCTGGCTGCTGGCATCGTCGGCCGCTGGCATCGGCGGTGTCGCCTGTCTCGCCATCAGCGGCATTGCGATGCCCGCGCTGGGCGCCCCAGTGGTGCTCGGCGTCTTCGTGGCGTCAGTTCTGCTCGCGCTCATGCTCGATCTGGTGAAACTGCCGGTGTTCGCCCGACTCGGTCTTGCATGACGCGTCCAACGTGAGCCGCCCGCTGGTATCAGAAGCAATCGAACAAAAAAACAGCGCCCGCTTTCGATCGACAATAGCCGCGGCCCCGCCGATTCATGCCATTCGCGGCCACGCCCCTCTTGTTGTCACGTGACCTTCACTGATATGTCATCGCCCTGTCATCAAGCCGCGCTAAGCGGCACGGGTCGTCAATAAGGGAATTTTTCATGAAACGCCGCCTCCTGATCGCCGCAGCGCCGGTAACCGCGCTCGCCGCCGCCACCGCCCGCGCCGCCGCACCCGTGACCATCACGCTCTGGCACGCCATGGCCGGCGCGCTCGGGCAGAAACTCCAGGCGACCGTCGATGCATTCAACAAAAGCCAGACGGCCTATCAGGTCGATGCCGTCTATAAAGGCACCTACCCGCAGGTGCTGACCGCGACCATCGCCGCCTGGCGCGCCGGCAAAGCCCCCTCGATTGCGCAGGTGTTCGACGTTGGCACCGCCGACATGCTCGGCGCCGGGCGTGCCGTGGTCGATGTCTATAAACTCGCGGCCATGACCGGCGTCGCCATCGACCCCGCCACCTACATCCCCGCCGTGCGGGGCTACTACAGCCTCAATGACGGCAAGATGGGTGCAGCACCCTTCAACTCCTCCACCGCAACCATGTGGATCAATGAAGACGTCTTCGAGAAAGCCGGGCTCGACCCCAAAATGTCCCTCGCCACCTGGGACGACGTGATCAAGGCCGCCCGCGCCATCAAAGCCCGCAACGCCGCACCCATCCCGGTGATGACCTCCTGGCCGACCTGGGTGCATTTCGAGCAGTTCGCCGCCATCCACAATGTCGAATACGCAACGCTGAACGATGGCTTCGGCGGCCCGAAACCCACCCTCAAAATCGACACCGCCCCTTTCGTCAAAAACCTCGGCACCATCCTGTCGATGCAGAAGGAAGGCCTGTTCAAATACCAGGGTCGCGACGGCGCCCCCAGCCCGATCTTCTACGCCGGCAAAGCCGGTATCACCTTCGACAGTTCCTCGATCTACGGGCAGCTCAAACAGAGCGCAAAATTCAAATTCAACGATACCTACCTGCCCTACCACCCCTCGATCATCAAATCGCCGATCAACTCGATCATCGGCGGCGCCGCCTTTTGGGCCATGACCGCACCCGATCGCACCAAACCCGAATACACGGCGGTGGCACATTTCTTCAACTTCATCAGCCAGCCCGGCAACGATTCCGGTTGGTCCGAAGCCACCGGCTATATCCCCGTCACCACCGCCGGTAACGCACTGATCACCAAACAAGGCTTCTACACCGCCAACCCCGGGACCAATATCGCGGTCGAACAACTCACCCGCACCCAACCCACCAACTTCTCGCGCGGCATCCGCCTCGGTGGCATGCCCGAAGTGCGCGTTATCATCGAAGAAGAATGGGAACGCGCCATCCAGAATAACACACCAGCCAAAACCGCCCTCGCCACCGCCCAACACCGCGCCCAAGCCGTGATCAACCGGTTCGCCCAATCCATCCACGCCTGATGCCGGGGGGTGGGGGTGGCGTGTTGGAAGGAAAGAAAGGCCAGGGGGCTTTGCCCCCTGGACCCCCACTAAGGGCGGAGCCCTTAGAACCCGCTAGTTTTAGGCAAGGGGAGGGCGCTGCCTCGGTGGTTCCGTCGATCTGGCCTGGACAGCCCTCCCCTTGCCTAAAACTAATGGATTTTAAAGGCTCCGCCTTTAACGGGGTCCAGGGGCAGAGCCCCTGGCCTTCCTTGCTTCCAACACGCCACCCCCACACCCCGGCATAGGCGCCGATGGAACGGCGCACGTTGTTCGCGGGTTGGATGCTGCCGGCGGTGCTGGTGGCGCCGCAGTTGGCGATTACGGTGTTGTTTTTTTTGTTGCCGGCCTGGCGGGCGTTTGGCGAGAGTGTGCGCGCGACGGATGCGTTCGGGCTGAACAGCAGTTTTGTCGGCCTCGCCAATTTCGCTGAATTGTTTCAGTCATCGACCTATCAGGCGGCGTTGGTGCGCACGTTCGTGTTCTGTATTGCGGTGACGTGTCTGGCGATGGGATTTGGTCTGCTGTTGGCGAGCTTCGCCAATCGCGCGATCCGTGGTGCGCGGGTCTACCGGATTTTGCTGATCTGGCCTTATGCCATTGCGCCCGCGATCGCTTCGGTGATTTTCGTATTCCTGTTGCAGCCGCAGATTGGCCTGCTGACCAATCTGTTTGGGCGTTTGGGTCTCGATTTCAATTATGCCACCCATGCCGACCAGGCGTTTCTGCTGGTGATCGTCATCGCCGCGTGGAAGCAGGTGAGCTATAATTTCATTTTCTATCTTGCCGGACTGCAATCGGTGCCGCGCTCGGTGATCGAGGCGGCAACGCTGGATGGTGCGCGGGGTTTCTATCGGTTTCGGACCATGATCTTTCCGCTGCTGGCACCGACGACGTTTTTTCTGATCATCGTCAATATCGTCTATGCCGCGTTCGACACGTTCGCTCTGATCTTCGCGCTCACTGCCGGCGGCCCGGGCACCGCGACCGAGACACTCGTGGTCAAGGTCTATCGTGATGGGATTCTGAACCTCGATATCGGCGGTTCGGCGGCGCAATCGATCATTCTGATGGTCATCATCATCGGCCTCACCACCATCCAGTTCCGCTACACCGGGAAACGCGCCGGATGAACCGCAAGCCCGATTATCTGGCCCATGCGGTGCTGCTGCTCGGGGTGGTGATTTTCATCTTCCCGCTCTGGGTCGCCTTTGCGGGGGCCACGCAATCGGCCGCGGCGATCAACCGGGGCGACATCTCGCTGATCCCCCGCCTCGCCGGGCTGAAGATTTTCATCACGGCGTTCGGCTTCGGCAACGCGGCCAAGGGCGGCGTGCCGGTCTGGCACATGCTGCTGGTCAGCCTTGGCATGGCGTTGGTCATCGCGATCGGAAAAATCGTTATCTCCGCCTTGTCCGCCTTCGCCATCGCCTTCTTCCGGTTTCCGTTTCGCATGATTGCGTTTTGGCTGATCTTCATCACGCTGATGCTGCCCGTCGAGGTGCGCATCATCCCGACCTATGCGGTGATGTCGGATTTCCATTTGATCAACAGCTTCACCGGCCTGACCATGCCGCTGATCGCCTCGGCCACCGCGACCTTGCTGTTCCGCCAGGTGTTTCTCGCCATCCCTGACGAACTGGTCGAAGCCGCTAAACTCGATGGCGCCGGGCCGATGCGCTTCTTTTTCGACATCCTGCTGCCCGTGTCGGCCCCCAACCTCGCCGCCTTGTTCGTCATTCTGTTCGTCTACGGCTGGAACCAGTATCTCTGGCCCCTGCTGGTCGCGACCAACGGCAAACTCGACCCGATCGTGCTCGGCATCGTGCAGATGATCACCACCGACCAGATCCCTCAATGGAACCTCGTCATGGCCGCCACCATCCTCGCCATCATTCCCCCGGTCCTCGTGGTGGTCGCGATGCAGCGCTGGTTCATTGGCGGCCTGACCGAAGTGGATAAATAATGGCGACGCTCGAACTCCAATCCCTGCAAAAAACCTTCGGCGCCACCACCGTGCTGCACGGGATCGATCTCGCGCTGGCCGATGGCGAAATGCTGGTGATCGTCGGCGCGTCCGGCTGCGGCAAATCCACCCTGCTCCGCCTGGTCGCCGGCCTCGAATCACCGAGCGCCGGGCGCATCCTGCTCGATGGCGCGGATATTACCGACCGCGATCCCTCGCGTCGCGACATCGCCATGGTGTTCCAGAATTACGCGCTGTATCCGCACATGTCGGTGTTCGACAACATGGGCTACGGACTGAAACTGAAAGGTCTCGACCGCGCCACGATCAAATCGAAAATCGAAATCGCCGCAGAAACGCTGGGATTGACCCCCCTGCTTGCCCGCAAGCCACGCGAACTCTCGGGCGGTCAGCGCCAGCGTGTCGCCATGGGCCGCGCCATCGTGCGTGAACCCAAATTATTCCTGTTCGACGAACCGCTCTCCAACCTCGATGCCAAACTCCGCGTCCAGGTTCGCGCCGATATCCGCAAGCTACAGAAACGCCTGAATATCACGAGCCTCTACGTCACCCACGACCAGGTCGAAGCCATGACCCTGGCCGACCGGCTGATCGTGATGCACCAAGGTCGCGCCGCCCAGATCGCCACCCCGATCGAAGTGTTCGACAAGCCGGCGACCATGTACGTCGCAAGCTTCATCGGCGAGCCGGCGATGAATTTCTGCGCCGCCACAATCACCCAGAATGGCCGCGCCGCCAAACTCGACGCCGGCCCCGAACTCACCTTCACCGCTGGCCCCCGCACCGCGCCCGATGGCACAAAAATCACCCTCGGCATCCGCGCCCAACACGCCACCATCGCATCCGGGCCCAACAGCATCCCCCTCGCCGTCGAATTCGCCGAACCGCTGGGCTCGGAAACCCTGCTGCACGGCACCCTGCCCAATACCACCCCCTTCACCCTCCGCGTCACCAGCCCAGCACCAACCGACCACACAATCCCCATCGAAATCCCGCCCCACCACATCCACGTCTTCGACCCCACAACAGGCACCCGCATGGACCCGGCATAACGGTGGCGGTGCTGAGGTAAGTAAGGCGGGGGGCTTTGCCCCCTCGACCCCCACTAAGGGCGGAGCCCTTAGAACCCGCTAGTTTTAGGTAAGGGGAGGGCGCTGCCTCGGTGGTTCCGTCGATCTGGCCTGTGTCGCCCTCCCCTTACCTAAAACTAATGGATTTTAAAGGCTCCGCCTTTAACGGGGTCCAGGGGCAGAGCCCCTGGCCTTACTTACCTTAGCGCCGCCTCGGCTATGGCCATGAAATCAGTCGCGGTCAGGCTGGCGCCGCCGACCAGGGCGCCGCCGACCTCGGGGGTTGCGAGCAGGGTGGCAGCGTTGGTGGGTTTCACGGAGCCGCCGTACAGGATGAGCATGGTTTCGCCTGGTTCGCCGAGTTGTTTTTTGAGGGCGGCGCGGATGGTGGCGTGCATGGCTTGCACGTCGGTTTCGGTTGCGGTTTTGCCGGTGCCGATCGCCCAGACCGGTTCATAGGCGACCAGCCCGGTGAAGCCATCCGGCAGACTGCCGGCGAGTTGGGCGCGGACCACGGTTTCGGCTTCGCCGGCATCGCGTTCGGCGAGGGTTTCGCCGACGCAGATGATCGGGGTCAACCCGGCGGCGATGGCGGTGCGGGATTTGTCGCGCACCAGGGCGGATCGCTCGTTGTGATCGGCCCGGCGTTCGGAGTGACCGAGAATGATATGGCTGGCGCCGATTTCAGCCAGCAGGCCGGCCGCCACGTCGCCGGTATGGGCGCCGGATTGTTCGACCGCGCAATCCTGCGCGCCGACCGCGATGCCTGGCGCGCAGGCGGCGCGCAGCGGCCCGATCAGCGGGTAAGGCGGGCAGATCAGCAAATCGACGCCTGCGACCCCCTGCCCCAGCGCCGCCGCGTAGGCGGCGATGCCGGCGAGCGTGCCGTTCATTTTCCAGTTTCCCGCAATCATCTGTCGCATCGATCTTATCCCCACCGCGTGAAAAATCTTCGCCTCGTTCAGCCGGGAACGAAGGTGTCGGGTTCCCTAGCCTTACCCGGCACCGGGTGGCAATCGGCCGCGCGCGTGGTAAAGACCCGGCTTTCCGTTGGATGAGGTTGGAACCGGATGCTCTCGACGATCCGCAAACTGCTCGATAACTGGCTGGTCCGCGCGTTTTTCATGCTGCTGATCGCTGTGTTCATTTTCTGGGGTGTATCCAGCGTGGTGACCAATCACGCGTCCAGCAACGCGGTCGCGACCGTTGGTGGTCACGCGATCGAGGCGGGCACGGTCAACACCGGCTATCAGCAGCAGATCACGGCGTATGCGCAGCAGCATAACGGTGCCTCGCCGAGCAAGGGTGAGCGGCGCCTTTATGCGGGCAATGCGCTGGGTCAGGCGATCGACCGGACGGCGCTGGCGCTCGATGCCAAGCGTCTTGGCGTTACCGCGCCGCCTGAGGCTCTGCGCCAGCAGATTTTCGGGATCAGCGCGTTCAACGGGCCGAACGGCAAGTTCGACAAGACCACGTTCAATCAGGTGCTTTCGCAGCACGGGCTGACGCCGGCGGCGTTCATGGCGGATATTGCGCGCGGGCTGAACGCCAGCCAGATCGTCCAGGCGATCACGGTGGGTGCGGCCGCACCCAAGCCGCTGGTGCAGCAGATTTTCGACTATGTCGGCCAGGAGCGCACGATCCAGTACGCGCAGCTGCCGTTTGCCGCCGCAACGCCGCCGCCGGCCCCGGCGCTTGCCGTGCTGCGGCGGTTTTGGCGCAATCATCCGGAGCGGTTCTCGACCCCGGCGCTGCGCAAGGCCCAGATCGTGATTCTCTCGCCCGCGCTGCTGGCGCAAAGCCAGGTTGTGACCCAAGCGGAGATCGCCAACGAATACGAGGCGGAGAAATCGAAATTCGCGCGTACCGCCAGCCGTTCGGTGCACATCATTACCGCCGAGGATGCCGCCAGCGCCGCCAAGCTGGCCGCCTTGTGGCGCAAGGGCACCAGCTGGGCGGCGATGCAGCAGGCCGCCACCGCCGCGACCGCGACGGGTGTGAGCTTCAAGAACGCGCAGCCCGATCAATTCCCCTCCGGCCGGCTCGCCAAGGCGGTGTTTGCGGCCACTCCCGGCACGATCTCCGATCCGGTTACCGGGGCACTGGGTACCTATGTGTTCAAGGTGACCCAGGCCAATCCGGGCGGCACCACGCCGATGGCGCAGGTCGAACCGCAGCTCAAGGCGGCCGTGCAGCAGCGCAAGGCGCGTGAACTGGTCGATGCCACGGTTTCGAAGTTCCAGGACGCGCTGGCGGGCAACACGTCCCTCGATCATCTGCCGGGCACGCTGCATCTTGCCGCGGTAGAAGGCACGCTCGATGCCCAGGGGCTCGAGGCTGACGGCAAGCCGGCGCCGATCCCCGGCGGCAAGGCGTTGCGCGCCGCGATCATCAAGACCGTCTTTGCGACCGCACCGGGTGCCGCACCCCGCGCGGTGACCGGACCGGATGACAGTTATTATGCGGTCAGCGTGCAGAAACTCATTCCGCCGGCGCTGAAACCCTATGATCAGGTCAAGCAGGACGTTCTGCTCGACTGGACCGGCAATCAGGTGAAGCGCCAGGAGGAAATTGCCGCCGCCGGGCTGATCGGTGCGGTCAAATCGGGCAAGACCTTCGCTCAGGCCGCCAACGCCGCTGGCCAGCCGATCACCACCAGCCCGCCGATGACCCGCGCGAAACCCGCGCCGGGCATTCCGGCGAAGCTGCTGCCGATCCTGTTCACCCTGAAAATCGGCGAGCCCACCATGGTGGAGACCAATTCCGAATTCGTGGTCGGCGTGGTCACCGCGATCACCGAGCCGAAACCCGGCAGCGATCCTGCGATGCTCAAGCGGATCCAGACCGCGTTGAGCACCGCGATGCAGACCGATGTTCTGCAAACCTACGCAACCGCCCTGCGGTCGCGCTACCATGTCACCGTCAATGAAAAAAAACTGCAACAGATCAGCGATTAAGGACGCACCATGAACGCCGTGCCCGACCCGACCACCCCATTCCGCGCCGCTTATGAAGCAGGATCGGGCGCGTTGGTCTGGCGGGTGCTCGCAGCCGATCTGATCACCCCGGTTGCCGCGTTTCTGAAGCTCGCCCATGGCAGACCCTATTCGCTGCTGCTCGAAAGCGTCGAAGGTGGAGCGGCGCGCGGGCGCTATTCGGTGATCGGTTTCGCGCCCGACCTGATCTGGCGTTGCGAGGGTGGCGCGGTCAGCGTCAACCGCGACGCCAGCACCGACCCGGCGGCTTTCACCACCGACCCGCGCGACGCCTTCACCAGCCTGCGCGCCCTGATCGCGGAAACCAGGCTCGACCTGCCCGAGCACCTGCCGCCGATGACCGGCGGGCTCGTCGGCTACCTCGGCTACGACATGGTCCGCCTGATGGAGCGCCTGCCGGCGTCAAATCCGGACGTACTCGGCATCCCCGATGCGGTGCTGATGCGCCCCGGCATGTTTGCGATTTTCGATTCCGTGAAGGATGAAATCACCCTCGCCGCACCGGCCTGGCGGCGCGAGGGTGTCTCCGCGGCCGATGCCTACCGCGCCGCGACGGCGCGGATCGAAGCCGCGGAAGCAGCGCTCGATCGGCCCACCCCGCACCTGACCGGCTCGCTTTCGGGGGCTGGCGCGCCGGTGCCCAACATGACCGAGGCCGCGTTCAAGGCGATGGTGCTGCGCGGCAAGGACTACATCGCCGCCGGGGATGTGTTCCAGGTGGTCGCCAGCCAGCGCTTCGCCCAGGAATTCACCGCGCCGCCCTTTGCCTTCTATCGCAGTCTGCGGCGGATCAACCCCGCGCCGTTCCTGTTTTTCCTCGATTTCGGCAGCTATCAAGCGGTCGGTTCCAGCCCTGAAATCCTCGTCCGGCTCCGCGATGGCACGGTGACCATCCGACCGCTGGCCGGCACGCGCAAGCGCGGTGCCAACCGCGCCGAGGACGAGGCGCTGGAGACCGAATTGCTGGAAGACCCGAAGGAGCGCGCCGAGCATCTCATGCTGCTCGATCTGGCGCGCAACGATGTCGGCCGGGTCGCCAAGATCGGCTCTGTCGCGGTGACCGAGAGCTTCGCGATCGAGCGGTTTTCCCATGTCATGCATATTTCATCGACCGTCGAAGGGACCATCCGCGACGATGCCGATGCGCTGGATGCGCTGATCGCGGGTTTTCCGGCCGGCACGCTCTCCGGTGCGCCGAAGGTGCGGGCGATGGAAATCATCGAGGAGTTCGAACCCTCGCGCCGCGGCCTGTATGGCGGCTGCATCGGCTATTTCGCCGCCAACGGCACGATGGACACCTGCATCGCCTTGCGCACCGCGCTGATCAAGGACGCTACCCTGTATGTCCAATCCGGCGTTGGTATCGTGGCTGATTCCGACCCCGATGCCGAATATGCCGAAAGCCTGCAAAAGGCGCGCGCCCTGTTCCGCGCGGCCGAAGATGCGGTGAACTACGTGAGCGCAAACCGGAGCGCCCCATGATCCTGATCATCGATAATTACGACAGTTTCACCTTCAACCTGGTGCATTTTTTTGGCGATCTCGGCGCCGATTGCGTGGTCCGCCGCAACGACCAGATCACGCCGGAGGAGGTGCTCGCGCTGCAGCCCGAAGCCATCGTGCTCTCGCCCGGGCCGTGCACGCCGAACGAGGCGGGCATCTGCCTCGATCTGATCCACGCCGCTGCCGGCAAAGTGCCGATCTTGGGGGTCTGCCTGGGTCATCAGGCGATCGGCCAGGCGTTCGGCGGCGTGGTTAAGCGCGCGCCGCAGCCGATGCATGGCAAAATGGCCGCGATCCGCCACCAGGGTAGCGACATCTTCGCCGGCGTGCCGGACCAATTCGAAGCCACGCGCTACCACTCCCTGATCGTGGAGCGCGAAACGCTGCCGGAAACCCTGATCCCGACCGCCTTCACCGAGGATGGTTTGATCATGGGCTTGCGCCACCGCGACCTGCCGATTTTCGGCGTGCAGTTTCATCCGGAAAGCATCGCGACCGCGCATGGCCATACGCTGCTGCGCAATTTCCTGGCACTCGCGCGCGGCCGCAACCAAGGCTCGGCGGAAATCCTGGCCGATCTGAAACCGGTGCTCGATCGCCTCGCGCGCGGCGACAAACTCAGCGAGGAGCTTTCAGAAGCCGCGTTCGGCGCGATCATCGACGGTAAATCGAACGATGCGCAGATCGCCGGCATGTTGATGGCGATGCGGGTGCGCGGCGAAACCGTCGCGGAACTCACGGGGGCGGTGCGAGCGATGCGCGAGCGGATGCGTGCGATCGCCGCCCCGCAAGGTGCCATCGATGTCTGCGGCACCGGGGGCGATGGCGTCGGCACGCTCAATATCTCGACCGCCGTCACCTTCGTGCTCGCCGGGCTGGGCGTACCGGTCGCCAAGCACGGCAACCGCGCGCTTTCCTCGCGCGCCGGTGCGGCCGATGTGCTGGCCGCGCTGGGCGTTGCGGTCGAACCGCCGTTCGAACGACTCTCGGGCATTTTGAACGAGGCCGGTTGCGTCTTTTTATACGCGCCACGCCACCACGCCGGGCTGCGCCACGCCGCCGCGGCGCGCATAACGCTGGGCACCCGCACCATCTTCAACCTGCTCGGCCCGCTCGCCAACCCCGCCTCGGTGCGCCGGCAGCTGATCGGCGTGTTCGATCCCGCCTGGGCGCGACCGATGGCTGAAACCCTGGCGCAACTGGGCACCGAACGCGCGATGGTGGTGCATGGCCAGGGGCTCGATGAGCTCACTCTGGTCGGTGAAAGCCGGATCGTCTCGCTCGATCACGGCGCGATCAGCGAACTGACCATCACGCCGGAAGCCGCCGGCCTCGCCCGCGCGCCGCTTGCCGCGATCATCGGCGGCGATGCCGCCCACAATGCTGGCCGCCTCAGCGCCCTGCTCGATGGCGAGGCGAGCCCCTATCGCGACGCCGTGCTGTTGAACGCCGCCGCCGGGTTGATCGTCGCTGGTCGCACCGATGATTTCCGCACTGGCGTTACCATGGCGGCCTCTTCGATCGATAGCGGTGCGGCGCGCGCCAGCCTCGATCGGCTGCGCCATGCGAGTGCCGCGACAACCTTGGAACTGGCCCGATGAACGATTCGCCTACCGATATTCTGCGCAAGATCTGCGATGATACGCGCGCCGAGGTCGCCCGCCGCCAGGCCGAACATGATCTCGATGACATCCGCGCGCGCGCCAAGGATGCCGAACCGCCGCGCGGGTTCGCCCGCGCCCTGATGGATGCCGCCGCCTCCGGCCGCACCGGGCTGATCGCCGAAATCAAGAAAGCCTCGCCCAGCGCTGGGCTGATCCGCCCCGATTTCGACCCCGCGGCGATCGCGACCGCCTACAAGGACGGCGGCGCGGTCTGCCTGTCGGTGCTGACCGATGCCACCTATTTCCAGGGCAGCGAAGCCGATTTCACCGCCGCGCGCGCCGCGGTCGATCTGCCGATGCTGCGCAAGGATTTCATCCTCGACGAATGGCAAATCTATGAAAGCCGGGCGATGGGGGCCGATTGTGTTCTGCTGATCATGGCGGCACTGACCGACGAACAGGCCCGCAGCTTCGAGGAACTGGCGACCGCGCTCGATATGAACGTGCTGGTCGAAGTGCATGACGAAGCCGAACTCGAACGCGCGCTGGGCCTGCGCGCCCGGTTGGTCGGCATCAATAACCGCAATCTCAAGACCATGGTCACCGACATCGCGGTATCCGAACGCATGGCCGTGCAGATCCCGCCGGAACGCTTTGTTGTCGCGGAGAGCGGCATCCGTGATTTCGCCGATATCGAACGCCTGAAGGCCGCCGGCGTGCAGGGTATTCTGGTCGGCGAAAGCCTGATGCGCCAGGACGATATCACCAAAGCGACCCGCGCCTTGCTGGGCGTCGGCGCATGAGCCTCACCCATATCGATGCCACCGGCGCGGCCCGCATGGTCGATGTGTCGGGCAAGCCAGCCACCGTGCGCGATGCCACCGCCGCCTGCCATGTCACGATGCGGCCGGAAACCCTCGCGCTCGTTACCTCCGGCACTGCGAAAAAGGGTGACGTGCTGGCCACCGCCCGCATCGCCGGGATCATGGCCGCCAAACGCACGTCGGACCTCATTCCGCTCTGCCACCCGCTCGCCATCGCCGCCGTCACCATCGAACTGACACCGGATGACGCACTCCCCGGCATCCGCATCACCGCCACGGTCCGCACCACCGGGCCGACCGGCGTCGAGATGGAAGCGCTCACCGCCACCTCGGTCGCTGCGCTCACCATTTATGACATGTTGAAAGCCGCCGACCGCGCCATGCGGATCGAGGCGCTGCGCGTCATCGCCAAATCCGGCGGCAAATCCGGCGATTTCACCCAAGGTTGACCCATGCTGAGCGTCCCTGAAGCCCGCGCGCGGATCCTGGCCCTGCTCGCGCCGACCGGCGGGGAAATCATCCCGCTGGCCGAAGCCGCCGGGCGCGTGCTGGCCGCCCCGCTCATCGCCCGCCTGACCCAGCCGCCGAACGATGTCTCCGCGATGGATGGCTTCGCCCTGCGCGCGGCGGATAGTGTGATCGGCGCGCGGCTGCGCATTATCGGCGCGGCCCCCGCCGGCCACCCTTTCGCCGGATCGGTCCGCCCCGGTGAGGCCGTGCGCCTGTTCACCGGCAGCGTGGTGCCCGCAGGCGCCGATTGCATCATCATCCAGGAAGAGGCCGAATACGACGACACCACCGTCACGCTGCGCGAAGCCGGCCTCCCCGGCAAGCATATCCGCGGCGCCGGACTCGATTTTGCCGCCGGCGACACGCTCCTCAGCCCGGGCCGCCACCTCACCGCGCGCGATATCGGCCTCGCCGCCGCCGCCAATCACCCCTGGATCACCGTCCACCGCAAACCCGTCATCGCCATCCTCGCCACCGGCGATGAAATCGCGATGCCCGGCGATCCCATCCCCGCGGGCGGCATCGTCAGCTCCAACTCCCACGCGCTCGCCGCCTTCGTCCGCGCCAACGGCGGCATACCGATCATCCTGCCGATCGCACCCGACGACCGCACCGCCATCGCCAACGCCGCGGCAAGCGCATCACACGCCGATCTGCTGATCACCACCGGGGGCGCCAGCGTCGGCACGCACGACCTGGTACAAGCCGGCCTGTCCGACATCGGGCTCGATGTCGATTTCTGGAAAATCGCGATGCGCCCGGGCAAACCCCTCATGTTCGGGCGGCTCGGCAACCTCCCCGTGCTCGGCCTGCCCGGCAACCCGGTTTCGGCCATGATCTGCGCGCTGCTCTTCGCCAAACCCGCGATCGAACGCCTCGCCGGCCTGCCCGGCACCGCACCCTCCACCGATTCGGCCCGCTGCACCATCGCGCTGTCCGCCAACGATCACCGCGCCGATCACCTCCGCGCCACGATCGACCGTGACGCCGACGGACACTGGACCGTCACCCCCTTCGGCCCCCAAGACAGCTCAATGCTCCGCCGCCTCGCCCGCGCGGACGCCGTCGTCCTCCGCGCGCCCCACGCCCCCGCCACACCCGCCGGCACGACAGTCTCCATCATCCGCCTCGCGGCGTGTGGGCTTTAGGGCCAAGCGCCGGGTGGGGCGGCGGCTTGGGTTAGGAAGACCAGGGGCTCTGCCCCTGGACCCCGTTAAAGGCGGAGCCTTTAAAATCCATTAGTTTTAGGCAAGGGGAGGGCTGTCCAGGCCAGACCCGCGACAAGTGCGAGGCAGCGCCCTCCCCTTGCCTAAAACTAGCGGGTTCTAAGGGCTGAGCCCTTAGCGGGGGTCCAGGGGGCAGAGCCCCTTGGCCTTACTGACTCAAAGCGTCATCCCACCCGGCGCTTAGCCCTAAAGCCCGCACGCCGCGCGGCGGGTTATGCGACGTCGTGGAAGCCTGGGGTGGTGCTGAGTGTGGGGGCCGTGGTGAGTTTGGCGATGTCGGGGGTGGGGCGGTTGAGGTTTGGGTTATCGGCGCACAGGGTTTCGATCGCGCTGGCTACGGCGAGGGTTTTGGCATCGGTATGGCGGGCGGTGATGATTTGGACGCCGAACGGCATGCCATCGGCATCGCGCCCCAGTGGCAGCGACAGCGAGGGGTGGCCGGTGAGTGTTACGGCGTAGGCCAGGGCCAGCCAGTGGTAGTAGGATTGGGTTGCGACGCCGTCGATCTGGGCGGGGAACAATTCGCTCCAGGGGCGGGGCGTGATGGTCACGCTGGGCGCGATGAGCACGTCGTATTGGCCGAAAAACTGTTGCCATGCTTGGTATATTCGGGTCTGGATCATCAATGCGCGCGCGACATCGGTCGCGCTGTAGCGCAAGCCTTCCTCGACATTGGTGCGCACGTTCGGACCCAGCCGCTCTGGGTTGGTCTGGTAGGTCGCGCCGAACCCGGCGAGGAAATTGACCGCTCGCAGAATGGCGAACGCCTCATCCGCGCCGGCGCAATCGGGTGTCGCGGCCTCGGCCGCACCGAACAGCGGCGCCAGCAGGGCGGTCTTGGCGGCGAAGGCCGCGCGGACCGCCTTTGCGGTCGGCGCGAAGCCGAAGTCCGGCGTGAACGCAACACGCAGCGTCCCGAGGTCGACCGTTTGCGGTTGCAGCGCTGGGTTGGGAAACGCCAGCATATCGCGCGTATCGTAATGCGCGATTGCGCCGAGCATCAAGGCGAGATCCGGCACGTTGCGCGCCATTGGCCCCAGGACCGACAGGGCCGATGACCCGAGCAGCCGTTTTTCGGACGGCACCAGCCCCGCCGAAGGCCGCATGCCGACAATGCCGCAGAACGATGCCGGGTTGCGCAAGCTGCCGCCCATATCCGAACCGGTCGCGAGCGGCACCATTCCGGTCGCCAGCGCCACCGCCGACCCGCCGGATGAACCGGCCGCCGATTTCATCGGATCGAACGGGTTGCCGGTCGCGCCATACACCGCGTTACGCGTATTTGCGCCGGCGCCGAACTCCGGCGTGTTGGTCTTGCCCAGCACGATGCCGCCGGCACGACGGATATCCGCCACCAGGCGCTGATCCGCCTTCGGCACGTGATCGCGGAACATCACGCTGCCATAGGTGGTGCGCAGCCCCTCGGTATCTTCGAGATCCTTGACGCCGATCGGCAGGCCGTGCAGCGGACCGATCGCACCGCCCGCCATCACCGCCGCCTCGGCCACGATCGCCGCCGCCCGGGCACGCTCGAAATCGCGCGCGACCATCGCATTCACCGCATGATCGACCGCCTCGATCCGCGCAATGCAACTGTCCAACAGCTCAACCGGCGAAAGCCGCCGCCCGCCGATCAGGTGCCGCGCTTGGGTCGCTGTCAGGTCACACGCTTGCATGGAAAGGTCCTCGGTTGGAGATTGAAGGAAGGCGGGGGGCTCTGCCCCCTCGACCCCCGCTAAGGGCGGAGCCGAAGGTTCCGGCGATGCTCTTCATCGCTGGAATGGCTCCGGAGGGAGAGCCCCTGGCCTTCCTTAATACCCAAGCGCGCACCCATCCTTCCGAGGGTCTGACCCGCCCGCGAGCACGCCGCTCGTCGGATCGATCAGGATTGCCTGGCCGCCGCCGTGTGGTCGGGCGGTGGGTGCGACGGTGTGGCCGCGCTGGATCAGGCCATCGATGGTTGCCTGCGGAAAGGTCGGTTCGAGTTCGACGACGCCGGCGTAGGGAAACGCGCGTGGCAGGTCGAGCGATTGCTGGACGTCGAGGTTATAGTGCCGCAGGTTGGTGAGGAACCATGACTGGCCCATCGGCTGATAGTGGCCGCCCATGACGCCGAACGGCATGATCGCGTGGCCATTGCGTGTGGCCATGCCGGGGATGATCGTGTGCATCGGCCGCTTGCGGGGGGCGATGCAGTTGGGGTGCCCGCGTTCGAGCCGGAAGCCGAGGCCGCGATTATGGAGGATCACACCGGTGTTCCCGGCCAGAATGCCCGAGCCGAAATTCTCGAAGGTGGAGTTGATGAACGAGCAGGCATTCCCCTCCTCATCGACGACGCAGAGATAGACGGTGTCGCGGTGGGCCGGGAGTAGAGCCTCGCCGGCGCGCGGCATGTCCTTGATGGTTTGATCGTCTTTGATCAGGTTGCGCAGCGACGTGAGGTACGCATCGCTCAAAAGGTGCTCGACCGGAACCGACGCGTGCTCGGGGTCGGCCAGCAGGGCGTCGCGATCGCGATAGACCAGGCGCGCCGCCTCGATATGCCGATGGACACGGATCGGGCCGAGCGGCCCATCCGGCGCCGGGCCGAAGCCTTCGAGAATCCCCAGCAGCATCAACGCGAGTATGCCCGAACCGTTCGGCGGGCATTCCCAGATTGTGAGACCGTCGAAATCGCGCTGGATCGGCGTGACGAATTTTGCGGCCGTGCGGCCCTCGGCAAAATCGGCCTCGGTATGCAGGCCGCCGCGGCTGCGCAGTTCCGCCACCATGCCGGCGGCGATCGGCCCCTCGTAGAACGCCCGCGCGCCTTGTGCGGCGATCGCGCGCAGCGTCGCCGCGAGTTCCGGCTGTTGGATGATGGTGCCGACGCCGGGTGCCGCACCGTTCGGCAACAATGCGTGGGCGCCGGTCTTGCGCAGCTTGTCGGCGGTGTGCGCCCAATCGGCGGCGACGCGCGGTGAAACCGCAAATCCGGCCTCGGCGTAATGGATCGCGGGCGCCAGCGCCGCGGCGAGGCCACGCTTGCCATGAGCCTCGAGCAAGGTCTCCCATGCGCCGACCGCGCCTGGCACGGTCACACCGTGCGGCGAGGTCGAATCGAGGCTGGTGATGCCATGCGCCTCGTAATGATCGATCGTGGCGGCGGCTGGTGCGCGGCCGGAACCGTTGAGCGCGATCACCTCGGCGCTGCCGGCCTTTTTATAGAGGCAGAAGCAATCGCCGCCGATACCGGTCGATTGCGGTTCGACCACGCCGAGCAAGGCGGCGGCGGTGACGGCGGCATCGAGCGCATTGCCGCCGGCGCGCAGGGCATCGAGTGCGGCAAGTGTTGCAACCGGCATCGAGGTCGCGGCCATGGCCCGCCCGGCATAGACGGCGCTGCGGCCGGGTTGATGAAAATCGCGCATCGGACCTCCTGATTCGGTTTTGTATCAAATTGCACGGCTGACGGCAGAATGACAATGCAGGCCCTGCCGCCGGGAGCAATTCGCCGGGCAACGCATGTCACGGTTGACAAGGACGCGCTGCTGGCCAATGCCGGGCCATGGACAATGCCACCATCACCTACACCGATTTCGAACAGGTCGACATCAGGGTCGGCATTATCATCGATGCCAAGCCGTTTCCCGAGGCCAGAAAGCCGGCGATCAAGCTGTGGATCGATTTCGGCGGCGATATCGGCGTCAAGCGATCGTCGGCGCAGATCACCGTCCATTACAAGCCGGACCGGTTGCTCGGGCGCCAGGTGTGCGCGGTGGTGAACTTTCCGCCCCGCCAGATCGGCAAGTTCGTATCGGAAGTCTTGACCCTCGGGATGCCGGATGCCGAAGGGGCGGTGGTTCTGGTCCGACCCGATTTCGAAGTGCCGGTGGGAGGCCGATTGTTCTGATGGCGCAGCATTATTACGTCGTTTCGTGGGACCAGTTGCACCGCGATTCCAAGGCGCTGGCCTGGCGGCTGAACGCCATGCGTCCGTTCGACGGCATCGTCGCCATCACCCGCGGCGGGTTGATCCCGGCGGCGATCGTGGCGCGCGAACTGGAGTGCCGGCTGATCGAAACCGTGTCGATCGTGACCTATGACGAGGAAGAGCGCGGCGAACCCCGCATCACGAAACCGCCGACCGCTGCCGGAGACGGCACCGGGTTTCTGATCATCGACGATCTGGTCGATACCGGCACCACGGCCCGGCAGGTCCGTGCCCTGCTGCCGCGCGCCCATTTCGCGACGGTCTACGCCAAGCCGGCCGGCAAAGAGCTGGTCGATACCTTCATCACCGAGGTTTCGCAGGACACCTGGATCCTGTTTCCGTGGGATACCGAGCCGCAATTCATCGCACCGATCGCCCGCAAGGTCTGACCGGCGTTACGGCACGTTCCGGCCGATCGGCGCGGTTTTCGACAGCGAGATCAGATAGACTTCGAGGTCGATCATCGCCGGGCTCTCATAAGCGGGCGCCTTGCCGCCGATGCCGGCGCGAATGCAATGCGCCAACTGGCGTTGCAGCGTGAACACCGCATGTTTCTTCGCATTGTAGCGTGGAAAATCGGCCGCTGCACCGATCAGGCTGGGGATTTGTTTGCCATTCGGCATGGTGCCGATGGTTTTGCCGCCGTTGGTGTGGCAAGCGCCGCAGGTCATCGGCTTGGCGTGAAATGCCATGTCGGGCACCCAGGTCAGGGTGCTGCCGAACCGCGCGTGATCGAATAATTGTCCACCGCGCGCGACTGCTGCGGCCATCGGGCCTTCGGCGGCGGTCATCGCGGTCGTTGAAGCGGCATGGGCCATGGTGAGAGCAAGCGATGCCGCTGCCAGCAGGGTCAGGCGCCATGTGTGATCGGGCATCGGATTTCTGTTCGTGGTTGGAAACCGGATCAGCATAGCAGAAGCCGCAGGATACGCGACCCATTTTTCCCTTGAATTCGACCTATTTTAGATATATCTAATATGGATCGATAGAGAGGAGATCCATTGATGAGACTGTTCAGACGAATCGAAACAATGTGGGGCGACCATCACGCGGGGAGACACTATGCCGAGGCGATGATGCAGCGCCGCTTCGCGTTCGGTGGCCGGCATGGACCTGACGGCGCGCATCATGATCATGGCGGGTCGGGGCATGGCGGATCGGGCCACGGCGGTCCGGGGCACGGCAGGCTCCGGGGTGGCCGGTTGCGACGCTTGCTGGAGCACGGCGATCTGCGCCTGCTGGTACTGCACCTGATCGCCGAAAAGCCTCGCCATGGCTATGAAATCATCAAAGCGATCGAAGATCTGGCGGGGGGTACCTATGCGCCGAGCCCCGGCGTGGTCTACCCGACGCTGGCGATGCTGGAGGATCTGGGCCACGTGACCGGCACCACCGAAGGCAGCCGCAAGAGTTTCACCATCACGGCTGAGGGCACCGAAGCGTTAACCGCCAACCGCAAGGCGGTCGATACGATCCTCGCGCGGGTCGGCCATGAGCAGACGCACGAACCAGCACTGCCGGTGATCCGCGCGATGGAAAACCTGAAGACAGCCCTCCGCCTGAAACGCGGCAGCGGTGCGATTTCCCCCGCGGTCGCCCGCGAGATCGCCGCGCTGATCGATCAGGCGGCGCGCAGCATTGAGGAGTTGTAATCGGCGGCAGCGGGCCGGGTTGAGCGGCGGGCAGGAGCGGAACCCTGCCCTGCCCGCGCCGCCCTAATGGTGGTGGTGATGATGCGGCTCGTCGGCGAGGAACTCCAGAAACAGGGCCGCCGATTCGGCCGGTTTCTCGAGCGTTGGCAGATGGCCGCAGTCTTTCAGGACGTGGAAATGGGCGTGCGGCAGATCATCGGCCAGGCTGCGACCGACCGCGACCGGCACGATCGCGTCATCCTTGCCCCACAGCACCATCGCCGGCATGTGCAGCGCGCCGAGGCGTGACGTCGCTTCCCGGCGGGTGGCCAGCGCGGTCGCCTGCGCGGCACCGGCTTTGCCGCCGATGTGATGGGCCATGGTTTTGAAGATATCGGCACAAGCGGTCGCATCCTGATGCACCACCAGCCCGGCCAGCATATCGATCACCGCATCGGGCTGCGCGGTCAGACCGCCCGCAAGATCGGGACCGCCGGTTTGCGGCGCGGCCGGATCGCAGCCCATCAACCACAGAGCGGTGACCCGTTCGGGGGCCGCGAGCGCCACCTCGAGCGCCAGATTGCCACCGTAGGACGTGCCCACCAGCGCGAAACGCGCCGGCGCTTGGCTCAGGATATCGGCGACACTCTCGGCGAGATCGGCACGGGGCGAGATCATCACATGGGCGTTGATCGCGTCGCCGGCGGCGGTGATCACGTCGCGATACAGCGCCTCGTCACACAGCAGGGCGGGGATGAAAACGACGTCGGTAGCCATCGGGTCTGCCTCCTTGCGGCCGGCGCGGCGGTTGCGCGGCGGTTGATGGTATGCTGGCCTGCACTAAGGACCTTTCAAAACAAGTTTCAAGGATGGAGACCCGATATGAGTGAAGCACCACGGTTCGAGCTGTTCGCGTTCTGGCGGACCTCCGCGACCTATCGCGTACGGGTCGCGCTGAACCTCAAGGGCATCGCGGCCGAGGAGCGGATCGTCGATATCGATGCGAACGAGCAGCGCGGTGCGGCGTTTCTGGCGATCAACCCGCTCGGCGCGATCCCGGCGCTGATCGATCGCGGTGCCGGGCAATCGCGCGCACCGCTCACTCAGTCACTCGCGATCCTGGAGTTCCTCGACGAGGAATATCCCGAACCCGCGCTGCTGCCGCCTGATCCGCACGGGCGGGCGCGCGTGCGTGCCATCGCGGCGATGCTGGCGGGCGACACCCATCCGCTGATCACGCCGCGGGTCAGGAAATACCTGACCGGCACCGGCGGCTTTGATGATGCGGCGTGGCGCGCGTGGCAGATTCACTGGTTCACCACCGGCCTGCAGGCGGTGGAGCACCGGCTGGTGAGCGAGGCGGAGACCCGCGGTTTCTGCCACGGCGATGCGGTGACCCTGGCTGATATCTGCCTCGCCAGCATCATCGCGGTGATGCGGATTTTCCGCATCGAAATCCCCGGTATTCCGACCATCGAGCGGATCATGCGCGATTGTGAAGCGCATCCGGCGTTTGCGAAGGCCGATCCGATGATCCAGGTTGGTGCCCCACGCTGATCGGTGCGGCGGCCGCCCCGAAAATCGGCACGCGCTCACCGGCGATGAGGCCGTGATAGGCGGCATCGTCGGTGCTGATGCCGCGCAGGAATGGCAGGTTGTTGCGGGCCTGATCATAGCTGGTGCGAAAACATGCCATCAGGCCTGTTTTGAAAGTCAACCCCGGATATTGGCGCGGTGCCTCAAGCTGCCGGAAGCCGAAACGACGGTACGTCGGCATGTGGTGTGACCGGACCGCATTGAACACAACGTCGACATCTCGGTTGAGAATGAGGTACCCGACCGCCCGAAACAATGCGAAAAGAATATCCAAATCCTTGGCATATCCAGGCAGTCGGGCCAGTTTCCCGATCTCGACGGCACGGGGTTTCCGGCCGCCAGGACGCAATTGACCCAACGCCGATTTGATTTCGGTCTCAAAGATTTCCATCGCCTGAACGAAATGGTAGTCCGTGTTGAAACTTTCAGGGTCGTAGGAAGCGATTCGGATGGTTGCGGCGGCAACACCGTGTTTGAATACCAAAGCCGTCTGGCAGTTTGATCGTTCGTCGTACGCATCAGAAAAAATACCGTTCTGCCTCTGCGGCACAAATCCATAGGAGTTATAGGCCTCATATCGAATGCGATAAGCGGCGTCCTTGAGGTGAGAGCCAGAAGCAAGTTGCGCCTCGATTTGGTCTGTATGCTCGGGACATACTCTGTATTGCGGGGTCCCAAACGTCCGAGGCACGAAATCGATACCGTCCATCTTCGCTCACCAATGCTGGTTGTATGAGCGAACAATGATAGCCGGAAATGGATTGTTTGGGATAATTTAAGGGTACCTTAACTTGCAGGCGGGCCTATATAAGGAATGTTGGAAATAATAATCGATGCAGCTTCTTAATTTTATTACAAATCTCGGTTATTCGTCTAAAAACTCCGACAGGGCCTCGAGTGATATCAGGCGCCAGATCGAGCTCTCCCAACTTGGCGTGCGTGCAACACTGGCACCACGGATGGGGCTCACCGGGTTTATTGTCGCAGCTGCGCTATCATGGAGTTTCTGGGATCATCACGACGCGTTCGCGCTCCGCAGCGGTCTGATCGGCGTCTTTGCAAGCTATATCGGCCTGTTTGCCATTTCGGCATCATGGTGGCGTGATCATCGCCGCAACGATCGCTTAAAACGCTATCAGTTTCTGTTTTGCCTGGTCGCGAGCCTGATCGGCGTGTTCTGGTCCGCTGTCATCATGTTCGGGTTGCGCGACGCGAACCTCATTCAGACCAGCACATTATACGCCCTGGCTGTCGGATTGATGTCAGCACCCGCATTTTCCGGCCCCGCCCTCTATGCGTTCGCCTTGTGGATTCCCATCACGATCGGCTCGTTTCTGGCGATCATGATCGATGCCGCGACCCCGCCCATCCCCAGTCTGATCGGGCTGCTCAGCTACGCCTTCCTCACCTTCACATCGATTCTGTCAGTTAACGCCAGCACAATCGATCGCGAACTCAAGCGCATCGAAGCCGAGCGCCAGAATGCGCTGATCGGGCTGCTGCTGCGCGATTTTCAGGAAGGCACCAGCGACTTCCTATGGGAAGCCGATGCCGACCTCGACCTCGTGCGCCCCTCGGCGCGGTTCGCCGAGGCTGCTTTCACGACCGAGGCCGCGCTCGACGGCACGTCGATCATCCGCTTTCTCACCGACCATCGCGCCCGCTGCGTCAACCAGACCAACGATGGCGTGATCGCAACCCTGATCGATCACGTCGGCCGCCGCCAACCCTTCCATGAACAGCGGGTCGAACTGAGTTTCGGCACCGAAATCCGTTGCTGGTCGATGACCGGCAAACCGATCCTCGGCGCGGATGGCCAATTCATCGGCTATCGTGGCGTCGGGTCCGACGTGACTGCGATCCGGCAGGCCGAGCGCCAGATCGACCATATCGCCCGCCACGACAATCTGACCGGCCTCGCCAACCGGATGAGCTTCGATGCCGCCCTCGCCAGCCTTTGCGCGACCCCCGGCGACGGGGCGGCCCTGCTCTGCATCGATCTCGATCATTTCAAATCGGTCAACGACCGGTTCGGCCATCAAACGGGCGATGCGCTGCTGGTGGCGGCAGTGCAGCGTATTCTAGGCTGCGTGCGCGAGCACGACCGGCCGTTCCGGCTCGGCGGTGACGAATTCGGCATCATCCTGCCCACCACCGATCAAGCGACGGCCGAGCTCATCGCCGCCCGGATCGTCCACCATCTCGCTCAACCGTTCCGGATCGATCAGGTCAATCTCACGATCGGTGCCTGCGTCGGTATCGCGATGGTCACAGCCAACGATCAGAACCCGGCAGACGTCCATCACGCGGCAGACCTCGCGCTCTATCGCGCCAAAGCCGAAGGGCGCGGCACGCATCGTGCCTTCGCCGCCCAAGCGGAGACCGAGGCCCGGCAGACGCGTGACATCAAGTTCGCTCTGAACAACGACCTCGACCTTGGTGCGTTCTACCTGGAATATCAGCCGATCGTGGCCCTCGCGACCGGTCATGCGACCTCGGTCGAAGCGCTGGTACGTTGGGATCACCCGCAATACGGCGTGTTACGACCCGATCTGTTCATCCCCGAGGCCGAACACAGCGGTGCCATCATCCCGATCGGACGCCACGTCCTCGCGATCGCCTGCGACTTTGCGGCGACGTTGCCAGATGAAGTGTCCGTTGCGATCAACCTTTCGGCGGTGCAGGTGCACGATGCCGGGCTGATCGAGACGATTGCAAACAACCTCGCGCGCAACGCTCTGGCCCCTGGCCGCATCGTGTTCGAGCTGACCGAAACCGCCATCTTGAACATCACGCCCGAGACGGTCGCGACACTCGATGGCATCAAGGCGCTGGGGTGCAGGTTGAGCCTCGATGATTTCGGCTCCGGCTTCTCATCGATCGCAACACTGTACTACGTCCAGTTCGACCGGCTGAAAATCGACCGCACCCTGATCCACGATGCCATGGGCGATTGTCGCCGCCGGGCGATCCTGCGCAATATCACCCATCTCGCACGCGAGATCGGCATGCGCGTCACGGGCGAGGGCGTCGAGAGCGAACAGATGAAAACCGCGCTCACCGATCTCGGGTTCGACCATGGCCAGGGCAGCCTGTTTTCGCCGGCGCTGCGTGATGCTGCCTTGCATGATTGGTTGAACTACCGGACGCAGGCTTTGCCGGACGACACCGCCGCCTAACCATCTGCCGCGACCGCGCCGCCTCGGGCCATAATGACAGTAAAGCAATGAATCACGGCTGGAAACGGCCGCGCCGGATTTTACATAACTGAACGCGATCGTGATAACACAAAAGGAGACTGGCGGATGTTCTACTGGGGTGGTGGTCTAGGCACGGTTATTATTGTTCTGCTGATCCTCTGGCTGCTTGGGGTCATTTAACCGTTGCTATGCGGGCCGGTCCGATGGTCCGGCAAGCATCGTCAGGTGCCGGATGCACAGGCATCCGGCAGTTCTGTTTTCAGCAATCGTTGCCCCGCAGCGCGAACGACTGAACCACTTTATCCTTTAGCGTAAACGTCGTCGTACATTCGTTGGTGTAGGCCTCCGCCGGAAAGCCACCGCCGTAGAACGGACCATAGAACGGCCCGTAAAACCCACCAAATCCGCCGTAGCCGAACGACCCCGATTGGTAATGGAATGATTTGTGGACATAGGCGAAATACGTCAGCCCGCCAACGTGGATCCGCCGATCCGGCACGCCGAGCTGGGCAACCAGCACCGATTCCGGACGACCGACATAGCCGGACATCTGCTCAGCCAGACTAGGCCCGACCGCGCAGCCAGCCAATGCAATGGCCGCAAGCGGTGCAGCCAGGAACACATTACGCATGAGGCGCTCCATCACGATGATATTATCAGCTACATATGGTAGCGATCTGGTGTAACCACAGCATTTCGGAAGAGTTTTACATCCATAACACATCCGTGATGCGCGCCGCCCCGGTCGCGATCATCGCCAGCCGGTCGAAACCCAGCGCGATGCCGGTACAGGGCGGCATCATCGCCACGGCGTCCAGCAAATCCTGATCGAGCGGCCAATCCGCCACGCCGTTGATCGCGTGACGCCGCGCCCGATCATCCTCGAACCGGGCACGCTGCTCAGCCGCATCGGTCAGTTCGACGAAGGCGTTGGCGAGTTCGATGCCGCACACGTAAAGCTCGAACCGCTCGGCCACCCGCGCATCGGCGGGATCACGCCGCGCCAGTGCCGCCAGCGGCGCCGGCCAGCCGGTGAGCACGCTCGGCACATCGCGCCCAAGCCGCGGCTCGATATGGCCTAGCATCAGCCGGAAGAACAGATCCTCCCAGCTCTCGCCCGGCCGGCGCGGCGTGCGCGCATCAGCCGCCAGACGCTCTGCATCGTTCACACTCGCCAGCACGTCGATGCCGAGATAGCGCTCGAACGCCGCCGCCACGCTGATCACCTCGACCCGATCGAGCCGCGTCGTCACGCCCCGGCAGGTGACGACCGGCGGCAGCACTGCACGGAGAAACGCGATCGTCTCGGCGATCAGCTCAGCCATCGCAGCACCGGGTCGATACCATTCCAGCATGGTGAATTCCGGCGCGTGCGTCGCCGAACCCTCACCGTTGCGCCAGACCCGCGCCAGCTGGAAAATCCGCCCCGCCCCGCCGGCCAGCAGCTTCTTCATCGCAAATTCCGGGCTGGTGTGCAGCCATAACGGCTCGACCGCCCCATCTGGCGCGCTACGCGCGGTCGCGAACGCGGCGAGATGCACTTCTTCGCCCGGCACTGGCACAGCGTAAGGCGTTTCCACCTCCAGATAGCGGCGCGCGGTGAAAAAGGCCCGCGTCGCCTGGGTCAGCCCAGCGCGCCGGCGCAAATAGGGCATGCGCGCGGCCAATCGTTCGGGATGCCAGCGGCGTGAATGCGTGTCTTGTGCGGTCATGCAGCAGCGGATAGCACCGCCGCATGAGTTTGCGCACACTCCGCACCCCCGAAGACCTCATCGCGGCCGGCCTGGTCCCGCCGGCCGCGCGGGCAGCGCTCACCGCCGTCGCCGCGCGCTATGCCACCGCAATCCCGCCCGGCATGGCCGCGCTGATCGAGGATCGCACCGACCCGATCGGCCTGCAATTCATCCCCGATCCGGCAGAATTGACGCTGGCCGCCCATGAAAGCGCGGACCCGATCGGCGATGACGCGCTCTCGCCGATCAAGGGCATCGTCCACCGCTACCCCGACCGCGCGCTGCTCAAACCAACCCTGGCCTGTCCGGTCTATTGCCGGTTCTGCTTTCGGCGCGAGCATGTCGGGCCGGACGGCGGTGTCCTGAACGACGCCGAACTCGATGCCGCGATCGGCTGGATCGCCGATCACCCGGCCATCGCCGAGGTCATCCTGACCGGCGGCGATCCGCTGATCCTGTCGCAACGGCGACTCGATGACATCCTCAGCCGCCTCACCGCCATCGCGCATGTCCGGCGCCTGCGCATCCACACCCGTGTGCCGGTGGTCGCGCCGGAACGCATCACCGGCGCCCTGGTCGAGACCCTCGATACCGAAACCCCGCTGTTCATCGTGCTGCACGCCAACCACGCCAGCGAATTCACCGCAGCCGCGCAGGATGCGCTGGCCCGCCTGCGCTACGGCGGCATACCGGTCCTCGGCCAATCCGTGCTGCTGCGCGGCGTCAATGATTCCGAGGCCGCCCTGCGCGATCTGTTCGAAACCATGCTGGCCTGCCGGGTGAAACCCTATTACCTCCACCAGCTCGACCCGGCACCCGGTACCGCCCGGTTTCATGTGCCGATCGCCGAAGGCCGCGCCCTGCTCGCCGCGCTGCGCGGCACGGTTTCGGGCACTGCTCTGCCGCATTACATCCTCGATGCGGCGGGCGGGAAGACCGTGTTGGGCTGAGGAGGAGTAAGGAAGGAAGCGCTTCTTTTTTGAAAAAAAGAAGCAAAAAACTTTTTTTGATCTGGGGTACGGGTGTTGTCGCGGGCACGGGCCAGAATTAGCGAAGTTTTTTTTGCTTCTTTTTTGTTCACAAAAAAGAAGAGACCTCCTCTGCTGTCCCCTGCCTGTTCGTCCGCCAGCCCGGCACAGTTGGCCGACCCATCGCCTTGTGCTAGGCGCGGCGGATGGCGGAACCCCTGATTGCCGTGCTCAACGGCCCTAACCTCAATCTGCTCGGCCTGCGCGAGCCGGAAATCTACGGCATCCAGACGCTCGACGATCTGGAGGCGGTGTGTGCCGAGGCGGCCGAGCCGTTGGGCCTCGCCATCGATTTCCGCCAGACCAACGGCGAGGGCGAGTTGATCACCTGGGTCCAGGAATGCCGCGGCCGGGCCGCCGGCATCATCATCAACCCGGCGGGCTATTCGCATACTTCGGTCGCCCTGATGGATGCACTGCACGCGGTCGATCTGCCGGTGATCGAGGTGCATCTGTCGAATATTTTCACCCGCGAGGCGTTTCGCCACCATTCCTATATATCGATGGCGGCGCGCGGCGTGATCTGCGGGCTTGGGTTCACCGGCTACCGGCTGGCCTTGCAGGCGATTGCCGACATTGTGGAGCAGGAAGCATGAGTTTATCCTTCGACCCCGAAGCGCTGCGCCAGTTGGCAGCCCTGTTGAACGAAAGCGGTCTCGGCGAGATCGAACTGGAAGAGGGCGACCGGCGGCTGCGCCTCGCCCGCGCGGTGGCCCAACCGGCAGCAATGATGCAACCGATGATGGCCGCGCCGGCCACCCCTGCCCCCGCACCGGCACCGCAGGTCGCGGCGGCGCAGGATATGGGCGTGCACCCTGGTGCGGTGAAATCGCCGATGGTCGGCGTCGCTTACCTCGCCCCCGAGCCGAGTGCCGCCCCGTTCATCACGGTTGGCGCCAGTGTCGAGGCCGGTCAGACGCTGCTGCTGATCGAGGCGATGAAAACCTTCAACCAGATCAAGGCACCTCGTGCCGGCACCGTGAAGCAGATTCTGGTCACCGGCGGCCAGCCGGTCGAATACGACGAACCGCTGGTGATCATTGAGTAATGTTCAGTAAAATCCTGATTGCCAACCGCGGCGAAATCGCGCTCCGCGTCCAGCGCGCCTGCCGCGAAATGGGCATCGCCACCGTGGCCGTGCATTCCACCGCCGACGCCGATGCGATGCATGTCCGCCTGGCCGACGAAAGCCTGTGCATCGGCCCGCCGCTTGCGCGCGACTCCTATCTCAATATGCCGGCGCTGCTCTCCGCCGCGCTGATCACCGGCGCCGAGGCGATCCACCCTGGCTATGGCTTCCTGTCGGAAAACGCCGATTTCGCCGAAATGGTGGAGGCTCACGGTCTCACCTTCATTGGTCCCAGCCCCACCCACATTCGCATGATGGGCGATAAGATCACCGCCAAGACCACGATGGCCGAGCTTGGCGTGCCGCTGGTCCCCGGGTCGGACGGCGAAGTGCCGGATGTCGAGGCGGCGATCGAGGTTGCCCGCCAGATCGGCTGCCCGGTGCTGGTGAAGGCGGCGGCCGGTGGTGGCGGGCGCGGCATGAAAGTGGCCCGCACGCTCGATGAAGTGGCCGAGGCGTTTTCGACCGCGCGCGCCGAAGCCGCCGCCGCGTTCGGCAACAACGCCGTCTATATCGAAAAATACCTCGATCGGCCGCGCCATATCGAGTTGCAGGTGCTGGGCGACAATTACGGCAAGGTCGTGCATTTTGGCGAGCGCGACTGCTCGCTCCAGCGCCGCCATCAAAAACTGCTCGAAGAAGCCGGATCGCCCGGCATCACCGCTGCGGAACGCACCGCGTTGGGCGCCATCGCCACCCAGGCGCTCGAAAAATTCGGCTATCGCAACGCCGGCACGCTCGAATTCCTGTATCAGGAGGGCCAGTTCGCCTTCATCGAAATGAACACCCGCCTGCAGGTCGAGCATCCGGTCACGGAAATGGTCACCGGCGTCGATCTGGTGCGCGAACAAATCCGCATCGCGTTCGGCGAACCGCTCGGCTACGACCAGTCCGACGTGAAAGTGTCCGGCCACGCGATCGAATGCCGGATCACCGCCGAAGACCCCGAAACCTTCGCGCCGTCGCCCGGAACGGTCACGATGTTCCATGCGCCCGGCGGCTTGGGCGTGCGCCTCGATTCGGCGCTGTATGCCGGCTATCGCGTGCCCTCGCATTATGACAGCCTGGTCGCCAAACTGATCGTCCATGGCCGCACCCGTCCCGAAGCGATCGCCCGGATGCGGCGCGCGCTGGAAGAATTCGCGATCGCGGGGATCAAGACCACGATTCCGTTGCATTTACGGATTCTGGATGATGCGGGATTTCAGAGTGGGGATTATACCATTCATTGGCTGGAGCAGTTTGTGGCGGCCCACAAGGTTTAAGTCAGCACTTCTTTTTTTGTAAAAAAAGAAGCAAAAAAACTTTTTGACGTTGAGCCCATGCCGGCGAAAACACCCGTGCCCCAAATTAAAAAAAGTTTTTTGCTTCTTTTTTACAAAAAAGAAGCGCTTGCTTCCGCCGTCTTCAAAAACTCGATCAACCATCGACCGGCCGGCCCCGGCGGCAACGCGCTGGGATAGACCACCGCCATCGGCAGAGTAAGCCCACCCGCCGGCATATCCTCGACCATAAGCTGCACCAGCGCGCCGCTCGCCAGATCCGCCGTGACCGAATGCAGCGGCATGCCGCCGAAGCCCAGGCCGTGGCGGAGGAATTCGTGCTTTGCGTATAAATCCGCGAGCCGCCAGGTCTGCGGCGAAATCACACCGAACTCCCGCCCGGCCGACAGGTCGGACCGGTCGGTCAGCACCAGCTGAACATGGCGCGCCAGCACGGCGCGCGGGATCGTACCCGTCAGCGACGCCAGCGGATGAGCGGGCGATGCCACCAGCACCATCTCGATTCCATCCAGCCGCTCGCTCGTCATTGTGGGTGGCAGCAGCGGCAATGAACTGCCGACCACGCCGAAGCTGCAACTGCCGTCGACTACTTTCAGGCCCGCCGCTCCCAGAGCTTCGACATAGAGCCGCAGCGGCGTGCCGGGGAACTGGGCTCGAAACGCCCGTGCCGCGGCGGTAATCGCGGTCATCGGGAAAAACACGTCGATCACCGCGGATAATTCCGGCTCCAGCCCGCGCGCCATGCCCTTCGCCCGCGCTTTCAAACCATCGACGCCGCACATGATGGTGCGCGCATCGCCGAGCAGGGCCGTGCCCGCCCCGGTCAATTTCGGCGTGTGACCGGTGCGATCGAACAAAGTGACACCGATTTGCCCTTCCAGCGTGCTGACCATGTCGCTCACGACCGATTGCGCGCGGCGCAATTTGCGTCCCGCCGCTGAAAAACTGCCTTCGTCCGCCGCCGTGATGAACACCCGCAACTGGTCGAGTGAAATTCCGTCAAGCATCGCCACTCTCCGTCTATCGCTTCATCCGATGGATAGGATCGGAATATACCGGGTATGCAGATAGTCAATAACCATGCATCAAGCCGTGAACCGGCGCCTCGCCGCAACCTTTGCCACGCCGGCACCCACGCCGCCGGCCGGAGTTTCAAACCATGAAGTTATTGCACATCGATTCCAGCATCCTCGGCCCCCACTCGGTCAGCCGAACCCTCACCGCCGAAATCGTCGCCAAGGAGGCCGCACTGCATCCTGACCTCGACATCGTCTACCGCGACCTGGCCGCGACGCCGATGATGCATCTGTCGGGCGCGCACATGGCCGCCTGGCAGGGCAGCACGGTGAGCGATGCCGCTCTCGGCGCCGATCTCGCCACCGGCAGCGCGTTCATCGACGAATTGTTTGCCGCCGATATTATCGTGATCGGCGCGCCGATGTATAATTTCGGGATTCCCAGCCAGCTCAAGGCCTGGATCGATCGCGTCGTCGTCGCCGGCAAGACCTTCCGCTACGGCGAAGGCGGCATGCCGGAGAGCCTGCTGCCCAAAGGCAAGAAAATCCTGATCGCCTCGACCCGCGGCGGCGTCTATTCCGCCGGCAGCCCCGCCGCCGGCCTCGAGCACCAGGAAACCTACCTGACCGCCGTGCTCTCGTTCATCGGCCTGACCGATATCACCTTCATCCGCGCCGAAGGCATCGCGTTCGGACCGGAGGCCCGCGAGGGTGCAATCGGCAAAGCCCAAGCCGAAATTGCGGCATTGGCGGCCTGACCTCGCAAAGCGGGACGCCCCGACCGCACAGGTTCAGCCGCCCGCATCGCGTTTTACATCAAGGAACGACATCTCATGAAACTATCGTTTGCTGCTCTTGCCGTAACGGCGTTGATCGCTGCGGCGCCGTCCGCGCTCGCGCAAATCGCCTCGAAAAACCCGGCAGCGGTCAAGGCGGGCACATACAAGGTCGACCCCTATCATACCCAGGTGGTCTTCACCCTGTCCCATTTCGGGTTCACCGAGTTTTCCGGCATGTTCGGCGATGCCTCGGGCAGCCTGGTGCTGAATACCGCCAAGCCGGCGGCCGACAAGCTCGATGTCACGATCGGGATGAAGTCGGTGATGACGACGGTGCCTGCATTGACCACCGAGTTGAACAACAACCAATGGTTCGACACCGCCAAATATCCGACCGCGACGTTCACATCGACCAAGGTGATCCGCACCGGCAAGACCACCGCGACGATCGACGGCAATTTGACGCTGCATGGCGTGACCCGACCGATCGTGCTGAAGGCGCGGTTCATCGGCACCGGCATCAACCCGATCGACAAGGCCGATACTGTCGGGTTTTCCGCGACCGGCGTGGTCAAGCGCAGTGAATTCGGCGTCAAGGCCTATGTGCCGATGGTGGGCGACGATGTCACGCTGACGCTGGCCGGCGCGTTCGAACTGCAGAAGTAATGCCGGTGGCGATGCCGATTCCGGCCGAGCGCTACACGCTGGTCGCCATCATCCTGCACTGGGTGATGGCGCTCGGCATCGTGGCGCTTGCAATCATCGGGCTGGTGATGACGCATGTGAAACTGCCGCCGCAATCGCTGTTTCAACTATATCAGCTGCACAAGTCGATCGGCATCACAATCCTGCTCGCCGCATTTTTGCGGATCGGCTGGAAGCTGCGCCATCGCCCGCCGATCCTGCGCGAGGCGATGCCGCCGTGGCAGCGGGCAGCGGCGACGTGGAGCCATCGGCTACTATATGTTGCGCTGTTCGCCTTGCCGCTGACCGGTTGGGCGGCGGTTTCCGCCTCGCCGTTCGATATTCCGACCGTGCTGTACGGCGTCATCCCCTGGCCCGATCTGCCAATTCTGCCGACGCTTGCGCATAAAAAACAGGCCGAGGCGGTGCTCGAAAATATCCACGACTACGGCGCCTTTGCGTTGATCGCGCTGATCTGCGCCCATGCGGGGGCGGCCCTGCATCATCATTTCATCAAGCGCGACACGGTGCTACGGCGCATGTTGCCCGGCCGGCGTGCTGCGCAAACGAAGGATAGTGCTCCATGAACTCGTTCACGCGTTTCTCGATCGCCGCTGCCACCCTGCTGGCTTCACCCTTGGCCGCGCACGCTGCCGGTGCGCCACGATGGACGGTGGATGCCGCGAAAAGCAGCCTTGGTTTCACAGGTACCCAAACCGGCACGAAGTTCCATGGAACGTTCAAGACATTCACCGCCGACATCGCGTTCAGCCCCGACGATCTCGCGGACTCACATATCGACGTCACGGTCGATCTGGCGAGCGCCAGCACCGGCGATTCGCAGCGCGATACCGCATTGCCGGGCAAGGATTGGTTCGACGTATCGAAATCGCCGCAGGCGGTGTTCACCTCGAATCGCATCACGAAAACCGGGGCGAACACCTACCAGGCGATCGGCACGCTGCAGTTGCGCGGGGTGACCAAGCCGCTGACCCTGCCCTTCACCGTCACGATCGCCGGCGACACCGCCCATGCGACGGCTAGCGCCAATCTGCTGCGCACCGCCTTCGGCGTCGGCCAAGGCCCCTGGCAGAGCGGCCAATGGGTCGCGCTGAACGTAGACGTCACCATCGACCTGACAGCAACCAAGATGAAATAGCGCGACGATCCACCCACAACCGCAATACCAAACAACAAAAAATTTTTTGGTTCTTTTTTACAAAAAAGAACCCTTCCTTCCTCCAAGCCTACCGCACCGCACAATTCGCTTGCCAGCAAGTTTATGTCACCATAGCTTGAAGCTGCACGTGATACGCGACGCAAAAACGGATCGGAGCGAAACTTGAAAAAATTCAGTCGGCTATTGGTGGCGAATCGGTCCGAAATCGCCATTCGCGTGTTTCGGGCGGCCGCTGAATTGGGGATTCGGACGATCGGCGTCTATGCCGAACAGGACAAATTATCGCTGCATCGCTTCAAGGCCGACGAGGCCTATCTGATCGGCAAGGGAATGGGCCCGATCGAGGCTTATTTGTCGATCGAGGAGGTGTTGCGCGTCGCGATCGAGGCGCGGGCGGATGCGATTCATCCGGGATATGGGTTCCTGTCGGAAAATCCGGATTTCGCGGATGCCTGCGCGGATGCCGGCATCGTGTTCATCGGGCCGCTGCCGGCGACCATGCGCACCTTGGGCAACAAGGTTGCCGCGCGTAACCTCGCGGTTTCGGTCGGCGTGCCGGTGATGCCGGCGAGTCCGCCGTTGGGCGATGATGATGCGGCGACGCGCGCGATTGCGGCGGAAATCGGCTATCCGGTGATGCTCAAGGCGTCCTGGGGTGGCGGCGGGCGCGGTATGCGGCCGATTGCCGCGGCGGATACGCTGATCGACGAATTGGGCACCGCGCGGCGCGAGGCGAAGGCGGCGTTCGGCAATGATGAAGTCTATATCGAAAAACTCGTCCAGCGCGCACGCCATGTCGAGGTGCAGTTGCTCGGCGATGCGCATGGCAATCTGGTGCATCTGTTCGAGCGTGATTGCACCATCCAGCGGCGTCATCAGAAAGTGGTGGAACGCGCGCCGGCGCCGTATCTCGATGATGCGACGCGGGCTGCGCTGTGCGAGGCAGCACTCGCGATCGGCCGGGCGACCGATTATCGCAACGCCGGCACGGTCGAGTTTCTGCTCGATCGCGATACCAACAAATTCTATTTCATCGAAGTCAATCCACGGATTCAGGTCGAGCACACGGTGACCGAAATGGTCACCGGCATCGACATCGTCAAAGCCCAGATCAAGGTGGCCGAGGGCGGGCATATCGGCGAAGTCGGCGAGACCGGCGTGCCACCGCAATCGGGCATCGTGCTCGATGGCCACGCGTTGCAATGCCGGATCACCACCGAGAATCCGGAGAATAATTTCATCCCCGATTACGGCAGGATTTCGGCCTATCGCGGCGCGTTCGGCTTCGGCATCCGCCTTGACGGCGGCACCGCCTATTCGGGCGCGGTGGTGACGCGGTTCTACGATGCGCTGCTGGAAAAAGTGACGGCCTGGGCGCCCTCGCCCGGCGAGGCGACGGCGCGGATGTTGCGCGCGCTCCGCGAATATCGCATTCGCGGCGTCACCACCAACCTGCCGTTCCTCGAAGCGTTGCTGACCCATCAATCGTTCCAGGCGGGCGATTACACCACGCGGTTTATCGATACCACACCCGAACTGTTCGCTCTGCCGAAGCGGCGCGACCGGGCGACCAGGCTGCTGCGCTATGTCGCGGATGTGACGGTGAACGGCCATCCGGATGTCAGGGGCAAGCGCAAGCCGCTGGCCTCGGCCCGCACGCCCGATGCGCCGCGCATCGCCGGCAAACCCGCCGACGGCACCAAACAACTGCTCGATCAGCTCGGGCCGGTGGGGTTTGCCGCCTGGATGCGCCAGCAATCGCGCGTGCTGATCACCGACACGACGATGCGCGATGCGCATCAGTCGCTGCTGGCGACCCGGATGCGCAGCTACGACATCATTGCCGCGGCCCCCGCCTACGCGGTGGGACTGCCCGGCCTGTTCTCGCTGGAATGCTGGGGTGGGGCGACGTTCGATGTCTCGATGCGGTTTCTGACCGAAAGCCCGTGGGAGCGCCTCGCCGCGATCCGCGCGGCCGCGCCCAACATTCTGCTGCAGATGCTGCTGCGTGGTGCGAACGGCGTGGGGTACACCAATTATCCTGATAATATCGTGCGGTTCTTCGTCAAGCGCGCGGCGGCGAACGGCATCGATCTGTTCCGGATTTTCGACTGCCTCAACTGGGTCGAGAACATGCGCGTCGCGATCGATGCGGTGCTGGAAACCGGCAAGCTCGCCGAGGGTGCGATTTGTTACACCGGCGATATTCTCGACCCCGCGCGGGCGAAGTATTCGCTGAATTATTACGTCGATCTGGCGAAGCAACTCGAAGCGGCGGGCTGCCATATCCTCGCGATCAAGGACATGGCCGGCGTGCTGAAACCCTCGGCCGCCGGCGTGCTGGTGCGGGCGTTGAAGGATGCGGTCGGGCTGCCGATTCATCTGCATACGCACGATACCTCCGGCATTTCGGGAGCAACCGTGCTCGCCGCGGTCGAGGCCGGGGTGGATGCGGTGGATGCGGCGATGGACCCGATGTCCGGCCTGACCTCGCAGCCCTGCCTGGGCTCGCTGGTCGAGGCGTGGCGGCATACCTATCGCGACACCGGGCTCGATCCGGATGTGATCCGGGATTTGAGTTTCTATTGGGAGGCGGTGCGCGCGCAATACGCGGCGTTCGAGAGCGATCTGCAATCCGGCGCGTCGGAAGTCTATCTGCATGAAATGCCGGGCGGGCAGTTCACCAATCTGCGCGAACAGGCCGGCTCGCTGGGCCTGGCCGAGCGCTGGCACGAAATCTCGCGCACCTATCGCGATGTCAACATGATGTTCGGCGATATCGTGAAGGTCACGCCCTCGTCGAAAGTGGTGGGCGACATGGCGCTGATGATGGTCAGCCAGGGGCTGACGGTGGGCGATGTGCTCGACCCCGCCAAGGAGATCGCGTTTCCGGCCTCCGCCGTGGAAATGCTGCGCGGCGATCTGGGCCAGCCGCCCGGCGGGTGGCCGGGGTTGTTGCAGGCCAAGGCGCTGCGCGATGAGGAGCCCTATATCGTGCGGCCGGGGTCGCTGCTGCCGATGGCGGATCTCGAGGCATTGCGCGCCACCGCGACCGAACAATGCGCCGGGCCGATCGATGACGATGGTCTGGCGGCCTATGTGATGTATCCGCAGGTCTACGCCGGCTATTGCGCGGCGCGGCGGACCTATGGGCCGGTCGGCGTTTTGCCGACGCCGGTGTATTTTTACGGCATGCAGCCGGGCGATGAAATCGCGATTGAAATGGAACCCGGCAAGACCCTGATCCTGCGCCTGCAAACCATGAGCGAGACCGATGAGGACGGCAATGTCCGGGTGTTTTTCGAACTCAACGGCCAGCCGCGCGTGGTGGTGGTGCCGAACCGCGCGGTGACTCCCACCCGCGCCGCGCGGCGCAAGGCGGATGATACCAAGGATGGCGAGATTGGCGCGCCCATGCCGGGCACCGTCGCCACCATCATGGTGCGCGAGGGGCAGTCCGTCAGCCAGGGCGACGCGCTGGTCGCGATCGAGGCGATGAAGATGCAGACGCGCATCGCCGCACCGCGCGATGGCAGCGTCAAGGCGCTGCATGTGAAGCCGGGTGAGGCGGTGGAGGCTAAGGATTTGTTGGTGGAAATGGCGTGAGGGAAGGTAAGGAAGCACTACTTTTTTGAAAAAAAGTAGCAAAAAACTTTTTTTAATTTGGGTCCCCGGCGCCTGAACGCCGGGGACCTAGCGAGTAGAAGTTTTTTTGCTTCTTTTTTTACAAAAAAAGAAGTGCTCGCTTAACTCTCAAACCCCGTACACCGCCGCCCCTGAATCATCGACAAAAACTCCCGCCGCGTCGAGGGATCATCGCGGAACGCGCCGAGCATGCGGCTTGTGACCATGGCGACACCGGTTTTATGGACGCCGCGGGTGGACATGCATTCGTGCCCAGCCTCGATCACCACGGCGACGCCGCGCGGTTGCAGCACTTCGTTGATCGTGTTGGCGATCTGGGCGGTAAGCTTTTCCTGGATCTGCAGGCGCTTGGCATAGGCATCGACCACGCGGGCGAGTTTGCTGATGCCGACCACCCGGCGGTTCGGCAGGTAGGCGACGTGGGCGACGCCGATGATCGGCACCATGTGATGTTCGCAATGGGATTCGAGGCGAATGTCGCGCAAAATCACCATCTCGTCATAGCCTTCGATTTCCTCGAAGGTACGGGTCAGGATGGCTTCGGGGTCCTCGGCATAGCCGCGAAAGAAATCCTCGTAGGACCGCGCAACCCGGGCCGGTGTATCGAGCAGCCCCTCACGCGCCGGGTCGTCACCGGCCCATTGGATCAGGGTACGGATCGCGGCCTCGGCTTCGGCGCGGCTCGGACGATCAGGATGTCCCGCGTTATCCAAGTGATCGAGCGGGGTATGAATATCCACCGGCAGTCTCCCATCATTGACTTGCGGGATGTTTTCAACAGCCCGCTCTGAACGGCATATGGTCGGCACTTGCAACCCCGCAACCCGATGATGTTGCCATGATTTGTGGGCTGATCATCAGTGCAGCCGCTGATCGCCATGCGGACTGTCGAGGCTGAACGCGGGGATCGCGACGTCGAACGGTTCGCCGCTGTCCACCGCGATCATGTGGAACAGCCCCGTCATGAACCCGCTGGGCGTCTCGAGCGGCGTGCCCGAGGTGTATTCGAAGCTATCGCCCGGATCGAGCACCGGTTGCTCGCCGACCACGCCCGGGCCGTGAACCTGCTGGATATGGCCGTTACCATCGGTGATCATCCAGGTGCGGCGGAGCAATTTCATGGTGACGATGCCGATGTTCTCGATCTTGATCTGATAGGCCCAGACAAAATGCCGCTCGTCCGGCCGGGACTGGTCTTCCAGAAAAATCACGCGGACCGAAACGCGGATGCCGGATGTTTCGCGTTGGTAGAGGTTGTTGGCGGTTTGCGGGCGGCTCGGTGCCATCGTTGCTATCCTCATAGGCCTCGAAAGCGCAAGCTCCGGAGGGGTACCGCATCCAATGGCGATCGGTGCGGGGTCATTTGCTGTAATCCCGCAGCGCGCTGGAAACAAGCCGGCTGCCGTTCCCTGGGTGTCGCGGGGGGCGTGACCGGCACGGTGATCCGGGTTAGGAAACCATGATGATCCCAGCTTCGAAGGCGCTGCGGCGCGCGGCCTGTTCGTTGGTTCTGCTGCTCTCGTCCTGCGCCGGCGGCGTGGCCGGCTCCGCACCCGCCACCGCCGGGCCGGGCACGATGTCGCTGTACGGTGCGTTCATGGCCGGCAACTACGCCGCCGGCACCGGGCATGAAGCAGCCGCGGCACGGTTGTTCGCGCAGGCGATTGCGCTCGATCCCGGCAATCAGGCCTTGTTGCGCCAGGGGTTCGTGACCGCCCTGCTCGCCGGTAGCCCGAATGCGCCGGCACTCGCCGCGAAACTCGGGACCGATCCGCTCGCGATCATGGTGCGCGGCAATGCGATGATGCAGGCCGGGGACGATGCCAAGGCGGCGGCCATCTTCGCGACGATGGCACCCGATGGCGTGACCGGCCTGATCCGCCCCCTGCTGGTCGCCTGGGCCGAAACCGGCGCGGGCGAGACGGATCGGGCGATCGAACTGCTGCAGGGGCTCGAAACCACGCCGCCGTTCGGGCCGGTCTACGCGCTGAATGCCGGGCTGATCGCCGATCTGGCGGGGCGGGCGGTGCAGGCGGCGCCGTTCTATGCCCAGGCGGAGCAGGCGTTCCAGGCGCCCAATCTGCGCCTTGCCGAGGCGATCGCGAGTTTTCAGGCACGCCAGGGCCATCGCGACCGCGCCGATGCGCTGCTGGTCCGCATGGTTGCCAGCCATCCCGACCTGTCACTGGCGCTGCGGGCGCTCGAGCAGGACGCGGCGAACCCGATGATCGGATCGGCCAAGGATGGCGTGGCGGAGGCCTATCTGACGCTGGCGGGATCGATCAATCAGCCGCAACAAGTGCTGCTGCGCCAGATTCTGCTGGGATTCGCGCTCGGCCTGCGACCCGATCTGACGGCCGCACGCCTGGTACGGGCCGACCTCGACATCGCACTGAAGCATCCTGAAAATGCCGCCGCCGATCTGGCGAAAATCGGGCCGGATGATCCGCTCTACGGCCCGGCCGTGATGCAGCGCGGCCAGATCCTCGATGGGCTGGGCCAGGGCGCGCCCCTGCTGCCGGCGCTCGCCGCCCTGGCAAAGGCGCATCCACACAACACGGCGCCGCTGACCCTGGCCGCCGATATCGAGCGCGATGCGGGCCATTTCCAGGCGGCGCGCAGTTTATACTCCCGCGCGCTGGCGCGGCTGGGGCCAAACCCGCCGGGCAATGCCTGGGCGCTGTATTACGGCCGGGCGATCGCCGAGGATAAGCTGAACGACTGGCCCGCCGCCGAGGCCGATCTGCACCGCGCACTCGCCCTGCAACCGGGCCAGCCGTTCGTGCTGAACTATCTGGGCTATTCGGATGCGCTCCACGGCGTTCATCTGGCGCAGGCGCAGGCCATGATCGAGCAGGCGTTGCAGGTCGATCCGAACGAGGGCGCGATCATCGACAGCCTGGGCTATGTGCTGCTCCGGCGCGGCAAGATCGCCGAAGCGATGAAGGTGCAGATCCGCGCGGTGCAGGCCGCACCGGACGACGCCGAGGTCAATGCGCATCTGGCCGATATTTTCGCCGCCGCCGGCAATCGGTTGGCGGCGCGCAACCAATGGGCGCGCGCGCTGGCGCTGCACCCGGACAAGGCGGAGGCCGCAAAGATCGAGGCTCATCTGAAACATGAAGCGGCAGGGTCGTGAGCCGATGAGCACGATCCTGACCGAATTGGCGCGCGCCAAGGTGAATTTATTCCTCCACGTGGTCGGACGGCGGGCGGATGGGTTTCATCTGCTCGACAGCCTCGCGGTGTTTCCCGGCGTGGGCGACCGCTTGAGCATGACTCCGGCCTCGGCGCTGAGCATCGCGGTGACCGGACCGTTCAGCGATGGGCTGGCCGCGGAGCCGAACAATCTGGTGCTGCGGGCGGCACGGGGATTCGGCGCGTCCATGGGGCGATCGGCGAATTTCGCGTTCCGGCTGACCAAGAATCTGCCAGTGGCATCGGGCATCGGCGGTGGCTCGGCCGATGCCGCGGCAGCGTGCCGGTTGATCGCGCGGCACTGGAATTGCCCAATGCCCGATTTCCTGGCCGAACCGCTGGGGGCGGATGTGCCGGTGTGCATCGCCAGCGAACCGGCGCGGATGGGCGGGATCGGCGAGGTACTGACCGTGGCACCAAAACTGCCTGCATTCGGCATGGTGCTGGTGAACCCCGGTGTGGCGGTGGCGACTCCAGAGATTTTCAAGGCGCGCAGCGGCGCGTTCTCAACCGTGGCGGCACTGCCGGGCGGGTGGGACGACGCGGCGACGATGGCGCACGACCTCGGGCGACTGTCGAACGATCTGGAAACGCCGGCAATGGCGATCGCACCCGCCATCGGCACCGTGCTGGACGCGCTGCGCGCCGACCCCGCCTGCCTGCTGGCGCGGATGAGCGGATCGGGCGCGACCTGCTTTGGCCTCTACTCCGACCGCACGGTGGCGGCACGGGCGGCCGAACGCGTGGCCCGGCCGGGATGGTGGAGCTGGGGCGGCGATGCGGCCAGCTAGCCGCGGTTTTATGTGAAATCCGGTTTCGATGCGGGAGCATTCATGATCGATCTCCGCAATCCCTTGTGCGATCCGGCGGCGGTGCGGCAGGCGCTCGATCTCGCACCCCACCCCGAAGGCGGCCATTACCGGGAGGTCTGGCGCGATCGGCCGGCAGCCGGCGGGCGTGGCGCGGCGACCAGCATTCTGTTCCTGCTGGAGTCCGGCGAACGCTCGCGCTGGCATCGGGTCGATGCGGCGGAGCTGTGGCTGTGGCAGGCGGGAGCGCCCTTGGCGCTCGGGGTTTGTGCGGCGGAAGGGGTGCCGTATCAGGTGCGGCTCGGCCCCGATCTGGCGCAGGGCGAGACCCTGCAGCATACGGTGCCGGTCAGCGCCTGGCAGGATGCGAGAAGCCTGGGGCGCTGGACCCTGGTCAGTTGCGTGGTGGCTCCCGCATTCGAATTCGCCGGTTTCGAAATGGCACCCGAGGGCTGGGCGCCCGGCGGTTCGCGCTGAGCCCGGTTCGCGTTAGGCCGCGACCATGTCGGTGTCGAGCGCGTAGCCGGCGGCGCGCACGGTGCGGACCAGATCGAGTTCGTTTTCACCGTTGATGGCTTTGCGCAGGCGGCGGATGTGCACATCGACCGTGCGCGGTTCGACATGGATATCGCGCCCCCACACCGCGTTCAGCACATCCTCGCGCGAGAACACCCGGCGCGGGTGGCGCATGAAGAATTCGAGCAAGCGGAATTCGGTCGGCCCGAGGTGCAGCACCTTGCCGGCGCGGGTCACTTTATGGGTGGTCGGGTCAAGTTCCATATCGGCGAACTGCAACGGCGCCTTGGCGGGGGCGGCGCCGGTGCGGCGGAGCAGGGCGCGGATGCGCGCGACCAGCGCTTCGGGCGAGAACGGCTTGGTGATGTAATCATCGGCGCCGGTTTCGAGGCCGCGTACCGCGTCCTGATCCTCGGCGCGGGCGGTGAGCATGATCACCGGCAGGCTGCGCGTGGCCGGGCGGCGGCGGAGCTGGCGGCAGAGCTCGATGCCGGACAGGGTCGGCAGCATCCAGTCCAGCAGCACGAGGTCGGGCGGCGACTCGGTGATTTTGGTCAAAGCCTCGTTACCGTCGCCGGCTTCATCGACCCGGAAGCCGCTCTTTTCCAAATTATAGCGCAGCAGCGTGACCAGCGGCGCCTCGTCTTCGACCACGAGCACCAGCGGGCGGTTGGATTCACTCACGACAGACTCCATCGGTAAAGCGCGCTCACGTGTCGGTACGCGGCATGTAGGTGGCGGACAGATCGCCCTTGGGCCGGTTGTCCGGCAGGGTTTCGCCGGTCGCCGCGTAATACGTGAGTTCGGCCACGTTGGTCGCGTGATCGCCGATCCGCTCCAGGTTTTTCGCGATGAACAGCAAATGGGTACATGCGCTGATGTTGCGCGGATCTTCCATCATGTAGGTGATCAGCTCGCGAAAGATCGTGGTGTAGAGATCATCGATCATCTGATCCGCGCGCCAGACCGCCATGGCTTTCTGCGGATCGGCCTCGCCGATCGCATCGATCGTCGATTTCAGGTTCTCCTGCACCAGGCGCGACATCTGCGCGAGGCTTGCGAGCGGATAGGCCGGCACCGCCTCGTTCAGAATGATCGTGCGCTTGGCAACATTGGCGGCGTAATCGCCGATGCGCTCCAGATCGGTGGTGACTTTCAGCGCCGCGACCACCTGGCGCAGATCATCCGCGACCGGCTGGCGCAGGGCGAGCACGCGGATCGCGAATTGCTCGATCGCGCGCTCCTCGGCATCGACCCGAGCATCGAACTCGACGACGCGGGCGGCCATTACCGCATCGCGCGAGAGCAGGGCTGCGGTGGCGTCGGCCAGTTCGGTCTCGACCAGCCCGCCCATCGCCGCGATCATGTCGCGCAGACGGCCGAGATCGGCTTCGAAGCTGGTCAGGATATGGCGGGATTCGTCAGGCATGGCGATGCTCCTCAACCGAACCGGCCGGTGATGTATTCCTGGGTGCGGCGTTCGCGCGGGGCGGTGAACATTTGCGTCGCGTCGGCCACTTCGACCACTTCGCCGAGATAGAAAAACGCCACCCGATCGGCGCAGCGGCCGGCCTGCTGCATATTGTGCGTGACGATGATGATGGTGAAATCGCGCTTCAATTCCTCGATCAGCTGCTCGATTTTCAGGGTCGAAATCGGGTCGAGCGCGCTGGTCGGCTCATCGAGCAGGATGACCTGGGGTTTTACCGCGATGGTGCGGGCAATGCACAGGCGCTGTTGCTGCCCGCCCGACAGGGCAAGCGCCGAATTGTTCAACTTGTCCTTCACCTCACCCCACAGGGCGGCGCGCACCAGGGATGATTCCACCCGTTCGTCCATCGCGCTGCGCGAGAGGCGTTCGTGCAGACGCACCCCGAAGGCGACGTTCTCGTAGATCGACTTCGGAAACGGCGTCGGTTTCTGGAACACCATGCCGACGCGGCGGCGCAGGCGGTTGATGTCCATGCCGGGGGCGATGATGTTTTCGCCATCGAGCATGACCTCGCCCTCGGCGCGCTGACCGGGGTAAAGATCGTACATGCGGTTGAGCACGCGCAGCAGCGTTGATTTGCCGCAACCGGACGGGCCGATCATCGCGGTGGTCTGGCGGTCGAGAAAATCGATCGAGACCGATTTCAGCGCCTTGGTGGCACCGTAATAGAAATCGAGATTGCGGATGGCGATCCGCGGCTCCTCGGACGCGGACTGCGCCATCGGTGCGAGGCGGGCGGCGGCTTCGGGCATCAACAGGCTCCGTCTTGGTGCGACAGCGTGGGAAGGAGCAATGTCAGGATCATGACACCGCTCCTTAAGCCCCTATCATGCCATGGTTATGACAGTGCGATGAAGCTTTTATGACAGATGTGCCGGGTCAGCCCGCGCTCGGCAGCTTCGGCTGCTTCACCAGACGCAGATAGGGCTTCAACGTCTTGAAACCGGCCGGATAACGCTTGTGCGCCTCTTCATCCGACACCGACGTGACGATAATGACGTCATCGCCGTCCTTCCAATTGGCCGGGGTGGCGAGCTTGTCGGAATCGGTAAGCTGCAAGGAGTCGATCACCCGCAGGATCTCATCGAAATTGCGCCCGGTCGCCATCGGATAGGTCAGGATCAGCCGGATCTTTTTGGCCGGGTCGATGATGAACACCGAACGCACCGTCGCCGTCGTGCTGGCGTTCGGGTGGATCATTTCATACAGCCGGCTGACCTTGTGGTCGTGATCCGCAAGGATCGGGAAATTCACGGTCTGGCCCTGGGTCTCCTGAATATCCTTCGCCCAGCCGACGTGGTTCTCCCCGGTATCGACCGACAGGCCGACCGGCTTGACGTTGCGCTTGTCCCATTCCGGCTTGAGCCGCGCGACCACACCAAGCTCGGTCGTGCAGACCGGCGTGTAATCGGCCGGGTGGCTGAACAGGATGCCCCAGGAATGACCGAGGTACTCATGGAATTTGATCCGGCCCTCTGAGCTGTCCTGCTCGAAATCCGGGGCGGTATCGCCGAGTTGCAATGACATGGGCATGGCTCCGATCATCAGTTGTGCACTGCACATAATACTTCGGTCCCGAATCGCCAACCGGACCGGTCCCGATGCACCGGCGACCGCACGACCTTATATACCGGCCTTGATTTCAATGAGGATCATCATGAAACTGCGCGTCATCCTGCTGTTCTGCCTTACCGCCGTGGCGCTGTCCGGGTGCGGACTCTTTGCCGCACCCTGCCGGGTGACGTCGGCGGGGCTTAAAATCGTGCCGCTGGTCGGCCCGGTCGCCGCCGCGCCGACCGATGCCTGCGCCAATGTGATCGACCCGACACCGACCCGCAGCTGATCGGCGCCTCTACTCCCGCTGATCTTTCGCCGCCTCCGCCGCGCGGTCCCGCTTCAGGCTCCGCCGCACCGAAACCAGCGACCAGACCGCGCCGGCCAGCACGACGAGTTCCAGGCCACCGAATTCCAGGAACGTCGCGTAATGGCCGAACAGTTTCAGCATGCGGCTCAGTCGATCAGTTCAAGCGCCCGCGCCGGTTCGCGCTGCGTGGCCGCCGGCTGGGGTATCAGCTCAGGCGGCAGCGCCGGCAGCTGCGGCGCGGGCGGTGGTGCCGGTTCGCTGCTGCCTTGGTTGGGCTCGGCGACCGGCTGCATCTTGAGCTGAATCCAGATGCCATAGGCCGCGATCACCGCGAGCAACCCGCCGAAATCGACCAGCGGAAAAATCCGCGGGCCGCCGAGCGCGTAATACATGAAACTGGTCTTCACCGCCGCATAGGCCGCGGCGATCTGCAAGATCGGCCGCATGATCTCGCCGGCGGCGAAAATCATCGGGTTGATCGGCTCATACGCCTCCAGCCGCTTCAGCCGGCGGGCGCGAATCCCGTGCAGCACGAAGGCCGCAGCGGTCAGATAGAGCGAAAGTCCGATGGCGGTATCCAACATGGGTTGATCCTCCTCGCACGGATTTAGGGTGGACAGGCGAAATCGCCAGACAGGGCAGACAATTCGGCACGTACGCCCGGCGCGAGACGATCGATCCGCTCCAGCCGGTCGATCAGCATGATCACCCGCGTCCCGGGCCCGATCGACTCGCGCACCGGCAACGCCGCCGCCTCGATCAGAAATTGCGTCTCGGCACAGGTCAGGGCCGGCAGCCGCAGCGCCGGCAGCAGGGTGCGCGTGACCGCCAGGGCGGCCAGACCCAGCTTGCGCGGCGCCGAAACCCGCGCGCGCCGCGTGATCGAATCATAACCCCCGCGCGCCAGCCCCCGCCCGATCGCGCGATAGATCATGCGCGCCGCCTGGATCCCCGGTCGGCAATCGAACGGCAGGCACGCAATGCCCGGCCGCGCCCGATCGTAGAAACGCTCTGCCTCGTCGAGCAATTGCGCGATCACCTGCGCCAGATCGGGCGAAAACCGTGGTGCCGCCAGAAACGCCTCGGCATCGATGCCACGCGCCGCCAGCCAGTCGAGCGGCAGATACAGGCGCCCGGCGCGGGCATCCTCGCCCACATCGCGCGCGATATTGGTGAACTGCATCGCAATGCCGAGGTCGCAGGCCGCACCCAGGCTCTCCGCATCGCGCCTGCCCATGATCAGCGTCATCATGGCGCCGACCGAACCGGCCACCCGCGCGGCATAGGCACGCGCATCGGCAATGGTCTCGTGGCGCCGACCGGCGGCATCCCAGGCGAGGCCCTCGATCAACGCATCCGGCAGCGTGCGCGGAATCGCATGGGTCTCGATCATCCGGGCGAAGGCGCGATCGACCGGCGTATTCTCCGGCCGGCCGTGATAGGCCCGGTCGAGCCGCTGCGCGAGACGCGCCACCGCTGCCCCCTTGTCCGCACCGTCATCCACCGCGTCATCCGCGACGCGGCAGAACGCGTAGAGCGCGGTGGCCGGATGGCGGATGCGCGCCGGCAGCAGGCGCGAGGCGGCATGAAAACTCAGCGAACCGCCACGCAGCATCGCGGCACAGGCGGCCATATCCGGATCGGCGATCCGCTCAGACATGCTGGCCAACCTCCCGCCCCGCCGCCGACGACATGACGGTCGAAACCGCCGGCACGAGACCATCGAGCACCCGCGCGGTCGACAGCACCCCCGGCACCCCGGCACCCGGATGCGTCCCGGCGCCGACCAGAAACAAGTTCCGCAATTCCTCGCTCGCATTATGCGGCCGAAACCATGCGCTCTGCGTCAGCACAGGCTCCATGCCGAACCCGGCCCCCAGGGTCGAGGCGTAGCGGCTCTCGAAATCCGCTGGCGTCATGATGCGCGAGGTCACCACATGCCCCGCGAGCCCGGGCAGCATGGTCTCGGCCAGCCGCCGTTCCAGCGCCTGGCGATACGGCTCGGCCTGCGTTGCCCAATCGATATCACCGCCGAGATGCGGCACCGGTGCGAGCGCATAGAACCCATCGCACCCCGGCGGTGCCAATGAAGGATCGGTTGCGGTCGGTCGGTGCAGGTAAATGCTCATGTCGGTCGCAAGTGTCTTGTGTTCAAAAATATCATCGAGCAGCCCGCGGTAGCGCGGCCCCATGATGATCGCGTGATGCGGCACATCGGGAAACTTGATGTCGGTGCCAAAATACCAGACGAACAGACCCATCGAATACCGGGTCGCTTTCAGTTTGCGGTCGGTCCAGCGCCGGCGCGGCGCATCGCGCAGCAGATGACGATAGGTATGCGCGGTGCATGCGTTGGACACCACGATATCCGCCGCGATCCGCGTGCCGTCATCGAGCGCCACCCCGGTCGCCGCGCCATCCGCAATGGTGATCCGGTCGATATTGGTATTCAGCCGGATGCTGCCGCCCTGCCCGGCAATCAGCCCGGCCATACCCTCGACGATCCGCCCGGTGCCGCCCATTGCGAAATGCACGCCGTGCGCGCGCTCCAGATGCAGGATCATCGCATAGATCGCGCTCACCTTGAACGGATTGCCGCCGACCAGCAGCGGGTGAAAACTCAGCGCCGCGCGAATTCGTTCGTCGCGCACATGGCGCGCCGCCAGCGCATAGACGCTGCGATGGCCGGACAGCCGCAACAAATCCGGCAGGATCCGCGCCATGTCGGTCCACGAACCGAACGGCACATGGCCGAGCTGCTCGAAGCCGATTTGATAAATCCGCTCGGTCAGCGCGATGAACCGCTCATACCCCGCCAGATCACCCGGCGCGAGCCGCTGGATTTCGGCGCGCATGAACGCGGGATCGGCCGAACAATCGATATACGATCCGGTATCGAACCGGATGCGATAGAACGGGTCGATCGGCACCAGCGTCACGTCATCGGCAAACCGCCTTCCCGCCAGCGTCCAGAGTTCTTCCAGCAGAAACGGCGCGGTGATGATGGTCGGTCCGGCATCGAAGGTAAACCCGTCCTGGCGGAACACCGCGGCGCGCCCGCCCGCCTGCTCGCAGCGTTCCAGCACACTCACCCGCCAGCCCCGCGCGCCGAGCCGGATGGCGGCGGCCAGACCGCCGATCCCCGCGCCGATCACGATCGCATGCGGCCGCTGCGGATCATCCAGCGCGCCACGCTCCGGCATCGCGTTCATGCGCCGAGCACCCCGATCTCGCGCGCGAATTCCGCAATGATCGCAGCGGTCTCGGCCGGTGCCTCCTCATGCGCGAGATGACCGAGCCCCGGCATCGACACCAGCCGCGCGCCCGGCACGATGCGCGCGATCCGCTCCGCCTCGCGCGGCGGGATCGAGCGATCGTTCGCACCGGTCACCAGCAACAGCCTCGGCGCCAGATTGGGCAGATTGGCCTCGATCGGGTCCAGATCCCAGTTCGCCATCATGGTCAGCGCCGCGGCGGCATGGCCGCTGCGACGCACCAGCGTCGCGTAATGCGCCTCGCCGGCCGAATCGATCGTCGAACCGGTGCCGGCGAGCAGGCGGCGCACGATGCTCGGGTTCTTCGCGCGCCAGGCGAACAGCCGCGGCACCAGCGGGTTCATCGCGAACATTTTGGCGATCGGCGAAAACACTTTGGTCAGATTGCCGCGATACGGCAGCAACGCGCCGTTCAGGCTGACCAGCCCGGACGGTGCGACCTGCCCGCTGCGGCACAGATCGATCCCGATCGCGGCGCCCGCCGAATGGCCGACGATCAGCGCCGGCGCGATATCGAGCACGCCGATCAGCGAGGCCACCGCCCCCGCCATGCCCGGCAGCGACATGCGCGGCCAGACCGGCGCCTCGGTGAACCCATGGCCGGGCAGGTCGGGTGCCACCACCGTAAAATCCGCTGCCAGCGCCGGTGCCAGGTCGCGCCAGGAATGCGTCGCCGCGCCGGTGCCGTGCAGCAGCAGCGCCACCGGCCCCTTGCCCATGATCTGCACATGAAACCGCAGTCCGCCCGCCTCGATGAAGCGGCTGGCCGCCCGGTTCGGCCAATTGGTGCCGTCGCGCTGCCAGTTCGGCGCGCCATCGCCCAGCAGCGCCTGCCACAGCGAGGTGTCTTCAGTCGTTATCACAGGCTCGGACATCTCGATGGCCATTCTGGTCATTCCCCTAGGCCGCCTGGGCGCGGACGGCGTTGCTGAGTGCGGCGGCATCGGCGTAGGGCAGCGGCAAGTAACGCCCGTTCATCAGGCGCGCGAGTTCCGCCGCGAACCCGCTGCGGCGCGGCGCGGTGTCGATCACCATGCCCGCCAGCCCTGCGGCGGCGCAGGCCTGGGCGGCGGCGCGGGCATCGCGCCCGGCGGCCTCGCGCCCCGGCTTGCCGTCACGCCCGATATTGGCCCCCCCGTCGGTTAACAGCACGATCAACGGGCTGGCCCCGCGCCGACGTTCGGCAATCCCCATGGCGCAGGCGGCATCGATGCCCAGGGCCAGCGGCGTCGCGCCACCGCCCGGCAAGGCGGCCAGGCTGCGCCGTGCCCGCGCCAGCGCTCCGGTCGGCGGCAGCAGCAATTCGGCGGTGCGGTTCCGAAACGCGATCAGCGCAACCTGATCGCGCCGAACATAGCAATCCGCCAACAAAATCTGAATCGCGCCCTTGGCCTCGGCGAGCCGGTTGAGCGCGGAGGAACCCGAAGCATCGACGGCGAAAATCGCGACCGTGCGTACCGGCGCAATGAACCGCTTGATCCGGAAATCCTCGGCGCGCACCAGCACGCGCGGCATCGGCCCAGGGTTTTGCGCCGCGCGCTCACGCCGGCGCAGCGGCTGCATCGGCGCTGCGGCGCGCAGCGTGTCGATCAAGGCGAGCCGCGCGCCATTGCCGGGCCGGCCGGGCCGCACGCCCGCCGGGCGGCCACGCACGCCACCCTGCGCGATCGGTGTCTTGCCGCTGGCGGCGCTCGCGGCGCGGCGTGGGCCGCCCAGCATCGCCAGCGCCGCCAGCAGATCGAGCGGCAAGGCGCTGCGGGCCGCATCGAGCACGCGCTCGGCCAGCTCCTCCGAGGCATCACCCGGCGGCGGTTCATCCTGGGGCTGGTCATCCGCCTGAGCCTCGCGCGCCTCGGGCGGCGGCTCGTCCGGCTCGTTCTGTGATTCGGTTGGCGGCTCGGATGGCGGCTCGGGCGGCGGTTCGGGCGCCGGCAGCGTCGTCGCGCGCGGCGCCAGGATCAGCCGCGCCGCCAGAATCGCATCTGCCTCATCGATGCTGCGCCGCCCGGCCAATGCCGCGGCCGCCCGGGCCGCGCGCAACGCCAGAATCGGCGCGCGCAACGAATCGATCCCCAGGGCCGCCGCCGTCCGGCACAGCGCAATCGCGGTATCATCGCCTGCCACAATCCCCGCCAGCCGCCCGCGCGCCCGGGCAATCGCGCGTGCCCCCGGCCAGACGAAATCATCATTGAGCATCGTCTCGTCGAGCACGAAGGCCAGCCGGTCGCACAGCGCACCCGGTGCCGCCTCGTCATCGCCGATCCCTTCATCCAGCGCGACGACGCCGAACCGTGCATCCCGCTCGCTCATCACGCCATCGCGCGCCACGCTGACCACGCCACGATCGAGCGCCGCCGCCAGCTTGCCGACCAACGCGCGATCCAGCCGTTCGGCCATCGGAATCACGACGACTCCGCCATCGACCTCGGCCAACAAGCCGGTAGCCACAATCCTGGACCCAAAAGACAGAGTCCCCGCGAGATCGAGCCCGCCGAGCAGCCGATCATCGGTGATATGCGTGGGCAAGCGCCGCACCGGCGTGGCGCTGGGCAGCAGGCCGCGCAACCGGCTCAAAAACCCGTCCCGCGCCGGCCCGATCCGGCTGCGGATCACCATGCCGCCCAGCCCGACCGGATCAATGGCGAACAGGCAGGCGGCCAGGCCGGCGTCGCGGGTCGGTTTGCGCGGCGCCGGCAACGGGCTCATGCGGCGATCGCCGCCTGGCTGAACAGCGCAGCCATGGCGCGCTCGACCCGCGCACCCGCCAGCGATTCATCGAGCGGATCACGCCGCAACCGATGCCGCAGCGCCGCCGGCGCCACCGCGCGCAGATGGCTCTCGGTCACCACGGTATCGCCCTCCAACGCCGCCTCGGCGCGTGCGGCACGCAGCAGGGTGAGTTCGCCGCGCAGACCATCGGTGCCGAGTTCGATGCAGAGCTTCGCCGCCAGCCGTAAAATCGCCTCCGGCACGCTGACCAGCGGCAGCAGTTTCATCGCCGTCACCAACTGCCGCCGCAACGCCGCCTCATCGGCCGCAAACCGGCGCGTGAATCCCGCCTGGTCGTGCTCGAACGCATCACGCCGCCGCACCACCTCGATCCGCTGGTCGAGATCGGTGGGCGTCTTCACCTCGACGCACAGGCCGAACCGGTCGAGCAACTGCGGCCGCAACTCGCCCTCCTCGGGGTTGCCGCTGCCGATCAGCACGAACCGTGCCGGGTGGCGCAGGCTGAGCCCCTCGCGCTCCACCACGTTCTCGCCCGACGCCGCGACATCGAGCAGCAGATCGACCAGATGATCCTCGAGCAGGTTGATCTCGTCGATATACAAAAACCCCCGATGCGCGCGCGCCAGCAGGCCGGGCTCGAACGCCTTCACCCCATCGGCCAGAGCCCGCTCGAGATCGAGCGCGCCGACCACCCGGTCCTCGGTCGCGCCGAGCGGCAGATCGACCACGGGGATCCGCACCCGTTCCGATGCCAGCCGCCCCGCCGCCCGGCGGTTGCGGCATTCTGGGCACAGCGCGCTGCGCGCCGCAGGATCGCAATGATACCGGCAGCCGGCCACCGCGCGCATGGTCGGCAGCAGCGCCGCCAGGGCGCGCACCGCGGTCGATTTACCGGTCCCGCGATCACCGAACGCGAGCACCCCACCTAGCGTTGGCTCGACCGTCGCGATCAGCATCGCGCGGATCATCTCGGTCTGGCCGACGATCGCGGTGAACGGATACAGCGCCATCACTCGGCCTGCGCGGTTACGGTGAACGGCGCGTTCAGCCGCACGATCACAAGGTTCAGGTAGCCGGCAAACGTCACCCAGAGCAGATACGGCATCAGCAGCAGCGCCGCGGTGCCGGCGAATTGCGCGGTGGTGACGACCAGCGCCAGAATCGTCAGCCAGAGCGGTGCGATATCGATCAACGCCCAATCCGGCCGGCGCATGGTGAAGAACAGCACGCTCCACGCGACATTGAACACCGCATTAATGCCGAACAACACCAGCAGGAACGTCGCGCTCGTCACACTCGGCGCGGCTTCCCAGCCGATCACCCCAGCCCCGGCGATCAGGGCAAAAATCAAGGTCCAGACCGGTCCGAACAGCCAGGGCGGCGGCTGCCACGAGGGTTTGCGCAAGCCCCGATACCACGGCCCGATCGTGCTGGCGGCACCGCCGGCACCGGCCACCACCGTCGCGGTCACCGCCGCGACCAGAACCGGTCCCCAATGGCCGCCGAACCAACTCATATGATTGCGATCTCCTGTCCGCGTGTCACGAAACTGCCCGACCGCCAGCGCCGTCATGCCTGCATCAGCCGGGTCAGCCGTATCATGTTCTTGGCAAAGATGCGTGCATGCACGATCGGCTTGGCCCGCACCAGCGCCTTGTTCATATAGGCCTGCCAGGTCATCGCCTGCACATCGGAATCCCCGCAGATGGCGACGAACAATTCCCGCCGCTTGTCGCTGGAATACCAGAAATCCTGCATGAACCCGAGTACGAAAAACACCATGCCATGCGTCTTCATGAAGCGTTTGCGCGCGGTTTTCAGCGCCTTGGCATCGCCGGTCCGGCAGAATTCGTCCACCGCCTCGCCCGCCAACTGCCCGCCGAGCATGGCGTAATAGATCCCCTCGCCCGAAGCCGGCGCCACCACCCCGGCGGCATCGCCCGCGAGCAGCACGTTGATCCCGTCATCCCAGCGCGGCAGCGGCTTGAGCGGCAGCGGCGCGCCTTCCGAGCGGATCGTCTCGGCACCGGTCAACCCCGCCGTGCTCCGCAGATCACCCACCGCGCCGCGTAGCGAAAACCCCTTGACCGCGCTGCCAGTGCCGATGCTCGCGGTCTCGCCATGCGGGAAAATCCAGGCGTAGAAATCCGGCGATACCTTGGCATCGTAATAAATCTCGCATTGCTGCGGGTTCCACCCCGGCGTGCCGGCCGGCGGCGCCTTGATCACCTCATGATAGGCGAACACCCGCTTGTGCTTGTCCGCCCCGGGAATCGTCTGCCGCGCCACCGCCGAAACCGCGCCATCCGCGCCGATCACCGCGCGCGCCACCACGGCACCCATGCCATCCTTGGTCTTGTAGTGGATGATGGTGCGGCCCGTGGCATCGCGCTCGATCCGCTCGAACCGCCCGGTGCGCCGCTCGGCCCCCGCCGCCGCCGCCCGGTCGCGCAAGAACGCATCGAACACATCACGATCGACCATGCCGACATAGCCACCGTCATCGATCGGCATCGCGACCTTCTTCGCCTTCGGCGACACGATATTCGCGCCGCGCGCCTTCGCCACGATCAGATGCTCGGGGATATCATAGTCGCGGATCAGCCGCGGCGGCACGGCGCCGCCGCAAGGCTTGATCCGCCCGTCCCGATCCAGCAGCAGCACGGTGCGCCCGGCGCGCGCCAGCGTCTCCGCCGCGGTCGCACCCGCCGGGCCGCCGCCGACCACCACCACGTCGTATTCGGTCATCTGTGTCATTTAAACCCCCGTCGCGGCGAGCGCGAACGCGCTGACCAGCATGCCCAGAACATAAAGCGTCGTGCCCGTGGCATTGTACCAGGGCGCGCGTTCGCGCGGCTTTTCGAGCAAGCGGCGCATCAGAAACAATTGAACCAGCAGCGAAACCCCGATCAGTGTGGCCGCCAGCGGATGATGCCAGCCGATCATGAACTCGATCACGCACACCTGCGGCACCGCCATGATGATGCACGCCACGATCGAGGCGCGCAGCACACCGAGTTGCGCCGGCAACGAGCGGACCCCGATTTTCAAATCACCCTCGATCGATTTGAAATCGTTCAAGGTCATGATGCCGTGCGCCCCGGCGCTATAGAGCGCCGCGATGATCAGAATATGCGGCGAAGGCAGCGCATTGCGCATCACCGCCGCCCCGGTGAACCACGGCACACCCTCGTAGCAGAGCGCCACGGCGGCATTGCCCCACCAGCCGTTCATCTTGAAGCGGAACGGCGGCGCGCTGTAGCCCCAGGCCGCCGCCAACGCGAACATCGTGGCACCGACGCCCCATGGCCCCAGCGGCAGCGCCACCAGCAGCGAGGCGCCCGACCAGATGATCGCGATATACAACCCCCAGCGCCCCGGCATCCGGCCCGAGGGAATCGGGCGATCCGGCTCGTTGATCGCATCGACATGCCGATCGAACCAGTCGTTCACCGCCTGCGAGGTGCCGCACACCATCGGGCCCGCCAGCACCATGCCCAGCACCAGCTCCGGCCACCGTGCCGCGAGCGGCGCACCGGACGATACCACCCCGCACATGAAAGCCCAGATCGCGGCAAACCAGGTGACCGGTTTGAGCAGTTCGATACAGACCTTGAGATCGGGCAGACGCACCGAGGCCGCGGGCTGATCGAAGGTAATGCTGGGCTTGTCGGCTGGCGTCATCCGGTCTCCGGTCCTGGGTTATGCGACTCCCAGCGCCTCGGCATCCATCATGCCGTAACGCCGGAGTTTCACGTAAAGGCTCTGGCGCGACAGACCGAGCATCTCGGCCGCCGACGCGCGATTATCGCCGGTGATCTTCAGCGCCGCCTCAATCGACAGGCGCTCGATCACCTCGGTCGCTTCGCGCACGATTTCCTTGAGCGAAACGCGCCCGATCAACTCGCTGATCTGTTCGAGCGAACGCGGCACCGCACGCGTCGTCGTCGCCGGCGGAATGAACTCGGGCGCGGTCCGTCGGCCGATGTTGCGAATCGCAAACCCGAAACACGGCTTGCCGCCGTTCATCACCGTCACCGCCGAAATCTCGACCTCGGTCTGGGTGCCGAACTCATCGCGCAGGAACGTCGGGTACAACCGCACCGAACCATGCTGGCGCAGGTTGGCGCTCAGCACATTCAAATCCACCCCCGGCCGGCCGAGCCAGCGATCCAGCGTCTGGCCATGCGCCTGTTCCTCGGAACCCAGCTGCGTCATATCCAGAAACGCGGCGTTGGCCGCAAGCAGCCGCCCGTCATTGCCGGTCACGACGAAGCCATCCGGCGCGCTCTCGATCAGTTTGAGCAGCTTGGCCTTGCTGTCGGACAACAGATTATGCGGATCGACCGGGCTGACCGGCGACAGACGCAGCAGATAATTCTGCCCCTCGCCCTGACGCAGCAAAAACGCGGAAATCCGCATTTCGCTATCATGATCGGTCAGCCGGATTCGCACGTCATCCATCCGACCGGCAGCGCGGATGCTGCCGAGCAACTGCTCAAGCGCCCCCCGGCTTTCCGGTTCGACCAGCCCGGCAAACGCCAACCCGGCCAATTTGTCCCGATCCCCGAACAACCGCTGCGCGGCCGGATTGGCCTCGACGATCTTCTGCGACTGGCCATCGAGCACCAGCACCGGCTCGGCCGACATCTGAAACAAAATCCGGTAGCGCGTCTCGACATGGCGCAGCCGCGAATAATCCCGCTCCAACGATTGCTGCACATCCACCAGGCGCTGCTGCAACGAGGCGAGCGCCCGCAGATCCCGCCCGAAGGCAATCGCCCGCCCGCTATGGCCGACCGGAATCGTTGAAAACAAAATCGGCACGTCCTTGCCCTCACGGGCCGGGTAATTCACATGCCGCCCCAGCGGGTTGGGCCGGTCATCCGCCTTGCCCGCCATGTCGTGCAGCATCTCGGTCACCTTGGTCCGGCTTTCGACCGTTACGGTGTCCGCCCACGGTCGCCCGATCCAGGTCTCGCTCTGATCGAACTCATTGGCAAAACTCGCACTCTGAAACGCGACATCGCGCACGATGCCCTTGCGGTCCACGATCAGGGCGATATCGGCAGCCGCGGCGATCAGCATGCCTGCAGCGTCGGCATCGACATCGGCAAGCCATTTCGCTGGCGATTTGAAGGCTTTCATAGACGACCACACTTTCGAATATATAAGTATCTGCAGATGTAACCTTGCCACCTCTCCGTCAACTCGTTTTGCCTCGTTTCGCAATCGCCACATGACAGACCATCATGCGCCGACATCGCCGGGCCGTTGCTATCGGATCGCCGCGTGGGCACGCTCAACCATGGTATCCGCCTCGAACAACGCCGCCTGGCCATCGCGCGCCGTTGCATCCGCACCCACGAACTGTGCCCGCTCCGGATGATCGGCAAACGCCTTGCCGCCCACCATCACGCCCAGCGCCGGGTTCAGCGCGGTGCGCCGCAGGGCGCGGATCACCGCTGGCAGACCCTTCAGCCCTCCCTCGCCGCTCACCGAAAGCCCTACCACATCGAACCAGTTGCGCCGCACCATCGACATCAGCGACGCCCGCGTCAGCAACGCCTCGGTCTGCACGATCCACCCGGCCCGCCGGAACAGGTCGGATAACACCGCGATCCCGAAACTATGCTGCTCACCCGGCGCCGCCGCGATCAAAAAATGCCGCTCACGACCACGCAACATCGGCGCGTCACTGACCGGATCGGCAGTGTCGCGCAGGATTTGGTTGAGCCGGATCATCGCGAGCGTGACCGCCGCGAAATCGGTGCGGTCCTCATCCCATAAATCACCCAGCCGCCGCGCCGCCGGGGCCAACAACCCCTGCAGAACCGCATCGCGTGTAGCACCGGACACCACGAACCGTGCCAGCGTGGCATGCGCCTCGGCGATGTTCTCGGCCAGGATCAGATCGACGAACCGCTCCACCTCGCCCCGCGTCGGCATCGGCGCCGCGCCCGATGGTGCCGCCGCGCGATCGGGCCGGTTGGCCAGCATGCGCGGCAGCACCTCGGTCGCGATCGTGCGCTCCAGCAGGCCGGACCACGGCCGGATCACGGTCTGGCGATGCAACTCATCGGCGATCGCTTCATATATATGTGGTTTGCTCGGAGCCGCCCCGCGCGGCGCGTTACCTGCCACGGGGCCGCTCGCGTTGCCGCCCGAGGATAAGGCGGCACGGTCGAGTTCGGACCGGCCGGATTGGCCTCGCGATCCCTGGTGCTGTGTGGCGTCTCTCATCGATAGGCCTCCTCAACTCTTCAACGAACATGCACCCGAACCGCGTCGAGTGTCAAGTTTGATTGACGTAAATAAAGGTTGACAGTCGATATTCAGCGGGGCTAGTTTTCGTCTCGTCGCTGACCCGCGACAGAGGAAACTCTGATGAACCAAGCTACCGAATTCTACGATTCCCATGGTCGTCTCCCGTTGATCTGGCGCGGTGCCGCAAGCGAAATAGCCGGGCACACATTAACCAATGCTTATTTAGCGACGGGATCGAACGCCTCCTTTCAGGACATGTCAAGCGATGTTTACAAAGGTCGTTGAGCGCCTGACCGGTGCCGTCAATTGCTGCCCATGGGAGGGTCACGGCTATGGCCGCCACCAGACCAGCGCGCCACAGCCGCGCCGCACGCCCTTTCTCTATAGTATCGAGGAACGCCGCCGGCGCGACGCCACCAAATGGACCCTGGTGCAGGGCATTCTGGCGCCCATCCAGTTCGTGGTCTTCCTGGTCAGCCTCAGCCTGGTCGCGCATTACCTGATCACCGGCAACGGTCTTGCCCTGGCGACCGATTCCATCCTGGTCAAAACCATCGTGCTGTTCACCATCATGATCACCGGCGCGATCTGGGAACACGAGGTGTTCGGAAAATACCTCTTCGCCCGCGCCTTCTTCTGGGAAGACCTGTTCAGCATGCTGGTGATCGCGCTGCACTCGCTCTACGTGCTGGTGCTGTTCACCCATATCGCGGGCCCGCAGACGCAAATGATGATCGCGCTGGCGGCCTACGCCACTTACCTGATCAACGCGATGCAGTTCATCATGAAACTGCGCGCCGCCCGGCTCGAAGCACCGCGTCATGCCGCGGTGTCGATATAATGAGCGTCTGCACCACCGCGCCCTCCGCGACCGCGCCCGACATCATCCGCCAGCGCGGCCAGCGCGAAGTGTTCTGCGGCCTGACCGGCATCGTCTGGCTGCACCGGCGGATCCAGGATGCGTTCTTCCTCGTGGTCGGTTCGCGCACCTGTGCCCATCTGGTGCAATCGGCCGCCGGGGTAATGATCTTCGCCGAACCCCGTTTCGCCACCGCCATCATCGAGGAGCGCGACCTCGCCGGCCGCGCCGATCTCGATGACGAACTCGACCGCGTGGTGACCCGCCTGATCGAACGCCGCCCGGATATCAAACTCCTGTTCCTGGTCGGCTCCTGCCCCTCCGAAGTCATCAAGCTCGACCTCACCCGCGCGGCAGCCCGGCTCGATGAGCGGTTTGGCCGCCTGCCCCGCATCCTCGCCTATTCCGGCAGCGGCATCGAAACCACCTTCACCGAGGGCGAAGACGCCTGCCTCGAAGCCTTGGTTCCCACCCTCGCCGACGCCGGCTCCACCACCTCCCTCATGGTGGTCGGCGCGGTCGCCGATATCGTCGAGGACCAGTTCCGCCGCCTGTTTACCGCCATCGGCATCGAGCGGGTCGATTTCCTGCCCGCCCGCCACGCCGGCGCGATGCCCGCGGTCGGGCCGCACACCAAATTCATCCTCGCGCAGCCCTTCCTCGCCGCCACCGCGCGCGCCCTGCACGAGCGCGGCGCCCGCCGGATCGCCGCCCCCTACCCGCTCGGCGCCGAGGGCACCCGCCTCTGGATCGAAGCCGCCGCCGCCGCCTTCGGCATCGATCCCGCCCGCACCGAAAGCGTGCTTGCCCTACCCGCCCGCCGCGCCACCGAGTCGCTCGCCGCGGTCCGCGCCAAACTCGCCGGGCGCAAAATTTTCTTCTTCCCCGATTCGCAGCTCGAAATCCCGCTCGCCCGCTTCCTCGCCCGCGAATGCGGCGTCGAACTGGTCGAAGTTGGCACCCCGTTCCTCCACCGCGACCTGATGGATGCCGAACTCGCTCTGCTGCCCTTCGCCACCCAACTCTCCGAAGGCCAGGACGTCGAACGCCAGCTCGACCGTTGCCGCGCCGAGCAGCCCGATCTGGTGATCTGCGGCCTTGGCCTCGCCAATCCGCTCGAAGCCGAAGGCATCGCGACCAAATGGTCGATCGAACTGGTGTTCAGCCCGATCCACGGTTTCGAACAGGCCGCCGACCTCGCCAATCTCTTCGCCCGGCCGCTCGCGCGCCGCGCCCTGCTTTCGGTATAGCGCCATGCAGCTGACCCTCTGGACCTATGAAGGCCCCCCCCATATCGGCGCGATGCGTATCGCCACCGCGATGCAGGGCGTGCACTACGTGCTGCACGCACCGCAAGGCGACACATACGCTGATCTGCTGTTCACCATGATCGAACGGCGCGACCGCCGCCCGCCGGTCACCTACACCACGTTCCAGGCGCGCGACCTCGGCTCGGACACCGCAACCTTGTTCAAAAACGCGGTGCGCGACGCCTATGACCGTTTCAAACCCGAAGCCATGATCGTCGGCGCCTCCTGCACCGCCGAACTGATCCAGGACGATCCAGGCGGCCTCGCCGCGGCACTCGGCCTGCCGATCCCGGTGATACCGCTCGAGCTGCCCGCCTATCAGCGCAAGGAAAACTGGGGCGCGGCGGAAACCCTCTATCATCTGGTCCGCGCCGCAACCAACGGCGTCGCAACACCGGATCGCACCGGCCGCCCGGTCGCGGTCAACATCCTCGGCCCAGCGGCACTCGGCTTTCGCCACCGCGACGATCTGATCGAAGTGACCGACCTGCTGGGCAAACTCGGTGTCTCGATCAACGTGATCGCCCCGCTCGGCGCCCGCTTCGCCGATCTCGCGCGCATCCCCGCGGCCGATGCCAATATCGTGCTCTACCCGGAAATCGCCGGCACCGCCGCCGCCTATCTTGCCCGCAAATTCGGCCAGAAGACCATCACCACCGTGCCGATCGGGCTGAACGCCACGCGCGACTTCGCAGCCGAAATCGCGGCCCTCACCGGCAGCACGGTGCCGGACGATCTGGAAAGCCAGGCCCGCTCGTCCTGGTACGCCCGCTCGATCGACAGCACCTATCTCACCGGCAAGCGCGTCTTCATTTTCGGCGATGCCAGCCACGCCATCGCCCTCGCCCGCATCGCCGCCACCGAAATCGGCTTCACCATCGCCGGCCTCGGCACCTACAGCCGCGAGTTTGCCCGCGAAGTGAAATCCGCCGCCGCACTCTACAATGTCGAAGCCCTGATCAGCGACGATTACCTGACCGTCGAAGCCGCCATCGCCGCCGCCCAGCCCGAGCTGGTGCTCGGCACACAAATGGAACGCCACATCGCCAAACGCCTCGGCATTCCCTGCGCCGTGATTTCCGCCCCCACCCATGTGCAGGATTTCCCGGCCCGCCATTCGCCCTTCGCCGGCTTCGAAGGGGCCAATGTGCTGTTCGACACGCTGACCCACCCGCTGATGATGGGTCTCGAAGAGCATCTGCTCGGCATGTTCCGCGAGGATTTCGAATTCAACGATCAGGCTGCCCCCTCGCATCTTGGCGCCGAAGCCGCGGCACCGGTAGCAACCGCACCCATCCTCACCGGCTGGGAGCCGTCAGCCGAGGCCGAACTCAAGAAAATCCCGTTCTTCGTGCGCGGCAAGGCGCGGAAGAACACCGAACTTTTTGCCGCCGAGCATGGCGTGACCCTCATCACGATTGAGACGATTTACGATGCAAAAGCCCATTTCTCCCGCTGACCAGGCGACGCCGATCCGCGTCGCCATCGTCACGATGGACAGCCATCTCGATGGCGTGATCGAGGCCGGCCGCAAATCCCTGATCAGCGAATACCCCGGCCTGTCGATCGAGCTGCACACCGCCGACCACTGGGCGTCCAACAAAACCGCGCTCACCGCCTGCACCGATGCGATCGCGAGCGCCGATATCGTGATCGCCACGATGCTGTTCCTCGATGATCATATCAAACTGGTCCAGCCCGCCCTCGCCGCGCGGCGCGACTCCTGCGATGCGATGCTCTGCGCCTTGTCCGCCGCCGAAGTGGTCAACCTGACCCGACTCGGCCGGTTGGACATGAGCAAGGAGGGCAGCGCCGCCCTCAAATTCCTGAAAAACCTGCGCCCGAAGCGCAAGGATGCCTCGGCCGCCGAATCGCAGATGCGCACCCTGCGCCGCCTGCCGAAAATGCTGAAACTGATCCCCGGTGCCGCCCAGGATCTGCGCAGCTATTTCCTCGCTCTGTCCTATTGGCTGGCCGGCTCGTCGGACAATATCGAAAGCCTGATGCGGATGCTGATCCGCCGCTACGCATCCGGCCCGCGCGGCGCGCTGAAAAGCAAGCTCGCCGTGCCCGCGCCGCGCGAATACACCGAAGTCGGTGTCTATCATCCGCGTATGCCGGGCAAATTCGGCACCGAGCGCAACGAGGTGCCGCATTGCACCCGTGCCCACGGCACCGTCGGCCTCGTCCTGCTGCGCAGCCTGCTGATTTCCGGCGATTGCGCCCATTACGACGGCGTGATCTCCGCGATCGAAGCGAGCGGCTATCAGGTCCTGCCGGTGTTCGCCGCCGGGCTCGATGCCCGCCCCGCGATGGATAAATATTTCGTCAAGGACGGCATTCCTACCGTCGATGCGGTGATCTCTCTGACCGGATTTTCATTGGTCGGCGGCCCCGCCTACAACGATTCCAAAGCCGCCGAAGCAGCACTCGCCGCACTCGACGTGCCATACATGTCGGCCCACGCCCTCGAATTCCAGCCGATCTCCGCCTGGGAAGCCGACCCGCGCGGCCTGACGCCGATCGAGGCGACCATGATGGTCGCCCTGCCCGAACTCGATGGCGGCATCGTGCCGATGACCTTCGGCGGCAGGGTCGGCGGCACCGGCGAGAACGCCCGCGCCATGTCGGTCCATATCGAGCGCGCCTCGATGCTGGCCAACCGCGTCGGCCGGCTGATCCGCCTGCGCAAGGCGGCCCGCGCCGATCGCCGCATCGGCCTCGTCATCTTCAACTTCCCACCCAACGCGGGTGCGACCGGCACCGCCGCCTATCTTTCGGTGTTTCAGTCGCTGTTCAACACGCTCGGCGCCCTGCGCGACGCTGGCTACACCGTCGAAATGCCGGCCGATGTCGAAGCCCTGCGTGATATGATCTGCGTCGGCAACGCCGCGCAATACGGCGCGCCCGCCAATGTCGCGGTGAAAATCCCGCGTGACGATCATGTCCGCCGCGAACCGCATCTCGCCGAAATCGAGAAAATGTGGGGCCCCGCGCCCGGCCGGCAGAACACCGATGGGTCCTCGATCTTCGTGGTCGGCGCGCAGCTCGGCAACATATTCGTTGGCGTCCAGCCCGCCTTCGGGTTCGAAGGCGACCCGATGCGCCTGCTGTTCGAAGGCGGCTTCGCCCCCACCCATGCGTTCAGCGCCTTCTACCGCTGGCTGCGCGAAGATTTCGCCGCCCACGCCGTGCTGCATTTCGGCACCCACGGCGCGCTCGAATTCATGCCCGGCAAGCAGGCCGGCATGACCGGCAAATGCTGGCCGGACCGGCTGATCGGCGATCTGCCGAATTTCTATCTCTATGCCTCGAACAACCCGTCCGAGGGCATGCTCGCCAAGCGCCGCGCCAACGCGACCTTGATCAGCCACCTCACCCCGCCGGTCACCCAGGCCGGGCTGTATCGCGGCCTCGCCGATCTCAAGGCCACCATCCTGCAATGGCGCAGCCTGCCGCCGGACGCGCCGGCATCCGAACGGCTCGACCTTGAAGCGCTGATCCAGGCGGACGCCGCCAAGCTCGATCTCGCCAAGGCCGAGCCCGCCTGGGGCGACACGGCCGAGCCCGCCATCGCGCAACTCGGCATCGCCCTGCTCGATCTGGAATATTCACTCATCCCGATGGGCCTGCACGTGGTCGGCAGCCCGCCGAACGCCGAACAGCGTACCGATCTGCTGAACGCCGCCAACATCACCGATCCCGTCGAGCGCAAACGGCTCGATGCGCTGCTCGGTGCTGACAGCGAACTCCCCGCCATCATCGCCGCGCTCGATGGTCATTACATCCGCCCCGCGCCGGGCGGCGACATCCTGCGCAACACCGCCATCCTGCCGACCGGGCGTAACATCTACGGCTTCGATCCGTTCCGCATGCCGAGCCCCTACGCCGTCACCGATGGTGCCCGCCAGGCCGACCGGCTGATCGCCCGCCACCAGGCCGAGTCCGGCGCGCTGCCGGAAACCGTCGCCCTGGTGCTCTGGGGTTCGGACAATCTGAAATCCGAAGGCGGCCCGATCGCCCAGGCGCTCTGGCTGATGGGCGCCCGCCCGCGCCGCGACTCCTACGGCCGCCTCGCCGGCGCCGAACTCATCCCACTCGAAGAACTCGGCCGCCCGCGCATCGATGTGGTCATCACGTTGTCCGGCATCTTCCGCGACCTGCTGCCGCTGCAGACCAAACTCCTCGCCGAAGCCGCCCTGCTCGCCGCCGAAATCAACGAATCGGCCAGCCAGAACTTCATCCGCAAGCACACGCAGGATTTCATCGCCCAGCACGGCGGCAGCATCGAAGACGCCGCACTCCGCGTCTTCAGCAACGGCGACGGCACCTATGGTGCCAACGTCAACCAGCTGGTCGATTCCGGCGCCTGGCAGAACGAGGATGAGCTCGGCAACGCCTTCGTCAAGCGCAAAGGCTTCGCCTATGGTGTCGCCGGCCGTGCTGAGCGGCACGATGCGGTGTTCGGCGCGATCCTGAAAACCGTCGATGTCGCCTATCAAAATCTCGACTCGCTCGATCTCGGTGTCACCACCATCGATCATTATTTCGATGGCCTCGGCGGCATGAGCCGCGCCGTCAAAGCCGCCCGCGGCACCGACGCGGCGCTCTATATCGGCGATCAGACCACCGGCGACGGCACCATCCGCACGCTGAGCGAACAGGTCTCGATCGAAACCCGCACCCGCATGCTGAACCCGAAATATTTCGAGGCGATGCTGAGCCATGGCTCGGAAGGCGTGCGCAACATCGAGGCCTCGGTCACCAACACGCTCGGCTGGTCGGCCACCACCGGCCAGGTCGAACCCTGGATCTATCGCGAAATCAGCAACGTCTTCGTGCTCGATCCCGAAATGCGCGACCGCATCGCGAAGCTAAACCCGATCGCCTCGGCCAAGATCGCCGGCCGCCTGCTCGAAGCACACGAACGCAACTACTGGACACCCGATGACGCCACGCTCGAAGCGCTGCGCGCCGCCGGTGCCGAATTGGAAGACCGGCTCGAAGGGCTGGATATGGAGCGCGCAGCATGAACGACATCAGCACGGTCAACAAACTCGCAGAACGCATCGGCGGCTCAAGCTGCAGCACCTCCTGCGGTGACGGCGAAGGCAGTTTGCAGGTCGCACTCGACCCGCACATCAAAATCACCGGCGCCAAAGTCTTCGCGGTCTATGGCAAGGGCGGCATCGGCAAGAGCACGACATCGTCGAACCTTTCCGCCGCCTTCAGCCGTCTCGGCAAACGCGTGCTCCAGATCGGCTGCGATCCCAAGCACGATTCCACCTTTACCCTCACCAAGCGCCTGGTCCCAACCGTGATCGATGCGCTCGAAGCGGTCGATTTCCACCCGGAAGACCTCCGCGTCGAGGATTTCGTCTATGAAGGCTTCGGCGGTGTCCAATGCGTCGAAGCCGGCGGCCCGCCCGCCGGTACCGGCTGCGGCGGCTATGTCGTTGGCCAGACCGTCAAACTCCTGAAAGAACATCATCTGCTCGAAGATTCCGACGTGGTGATTTTCGATGTGCTGGGCGATGTCGTGTGCGGCGGTTTCGCAGCCCCCTTGCAGCACGCCGATCGCGCGCTGATCGTCACCGCCAATGATTTCGACAGCATCTTTGCGATGAACCGCATCGTCGCGGCGATCGCGGCGAAGGCGAAAAACTATAACGTCCGCCTCGGCGGCGTCATCGCCAACCGCTCGGCCGCGACCGACCAGCTCGACAAATACAACGCCGCCACCGGCCTCTCCACCCTCGCCCGCTTCGCCGATCTCGATGTCATCCGCCGCTCGCGCCTGAAAAAATCCGTGCTGTTCGAAATGGAAGACAGCCCCGAACTCGATGCGGTACGCGCCGAATACATGGCGCTGGCCGAAACCCTCTGGGCCGGCGTCGAACCGCTGACCGCCGTGCCGCTGAAGGACCGCGAGATCTTCGACCTGCTGGGGTTCGAATAATGGCAGGCGAGACCTATCAACTCCGGCGCGGCGAAATCGAGACCTATTTCGATCGCACCGCCGCCGCCGCCTGGGCACGCCTGACCTCGGATGCCCCGGTCAGCGGCATCCGTGCGAAGGTCCGCGCCGGGCGCGACGCGATGCGCGCCACCCTGCTCGGCTATCTGCCCGACGATCTGACCGGCGCCCGCGTGCTCGATGCCGGCTGCGGCACCGGCGCACTCGCCATCGAAGTCGCCCGCCGCGGCGCCGATGTCGTCGCGGTCGATCTCTCGCCCACCTTGGTCGATCTCGCCCGCGAACGCGCGGCGAGCGACCCCGCCGCCTCCCGCATCGATTTCCGTGCCGGCGACATGCTCGATGCCGCGCATGGTGATTTCGATTACATGGTCGCAATGGATTCCCTGATCCATTACCAGCGTGACGATGTGGTGGCGTCCCTCGCCCGCATCGCCCCCCGCGTCCGCCACGGTATGATGTTCACCTTCGCCCCGGGCACGCCGCTGTTGATCACCGCCCGCGTGATCGGCCGCCTGTTCCCCCGCAGTGACCGCTCACCGGCGATCGAGCCGCAGCCCGAGCGCAAACTCCGCCGCGCCATCCAGCAAAATCCGGCGCTCGCCGGTTTCGCGCCCCGCCGCACCACGCGGATTTCGCGCAGCTTCTACATCTCCCAGGCCCTGGAGTTGTCCCGATGAGCCAACACATCAAAACCAAAGGCCGTGCGATCGAACGCACGATGACCCCCTTCTGGATGAAGCTCGACACCAGCTGGCTCCCCTTCGCCGATGCCGCGACGCCCGAACTGCCGATGCGCCGCCTGCTCCGCCTGTCGCTGTTCCAGCTCACTGTCGGCATGTCGGCGGCGCTGATGATCGGCACGCTCAACCGGGTGATGATCGTGGAGCTGCACGTCTCGGCCGCCCTGGTCTCGTTCATGATCGCCCTGCCTTTGCTGCTTGCCCCGGTGCGCGCCCTGATCGGTTTCCGCTCGGATGGCTATCGCTCGGTATTCGGCTGGCGCCGGGTGCCGTTCATCTGGTTCGGCACCATGGCGCAGTTCGGCGGCCTCGCGGTGATGCCCTTCGCGCTGATCATCCTCAGCGGCCATGCCGTCGGCCTGCCGATCTGGGGTAAAATCGGCGGCGCGCTCTCCTTCCTGCTGGTCGGTGCCGGCATGCACACCACGCAAACCGCCGGCCTCGCGCTCGCGACCGATCTGGCACCCGAGCACGCCCGCCCGCGCGTGGTTGCCATGCTCTGCGCCATGCTGCTCGCCGGCATGATCGGCGGCGCGCTGCTGTTCGGCTGGCTGCTCACCCCCTACAACCAGTTCCACATGATCCAGGTGATCCAGACCACCGCGCTGATCACCATCGTTCTCAACAGCATCGCCCTCTGGAAACAGGAACCCCGCCGCCGCTACGCGGATGACGAGGAACTGCCCGCCCGCCGCGCGGGGATGGAAACCCTCTCGGCCGCCTGGGCGCTGTTTCGCGCCCAGCCGCTCGCGATGCGCCGCCTCGTCACCATCGGGCTCGGCACCCTCGCCTTCTCGATGCAGGATATTCTGCTCGAACCCTATGGCGGTCAGGTGCTGCACCTGCCGGTCGGTGAAACCACCGCGCTCACCGCCCTGCTCGCCGCCGGTGCCGGTGCCGCCGCGCTGGTCGCGCGCTGGCGCCTGACCCGCAACGGCGATCCCTACCGCATCGCCGCCGCCGGCACGCTGGTCGGCTTGCTCGCGTTCAGCTGCGTCATCTTCGCCGCCCCGCTGCATTCGGGCCTGATCTTCGGCGCCGGCGTCGGCCTGATCGGCTTCGGCGGCGGCCTGTTCCTGGTCGGTACCCTGTCCGATGCCATGGGCCGCGTGATTGGCGACATGAGCGGCCTCGCCCTCGGTGCCTGGGGTGCGGTGCAGGTGCTCGCTTCGGGCATCGCCATCGCCATCGCCGGCACGCTGCGCGGCACCATCGCCACACTCGCCGCGCACGGCACCTTCGGCCCCAGCTTCACCGGCCCCGCCGTCGGTTACGATGCCGTCTATCACGTCGAAATCTACCTGCTGTTCGCCACGCTGATCGCGATCGGGCCGCTGGTCCGCCGCTCCTCCACCCCAACCAACGCGCTGACGCAGCAGGACGCTGCGTTCGGCCTGAAATAACCACGAGGTCCGTCATGCAAACCGGTGCAATCACTCCCTATATCGATGTCGCTCAGTTGGTGCTCTACGCATTCTGGATCTTCTTTTTCGGCCTCGTGTTCTACCTCCAGCGCGAGAGCAAGCGCGAAGGCTACCCGCTGGTCACCGGCCACAAGGGCGAACGCCTCGAAGGTTTTCCCTTCCTGCCGACCCCGAAAACCTTCATCCTGCCGGATGGCACGACCAAATCCGTGCCCTGGAACGAGCCGATCGAGGTGATCAACGCCCGTTCCAGCGCACCGTGGGATGGCGCGCCGATCATCCCGCTCGGCAACCCGATGCTCGATGGCATCGGCCCGGCCTCCTACACCCAGCGCTCCACCCACCCCGAGATGATGCCCGAAGGTGAAGTCCGCATCGCCCCGCTCCGTGTCGCGACCGACCATTGGGTCGCCGCCGAAGACCCCGATCCACGTGGCGCCCCGGTGATCTGCTGCGATGGCGTGATCGGCGGCACCGTCGTCGATATCTGGATCGACCGCGCCGACCAGATGCCGCTCTGGCTCGAAGCCAGCGTCGCCTCCGATCCCGCGCGACGCGTGATGTTCCCGATCGCGCTATGCCGGGTCATCGCCAACAGCAACCCGTTCGACAATGCCTGGGTCAGCTTCGGCAGCATCGTCAGCGGCAGCCGTGGCACCGCCGGCCTGCCCCGCTCGGCCAGCGGCGTCTCGGTGAAACTCGCCTCGGTCACCGCGGCGCAATTCGCCATCGCCCCGCCCATCGCCATGCCCGACATCATCACCCCGCGCGAGGAAGATCGCCTGATGGCCTATTTCGCCTCCGGCCATCTCTACGCGACGCCGCAGCGTTCGGAGCCGCTGCTATGAGCACACCCGATCGCCGTGAGGGGCGCGGCCTGCCGCACGCGCTGCCAGCGGGTGAAACCCTGCTGTGGCAGGGCTCGCCCACCTTCCGCGCCCTCGCGGTCGGCGCCTTCCACGTCAAGGCGTGGAGCATCTACGTCGCGATCATGCTGGCCTGGGGCATCGTCAGCGCGCTGATCTCGCATCACTCGCTGCGCGTCGCCGAAGCCGCCGGCTTCTGGTCGCTGTTCCTCGGCGTGCTCGCACTGGCCATGGTGCTCGGCTTCGCCTTCCTCACCGCCCGCACCACCATTTACACCATCACCAGCAAGCGCATCGTGATCCGCTACGGTGCGGCGATCCAGAAACACGTCAACCTGCCGTTCCGCGCCATCCAGGCCGTCGGCCTGCGCACCGCGCCCGATGGCACGGGCGACATCGTGATGACGCCGGAAGCCGACCGCAACCTGTCTTACCTGCTGCTCTGGCCGCATGTGCGCGCCGGCAAGCGCGGCCGGGTCGAACCCGTGCTGCGCGGCATCCCCGATGCCGCCGGCGCCGCCCGCGTGCTCGCCGCCGCGCTCGATCCGTCGCGCGCACCGGCCGCGATCATGCCGATCGCCGCCAGTCCGCAGCGCGACAGAAGCCAGGATAGCGATGCGATGGACGCGCTGGCCTCGGGCGGTCACGCGGCATGAGCGGCGCCGCACCCTATCATGACGACGACGCACCGCCGCATGTGCCGCGCTGGGCGGTGATCGCGGCGGGGTGCCTCATGCTCGGCACCGTCGCCCTCGCGACAATTTCGCGCCTGACCACGCCTGATTACAGCCTGCCCGCGGCCACCGCGCCGATCATGGCGGTCCGCTTCATCCAGACCGAGGCGCAGGCCCTGCTGGTGCAGAACGCCGCCACCGGCAAGCCCATCACCACCATCGCGCCCAGCGCCGATGCCTTCCTGCGCACCACCCTGCGCACCATGATCGAGGCCCGCCTGGCCGATGGCTTCTCGCGCACCGCCCCGTTCCTGCTGATCCCCGCCGCCCACCATGTCCTGATCCTCGATGACCCCACCACCGGTGAGCACATCGACCTGCAGGCGTTCGGCCCCAGCAATTCCGGCCAGTTCAAGGCCCTGATGCTTCACAACGGAGACCGCTCATGATCGGCACCAAGCAACGCATCGATCTGCGCTGCCAGATCGACTTCGAACAGACTCCACAAAGCCTGCACGCCCACGCGATTCCGCAGGATGTCGAAATCTGGCCCGGCGATGAAATCCTGCTGCACGACGCGCCCGAAATGGTCGGCTTCGGCGAACGCCTGACCGGCGAATGCACCGCAACACTGCTCCGCGCCGGCCGCCTCGAACGCGCCTGGACGCAGTTCCGCTCGCTGTTCGAAATCGGCGAGCTCTACGAAGTCGGCTTCCAGCCGCTCGCAGACTTCAACATCGCCCCGACCCATACCGGAGTCTGAGATCATGAACGCCATGACCAGCACGATCGCAGCACCCGGCGCCCACAGCGCGCCGAACGCCCAGACCGAAGCCGCGCAGAACAGCACCATGCTGAGCCCGCGTTTCTACACCACCGATTTCGCTGCCCTCGACAAGATCGACGTCGGCCCGATCCGCGATCAGTGGGAAACCCTGATGGCCGAGTTGAAGGCCGACCCCAACAAGGGTCACTTCGCCCGCACCGATGAATTCAAGGTCGACATCTCCGGCATGCCCGAAGCGCTCCGCCGCGAGTTCCTCGATTTCCTGGTCAGCTCGGTCACCGCCGAATTCTCCGGCTGCGTGCTCTACGCCGAAATCAAGAAACGCTGCGGCAACGAAGATCTCCGCCGCCTGTTCGGCTACATGAGCCGCGATGAAGCCCGCCACGCCGGCTTCATCAACGAGGCGCTGCGCGACCTCAACACCCGTGTCGACCTCGGCTTTCTCACACGGGCGAAAAAATACCATTTCTTCAAGCCGAAATTCATTTTCTACGCGACCTATCTGTCGGAAAAGATCGGCTACGCCCGCTACATCACCATCTACCGCCAGCTCGAAGCCCATCCCGAACTGCGCATCCACCCGATCTTCAAATGGTTTCGCGAGTGGTGCAACGATGAATTCCGCCACGGCGAAGCCTTCGCTCTGCTGATGCGCGCCAACCCGTGGATGCTGACCGGCATGAACAAGCTCTGGGTGCGGTTTTTCCAGCTCGCCGTGTTCGCCACCATGTATGTGCGCGACCACGCGCGGCCCAATTTCCACGCCGCCCTCGGGCTCGACCCCACCGCGTACGACATGCAGGTGTTCCGCATCACCAGCAAAATCGCCCAGCAGGTGTTCCCGATCACGCTCGACATCGAAAACCCCGCCTTCCTCGCCGGGCTCGAACGCCTGCGGAAAATCGACGTCGCGAATCAGGCGATCCGCGACGTGCCGGGCATCGGTGCGAAACTCAAACGCGCCTCCTACGCCGTCCGCGCTGCCGCCAGCTTCGCGCGGCTCTATCTCATGCGCACCAAGGCCCAGGCACTGCCGGCCGACGTGCGCCTGCAACCCACCTGGTAAGCCCAAGGACCCATCATGAGCAACTACATCATCCCTGGACTGTTCGCCCTGTTCATCTGGTGGTTCAGCACCGGCGCGATCATTTTCCTCGATGGCCTGCCCCGGCCGACCTTCAAATGGAGCATGCTGGGTGCCACCACCGTTTTCGCCATCTGCGTGATCGGGCTGGTGAAGGTCAGCGGCGAACAAACCGTCGCCGCCGCCTACTGGGCCTTCGGTTTTGGCCTGTTCGCCTGGGGCTGGCAGGAAATCAGCTTCTACATGGGCTTCGTCACCGGCCCGCGCACCGCATCCTGCCCGGAAAACTGCAAGGGCTGGAAACATTTCGGCCACGCCATCCAGACCAGCCTGTGGCATGAACTCGCCATCATCGGCTCGGCGGTCATCATCGTCGTCGCCACCTGGGGCCAGCCGAACCAGATCGGCGTCTGGACCTTCATGGTGCTGTGGTGGATGCACCAGAGTGCGAAGCTCAACGTCTTCCTCGGCGTGCGCAACCTGAACGAAGAGTTCCTGCCGGAACATCTGAACTTCCTGAAGAGCTTCCTCAAGCGCAAGCCGATGAACCTGCTGTTCCCGTTCTCGATCACCATCTCCACCGTGATCGGCACCATCATGTTCGAACACGCCGGCCGCGCCACCACGGGCTTTGCCCGCGCCGGCGATACCTTCATCGGCGTGATGATGGCGCTCGCCATCCTCGAACATTGGTTCCTCGTGCTGCCGCTGCCGGCCGCGAAACTCTGGAACTGGGGCCTGAAATCCCACAAGCCCGCACGCGCGTTCGACGTCGAAATCGTCGCCGGCTTCCTCGGCGCCGGCAAGACCACCTTCATGCGCCGCCGGCTCGACATGCTGGGCAATGTTCCGGTGGAAACCCGTGAAAAAACCGTCGTCCTGGTCAATGATTTCAGCACCGTCGGCATCGATGGCTCGCTGCTCCGCGGCCAGGGGGCGGATGTGGTGGAACTGCCGAACGGCTGCATCTGCTGCACCCTGAAAAACGACCTCGCCAGCCAGTTGGAAGAAGTTGTCGGCAAATTCGCCCCCGACCGCGTGCTGATCGAACCCTCCGGCGTCGCCGATCTTGCTTCGCTGATCGGCGTGCTGGAACGCCCGGCCATCGCCCCGTTCAAGCGCAGCCTCTCGGTCATCACCATGATCGATGCCAGCGCCTTCCTCGGCGATTTCGCTGAAATGCAGGGACATTTCACCGCCCAGGCCAAACTCGCCTCGCTGCTGATCGTCAACAAGACCGATCTGGTCAGCGCCGCCGAACGCGACCTGGTCGAGGAAACCCTGCAACGCCTGAACCCGGATGTGCGGATCATCACCGCCCGCTACGGCTCGGTACCGGCCGAGGTTTTCGCGGCGACCACCAAAGCCCGCAAAGACCCCACCGCCGCCGATGACGAACGCGCCGCCACCCCCACGCCAACCGTGCGCCACGTGCAGGAATACGAGGCCAAACCCGCACCGGTTCTCACCCCCAGCCCCGCAGCGGCCCCAACGCCGGCGCCGCAGCAAGTCAACCACGCCCCGCAGGCGCATAACCACGATCACGCCCACGACCATGCCGCGCACGACCACGCGGCCTGCACCGATACCGGCTGCGACCACCCCGATCATCACCACGATCACGACCACGCCCACCAGGACGCACTCGGCTTCAGCTCATGGGCCGGCACGCTCGATAACATCTGCGACGCCGACGCCCTTCGCCACGTGCTCGATGCCGCAGCCGCCGGCAATTTCGGCAGCATCGCCCGGCTCAAAGGCCTCGCCCGCATCGGCCGCGGCTGGGTCCAGTTCGACATCGCCGGCCACCGCGCCAGCATGGGTGCCTTCGCCGCCCCGGCCGATGAGGAACCCCGCGTCATCGCAATCGGCCGCAACCTCGATGAAGCCGGCCTCGCCGCCGCCTTCGCCGGCTGCTCCATGCGCCTCGCGGCCGAATAAGCCATCGATCTGGGAGATCATCCAATGAACTACGAAACTTTCTTCACGTCCGGGCTCGACCAACTCCGAAAGGAAGGCCGCTACCGCGTGTTTGCCGACATCGAACGCCACGCCGGCAACTTCCCGCACGCCACCCAGTACGGCGAAGGCGGCGAACGCCCCGTCACCGTCTGGTGCTCGAACGACTACCTCGGCATGGGCCAGCACCCCACCGTGCTCAGCGCGATGCACGCAGCCCTCGACAAATGCGGCGCCGGCGCCGGCGGCACCCGCAACATCGCCGGCACCAACCACTACCATACCGTGCTCGAACACGAACTCGCCGATCTGCACGGCAAAGACGCCGCCCTGCTGTTCAACTCGGGCTATATGTCGAACTGGGCCTCGCTCTGCACCCTCGCCCATAAACTGCCCAACTGCGTCGTCCTGTCCGACGCGCTCAACCACGCCTCGATGATCGAAGGCATCCGCCACAGCCGCGCCCAATGCGAGGTTTTCGCCCATAACGACCCCGCCGACCTCGCCCGCAAACTCGCGGCCATCGATCCCGCGCGCCCCAAACTGATCGCCTTCGAATCAGTCTACTCAATGGACGGCGACGTCGCGCCGATCGCCGATATCTGCGATGTCGCCGACCAATACGGTGCGATGACCTACCTCGATGAAGTCCACGCCGTCGGCCTGTACGGCCCGCGCGGCGGCGGCATCTCTGAACGCGACAACAACGCCCACCGCCTCACCGTGATCGAAGGCACCCTCGCCAAAGGCTTCGGCGTCATCGGCGGCTACATCACGGGCTCGACCGCGCTGTGCGACTTTGTCCGCAGCTACGCCTCCGGCTTCATCTTCACCACCGCGCTGCCACCCATGGTCGCCGCCGGCGCGCTCGCCAGCATCCGTCACCTGAAGTCCAGCAGCGCCGAACGCGACCGCATGCACGACCGCGTCGCCCGCCTGCGCGCCAAACTCACCCGCGCCGGGCTGCCCCACCTCGAAAACCCCAGCCATATCGTCCCCGTCATGGTCGGCGACCCGGTCCAGTGCAAAACCATCAGCGATACCCTGCTCGATCGCTTCGGCATCTACGTCCAACCCATCAACTACCCCACCGTCCCCCGCGGCACCGAACGCCTGCGCCTCACCCCCTCACCCCTGCACACCGACGCCGATATCGACCACCTGGTCGACGCCCTGGCCACCATCTGGCACGAAATGTCGATCCAGTTGGCGGCTTGATGAGTGGCGCTGGGAGTAGGGAAGGCCAGGGGCTCTGCCCCTGGACCCCGTTAAAGGCGGAGCCTTTAAAATCCATTAGTTTTAGGCAAGGGGAGGGCGACCCAGGCCAGATCGACGGAAAGTCCTAGGCAGCGCCCTCCCCTTGCCTAAAACTAGCGGGTTCTAAGGGCTAAGCCCTTAGTGGGGGTCGAGGGGGCAAAGCCCCCCGCCTTGCTCGCTCCCAGCCTCACCCACCATGCCGCACAACCGGCCACGACATCACGTGGCCGGCGGGGACCATGGGCACCAACGTGGCGATGATGGCATCGACGGTGTCGGTGTCGGTGCAGAATTCGATGGCGAGGGGCAGGTCGACGTCGAAGTGCAGCATGTCGGCGGCGTGGATGATGCCTTTGGCGGAGAGTCCGGCGATGCCGCGCAGCACGGAGGCGCCGGTGATGCCTTGGGATTGCAGGGATTTGAGGATGTCATCCATCAGGGATTTGCGTTTGCCGTGATCGGATTCGTGGATGGCGATGCGGATCATGGTGGCTGGCTGGGTCATGGTTGAGCTTCCTTACAGGTTGCGGGCGGCGTAGGCGCCGAGGAACACGCCGGCGAAGCCGAGTCCGACCGAGAGTGCGACGTACAGGGCGGCTTTCATTGCTTCGCCGTTTTCGACCAGCAGCAGGGTTTCGAGTTCGAAGGTCGAGAAGGTGGTATAGCCGCCGAGGAAGCCGGTGAGCACGCCGGTCCGGATTGCGGGTCCGAGGTCGAAGCGTTCGAGGGTTGCGAAGAACAGGAAGCCGATCAGCAGGGAGCCGAGCAGGTTGATGCTGAGCACGGCGAACGGAAAATCGCGTCCCAGGGTGTTCTGCACGGCGATGGTCTGGCCGTAGCGCGCCCAGCAGCCGAGCGTGCCGAAGACGGCGATGGCGAGGAGTGTTTTCATATCTGTCCTTTCGTGATGGCAACCAAAAACGCGCGTACGCCGCCCGGTTGGGGGCGGTGTCGCGGGCGTTGGGCTTGGGGTGGAGTTGCGGGCACGGCCTGATCCTTCCGAACGACGGATTTGCAAGGAACAGGAGTCATCAGCCCCGCGGGCGGTTACATGGCGAACTCCATCGCCGCAGGCAGATTGTTGGCTCACGCAAATTTTGTCAAACCAAAAAGTTTTCTGCTTCTTTTTTACAAAAAAGAAGCGCTTCCCTGTCCGCCCGCGACCCGGCCAAACCCTTGGAATCTGCACATGCCCACCGCCCCGATCCCCGACCTTTCCAAGCCCCCGCTCTCACTGCGTCAGCTGCGCACCCGGCGCCAGCCGTTGCGCGACGTGCTGGCGCCCTCCCCGGCGCCGATCAAGCCGTTCGACAATCTGGCGGTCTGGATCACCAGCCGGGTCGGCACCATGGGGTTTTTTCTGGTCATTTTCACCTGGACGGTCACCTGGCTCGGCTGGAACGTGCTGGCGCCGAAGCCCTTGCAGTTCGACCCGCCGATGGCTTTCGTGTTCTGGCTGTTCATTTCCAACGTCATTCAGCTCCTGCTGATGCCGCTGATCATGGTGGGGCAGAACATTCAGGGCCGGCAGGCCGAATTGCGGGCCGAGCACGATCTCGACATCAATGTCCGCGCCGAGGAGGAAATCGAGGTTATTCTGAACCATCTGGAATATCAGAACGCCCTGCTGATCGCGATGCTGCGCAAGCTCGACATCAATATCGACGAGGTTCTGGCCAACACCGCGCCGGATGCCGATGCCTGAGTTAGCCGCGCGCCTGCAGAAACCGGCTGAACGCGCGCAATGAGATATCCGACACGTGATGCTCGATGCCCTCGGCATCCGCCTCGGCGGTGTCCGCCGGCACGCCGATCGCTTCGAGCACCTGCACCACCAGCCGATGGCGCGTGCGCACCCGCTCGGCCAGGGCCAGCCCGGCCGCGGTCAGGAACACGCCGCGATAGGGTTTCGCGGTCGCTAGCCCCTCACGCTTCAAGCGGTTGATGCTTTTCGCCGCGGTCGGGTGGGAAACGCCGAGTCGGCGGGCAATGTCGATCGGCCGTGCCTCGCCATTGGCGGCCAGCAGATCGGCGATCAGTTCGACATAATCTTCGAGCAGCGCGGTTGATTGCGCCGTCCGCGCCCGGCCGAACCGCTCGGCCTGGGTCGGTTCGGCGGGTAGGCCATCATCGCGTGCGGGGGCGGCGGTCATGATGTCTCCGTAGGCATCCACTACCCATAGCCGCGCCGGCGGCAAACGCCAATTTTTGGCTATTTGATCCGCTTGGGCAACCACAACGCCGCAAGTCCCAGCACGGGCAGGAAGGCGCAGATGCGGTAGACGGTGGTGATGCTGGTCCAATCCGCCACCACGCCGAGCCCTGCGGCACCCAGCCCGGCGACACCGAAGGCGAGGCCGAAAAACAGGCCGGAAACGGCGCCGACGCGCCCGGGCATCAGATCGTTGGCAAACACCACGATCGCGGAGAACGCCGAGGACAGGACCAGGCCGATCACCACGCTGAGCGCGACCGTCGCGTTCAGCCCGACATAGGGCAGCAGGAGGGTGAACGGCAGGACGCCGAGGATCGAGCCGATGATCACCGCGCGCCGCCCGATGCGATCGCCGATCGGCCCGCCGATCATGGTGCCGGCCGCCGCCGCCGCGAGGAACACGAACAGATCGATCTGCGCCTGCTGCACGGTGATGTGGAACCGGTGGATCAGGTAGAAAATGTAATAGGAATTGATGCTGGCGAGATAGACGAATTTCGACATCATCAGCACGCCGAGCAGCACCAGCGGCACCACGACGCTGGCCGGCTTGGCACCCGCGACCGCCGCGCGCACCCGCGGCTTGGCGTGGCCGCTGGCGCGGAACCAGACGCCGACCGCGGTCAGGATCGCCATGGCCAGCAACGCCGCCAGCGAAAACCACGCCATGCTCGCCCGCCCGCGCGGCAGGATGAAAAACGCGGCCAGCAACGGGCCGAGCGACTGGCCGAAATTGCCGCCGACCTGAAAGATCGACTGGGCAAACCCATGTGCCCCGCCGGACGCAACGCGCGCGATCCGCGAGGATTCGGGATGAAAGATCGACGAGCCGACGCCGAGCAGCGCCGCGGCGCCCAGCAATTCCAGATAGGTGCCGGCAAAGGCGAGACCGACCAGGCCGATCAGGGTGAAGCCCATGCCGAACGGCAGGGAAAACGGCTGGGGCCGTGCATCGGTATAGAGGCCGATCATGGGTTGGAGGATCGACGCCGTCACCTGATAGACCAGCGTGATCAGGCCGATCTGCGCGAAATTCAGGTGGAATCCGCCTTTCAGCAGCGGATAGATCGCGGGCAGGAGGACCTGCATCATGTCGTTCAGCATGTGGCAGATGCTGATCGCGATCAGGACCGCAAACGTCGTTCGCGCCGCCGCGGACCGCCGCGTTTCAACCACCATGCTCACGACAGACTGCCCCCGGGCCGGATTTGGATACCGTTCGCAAATAAGGCAAATCACGGCCTCGTGCACCTTTGTTCTCCGCAACGAAGCCATGCTAACCAGCCGGGATGAACGCCAGCTCCCCGCATGTCCGTTTCGCGCCCTCACCCACCGGCTATCTGCACGCCGGCAACGCCCGGCAGGCGATCGTTAATTATCTGTTCGCGCGGGCGCAGGGCGGGCGGTTCACGCTGCGGATCGATGATACCGACGCTGAACGATCCCGCCCCGAGTACGAAGCCGCGATCGAGCAGGACCTCGCCTGGCTCGGGCTGACGTGGGATGACAAATTCAACCAATCCGCCCGGCTCGCCCGCTATGCCGAGGCGGCCGAGACGCTGAAGCGGGCGGGCCGGCTGTATCCCTGCTTTGAATCCGAAGAGGAACTCGCGGCCAAACGCGCGCTGCGGGCCAAGCGCAAACTGCCGCCGATCTATGATCGGGCCATGCTGTCGCTGACGCCGGCGCAGCGCGCCGCCGCCGAGGCCAACGGCAAGACGCCGTACTGGCGGTTCAGGCTTTCGGATGGTGCGGCCCTCTGGGAGGATCTGGTGCTCGGCGAGCGGACCATCCGGTTCAATACGCTGTCCGACCCCGTGCTGATCCGCGCCGACGGCACGCCGCTTTATACTTTCACCTCGGTCGTCGATGATCTGGATACCGGCATCACCCATGTGATTCGCGGTGAGGACCATACGACCAATACCGCTGTGCAGATCGATCTGTGGCGCGCGCTGGCGCCGAAAAAGCCGCTGCCGGCGTTTGCGCATCTGCCGCTGATTTCGGATATCGCGGGCGATAAACTCTCGAAACGCTCGGGCAGCGTCTCGTTGCGGACGTTCCGGCGCGATGGGATCGAACCCATGGCGCTGGCGGCCTATCTTGCCCGGCTCGGCTCGCGCCGGGACCCGGAGCCGCTGACGCTGGCCGAACTCGGGCCGAGTTTCAACCTCGATGCGTTTTCGCGCGGCGCGCCGCGGTTCGATGCGAAGCAATTGCTCAGCCTCAACCGCCGCATCCTGCACAATGTTGCGTTCGATTTCGTGGCCGACCGGCTGCCCGAGGGGGCGAGCCCGGCGTTCTGGCAGGCGATTCGCGGCAATATCGATCTGCTTTCCGAGGCCCGGCACTGGTGGGAGATTACCCACGGGCCGATCGATCCGCCCGAGATTCCCGAAGCAAGGTCGATCCTGCAGGCCGCACTGGGCAGCCTGCCCGAGGCGCCCTGGGATGAGACGACGTGGAAATCCTGGACCACGATGATCGCCGCTGCGACCGATACGCGCGGCAAGGCGTTGTTCATGCCGCTGCGGCTCGCGCTGACCGGCGAACCGCACGGGCCGGATCTTGCGGCGCTGCTGCCTCTCATCACACGTGAACTGGTGATCGAACGGCTGGAACGCGCAGCGCGGTAAACGAGGCGTGCTTTGCGTTTTGCGATCCGATTTCGAACGGAAGGACTGTCGCGCGGATCGCCGTTAAGTAATGAGTAATGTCTATCGCGTATTCGTGAGTGGCGAGAGGTCGAAAAACGTCCCGCCCCCCGCATTCGATCGACGACCGGGCGACGATGCGTGAGCAAACGTTAGGCTGAGATGCTTTGGGCCGCAGCGACGGCAGAAAGGAGCGATGTGGTGGCGTATTCTGCCCGGTTCGGGAGCGCTGGCAGAGCAATGCCGCCTCATCCGTTCGCACCACCTGCGGAACACGCCGCCCGGCACGGGATCGGCACGCGCCTCGCCGCGTTTCGAACGATGTTCGGCCTGCCCTATCACGATCTGGACCTGGCGCACGCCCAATTGACGGCTCTGGCCCGACAGATTCCGATGCTGTTCATCATCCTGACCGCCAATGCTCTGGCGCTCGCCGCGACCCATATCGAAACCGCGCCGCCGTTCCTGACCATCGTGATGCCGATCGTGTTCTGTTTGATCTGTGCCCATCGGGTCAGGTTCTGGCGCCGGCTGTCGCTGCGATCGGTGGATGGGGTTGGTGCGCTGCATTTTTTGAAAACGATTACTTTCGCGGTCGCCGTATTGGGTGCGGTTTTCACCGCCTGGTCGCTGGCGCTCTACCCTTATGGCGATGCCTACGCGCGCTGCCATGTTGCCTTTTATATGTCGATCACCGTGATCAGCTGCATTCTGTGCCTAACGCAACACCGCAGCGCTGCCCTGCTGCTCACGTTTCTTGTGCTGATCCCCTTCACCATTTTTTTCCTGATTACCGAAAACCTGGTGCTGATCGCCATGGTTGCCAATGTTGTTGTTGTTACCTGGGGTTTGATCATTATCATGCTCCGCAACAACCATAGTTTCGACACGTTGGTCGTCGCGCAGCGCAGCGCGCAGCGATTGTCGGATGAAAATCTGCGCCTGGCGCAGCAGGATGGGCTGACCGGTCTGCCCAACCGGCGCCGCTTCATCGCGGAGCTCGATGATACCCTCGCCGCCGCCCAGCAATCCGGCACGTGTTTTGCCGTCGCGATGATCGATCTGGACCGGTTCAAAGCCGTCAATGACAGTTACGGCCATGGCGCCGGCGATCGGCTGCTGGAACAGATCGGCGGGCGGTTGGGCACCATTGCCGGGGCGGATCGGTTCATTGCCCGGCTCGGCGGCGATGAATTCGGCGCGATCCTGAAGGACACGGCGGATGAAGCTGCAATTCTGGCGTTCGGCGCCCGGCTGCAAGAGCTGCTCGAAGCGCCGTTTGCGCTCAACGCTACCGCTTTGGCGACCATCGGCTGTTCGATCGGTGTTGCGACCTATCCGCAAACCGGCCAGACGGCGGAGGATTTATTCGAGCGCGCGGATTACGCGCTGTATGACGGCAAACAGCATCGCAAGGGCGAGATCGTGCTGTTTTCGCAAGCGCTGGAGACCCAGATTCGCACATCGAGCCAGATCGAACAGGCGCTGCGCAACGCCGACCTTGAAAGCGAGCTATGGCTCGCCTTTCAGCCGATCGTCGATGCGACGACCAACCGAATCCACGCGTTCGAAGCGCTTGCCCGCTGGGAGAGCCCAGAACTTGGCGCGGTATCGCCCGGCGTGTTCATCCCGATCGCCGAACACGCCCAGCTGATCAACCACATCACGCTCGTGCTGTTCGCGAAATATCTCGACGCCCTAAGTCTGGTGCCGGCAACGGCGCTGGTCGGTTTCAATCTTTCGGCCCACGACCTGAATTCGCGCGCCACCATAACGAAAATTCAGGAGATGCTGCGCGGCTCCGGCGTCAATCCGTCACGCATCGTGTTCGAAATCACCGAGACGGCGCTGCTGCGGGATTTCGACCTTGCCGCGGAGACGATCGAGACGTTGCACGACATGGGGACGAGCATCGCGCTCGATGATTTCGGTGCGGGGTTTTCGAGCCTTGGTTATGTGCATCGTCTGAAACTGGATAAGATCAAGATCGACCGCGGTTTCGTCAGTGATATCGAACACAGCGACACCGCGCCGAAAATCATCCGCTCGCTGATCGATCTTTGCCGAAACCTCGAAGTCTCTTGCGTCGTCGAGGGGGTTGAAACGCCGGCTCAGCTGACGCTGTTGCTCAGCTTAGGTGCCAAACTCATCCAGGGCTATTTGTTCGCAAAACCAATGCGGATCGAAGCCGTCGCCGCGTGGTGTGAACGCACCAACCCGTTAGCGTCGCTGATGTATCCCGATCGGTTGTGTGGGTGATGTGAGGCGGAGGTGCGGCACGGGATTCTGTGTTTTTTGTTATGATATCGTAACGATATGGGCGTGCGAAGGCGCTTGGGTCAGGCGGGTTGAATTTTGAAATCGGGGGTTGGGGTGGGGGATTCGGATTGGGTGGGGTCTGGGGTGCCGAAGATGATGTGGCGGCGGGAGTCTGGTGGTGGGTCGGGGGCGAAGGGGGGTTCGGTGGGCAGGTCGATGCCCATGGCGTTGTAGAGCGGGGTCAGGATGCGGATGAGTCTGGGGTTGGCTACTAGGAACCCTGCGAATTCGGGGTCGGCGAGGATGTGTTGCAGGGTGAAGCGGGTGAAGCCGGTTTCGGGGATCAGGCGGTAGAGCCAGGCTTCGCGGCACGGCAGGGTGAGGCGTTTGCGGCGGGCGCGGGGTGGCTGGGGGTCGGGTTGGGCTTCGGGGTTGGGTTCGGGGGTTGGTTTGGCGGCTGGTTTGGCGCGCGGTTGGATGGGGCCGCGGGCGAGGGCGGCGAGGAAGCGGGTGGTGAGGTTTTGCAGGCGGGTCCAGATCCGGTTGACCATGGGGATGGGGACGTAGCCGGCGGGTCCGTGTTCGGCCACGGCGTCGCACAGGGCGTTCATCATGACGATGAAGCAGCGGATGACGAAGGGGGGATTGGTTGGGGTTGCGCGCACGCAGGCATGATAGGCGGCAGGCCGGGGGGTGAGAAAGCGTTTTGTTAGGGCAGCCGTTAGTTTTCAGTGAGGCAACCAGCCGCCCCCACCCCAGTCCCAGATCAAAAAAGTTTTTTGCTTCTTTTTTACAAAAAAGAAGCCTTACGCCGCTCCCCCATCCAATCCGCCCGAGCCATGACCCGTTGGTCGCTGCGATGCGGGCCGGGCGGTGCGACCCGATGATTGGGACGCACCGCGCGGAGGGGCGGATCAGGCGGTTTTGCGGCGGCGGCGGAGCACCACGCCGAGACCGATCAGGCCGGTGCCAAGCAAGGCGAGCGAGCCGGGTTCCGGGACGTTCACCTTGTTGTCCACTTCGGCCAGCAGGATGTTGCCGCTGAGGGCGGTGACGTCGAGATAGCGGTAGGTGCCGATGATGTTGCCGGCGAGATTGCCGATCAGGTTGTCGTTGGTGCCGGTGGCGAGTTGGTGCGTGCTCAGTTTTCCGGCGACGTTGGAGCCGTAGACCGCCCATTCGTCGTTGCCGCTCGTGCTGCCGGCCTGGAAGCTGAGCGCCATGCTGGTGATCTGTGAGGAACTGGCCAGATTGATCAGGTCTAGCTGGATGAAGCTGCCGGGCGTGATTTCGTGATCACCGGAGGGATCGTTGGTCAGGCCGACGCCTTGTTCGCCCGACCCCTGGTCTTTGCCGTAGAGATCCTGGAACTTATAGCGGTTGCCGTCGGCCTTGGTATAGCCGGTCGCGGTGATGTCGATCGGCGGGTTGAGGACGGGGGTGCTTGCGTAGGTATGAGTGTGTCCAAGGCTGCCGTTGCTACCGACAAAGTTCCAGACCACATCGATCGTTCCGGCCTGAGCGGCGCCGAGGCTGACGACGGCCATCGACATTGACGTGGCCGTCAGGAGAAGCAGTTTTTTCAAATTTCGCATTCAATTAACCTTTCGTTGTATCGAGCATGCAATTATGCACAACCGTAATCGGATTATTGCAATTTACGTGCCAATTTTTCATTTCAGTAAAAACAATGACATAAGCGCGTACAATAATTTAGATGTAAAAGATTCCGACACTCCAGGGCGTATCGGGGGCCGTTGTCGTCGACCAACGACAATGAGGTGCAGACTGGTTTCGCTGCCGAGGCCGCGCCGGGCGTTATACAGGCTCGCGGCGAGGGTAGCGGTGATGGTGGGCGGCGCCATGCGCGGACTACCGGATGAAGCTGTTTGTGCCTCCACCCCGGTTCCTGATCACCCAAAGTTTTTTGCTTCTTTTTTACAAAAAAGAAGCCTTACTTTCCCTATTCCTGAAACACCCGCTCGAAAATCGTGTCGATCCGGGCGAGGTGCAGGTTCGGGTTCATGGCGGTGTCGATGGCTTCGGGGGTGATGCGGCCGGCGACCTCGGGGTCGGCGAGGAGGTGGTCGCGGAAGCGTTTCGCGTCGGGGTGGCCGAGGGTGGTCCAGGTGGCCATGGCGTTGCGCTGGATGATTTTATAGGAATCTTCGCGCGAGATGCCGGAGCGGGCGAGGAGGAGGAGGATTTCGCCGGAGTGGACGACGCCGCCGAGGCTTTCGAGGTTTTCGGTCATGCGGTCGGGGTAGATGGTGAGTTTGTCGATCATGCCGGCGAGGCGGTTGAGGGCGAAGTCGAGTGTGATGGTGGCGTCGGGGGCGATCACGCGTTCGACCGAGGAGTGGCTGATGTCGCGCTCGTGCCAGAGGGCGACGTTTTCGAGCGCGGGGAGTGCGTAGCCGCGTACGATGCGGGCGAGGCCGGTGAGGTTTTCCGACAGGACCGGATTGCGCTTGTGCGGCATGGCCGACGAGCCTTTCTGGCCGGGGTGGAAGAACTCTTCGGCTTCGCGGACTTCCGAGCGCTGGAGGTGGCGGATTTCGGTGGCGAGGCGTTCGATGCCGGAGGCGATGACCGCGAGGGTGCAGAAATAGGCGGCGTGGCGGTCGCGCGGGATGATCTGGGTCGAGACCGGTTCGACCGCGAGGCCGAGATGGGCGGCGACGTGGGCTTCGATGCGCGGGTCGAGATGGGCGAAGGTGCCGACGGCGCCGGAGATGGCGCAGGTGGCGATTTCGGTGCGGGCGGTGAGCAGGCGGGCGCGATTGCGGGCGAATTCGGCGTAGTGGCCGGCGAGTTTGAGGCCGAAGCTGGTGGGTTCGGCGTGGATGCCGTGGCTGCGGCCGATGGTGGGGGTGAGTTTGTGTTCGAGCGCGCGTTTTTTCAGCGCCGCCATGACGGCATCGATGCCCTGGAGGAGGAGGTCGGTCGCCTGGGTGAGCTGGACGGCGAGACAGGTGTCCAGCACGTCCGAGCTGGTCATGCCGAGGTGGACGAAGCGGCTGTCCGGCCCGATCGGTTCTGCGAGCCAGGTGAGGAAGGCGATGACGTCGTGGCGGGTGACGGCTTCGATGTCGGCGATTTTGGTGACATCGGCCTCGGTCATCGCGGCGATCGCGGCGCCGCCGTGGGTGCGGATGGCGGCGGCGGCTTCGGCCGGGACATCGCCGGTGGCGACCATGGCTTCGGCGGCCAGCGCCTCGATTTCGAACCAGATGCGGTAGCGGTTCAGATCCTGCCAGATCGCCACCATGAGGGGGCGGGAATAACGCGGTACCATCGGGGTCTCCTTGCTCGCGCGGCGGTTTTGGGCGGGGGCGGTTGGGTTGGCAAGGGGAGGGCGCGGGAAAAGGGAAGGCTTCTTTTTTGGAAAAAAGAAGCAAAAAACTTTTTGACTCCGGGGCACGGGCGTTTGAGGCGGCACGGGCTCAGATTGGTGAAGTTTTTTTGCTTCTTTTTTGTTCGCAAAAAAGAAGAGCTACGCTGCCGTGACCTTGTCCTGCGGTGACCCGGTGTTGCCCGTATCGAGGATGATACGGTTTCGTCCCTGGTCTTTGCCGCGATAGAGGGCTTGATCGGCGCGGGCGACGGCGGCATCGAAGGATTCGCCGGGGGCTAGGGTGCTGATGCCCATGGTGAGGCTGATGCTGACGTGGATGTCGCCGATTTGCGGCTTGAAGGCGGTGAGGCGTTCCTGAAACCGGGTTGCGAGTTCGGCGGCGCCTTCGATTGGTGTGTCGGGCAGGACGACGAGAAACTCTTCGCCGCCCCAGCGGGCCAGGATATCCTCGCCGCGGATCAGCTCGCTGAGTTCTGCGGCGACCGTGGTCAGGATGCCATCGCCCGCTTTGTGGCCGAACCGGTCGTTGATGAGTTTGAAATGATCGATATCGACGAGGATGAAGGACAGATCGGCACTGCCGCGCTCGGCGGCGGCGATGCTGCGGGCGGCCATTTCGATGGTGGAGCGGCGGTTGAGCAATCCGGTCAGGGGATCGGTGGTGGCGAGGCGCTGGAGTTTCTGTTCGGCGGCGATGGCGAGGCGGCGGTACATCAGGGTGAAGTAGGTGACCATGCCGATCAGGACCGTGGCGTTGTAGGCTTGCAGGAACACGAGGGCGGCGTGGCCGATCGGCGCGAGCGGGTGCAGCGTTGCGGCGAGGATCATCAGGGCGATGAAATAGGCCCATAGCCAGGCGATGAGGATGATGGCGCGCCGGCGCGGCATGCTGATGGCGATTGTGGGCACGAACATGAGCAGATAGAAGAAATAGCCGCTGTTCCATCCGCTGAGCAGGGTTCCGATGGTGGCGTGGCCGAAGACTTCCGCCCAGATCAGCGCGACGGCGAGGCGGTTGCGCCTGTGCTTGAGCAGGCGGTGGATGACGGCGTAGAGGCCAGCGCTGAACAGGTTCATCGCGGCCTGGGTGACTGAATGCTCGGCGAGGAAGAAGGGGACGAAGAGCAGATCGTCGAGCCCGGCGACGATGACGATGCGTGCGAGCAGGACCCAGCTGTTTTTGGCGATGGCCGATCCGCCCACCTGGTGTGGCGGGGCCGCTTTGCTCGATTGGCCCGCCGCTGCGGAAGCGGTCTTCATCGGTCGCGCCCCTGGGGTTCGGAATCATCGCTGGTCTCATTTTTCTAGCACAGAGTTCTCAAGATCGGGTAAACAATATTGAGTTTGAGACGGTCGATCGGCACGGACGCGAACGAACGAAGTTTTTTTTGCTTCTTTTTTGTTCACAAAAAAGAAGACCTTCCTGCCCCTGCCCTGGCGTTCCGGTTGACAACCAAGGACGCAGACGCGAACCACGCTGCATGAACATGGCTCTCGCCGATCTTGCCGTGCTGGCGCAGGTTTTGCTGATCGATCTGGTGTTGGCGGGCGACAATGCGATCGTGATCGGGTTGGCGGTTGCGCGGTTGCCGAAGGCGCAGCAGCGGCAGGCGATCTTGATCGGGGTGGGGGCGGCGACGGTCATTCGGATCGGGTTGGCGTTGGTGGCGTTGCGGCTGCTGGCGGTGATCGGGCTGACGTTGGCGGGCGGGATTCTCCTTTTGTATGTCGCGTGGAAATCGTGGCGGGAGTTTCGGCGCCAGCCGCTTGCGGTGAATGAGGCGGCGCCGGCGCGGCTGCGGGATGCGGCGATCCGGATCGTGATTGCCGATCTGTCGATGAGTCTGGACAATGTGTTGGCGGTGGCAGGGGCGGCGCGGGATCATCCGTTGTTGTTGGCGGGCGGGCTGGTGTTTTCGGTGGCGTTGATGGGGTTGGCCGCGAATATCGTGGCGCGGTTGTTGACGCGGCATCGCTGGCTGGTCTGGGTTGGGCTTGCCATCGTGCTATATGTGGCATTGACAATGATTCACGCGGGGGGCCTGCAGGTCGCTCATCACATGGGATTGCACGTGCCTGCATGGCTCGGATGACGGCGGTTCAGCTTGAGGTTGCCAGCGAGGGCGGCGGCACGGTGATCAGCCTGGCCGGGCCGCTGACCGCGACGGCGCTGGCGCCGGTGTGGACGCGCGCGGTGGATGCGGCGCGGCGGGCGGGGGATGGGCTCGCGATCGATGTTTCCGGGGCTGAGCTGATCGATACATCGGGGGCGGCGCTGCTGCTGGCGCTGGAGCGGGATCATTCGGGGCGGATCGAGTGGCGCGGGCTGGGCGAGAAGCCGGCGCAGTTGATGGCGCGGCTGCGCCTGGCGGTGCCGGAGGGGGTGACGGCGAAGGTGCCGGCGCGGACGGTGGCGCGCACCAGCGTATGGCGGACATTTTTGATCCGGGTGACGTTTTTCGGCCAGACGATTCTGGCGACGGCGAGCCTGCCGGGCAAGCTGCGGTTTTTGCGGGGGGGTAATTTTTTCCGGCTGGTGGAGCGGGCGGGGACGCAGGCGATGCCGCTGGTGGGGATGATGGGATTTTTGATCGGGATGATCCTGGCGTTCCAGTCGGCGATTCCGATGAGGCAGTTCGGGGCGGATATTTATGTGGCGGCGCTGGTGTCGCTGTCGTTGTTTCGGGAGTTGGGGCCGCTGCTGGGGGCGGTTATTCTCGCGGGGCGGACCGGGTCGGCGTTCGCGGCCGAATTGGGCACCATGGTGGTCAACGAGGAGGTGGCAGCGCTGACGACCATGGGGATCGATGCGGAGACGATGCTGGTGATTCCGCGGATGGCGGCGGCGATGGTGGTGATGCCGGCGCTGGCGCTGGGCGTGGACATTGCCGGGGTGTTGGGCATGGGGCTGGTGATGATGATCCTGGGGTTTCCGCCTTCGGCGATTCTCAATCAGATCCAGATGGCGACCGGGCCGTATGATCTGTTGCTCGGGCTGTTCAAGGCGGTGGTGTTTGGGGCGGCGATCGGGTTGATCGGGTGCCGGGCGGGGTTGACCGCGGGGGGTGGGCCGCGCGCGGTGGGCGAGGCGGCGACATCGGCGGTGGTGGGCGGGATCGTGGTGACGATTCTGCTCGATGGGCTGTTCGCGGTGATTTTTTATCGGTTGGGCCTGTGAGCGCGGCTTGTGCGCCGGCGATCGTGGTGGATCATGCCGGGCAGAGTTTCGGCGGGCGGGTGATTTTCGAGGATGTGAGTTTTACGGTTGCGACCGGCGAGGTGTTCGTGGTGCTGGGCGGGTCGGGGTGCGGCAAATCGACGCTGCTCAAGCAGATGATCGGGCTGCTGACGCCGACCAAGGGGCGGATCACCGTAGGCGGCTATGATGTGGTGGAGCGGGTGGCGTTGGTGCGGCGCGAGATTGGCGTGATGTTTCAATCGGGCGCGTTGTTCGGATCGATGACGCTGCTGGAGAACGTGATGTTGCCGCTGGTGATGTTCACGGATTTGCCGGCGCGGGCGCGGGCGGAGATTGCGCGGATCAAGCTCGCGATGGTCGGGCTGGCGGAGGCGGTGAATTTGCTGCCATCCGAGATTTCGGGCGGCATGGCGAAGCGAGCGGCGATTGCGCGGGCGCTGGCGCTGGACCCGCCGATCTTGTTTCTCGATGAGCCTTCGGCCGGGCTCGATCCGATCACCGGGGCGGGGTTGGACCGGTTGATATTGGATTTGCGGGCGACGCTGGATTGCACGTTCGTGGTGGTGACGCATGAGTTGCAGTCGATTTTCGCGATCGCGGACCGGTGTGTCATGCTCGATCGCGAGGCGCGCGGCATGATCGCGCTCGGGGTGCCGCGCGATTTGCAGCAATCGAGCACGCACCCGACGGTGCGCGCGTTTTTCAACCGGGATGCCCCATGATGGATTGCGAGAGGAACGCCAGAGATGGAGGGTAAGGGGGCGGCGCTGCGGACCGGGCTGTTCGTGCTGGGCGGCATTGTCGTGCTGATCGGGGCGATTTTCATTTTGTCGGGCAATGCGTTCCGCTCGGGGCTGAATTATGAATCCTATTTCGCGGAATCGGTGCAGGGGCTCGATGTCGGCTCGGCGGTTAAGTTCAGGGGGGTGACGATCGGCAAGGTGACGGATATCGGGCTGGTTTCGGCGGAGTATCCGCCGGCCAATCCGGCCGATCTGGTCCAGCCGGTGTATCATCAGGTGGTGGTGCGGTTTCGGGTCGATCCGAAGAAGATCGGGCCGGATGCGAATTTCGGCGGGGCGATCGATCATGGGTTGCGGGTGCAGGTGGCGCCGCAGGGGATTACCGGGCTTGCGTATCTGGAGCTCAGCTTCGTCTCGCCGACGCAGCATCCGGTCAAGCCGATCGCGTGGCATCCGCGCAGCTTGGTGATACCCTCGATTCCGAGCACGCTGACGCAGGTGCAGGATGCGGTGCAGAATTTCCTGACCAATATGAACGGGGTGAAATTCGATCAGACTGTGAAGCTGCTGACCTCGACGATCGATACGCTGAATCAGGAGATTACCACCGGGGATGCGCATCAGGCGATCGCAAACGCCAACGGGTTGCTGGCGGAGTTGAAATCGCAGGTGGCGCAGGCGGATCTGCCGGCGACGACCGCTTCGATCCGCAATCTGGCGGATGGGGCGAAGACCAATGCGATTCTGGATCAGCTGGATCGGACCAGCCGTGAATTGGCGACCGCGACCGCCGCGATGCCGGCGCTGCTGGCGGATACCAAGGCGACGGTTGCGACGGCGAACCGGGCGACGGCGACGCTGACGCGGCAGATGATGCCGATTTTGCGCAATCTGGATCAGGCATCGTCCAACCTCGATGAACTATCCGAGACGTTGAAGAATAATCCGGCGGTGGTGCTGCGGGGCGCGCCGCCGCCGCCGCGGATGCCGCGCTGATGTTTGGGAGCCGACGCATGATGAGCCTCGATCGCCGCCATTTTCTGCTTGCGACACCGCTGGCGCTGGCCGGGTGCGGCGGCATTCTGGCCAAGCAGCCATATGTCGCGCGGAGCGATTGGCCGCTGGCACCGCCGCCGCCGGTGGGTGCCGGGGTGGGTGGACGCGGGGTGGTGCAGGTTCAGGGGATTGCTGCCGGGCCGACGCTGAGCCAGCGCGGGCTGATCACGCTACTGGCGGATGGCAGCATTCATCAGGGGTATTACAATCGCTGGGCGACCGCGCCGGCGCAGGCGACCACCGCCGCGCTGATCGCCTGGTTGGAGGCTTCGGGCGCGTTTGCCGCCGTGGTGGGCGAGGGTAGTTCGCTGACGCCGGATCTGATCGTGGAGGGGACGCTGGATACGCTGCTGGCTGATCCGGCTGCTCAGGTCGCGCGGGCGGCGTTGACGCTGGTGGTGGCCAAGCCGGTGGGGATCGGCGAGCGGCCGTTGGCGCAGCGGCGGCTGCGGGCGACGGCGCCGCTGGCGGGGGTGACGGCGCCCGATCTGGTTGCCGCGCAACGGGCGGCGCTGGCGGGGGTGCTGGGGCAGGCGGTGGCGCTGGTGCGGGGGTTGGGTGCTGCGGGTGGCGCGGACTCGCACTAAAAAATTGTCTTTGTGCTTTTTTTGTTCACAAAGCGCAGGACTTCTCATGATCTGTCGGTTACATCGTATCTCTGACATCTTTGAACCAACGAGGGAGCGACAATGGCGGCAGGGTTCAAGCTACGGGCGGTGCAGAAATCGGTGCGGGCTGCCTGGCAGGCATTGCCGGAACCGCGATCGACCGCCGAGCGGATTGCGGTTTATCAGGAAATCAAGGCGCAATACGAGGTTGGTGGCGCGCTGACGCGACGCCAGGATGCGGCGTTGGCGCGGATGGTTGCACTGCTGCCGGCGGCACCGCAGGCGCCGGCGGTGCCACGAGTGGCGATGACGCTGGCTGTCCTTTGCATTATTTATGCCCTGTTGCTGTCGCTCAACGTGCTGGTGGTGGCTGATGCGCCGATGCTGCCGCCGGTCGCGCAGATTTTGCTTTCGCTGTTCATTCTGGGGTTTGCCGCGAGCATCGCGATGACCGGCTGGGGGGTTTACCGCCAGCCGACCGGCGTGGCGTTTGCCGGGCTGGTCGCGGTGTCGCTCATGTTGCTCGCGATGTCGCTGCGGGCGGGGCTCGGGCTGGTCGAGATCGATGGTGGTTCGATCGGGGCGGTCGGGCTTCTGGTGAGCATTGGTCTGCTGATCACGATTCAGGTGATGGCGCGGCGCGGCCGGGGGCTGGTGGCGGCGGATGTGACGTTTTTGATCGGCAATGCGCGCAAGGCCAGCGACGGCGGCTGGGATTTCCGTACGAGGGCGGAGCGCGCGGCGTGAAGCCGGCAACAACGCGGGCGGACCGGATTTTCTACGCGCTGGTTGGGCTGTGGTGCCTGATGATCGCCGGTATTGCGGTTGTGAGCGGGCGGCATGGTCCGGCGGGATTGCCGAAACCCTATCCGGTCGCGGTGTGGCATCGCAGTGCGCTGTACGCGCCGGATGTTTCGGGCAAGCAGGCGCTTGCCATGGCACATTCGCCGGATGCACGGACCCGGGCGCTGGCCGATGTGTTCATCGCGGCGCAGCAGGTTTACGGCTATCGGCACGCGATTCCAGCCGATCGGACAACCGGGCTTGCGACGCTCGCTTCACGCTGCGCGGCGGGGGATGATCGGGTTGTGCGAGTGGCGGCCTGTACGTCGCTGGGGGACATCCGGCTGTTCGGGGCCGGTTCCGATCGGACGGTGGTCGATCTGGCGGCGGCGCAGCGGGCGTATGCCGCGGCGATTGCCGCCGGTTCGGCGCGCAGTGCCGCGCAGGCGGCGGTTCTGCTGCAACTTCATCCCAAGGTCGCGGTGCTGCCAGTGTTGAGCGCGGCGGCGGCGGGGGCATTGTCGAGCGCCGCCGCGGCGCCGACGGCCGGATCGCTGAGAGATGCACTTTATCATGTGTCGGCACTGCGCGGGTATCACAGGGGCTGCTTTGCCTATGCCGTCCTGCTGATCCGCCATTCCGCCCGGCTGAAGTCGACCGACCCTGCCCTTGCCGCCAAGCTGCATGGCGAGGGCGAGCGCTGGATCATGACGGCGGCGACCCTGCCCTATCCTTCGGCGACCGCTGAGCGATTCCTTGGGGATGCGTGGCTGGAGGGGTTCTGGAACCTGACGCCGTCCGACCGTGAGGCGGCGGTGTGGTACACGCGGGCGATGCACGACGGCAGCGCGCGGGCGGCGTTTCAGCTTGCGCGGCTGTATGCGCTGGGCAAGATCGTGCCGGATGGGCCGCCCACGGCACCGGTGCGGGCGATTGCGGCGGCGGAGCTTGCGGCGCAGATGACCAAAAAGGGTACCGGGCTACACCACCGGGCATCGGCGCTGGCGGTTGCGGTTGCGACTGATCAATCATCGGGCGTCGGCGACGAGGCGGCAAAATATGGCGCTACGTTGTTCAGGACATATCCGCGGCTGTCGTTCGCACTGAACGATTGAGCGCGGCGGGAGGGATCGACATGACCGTTGCACCAAGTCAGACTTCGCTGGTTCGTCTGGCCGGATTGATGGTGGCGGTGCCGGTGGCGTTGCTGGCGTTCGGCCTTTGGCAGGTGCCGGTGGTCGGGCATGACGTGGCGCAGCGCGTGCGGATGGTGCAGGGGTTCGACCGTGAGGTTGGGCAGATCGGCGCGGTGGTGACGCGTGATCCGCACACGGTGCTGACGTTTCGGGATGGCAGGCGGCTTGCGGCGCCGGACGCGCTGGCGCTGGTGCGCGGTGCGCGGGATCGGACCGGCGGGCGGGTGGTGATGGCGCGCATCCGGTTCGGGTTCACGGTGCTTGCGGTGGTGGCCGGCTTGGTGGCGCTGATCGCCGGACTGGCCGGGTGGCTGGTGGCCGCCGCGCTCAAGTTTGGCAGCGTGGTCTCGCGCGAGCGCCTGGTGATGGTGGCGGCGCTGACGCGGCGCACGCTGCCGGCGGTGCTGGGCGTGCAGTATGTCGCGATCGCGCTGGGTGTTACCGGGGTGGTGTTCAGCCTGGTGATGGCGCTGTTCAGTGATCCTGGCGCGATCCTCGATGATCCGCGCCCGCTGATATTGGCGATTGCGCTGGCGGGGGTGCTGCTGGCGGCGGCGTGGAAAATCCTGCTGCGGCTGCGCGCGGCGTTCAGCCTGTTCGCCGCCGAGCCCTATCCGCTGCTGGCGCGCGAATTGGCCGATGCCGATGCGCCGGGATTATGGGCGCTGGTGCGCGATGCGGCGCAGCGGCAGGCGGCGCTGGCACCCGATCATATCGTGGTGGGGGTGACCGATGGGTTTCATGTGACATCGGGCGGGGTGCGTTTGCTGCCGGAGGAACGGGTGATCGAGGGGCGCACGCTGCATGTGCCGCTCACCACCCTGTCGCTGCTGGGGCGGGAGGAGACGCTTGCGGTGATCGGGCATGAACTCGCGCATTTCGCCGGGGAGGACACGGTTTACAGCCTGCGCTTCCTGCCGACCTACGCCAGCCTGCATCGCAGCGCGCTGGCCATGATGGTGGCGCAGCGCCGGCCACCGCGGACGCTGGTGCTGCTGCCCGGGCTTGCGCTCAGCCTGTTCGTGACCGCGTGTTTCGACGAGGCGGTGAGCCATTGGAGCCGGCAGCGCGAGTTGCAAGCCGACCGTGCCGGTGCGGCGCTGGTGACGCCGCTGCACGCGGGGAGCGCGCTGATCCGGATTGCGGCGAGCGATGATCTGACCACGTCCGTACTGCGCGACGATGCCGCACGGCCAATGGCGGATGCGCCGCATCTGATCGAAATCCTGTCACGCCGGATGGCCGCGTTCGGCGTGCCGGCGGCGGATGGGCATTTGCAAAAGCGCCAGCCGCACCCGACCGATCGGCATCCGCCGGTGTCGGTGCGGCTGGAGTCGATGGGAGTGGTGCCCGACGAGGCGCTGCTGTCGATGGCGCGCCGGCCGGTGGGCGATGCGGAGACGGCGTTCATCGCCGCGCTGTTCGCGGACCTGCCTGAGCTCTGCACGCAGTTGAGCGTTGATTTCCGCGCCAAGGTTGCGGCAGACAATAACGCCATCAACACCGCCCTGGCTGCCAAGGCTGCCGAGGTCGATGGCACGGAGACGGTCTATTACGAGCAGCCGGTGCTGATTTGTGTGGCCTATGGCGCACTGGCCCTGCTGGCACTGCTGGTGGGCGCGGGATATCTGTATCTTGGGTTCACCCCGCCGGTGACGGGCACCGCCGGATCATCGGCCACCAGTATGTTTGCGTTCGGCGGCGTGATGCTGAGCCTGGGTTTATATGGCAGCTACACCGTGTTCAACCTGCTGCGCGATCGGGCCGCGCCGTTTCTGATCCTGCGGCCGGAGGGATTCGCGAGCGCTGGGCTGGAGGGCAAGATCGACTGGCTGGCGGTTCGGCATGTGCGGCTGAACCACAACAGGACCACTTGCATCGTCACGGTCTTCCTGCGCCCGGATGCACCGGAACCGCCGCTGGCGCGCCGCCACCGGCGGTTGAAATGGCTGGCGAAGCCCCATGCGCTGCGGCTGCGCTGCAAGATGATCGTGACCCCCAAGCGGAACCGGATGCTGTCGGAGACGATCGATCGGTATGTGCGCGCGGCTTATGCGCGGGCGGCGCTGCGCGAGCGGGGAGTCGAGGGCGTGTGAAGGCAAGGTCTTCTTTTTTGTAAAAAAGAAACAAAAAACTTTTTTTGATCTGGGGCACGGGCGGTTTCACCGGCACTAGCTCAAATTAACAAAGTTTTTTTTGCTTCTTTTTTGTTCACAAAAAAGAAGTTCTTTCTTACCCTTCGCGCCGCCCTGAAGGGCTGGATGATTTGACATCACGGCCGTTCTGCGACACCCGACACCCATGCGTCATTTTCTCGATTTCGAAAAACCGGTCGCCGAACTGGAGGCCAAGATTGAAGAGCTGCGCCGGATGACCGATCCGGGCGAGTTGAACATCGCCCAGGAGGTATCGCAGCTTTCCGACAAGGCCGAGCGGCAGTTGCGCAATTTGTACGGCAAGCTCACGCCCTGGCAGAAGACCCAGGTGGCGCGGCATCCGGAACGGCCCAAGGCGAAGGACATGATCGCCGGGCTGATCACCGAGTTCACCCCGCTTGCCGGGGACCGGGCGTTTGCCGAGGATGCCGCGATCATCGCGGGGCCGGGGCGGTTTCAGGGTGAGCCGGTCATGGTCATCGCGATCGAGAAAGGGTCCGATCTCGATAGCCGGCTCAAGCATAATTTCGGCTCGCCGCGGCCGGAGGGCTATCGCAAGGCGCGGCGGATGATCGAGCTGGCGGGGCGGTTCGGCCTGCCGATTTTATCGTTCGTCGATACTTCGGGGGCGTATCCCGGCATCGATGCCGAGGCGCGCGGCCAGGCAGAGGCGATTGCGCGCGGGATCGATGCGTGTCTTGCGGCTCCGGTGCCGTTCATTGCGACGATCATCGGGGAAGGCGGTTCGGGCGGTGCGATTGCGATCGCCGCCGCCGATGTGGTTCTGATGTATGAGCATGCGATCTATTCGGTGATCTCGCCGGAGGGCTGCGCGGCGATTCTGTGGGAGGACCGGGCGATGGCCCCGCAGGCCGCCGAGGCGATGAAGGTGACCGCGCAGGATTTGAAGCGGTTGGGCATTATCGACCGGATCGTGCCCGAACCGCTCGGCGGCGCGCATCGCGCGCCGGATGCGGCGGTGGCGCAGCTGGGCGAGGCGATCGCCACCGCGCTCGCGCCGCTCAAGACGATGGCGCCGGAAGCGCTGCGCGCCAAGCGCCGGGAGAAATTCCTGGCGATGGGGCAGAGCGCGGTAGTGTAGCGCCGCGTGAGCGGCCGCGGTCAGCGGCCGGTCATGATCCGTTCGAACAATTGCTTCACGGTGGGGATGAAGCCGTTGGAATAGAACGGGTCGGTGGCGAAGCGGTAGCCGTTGTGGCCACTGAACATCAGGTTGCGTTCGACCGATTCCGGGTTTTCGCCATCATGGGCGATGTCCTGGAGGGTTTTCTGGATGCAGAAGCTGCGCGGGTCGGCTTTTTTGCCGGTCGAGAACTCCGGGCCTTCCTGCGACCAGTTGGAAAACCGGCAGTGCGACAGGCAGCCCATGCAGTTGACCTGATCGCGCTGGATGTCTTCGAGGGCGGCCTGGGTTTCGAACACCAGCGTCGAATCGGGGGTGCGGAGCGCCTCGATGAAGCCTTCGCGCTCCCAGCCGCGCACGCGGGCGAGGTCGGCCGTGGTGAGCCAGACCGGGCGTTTGCGCGGGCCGACGCCATATTCGGCGGTGTGGGCGCCGACCGGCTCACCGGTATAGGCGACCTGGCGTTCGGAGCGGGCGCGCAGGCTCTGGATGAAGTCGTTATTGACCGCGCTGGAATAGAACCCGGTGGGCGAGAAGCGGTTGAGGAAGATGTCGCCTGCCTTCAAGGTGAGCAGGCGCTGTTTCCAGACATCGCTGATCGGGCTTTCCTGGGTCAGCAGCGGGCGGGTGCCGAATTGGAAGGCGATCGGGCCGACATCGGGGTTGTCCAGCCAATCCTCCCATTCTTCGAGCCACCAGACGCCGCCGGCCATGATGATCGGCGTGGCATCGAGGCCGAATTCGCGCATCTGTTTGCGCAGCGCGATGACGCGCGGCAGCGGGTTTTCGGGTTTGGTGGGATCTTCGGAGTTCGACAGGCCGTTGTGGCCACCGGCGAGCCAGGGGTCTTCATAGACGACGCCGCCCATCAGATCGGCCGCCTTGTGATAGGCGCGGCGCCACAGCGCGTTGAAGGCGCGGGCGGAGGAGACGATGGGGTAGTAGTGGACGTTGAATTTCGAGGCGATTTCGGACAGTTTATAGGGCATGCCGGCACCGCAGGTGATGCCGCTGATCAGCCCCTTAGCACCTTCGAGAATGCCGGTGATGACGCGCTCGGCGGCACCCATTTCCCACAGGATATTGGCGTGGATACGGCCCTGGCCGTTGGATTCCTCGTGCGCGCGCTGGGCCTGGGCGATGCCGCCTTCGATCGCGTAGGTCACGAGTTCCTCGTGGCGGGCGCGCCTGGTGGTGCCGTGGTAGAGTTGCGGGATCGGGTTGCCGTCCGCATCGTAGGAATCGGCATTGACCGCGCTGAACGTGCCGACGCCGCCCGACGCCGCCCATTGGCCGGCCGAACGCCCGTTCGAAATTGCGACGCCTTTGCCGCCTTCGACCAGCGGCAGCACATCGGCCCCGCCCATCCGGATCGCGTTGATCGTTTTCATCGTGTCGGCAACCTGTTCATCGCGCTGCGATTGTTCCTGAAGTTCAAACCGGCCAGCCGGGGCAGCCGATCGGTGGTGATTTCGTCCCTGACGTTGATATGGTGCGGCGGCAGGTTGTGGAAACCATCGCCGTCCGTCCTTATCCTGTCCTACGTGTGCGTAGCACGGATCGGATGCGCCATACAGCGCCCGGGTGGCGCTGGTTAAACAAAATTGTCATGTTCCGTCCATGGTATCGCCGCCGGGCGCAGCGCCGGCGCGATAGCGCGCCCAGCCGGCGGCCCGCAGATCGCACGCCGGGCAGGCGGCGCAGCCATAGCCCCAGTCGTGCAGGACCGCGCGATCACCCTTGTAGCAGCTATGGCTTTCGGTGCGGATGGTCTCGACCAGCGCGGCACCGCCGAGGGTTTCGGCGAGGCGCCAGGTGGCGGCCTTGTCGCGGTACATCAAGGGGGTGTCGATGATGATCGGCCGGTCGAGCCCGAGGCCGAGGGCGGATTGCATGGCGCGCATCGTGTCGTTGCGGCAGTCGGGGTAGCCGGAATAATCGGTCTCGCACATGCCTCCGACCAGCACGCCGAGGCCGCGCCGGTAGGCGAGTGCGGCGGCATAGGTGAGGAACAGCAGGTTGCGCCCCGGCACGAAGGTGTTGGGCAGGCCAGCGGCGGTGGTGGCGATTTCGATATCCGCGGTCATCGCGGTTTCACCCAGCGCGGCGAGGGCGGCGGCGATGTCGAGCATGTGGTCGGGGCCAAGAGTGGCGCGCCAGGGTTGCAGCGCCGCGATCGTGCGGCGGAGCGGGGCGCGGCATTCGAGTTCGACGGCGTGACGCTGGCCGTAGAAAAACCCGATGGTCTCGACCCGGTCGAACCGGTCGAGCGCATCGGCGAGGCAGGTGGCGCTGTCCTGTCCGCCGGAGAACAGCACGAGTGCCGCTTGGCTTGTCATGGGCAGGCTTGTGCCCGCTCATTGTGGGGCAATCAAGGCGAAGGGCGGCCGGTTTCGGTGTTTTTCAACAACCGAACCCGTGCCGCCCTTCAACCGGCAATTAGCGTACGGCGGGTCGCCCCGCCGTATCAGCCTGGATCAGCCGTTGCGCGCGATCGCCTGCATCTGCTGGGCGTGGGCGGTGCGGCCGTTGGCGTTGACCGCCTTGTGCTGCGGCTGGGCATGCACGATCAGCGGGCCGGGCTGGTACATCGAGGTGCCGACCGAGCTGGCATTGGCGGCGAGCGGTGCGAAAGCGCCGGCGACGGCGAGGATGGTCAACAAACGGGTCATTTTACGCATGATAAAAACTCCTGAAAACAAAACATTGGTGCAGGTGGTGTCCTGCTCGCTGCCAGAATTGGGGGTTATGCTGCGCTGCAATAACCCGCAGTTGCGGCGTAAGACCTATTCGGCCGGCGTATGAAACCAAACGGCGCGGCGCGGAAAGACTTGGCGTGATCGAACTGGTGCGGTTATGCTGGCGCGCATGAACATCGACCCGCAATTGCACGACTGGACGCCCGAATTCGCCGCCTGGCGGCAGGATTTTCATGCTCACCCTGAAATTGCTTATCAGGAGCATCGCACCGCAGCCCTGGTGGCCGAGCGGCTTGCTTCGTTCGGGATCGAGGTGACCACCGGGGTTGGCGGCACCGGGGTGGTGGGCACGCTGCGGGGCGGGCGGTCGTCCGCGGGGGGGAATCGGGCGATTGCGCTGCGGGCGGATATGGACGCGCTGCCGATGGATGAGGCGAACGATCTGCCGTATAAATCGCAGAATCCGGGGCGGATGCACGCCTGCGGCCATGACGGCCACACCACCATGCTGCTCGCCGCCGCGCGCTATTTGGCGGCGACGCGGGATTTTGCCGGGACGATCCATTTCATTTTCCAGCCCGCCGAAGAGGGTGGCGCCGGTGCGTTGCGGATGATCGAGGATGGGTTGCTGGAGCGGTTTCCGTTCGATGCGGTGTTCGGCGCGCATAACGACCCGACGCTGCCGGTGGGTGCGATTTCGGCTTCGACCGGGACGGTGCATGGGGCGACCGATGATTTCGTGATCCGCCTGACCGGGCGCGGCGGCCATGCGGCGCGGCCGCATGCGGCGATCGATCCGATCGTGGCGGGGGCGCAGATCGTGCTCGGGTTGCAGTCGATCGTGTCGCGCCGGGTCGATCCGCTGGAATCGGCCGTTGTTTCGATCTGTACGTTCCATGCGGGTAGTGCGACCAATGTTATTCCGGAGATCGCGACGCTGAGCGGCACCGTGCGCAATCTGACGCCGGCCAATCAGGTGCGGCTGGCGCGCGAGATTCCCGAGCTGATCGGGCATCTGGCGCGGGCGGCGGGGGTTGAGGCGGAGGTGGATTACCAGAGCGGCTATCCGCCGGTGGTGAATGACGGCGCGATGGCGGGGGTTGTCGCGCGGGCCGCCGGGGCGGTGGTGGGGGCTGCGAACGTGCATACCACGCTGCCGCCGACGCTGGGGGGCGAGGATTTTGCTTATTACGCGATGCAGCGGCCGGGGTGTTTTTTCCGGATCGGGCAGGCGGATGGCGAAAAGGGGGCGATGCCGCTGCATCATCCGCGCTATGATTTCAACGATGCGATCCTGCCGGTCGGGGCGGCGGTGTTTGCGTCCATCGCGGCCAGCGAATTGCCGGGCTGATGAACCTGCTGGCCGAGGCGGCGGACGCGTTTCTGCTCGCGTTCCCGGCCCTGCTCTCGATTGTGAACCCGCTGGGCGGGGCGATTATTTTCAACGAGATCACCGAAAGCCGCAGCCATCGGGTGCGGCTTAATCTGGCGCGCCGGGTTGGGTTGAACAGCGCGCTGGTGATGCTGATTTCGCTGTGGGCGGGCAGTTATATCCTGAGTTTTTTTGGCATTTCGCTGAATGCCCTGCGGTTGGCGGGCGGTGCGGTGGTGGCGGCGCGGGCGTTTCAGATGCTGAATGCGCCGGAAGAGCATGAGGAGCGCAAGCAGGCCCAGGCGGCGCACGCGACGGCGCAGGTGAGCGCGGGGGCCGAGGCCGAGGAGACCGCGGAAGACATATCGGGGTTTGCGTTCTTTCCGCTGACCCTGCCGTTCACGACCGGGCCGGGGACGATTGCGGTTGCCGTGGCGCTCGGCACGCAGCATCCGGCCTCGGGGGCGACGCTCGCGATGTTCTTTGCCGGCCTGTCGCTCGCGGCCATTGTCATGGCGCTGTTGATCTGGCTGTCCTACGCCACGGCGGATCGGCTCGGGGCATTGCTGGGGCCGACCGGGCGGCGGGTTTTGTCACGGTTGGCCGCTTTTATTCTGCTGGGCATTGGCGTGCAGATCATGCTGTCCGGCGCGGTGCCGGTGCTGCATCAGGCGATTCGGGGCTGAGGGGCGAGAAACAGAAGGCGGGGGGCTTTGCCCAGGACTTTCCGCTGATGTGACCTGTGTCGCCCTCCCCTTGCCTAAAACGAATGGATTTCAAAGCCCGGCGCGCGTCGCGCGCCTTATCATATGATAGCGGGCATCTTGCCCGTGGGGCCTTTAACAGGGTCCAGGGGCGGAGGAGCCGAAGGTTCCAGCGATGCTCTTCATCGCTGGAATGGCTCCGGAGGGAGAGCCCCTGGCCTTCCTTGCCTCCGCGCTGCCGCAGGGCCCCCTGCGAAAAACGCAGAACTGGGGCAGTAGCGCTTACTCGTATCAATCTCTATTATATCAATCACGATGGATCCGAACATTTCTTGTGCGCCGCCGGGCGCCGGCACCGAACCTGATATTCTGTATCTGCTGCATGATGTCGCGCGGTTGCTGCGTCGCGAGATCGACCGGCGGGCGCGGATGCATGACATGAACCGGGCGCAATGGGTGATGATGATCCGCCTGTCGCATAATCCTGGTTTGTCGCAGAAGGATCTGGCGGAAATCATCGAAGTCGAGCCGATGACGGTGGCGCGGCTGACCGATCGGCTGGAGGCGCGCGGGTTGGTGGAGCGGCGGGCGGACCCGCGGGATCGGCGGATCTGGCGGCTGCATCTGACCCCGCTGGCGGACCCGTTGCTGCGCGATATCGAGGCCCAGCGCGGCCTGGTTGCCGAATTCGTGACGCAGACGCTGTCGCCCGAGGTGATCGAGGCGACGATCGATGGATTGATGCGGATGAAAACAATTTTACTCACGGCCGATCGTGCGGCCGACACCTATATGATCAGTGCCGCCAAGGCCGAACAGGAGATGGCTTGATGTCGCAGACAAGTTCAACCGCCGGGGTCGTGACGCGCGATGCCGAGGGCCGCGAGACCACGGGGCGCGACGCCAAGACCCGGTCTGAGGGGCGTAGCCGGGGCGGCTCGAAGCTGCTGCGGCCGGTCTTGATGATCGGCGGGGTGCTGCTGATTTTGCTGGCTGTATTGCTGTACTGGCTGTTCAGCGGCGGGTCGGTTTCGGTGACGGATACGTATATCAAGGCGGCGCGGGTCAATTTATCGACCGATGTGTCCGGCCTGGTCGATCAGGTCGATGTGAAGGACCATCAGGTCGTTACCAAGGGTCAGATCCTGTTCCGCTTGCAGCCGACGCGGTTTGTCGTGGCCGAGGATCAGGCGCAGGCGAAGCTGGCCGAGGTGAAGCAGCAGATCGAGGGCGCGCGGCACGGCTACGAGGCGCAGCTTGCGAAGATCAAGGTGCAGCAAGCGGTGGTCGAGAACGATCGGCTGAATTATCAGCGCTATGCCTCGCTGGTGCATGGCGGCGGCGTGACGCAGTCCGACTATGACAATGCGAAGTATAAATACCAGGGTGCCGAGGCCGATCTGGCGGCGATGCAGGCGCAGGCCGGGGTTGATCTGGCGAAATTGTCCGGCGATCCGAAGATCCATCTGGCCGATACGCCCCAGTACAAGGCGGCGGCGGCGGCGGTTGCGGCGGCGCAGTTGAACTACCGGCATTCGATCGTGCGGGCTCCGTTCGATGGCGTGGTGACCGAGACCGAGCAGTTGCAGCCGGGGATGTACTTGCAGGCCGGCACGGCGGCGTTCGGGCTGGTTTCGAGCACGGATGTGTGGGTGCGCGCCCAGCCGAAAGAGACCGCGCTGACCTGGGTGAAGCCGGGCGACAAGGTGAAGATCCATGTCGATACCTATCCGGGCAAGCTGTGGCACGGGGTGGTGGCGAGCATCGCACCGGCCAGCGGTTCGAGCTTTTCGATTTTGCCGGCGCAGAATTCATCGGGCAATTGGGTGAAGGTGGTGCAGCGGATTCCGCTGCGGGTGAACATTACCGATGGGCCGAAGCATCTGGTGCTGCGCAACGGCATGACGGCCGAGGTGGATATCATCACCGGCCATCAGCACAAACTGTCGAACCTGTTCTGATCGGCTGAATTTTCATGGCCGCGGATGATCAGGCCAAAGGCGGGCCGGGCAAGAACGAGGTGATGCAGGTTTCCGGCATGCCACGGGTGATCGTGACGGTCGGGTGCATGATCGGCACGCTGATGCAGGCGCTGGATTCCACCATCGCCAACGTGTCGCTGCCGTATATGCAAGGCTCGCTCTCGGCCTCGTATGACGAGATCACCTGGGTGCTGACCTCGTATGTGGTGGCGGCGGCGATCATGACCGCGCCGGTGGGTTGGCTGGCCGGGCGGTTTGGGCGCAAGAACGTGTTCATGGTGTCGATCATCGGGTTCACCATCACCTCGATGATGTGCGGCATTGCCAGTTCGCTGGGCGAGATGGTGGTGGACCGGCTGCTGCAGGGCATGTTCGGCGCCGCGCTGGTGCCGCTCAGTCAATCGACCATGCTCGATATCTATCCGCCGGAAAAGCGTGGGCAGGCGATGGCGATCTGGGGCATCGGCGTCATGGTCGGGCCGATCCTGGGGCCGACGCTGGGCGGGTATCTGACGTATTTTTATGACTGGCGCTATGTGTTTTTCGTCAATCTGCCGTTCGGCATCGCCGCGGTTCTGGCGCTCGGGTTTTTCATGCCGAAGCGCGGTGCGGCCAACCGCTCGACCGGGCATTTCGACTGGATCGGCTTTGCCGTGCTCTCGCTGTTTCTGGCGGCGTTGCAGATTCTGCTGGATCGGGGTGAGGAGAAGGATTGGTTCAGCTCGACCGAGATTGTCACGTATGGCGTGCTTGCGGCGATCGGGCTTTATCTGTTCATCGTGCATATGTTCACGGCCAAGCAGCCGTTCATTCCGCGCGGGGTGTTCAAGGATCGGAATCTGAATGCCGCGCTGGTCGCGATGTTCGCGGTGGGTTCGGTGCTGCTGTCGTCATCGACGCTGATGCCGCCGTTTCTGGAAAAACTCGGCAATTATCCGGTCGAGCTGGCGGGGCTGGTGATGGCGCCGCGCGGGTTGGGCACGATGGGGGCGATGGTGATCGCCGGACGGCTGACCAACAAGGTCGATCCGCGCTATCTGATGTTCGTCGGGTTCTTGCTGCTGATCGTGTCGTTCTGGATGATGATGCAGTGGCTGCCGTCGTCGCCGCAATCGTATCTGATCGAGAGCATCGTGGTGCAGGGGGCGGGGCTTGGCTTCGTGTTCACGCCGTTGCAGGTGGTGGCGTTCTATACGCTCGATCCGGCATTGCGGACGCAGGGGACTTCGCTGCTCAGCCTGATGCGCAATGTCGGTATGGCGGTGGGGATTTCGGTGACCGAGGCGGTGCAGGTGCAGATGTCGCAGGTGGATCACCAATCCGTCTCGAACGCGATCACGCCGTTCAACCGGGCGCTGCAGGTGGGTGGGGCGGTGACGCATTATCTGAACCCGATGACGTCCAAGGGGGCGGCGATGCTGAATACGATGATCGTGCAGCAATCGGACATCATTTCGTATCTCGATGCGTTCAAATTCATGCTGATGGTGAGTGTTCCCGCGATCTTCACGCTGCTGCTGATGCGCAAGCCGCCGGCGCAGGCGGGGGTGAAGGCGGAGAAGCATGAGATGGCGGTGATGGAGTAAGGGTAGGGGAAGAAGGCTTCTTTTTTGTAAAAAAGAAGCAAAAAACTTTCCGACCCTGGGGCACGGGCGTTTTCAAAGGCACGGGCCCAAATTAAAGGGAGTTTTTTTGCTTCTTTTTTTGCAAAAAAAGAAGTACTTCCCTACCCTTTACTTTGCTTCAGCCGACCACGCTCCATAACAAACACCCGATCCACCAGCCGCAAGCTCTGCGGCCGATGCGTGATCATGATCGTGGTACGCCCCTGCATCAGCACTTCGAGTGCGGCGAGGACATCGCGTTCCGACACGGCGTCCAGCCCTTCGGTCGGTTCATCGAGGATCAGGATCGGCGCGTCTTTCAGGAAGGCGCGGGCGATGGCGATGCGGCGGGCCTGACCGCCGGACAGGCGCATGCCGGTTTCACCGACGATGGTATCGAGCCCGGCGGAGAAGCTGTGGACTTCGTCGAGGATTTGCGCCTGGCGGAGGGCGTCGTGCAGTTCGGCCTCGGTCGCGCCGGGGCGGGCGAGGTGCAGATTGGCGCGGATGGTGGTGTTGAACAGATAGGTCTGCTGCGCGAGCACGGCGCAGACGCCGCGCGTGGTCTCGCCGCGCAGATCGCGCAGCGAGACGCCGCCGAGGGTGATGCTGCCCTCCTGAAACGCCCAGAAGCGGAGGATCACGTTGAGCAGGCTGGTCTTGCCCGAGCCGGTTTCGCCGATGATGCCGATGCGCCCGCCCTGCGGGATGGCGAGATCGATGTGTTGCAATGCCCAGGGGCCATCCGGCGTGTAGCGCATCGACAGGTCGGTGATCCGCAGGTCGAACCGGGTGGGCGGGTCGGCCGGGTGCGCGGGTTCGGCGATGGTGGGTTCGGTGTCGATGATGGAAAAGATGCGGCGCGCGGCGGCGAGGGTTTCGCCAAGCGCCTGGAACGCGATGGGCAGGGGTGCGACGGCTTCGAAACTGCCGAGCACGAACAGCGCGATCATCGGGAGATCGGGGCCGGTGAGATCGCCGCGGCGGACCAGCGGGATGGCGATGATGAGGGCGAGCCCCATGGCGAGATTGGCGGCGAGACCGGCGAGGCCGGCGGCGGGGCCGGCGATCCATGCCTGGCGGCGCTGGCTGGTGATCAGGCGATCGCTCAGCGCGGCGATGGTTTCGGTTTGGCGTGGGGCGGCCTGATAGACCAGCAATTCGCCGAGGCCGCGCGCGGTATCGGTGACGCCGGCGCGCAGATCGGCGCGGATGGCGACCGCCCGGCGGCCGGACCAGCGGGCAAGGCGCTGGGTGGCAAGCGGCAGGGCGACGCCGGCGAGAACCAGGCCAGCGAGGTCGATCAGCGCGATTTTGACGCTGAAGGCGGCCATGAAGGCGACGATCAGGTTGATGGTGGCGGCGGCGGCGATGGTGGGCGCGAGGACGCGGAGATAGAGATTGTCGAGACTGTCGATATCGGCGCGGATGCGGCTGAGCAGGTCGCCGCCGCGATAATATTGCAGCCGGGCCGGCGCCAGCGGTTCGAGATGCTGGTAGAACCACACCCGTAACGCGGCGAGCAGGCGCAGCGTGGCCTCATGCGTGACCAGGCGTTCGGCATAGCGCCCGCCGGTGCGCAAAATGGCAAGGGCGCGGATGCCGGCGGCGGGGGTGAAATACTCGATCAGATGGCCGCTGAGGCCGGACAGCGCCATGGCGGCGATGAACCAGCCGGCGAGTGCGACCAGGCCGACATTGGCGAGGATGACCACAACCGACAGGCCGATGCCGGCGAGCAGCCACAGCGCGTAGGGCCGGAACAGGCGGAGCAGGCGCAGCAGATCGGTCATGCCGGGACATCCTGACGCAGCGCGCTCATGGTGGCGTAGAGGCCGTGGCGGGCGAGCAGGCTGGCGTGGTCGCCGGATTCGATGATGCGGCCGTGGTCGATGACCAGGATCCGGTCGGCATGGCGCACCGATTCGAGGCGGTGGGCGATGATCAGCATGGTGCGGTCGCGCGCGAGGCGTTCGACCGATGCGGTGATCAGCGCGGCGGTGGCGGGATCGAGGCTGGCATCGGGTTCGTCGAGCACGATGAGTTCGGCGTTTTTCAGAAAGGCGCGGGCGAGCGCGATGCGCTGGATTTCACCGCCCGACAGGCCCTGGCCGCGCTCACCCACGATGGTGTCGTAGCCCTGCGGCAGGTTGGTGATGAAATGATCGGCGCCGGCCTGGGCGGCGGCGGCGCGCACGGCGGCGGCATCGGCGGTGAGGCCGAGCCTGATGTTGTCGATCACGCTGCCGTGGAACAGCGTCGGGCGTTGCGGCAGCCAGGCGATGCGGGCGAGCCAGGCGGCGGGCGGCAGGTCGCGCAGATCGGTGCCGCCGATGCGGATGGCGCCGCCGCTGGGGTGGAGGAAGCCGAGCAGCAACTGGCTGATCGTGGTCTTGCCGGCACCGCTCGGCCCGACCAGCGCGAGGCGTTCGCCGGGCGCGAGGGTGAAATCGATGCCGGTGAGGATGGGTTCGCTGGGTTGATAGGCGAAATCGACCTGTTCGAAGCGGATGGTGAGAGCCGGTTCGGGCGCGGGTGTGGGTGCGGGTAGTGATGCGGGCGGTTCGGTCGCGAGGAGGCGGACGATCTGTTCGGCGGCGCCGATCGCTTCCATCCGCGCGTGGTAGGAGCTGCCCATGTTGCGCAGCGGGCGGTAGAACTCGGGTGCGAGCAGCAGGACGAAAAACCCCGGCAGGAAGTGGAGGTCGCGGTAGTAGAGTGCGAAGCCGATATAGACCGCGACCATCGCGATGCTGATGGTCGCGAAAAACTCCAGCACCAGCGAGGACAGGAAGGCGACGCGCAGCACCGCCATGGTGGTGATGCGGTAATCGTCCGACACGTCGGCGATCATCTGTGCTTCGGCACGGCTGGCGCCGAACAGTTTGAGCGTGGTCAGCCCCTCGATCGCGTCGAAGAAATAAGCGCTCATGCGGGCGAGCTTGCGCCATTGGCGCTGGTTGAGCCGCTCGGCGCCCTTGCCGACGATGATCATGAACAGCGGGATCAGCGGCGCGGTGATCACCATGATGATCCCGGCGACCCAGTAGGCGGGGAACACGAACACCAGAATGGCGAGCGGAATGAAGACGGCGAGCGCCATCTGCGGCAGGTAGCTGGCATAGTATTGATCGAGCGCCTCGATACCGTCGATCAGGGTGGTGGCGAGGTCGCCGCTGCGCTCACGGCGGCTCCAGGCCGGGCCGAGGGCGGTGAGATGGGCGTAGGCGAGGCGGCGGATGTCACGCTTGACGCGGGCGGCGGCCTCGAAGCCGATGATGTCGGTGAGCGCAGTGATGATCGCGCGGGCGATGAAGGTGGCCAGCAGGTCGATCAGTAGCGGCCAGACCTGGTGCAGAGCCCGGTGCTCGATGATCACGCCATCGATGATGCGGGCGAGCAGCCAGGCCTGCAGGACCAGGAGCACGCCGCCGATCGCGCCGGTGATGATCGTGGCGGTGAGCGGGATGCGCACCCGGGCCGTAAAGCCACGCAGCCAGGCTTCGAGGCTTTTGGCCTCGGCGCGCGAGCGCGGGGCGTTGGCCATCGCTCAGCGCCGCGGCGCGCGGCGGACTGCGCGGTATTCGCCCTGGAGCAGAATGCCGAACAGGATGGCGGTGAAGCCGGCCATGCCGAGCGCCATCAACAGCAGGGCGCGCGGCAGGCCGAAGATCGCCTCGATGAGCAGCACACCGAGCGCGGGGCCGGCGAGGCACAGGGCCGCGAGGCGCTGGTTGCGCAGCGCCTGGAGCAGCGGCCGATCCGAGGGGGCTGCCTGGGCCATCGGGACGCGATCAATGCCCGTAGGCGGCGAGTTTGGAGACGCGGGCGCGGAACACCCAGATCTGGTACCAGTTGTACATCAGCATCACCGGGAAAAATCCGGCCATCGCCAGGGTGAAGGTGATGATCGAGACCTGCGGGGTCGCGCCGGCATAGATCGTCCAGGTGTCCGGAACCATCCAGGGGTACATCGTCCACATCATGCCGGTCGCCATCAGGGCGATGGCGGCGTTGAGCCAGAGGATGGCCGCGATGTCGCGCTCGGCGTTGGAGGCGGCGCGCATTTTCACGATGGCGAACAGCACCGCGAGGAAGCCGATGCCATAGACCCAGGAATACGGGCCGAACCATTTGCCCGAGACCCAGGGGAAGATGATCACGCTCCAGCCGATGGTGATCGCGACCGCGCCGATCGCGGCGTAGAAGGCGTAGTTGGTCCAGCGCGCGGCGTGCTTGCGGATATCTTCCTCGGGCTCGAACCGGGCGCGGACGAACAGGCCGCCCGCGAGCGAGACCGCGATGACCGCGGCGATGCCGGTCCAGACGCTGAACGGGCTGATGAAGCGCAGCGCGCCGCCGACATAGGTGGGCACCTGATCGGGCACATGGGTGAGCGGAAACCCGTGCAGCGTAGCGCCGACCGCCATGCCGCCGAAGAAGGTGGTGGCGAGGCTGGAGATGCCGAAGGCGTAGTCGCTGAACCGCTGATAGCGCTTTTCCGCAAGGTGGCGGAATTCGAGCGAGACGGCACGGGTGATGATGCCCCAGAGGGCGAGGGCCAGCGGCACCATCAGATAGCTGAACAGCGAGCCGTAGACGAAGGGAAACGTGCCGAACAGCACGCCGCCGGCCACGATCAGCCAGGTTTCATTGGCATCCCAGGTGCCGGCCATGGCGGACATGATGGCACCGCGTTCATCCTCGTCGGATACGAACAGGGAGAACACGCCGGCGCCGAGATCGGCGCCGTCGAGGATGATGTAGAGCAGGATGCTCAGCCCCAGCGACATCCACCACACGATGGTGAGGAGGTGCTGGGTCTGGGTCAGGGCGTTCATCGTTTGCATCGGAACGGGTCTTTCATCGCGCGGGTCGGGTCAGGCGCGCTGTATCAAGCGGGCCGCAGGTATTCGGGCTTGCCGGGCTCGTGGTGGGCGGGCTCTTCGATATGGCCGAGCGCCTGGTGCCCGTCCTGCGCGACCGGGCTGACCAGATCGGGGCCCTTGCGGATGATTTTGGCGAGGAAATACCAGGTGCCGCCGAACACCGTCAGTTCGAACGCCATGTAGCCGACCAGCCAGAAGATTTCGAGCGGCACCGACATATGGCTGACGCCGGCCGATGTGCGCATCATGCCGTAGACGATCCAGGGCTGGCGGGCGACTTCGCGGGTCCACCAGCCGGTCCAGACCGCGAGATAGGGCAGGAAGGCGCTGGCCGTGACGGCGCGCAGGAACCATGGGTTGGCGGCGATGGTATCGGCCGACAGGCGCCGGCGCAGCGCCAGCCAGCCGCCCCAGAAGGCGACCAGCATCATGGCCATGCCCGCCGCGACCATGATCCGGAACGAATAGAACGGTACCACCACCGGCGGACGGTCCTGCGGCTTGATGCTGTTCAGCCCTTCGACCTTGCCGTTCCAGCTATGGGTTTCCAGCAGGCTGAGCACATGCGGGATGGTGATGGCGAAGGCGTTGCCGTCGCCCTTGGCGTTCGGCCAGGCAAGGATGTGCCAGCCGGTGTTGACCGAGCCGTCCTTGTTATAGGTGTTGTAATGGCCTTCCATGGCGGCGAGCGCGGCGGGCTGGTCGTGCGCGATGGTGGCACCCAGGCCGTCGCCCAGATAGACCTGCAGCGGGGCAACCACGACCAGGGCGAGCAACGCAAAGCGCAGCGGCCGGGCAAACAGCGTGACATTGCGGCGCTTCAGGACGAACCAGGCGCAGACGCCGGCGACAAAGAACAGCGCGAGTTCGAAGGTTGCCACCAGCATATGCGGGAAGCCGTACATGACATCCGGATTGAACAGGGCGGCGACCCAGTCGGTCACCTGGAACACGCCGTGTTTGAACACGATGCCGGCGGGGGTCTGCATCCAGGAATTCGCGACCAGGATCCACATCGCCGAAAACGAGGACGAGAGAGCGACGTTGAAGGTCGCGAACAAATGCATCTTTTTGCTGATCTTGCCCCAGCCGAAGATCATCAGCCCGATGAAACCGGCCTCGTACATGAAGGCGGTGATGGTCTCATAGCCGAGCACCTGGCCGAAGAACGGGCCGGCCGCCTGCGAGAACGGGCCGTAGAGAATGCCGAACGCCATTTCCATGGTGATGCCGGTGGCGACACCGGCGCCGAAATTGACGATGAACAGCTTCTCGAAGAAGCGCGCCAGACGATACCAGCGCTCGTCATTGGTCGCGACCCAGCGCCATTCGAAAAAGAACAGAATGACCGCGAGGCCGATGGTGAGCGGCGGATAGAGGATGTGAAAACTGGTGATCCACGCGAAATCGAGGCGCGAGAGGAAGACCGAGAGTGAATTATCCGACATTTCTGGCTCTTTCGGGTTCGTTCGGGAGGCGGATGACGGCGCGGCCCGCGCCGGTGCGGCTGCGGGATGATCGGTTGATCAGGTGTGTCGGGTCGCTCATGTTTCCAGTTCCTGATCGTGGCTGCCATCAGAATCGTGACTCATGGCGGGCTCGCGGCGGCCCCGACCGATCAGCGGCAGGCGGTTTTTCAGCTCGAGCAGGGCAACGACGCGGCCGCCGAGCTTGAGCAGCTGGGTCAGATCGGCGGTATCGAGTTTCTGGACGTCTTCCGACCAGCGCATGATCAGTTCGATCAGATCATGCATTTCGCGCAGGCGGGTCTGGGCGTAGCGATCGGCCTCGCCGCCCGGGGTTTCCATGATGAGTTCGCGCAGGACCGACAAGGTGGGGTCGATTTCGCGGCGCCGCCGTTCCTCGGCGAGGACGCGGACGATCTGCCAGATATCCCCCAGGGTCGAAAAATGTTCGCGCCGGTCGCCGGGCAGATGTTGCAGCCGCACCAGGCGCCAGGATTGCAGCTCTTTCAGGCCGAGCGAGACGTTGGAGCGCGAGAAGCCGAGAATCTCGGCGATTTCGTCGGCCGGCAGCGCGCGCTCGGAGACATAGAGCAACGCGTAGATCTGCCCGACGGTGCGGTTGATGCCCCAGCGGCTGCCCATTTCGCCGAAATGCAGGGTGAAGGCTTCGGTCAGCGGGGAGAGCTGCATTTTCGAAGTTCCAGAAATTACTGGAACATGGATAATGCGGAAAGCCCGGCTGTCAACCGGCTTCGGCGGTGCCACTTAATGGACATGATCGGCGGGTATCCGCGACACGACGTTCGATCATCATCAACCATTGGGATTCCGACCATGAAATTACGCGCTTTTGGTCTTATCGTCGTCCTCGCAGGCGCCACACTCGGCCTGTCGGGCTGCGGCTATACGCCGGGCAGCCGTGCGCTTTCCGGGGGTGCGATCGGCGCCGGTACGGGCGCGATCATTGGTGCGGCGACCGGCACCGGACCGGCCGGCGGTGCTCTGATCGGCGGTGCGATCGGTGCGATCGGCGGTGCTGTAACCAGCGCGCGCACGATCAATCTCGGTCATGGGCTCTGAAATCGTCGCGGCTCAATGAAATGTTAACCTTTCTGGTCGATACTGGGCTGGCTCGGATCTGACCGGGCCAATCGTTTCGTGCAGATAAGGTTTGATATCGATGATGAGTTCCGAGGACGGGTCGGCTGAATCATTGCTCGCGCAGGCCGAAATCGACATGATCCTCGGCACGCAGTCCGATTCCGGCGCGCCCGAACCGGCCGCCCCGCCGCTGAACCGGCTGATCCATGGCAATGCGGTGCGCTACGAACGCCTGCCGATGGCGGAAATCGTGTTCGAGCGGCTCGCCCGCATCCTCGGCGGCAGCCTGCGCAACCTGTTTCAGGACAATGTCGATGTCAGGCTCGCCGCCCTCGCCTCGCAGCGCCTGACCGAGAGCATCGCCGGGGTCAGCGCGCCGGGCAGCGGGCAAGCCTCGCTGCTGGCGGTGTTTCGCGCGCTGGAGTGGGACAATCTCGGTATTTTGGTGATCGATTACGACACGATCTATAATCTGACCGAAATCCTGCTCGGTGGCCGCAGCGTGCCGGCGGGCCAGCCGCACGCGCCCCGCCCGCTCACCTCGATCGAGCGCAATTTGACCGAACGGCTCATCCGCATCGTGCTGCAGGATCTGACGGTGAGTTTCGCGCCGATCTGTGCGGTGACTTTCGAGCTGGAGCGCACCGAGACCGATCCGCGCTTTGCCGCGGTGGGCCGCAATTCGGGCGCCGCACTGACCGCGCGGATCGGGATGACGACGGCGAGCCGGCAGGGTTCGGTCGGCATCATCCTGCCCTATGCCACGATCGAACCGGTGCGCGAGTTGCTGTTGCAGCAGTTCATGGGCGAAAAATTCGGCCGGGATTCGATCTGGGAGGCGCATCTGGCCGAGGAGCTTTGGCATACCGACATCGAACTGGAAGCCGTGCTCGACCAGCAGACCATGAAGCTGAGCGCGTTGATGGCGCTGAAAGAGGGCGACATCATGCCGCTCGGCACGCCGAAAGGCGCACCGATTGCATTGCGCTGCGGCGATATCAGCCTGTTCGACGCGCAGCTTGGCGTGCGCAACGGCCGGATCGCCGCCGCGATCGACCGCAAGGTGACGCCGGTGGATCAGCGCTGATGATCGGCGCGGGCATGGTCCGCCAGATTGGTATAGCGGCCCATGAATCGCCGATCGACCCAGTCTTTCCAGAGCCAGACCCAGCGTCCTTCGGCGCTCCAACCGCCTTTCACGGCGATCGCGCGGCAATCGCCGGTGCCGATCAGCGCAAGGGCGTGGCGCTGCGGCCGAAACGGCACCAGCGCCTGGCCGGACAGCGCGCGACGCAGATTGGCCGCGAGCGGCTTGCCCTGTCTGACCGCGTAGACACCGGATTTCGGCAACTTCCGGCCGATCACGCTCGCGATATCGCCCGCCGCGAACACCGTTGGGTGCGAGGTTGATTGCAGCGTGTCGTGCACCGCGATGAAGCCCTTTGGATCGAGTGCAAGACCCGTTTGCGCCAGACCCGATCGCGCAAGCCAGGGCGCGGGCACACCGCCGGTTGCCCAGATCACGTCATCGAGGTCGAACCGCGCGCCGTCCGCCGTCGTGCCGATCACCTGGCCGGTGAACACGCCGATGCCGCGCCGGTGCAGGATGCGTTCCAGCCGGCGGCGGGCTGGCTCTGCGAACCCGGGCAGAATGGTGGCGGCCTGGCCGAACAGGCTGAAACGCGGCGCATCGTCCGGCCGGCCGGCGGCGCGCAGCAATCCTTCGAGCCGGACTTGCAAGGCGAGCACCAGTTCGACACCACCGGCACCGGCGCCGACGACGCCGATGTGCAATCGCTCCGGCGTTGCCAGCGTGCGCGCGCACAACGCCTCCCAATGTGCGAGAAACGGCGCGATCGGCTTGACCCCGATGCCTGATGCGCGCGGCGACGGGCTGGCGCCGATGTCGATCGACAGGCAATCGTAAGGCACCGGCGGCCCCGCGCGGCACAGCACGCGCTGGCAAGCGAGATCGAGGCCGGTCGCTTCGTCATGAATAAAGCGCGCACCGGCGAAACGGCAGAGCGCCGCGACATCGATATGCGCCTCGGCATGGGTGTAATGCCCGGCGATCAGGCCCGGCAGCATCCCCGAATAGGGCGTTTCGGCATCGCGGCCGATGACGGTGAGTTCGACGCAAGGTAACGGATTGGTGGCAAAGCCGCGGATCACCGCCACATGAGCGTGGCCGCCGCCGATCAGGACGAGGGTGCGGGCGGCGGAGGGCATGATGGGTTGTTTCGGCGGGGTTTCGGGAGAAGGCAAGGGAAGCGCTGCTTTTTTGAAAAAAAGAAACAAAAAACTTTCCGACACTGGGGCACCGGCGTTTGGACCACCACGGGCCCAGATTAATGAAGTTTTTTTTGCTTCTTTTTTGTTCACAAAAAAGAAGACCTTCCCTTTCCCTGATCTCTCAGTTGTAACCATTGACCCGCTTGGCCCGTATTCCCCTATATCGATCACCCAGGGACCCCAATGACCGATCCAGACACCGCCGCGACCGATGCCCATTTGCTCGAGACTCTGGCCAACCTGCGCTGGAATCGGTTTCACACCATCGTCGTCCTGCTGTTCGGCCTTGGCTGGGCGCTCGATGCGTTCGAGGTAACGTTGATTGGCAATGTGCTGGGCGCGCTGCGCCAGCATTTCCACCTCGGCAGCAACGCCATGTCGTTCATTCTGGCGGCCTGGTTCGCCGGGCTGATGCTCGGCGCTTCGGGGTTCGGCATCCTGTCCGATCGGTACGGCCGGCGGCGGGTGTTTCTGGCCAGCCTGGTGCTGTACGGCGTGGCGACGCTAGCGACCGCGTTTGCGCCCGATCTGGCGGCGTTGATGGTGCTGCGGCTGATTGCGGGCATCGGCGTCGGTGCGGAATATGCGGCGATCAATGCGGCGATCGCGGAGCTGGTGCCGAGCCGGTCGCGCGGCCGGGCCTCGGCGATCGTGCTGAATTTCTGGCCGGTCGGCAGTTTCGTGGCCGCCCTGCTGGCCTGGCTGGTGCTGTCGGCGTTGCCGGCCGACCTCGGCTGGCGGGTGGTGTTCGCGCTCGGCGGCGCCATTGCACTCTCAGCAGCGTGGTTTCGCCGGCATCTGCCCGAAAGCCCGCGCTGGCTGATCGAGGCGGGGCGGCGCGAGGATGCGCGCGTGATCATCGGCCGGATCGCGGCGGGGCTGACCGATGCGACCACGCTTGCGCCCGCGCCGGTGGTGCAGCGGGTCCGGCGCGAGGTGAACGGCTTGCGCGTGCTGCTGCGGCACTATCCCGGCCGGCTCGCGCTCGGCGCCGTGCTCGATTTCGCCGAAGCCTCCGGCTACTACGGCCTGTTCGCGTTTCTGCCGATCGTGGTGCTGCCCGCGCTGCATCTGCCGCCGGCGCGCCTGCCGCTGTTCTATCTGGCGGGCAGTGTCGGCGCGCTGATCGGCGGGTTCGCCGCCGCATCGCTGCTCGACCGGATCGGCCGCGGGGTCACGGTGGCGGGGTTCTATCTCGCCACCGCGTTGGCGCTGATCGGCTTCGCCGCGATCACCGGCATGGGTGCCGGGGCGATCATGCTGGGGTTCGCGCTGGTCAATCTGCTGGCGACCGGCAGCTGGATCGCCGCCTACCCGATGTTTGCCGAATTGTTCCCGACCAGCCTGCGCGCGACCGGCATCGGCGCTTCGGTCGCGGTCGGGCGGATCGGGGCGGCGCTGTCGCCGTTTCTGGTGGGGTATGTCGGCGCGCGCAGCATGCCGGCGGCGCTGGTGATGCTGGCGGGATTCTGGGCACTGGGCGCGGTGGCTGTTCTGGTGTGGCGGCGGCGCGGCGGCATCGAGGCGCGGGGGCTGGCGCTCGAACAACTCGCCGTGGAGCCCGCGCGCTATGTTTGATGGCGAGCCAGTGGTGCCGTTGATCACAGCGACCGGGCCGGTGCTGATTTTCGGCGGGCCGTACAGCAATATCCAGGCGACCGAGGCGCTGTTCGATGAGGCGCGGCGGCTCGGCATCGCGCCCGACCAGATGATCTGCACCGGCGATATCGTGGCCTATGGCGCCGATCCGCAGGCCTGCGTCGATTTGATCAGGAGCCATCGGGTCGCGACCGTGATGGGCAATTGCGAGGAGCAACTCGCCCAGAACGCGCCCGATTGCGGCTGCGGCTTCGCGGCCGGTTCGGCGTGCGACCGGCTTTCGGCCGGCTGGTTCGGCTACGCCAATGCGCGCGTCGATGCGGCCGCGAAACGCTGGATGGCGGGGCTGCCGCGCCGGATCGACCTTGCGATCGGCGGCCGGCGTCTCGCGATCGTGCATGGCGCGCCGAGCCGGATCAACCGCTTCGTATTCGGCTCGGACCCTGAGCCGATGCTTGCCGATGAAATCGCCCTGACCGGTGCGGATGGCGTGATCGCCGGGCATTGCGGCCTCGGTTTCACCCGCATGGTGGGCGGCAAACTCTGGCATAACGCCGGCGCGGTGGGGCTGCCGGCGAACGATGGCACGCCGCGCGGCTGGTTTTCGGTGCTGACGCCGCACGGCGATGGGTTCAGCATCACGCCGATGCCGCTCGCGTTCGATCACCGTGCGGCGGCGTTCGCGATGCGCGCGGCGGGGCTGGCCGAGGACTACGCCGGCGCGATCGAGACCGGGGTTTGGCCCAATTTCGATATCCTGCCGCTGCCGGAACGCGCGGCGACCGCGATGCCGCTGGCGCCCGCAGTGATCGCGGTGCCGGGCGATCCGCCGGCAGCCGCCGCACCGCCGGCCGATGCGCTGGTCGCGCTGGAGCGGCTGGAAACCCTGTGGGTCAACACCGGCACGCTGTGCAATCTGGCGTGCGCCGGCTGCTATATCGAGAGCAGCCCGCGCAACGACCGGCTCGCCTATATCGCGCCCGAAATCCTGAAATCCCTGCTGGACGAGGCGCGTGACGTCCAGCCTGACCTGCGCGAAATCGGCTTCACCGGCGGTGAGCCGTTCATGAACCCGGCGATCATGCCGATGCTGGGTGATGCGCTCGACCGGGGATATCGCGTGCTGGTGCTGACCAACGCGATGCGGCCGATGCAGCGGCATTTCGACGCCCTGCGGGCGCTGCACGCGGCGCATGGGGCAAAGCTCGGGGTGCGGGTTTCGCTCGATCATTTCACCCCGTCCGGGCATGAGGCGTTGCGCGGCGCCGACAGCTGGCAGCCGGCGCTGGCCGGGCTGCGCGCGCTGGATGCGGCGGGTTTCGCCCCCTCGGTCGCGGCGCGGTTCGATCCGGCGCTGGCGAGCGAGGCCGAGATCCGGGCGGGGTTTGCCGGGCTGTTCGCGGAAGAGGGCTTCGCCATCGATGCGGCCGATCCCGCGGCGCTGGTGCTGTTCGCCGAACTCGCGACCGAAACGCCGGTTCCCGGCGTCGCCGCGGCGGCGTGGCAGGCGCTGCGGTCGCGCGGGGCGGATGCGATGTGCCGGACCGCGCGGATGGTGGTGCAGCGCAAGGGAGAGTCTCGCGCCTCGATCGTGGCGTGCACGCTGCTGCCCTATGAGGCGCGGTTCGATCTGGGATCGACGCTGGCGGCTTCGGCGCGGCCGGTCACGCTCGATCACCCGTATTGCGCGCAATTCTGCGTGTTCGGCGCCTCCTCCTGCATGGGCGCGCGATGAGCGGCACGGCGGTGGCGCGCGGTGCCTGGTGGCGGCCGGCGGCATTCGGCCTGGTGATCGTGCTGGTGGTGGCGGCGGTCATCGCGCTCGGGCGGCATCGGCTGACGCTGGCGGGGCTGGAAGCTCACGCGGCGGCGCTTGGGGCGGCGGTGGCGCAGCACCGCGTTGCGGCGTTCGCGTTGTATTTTGCGGTCTATGTCGTGGCGACGGCGATTTCGCTGCCCGGTGCGGTGGTGCTGACGCTGGCGGCCGGGGCGCTGTTCGGCGTGGTGGCGGGCAGCATCCTGGTCTCGTTCGCCGCCTCGATCGGCGCATCGCTCGCGTTTCTGAGCGCGCGGTTCCTGCTGCGCGATGCGGCGCTGGCGCGGTTTCCTGGCCTGTTCGCGCGGATCGAACGGGGAATCGCGCGCGACGGTGCGCTATACTTGATCTCGCTGCGGCTGGTGCCGGCGGTGCCGTTCGTCGCGATCAATCTGCTGGCCGGGCTGACCAGCCTGCCCCTGCGGCGGTTCTATTGGGCGAGCCAGATCGGCATGCTGCCGGCGACGCTGATTTTCGTCAACGCGGGTGCCAGTCTCGCAACCCTCGGGCCGCATCAGGCGATCCTGACGCCGCGGCTGATCATGGGGCTGCTGCTGCTGGCCGCCCTGCCGGTTGCCGCCCCGCTGCTGCGCAACGCGCTCGCTGCACGCCAGCGCTATGCCGGCTGGCGGCGGCCACGCCGGTTCGATCGGAATCTGGTGGTCATCGGCGCGGGTTCGGCCGGGCTGGTGACCGCCTATGTCGCGAGCGCGCTGAAGGCCAGCGTCACGCTGATCGAACAGGCCGCGATGGGCGGGGATTGCCTGAATACCGGCTGCGTTCCCTCGAAAGCGCTGCTTCACGCGGCCCGTGGCGGCATGGATTATAGCCAGGCGCGTGCGGCGGTGCGCGCGGCGATCGCGGCGATCGCGCCGCATGATTCGGTGGCGCGCTATCAGTCCCTGGGGGTCGATGTGCGGCGCGGCCACGCGACCATCGAAACCCCCTGGTCGGTCTCGGTCGATGGTGAAACGCTGACGACCCGCGCGATCGTGATCGCGACCGGTGCCGCGCCGCTGGTGCCGAATTTGCCGGGGCTGGCCGATTGCCCGTTCGCGACCTCGGAAACGCTGTGGGATATCGAGGCGCTGCCGGCGCGGCTGGTCGTGCTCGGCGGCGGGCCGATCGGCTGCGAAATGGCGCAGGCCTTCGCACGGCTCGGCAGCACGGTGACCCTGGTGGAGCTGGCCGACCGGCTGCTGGGGCGCGAGGATGATGATGTCTCGGCGGCGATGGCGGCTGCCCTGCGGCGCGATGGTGTCGCGGTGCTCACCGGACATCGCGCCGTCGCGGTGCATCGCGATGATGCGGGGTTTTCGCTCGAAGCGCTACACGGCGATGCACCGGTGATGCTGCGGTTCGACCGCATCCTGGTCGCCCTCGGCCGCGTGCCGCGCACCGCCGGGTTCGGGCTGGAGGCGCTGGGCATCGCGCTGACGCCGGCCAAAACCATCGAGACCGACGCGTGGCTGCAAACGATTCTGCCCAATGTGTTCGCCTGCGGCGATGTCGCCGGGCCGTATCAATTCACCCATGTCGCCGGATTCCAGGCCGGGTTCGCCGCGCTGAACGGGTTGTTCGCGCCGTTCTGGCGGTTCCGGCCGGATTATCGGGCGGTGCCGGCGGTAACCTATACCAGCCCGGAAATCGCGCGGGTCGGGCTGAACCAGCGCGCGGCGCGCGAGGCCGGCATTGCGTTCGAGACGACGCGCTACGCCTTCAGCGAGCTCGATCGCGCGATCGCCGAAGGCGATACCGAAGGCTTCGTGACCGTGCTGACCAAACCGGGGTCGGACCGGATTCTGGGCGCGACCATCGTGGGCACCCAGGCCGGCGAAATGCTGACCGGCTTTACCATCGCGATGCAGCACAAGCTCGGCCTGAAAAAACTGCTCGGCGTGATCTACCCCTACCCAACCCGGTCCGAAGCGATCCGCGCGGTGGCGGGGCAGTGGCGGCAGCGCCATGCCTCGGCGCGCGGCCTCGCGGTGCTGGCATGGTTTCACGCCCGGCGGCGCGGATGAACGGCGCGCTGACCGTGGTGATCCCCACGCTGAACGAAGCCCCTGCCCTGCCCGCGCTGCTGGCCCTGCTCGCGCGATCCGCCCTGGTCGGCGCGGTGGTGATCAGCGACGGCGGCAGCACCGATGGCACGGTAGCGATCGCCGCATCGCACGGCGCGATCGTGGTGGCCGGCGGTGCCGGGCGGGGCGCGCAGGTTTCACGCGGCATCGCCGCCGCACCCTCGGCGTGGCTGTTGCTGCTGCACGCGGATTCGCTGCCGCAACCCGGCTGGGATGACGCGATGTCCCGCTGCATCGCCAGCAATCGGTCCGGTCAGGCGTGGTACGGGCGGCTGCGCCTGGCGAGTGCCGATCCGCGCGCCCGGCTGATCGAATACGGTGCGGCGCTGCGCTGCGCGCTGCTCCGGCTGCCCTATGGCGATCAGGCGCTGCTGATCCACCGCGACACGCTGGCCGCGATCGGCGGGATGCCGACCCTGCCGCTGATGGAAGACGTCGCTCTCGCGCGCCGGCTCGGCCGCGCGGGGCTCGCACCCTGCGACATGATCGTCATGACCGACGCCGCCGCCTATGCGCGCGACGGCTGGCTGCGGCGCAGCCTGCGCAACCTCGCACGGCTGGCACGGTTTCTCGCCGGCGCCGATGCCGTGCTTCTGGCGGCAGAATACCGGCGATGAGGCGACCCGTAATCGTGCTGTTCACCCGCATCCCGCGCCTCGGCGTCGGTAAACGGCGGCTCGCCGCCACCCGCGGCGATCGCGCGGCGCTGCGCCTCGCCCGCGCCATGCTGAACCGCACCATGCGGCTGCTGCGCGGCATGCGAACGATCGAGCGCGTCATCGCCGTCGCCCCCGCACACCACGCCCGTCTGCGGGCCCCAGGCTTCACGATCATCGGCCAAAGCCGCGGCGATCTCGGTGCGCGCATGCAGGCCCTGTTCCGGCACTACCAACGCCGGCCGGTGCTGATCATCGGCAGCGATATCCCCACCATCACACCCGATGACCTGCGCACCGCCTGCCGCCGCCTGCGAGGCGCCGACGCCGTATTCGGCCCCGCCACCGACGGCGGCTACTGGCTCATCGGCGTCGCCGGGAAACGACCCGACCCGATCTTCCCCAACGTCCGCTGGTCCACCCCCCACACCCTCGCCGATACCAAACGCACCTTCACCACCCGCCGCACCTGCACCCTCCGCGAACACGCCGACCTCGATATGTGAGGTTGGGGCTGGGGCGCGTGAGGAAGCAAGGCGGGGGGCTTTGCCCCCTCGACCCCCACTAAGGGCTTAGCCCTTAGAACCCGCTAGTTTTAGGCAAGGGGAGGGCGACACAGGTCAGATCGACGGAACGACCGAGGCAGCGCCCTCCCCTTGCCTAAAACTAATGGATTTTAAAGGCTCCGCCTTTAACGGGGTCCAGGGGCAGAGCCCCTGGCCTTCCTTCGTTACGCGCCCCAGCCCAAACTTCACACGTCGAGGTTGGCGACTTTGAGGGCGTTGCCGACGATGAAGTCGCGGCGGGGTTCGACGACGTCGCCCATCAGGGTTGAGAAGATCTGGTCGCTTTCCTCGGCGTCGCCGATGCGGACCTGGAGCAGGCGGCGCAGGTCGGGGTCGAGGGTGGTGTGCCAGAGTTGGTCGGGGTTCATTTCGCCGAGGCCTTTGAAGCGTTGGATCGACAGGCCTTTGCGGCCGATGGCGAACAGGGCTTCGACCAGGCTGGAGGGGCCTTGGACGGGTTTTTCGGTCTCGCCCTGGCGCAGGGCGGGCGGGGTGGTGAACATGGTGGCGAGGCGTTCGGCGCGGTCGGCGAGCCAGCGGGCTTCGGTGGAGCGCAGGGTGGCGAGGTCGAGGGTGAAGCGTTCGGCGACGCCGCGGACGGTGCGGCCGATGATGATGCCGCCGGCATCGACCGCGACGACCCAGCCGCGTTCGTTGGGCAAAGAGATGGCATCGAGCCGTTGGGCGAGGATGGGGGCGCGATCGGTCATCTGGCCGGGTTCGGCGCCGAGCACGCCGACGATGGCGGCTTGTTCGATGTAGGCGACCGGCATGTCGCGCGCGAGATCGGTGATGCGGCGGGAGGCTTCGCGCAGGAAGGGGAGTTCGGCTGCGAGGTCGATGCCATCGATGCGGGCTTCGTTGAGGGCGCGCTCGAAGAGGTAGGCTTCCATGGCGTCGTCGTCTTTGAGGTAGCGTTCCTCGTTGCCGCGTTTGGCGCGGTAGAGCGGCGGCTGGGCGATGTAGAGGTGGCCGCGTTCGATCAGTTCGCGCATCTGGCGGAAGAAGAAGGTGAGCAGCAGGGTGCGGATGTGCGAGCCGTCGACATCGGCGTCCGTCATGATGACGATGCGGTGGTAGCGGAGTTTGGAGACGTCGAAACCGCCTTGTTCGGGTTCGGTCGGGCCGATGCCGGTGCCGAGTGCGGTGATCAGGGTGCCGATTTCGGCGGAGCCGAGCATGCGGTCGAAGCGGGCGCGTTCGACGTTGAGGATTTTGCCTTTGAGCGGCAGGATGGCTTGGGTTTTGCGGTCGCGCCCTTGTTTGGCGGAGCCGCCGGCCGAGTCGCCTTCGACGATGAAAATCTCGGATTTGGCGGGGTCGCGTTCCTGGCAATCGGCGAGTTTGCCGGGCAGCGTGCTGATGTCGAGCACGCCTTTGCGGCGGGTGAGTTCGCGCGCCTTGCGGGCGGCTTCGCGGGCGGAGGCGGCGTCCATGACTTTCTGGACGATCAGGCGGCCTTCCTTGGGGTGGGTTTCGAACCAGTGTTCGACCGCATCGGCCACGGCGGCCTGGACCAGGGGCTGCACTTCGGAGGAGACCAGCTTGTCCTTGGTTTGCGAGGAGAATTTCGGGTCGGGCACCTTGACCGAGAGCACGGCGGTCAGGCCTTCGCGCATATCCTCGCCGTTGAGGGAGAGGTTGTCTTTTTTGCTGACCTGGTCGGCGATTTTGGAGACGACGCGGGTCAGCGCCGAGCGGAAGCCGGCGAGATGGGTGCCGCCGTCGCGCTGGACGATGTTGTTGGTGAAGCAGAGCATGGTTTCGTGGTAGGTTTCGTTCCATGCGAGGGCGAATTCGACGCGGATGCCGCCGACCGCATCGACTTTATAGTCGGTGATCGGGGGGCCGAAAATCGGGGTTTTGGCGCGGTCGAGCCAGTTGACGAATTCGATCAGGCCGCCCTTGTAGAGGAAATTGGCTTCCTGCACCGGGGTGTGGCGTTCATCGCGCAGGTTAATGGCGAGGCCGGAGTTGAGGAAGGCGAGTTCGCGCAGGCGGCGTTCGAAGATCGCGTAGTCGAATTCGACATGGGTGAAGGTGCCGGAGGAGGGTTTGAAGGTGACTTCCGAGCCGGTCGGGTGATCGGACGGACCGACGATTTTCAGCGGGGCGACGGCGTCGCCGTGTTCGAAGCGGATGAAATGTTCGAGGCCTTCGCGCCAGATGCGGACTTCCATCCATTCGGACAGCGCATTGACCACGGCGGCGCCGACGCCGTGCAGGCCGCCGGAGACTTTGTAGGAATTCTGGTTGAACTTGCCGCCGGCGTGCAGTTTGGTGAGCACGACTTCGGCGGCGGAGATACCTTCTTCGTGGTGGATATCGGTCGGGATGCCGCGGCCGTTGTCGGTCACGGTCATTGAGCCATCGCCGTTGAGCACGACATCGACCTTGTCGGCGAAACCGGCCTGCGCTTCATCGACCGCGTTGTCGATGATTTCGGTGCCCATGTGGTGGAGGCCGGACCCGTCATCGGTATCGCCGATATACATGCCGGGGCGCTTGCGCACGGCATCGAGGCCGCGGAGCACGCTGATCGAGGCGGCATCGTACGCGGCATCGGGCTGTTGCTCGGGCGGAATGGGCATAGGGGTCGTATCGGCCGTATCGGTCATGCCGGGTGGTTACTCCGAAGGGTGGGATTTGCGGTGTTTCTAGCAGAAAACCGCCGATTCGCCTAATGGCCGGGTGGGGGTGCGCGGGGAAGGGCGGGACGTTTTTTTGTTGTGGTGAGGCGGAAAACTTTTGGTTGTTTGGCCTGGGGACGGGTTCGGCGTTCGCTATGGTTCAGTCGTTCTCTCTATTTATTACGATATCGTAACGATATGGGCGTGCGAAGGCGCTTGGGTCAGGCGGGTTGAATTTTGAAAGCGGGGGTTGGTGTGGGGGATTCGGACGCGGTGGGTTCCGGGGTGCCGAAGATGATGTGGCGGCGGGAGTCGGGCGGTGGGTCGGGGGCGAAGGGGGGTTCGGTGGGCAGGTCGATGCCCATGGCGTTGTAGAG
>NZ_FTNE01000002.1:164812-269301 GCF_900156265.1 Acidiphilium rubrum
GGATGGGGCCGCGGGCGAGGGCGGCGAGGAAGCGGGTGGTGAGGTTTTGCAGGCGGGTCCAGATCAGATTGACCATCGGGACGGGGACGTAACCGGCGGGGCCGTGTTCGGCCACGGCGTCGCACAGCGCGTTCATCATGACGATGAAGCAGCGGATGACGAACGGGGGCGGGGTTGGGGTTGCTGACACGTTGGTAGCATAACCCGCCAGGGTGGGGGGTGAGAAAGCGGTTTTTTCGGGATTGCGTGGGCGATGGTTCAGGATTGCGGGTCGGGGCGTAGGAGATCGGCCTCGATCTGGTGCAGGGCGCGGGTGAAGACCGCCGCGTCGTTCAGGGCGCGGGCGAGGACGAGGGCGCCCTGGATGGCGAGCACGGCGGTTTCGGCCCGCTGGCTTGCCTGGGACTGGTTGAGGCCGGTGCGGTGCAGGGCGCCTTCGAGCGCGCTGATCCAGCGGCGGAAGTAGATGGCGATCGGGGTTGCGAAGCGGTCGCGCGTGCCGGTCAGGGTGAAGGCGCCGACCAGGCAGATGCGGTTGCCCGATTGGAAATAGGTCTCGACCGACCGCATCATCCGGGCGATGGCTGTGGCGGCATCGCCGGTGCCCAGCGGGGCGAATATTTCGATCTCGAACCAGTGATCGATATGGGCGAGGATGTGGCTTGCCATGTCTTCCTTGCCGCCGGGGAAGAAATGATAGAGGCTGCCTTTGCCGAAGCCGGTGGTTGCCGTGATCTGGGAGAGGCTTGCGCCCTCGTAGCCGTGTTCGCGAAAGACCTCCGCGATTGCGGCCACCACGTCCGATTTTTCGGCCACGATGCGGGGCATGGGTTAGAGCCCGAGGTCGGTCAGGCCGGGGTGGTCGGGTGGCCGGGGGGCTGAATTGTTCCAATGAAACAGGCGATCTTCCGGGGCGATCGGGGCGTCGTTGATCGAGGCGTGGCGCTGCGCCATCAGGCCGGACGGGTCGAACAGCCAGTTTTCATTGCCGTAGGCGCGGAACCATTGGCCGTGATCGTCGTGAAACTCGTAGGCGAAGCGCACGGCGATGCGGTTTTCCGTGCAGGCCCAGAGTTCCTTGATCAGGCGGTAGTCGTGTTCGCGCGCCCATTTCCGGGTCAGGAATTCGACGATGGCCGGGCGGCCTTTGAGGAATTCGCTGCGGTTTCGCCAGATGCTGTCCGGTGTGTAGGCAAGGGCGACGCGCGCGGGGTTGCGGGTGTTCCAGGCATCTTCGGCGGCGCGGATTTTCTGGATGGCGGTTGTGGTGGTGAAGGGCGGCAGCGGGGGGCGGGTTTCAGACATCGACGGGCTCCGATTGGGTTTGTACCGATTGGTACAGAATTGGTCAAGTGGCGTTGCGGAAGGCGGCGCGCGTGGGGGACGGCTTCGGGGAGGTTGCGGACGTTGAGGGCGGGGATGGGTTGCCAGAGAGACCCGATTCGACGGGGTTAGTGATCTTCCAGGGTCAGGTGCGCGATGAAGCCGGAGCGGGTTTCTCCGGCGGCGGCGGCCAGGGCGTCGAGGCGTTTCAGGATGCGGCGGGGCAATGTGATGTTGACGCGGGCGATCGTGTCATCGAGCAGGGCGGGGTCGATCGTGATGATCCCGAAGGTCCAGCCGGCGTAATCGGGGTTGGTGCGGATCGCATCCAGGCTGGTGGGTTTCGGGATGGGTCCGCCCGCGTCGAGTGTGGCGTCGATCCAGGCGGCGGCGGCTTGCTCGGCCGCGGTCAGGGCTTCGTCCAGCGTGTCGCCGGCGGAGAAGCAGCCGGGAAGATCGGGGATGGCGACGCCGAAAGCGGTTTGATCGGTGCCGGGTTCGATGGCGATGGGGTAGCGCATGGTGATCTCCTATAGGCCGGCCTGTTTGCGGATGGCGGCGACCAGGCCGGTGCCGAGGTCTTTTTTCGGGTGTGGCACCACGATGTGACCGGGACGCGTGGGGTGTTTGAAGACATGGTGGGAGCCGCGCACGCGATTAAGCACCCAACCGGCGCTTTTCAATTCGCGGATGAGATCGGCGCTCTTCACAATGCGCATCATACACATTTACTCGCGCGGTTCCAAGGCGTTGCCAAGGCGGCGGCCCTGATTACCAAGAGTTTTTTGGTTCTTTTTTGCAAAAAAGAACGGCTTGCTTTGGTGGGGTGGTGAGGTGATGGGTCTCAAGGGAGACCCATCCTACCGAGATACTGGCTGTGGGGCGGGATGGGTTCAGAGCAGGCGGATTTTGTTGGTGTGTTTGGCCAGGGTTTCGTCGAATGTGACCAGGTGGTCGGCTTTGGCGCGTTCGGCTTCGGCGAGGATGACGCCGTCGGCGAAGTCGCTGCCGGTTGCGAGGCATTCGATGCCGGCTTCGATGAGGGGGCGATCGAGTTCGATGGTGGGCATGGTCGTGAGGTCGCGCAGGATCGGAATGATGGCGGCGGGTTGGAATTTGTAGGCGCGGCGCAGGACCCAGACGGTTTCGCACAGCACGATGGTGGAGAGGATGATGGTATCGGCCGATTCGATGAGTTTTGCGGCGCGTGGGGATTGGTGTGGATCGTCCCAGGTGAGGTAGCGGACGAGGACGTTGGTATCGAGGGCTAGTCGCACGGGTCGTGCTGTTCGATCGCGTTTTGCATTTCGGCGAGGGTGATCGGGCGTTGGCCGGGGCGTTGCAGGGCGGCTTTGAGGTGGGTGATGGTGGGGGCGGTGGCGATTGTGCGCAGTTCGACCTTGCCGTCCGGGAGCAAGGCGACGTCGATTTTCTGGCCGGGCCGGACGCCGAGGTGTTGCAGGACGGCGGTGCGGAGGGTGACCTGGCCTTTGGCGGTGATGGTGAGTTGGAGCGACATGGGGACCGATTGGTAAGGTTAGTACTGCCTTACTTTAATGCGTGGTGGATGCTGGTTCAAGACCTTCATGGCCCTATAGCTAAAGAGAGTTTTTTGGTTCTTTTTTGCAAAAAAGAACGGCTTGCTTCCTTCCGCTTGCCCTGAGCCGGCGGGCAGGGCAAGACGCGCGGAACGGAGGCCCTTATTCATGCAAGCAGGCATCATTGTTTTTCCCGGCATCAATCGCGAGCGCGATATTGCGATGGCGTTGGAGGGGAGTTTGGGGCGCAGGCCGCGGATGATCTGGCATCGGGAGACTGATTTGGCCGGGGTTGATCTGGTGGTGATACCGGGCGGGTTTTCCTATGGCGATTATCTGCGGTGCGGGGCGATGGCGGCGCAGTCGCCGGTGATGCGGGCGGTATCGGCGCATGCGGCGCGGGGTGGGTATGTGCTCGGGGTTTGCAACGGGTTTCAGATTTTGACCGAGGCGCAGATGTTGCCGGGGGCGTTGCTGCGCAATGCGGGGCTGCGGTTTTTATCGATGGATTGTCATTTGCGGGTGGAGCGGGCGGATACGGTGTTTAGTGGGCAGTATCAGCGCGGGCAGGTGTTTCGCGCACCGATGGCGCATGGCGATGGCAATTATTTCGCGGATGCGGACACGCTGGATCGGCTGGAGGGTGAGGGGTTGGTGGCGTTTCGGTATGTCGATGCTTCGGGCGCGGTTTCGGGTGCGGCGAATTTGAACGGGTCGGCGCGGAATATTGCCGGGGTGTTGTCGGCGAATTTGCGGGTGTTGGGGTTGATGCCGCATCCGGAGAATCTGGTCGATCCGTTGATGGGCGGGGTGGATGGCAAGCCATTGTTCGACAGTCTGGCCGCGATTGGAGTGGCGTGATGGATCAATTGGTCGATGCGGCGCTGGGGCGGAGTTTCGGGCTGTCGGGTGAGGAGTATGATCGGGTGCTGGCCATTATGGGGCGCACGCCGAGCCTGACGGAGTTGGGGATATTTTCGGTGATGTGGTCCGAGCATTGCTCGTATAAATCATCGCGGGTGTGGCTGAAGACGCTGCCGACGAGCGCGCCTTGGGTGATTCACGGGCCGGGCGAGAACGCTGGTGTGGTGGATATCGGCGAGGGGTTGGCCGCGATTTTCAAGATGGAGAGCCATAATCACCCGAGTTTCATCGAGCCGTTTCAGGGTGCTGCGACCGGGGTGGGCGGGATTTTGCGCGACGTGTTCACCATGGGGGCGCGGCCGATCGCGAATTTGAACGCGCTGCGGTTTGGTGACCCGTCGCTCGCGGTGACCAAGCGGGTGGTGGATGGCGTGGTGCGCGGCATCGGCGGGTATGGCAATTGCGTGGGCGTGCCGACGGTGGGGGGTGAGACCAATTTTCATCGCTCGTACAATGGCAATCCGCTGGTCAATGCGATGACGGTGGGGATTGCGGCACAGGACCGGATTTTTCTGTCGGCGGCGGCGGGGATTGGGAATCCGGTGGTGTACGTGGGCTCGAAGACCGGGCGGGACGGGATTCATGGCGCGACCATGGCATCGAGCGAGTTTGCCGCGGATTCCGAGGAGAAGCGGCCGACCGTGCAGGTGGGGGACCCGTTCATCGAGAAACTGCTGATCGAGGCGTGTCTCGAATTGATGGCGACGGATGCGATCGTTGCGATTCAGGACATGGGGGCGGCGGGGCTGACGTCGTCCTCGGTGGAGATGGCGGGCAAGGGCGGGGTGGGGATTGAACTCGACCTTGATGCGGTACCGCAGCGCGAGGCGGGGATGACGGCGTATGAGATGATGCTGTCGGAAAGCCAGGAGCGGATGTTGATCGTGATCGATCCGGCGCGGGAGGATATGGCGCGGGCGATTTTCGAGAAATGGGAGCTGGATTTCGCGGTGATCGGGCATATTACCGATACCGGGCGGATCGTTGTGAAGCATCGGGGTGTGGTGGAGGCGGATATCGCGCTGGATCCGCTGGCGGAACAGGCGCCGTTGTATGAGCGGCCGTACACCGAGGCGGCGAAGCCGGCGGCGTTGGGGGATGTGGATGATCCGGTGGGGATCGGGCCAGCGTTGCTGCGGTTGATCGGGTGCCCTGATCTCGCTTCGCGGCGCTGGATCTGGGATCAGTATGACGGAACGGTGGGCGGGCAGACGGTGAAGCGGCCGGGCCAGGCGGATGCGGCGGTGGTGAAGATTCCGGGGAGCGCGCGGGCGCTGGCGCTGACCACGGATTGCACGCCACGCTATTGTGCGGCGGACCCGGAGGCGGGCGGCGCGCAGGCGGTGGTGGAGGCGTGGCGGAACATCACCGCGACCGGCGGGGTGCCGCTGGCGGTGACGGATAATCTGAATTTCGGCAATCCGGAGAAGCCGTTGATCATGGGGCAGATCGTGGCGGCGATCCGGGGCATGGGGGCGGCGTGTACCGCGCTGGATTTCCCGGTCGTTTCGGGGAATGTGTCTTTGTATAATGAGACCGAAGGGTCGGGGATTTTGCCGACGCCGGCGATCGGCGGGTTGGGCGTGATCGCGGATGCGGCACAGGCGGTGGGGATTGCGCTGGCGCCGGGGCTGGATCTGGTCGTGGTGGGGGCGACGCGCGGCGAGCTTGGCCAGTCGCTGTGGTTGCGCGAGGTGCTGGGGCGGGAGGATGGCGCGCCACCCGCGCTCGATTTCGCGGTGGAACGGCGCAACGGGGAGTTCGTGCGCGGGTTGATCATCGATGGTGTGGTTACGGCATGTCATGATGTTTCGGATGGCGGGTTGCTGGTGGCGGTGGCGGAGATGGTGCTGGCCGGGGATGTCGGGGCGGCGTTGAGCCTGGCACCTGAGGGTACGGCGCCCAAGGTTGGAGCACATGGGTTCTGGTTCGGTGAGGATCAGGCGCGGTATGTGCTCGCGGTGGTTGATGGCGCGGCGGTTATGCAGGCAGCGCAGGGCGCCGGCGTACCCGCTGTCATGCTGGGACGGAGCGGCGGCGATCGATTGACACTGCATGACGGCACCGCCATATCTGTGGCAGAAATGCGAACAGCGCATGAACACTTCTTTGCGCGCTGGTTCGCCTGACGCCACCAAGGATAGCATCATGGCCATGTCGGTCGCTGAAATTGAACAATTGATCAAATCCGCCCTGCCGGACGCGAAAATCACGGTTGAGGATCTGGCGGGGGATGGCGATCACTACGCCGCGACAGTAACCAGCGAACAGTTCCGGGGCATTCCGCGGGTGCGCCAGCATCAGATGGTGTATGCCGCGTTGCAGGGCCGGATGGGCGGCGCGTTGCACGCGCTGGCGCTGCAGACCTCGGCACCCGAATAGCCGATACAACGCGTTTCAGGAGAATTTTCATGAGCCAGACGACCGACAACCCCGCCTTCACCGCGATCAAGGCCAGCATTACCGAAAATCCGGTCATGCTGTTCATGAAGGGCACCGCGATGTTTCCGCAGTGCGGGTTCTCCGCGCGGGTGGTGCAGATTTTGACGCATAGCGGCGTGCCGTTCAAGACCGCCAATGTGCTGGAAGATGCGGAATTGCGTGACGGGATCAAGGCGTTTTCGAACTGGCCGACGATTCCGCAGCTTTATGTCAAGGGCGAGTTCGTCGGTGGCTGCGACATCGTGACCGAGATGTTCCAGTCCGGCGAGTTGCAGACGCTGTTCGAGCAGAACGGGATCGCGAAGACCGCTGCGACCTAGACGCTTCAGCTTCGTTACCGATGAGCTGCCGCGACCGGGAACGGCCGGGCATCTTGCCTATAATCATGCGCTGATCAGCCATTTAAGCGCGCGCGGGCATCGGGTGGATTTGTATTTGACCCGGCCGCGCTTGCCGCTGCCCGTGATGCGGCTGGCCAAAGGCGGGCCGTTTGCCAGCGTTTCGGGCCCGCGCCTGGTGCAGACCGGGCGGTTTCTGACCGCGGCGGAACCGCGCGCCGCCGGTGCCGCCCTGGCCCGGGCGGTTCTGCCGGGCCGGCTGTGGCGCGGCGGCCGGCAGGCGCGGGGCAATGATGTGGTGCTCGGGGCTTTCATATCCGATGATGAGGCCGCCTGGATCGGCGCGCGGATTGCCGCGGCCTCGCCGGATTTTATCCTGATCGACACCATGTTCCGCACCCGCCTGCTGGATCGGCCGGAACTGCACGGTATGCGCGCGGTCGTGGTGACGCATGATCTGTTCCACCGCCGGCACGCCGCGCTGAAAATGGCGGGCTATCGGGTCGAACCTGCGACTTTGACCCGTCAGGATGAGGCCGCACTGCTCGACCGGGCCGGGGCGATCGTTGCGATTCAGCCCGAAGAGGCCGAGTTTCTGCGCGACATGTGCCCGGATCGGCCGGTCATTACCGTGCCGATGCCCGCCGCCACGCAGCCGCGGCCGCAGGGCGTGCGGCGCGATCCTGATCGGCTGGTGTTCGTCGGCAGCGATACGCTCCCGAATCTCGATGGGCTGCGCTGGTTTTTCGATGCGATCTGGCCGGGATTGCGCGCCGCACGGCCGCAGATCGCGCTCGATCTCGCCGGGGATTGCGGCATCGCCATTGGGCGGATGCCGCCCGGTGTGCGGCGCCTCGGGCGCGTGGCGGACCTGGCCCCCGCGCTGCACGGCGCGGCCCTGGCGATCGCGCCGCTGCGCACCGGGTCTGGGTTGAAGGTAAAACTGCTCGATTACGCGCGACACGGGCTTTGGACCGTCGCCACCAACGAGGCTCGCACCGGCCTTGCCTCCGACAGCCGCCCGCCGATTTTCGTTGCGGATCAGCCCGCGACCTTCGGCGCCACCATCCTTGCCGCGTTGGCACAACAGCCGGTCGAAGACGACGCGCTCGCCTTTATCAGCCGCCATTACGCCGCTGCTCAGGTCTTTGCACCGCTGACCGATCTGCTGGAGGCTTAGGGCTGGGGGTGGGTGGCCGTTGGGGCAAGGCAGGGAGAGGGCGCTGCCTGGCACTTTCGGTCGACCTGGCCTATGTCGCCGTCCCGGCGCGCGTCGCGCGCTTTGTTATATGCCCGGCGCGCGTCGCGCGCATTACCATAAGACAGCGGGGATCTTGCCCGCGGAGCCTTCAACGGGGTTCAAGGGCGGAGGCGCCGAAGGTTCCAGCGACGCTCGTCATGGCTGAAATGGCTTCGGAGGGAGACCCCATGGCCTTGGTTCCCTGCCAGCGTCACACAAACCGGCGCAGGTCGAGTGTGCTGGGATGTTCGAGGCTGGTGCTGGGGGTTGCGGGGTCGACCGGTCCTGGTGTGTGGCCGAAGGCGAAGAAGCGGGAGCGGCGACGGGCTTCCGCTTCGTTCGCGTTGACCGGAAACGTCTCGTAGCCGCGGCCGCCGGGGTGGATGGTGTGGTGGGTCATGCCGCCGAGCGCGCGGGCGGACCAGCGGTCGATCACGTCGAACACGAGCGGCGTTTGGGGCGGGATGAGCGGGTGCAGCGAGGAGGGCGGCGACCATGCCTTGAAGCGGACGCCGGCGATGAAGCCGCCGACCGCGCCGGTGGGCGTGAGCGGCACGGTGATGCCGTTGCAGGTCAGGGCGAAGCGTTCATCGACCCAGCCGGAGACCGCGATCTGCACGCGTTCCACCGCGCTATCGACGTAGCGGGCGGTGCCGCCGATGGTTTGTTCCTCGCCCAGCACGTGCCAGGGCTCCAGCGCGTGGCGTAGTTCGAGTTCCATGCCGGCGACGGTGACGGCGCCGAATTTCGGGAAACGGAACTCCTGATGCGGCACGAACCAGGCCGGGTCGATCGGGAAGCCGCGGGCGGCCAGCTCCTCGAGCGCGTCGCGCAGATCAGCGGCCACGTAATGCGGGAGCATGAACTGATCGTTCAGCCTTGTGCCCCAGCGGATCAGCCGGCGCTCGTAGGGGGTCTGCCAGAAGGCGGCGACGCAGGCGCGCATCAGCAGGGCCTGTGCGACCGACATGCGCGCATCCGGCGGCATTTCGAAGGCGCGGAATTCGACCAGGCCGCGCCGGCCGGAGGCGGAACCGGGGGCGTAGAGCTTGTCGATGCAGAATTCGGTGCGATGGCCGTTGCCGGTCATGTCGGTCAGGATGTTGCGGAGCAGCCGGTCGATGATCCAGGGCGGGGTTTCGGTGCCGGGCTTGATCTGGCGGAAGGCGGTTTCGAGTTCGAGCAGCGCGTCCTCCCGCGCCTCGTCGATGCGGGGGTGCTGGCTGGAGGGGCCGATGAACAGGCCGGAGAACAAATACGACAGGCTCGGGTGATTGTGCCAGAATCCGAGCAGGGATTTCAGCAGATCGGGGCGGCGGAGGAAGGGGCTGTCGGTCGCTTCGGCCGCGCCCATCACGACGTGATTGCCGCCGCCGGTGCCGACGTGGCGGCCATCGAGCATGAATTTCTCGGCGGCGAGGCCGGTTTCGCGCGCGAGTTGGTAGAGTTGCAGGGTGCGGCCGACGTGCTCGGCCCAGGTGGCGGCGGGCGGCAGATTGACCTCGATCACACCGGGGTCGGGGGTGACGGAAAAGCTCAGCAGGCGCGGATCGTCGGGCGGCTGGTAGCCTTCCAGGAAAATCTTGCGGCTTTGCATGGCAGCGACGCGTTCGATCGCCGCGACGAGGGTGAGGAAATCCTCGACCTCGTAGAGCGGTGGCAGAAACACATGCAGCATGCCGCCGCGCGCCTCGACCGCCAGGGCGGTGCGGACGATGCCGGGCGCTTCGCCCAGCAATTTTGCGCCCGAAGTACCGGCGCGTTGGGCGGCGACGCGGCCGTTGGGTGGGACGAATTCGCGCAGGGCGGCGGCACTCGGCAATGCTTCGTGCGGGGCGAACGGATCGGGCGGGGAGTCGATTTCGGTGGCGGCGGGGTCTTCCCAGGGCAGGCTGTCGAGCGGCAGGCGCAGCCCGATCGGTGAATCGCCGGGCACCAGCACCAGGTCGCCGCCGCGAAAATTCCAGCGCGCCGATTGCCATTGGCGCCCCGCGTCATCGGGCACCCGGCGCAGCGGCAGCACGCTGCCGGCGGATTGGCCGAGGTCGCCGGCGAACAGGCGGGCGAGGCGGGCGCGCTCGATCGGGTCGGTAATCTTGCTCGCCTCGGCGCGGACGTTGGCCGGCAGGCGGGATTCGCGCCAGAGATAGTAATGCACATCCTCATAGGCCGGCATCACCAGGGCGGGGTCGATGTGCAGCGTCTCGGCCAGGGCGGCGCAGAAGCGCGCGGCATCGTCGGCGGTTGCGGTGTCGGTGTCGTCATCGCTCGCGAGCCACGCCTGATCCTGCCAGACCGGCTCGCCATCGGCCCGCCAATAGGCGTGCAGCGCCCAGCGCGGCAATTGCTCGCCGGGGTATAATTTGCCCTGGGTGTATTGCAGCGCGGCGCCCGGTGCCCAGGCCGGTGCCAGCCGGCGGAGCAGCCGGCCGGCCATGGTGCGCTTGGTCGGGCCGAGTGCGTCGATATTCCATTCCGGCGCATCGATATCGGTGGCCGACACAAAGGTCGGCTCGCCGCCCATGGTCAGCCGCACGTCGCCGACCAGCAGCGCGGCATCGACCCGCGCGCCGGTTGCGAGAATATCCTGCCACACCGCCTCGCTATAGGGTTTGGTCACGCGCGGCGTTTGTTCGATGCGGCGGATTTCCATCGAGAAATCGAAATCGACGCCACTGGGCTCGACCCCGCCGGAAATCGGTGCCGCCGAAATCGGGTCCGGGCTTGCCGCCAGCGGAATATGACCCTCGCCGGTCAGCAGGCCGGAGGTGGCATCGAGCCCGATCCAGCCGGCGCCGGGGAGATAGACCTCGGCCCAGGCGTGCAGATCGGTGAAATCCTGGGTCGGGCCGGCCGGGCCTTCGACCGGCTTCACATCGGCGACCAGCTGGATCAGGTAGCCGGAACAGAACCGGGCGGCGAAGCCCAGATGTCGCAGCAGATGCACCAGCAGCCAGGCGGAATCGCGGCAGGACCCCCTGCCCTCGCCCAGCGTGTGGTCCGGCGCCCAGACGCCCGGCTCCATCCGCACCACATAGGCGACGCGCGACTGCACCAAAGCGTTGAGGGCGACCAGCTTGTTGACCGTGGTCGCCTCGATCGCGCGTCCCTGTTCGATCAGCGCCGCAAGCAGCGGTCCCGGTGCCTCGGTGCGGCGGAACGGGGCCAATTCCTGCTCCAGCACCGGGTCGTAGGTGAACGGCCAGGTTTCCGCCTCGGGCTCGAGGAAGAAATCGAACGGGTTGATCGTCGCCATATCCGCGATCAGATCGACCGTGACGACGAACGAGGTCACGGGGTCGGGGAACACCACGCGCGCGAGGAAATTGCCTTGCGGGTCCTGCAGCCAGTTCAGGAAATGCGGCTTCGGCTCGACCTTGAGCGTGTAGGCCAGGATGGGCGTGCGCGTGTAGGGCGCCGGGCGCAGCCGGATGGTCTGCGGCCCGAGGCGGATCGGCCGATCGTACTGGTAGCTGGTGCGGTGGGTCAGCGCGACATGGATCGACATAAGGGTCCTTCGCAACGCAAGGGGATCGGGAGTTCCTGATTTATCGCATGGCGCATTGCGGTACGCCTGACAATCCGAGAGCTGGTGCCGATGGGGCCGAGATGAGCAAGGGAAAGGAAGGTCTTCTTTTTTGTGAACAAAAAAGAAGCAAAAAAAACTTCGCTAATCTGGGCCCGTGCCCGCCAAAACGCCCATACCCCAGAGTCAGAAAGTTTTTTGCTTCTTTTTTACAAAAAAGAAGCGCTTTCCTATGTTTCACGCTAAGGCTCTGCCGGTGCCAACACGACGCTCACCTTGAGCGTATGCCGCCGCCCGCCGAGAATGATCCCGCAGGTCGGGCTGACATCGGTGAAGTCGCGGCCCCAGGCGAGGGTCACGTGTTCGTCGGACACGATCAGATCGTTGGTCGGGTCGAAATCCACCCAGCCGTGCCGCCAGCCGAGCCAGACCGAAACCCAGGCGTGGGTCTGCTCGGCGCCGGAATAGGCGGTCTCGCCGCCCACGATCTGGCTGCGCAGATAACCCGATATGTAGCGCGCCGGCAGCTTCAGCGCGCGCAGGCTGGCCAGCATCGCGTGGCTGTAATCCTGGCAGACGCCCTCACGCCGCGCCAACGCGGCCGGGCCGGTGGTCGTTGTCGTGGTCGAGCCGGGGCGATAGCGGAAACGCGCGTAGAGATCGCGCATCATCGCCGTGGTCGCCTCCATCATGTCGGCGCCGGGGGTGAAATGGCTGTGGGCATAGGCCAGCACCGCATCATCCGTGCCGGTCAGTTTGGTCGGCAGCCGGAATTCGGCGATTCCGGCCGCGCTCGCCGCCGCCGCCGCCACCGCCTCCCACGTGATGCCGGCATGAGCGATCGGCTGCGGTGGTGTCACATCTATGTCGGCCTCGAGCGTGGCGATGAATTCATCATGCGGCAGATCGAGCTCGACCGAGGTGATATGGTTGCCGAAATAATCGACCTCGTCCCACCGGCTCGACGGTGCCGGCTCGATTGCCAGCGTGGCCGCTGCCAGCACCTGGCCCGGTCGCACCCGCGGCAGCAGGTGCAGAAAATGCCGCGCGCGGATCGCCGGTGTCTGGTACGTGTAGGTGGTGCGATGGGTCAGCCGGTAGCGGATCATTCAACTCGTCCAGACGATTCGTTTGATGACAGTATCATTGCGTCCGGCCTGCCGATAGCCGAATTTTACCGCCGATTCCGGTGGAAACCCGCACCGTAGCGCCACATATACCGTGCTGGCGTAACCGGCAGGACCCCATGCAGACGACCCTTACCCGACCCATGATCAGGGGAACCGGCGCATCATGTGCCACGATCGTGCGACGCGACGGCGCACGGTACGGTCGCGCCTGATCTTGCCCGTTCTCGAAGTTCGCCACATCACCACCTATCGCTACCGCCAGCCGGTCGCGCTGGGCGAACACCGCATGATGTTTCGCCCGCGCGAAGGCCATGATCAGCGCGTTCTGAATGCCAACCTCATCATCAACCCCGCGCCGATCCGCCAGCGCTGGATGCTCGATGTGTTCGGCAATCACGTGGGTTATGCAAGCTTCGGGGCCCGCACCACCGAATTATGCTTCGACAGCTCCGTGACGCTGCAACACAACCCGAGCCACGCCGAAGACGGCACGCTGCCGGACCTGACCCTCGAAGACTACGCGCTCACCTACCCCTTCACCTACGGCGGCGATGAAATGCCGGACCTGATGCGCCTGATCGAGCGGCATAACCGCGACCCGCATCACGAGGTCGATCGCTGGGCGCGTCGCTTCCTCTCACCGAACGGGCCGACCAGCACCAGCGCGCTGCTGCGCGGCATCAACCAGGCGATCTGGCAAGGGTTCACCTACGTTGCGCGCGAGGAAAAAGGCCTGCAGGAACCGACCACCACGCTGAAACTCGGCAGCGGCAGCTGCCGCGACTTCGCCCTGCTGATGATGGAAGCGGTGCGCGCGCTCGGCCTCGCTGCCCGCTTCGTATCGGGCTACCTGCACGTGCCCGCCCGCGGCAATCGCTCCAACATCGGCGGTGGCGCCACCCACGCCTGGCTCCAGGTGTTCCTGCCCGGCGCCGGCTGGGTTGAATTCGATCCGACCAACGGCATCGTCGGCAATCGCGATCTGATCCGCGTTGCCGTCGTCCGCGAGCCCGCACAGGCCGTGCCGCTCTCAGGCACCTGGGTCGGCGCACCGTCCGATCACCTCGCCATGAACGTCGCCGTGACCGTCACCAGAACCGACCTGCCGCCCTCCGATCCAAGCCCGCAGCCTCGTTGACCCCATTTCGCAAGGACCTACTCCATCATGAAAATTCGCGCAGGCTTTGAAATCTCGTTCGACTGCCCCACCCCGATCCCGATGCTGCTGATGCTGAACCTGCACCCCTCGCGCGAGCCGGACCTACTGACCGAGAGCCGCCTGATGCTCGACCCGCCCGTACCCGTCACCCACTACATCGACGGGTTCGGCAATTGCTGCAGCCGGATCGTCGCCATGCCGGGCCGCCAGACCATGCGCAGCGACTTCCTGATCCGCGACTACGGCGACCCCGATGTGCAGCCCCACGGCGCGCCGCAAATCGCCGTCGAACACCTGCCGACCGATATCCTGGTGTTCCTGCTGGGCAGCCGCTACTGCGAAACCGACCGGCTCTCGGATACCGCGATATCACTGTTCGGCCACGTCGAACCCGGATGGTCACGCGTGCAGGCGATCTGCGAATACGTCCATAACCGGATCACCTTCGATTATCAGAGCGCCCGCCCGACCAAAACCGCCTGGGACGCCTTCATGGAACAACGCGGCGTCTGCCGCGACTTCGCCCACCTCGCCATCACGTTCTGCCGCTGCATGAACATCCCCGCCCGCTACTGCACCGGCTACCTCGGCGATATCGGCGTACCACTCTCGCCCGACCCGATGGACTTCAGCGGCTGGTTCGACGTCTACCTCGGCGGTCGCTGGTACACCTGCGACGCCCGCCACAACCACCCCCGCATCGGCCGCATCCTGATGGCCCGCGGCCGCGACGCCACCGACGTCGCCATCACCACCACCTTCGGCCAATGCACCCTGACCGGCTTCACAGTCGTAACCGACGAAGTGGCGTCGTGATTTCGGGGGGTGGGACTTGGGTCAAAAAGGCCAGGGGCTCTGCCCCTGGACCCCGCTAAGGGCTAGCCCTTAGAACCCGCTAGTTTTAGGCAAGGGGAGGGCGCTGCCTCGGACTTTCAGCTGATCTGGCCTGGGTCGCCCTCCCCTTGCCTAAAACTAATGGATTTTAAAGGCTCCGCCTTTAACGGGGGTCCAGGGGGCAGAGCCCCCTGGCCTTTTTGACCCAAGTCCCACCCCCGATTTCAGAACGCCAACTGTGTCGCTTGCATGACTTGGGGCAGGTGGCGGATGGCGGTGAGGGCGGGGTCGGGCAGGGTTTCGTCGATCGAGATCAGGCAGACGGCGTCGCCGCCCTGGGTGGCGCGGCCGAGGTGGAAGGTGGCGATGTTGATGCCTTGATCGGCCAGGATGGCGCTGCATTTGGCGATGAAGCCGGGTTTGTCCTGGTTGGTGACGTAGAGCATGTGGCGGCCGAAATCGGCTTCGACCTTGATGCCTTTGACTTCGACGAGGCGGGGTTTGGCCCCGCCGAACAGCGTGCCGGAGACGGTACGGGTCTGCTCGCCGGTGGTGACCGAGATGCGCACGAGGGTTTGGTATTCACTGTCACGGTCGTGGACGGTTTCGGACATGTCGATGCCGTGATCGCGCGCGAAGACCGGCGCGTTGACCATGTTGACGCCTTCCATCATCGGCGCGAGCAGGCCGGCGAACAGGGCGGCGGAGAGCGGGCGGTGGTTGAGGTGCGCGGCGGCGCCTTCGTATTCGATGCCGACCTTGGTGATGACGCCGTGGCGCGCTTCGGTGAGTTGCCCGGCGAAGCTGCCGAGCAACTGGCACAGTTGCATGTAGGGTTTCAGCCTGGGCGCGTCTTCGGCGGAGACCGATGCCATGTTGACGGCGTTGGTGATGGCGCCGGTGAGCAGGAAGTCGCTGATCTGTTCGGCGACCTGGAGGGCGACGTTTTCCTGTGCTTCGGTGGTGGCAGCACCAAGATGCGGGGTGCAGACGACGTTGTCGAGCGTGAACAGCGGGCTTTCGGTCGCGGGTTCGACCTCGAACACATCGAGGGCGGCGCCGGCGACCTGGCCGGATTGCAGGGCGTCGTAGAGTGCGACCTCGTCGATCAAACCGCCGCGGGCGCAGTTGACGATCCGCACGCCTTTTTTGGTTTTGGCGAGGTTTTCACGCGAGAGAATGTTGCGGGTCTGTTCGGTGAGCGGGGTGTGCAGCGTGATGAAATCGGCGCGGGCGAGCAGGGTGTCGAGATCGACCTTCTCGATGCCGAGCACGGTGGCGCGGGCTTCGGTGAGGTAGGGATCGTAGGCGACGACGCGCATTTTCAACCCGACCGCGCGGTCCGCGACGATCGAGCCGATATTGCCGGCGCCGATCAGGCCGAGCGTCTTGTTGGTGAGTTCGACGCCCATGAAGCGGTTTTTCTCCCATTTGCCGGCCTTGGTCGAGGCGGAGGCTTCGGGCAGTTGCCGGGCGAGCGCGAACATCAGGCCGATCGCGTGTTCGGCGGTGGTGATGGCGTTGCCGTAGGGCGTGTTCATCACGACCACGCCGCGGGCGGTGGCGGATTTGACATCGACGTTATCGATGCCGATGCCGGCGCGGCCGATGACTTTCAGGTTGGTGGCGGCATCGAGCAATTCGCGGGTCACCTTGGTGGCGGAGCGGATCGCCAGACCATCGAACTCACCGATGATCGCGCGCAGTTCGGCGGGTGTGAGGCCGGGTTTGACGACGACATCGACGCCGCGCTGCTTGAAGATGTCGATGGCGGCGGGCGACAATTTGTCGCTGATCAGAACTTTGGGCATGGGAAATCCTCGGGGGAAAGGGAGAGTCTCAATCGATCGAGAGATGGCCTTCGGCGATGACGACGCAGGTGCCGCCGATGGTGACGGTGCCGGCGGGGTCCACGGTGGCGCGCAGGCGGCTGGGCCGGCCCATCGCATCGCCCTGGGCGATGCGCAGCACCAGATCGCCGGGCGGACGGGTGGAGGCGATCAATGCGGCGAGTGCTGCGTTGGCGGCACCGGTGGCCGGATCTTCGGCAATGCCATCGAGCGGCGCGAACATCCGGCAATGGATGTCGAGGCCGGTGGTCGCGGCGTCCGGGTCCCAAGCATACACATGCAGCCCGCGCGCGAGGGGCGGGAAGGCGTGGAATGCAGCTGTGTTCATCGTGATACGGTCGAGCGTGGCCCGGTCGCGCAGTTCCGCGAACACCAGATCGGCGCCGACCGAGGCGATGCAGGGCGCATGGGTCTTCGTGACGATGTCGCTGTGGTCGAGCCCAAGGCAGGCGGCGATGGCGTCGACCGGGATGGTCTCACCGCGCATCAGGCGCTTCGGCGCGGTGACATCGGCGCCGACCACATTGCCCTCGTGGTGGATCGCCGTGATCGGCACCAGTCCTGCCAGTTCCTCGAACACCAGGCGATCGCCCAGCGGCCGGCCGAACGCCTCGCCCTGGCGGGCGAGCCAGAATCCGGTGCCGACATTGGGGTGCCCGGCGAAGGGCATTTCCATCACCGGGTTGAAAATGCGCACGTTGGCCGTGTTTGCCGGATCGGCGGGCGGCAGGACGAAGGTGGTTTCGGAATAATTGAACTCTTTGGCAATCGCCTGCATCGTCGTTGTGCTCAGCCCTTCGGCATCGAGCACGATCGCCAGCGGATTGCCGCCGAACACCCGATCGGTGAAGACATCGACCGTCGCGAAGCGGCGTTTCATCGCGCGCCCGCCGCTTGATCGATCGCCCAGTCGATCCAGGGCAGCAGCGCCTCGATATTGGCGGTATCGACCGTCGCGCCGCCCCAGATGCGCAGGCCGGGCGGTGCATCGCGATAGGCGGCGACATCGTAGGCCACGCCTTCGGCTTCCAGCAGCGCGGCGATCCGTTTCGCCGCCTTGGCCTGGTCCTCCGCAGCGAGGGCGGCGAACCAGGGTGCCGCGATGGTCAGACAGATCGAGGTGCAGGAGCGGATCGCCGGGTCGGTCGCGAGGAACGCAACCCGGTCGTTCGCCGCCGCCCACGCCGCGACCGCCGCGAGATTGGCCTCGCTGCGCGCGATCAGGGCCGGCAGACCGCCGATGCCCTCGGCCCAGCGCAGCCCATCGAGCGCATCCTCGGCCGCCAGCATCGAGGGCGTGTTGATGGTTTCGCCGACGAACAAGCCCTCGGTCAGTTTGCCGCCGGAGGTCATGCGGAAGATTTTCGGCAGCGGCCATGCGGGCTTGTAGGTGGTCAGCCGCTCGACAGCGCGGGGGCTCAGCGCGAGCATGCCGTGCGCCGCCTCGCCGCCCAGCACCTTCTGCCATGACCAGGTCACCACATCGAGTTTCGCGAACGGCAAGTCCATCGCGAACGCGGCCGAGGTGGCATCCGCGATCACCAGGCCGGTGCGGTCATCGGCGATCCAGTCGCCATTGGGGATGCGGGCGCCGGAGGTGGTGCCGTTCCAGGCGAGCACGATGTCATGGCTGAAATCGACCGCGGCCAGATCGGGTAGCTGGCCATAGGGTGCCGTCAGCACCCGCGCATCGGCCAGTTTCAACTGCTTGATGACATCGGTGGCCCAGGCTTCGGAAAAACTCTCGAACGCCAGCACATCGACCGGGCGGGCACCCAGCATCGACCACAGCGCCATCTCGACCGCCCCGGTATCCGAAGCGGGTACGATGCCGAGGCGCCAATCGGCCGGCAGGCCCAGAACGGCGCGCGACCGCGTGATGATCTCGGCGAGCTTCGCCTTGGGCTCCTTCGCCCGGTGGCTGCGGCCGAGCAGCGCACCGCTCAGCGCCTCCAGCGCATAACCAGGGCGCTTGGCACACGGGCCAGACGAAAAATTGGGGTTGGCAGGACGCACAGCAGGCTTTGCCGGCACGGACATATCCATCATCGGTCTCCCTTGCAGAAGAAAAGCGTCCCGGTGGGGGGACGTGACCCGCTGCGGGCATTAGCCGATGATGGTGGGGAACGCAACAAGGCCAGGGGGCCGAGCCCCCTGGCCTTCGATCAGTCGCCCGCCGCGGTGCGGGCCGAGATCGGCATGCGTGACACGGGGAGCAGCGCGGGCGTCGGGGCCGGCAAGGCCTTGACGACTTTGGCCGGCAGCGCCGCCACGATCGAGACGCCGACCGAAGCAAGGTAGGGCAGCGACTGGGTGAACAGCACGACGCACCACAATTTGCTTTCCGGCGTCGCCCAGTGATGCCCGATGCCAACGCCGAGCAGCGCGCCCCAGGTGAGGGCCAGCAGCACGAGTTCCTCGCGCGCCATCACCAATCCCTGCACCAAAGCGGGGGCGTCCTTCATTTTCGGCGTCCGCAGGAACGGCAGTTTGTTGGTGAACAGGCCCTTCCAGACGGCTTTGCCGATCGTGTGCGACAGGGCGAGGCCCGCGACGGCGGCGCCGATCCGGTCGCGCAGGCCGCAGTTCACCCGCGCCGAATAGAGCGCGAGGATCTGCACGATCTTGAAGCCGAACAGACCGACCGAGGGCAACATGAACAGGATGATCGGGAATTCGAAGCGCACGGGGTCGAGGATCAGCCCGGCCGACCAGGCGAGGCCGAGGAACAGGAAGGCAAGGCCCAGCGCATCGCCCATCCAGGGCAGCCAGCCGGTCACGAAATGCCAGCGCTGGCCGAGCGTGAGCGTGCGGTCGAACGGCGAGAGCAGGGCTTTCCAATGCTTGCGGGTGATGCGCATGGCGCCATAGGCCCAGCGATAGCGCTGCTTGCGGAAGGCGTTGAAATCATCCGGCATCACACCGCGGCCGAAGCTGCGCTTGGAATAGACCGCCTCATACCCATCGCGGAACAGGCGCATGCCAAGCTCGCTGTCTTCGGTGATGCACCATTCGGCCCAGCCGCCCGCTTGATCGCCCGCGGGCTTGAGCAGTGCGTCCTTGCGGACGAGCGTCATCGTGCCGTGCTGGATGATCGCGTTGCGCTCGTTGCGATTGACCATGCCGATCTGGAAGAAGCCGGCGTATTCCCAGAACATCATGCGCTTGAAGATCGAGCCGTCGTTGTCGCGATAATCCTGCGGTGACTGGGTGAAGCCCACCACGGGGTCGGCGAAGGCCGGCACCATGCAGCGCAGCCAGTCGGGATCGACGATGTAGTCGCTGTCGAGCACACCGATGATCTCGGCATCCGGCGCGGTTTCACGCAAGGCGAAGTTGAGCGCGCCCGCCTTGAAGCCGGGGTATTGGCCGAGGGTGAAGAAGCGGAATTTCGCACCCAGCCGCGCACAATGCGCCGCCACCGGCTCCCACACCGCGCTGTCCTTGGTGTTGTTGTCGATCACCAGGACTTCGTAGTTCTCGTAGTCGAGGGCGGCGAGCGCGTTCAGCGTCTGTTTCACCATGTCGGCCGGTTCGTTGCAGATCGGCAGATGCAGCGAGACTTTCGGAAGCTTCATGCCATGGGGCGCCGGCACCGGCTCGAAATGGCGTTTCCGCACCCGGCCGAACAGCGTCTCGGTCAAGTCGAAACTATCGGCGATCAGCAGGAACAGCAGCAGCGCCTGGCCCAGGGCGAGGGTGGACCACACCGCGGCGGCCGACCAGGACAGATAGGTCTCGCCCATCGTCATCAGCAGCATGGCGAGCGCGGTGCCGAAGCCCTGCACCAGCACGGCGAAGATCAGCTTGCCGGCAACCCGCATATCCGGCCGGCGCGAGAGCAGGCCGATGGTGATCAGCAGACCCAGCAGCGATGCACCGGCCGCCCAGGGCAGCCATGCGCGGTTCTGCAGGACCGGGCCGGTCAGCGACCATTTCGGCTGACGCGACTGCGACCACATGCCCCAATACCCGGCGGCACGGCCTTCGAAGCTGGTCTTCCAGGGCTGGTCGAACGCTTCCATCACGAAATAATTGAGATGCTCTTTCTGGGCGATGTTGAAAAAGTCGCGCAGAAACGCCGCCTGATAGACGCGCGAGGCCCGGGCACCGCCGATGTCGATGCCATCGGACGGCCAGCCGATCTCACCGATCACGACGCGCTTGCCCGGGAAGGCGCGCTGGACCTGATGCAGACGGTGCAAGGCATATTGCACGGCGGTTTTCTCCGGCACGCCTTCCCAATAGGGCAGCAGATGCACGGTGATGAAATCGACCGATTTGGCGAGTTCGGGATGATGCAGCCAGGTGTGCCACGGCTCGGCGGTCGAAACAGGCACATGGACGCGGGATTTGACGTAATCGATGTCGGCGGCGAGTTCGGCGACGGTGAGATTGCGGCGGAGGATCACCTCGTTGCCGACCATGACGGATTTAACGTCGGCATTCGCGTTGGCGATTTTCACCACCTTCTGCAACTCGGCCTCGTTGGCCTTGGGGTGCTGGTCGAGCCACGCGCCGAGCGTGACATTCAGGTGATATTTCGCGGCCAGTGCCGGAATGTCACCCAGGTCGTTCTGCACAGTATAGGTGCGGATATTATGGGTCTTGGTCGCCACCAGCGCGAGGTCGGCGTTGATCTGCTTGACGCTGGGGTAGACATTGCTCTGCGGGCTTTCGCCGGCATGGAACGGCGAGAACGCAAAACCCCCGATCTCACCGCTGTAGCCCGGCAGATTGGTCACCGGCCGGTTCAGCGCAGCCCAGATGCCGAAGGTCGCTCCGGCGGTGGCAAAAGCTGCCAGCCACGAAGCGGGATTGCGCCAGCCCGAGCGGGCACGCGGCCGGCTGACCTGGGGAGCGAGAGGGCGAAGCTGCGATTGATGCGTCATGAACCATCATCCGGTTAGGCGCAGAACCATCCTGCGTTGGACACCAGATGCGTGTGCAGTGCGGCATCGCACGGGCCGGATTGTGGCGAAACCTTGGCATTTATAACGGTTTCGGCGTGTCTGCCGTGCTAGCATGGCCTTGTGTTATGACGTGGCTTAGATCGTCTATGCTATGTACGACTTATCGTTTCATCTCAAGGTCTTCATGCAAATCATTGCTGAAATTGGTCTTTTATTTTTTCTGATCCTGCTGAACGCCGGGTTTTCCCTGGCCGAAATGGCGCTGGTGTCGTCCCGCCGGGCCGCGCTCGCGCTGATGGCGCAAAAACAAATTTCCGGCGCCGCTCGTGCGCGCACGCTGGCCGACAAGCCGGACCGGTTCCTGCCCACCGTGCAGATCGGCATCACCGCCATCAGCGTCCTGACCGGCGTGGTCGGCGGCGCGCAACTCGCCCAGGCACTCACCCCCGAACTCAAGCACATTACGACCATCGCACCGATCGCGAGCACACTGTCGCTGATCATCACCGTCGTGACCGTGACGTTCCTGACCCTGGTGTTCGGCGAACTGGTGCCCAAACAACTCGCCCTGCGCAACGCCGAACGCATTGCCTGCCTCGTCGCCCTGCCGCTCGACCTGTTCGCGCGCGCCGCCGCCCCGCTGGTGCTGGTGCTGCGCGGTACCACCCATGTCGTGCTGCGGGCGTTCGGCCCGGTCGACCCGCATCGCCGGGCCGTCAGTGAAGAGGAACTCAAAGCCATCCTCGCCGAAGGTACTGAATCCGGCATGCTGGAGTCCGAAGAGCGCGACATGATGGAACGCGTCATGCGCCTCGCCGACAAGCCGGTCCGCGCCATCATGACACCTCGCCAGGACATCGCCTGGCTCGACCGCACCGCCCCGCGCGGCCAGGTCATCACCGCCCTCAAATCGGCCCCCCACTCCCGCTTCGTGGTGTGCGACCGGAGCATCGACAACGTCGTCGGCATCGTCCAAGCCAAGGATATTCTCGACCGCATGCTCGACGGCAAAGACATCTCGATCGCCACCTCGCTCCGCCAACCCCTCGCCGTGCCCGATGCCATCTCGGCACTCGACGCGCTCGAACGCCTGAAATCCGACCCGCTCGGCGTCGCCTTCGTGCTCGATGAATACGGCAGCTTCGAAGGCATGGTTACCGTCGGCGACCTGCTCGAAGCCATCGTCGGCGACGTCGAAGAACCCTCCCTCACCGAAACCGGCGAAGACGTGCCCGACCGCTTCGACCTCGACGGGCTGGAACCCGTCGATGAAGTGGCACACCGCCTTAAACTCGGCGACCTGCCGGCCCACGGCTCCTACCACACACTCGGCGGCTTCCTGCTCGCCCTGCTGAAACGCGTGCCCCGCCAAGGCGACGCCATCGCCTACGGCGGCTGGCGATTCGAAGTCCTCGCCATGAACGGCCGCCGCGTCGAACGCGTCCGCATCAGCCGCGACCCTACCGTCGTTCCCTGAACCCTCGGGCAGGAGAGTTGGACTGATCGCGGGTGGGTGGGGCTCTTGGAGGAAGCAAGGCGGGGGGCTTTGCCCCCTCGACCCCCACTAAGGGCGGAGCCCTTAGAACCCGCTAGTTTTAGGCAAGGGGAGGGCGCTGCCTCGGATTTTCCGTCGATCTGGCCTGTGTCGCCCTCCCCTTGCCTAAAACTAATGGATTTTAAAGGCTCCGCCTTTAACGGGGTCCAGGGGCAGAGCCCCTGGCCTTCCTTGCTCCTAAAGCCCCCACCACCAGCGATCGATCTAACCCTCCTGCCCGAGGGCGCGGGAGCGGGCGGTTGCGGCGTCGATGGCGGTGTTGATTGCGTGTGGCCAGCTGTCGGGTGCCATCAGGATTGCCAGGGCGCGTTCGGTGGTGCCGTTGGGGCTGGTGACGGCGCGCCGCAGGTCGGCAGCGGATTCGGGGCTGGCGGCGAGGAGTCCGGCGGCGCCGATGATGGTCTGGCGCGCCAGTTGCGTGGCCAGTTGTGGCGGGATTCCTTGGTCGATTGCGGCGGCTTCGAGCAGTTCGACCAGCAGGAACACGTAGGCGGGGCCGCCGCCGGAGACGGCGGTGACGGGGTCGAGCAATTTTTCCGCGGTGACGAATTCGATGGCACCGACGGCTGCGAGCAGTGTTTCGGCCAGATCGCGTTGCGTGGGCGCGACGGCGGGGCCGGCGCAGGCGACCGTGATACCTTGGCGGATCGCGGCGGGGGTATTGGGCATGGCCCGCACGATCGCGGCGTTGCCGCCCAGGTGGGCGGCGAGCCAATCGATGGTTTTGCCGGCCATGATCGAGACGAACAGGGCGCTGCCGGCGAACCGTGCCAGCGGCGGCACGGCGATGGCTGCGATTTGCGGTTTAACGGCGAGCACGATGGCCTGTGGTGCGAAATCCGCCGGCACATCGGCAAGCGACGCAACGATGTCCACGCCATCCCCCGCAAGCGCCTGGGCACCGGCGCCGGGATCGAGCACGACGACGCGGGTGATGCCGCGCTCGCGCCAACCGGCAAGCATTGCGGCGCCCATTTTACCGCCGCCGACCAGCAGCAGCGGCGGCAATCGGGTTATCATGCTTCGCCGACGCACTCCAGCATTGCGGCGGCCAGTGCGTCATCGGGTGATTTGCCGCCCCACAGCACGAACTGGAATGCGGGGAAAAACCGCTCGCATTCGGTGACGGCGATATCGACCATGTCTTCGACGCTTTCGGCCGAGGCGGCGGTGGCACCGCGCAGGAGGACGGAGTGGCGAAACACCGGCATGCCGTCGTCCTGATCCATGCCGAAATGGCCGATCCAGAGTTTTTCGTTGGCGCGCGCCAGCAACTCGTACAACGCCTTGCGGCGGCGTTCCGGCGCTTTCAAATCGAAGGCGCAGGAGAAATGCATCACGGAGATTTCGTGTGACCAGGAAAAATACAGCCCGTAGTCGCACCAGCGGCCGGGCGCTTCGGCGGCGATTTCGCTGTCGCTGCGGCGATCGAACGCCCAATCATTGGCGGCGATGACTTGTTCGACGATATCGAGGGGGTTGCCGACCGGATCGGCGGTCTGGGAGGCCAGGGAGGTCATACGCGGGGTCTCCTCCTGAGTGCGGAAGTCAAGCTTACGGCGGGATCGCCGGCGCCGAATCGGAGTCTACCGGAATTTTGCGCCGCACCGCAATCACCGTATGTCAGGTAAAAGTTACAAAACAATAAACCCGCCACAAAGGACGGGTCTTTTCGCGAGTCCGACCGGGGCAATCGGCAGATCAGGCGGATTTCGCCTCCCGCTTCGCGGCCGCCTTGATCACCCGGCGCTTCAGCGTCAGCGCCTCGTCGGTGAGCTTGCGGTTCGGCGTGGTCAACAGAAACGCATCGAGACCGCCCTTGTGCTCGATAGTCGAAAGCCCGCGCGGCGTGACCCGCAGGCGCACCGAATGGCCCAGCGCTTCGGACTGCACCGAGCTGTCCTGCAAATTCGGCAGAAACCGCCGGCGCGACTTGTTGTTCGCGTGGCTGACATTGTTGCCGGTGAGCACGCTCTTGCCAGTGATTTCGCAGCGACGGGTCATAACGCAGGCCTCGATCCAATGCCCAGCTCACGCCGGGTCGGTGATAGATAATACAAGATCAGCCGCGCTACGGACCCCGTGACGCGGTGTTGCGCCGCTATATCGCCAAATCCGCCGCGCGGGTCAAGCGCCCGGCGAAAAAGGGGTAAGGCAGGGCAGGAGTAAGGTCTTCTTTTTTGTGAACAAAAAAAGAAGCAAAAAAAACTTTATCAATCTGGGCCCGTGCCAGTGAAACCGCCCGTGCCCCAGATTCAGAAAGTTTTTTGCTTCTTTTTTTTCAAAAAAGAAGCGCTTCACTTCACCTTGCTTTTACCAGAATCGGCCTCGCCGTCGATGCGTGATAGACTACACGCTCAACCCCCGTCACAGGAGTTGCGCATGACCAATCCTAACCCGCTGGACGACAAGACTTTCCCCGTCGCGGCCGATGCCATTCATGCCGAAGATCGCCCCTATACGCTGAAATCGGACGATTGCTTCGCCATTCTCGGCATCACCGGCGACATGAGCGCCGGCAGCGAAGGCGTCTATTTCCACGACACGCGCCATCTTTCGCGCCTTACCGTGACGTTGAACGGCGCGCGGCCGCGCCTGCTGAGCGGTGCGATCAGCACCGACAACGCGACCCTGGTCTGCGATCTGGCCGCCGCCGCGCCCGATGGCGTGACCGATATGGGCGACGATGCCAATGAAATTTCGCTCCGGCGCGAAACCTTTCTCTGGCGCGGCACCCGCCACGATGCGCTCACGCTCGGCAACTGGTCGCGCACACCCCAGACCCTTACTGTCGGGATCGGTTTCGCGGCCGATTTTGCCGATCTGTTCGAAATCCGCGGCACGAAGCGCGCCCGCCATGGTATGCTCGAGGCGCCGAGCACCAGCGCCCATTGCGCGACGCTCGCCTGCCGGGGCCTCGATGGCGTGCGCCGCTGGACCCGGCTCGATTTCGACCCGAAACCGGCGCGGATCGAGGGCGATGAAGCGCAGTACCGCCTTACCCTCGCGCCGGGTGCGACCGCGCGCATCGCGATCGCCGCGCAATGCGGTGCCGATGACGATCAGGCCTGCATCGAAAACTTTCGTGCCGCCCATAAGGCCGCCGCGCGCGGCCGGCGCGCGCTGCGCCGGCAGGCCGCGAGCGTGATCACCGGCAATGCGCTGGTCAACACAGCCCTGCTGCGCGCCCGCGATGATCTGATCATGCTGACCACCGCGACCGAATACGGCCCCTACCCCTATGCCGGCGTGCCGTGGTTCTCCACCGCGTTCGGCCGCGATGCGATCATCACCGCGCTGCAGGTGCTCTGGCTGGCCCCCGGCCTCGCGCGCGGCGTGCTCGGCTTCCTCGCCGCCAACCAGGCCACGACCACCGATGCAAGCGCCGATGCCGAGCCCGGCAAAATCCTGCACGAATGCCGCGATGGTGAAATGGCCCGGCTCGGCGAAGTGCCGTTCCGCCGGTATTACGGTTCGGTCGATGCCACGCCGCTGTTCGTCATGCTCGCAGGCGCCTACCATGCGCGCACGGGTGATACCGCGTTCATCCGCAGCATCTGGCCGAACATCGAAGCCGCATTGGGCTGGATCGACGGGCCGGGCGATGAAGACGGCGACGGTTTCGTCGAATACGGCCGCAAGACAGGCCACGGCCTCGCCAACCAGGGTTGGAAGGACAGCCGTGATTCCATTTTCCACGCGGATGGGACGCTCGCCACCGGCCCGATCGCGCTGTGCGAAGTGCAGGCCTACGTCTATGGCGCGAAAACCGCCGCCGCCGGCATGGCCGCCGCGCTGGGTGATGCGGACCGCGCGACATTTCTTACCACCCAGGCCGCCGGGTTGCGTGCCCGGTTCGATGAGCTGTTCTGGGACGATGAACAACAGTTTTACGTCCTCGCCCTCGATGGCGCGAAACGCCCCTGCCGCGTGCTTGCCTCCAACGCCGGCCACGCGCTGTTCACCGGCATCGCCCTGCCCGGCCGTGCTGAAGCCGTCGCTACTCGGCTGATGGGGCCCGATTTCTTCTCCGGCTGGGGCATCCGCACGCTCGCGCGCGGCCAGCCCCGCTTCAACCCGATGTCCTATCACAACGGCTCGGTCTGGCCGCACGACAACGCGCTGATCGGCCTTGGCCTCGCCCGTTATGGCTACCGGGCGGCGGCGGCGCATCTGTTCGATGCCATGCTCGCGACCAGTGCCTGGGCCGAGCGCTACCGGCTGCCCGAATTGTTCTGCGGCTTTCCGCGCAAGCCCGGCCATGCGCCAACCGCTTACCCGGTCGCCTGCGCGCCACAGGCCTGGGCGGCGGGCACGCTGCCCGCCCTGCTCGATGCCTGCCTCGGCATCAGGCTCGATCCGGCCAGCGGTCGCGCGACCGCCGATAGCCCGGTACTGCCCGCCGGGATCGACCGGCTGACGATCGAAAACCTCGGCCTCGGCGGTCAGCCGGTCGCGCTGTCGTTCATCCGCACCGAAGGCGGCATCATCGTCGGCTGAGCCGGCTCGGTCTCGGGCATCAGCAACCACACCAGCAAAGTCGCGATCAACCCGGCCGCGGCGAGCGCGAAAAACGCCGCGTGATCGCCGATCCGGCTGGCGATTGCCCCGGCCGCCGCCGTGCTTACCGTCGCCCCCAGCCCGACCGCCAGCCCGATCGCCCCCATGATCAGGTTGAAATGCCCCCGCTCGCGCGCGATATCCGCCGCGATCAACGGCAGCAACACCCCGATCACCGCGGCACTGATCCCATCGATCGACTGGATCAGCACCACCGGCACCGGCGCCGCGACCAGGCCGAACAGCACGGCGCGCACCGGTTCGGCGCCGAACCCCAGCAGCAGCACCGCCCGCCGGCCATAGCGCTGCGCCGCGCGGCCGACCCAGGGCGACATCAGCGCCACCACCGCCTGTGGTGCCACGATGCATGCCGCGATCACCAGATTGGCGACATTGCCCGCCTTCGCCGCCAGTTCACTGCCGACGAACGGCAGCATCGCCGCATCCGCCATCTGAAACATCACGACGCAGACCATGAATGCCAGCAACCGCCGATCAAGGAACAAGGCGCGCAACTCGGCAATCGTGCCGCGCTGCGGCTGCGTCGCCACCATCCGCGCTCGCACCGTGCGCTGCGATTCGATCCGCGACAGCGCGAACAGCGAGGGCGCGCCGAGCAGCGCGGTCAGCCAGAACACCGAGCCCGGTGCGAAATAATAGCCGCACGCGCCCATCACCGCCGCCGCGACGCCGTTGCCGAGCGAGGCATAGCGCGCATTCCGCCCCAACCGCTCGCCGAGCGCGGCGGAGCCGACCATCGTGATGGTCACCGCCGCGATCGCCGGGTTCAGCATGCAACTGGCGAAACCGTGCATCACCTCGGCCAGGCCGATGCCGAAATGGCTCGGCATCAGCACGAACAGCAGGGCGCTCGCGGTGATGGCGCCGATCGCCATGGCCGCCGCCAGCCGTTTGCTCGGCATCCAGTCCACCAGCGCGCCGGCCGGCAACTGGCTGGCCATGGCGACCAGCGTGCCGAGCGAGAGCACGCTGCCGATCGCGAGATCAGTCCAGCGCTGGGTGGTCAGATAGATCGCGATGAACGGGCCGAAGCCGGTCTGGACATCGGCCACGCAAAAATTCAGCCAGTCCAGCCCGCGCAGGCTGCGTTGCGAACCCTGGGCCTCGCTCAAGGGGCCGCTTTGGTATCAGATGGGGGCGGTTTTTGGGACCTGGCCACGGCGACCGGCACAGAACGGTCGGTCGCCTGATATTCCGGCAACGCCTTGAGCTTCGCGGCGTCGAGCGTCACCACGATCGCGATCTGCTCCTTGACCACGGAAAAATGCAATGCGCTCCACGCCACCGCGATTTTGCGATCGCCAACGCCGAGAAACCCGGCAAACTCCACCACCGCTGCCTTCGGCTTGCCTGACTGATCGATCAGCACATTGACCACGTGGCCGATCACCGCGCCTTTCGCATCCACCACCGGCTGGCCGAGCAGGCCCTCGGCATGAACCTTGGGCAGATGCTCGAGCTTCGGCGGCTTGGGTTGCGGCGGCAGCACGATCGGCGGCGGCGGCGGCAGTTGCGCGGTCGGCCCGGCGCCATAGGGCGTCTGTGCCGCCGCGGGCAGCGTGGACGCCAGCATCAAGGCCACCACCAGGCTATTCCGCATAGATCATCTTGCGCGTCATGCCGCCATCGGCGACGAATTCGGCCCCGGTGATGAAGCCGCTTTCGGCCCCGAGCAGAAATGCCGCCAGCGCGGCGATATCATCGACCGTGCCGACCCGCCCGACCGGGTGCTGCGCATGATCGCGCGCGGATAACGCATGGCCCTGCGTGTCGATCCAGCCGGGGCTGATGCAGTTCACCCGCACGTCCGGCCCCAGCGACATCGCCAGCGCATGGGTCAGCGCGACGATGCCGCCCTTGGCCGCCGCATAGGATTCCGTGTCGGGCTCGGACATCCGTGCCCGGGTCGAGGCCATGGTGACCACGGCACCCTTTGCCGCGCGCAGCAGCGGCTCGGCCGCCCGCACCAGCAGAAAAATACTGGTCAGATGCGTATCGATCACCGATCGCCATTCCGCCAGACTCAACTGGCCGATCGGCTTGCGGATCATGAACCCCGCATTGCACACCAGCGCATCGAGCCGGCCGTGTTCGGCGCGCACGCGATCGAGCAACGCCGCCACCGCCGCCTCATCGCCGACATCGCAGGCCACCAAGCGCACACCATCCGGTGCCGTCAGGCCGGCGATATCGCGATCCGCCGTAATCACCGCATGGCCCGACACCGCCAAGCGCGCCGCGATCGCCGCCCCGATGCCGCGCCCGCCACCCGAGACCAATGCAACCCGCCGTGCTTCATCCATGGCTCATCCCCGCTCGTGGTTCCTGCACGACATGGCCAGCGGCGGCGGCGTTTCCAACTCTTGTCCCGGTCAGAATATCCAATTACTCTAAATCGGATATTCAACCGGTCAGGACTCCCGATGCCGCTCTATATCAAGGATGACGAAGCCGCCGCCCTGGTCGCCGAACTTGCGCGGACACGCGGCTGCACCAAGCAGGACGCGGTCAAACAAGCCGTCCGCGCCGCGCTCGATCACGATCGGGCAGCGATTCCGCTGCGCGACCAGCTACGCCAACTCTGGGCGGAATTTCCGTTGCCGCCGAAAACCGGCCTGGCGGCCGATAAGGCATTCTTCGACGATCTGTCGGGCGAGCCGTGAAAATCTTTGCGGACGCCTCCGCTTTGGTCGCAATCCTCGCGCGCGAGCCCGATGCCATCGCTCTGGCAGATCGGCTGGAGGCCGCGCAGGACCGGCTGTATTCCGCCGTTTCGGCATGGGAAACCACCGCCGCCCTGTGCCGCAGTTACGCGATGCCGCCCGATCTGGCGCGCAACCGCGTCGAGCACTTTCTCGCCCGCCTCAGCCTGCGCATGGTGCCCATCGCCGCCGCCGAATTCGCCCTCGCCGCCGAAGCCTATGCGCGGTTCGGCACGGGTCGCCACAAAGCCGGCCTCACCATGGGCGATTGCTTCGCCTATGCCTGTGCGCGCAGCAACGACGCCAAACTTCTGTTCCTGGGCGAGGGCTTCACCCATACCGACATCGCCGCTGCACCGATCTGACCGCAATTTCGCAAATTCGAGCACGGATCTTTACGAAATCTTCATCAATTACGGTCATTCTGTGCAGATGAGACCGACCCTGAAATCTACCATCGGCGCCATGCTCGACAGTTTCGGCACACACCGCGCCACCACCCCGCCGTCCGGCGACATTGCCATGGCCGCGCACCTCGCCGCGCTGTTCAAATCCCTGAAGATCGACCTCGTGATCGATGTGGGGGCGGATCAGGGCCAGTTCGGCACGCTCTTGCGCGATCACGTCGGCTACACCGGCCCGATCGCCTCGTTCGAGCCGATCCCCGCATCCTTCGCCACCCTCCAGCACCGCGCCAGCATCGACCCAATGTGGCAGGTCGAACATGCCGCACTCGGCGAGGCCCTCGGCGACCTGCCGCTCAACGTGATCGACCTCCAGAATTTTCGCCCGGCGCCCCCGCCCAACACGCAACGGCTTCCCGCCCGTCACACGGCCCAGATCAAACGCCAGACAATCCCGGTCCGCACGCTCGACGACATCGTTCCCGCGCTGCGGACACGCACCAGAGCACGACATATTTTCCTGAAACTCGATACCAACGCGCGCGATCGCGCCATATTACACGGTGGCGAGCACGCGCTCGGTACCATCGCCGCCATCCAGACTGAACTCTACACCGATCGCCAGTTCGAAGATCTGCCCCACTATCTCGGGCTGCTCTCCTATTTTCAGGCGAAGCATTTCACCCCGAACCAGTTCTTTCCCACCGCCGCCGAAACCAACACCCAACCCACCCACTTCACCTGCTGCATGGTCAACACCAGCCACCGGTAAACCTCGCGGCAAACTTGGCCATTGTTGGGGCCGCGACCGGGGCTTGCATAGAAAAATTGTCGTCTTATGGTTGAATATCTCCGCATACGTGGGGACAAGGTGGGCAACACCGCCGCTAACGCAACAACTAGGAGAAACAACCATGTGGACGAAACCGAAGCTGGTCGAAATCGCCGTTGGCACCGAGATCAACTGCTACGCCTGCGCCGACATCGACTGATTGACTGACAGGCGCCGGGACCGGTGCGTGCCACCGGTTCCGGCAATTTTCAACCAACCATGAAACTGATCATCCTTGGTGCGGCCGCAGGTGGCGGTTTTCCGCAATGGAATTGCGCATGCCGGAACTGCGCGCGTGCGCGCTCCGGCGATCCGGCCGCGCGGCCGCGCACGCAAGCGGCCATTGCGGTCAGCGGCAACGGTTCGGATTACGTGATTTTCAACGCCTCGCCCGATCTGCGCGAGCAGATTCTGGCCACCAAGGTGTTGCACCCGCGCCAGGGCCTGCGCGACAGCCCGATTGCCGCGGTCGTGCTGACCGGCGGCGATGTCGATTTCACGGCAGGGCTGCTCAATCTGCGCGAGGGCCAGCGATTCGCCTTGTACGCGGGGCAGCGGATTCTCGATCTGCTCGATGCCAGCGTGATCTTTCGGGTGCTTGCCCCCGATCTGGTGCCGCGCCGGCGGCTCGATCAGAACCACACGACGCCCTTGCAGGATGCGGCGGGACAGGATCTGGGCATCACGGTCGAGCCGTTCGCGGTGCCCGGCAAAGTGGCACTCTATGCCGAGGATACCAGCCGCGCCGATCTGGGCTCATCGGAAGGCGATACGCTGGGGGTGAAAATCACCGGCGCCGACGGTGCCTGCCTCTACTACATCCCGGCCTGTGCCGCGGTGACCCCGGATCTGGCAGCCCGCCTGCGCGGCGCGCCGGTCGTGTTGTTCGATGGCACGCTCTGGCACGACAACGAGATGATCGATGCCGGTTTGCTGCCGAAAACCGGCCGCCGCATGGGGCATATCAGCGTCAGCGGGCCGGACGGCACGCTCGCCGCAATGGAAGGGCTCGGCATCGGCCGCAAGATTTTCGTCCATATCAACAACAGCAACCCGATGATCCTGGATGATTCGCCCGAGCGCGAGCAGGCGGAACGCGCCGGATGGACCATCGCCCATGACGGACTGGAACTGAGCCTATGACCGTGCTGATGAGCCCCGACGAACTCGAAGCCGAACTCCGCGCCCTCGGTGCGGCGCGGTACCACAATCGCCATCCGTTTCACCAGTTGCTGCATGGCGGCGCGCTGAACAAGCGCCAGGTGCAGGCCTGGGCGCTCAACCGCTATTGCTATCAGGCGGCGATCCCGATCAAGGACGCAACGCTGATCGCCCGCACCGAGGACGCTGATTTGCGGCGTCTGTGGCGCCAGCGGCTGGTCGATCACGACGGGATGGCCGAAGGCGAGGGCGGCATCGTGCGCTGGATCGCGCTGACCGAAGGGCTGGGCCTCGATCGGGACATGGTGACCAGCCGGCACCGCGCCCTGCCGGCAACAAGGTTTGCGGTGCAGGCCTATATCGATTTCGTGCGCGACAAACCGCTGCTCGAAGCGGTCGCCTCGTCGCTCACCGAAATGTTCTCGCCCGGCATCATCTCCGAGCGGGTCTCCGGCATGCTGGCAAGTTATTCGTTCATCACCAAGGAAACGCTGGCCTATTTCAACGCGCGGCTCGACCAGGCGCCGCGCGATGCGGATTTCGCGCTCGATTACGTCAAGCGCCACGCCCGGACGCCCGAGCAGCAGCGCGCGGTGATCGCGGCGCTGGGTTTCAAATGCGATGTGCTGTGGGCGCAGCTCGATGCATTGCACCATGCCTATGTGTTGCCCGGCATGATCCCGCCGGGCGCGTTCGGCCATGGCGGCGACTGGTCGTGAGCCTGACCGCGGCCAGTGTTCCACGTCTCGCGCGGCATGTGCGTTTCCGATTCGATGCCGCGCGCAACTGCCACGTGCTGCTGGCGCCGGAACGGGTGATCATGCCGGATGCGATCGCGGTTGCGGTGCTCGAATGCTGCGATGGCGTGGTGAACGTGGCCGAGATCGCCGATCGTCTCGCCACGCGTTACGAAGCGCCACGCGATGCGGTGCTGGCCGATTGCCTCGAAATGCTCAACGACCTTGCCGACAAGAGTATGATCGCATCATGAACGCTCCGCTTTCACCTCCTTTGGCAATGCTGATGGAACTGACTCATCGCTGTCCGCTGAAATGCCCCTATTGTTCCAACCCGCTCGCGCTGGAGCGGGCGCGCGACGAGCTGGATACCGCGACCTGGAAGCGCGTGATCACCGAGGCCGCCGGCATCGGCATTCTCCAGGCGCATTTTTCCGGCGGCGAGCCGATGGTGCGGTCCGACCTGCCGGAGCTCGTGCGCCACGCCCGCGCCGAAGGGCTCTACACCAATCTGATCACCTCGGCGGTGCTGCTGAACCCGGCGCGGATGGCCGAACTGGCCGAGGCCGGGCTCGACCATGTGCAGATCAGTTTCCAGGGCGCCGATGCGGCGGTGGCCGACCATGTCGCCGGGTTTCGCGATGCCCATGAAAAAAAACTGGCCGCGGCGCAACTGGTGCGCGACGCGGGGTTGGCGCTGACCCTGAACGCCGTGGTGCACCGCCAGAACCTGCATCAGCTGAGCGCCATGATCGATCTCGCGGTCGATGCCGGCGCGCAGCGGATCGAGGTTGCCCACGTCCAGTATTACGGCTGGGCGCTGAAAAATCGCGCCGCGCTGATCCCGACGCGGGCGCAGCTCGACGAGGCGACCCGTATCGTCACGGCGGCGCGCGCGAACCTCGCCGGCACGCTGACGATCGATTACGTGGTGCCCGATTACTATGCGGCGCGGCCGAAAGCCTGCATGGGCGGCTGGGCGCGGCAGTTTTTCAACATCACCCCCTCCGGCAAGATGCTACCCTGCCACGCGGCGGAAACGCTGCCAGGTCTGGTGTTCGAGCGGGTGACCGAGCGCAGCGTCGGTGAAATCTGGGCGCACTCATCCGCGTTCGAAAAATATCGCGGCACCGGCTGGATGGCACCACCCTGCCAGGGCTGCGCCCGCGCCGAAATCGACTGGGGCGGCTGCCGCTGCCAGGCGCTCGCCCTGACCGGCGATGCCGGCGCGACCGACCCGGCCTGCGGCCTCTCGCCCGATCACGCCATGATGGCGGCGCTCGCGATCGCCGAAAGCGGCGCCGCGGTCGATGACTTCGCCTATCGAATGATCTCGTAAAGCGCGACGGCGGCGGCGGCTGAAACGTTCAGACTCTCCATGCCACCCGGCATGGCGAGCGAAACCAGCTCATCGCAGGTCTCCCGCGTCAGGCGGCGCAGGCCCTCGCCCTCAGCCCCCAGCACCAAAGCCGCGCGCCGCCCACCCAGCGACGGGCCGGACAAGCGGGTGCTGCCGGCAGCATCCAGCCCCATCACCCAGAGATCGGCGGCTTTCAGGGCGATCAGCGCGCGCGCGATATTCACCGTGCGCAACAGGGGAATCCGTTCGAGCGCGCCGGACGCGGCCTTGGCGAGTGCGCCGCCCTCCTCGGGCGCGTTGCGTTCCTGCGCGATCACCAGCGCCGCACCGAACGCCTGGGCGGAGCGCATGATCGCTCCGACATTGCGCGGATCGGTGATCTGATCGAGCACCAGCACCGGGCCGGGGCGCTTGAGCGCGTCGGCCAGGCTGGGCGAGGCCAGCGGGTCGGTCTGCAGCGCCATGCCCTGATGCACGATGCCGCGTCCGAGCATCGCATCGAGCCGGTCGCGATCGATCCGCTCCGCCTGGATCGCCCAGGGTTTCGGCAGGCGCGCGGCCAGTGCGGCCTCGGCCTCCTCGGTCAGCACCAGGCGGCGCAGGCGGCGGGCAGGGTTGGCAAGTGCTGCTTCGACCGGATGCATCCCGTAGAGCCACAGACCGGCAGCGGCAGCCGGGCGGCGTTCGCCCTCGTGGCGGCCGCGCTGCGGCGGCGGGCCAGAGTGGCGTGGCTTCGGTTTACGGTGGGGGTCGCGCTGGTCCATGCGGCTGTCTAGCCTGTGGATCGCCGCGTTGACAACGATGCTGCCCCGCCCGCTTCAATGCAGACAGGTCCGCACCAATTTCAGTCAAAACGAGCCGAAACTTTTTTGGAATACCGGCCCCGTGCTTTCAACGCGTGGCCCCCATCAATGCGTACGGCGGCGTTGACAAGGCTGCGCTGATCGCAGATTACGGGCGGCGGAAGGGTGCCCGAGTGGCTAAAGGGGGCGGACTGTAAATCCGCTGGCGTACGCCTACGTTGGTTCGAATCCAACCCCTTCCACCATCACCGAAATCTTGAAACATCAAGCTGCCGGCGCCGATATCCCGGCCCATCGTGATGGGCCGGGTTTCGCGCTCCCGTGTTACGGGATCATCCATGGCACCAGATATTGTTGTGCCATCACCATCACGCCGAGCAAAGCGGTCAGGATGACGCTGTGCTTGAACGTGCGGGCGAAGACGATGCCTTCCTTGCCCTTGAGGTCGGTGGTCGAAACGCCGGTCGAGATGTTCTGCGGTGAGATCATTTTCGCCATCACGCCGCCGGAAGAGTTGGTCGCGGCGATCAGGACTGGGTTGAGGTGAAGCTGATTGGCGGCGACGACCTGCAAATTGCCGAACAAGGCATTGCCCGAGGTATCGCTGCCGGACAGGAACACGGCCACCCAGCCAAGGAACGGGGAGACCAGCGGAAACAGCACGCCGATCGAGGCAACGCCGAGGCCGAGGGTGTAGTTCATGCCCGAGTAGTTCATCAGATAGGCAAGGCCGATGATCAGCGCCACGGTGAAGATCGCGATGCGGCTCTGCCGCCAGGTGGTGCCGATCGCCTTGATGAAGCCGGCAGGCCCGACGCCGACGAGGGCGGCGGTGATCACCGCGGCGAGCAGAATGGCCGTGCCGGTTGCCAGCGGCTGGAACACCCAGAGCGCGGCATAAGGCTTATGATACAGCGTGATGAACACGGCATTGTTCAGCCCGGGCCATTTGATCACCTGCTGGCCGATCGCGAAGATTTTCAGATCGGTCCAGATGATGACGACGGCGGACACCACCACCCAGGGGATCCAGCCGCGCCAGCTCGGAATGCCGCTGGCGCGATGGCCCGCGAGCGCTTCGGCGCGAATCGCGAATTGCGCGTCCGGCGCCGGGCGCCAGACCTGCAGGAACCCGATGGTGATGACCAGCGACACCAGCGAGGCCAGCACGTCGGTCAGCGCGTAGCTGATGTAATTCGAGGTCACGAACTGCGTGATCGCAAAACTCGCGCCGGCGACCAGCAGCATCGGGAACAGCGCCTTGACCGAGCGCATGCCGCCGTACACGCCGATCACATAGAACGGCAGCAGGAAGGCAAAGAACGGCAGCTGGCGGCCGACCATCTGGCCCAGCGTGACAGCGTGCAGCCCGGTCACCTGACCGAGCACCGTGATCGGCACGCCCAGCGCGCCGAACGCGACCGGTGCGGTATCGAAAATCAGCGTGAACGTGAGCGCTTCCAGCGTCGGGAAGCCGACCATGATCAGCAACGCGCTGGTGATGGCGACCGGCGTGCCGAAGCCGGCGATGCCTTCGAGCAGACAGCCGAAGCAGAAACCCACCACCACGAGCACCACGCGGCGATCGTTCGGCAGATGCTCGATGATCCATTCGCGGAATGCATCGAAATGACCGGAGGCGACCGCAATGTTATAGAGCAGCAGCGCGTTGACCACGATCCACATGATCGGCCAGAGGGCGAACACCACGCCGGCGGCGACGCTGTTGAGTGCTAGAAAAGCCGGAAAGCGCCAGACGACAGTTGCGATGACCAGAGCGGTAATCAGGCCACCCAGCGATGATTGCCAGGCCGGGCGGCGCAGCACACCGAGCATGACCAGCACCACGGCGATGGGCACGGCCGCGACGACGAAGGACAGCCCGAGGCTGCCCCCGACCGGGGTTAGTAGCTGATGAAACATAATATCTCCCAAGACGAATTAATTCACGGACGCTCGGGGTGATAGGCGATTCGGCGCGGCTTTACACTACCTCGTGATCGGCAGAGCTCGAAAAACCGGCCGTGCCGTCGGTCAGGGTGCGGCCGCCAGAAGCTTTATTGCGCGGCGGCACCCAGGATCGTGCCGTCGTCCTGCTGAACCACCACCGCGATATGGGCGGCAGAACCGGGGGCGATCGGGTGTTCGAACGTCCGGCCGGTCCATGCGCCGAGCGTGGTGATGGCACGCACGACGTGGATCTGGCGCAGATCGGCGCCGCGGTTTTCACCGCCGCCGATCGCGGTACGGTCAGCCGCGTCATAGTGAAAGACCTCGATTTGCGCTGGATGATCGGGCATCGCGCCAGTGATCGACAGGTCCCAGCCAGTGCCGAGGCGATGGATCGCGATGTGAACCGCCGGGTGCGCCGCGCGGGCGAGGTTCTTGGCAATGGCGGCGGTGACGGCGGGCCGGTCCGAGCCGACCGCCACGCTGCGACCATCGATGATCGCCTGCGGCGTGTAGATACCATGCGCGCCATGCAGTGCTGCATACCATTTCTGCCGTGCGGTTGCGGCCGCCAGGGCAAACCGATCGGTCCAGCGCGGACCATCGAAATAGCCGACATGCTCCGTGAGCACCAGAATGGCGGGGTCGGCCGCCTGCAGGCGGGCCATCAGCGCCTCCGCCGGCGGGCAGTCGGAGCAGGATTGCGAGGTGTACAATTCGACCACCACGGGACGGGCTGCGCCCGACGCGGCGGCGGCCGGCGCGCCAAACGCGGCTGCCGCCGCGATGGCCAGCAAAGCGCGCGGGAGCCTCATGATCCGCCGAACCAGTTGTAGCCCTGTTTTTCCCAATAACCGCTGGCGAACTGGTTGGTGACACCGAGGGCGACGATCGATTTGGCGTTCTTGTAGCCGAGCTTGGTGGGAATCCGCAGCCGCAGCGGTGCGCCGAACGGCGCCGTGAGCGGCGCACCCAGAAAATCGAGCGCAAGGATGGTTTGCGGATGCAGGGCCGATTCCATGTCGATGCTCTCGAAATACCCATCGGCGCATTGAAACGAGACATAGCGCGCCTTGGTATCGGCATTGATCCGGCGCAGGAAGTCGCCCAGCCTCACGCCGCTCCACTGGCCGACGACGCGCCAGCCTTCGACGCAGATCAGCCGGGTGATCTGGCTTTCCTGCGGCAGGGCGCGCAGCTGCGCGATCCGCCAGGGCTGCTTGTTGCCGATCCGCCCGGTCAGACCCAGCCGCCAGGTCGCAAGGTCAACCTGCGGTGCCTTGTCGATATCATAAAACGCATTGAACCGTGCCGGCCGCGTGATGGCCGAGGCCGGGAACGTCGGCGCCAGCGTGTGCGGGTTGAACAGGGCGGCCTGCACCTCGTCGTTCCAGTGCGACATGGCGTTGAGCACCCGATCCACCACGTCGGGGTGCGACGGATCGTCGAAATCACAGCCGGTCAGCGTGGTGGCGGCGCCAAGCGCGAGGGCGCGACCGAGCAGATTGCGGCGGTTGAGATTGAGGACGGGCATGGGGCTACTCCGCGGCTTCGGATTCAGGGGTCGGCAGGCGGCCGCCGGTGATCATCGCGGGCAGGACCCGCGGCACCAGGGCGACCAGCAACAGATGAACGACCAGGAACAGTGCAATCCCGGCCATGGCGATGAAATGGATCACCCGCGAGACGAAAAACCCGCCGAACAGGTCCGACAGCGGCCAGAGTTGCACCGGCTTCCACACCGCGAGCCCGCTCAGCACGGCGAGCACGCCGAGCCCGATCACGCCGAGGTAGAGCAGACGTTGCACCGCGTTATAGACGCCCGGCCGATGCGGCAGATGAAACCGCGCCGCCGCGATCGCATCGCGCAGCACCGCGCGCGGGGTCAGCGGCAGCAGCTTGCGCCGGAAATGCCCGGTCGCGAGCCCCCAGCCGAGATACAGTGCACCGTTCAGCATCAGCAGCCAGATCGCGGCCAGATGCCAGGCGATCGCGCCGCCAAGCCATTGGCCGATCGTGGCCCATTGAGGGAAGGTGAAGGGCAGGAAGGGCGATGCGTCGTAAATCTCCCACCCGCTGCCGATCAGGGTGACGATGGCGATGGCGTTGAGCCAGTGCATCACCCGCAGGGCAAGCGGGTGGATCGGTCGGCGGTGCACCATGGGTCGGTCTCCTGCAATCGTGACGATGTCTGCCTGCCCTTCATGCGCGCGGCGGACTGCCCGCGTCGAGGTATCGAAACCATGCCCAATCGGCATTGGCCGTCAGCGCGTCGCTGCGGCACATCATCAAGGCGTCGGACGGCCCCAGCGGTCGCCGCCGCATCGGACCCGATCATCAACCGCACGGAGACTGTCATGAACCGAATTCTGCTCGCTCGCGCTCTGACGCTGGGCACACTTATCCTCGCCGCCGGCGGCGTCGCCCACGCCCAAACCGCCAGCAGCATGGCCAAGCCGGACACGATGAGCCACAGCACGATGAAACACTCGACAATGAAGCACTCGACGATGAAACATTCGACGATGAAACACTCAACGATGAAGCACTCAACGATGAAGCACAGCGCGATGGGCCACACGGCCGCGCAGTAACCCCCTCTACCCCGATCACCGAGCGTCATCCCGGCGATCGGGGCACCTTCCTACCCGGAGGGCGAACTATGGCAGAATTTCAGAACGGCGTATGATCAGGATATGAGCCTCCAGGACAAGCTCGATGCCGAACGCACCCTCCGTCTCGTCAACGAGGCGTTGCGCGCGGCCTATGAAGAGACCATCACGACGCTCGGCCGCAACGGCTTGATGCCCGGCGTATTGGTCGAGGAAGCGCCGTTTCCCGACTTCATTCTGCCAAACATCGAGGGAAAACTGGTCTCCCTATCCGCCCTGCTCGCGCGCGGTCCGGTGATCGTGCAGTTTTTTCGCGGCGAATGGTGCCCCTATTGCCGCCTGATGCTTGACGCGCTGGTAGCCGCGCTCCCGGAAATCGAGGCTCAGGGAGCGTCGCTGGTCGCGCTGACGCCCGACACCGGTCCTCCTGCGCGCGACGCCAAAGTCAACCATAGCGCCACGTTCGAGGTGTTATCAGATATCGATTGTGGAGTCGGGCTGGCCGCAGGTGTCGTATTTCGTCTCCCGCCGCTCTACCGGGCGCGAATGCAAGCCGTCGGGACCGACGTGCCTAGCCGCCACGGCAATGATTCCTGGTTCCTGCCGATCCCAGCCACTTTCGTGCTCGATCGTGACGGGCGCGTTGCCTGGCGGTTCGCCGATGTCGATTTCACGCGCCGCGCCGCGCCAGAACGGATCTTGGCGGCATTACGCCAGTTGGCCGCGCCGGATTAGCGCCGTGGAACTCACCCAGGTCCGCTATTTCGTCGCGCTCAGCCGCTCGCTGAACTTTACCCGCGCGGCCGAGGCGTGCAACGTCACCCAGCCAGCTTTGACCCGCGCGATCCAGCGGCTCGAGGAGGAACTCGGCGGCCCGCTGCTGTATCGTGAACGCAGCACGACACAGTTGACCGAACTCGGCCGCACCATGCTGCCACATCTCGATGCGATGCTGATGGCTGCGGACAGCGCGGCCGCCCTGGCCGATGCGCGGAGGCGCCAGCCGGTGGCGAGCCTGAAAATCGGCCTCGCACCGGGCATCGGCTGCGCCGCGATCGCCTTTGCGGTGCGCGAAGTCGCCGCAATCCTGCCCGACCTGATGATCCGGCTCGATGAGGCGGCGGCTGCCATGCTGATCGAGTCGATGCTGGCCGACATGCTGGATTGCGCCTTGCTGCCCCAGGATTGCGATCTGCCCGACCGTTTCAACCACTGGCCGCTGTACGATGATCGCGCCGTGGCGGTGCTGCCGGCCTGCCACGCCCTGGCCGACCGCACCACGATCACCGCCGATGATCTGCGCGGCGAGACCCTGCTGCACGGCGAACGCTGCGGCGGCTTCGCTTGCCTGTTCGATGCCACGTGGCAAGGGCAGGCCCGGCTGCGGCGCTGCGACGGCGCGATCGGCCATCTGCTGGACCTGGTCGACGCGGGGCTCGGCCTCGCCCTGCTCTCCGAACGCATCGTCCTGCCTGCACGATTGGTCGCGCTGCCGATTATCGAACCCACGCTGACCCGGCGGGTCCGGCTGGTCGCCATCGCCGGCCGGCCGCAGGGGGCCGCGGTGTCCGGGTTCGTGAAATTATGCCGTGCCCGGCGCGGTCCGGACGGCCCCTAGGGCGTTATGCTTTCAGCTTAACGCTCTAGGGCTGTATTTTGTCGATCGATTTCATGCGATGATGTTAACGCTGTCGCGTCAACTTAATCGCATATCGCTCTAGCAACCCGCCGCCACGCTCGATTTCAACTGGCCGCAGGCGGCGAGAATATCGCGGCCGCGCGGTGTGCGCACCGGCGCGGCATAGCCGGCGTTCATCACGATATCGGCGAAGCGGTGGATCGCGTTGCCGCTCGAAGTTTCATAGGTCGACCCCGGCCATGGATTGAACGGAATCAGGTTCACCTTGGCGGGAATCCCCGCGATCAATCGCACCAGTTCATGCGCGTCGGCCTCGCTGTCATTGATGCCTTTGAGCATGACGTATTCGAACGTGATGCGTCTGGCGTTCGAGGCGGCGGGATAGCGCCGGCAGGCGGCGATCAGTTCGGCGATATTGTATTTGCGGTTGAGCGGCACGATCACGTCGCGCACCTCATCGCGCACGGCGTGCAGCGACACCGCAAGGTTCACGCCGAGTTCCGCACCGCACCGATCCATCATCGGTACCACGCCGGAGGTCGAAAGCGTGATCCGCCGACGCGACAGGCCGATGCCTTCGCCGTCCATGATGATCTTCATCGCGGCGGCGACGTTCTCGTAATTATACAGCGGCTCGCCCATGCCCATCAGCACGATGGTCGAGAGCAGGCGCGGCGTTTCGCCTTTCGGGCTCGGCCACTCGCCATAGGCATCGCGCATCGCCATGAACTGGCCGACGATTTCGGCCGCGGACAAATTGCGCGTCAGCCGCTGCGTGCCGGTATGGCAGAACCGGCACGACAATGTGCAGCCCACCTGCGATGAAATGCACACGGCCCCCCGATCCTCGGTGACATCGGGGATATAGACGGTCTCGACCGCCTCGTTATCGCGAAACCGGAACAGCATTTTGCGCGTCTGATCGGTGCTGAGCTGATCCGCCGCGACCGATGGCCGGCCGATCACGAAATGCTCCGCGAGTTTTTCACGCAGCGGCTTGGCGATATTCGCCATCGCGGCGAAATCGGTCACCCCCTGGTGATAGATCCAGTGCCACAATTGCTTGGCGCGAAACGCCGCCTCGCCGATCGAGGCGACCGCCTCGCCAAGCTCTGCGCGTGACAGTCCAACCAGGTCACGCCGGCCATCCGCCAGCAAGGCCGGCGGCGGCGCGAACAGGGCGGCCTTGGCCAGAATGCGCGTGCGCTCGGCCTCGTCGAGATCGAGCGTGATCGACATGATCTAGCTCTTTTTCGGCGCGGCGCTCGCCGGGCAGGCCTTCTCGATCGCCTTATAGGCGTCGGAGAAGCCATCGAGGCCGAATGTATCGGTCACCGGCTTGCCTGCCGGCGCGGTCGCGGTTGCCAACACCGAGGAACCGCCGAGAAACGCCTGCGTGGTCGCGGCACCCTTCATGGCGTAGGCCATATTATCCTTGGTGAAGAACGCCAGCTTGTTGCTGCCGACCGCGAGCGTCACCTTGGCGTCCTTGGTGTAGGTGATGCCCTGGCTGAGCGAGATTTCATCGCGAAACCCGGTACGCTCGGTCACCGTCAGCATCGCGGGCGTGGCCTTGCTGCCTTTCGGCAACTTGCTGGTGGTGAAGGCGTAACAGGCCCGATCCGCACCGCTGCCATAGGTCGCGGCGGTCCAGGATTTGAAGACACCGAGCGGTTTCGGTGCATCGGTGGCGGGAGCGGTCGTGGTCGCGGCGAGCGCGCAGCCGGGGGCGGCCAGAACCGTCAGGGCGAGGACAAGGGCGGGGGCGTGTTTCATAACAGCTAAAATACGCGCCCCGCCCCGCCGCGACAAGCGTCGCCCGCTTATCGGCCGACCCGAATGCCGAGATCGACCTGCCGGATCGCCGCATTCACCGCCTGCAACGCCGCAACCCGGTGCCCGCCCTTGTTCATCCGCGATACCTGAAGCTGCGACCGTGCGGCATACAGCGCGTTGCGCGCCGCGAACATATGGCTCTGATACGCCATCGCCACGCCGCCCATCAGACCGCCGGCCATCAGGGTCGCCCCGACAATCGCCGCCAGACGCGTCTTGCCCAAATTCATCATCGATCTCCGTTGGTTGTTGAACGCACGGAGATTTTATCGAGCCCGATCATGGCTACGTTCGGGCAACGAAGTAACAAAGTGCAAGTACGCCGTCATGGGACGCTTAATGCTGACCCCGATAGTGCTGGAACTGAATCGTAACGATCACATTGCGATTGATCTTTTCATGCAATGGCGGCGAGGGCTTTCCTCCCAATGGTTGAGTGCTACCGTGAGACACGACCTTCATCAGCGATCGATCAACACCGTGCGCCGCGAGAAAATCCGCCACCGCCTCAGCCCGCCGAAGGCCGAGTGCACGGTCGAATGCTGCACTCCCGGCCCGATCTGTGTTGCCAGCAATCGAGATCGGCGCAGAATGGTGCTGTTTGATCCTTCGAACACAATTACTCAAAGTACTTCGCGCAACCTGGCTCAGACTCGAAGAATCCGTCGAAAAAAACACGAGCCAATAGTGCGCCGGTGGCGATGCGCATCCGCAAGATACGGGAGGCGGCCCGACCGACCCAAAATACAAATAGCCGTTTGCACCATCGGCAAGACGAAAATGAGCAATACCGGATTTTGCATCGTTATGCAGTCGATCCACGATGATAAACCCTGTCGTCCCGTCGCTACAGTGCAACGGAACGGTGATTTTCACCGGAACCGGATTGAAGTCATAGGGTCCAGCACAAGCGACGCGACGTGGCCCAGCACCGACCGGCGAAAGTACAAGATGAAGACCAATCCGGTCGCCGAAAATTGAACTTTCGAGGCGGCCAGTGCCGCCAACATAGCCGGATCGCGGCGACGCCGGATCGATGTGAACGACTTGGGACGCCGCGCAAGCCGATAAAAGAAAGGCGGCAAGAACAAAAATACCCCAACGTCGTAGAAACAAACGGACCATCAGCATTTCCGCAAATCAGAGGTCAACATTTAGCACGCCTTCACCGTCGCAAAACAAGATCAAACCGCGATGACCGCCCCTGTCGCCCGAATCGTAACGATTGCGCCGCTGCCACATGAAGTGTTACCGTTAGAACCATGAAACCGCTTGTTTTTATTCTGGCGTTGTTCACGAGTTTGATCCTGTCCGGCTGCGCCGACAGCACCACCACTTATTACCACAAGCATCCGCATCAATTGATGCGGGAAATCGTCAATTGTGAGAACAATGGCGGCGCGTTGGCCAACACGCCCCGCTGCCGCAAGGCGCTGGCGATCAACGCCCAATTGTTTTGATATTATTTCGACGCACCCAATCGCGCGATCAGCGACGAAGTATCCCACCGCCGGCCGCCCATCGCCTGCACATCGGCGTAGAATTGATCGACCAGCGCCGTCACCGGCAGACGCGCTCCGGTCTCCTTCGCTTGTTCCAGGCAGATGCCCAGATCCTTGCGCATCCAGTCCACCGCAAAACCGAAGTCGAATGTGCCGGAAACCATGGTTTTCCAGCGGTTTTCCATCTGCCAGCTTTGCGCCGCACCCTTCGAAATCGCGCCGATCACCGCCTCGGGGTCGAGCCCCGCCGCCTGCGCGAAGGCGAGCCCTTCGGCCAATCCCTGCACCGCGCCGGCGATGCAGATCTGATTGACCATTTTCGCCAACTGCCCGGCACCGGCCGCGCCGATATGGCTGATATTGGCGCCATAGCACCCGATCACCGGCTTCGCGCGCGCGAAATCATCAGCACCGCCGCCGATCATCACGGTCAGCCGGCCGTTCTCCGCCCCGGCCTGGCCGCCGGAAACCGGCGCATCCAGCACGCCGAATTTTCCGTCCGCCGCCGCCGCCAATTCCCGCGCCACGGTCGCCGAAGCGGTAGTGTGATCAATGAACAACGCCCCCGCCGCCATGCCCGCAAACGCGCCATCTGCCCCGATCGTGACGGAGCGCAGATCGTCATCGTTGCCGACGCAGGCAAACACGAACTCCTGCCCCTCGGCCGCCGCACGCGGCGTCGCCGCCGCCCGCCCACCGTGCTTGGCCACCCACGCCTCGGCCTTCGCCGCCGAGCGATTATACACCGTCACGTCATGGCCACCGGCGGCCAGATGCCCCGCCATCGGAAATCCCATCACGCCGAGGCCGATGAACGCCACTTGAGCCATGTCTAAATCCTAGAAGTTAAAGTTTCATGAATATCCGTTGCATCCGCCCGCACAATGCACGGTTCGTGATGCACCGGCAGGTTGAGCGAGCGCGCGATGAAGCACATCGCATTGGCATCATGGTGCAATCGAAGTGCCGCCGCCGCATCCGATGTCGCAGCGATCGTCACGCGCGGCCGCAGCGTCACGGCAGTAAACTGCCCCGCGCCGGACGCCTCCTCGGTCAAGATCGCTTCGGCATCGTCCTGATAATTCAGCACGACAACACCGGCCTCCGCGCACAGATGCAGATACCAGAGTTGATGACACGACGATATCGCCGCCAGCAACAGCAATTCCGGGTTCCACCGTGCCGGATCACCCCGAAACGCCGGGTCGGACGACAGCAACAGGTCAGGCCGCCCGGCAGCCCCCACCGCATGATCACGTCCGTAAGCGCGATAGGCGCTGGTGCCGGAACCGGCGTTACCAGTCCAGCGCAGGCGGGTGCGATACTGATGCGCCCGGCTCATCGACGAACGCTCAGAAATCCGTGCACCGCCCGTTGCGTTCCCAATCGCCGTACCGCGTCGGCTCGGGGCCTTTCGGGCCGCCGATCTCCTTGGGCATCGGCTTCGGTTCGGGTTTGGTCTCGGTCGGCTTCGTCGTTTCGGTCATGGTTTTGATGTGGCATCGCCCTGCGGCGCCGGCAAGGTCACCGCCGCCTCGCGCAGCCGCTGTTCGGCCAGCGAGCGCCACGGCGCATTCGCCGGTGCCTTGTCCAGCGCCTGATGAAACAGGGTCAGCGCCGTCGGCGTCACATGGCCGGCCGCCTCGGTTTCCGCCTCGGCGGTCTCCGCCGCCAGGGTCGCGTTGAACTTCAACCCCAACGCGACGGTCCACGCCTTCGCCGCCGCCGCCAGTTTGTTCTGGCTCACCAGCGCCTGGCCCAGCAGCAGATACCCCTGCCGCGCCTGCTCGGAATGCGGCGGAATCTGCGATAATTTCTGCTCCAGCTTCGCAATCAGCGCATCATCCTGCGCCCGCGCCGCCGATTGCGCGTGCAGCACCGCCGAATGCGGCTCCGATGGCACGAACGGCAAGCCGCCCGGCACGAACAGCGCAACCGCGGCAACCGGAATCGCCACCAGCGTCGCGATCAGCAGACCACGCGCCCGCCCATCCGCCGCCGGCTCGGGAATCGAATCCGCCACCAGCAGCCGGCGCTGCACCTCGAGCTTCGCACCCTGGAACTCGGCCTCCGGCAGCCGCCCATCCACCCGGTCGCGCTCGATTTCTTCGAGCTGCGACCGATGCAGCGCCACCGCCGTATCCCGCCGATACCGGATCGTGCCGCGCCGCAGCCACACAACCAACACCGGTGCCACCGCCACCAGCGACAGCACCGTCATCCATAGCCAGATCACGACAGCAATTCCTTCAGACGATCACGCTCGTCGGGCGAAAGCGGGGGTGCCCCCTGTTGTTTGCGCCGCCGCGCCAGCAGCAGCACCAGCAGGCCCAACGCCAGCGCGATCACCGGCGAAAACCACAGCAGCCAGGTCAGCGGGATCAACGGCGGCTTCAGCAGCACAAAAATCCCATAGCGATGCACCATGAAATCGACGATCTGCTGGTTGGTCTCGCCCTTCACCACCCGCCGGCGGATGATGCCGCGAAACTGCTTGGCAAGCCCGGCCTGTGAATTCTCCACCGTCTCGTTCTGGCACACCAGACACCGCAGCCGATCGCCGATCACCTCGGCGCGCTTTTCCTGCGGAATCGTCAGCACCACCCCGTCGCGCCGGATCGTGGTCGGCGTATCGGCCGCCGCAATCCCGAGCGCCAGACCCAGCCCGACCAGCGCCATGACCACCAGGCGCTTCATGTCAGCCGCTGCAATGCCGGCTTGAGCTGATCCTCGATGATCTCCGGAAACAACGGCCCGGCGGTATGCCAGCGCACCTCGCCGCCCGGCGCGATCAGGAAACTCTCAGGCACGCCATAAACCCCCCAGTTGATCGCAACCCGCCCCTCGGCATCACTCGCGAGCCGCCGGTACGGATCGCCGTTCTTCGCCAGATACAAATCGAGCGGCGCTGCCTTGTCCTGATAGGCAATGCCCCAGATATCCAGCCCCGATTTGGCGATCGCATCGAGATACGGCGCCTCTTCGACGCAAGGCACACACCAGGAGGCGAAAAAATTCACCAGCAACGGGCGCTTCTGCCCCATGATCGCCGCCTGATCGAACCCGGCATGCCCGTCATGCCCCGGCAGCGCAAACTCGGGCACCTTGTGCCCGACCAGCGGATTGTTGAACGCCTGCGGATTATACGTCCCCCGGCCCATCCGCTCCAGCAGCGCGTAGGATGCCACGCCCCCCGCCGCCACCACGACGAGCGGCAGGCCGAACATCAGCCGTCGGGTCAGCATCGTGGCCATGACGCTGCTAGACCGTGGCCGAACCGGCCGGCTTGCGCAGCTTCACCCGCGCCGGCGCCCCGATGCGGAACCGCCGGTCGCTCAACGAAATCGCCCCGCCCAGCGCCATGATGAACCCGCCCAGCCAGATCTCGGGGGCGAACGGATGCACATTGAACCGGAACTCGCCGCCGCCGGAATTATCCTCGCCGGCAAACGTCGCGAACATGTTGCGCACGCCATTGGTGCGGATCGCCGCCGCCACGGTTTTGACCTTCTGCGCCGTGAAATAGCGCCGCTCGGGTTTCAGCACCATCACCAGCTTGCCATGCCGCGTCACGGTAATCGTCGCCTTGCGCGCGGTATAATTCGGCCCGGTGGCGGGCACGATCGAATCGAGCTTCCAGTTGAAACCGCCCAGCGCGACCGACTGGCCGGGATGCAGCACCGTCACGTCATGCACCCGCAAAGTCATCCCCGCGATGCCGAGCACCACCACCCCGAACCCGAAATGGCCGAGCGCCGCACCCACCGAAGCCCGCGGGATCGTGCCCAGCCGCGCGAACGATTGCCCGAGCGGCACGCGGAACAACCGCACCCGCTCACCGATATCGATCAACGCGCCGATCATTACCCACACCGCACCGGCCAGCCCGAGCGCGGCGATGAAATGGCGCTGGAACGCGTAATAGGCGAACACAATCAGCGCCGCGACGGCGGCGTACCACACCTTGACCAGCGCCGGCCCGATCGCGCCGCGCTTCCACGGCAGCATCGGCCCCACCGCCATCGCCAGGATCAGCGGTGCGACCATCGGCAACACCGCCTGGTCATAGAACGGCGCGCCCACCGAAATCTGCATCCCGAACGCCAGATCGACGAACGGCGGATACATCGTGCCGGTGAACACCACGGCCGCGATGATGCACAGGAACACATTGTTCAAAATCAGCGCGCCCTCGCGCGAAACCGGCGCGAACATCCCCGTCGCCGCCAGCACCGGCGCGCGGATCGCAAACAACAGCAACGACCCGCCGATGGTCAGCGCCAGCAGCACCAGAATGAACAGACCCTGATTAGGCGAAGCCGCAAACGCATGCACCGAATTCAGCAGCCCCGAGCGCACCAGGAAGGTGCCGCACAGGCTGAGCGAAAACGTCGCGATCGCGAGCAGCACGCTCCAGGTCTTCAGCGCCTCGCGCTTCTCGACCACGATCGCGGAATGCAGCAGCGCGGTGCCGGTCAGCCACGGCAGCAACGCCACGTTCTCAACCGGGTCCCAGAACCAGAACCCGCCCCAGCCCAGCGTGTAGTACGACCAGAGCGACCCGAAACAAATCCCGCAGGTCAGGAAAATCCACGACACCAGCGTCCACGGCCGCACCCAGCGCCCCCAGGCGGCATCGACCCGCCCCTCGATCAACGCCGCCACCGCAAAGGCAAACGCGATCGAAAAGCCGACATAGCCGGTGTAGAGAATAGGCGGATGCACCGCGAGCCCCGGGTCCTGCAAAATCGGGTTCACCCCCGCGCCATGCAGCGGTGGCGGCCAGATCCGGCGGAACGGGTCGGACACGGCAAGCGTGAACAGCAAAAACCCGCCCGAAACCAGCCCGAGCACGCCCAGCACGCGGGCGCGCAGGCTGGTCGGAATATTGTTGCCGAACACCCCCACCGTCGCGCCGCACAGCGACAATATCAGGCACCACAGCAGCATCGAGCCGTCATGATTGCCCCAGGTGCCGGTGATCCGGTAAAACAGCGGCGTCGTGCTCGATGAAAATTCGGCGACATTACGCACCGTGAAATCCGATACCACGCCCGACCACACCAGCGCCGCAAACGCCAAGCCCAGCATGATGAACTGGCTGATCGCCAGCGCCGGCGCCGCCCGCAGCACCAGCCGGTCCCGCAGCATCGGCCCGAACAACCCGATCACCGCCTGCGCCGCGGCGATCGCCAGCGCGAGCGCGAGGACAAAATGACCCAGCGCGGGAATCATGCGGCCAACCTGCGGGTCACTACGATCGATCGATCATCCATTGTTATCAGCCTCGATGGTGCGCGGTGATTTATCATCCCAGGTCGCCGCATTGGGCGCCGGCCCGAATTTCGGGTTCCACTTGCCCGCCTTGCGCAACGCCTGCTCGACCGGTGCCGGCATATAGCTCGCGCCATGCTTCGCCAGCACGGTATCGGCCATGAACTCCCGATCGCCCTTGGCCATCGTCCCCACCGTCACCACCCCCTGCCCCTGGCGGAACAGCCCGGGCAGCACGCCGGTAAACACCACCGGGATCGAGGCCTGGCCATCGGTAATCCGGAATGTCGTGTACGGACGGCTATCGCGCGTGCCCATCACCACGGTATTGGCCTGCACCACCCCGCCCAGCCGGAATACCATGCCCGGCGCGGGATGCTTGGCGATCACCTCCTGCGGTGAGAGAAAAAACGACAGGCTGGATCGAAACGCGACCAGCATCAGCGCCGTCGCGCACGAAACCCCCGCGCCGCACGCCACCACCAGCCACAACCGGCGCGTCTTGCGACTCATCATGACTGTTCACCCTGCATCGCATCCCGCCCCCGCCGCCCGCGTGGCTCCACCGCGGCCAACCGCCGCCGCGCCGCGCGATAACGCAGCAGCGATGTCAGCGACAAAACCCCGAGAATCACGATCGTGGCGCCATAACTACCAACCACGTAGGGCATAACATGTTTTATCACGCCCCACCCCGCTCGGCCCGCGCCAGCAGCAGCGCGCGCGCCCGGTTCTCCATGATCCCGCTCGAAATCCGCCCCAGACACATCGCCGCAAACGCCAGATAAAACCCGACCGTGCAGATGATCAGCGGATACAGCATGGTCACATAAATCTTCGATGGCCCGGTTACCGAAATCGAATTGCCCTGATGCAGCGTGTTCCACCAGTAAACACTGAACACGATGATCGGCAGATTGACCGCACCCACCAGCCCGAGAATCGCCGCCGCCCGATAGCCATGCTGCGGATTATCGAACGCGCGGATCAGCGCCATATGCCCAAGATACAAAAACAATAAAATCAGAACCGAGGTCAGCCGCGCATCCCAAACCCAGTATGTGCCCCATTCAGGCCGCCCCCACAGCGAGCCGGAAATCAGGCAGAGCGCGGTAAACCCCGCACCCACCGGCCCGATCTCCTTGGCCGCGATATCCGCCAACGGATGCCGCCACACGATCGACAGCAGCGAACAGATCGCCAGCGCCGCATACCCGTTCATCGCCACCCAGGCGGCCGGGATGTGCACATACATGATGCGTGAAGCGATGCCCTGCTGCCAGTCCGCCGGCGCGTAGAAAAACCCCCACACCAGCCCGACCACGGTGGTCACGAATGCCACCATTGTCAGCCACGGCAGAATCGGCTGCACCAGGCGCTGGAACCGCCCCGGATTGGCGAAGCGATGCAGCCACGCCCCCGCCTTCGACTGCGGTGCACCGATCGGTCTGGCATCGATATCCCCGGTGTAATCCGGCATTCCTGTCCGTCCCATGCGCAAGGTCTAATACGAAATCGACGCTTTGCCATCCCCTTTGCCGCGTTTGCGCCGGCCACGCCGATCACATCTTGGCGTTGTTATATATCATACAATCGTGGCAGACACGGCGTGACCGAAAATAAAAGGAGATCGCCATGCAATTCATCCTGATCGCCCACGACCGCGCCGATGGTCTGCCCATCCGCAAACAGACCAGGCCGGACCACATCGCCTACCTCACCGAAATCGCCGGCAACATCGTCTTCGGCGGTCCTCTGCTCGATGACGACGGCAATCCCTGTGGCTCGACCATCATCTACGAAGCACCCGATCGCGCGATGGCCGAAACGCTGGTCGCCAACGACCCCTATTCCCGCGCCGGCCTGTTCGATCGCGTCGAAATCCGCGCGTTCCGCACCGTCGTGCGCGACGGCGCCATCACACCCTGAGCCGCCCGATGCCCAACTACTGGCTGGTCAAATCAGAGCCCGACGCCTTCTCGTGGGACCAGCAGGTCGCGAACCGCATCGAGCCCTGGACCGGCGTGCGCAACCACATGGCGAAAAGCAACCTCAAATCCATGCGGTTGGGCGATCTCGCGTTCTTCTACCACTCCAACATCGGCCGCGAGATCGTCGGCGTGGTCGAGATCGTGCGCGAAGCCTACCCCGACCCCAGCATGGAGCCCGGGCCCAAACCGCAGGACTGGGTCGCCGTCGATATGCAGGCCCGCGCCCCGCTGCCCCAGCCGGTCACCCTGGCCACCATCAAATCCGACCCCGCCCTCACCGGCATCGCCCTGATCCGCCTGTCCCGCCTGTCGGTCTGCCCGATCAGCCCCGAACACTGGGCGCATATCTGCACACTGGGCGGCTACGGCGCCTGACGCAGCCAGCCGCCGAACGTCGCCTCGGCGCATCCACCACTCGCAAGCCGCACCACCCACTCAACCGCATTTGGCGCCGGCGCCGTGGCAGCCTTTCCATCAACAGGCAGGAACTACACGCAAGATGCCCAGGCGGTGCGCACGATACCATGCCTCGGCTGGAATCGCGCGCACCTACCCCAAAAACCCCTCCAACGCCGCCACCACCGCCTGTGGCTTCTCGGCATGCAGCCAATGCCCGGTCTCCTCGATCGTCTCGATCACCGCCGCCGGAAAATATCGCCGAATCGCGCCATACGCCGACTCCGGCACATAAGACGACAGCGCCCCCCGCAAGAACAGCGCACCCCCCTGATACGACCCCGACAACCCCTCAGGCCACGAAACCAGATCGCCCATGGCCCCGGCAATCTCATCCAGCCCCAACCGCCAGCGCGGCGCGGCACCCAACACCAGATTATGCAGCAGAAACCCCCGCAACGCCGGATCAGGGATCGCCCCCGCCAACGCCGCATCGGCCTGCTGCCGGGTCAAATCCGGCGATAACGCCAAGCCCCGCATCGAAGCGACAAACAAATCATGCTCATGCCCATACGCGACCGGCGCAATATCCAGCACCGCCAACCGCTCGACCAGCGCCGGATCCACCAAGGCCAGCATCATCGCGATCTTGCCGCCCATCGAATGCCCGACCACCCGCGCCCGCCCCACCCCCAGCGCCGCCATCGTCTCCGCCACATCCGCCGCCATCGTCGCATACCGCATGTCCGCGGCATGACCGCTCGCACCATGATTGCGCGCATCGAGCGCAATCACCCGAAACCGCCCCGCCAAACCGCGCGCGATCACACCCAGATTGCGGCCCGAGCCGAACAGCCCGTGCAACAACACCACATCCGGGCCGGTGCCGGTGATGGTTGCCTGGAGGCGCATCAGGCGTGCGTCCAGCGGCAAGAAAGGCAAGCGAAAGACTTCTTTTTTGGAAAAAAGAAGCAAAAAACTTTTTGCCTCGGGGGCATGGGCGGTTTCACCGGCATGGGCCCAGACAAATAAAGTTTTTTTGCTTCTTTTTTTTCAAAAAAAGAAGTCTACCCCGATCCTTTCTCATCCTTACCCTCGCCTTAAAGTTGAATTCGCTTGAAACTAATCCCCACCAAGCTAGAGTCACCCCATGAACCCCGCAATGCAAGCCGACGACACCCGCCTCACACGCCTGATCACCCGCCAGGCTCAGAAGCGTCACCTCGCCGCCCTCTGGGCCGCAGCCGCCGGCATCGCCCCGGGCATGATCGTGCTCGACATCGGTGCCGGCTCCGGCGCGCTCTCGTTCGAATACGCTGCCCTGGTCGCCCCCGGCGGCCGGATCATCGCGATCGACCCCGATGCCGAATGCATCGCCCACATCAACGAACAAGCCACCAACCGCGCGCTGCCACTGCACGCCATCACCGGCACCGCCGAAGCCCTGCCGCCCCTACCCGCACCCCCCGATCGCGTCATGCTGACCGACGCGCTGCACCACATGAACGACCCGACCACCGCCCTGCGCCGCCTGCACGCCATCATGCCGCCTCACGCCATCCTGTTCATCGCGGAATACGACCCCGCCGGTGCCGGTGCCATGGGTGCGAAACTCAGCCGCCGCACCGCCCCCGCCACCGTCGCCGCGTTGCTCGCCGCCGCCGGCTTCACCATCCAGGCCCAGGCCGCGGCACCCGACGAGCATTACACCATCACTGCCATCCCATGATCGCCCCACCATGATCGCCCCACCATGATCACAATCGCCCGGCGCGACCCGATCGCCACGGCCGCCATCACCGCCCTGCTCGGCGTCGGCGCCATCGCCTGGCTGATGCCGCCGCTGATCATCCCGCTCCTGTTCGCCCTCGCCCTCGCCGTCGCCGCCACCATCGCCTACGCCCGCCCGGTCGCCGCCATGGCGCTCTGGCTCATCCTGGTCGAAACCACGCCGGAAATGTGGCTGTCGGACCTGATCGGCGCGCACGAACTCATCATCGCCCTGCTCAAATCCGCCGGCCTGCTGATCATCGCCCTCGCCGCCCTGCGCACCGCCCCGCGCGCCGACCGTTTCAACCCCTCCTACGCCTTCATCGTCATGTTCATCGATGGCGCGATCCACGGCCTCTGGCCCGGCCTGACCCCGATGGCCTCGCTCCGCTCGCTGATCGGCTCGGCCGCCCCCTTCGCCGCCGGCTACCTCCGCCTCAGTCCGGCGATGCGCGCCACCATCATCCGCTGCACCATCATCGGCCCCGCCATCACGGTCGGCTTCGGCATCGCCCTCGCCGCCCCCGGCATCCGCCCACTCTACGGTACCCAACTCGGCGCCATCCGCCTCGCCGCCTCCAGCGCCCCGGCCTTTCTCGGCGGCTTCGCCATGATCGCCATCTTCGCCGGCCTGCTCGAATATCTGCGCACCGGCCGGCCGCGCAACCTGGCCTGGATCGGCCTGAACTATATCATCCTGATCGCCACCGGCGCGCGCTCGCCGCTCGCCATGGCCGGCTTCATCACCCTCGCCACTCTGCTGATCACACCCTCACCCTTCCTCACCCCCGCCCGCCGCTTCGCAATCCTCGCCCTCGGCAGCGCCAGCCTCGGCATCGTGCTGATGGCCGCCTCCGCCCTGAGGGTCATCCGCGTGGTCGATCTGATCAACCTCGGCGACGCCGGCAGCCTGTCCAACCGCCAGCTCATTTGGCCCTTCTTCGAAGCCGCCGCCCGCCAATCCCCCTGGCTCGGCTGGGGCGTCGGCGCCGGCAAGGTCGTCGTCTCGATGAAATCCCACATCGGCCGCCTGCTCGGCACCAACGCCGCCCATAACGAATATCTGCGCATCACCGTCGAAGGCGGCGTGATCGGCGCGCTCCTCTTGTTCGCCATGCTCACCCTGTGGCTATGGCGGGGCAGCGCTGCGCTGCCCACCGCCCAGCGCCGCATCATCCGGCTTGTCTTCCTCGCGTTTGCCGTGCAATCCTTCACCGACAATACTTTGATCGCAACGACTAGCCTCGTGTTCTTCACCTGGGCGCGCGCGGTCTTCGTGAACCCCGATGAAAGCCCACCACCCGCATGACCGGTTCAGCCTCGCTCCCCCGCCGCACCCTGCTCGCCGCACCGTCCCTGCTCGCCCTGCCCGCGCTCGCGCGCGCCGCCGCCAAACCGTCCATCGCGCCCGCGGCACAGCCGCCTATCGCGCCCGCGGCACAGCCGCCCATCGCGCCCGCGGCACAGCCGCCCATCGCGATCGTCCTGAATTCCGGCGGTGCGACCGTCTCGATCATCGACATGGCCACCCGCAAAATCCTGCGCGACGAACCCACTTTCCGCGAACCGAGCCACTGGGCCCTCACGCCGGACGCCAAAAAACTTCTGATCGCCGATTCCGCCGGCAACGCCATCTTCTTCCTCGACCCCGCAACCGGCACCGAACTCGGCCATAAACTCATCCCCGACCCTTACCAGCTCTGGTTCAGCCCGGATGGCACCTACCTCACCATCACCTGCCTCCGCCTCAACCACGTCGATGTCTACCACGCCGCCAGCCTCACCCTGGCGCACCGCTTCAAACTCGGCTCGATGCCCTCGCACCTCAGCTACACGCCCGATTCCAAAACCGTCTTCGTCTCGATGCAGGACAGCGGCACCCTGGTCGCGATCGACCTCGCGAGCATGACCCCGCGCTGGACCACCAAAGTCGGCAAAACCCCCGCCGGCGTCATGTGGCACGACGGCGTCGTCCTCACCGCCATCATGGGCAGCGACCATGTCGCCGTGCTCGACCCCGCAACCGGCCGCATCACCCGCACCATCCTGACCGACAAGGGTGCCCACAACATCTTCCTCACCCCCGATCGCACCCAGCTCTACGTCACCAACCGCGTCGCCGGCTCCCTCACCGTGCTCGATGCCAAAACCCTCGGCTTCGTCAAACGCATCGCCATGCCCGGCGGCCCGGATGATCTCTGCTTCGCGCCCGACGGCAAACTCTGGATTGCGCTGCGCTTCGCCTCGCGCGTCGCCATCCACGACCCCGTCACCGGCGCCACCGACCATATCACCGTCGGCCGCTCGCCCCATGGCATCTTCATCTCCACCCTGCTGACCGACCGGCCAGCCCTCGCCGCCATGCGCCTCGCCTGATGCTGATCATGGCACATGTGCTCTCGCACATACCGGCCCACCCGTTCAACGACATCGCCGGCTGGATCGAGCAGATCGCCGTCCTGCCCATCCTTTACCGCGCCGGTCTCATGCAATGGAGCGAGCTGTCCTTCGGCTGGACCCTCGTTGCGGTCTACGGCATCACGCAGATGATCCTCGCCTACGCCGTCTGCGTCCCGCTCGAACGCCTCCGCCCGCTCGAACGCTGGACCACAAGCAAACCCATCCTGGTCGACGTGTTCTACACCTTCCTCGCGCGCGTCGGCGTGCTGCCGATCATGACCTTCGTGCTGTTCTACGCCGCCCAGGTTCAACTCGATGGCTTCCTCGCCGACCGCGGCTACGTCCCGCCGATGCTCGAAACCATCATCCCCGCCCTGTTCGGCCACCCGATCATCACCTTTGCCATCTACGCCCTCATCCTCGACTTCACCGATTACTGGCGCCACCGCCTGTCGCACCGGTTTTCGATCTGGTACGCGCTCCACGCCGTCCATCACGCCCAGCGCCAGATGACCTTCTGGTCCGACGACCGGAACCACATCATCGATGAAATCCTGAGCTTCCTCTGGTTCATGCTGATCGGCCTGCTCATCGGCATCCCACCCCTGCAATTTCCCATCCTGATCCTGATGCTGCGCTTCGTCGAAAGCCTCAGCCACGCCAACACCACACTCTCGTTCGGTAAAATCGGCGACCGCCTGCTCGTCTCGCCACGCTTCCACCGCACCCACCACGGCATCCTCGCCGCCGGCCAGAAATCCTGCAACTACGGCGCCGTCTTCCCGCTCTGGGATATCATCTTCCAAACCGCCGACTTCACCCGAACCCCAACCCCGACCGGCGACCCCACCGCCCCCGAAGCCATGGCCACCGGTACCTATCTGGCCCAGCAATGGTCCGGCATCGCCCACACCGTCCGGGCGTTGCGCGGCTAAGCCGCCAGGCGCCAACCGCAAATCCGCCTGGTAAACCTCATCCCAGCGCCACGATCGCTGACACAAGCGCGATCGCCGTGATCGCCACGCTTGCGTGCGCGCCGATCACCACGCCCGACAAACGCTTGCCCCGCCACGCCGCCATGATCACCAGCAGCCCCAGCAAAATCGCAAGCCCGAGCAACACCTCCGCCCCGACGCCAAACCCCGCCACCCCGGCGGACGCCGGCGGCGGATGCCGTTCGAGCCCGATCACCAGCTCCAGCAGCCCGGCCGCGCCCACCACGCCATGCACCAGCCCCAACATCCACCCCGCGGCCGGCGGCGGTGTGCCGCGCAGATAGCCAATCGACAGATAACCGCCGAGTGTGGCGGCCAGGAGCAGGAAAACCAGGGCAATCGTCATGCGCAAGCTCGTATCATTGCTGCTGCTCCCTGATAAAGACACGAAAAGGTTAAGAAAGGCCTTCTTTTTTCAAAAACAGGACCAAAAAATTCCCCTGCGTCCAATCAGCCGACAAGGCCGATACCGCCCGGTCGCAGTTTGCAACACTTCGCTACGCGCCACCCTGGTAATACCCAGTTCATGGACAGCGACATCACCCACGCCATGATCCGCTTCGGCTTCGGTGCCGGCGGCACCGCACCGGCCGCCACCAATGCGCGCGACTGGCTGCACGCCCAGCTCAAGGGACCAGACCCGGCCCTCGCCGATCCCTCCTTCGCCAACCTGCCCAGCGGGGCGGATGCGCTGCAGGCCCGCCGCACGGACGCGATGCAACGCAAACGCATCCTCGCCGCCGGCCAGCCCCTCAAGGGCAATTTCAAACCGCTCAGCCGCGCGATGTTCCTCGGCGACGCCAAAGCCCAGCTCGACTGGACGATCGACACCCCTTCCCCGTTCCGCGAGCGCCTGGTCTGGTTCTGGGCCAATCACTTCACCACCTCGATCCGCCAGGGCGGCATCGAAGCCCTGGTCGGCCCCTTCATCCGTGAAGCGATCCGCCCGCACGTGACCGGCAACTTCACCAATATGGTGCTCGCCGCCGAACGCCACCCCGCCATGCTGCTCTACCTCGCCAACGCTTTCTCGGTCGGCCCGAACAGCCCCGCCGGCCTGCGCTTTCATCGTGGCTTGAACGAAAACCTCGGCCGCGAATGCATGGAACTCCACACCGTCAGCCTGCGCGCCGGCTACACCCAGACCGACGTGACCAACATGGCCAAGCTGCTCACCGGCTGGTCGGTCAATCCGCAAAACCAACCCACCGGCTTCATGTTTCGCCCCTTCGCACACGAACCCGGCCCGCAAACCGTGCTCGGTCGTCAATTCCCGCCCGGCGAGGCCGGCGGCATCGCCGCCCTGCGCTTCCTGGCCACCCACCCCACCACCTACCAATCCCTCGCCAGCAAACTCGCCTGGCATTTCTGCGGCGATCATCCACCCCAAGCCGCGGTTGACCATCTCGCCACCGTGCTCACCGATACCAAAGGCAACCTCGGTGCCGCTGCCGCCGCATTGATCGACCTGCCCGCCGCCTGGCAACCGCTGACCAAAATCAAAACCCCGTTCGACTACACCATCTCGCTCGCCCGCGCCGCCGGCATCACCAACGCCCCGGTCGGCTTTCATCTCGGCACGCTCCGCAAACTCGGCCAGCCGCTCTGGGCCGCCCCGCTGCCGAACGGCTGGTCCGATCACGGTGCGGACTGGACCGGGTCGGACGCGGTGCTCGCAAGGGTCGATTTCGGCTTCACCGCCGCCGCCCGCGCGCAAAGCACCACGCCGATGGATGTCGCCCGCTCATCGCTCGGCCCCCTGCTGCACCCGGCCACCGCAACCGCCATCGCCACCGCCGGTTCGCCGCGCGAAGCCCTGGCCATGCTGTTCGCCGCCCCCGAATTCCAAAGGAGATAGGCCGCGATGAAGATCGCCCAGGATTCCATGAACATCGCCCTCACCCGCCGCGCCAGCCTGCTCGGCCTCGCCACCATCGCCGTCGCCGGCCGCGCCAAACTCGCCCTCGCCAGCGCGCCTACCGAGCAACGCCTCGTCGTCGTCCTCCTGCGCGGCGCGCTCGATGGCATGGCCGCCGTCGTGCCCTACGGCGATCCCAATTTGCAATCCCTGCGTGCCGCCCTGGTGCCGCCGCAATCCACCCTGCTCGACCTCGGCGGCTTCTTCGCCTTCCACCCCGCGCTGAAAAACCTGCACGCACTCTATCAGCAAAACGAGGTCCTGCCGGTCCACGCCATCGCCGGCCCCTATCGCACCCGCAGCCATTTCGAAGCGCAGGACTTCCTGCAAACCGGTATCGATCAGGTCGGCATCACCTCCGGCTGGCTCAACCGCCTGATCGCGGAACTCCCGTCCGGCGGCGTCACCGGCCAGGGCCTCGCGGTCGGCATGGGCATGCCGCTGCTGCTGCGCGGCCCCACCCCCGTCGCCTCCTACGCCCCGGCCGGGTTCGCCAAACCTTCACCCGCACTCTACGCCAACATCGCCGCCCTCAACCGGCCTGACCCCATGTTCGGCCCCGCCATCGCCGAAGGCCTGCGCGCCGCCCGCTTCGATCACGCCACCCTCGATGACCCCTCGATGGACGACGCCGCCGACCACACCATGGCAGCACCACCCCAGGCCTACGGTTTCCCCGCCCTCGCCCGCGCCGCCGGCACCCTGCTCGCAGCCCCCGGCGGCCCGCGCATCGCCGCCTTCCAACTCGAAGGCTGGGACACCCACGGCAACCAGATGAACCTGCTCCACCCCCCCCTCGCCGATCTCGATGCCGGTATCGCAACCCTGCGCACCGCCATGGGCCCGGCCTGGGCCAACACCACAATCCTGGTCATCACCGAATTCGGCCGCACCGCCCGCATCAACGGCACCCACGGCACCGATCACGGCACCGCAACCGTCGCGTTCCTCGCCGGCGGCTGCGTCGCCGGCGGCAAAATCCGCACCACCTGGCCCGGCCTCAACCCCACCCAGCTCTTCCAAAACCGCGACCTCGCCCCCACCGCCGATATCCGCAGCCTCGCCAAAGGCGTGATCCAGGCCCAGTTCCACCTCACCCCCACCGCCCTCGCCCGCGTCTTCCCCAACAGCAGCGATGCGGCACCGATGGCCGGATTGCTGCGGGTCTGAACCGTAGGAGCGGCTACATCGCGTCCTTAATACCGGTTTTAACCAGCACCCAGTTCATCGGATACGCCGTGGCAAACCCGATGATCATGCCGATCTGCATCATGAACCAGAATACCGGCGTGTCTGGTTTCGGCGGCGTCGTGAAAAACCCGAACTGCATCAGCGCCATCCAACCGAACAACCCGATCTCGAATGCGGTCAGCGAGAGCGCGTCGGCCTTGAATGCCGCGATCACGCCGGCCACCGGTTTCAGCCCGCGCATCGGTACGATCGAGGCGTATTGAAACCCGACGCCAAGGAGGAACGCAAACGCGTAATCGAGCACCAGTTGCGCCCCGAACGTCGAGCCGGCGATGGTGATGCCCGCGAAAAACACCAGAAATTCCGCGAAAATATCACCCAGCGTGCAGCCGGCGCCGCAATGGGTGGAGCCCACGAAGGTCTGCATCCAGAACGGCTTTGCCTCCTTGTGTTCATGATGATGCGCGTGGTCGTGGCCTGACATGGCAGGGCTGGCCTGCCGCCCCATCGTCCAATACGCCCATAGCGCCAACGGCCCGAAATACAGCGCCGTGATCGGCCACACCGGGTTCATCACCGCCATCGATTGTGGATGCCGGCGCAGATCGAGCGCGATGACGACGGCCGTAACGGCGGCGACCACCAGCGACACTATGGAAAGCCAGGTCAACCACGACGCGATCATGATTGCACCGCCGCCGGTCGCCATCGCCGCAGCAGCAAGGAGTTGGTCACCACGATCACGCTCGAAGCCGCCATCGCCGCCCCCGCGATCATCGGGTTGAGCAAGCCGAACGCGGCCAGCGGGATGCCGATGACGTTGAACGCAAACGCCCAGACCAGCCCCTGGCGGATCTTGCCGAAGGTCTTGCGCGCCACATCCAGCGCCCCGGCAACCAAAGCAGGATCGCCGCGCATCAACGTGATGCCGGCGGTGTGCATCGCGATGTCGGACCCGGTCGCCATTGCGATACCAAGATCGGCCGCGGCCAGTGCCGGCGCATCGTTCACACCATCGCCGACCATCGCGACCTGCCGCCCGTCGCCGCGCAGACGCTTGATGTGGGCCGCCTTCTGCTCCGGCAGGATATTGGCCATGACTTCATCGATTCCGAGCGCCGCCGCCGCAACTGCAGCGGCCCCCTGATTGTCGCCGGTCAGCAGCACGACTCGAATATTCTGGGCCCGCAACGCCGCGACGGCCGCCCGCGCTGTCGGTTTTACCGCATCGCCGAACGCGATGAGGCCGATAATTTTGGCAGCATCGGCCACATCGACCCCGCCACGATCGATCAACCACGCGATCGTGCGACCTTCGGCTTCCAAAGCGGCGGCGCGATCGGCCAGCGCCCCGGCATCGAGATCGGCTTCAGTGAGCAACCGACTGCTGCCGAGCACGACGCGCCGGCCCTCGACCTGCCCCTCGATCCCTCGCCCGGGCAACGCCTTCACCGCCTGCGCATGCGGCGCCTGAACACCATCCGCCGTCGCGCGCGCCAGCACGGCACGCGCCAGCGGGTGTTCGCTACCCTGCTGCAATGCAGCGGCGATTCGCAACAGCGCAACCGGATCAGCCCCCGGCGCCGCTTCCAGCGCCACGACGGCCGGTTGGCCTTCGGTCAACGTGCCGGTCTTGTCGAACGCGACGGTATCGATCGACCGTGCCCGCTCCAGGGTTTCCGCATCCTTGATCAGAATACCATGCGTCGCCGCCACACCGGTTCCCGCCATCACCGCCGTCGGTGTCGCAAGGCCGAGCGAGCACGGGCAGGCGATCACCAGCACCGCGACGGCGGTCAGCACCGCGTGCTCCACCGTTGCGCCCACAATCAGCCAACCGACCAACGTGATCAGTGCCACGACCAGCACCGCAGGCACGAACACCGCCGCCACCCGATCGACCAGCGCCTGGATCGGCGCCTTGCCGGCCTGCGCGCTTTCCACCAGCCGAATGATCCGCGCCAGCGTCGTCTCGCCGCCGACCGCCGTGGTCTCGACCAGCAGCACCCCATCGCCGTTGATCGCCCCGCCCGTCACCGGATCGCCGACGCTTTTGCTCACCGGCACGCTCTCGCCGGTCAGCATCGACAGATCGATTGCGCTATCCCCCGCGCGGATCGTGCCATCCACCGCGATCCGCTCGCCCGGCTTGACCACAACGAGATCACCCAGCCGGATCGCGCTCACCGCCACCTGCCGTTCCGTGCCATCCGCCGCCCGCAGCGTCGCCCGCTCCGGCCGCAGCGCGGTCAGTGCCTGCAGCGCCGCCCCGGTCTGGCGCTTGCCGCGCTGCTCCAGCAATTTGCCGAACAGGATCAGCGTGATCACCACGGTCGATGAATCGAAATACAGCACCGGCCGCCCGCCGATCATCCAGGACCGCACCAGCAAATACAGGCTCATGCCATAAGCGGCCGAGGTGCCGAGCGCGACCAGCACATCCATATTCGCGCTGCCCGCACGCAGCGCCTTGTACCCGGCCCGATAGAACCGCGCGCCGATCCAGAACTGCACCGGCGTCGCCAACGCCAGCGCGAGCCATCCCGGCAGCATGAACCGCGCCCCGGCCAGATCCGCGATCATCCCAATTACCAGCGGCGCCGTCAGCACTGCCGAGACCGCCAGCACCGCATAATCCCGCCGCGCCGCCCGATCGCGCAGCGCCGCCTCATCGGCATCGCCCGCCGGATCAATCACATGCGCGCCGTACCCCGCCCGCTCCACCGCCGCGATCATCGCCGCCGCATCCACCCCGCGCGCTACCACGCGCGCGGTTTCACTGGCCAGATTGACCTCGGCAAGCCCAACACCGTCCAGCTTTCGCAACGCCCGCTCGACCCGCCCGGAGCACGAGGCGCAAGTCATCCCCTCGATCGCCAGATCCACACTGATTTCGTCGGCTGCGGCCCGGTTGGGCATCGGCGTGAGCATGTTCATGGGAAAATCCTTGCCATCACCGTGGATATGGTGATTCCCACGATGGGAAGGTCAAGCCTGCGACATCAAACGCAAGGCGAGGCAGGAAGTGTCTTCTTTTTTGTGAACAAAAAAGAAGCAAAAAAAACTTTGTTAATCTAGGCCCGTGCCGGTGAAACGGCCCGTGCCCCTGAATCAGAAAGTTCTTTGCTTCTTTTTTCCAAAAAAGAAGCCTTCCTACCCACCCAGCAGCAGCATCACCGCCACCACCGCCAGCACCACCCAGGTGATAAACGCCCCCGGCGCCCGCAGCGCGAATTGCTGCGTTGAGTTCTCGCGCGCCATCATCCCGAACGGATGAATCACGCGCGCCACCACCAGCGGCAGCAGCAACGCGTTCATCGTCACCGTCCCCGCCCCGCGCGCCTCGAGCAGTGCCGCCAGCACCAGAATCAGCGGCACGTATTCGTTGAAATTCGCATGCGCGCGGATGCGCCGGTTCAGATTGTCATTGCCGCCATCGCCATGAAGCACCTTGAACTTACCCCGGCCCGCCACGACCCAGCCGGTGATCGCCAGATAGATCAAGGCCAGGATCGCAGCATAAATCGCCGTGATGTGCGGGAAAATCATCGGCACCCCGTACCACCGCACACCATCGAAAAACGCCTCACCTCACAGCGCCAGCGTCGCTTCGGCTGTCTCCACCACCGCCTGCAACGCACCCGCCTCGAACGGCGATTTCAGCTTGGCTGCCTCCACCAGCTTGCCGAATGGTGCTGAGCCACCCAGGCCGCAGAGATCGACATAGGTGTCAAAACTCGCCTGGTAATCCTGCTGCGATTTCACCCAGAACTGCAAGGCGCAGCACTGTGCCAGCGTGTAATCGATGTAATAGAACGGCGCGCGATAAATATGCAGCTGCGCCTGCCACCGCCCGCCCATCGCCGGATACGCCAGATCGCCCCAGTTGCGCCACGGCAGATACATCGCCTCCAGCCGCCGCCACATCTGATGCCGCTCGGCCGGCGTCGCCTCGGGCCTGGCATAGACCTCATGCTGGAAATGATCGACGCACACCCCATACGGCAGAAACTCCAGCGCGCCGATCAGATGCATCCGCTGATACCGCGCCGCCTGGTCACCGAACATCGGCGCAATATGCGGATAGGCCAGAAACTCCAGGCTCATCGAATGAATTTCCGCCGATTCCGACGTCGGCCACAAATAATCGACCGAAGGCTGATTGCGGCTCTGATAGTTCTGGAACGCGTGGCCCATCTCATGGGTGAACACATCGACGTCGTGATGCGTGCCGTTGAAATTGGCGAAAATATACGGCATCCCGACCGCCGGAAACGAGGTGCAGAACCCGCCGCCCGCCTTGGTCGGCCGGTTCTTCAAATCCATGAAGCCGCCTTCGTTCATCTGCCGGTAGAACCCGGCCAGCCGCGGGTCCATCGCCTCGAACATCGCATTGGCCTTGGCGACCAACTCATCATGATCGCCCTGCGGCTTCGGATTGCCCTTGGGGTCGGTCAACGGCTCATCCCACGCATAGAGCGTGTCCAACCCGTTCGCGATCCGCCGCTGCTCGATCAGTTTTGCCACCAGCGGCGTCACATGCTTGAGCACCTCGGCCCGATAGGTCGCGACCTGCGCCGGCCCGTAATCCAGCCGCCCCATCCGCCGATATCCCAGCGCCGTGAAGCTCTCATCGCCCAACGCCCGCGCCATCTTGTGCCGCAGCTTGACCAATTCGTCGTAAATCTCATCGAGCTCGGTGCCATGCTCCGCGAAAAACCCCCAGCGCGCCGCGGCGGCACGATGCCGCGTGTCCCGATCCAGGCTTTCGGTATACGGCGTCAGCCCCGCCAGATTGACCGTCTCGCCATCGAACTCGAATGTCGCCGAGGCCAGCAGCGCGGTATAGCGCGCCTCCAGCTTCGACTCCTCCTCCAAATCATCGGCGATCACCGGGGCGAACGTCGTCACGTCGTTGCGCCAGATATCCACCGCATGTTTGCCGTACTGCGCCTCGATCAGCGCGGGATCGAGTGCGAGCAACCGGTTCTTGAAACTGGTCTCATGATCGGCGATCACCGGGCCCAGCGCATCGGCATACTCCCGCGCCGCCTTATACTCCTCGTTCGCGGTATCCTGCGAAAACCGCAGATGCACCAGCGCCGACCAGGTCCCGGTCGCGCGGCGCAGTCCTTCCCACTCGGCCAGCGCCTCGCGCACCGCATCGCGGTCGAGCAATCCGTTGAGCGAGGCATACGCCGCCGCCAGGCTGTCGCGCGTCGGCGTCACCGCTTCGATATCATCGAACTTCATTGTCAGCGTCCTCTTTATTGTTGCGTCATCAACCCAAGCGCCTGCCGCTCGAACAGCCGGCGATAAATGCCACCCTGCCGCGCCGTCAGCGCCTCATGCGTGCCTTGCTCCACGATCGAACCCTGATCGAAAACCAGGATGCGGTCCAGCGCCCGCACGGTCGAGAGTCTGTGAGCAACCACGATCACGGTGCGCCCGGTCATCAACCGCTCGACCGCCTGCTGGATCAGCGCTTCGGATTCCGAATCGAGGCTCGCCGTCGCCTCATCGAGAATCAAAATCGGCGCATCGGCCAGAAACGCCCGCGCGATCGCGACGCGCTGCCGCTCGCCGCCCGAAAGCTTCACCCCCCGCTCACCGACCAGCGTGCGATACCCGTTCGGCAGGTTCATGATGAAATCATGCGCGTTCGCCTGCATCGCCGCGTTCTCGATCTCCGCCATCGTCGCATCGGGCCTGCCATAGGCGATGTTCTCGGCCAGCGAGCGATGAAACAAGATCGGTTCCTGCGCCACGATCGCGATCGAACCCCGCAGCGATTCCTGCGTCACCTGCCCGATGCTCTGCCCATCGATCCGGATGTCCCCGCCCGTCACGTCATGCAACCGCTGGATCAGCTTGACGAAGCTGGTCTTGCCCGAGCCCGAATGCCCGACCAGGCCGACCCGCTCACCCGAGGCGATCGTCACCGACAAATCCCGGAACAGCGGCTCGACATGCTTGCCATAGGCAAAATCGACATGATCGAACACGATCTCGCCACGCAGTATCTGCGCCGGCATCGCCCCGGGCCGATCAGCGATCGCGAAGGGCTGCGCCTCCATCCGCACCATGTCCTCCATCTCGTTCACCGCGCGTTGCAGCATCGCGATGTGATAACCCACGTCGCGCAGATAGCCGAGCACGATCAGATAGGCGGTGATCACGGTCGCCACTTCACCGGGCGTCGCCCGCCTGATCCACCACAAATACAGCGCAAGCCCGATGATCGCGACCCGCAGCACCATCAGCGCGCCACCCTGCCCGGTGCCGACCCAGTTGCCCCGGAACCACGAGCGCCGGGTCCGGCGCTGCCATTTGTCGATCACCCGGGCCAGAATCGCATCCTCACGCGCCTCGGCGGCAAACCCCTTCACCACGGCGTTGCACGACACCGCATCCGCCAAGGCCCCGCCCATCGCGGTATCGCAGCGGTTCGACAGTTGCGACGCCGGCGACACGTAACGCGTCTGCAACCACACCGTCGCGCCGACATATAAAACAGCACCCACGGCGATCAGCGCACCGATCGACGGCGATTGCAGCCCCAACATGATCGACGTGCCGATCAGCACGGCAAGCGCCGGCAGCATCGCGATCAGCACGGTATCGTTCAGCAAATCCAGCGCCCAGATGCCACGGGTGATCTTCCGCACGATCGCACCGGCAAAATTATTGGCATGCCAGTCCGAGGCAAAGCGCTGCACCCGATAAAAGGAATCGCTGGCCATCTCCCCCATGATCTTCAGGGTCAATCCCACGATCGAGCGAAACCCGATGTAGCGCAGCAGGGTCTGTGCGGCGCCGAGTGCGGCAATCATCGCCAGCGCCATCACCGCAGCGCGCAACGAAGCGCCGCTGCGCGTCGCGACCGCATTGATCAGATCACCGGCATAGAGCGGCATGAACACATCTGTCAGCGTCGCCAGCAGCATGGCAATCACCGTCCCAGCAAACAGCCCCGGATGAGCCCGCCACCGCCGAAAAACAAAACCAAACACCGCGCGAAACGGCGATGCGATCTTAAGATCCAAGGAGGACATGAATTGACCGACCCCGCTGACGCGAGGTCACCTCTGATATATCAATGTTGAAAACGATCGAACAGGCACCAGAAAGTGCCGGGCGGAAAACCTAGTTCGCGGCGCGCGCTGGCCCGAACGGGAATCCGCTAAAGGAAGCATCTGCGTTAAAATACATCATAGCCCCCTTCAAGAGTGTTGACCGATACCCTTGAGTAGCGGGGCCGGTCGCCGATGTCCAGCATAAAATGCTTGCGTCTCGGGATGGGGGCAGCACGCCAAGGAAGGGAAGGCTTCTTTTTTGTAAAAAAGAAGCAAAAAACTTTTATTCGTTTGGGATCGGGGGGACGGTGAGGCTGTTGCCACACTCACTCCGCGTGCGACGGGCGAACGACCAGGTTTTCCGAGCTCAGCTTGCATTTCCGCGCTGCCGATGTCACGGCACCGTTATCGATGCGGTCATAAACCACGGTCAGCCCCTGCGCGATCGCGTTGGTCGACGCATTTGCGGTGATGTCACTCGCCTGCAACGAGGGTGCTGCCACCAGATAAACCGTACCGCCCAGCTTGTTCTGCATCTGCACCTGGCAGAACATCGCCGTCTGCCGCGCGGCGGGCGACAGGCCGGACAAGAACGTCGCGTTATCGGCCTTTGCCTGAGCGGCGGTCAGAGGCCCGGAACTCATGCCACCCGAGCATGAAGCGAGACCCAACAGGACTGGAAGTGAGACGAGCGTGATTGTTTTCATGCCGCGAAAATAACCGCGGACCACGATTTTGCAACGAAAAAGGCGCCGCAACAGCAGCGCCCCTCCTTAACCTCAAGCAAACGTGAGCAATAGACCCGTAACTTGATGAGCAAACCCGCCCACAACCAAGATTCAAAAAAGTTTTTTGCTTCTTTTTTGCAAAAAAGAAGTGCTTCCTTAATCTAACGCGATCTCAAGCCGCCTCAGCCGTATCGTCCTCATCATCCTTGACCTCAGGCTTCGGACCGCTATCGAGCCCCTTCGCCGCCAGATCACGATCGACCAGTTCGATCACCGCCATATCCGCCGCATCGCCATAGCGCATCCCGGCCTTCAGCACGCGGGTATAACCACCCTGGCGCTCCTTGTACCGGTCGGCCAGCGCCGCGAACAGCTTGGACACGATCACCTCATCGCGCAGCACCGCATGAGCCTGGCGGCGCGCATGCAGCCCGCCACGCTTGCCCAGCGTGATCAACCGGTCAGCCACCGGTGCCAGTTCCTTGGCCTTCGGCAACGTCGTGGTGATCTGCTCATGCTTGAGCAGGGCCACCGCCATGTTGCGGAACATGGCCGCACGGTGGGACGTGGTGACGCCGAGTTTACGTCCAGCAATTCCGTGACGCATAGGGGTTACTCCAGATCAGAAAAAAAATGACGAGTTAGAACGGCTGGTCGGAACGCTTGACCAGATCTTCGATATTCTCAGGCGGCCAGTCCGGCACCAACATGCCCAGGCCGAGGCCCATGGCGGTCAGCACTTCCTTGATTTCATTGAGCGATTTACGGCCGAAGTTCGGCGTGCGCAGCATTTCCTGTTCGGATTTCTGCACCAGATCGCCGATATAGACGATATTGTCGTTCTTCAGGCAGTTGGCCGAACGGACCGACAATTCCAGCTCGTCCACCTTGCGCAGCAGATTCGGGTTGAACGGCAGTTCCGGGCGCGGCTCTTCCGAGCGCAGCCGCTGCGGCTCCTCGAAATTGACGAACATGCCCAGCTGGTCCTGCAGAATGCGCGCGGCCAGAGCCACCGCATCCTCAGGCGTCACCGCACCGTTGGTCTCGATCGCGATGATCAACCGATCGTAATCGGTCACCTGCCCAACGCGGGTCGGCTCGACGCGATAGGAAACCTTGCGCACCGGCGAATAGATCGAATCGACCGGAATCAACCCGATCGGCGCGTCTTCCGGCCGGTTGGCCGAAGCCGCCACGTAGCCACGGCCGGAATCGACGGTGAATTCCATGCCCAGCGTCGCGCCGTCATCCAGCGTGCACAGCACCAGCTCGGGGTTCATCACCTCGATATCATGGCCGGACTGGATCATCGCGGCGGTCACTTCGCACGGACCCTTGGCGCTCAGCGTCATCCGCTTCGGGCCATCACCATGCATCCGTACCGCGATCTGCTTGATGTTCAGCACGATGTCGGTCACGTCCTCGCGCACACCGGCGATCGAGGAAAACTCATGCAGCACGCCATCGATCCGCACCGCGGTCACCGCCGCGCCATGCAGCGAGGACAACAAAATCCGCCGCAACGCATTGCCCAACGTCACGCCGAAGCCACGCTCCAGCGGCTCGGCAATGATCGTCGCCATCCGCATGTCATCGGCGCCAGGCTCGATATCGAGCTTCTCCGGCTTGCGCAGGGACTGCCAGTTCCGCTGCATCGCCAAATTGGTATCTTTCAGCATCAAATCCTCCGGTCAGGCGAAAAATCCGCCCTCACCTTCCAAAAACGCATCGTCCGCCAGGCACGCGACGCAAGCCCGTAACACCCGGCAGATTACACCCGGCGGCGCTTGCGGGCGCGGCAACCGTTGTGCGGAATCGGCGTCAGATCGCGAATCGCCGTGATCGAGAACCCGACGGTCTGCAACGCACGCAGCGCACTCTCACGGCCCGAACCCGGACCGCTCACTTCGATCTCCAGCGTCTCCATGCCGTGCTCGCGCGCCTTGCGGCCGGCGTCCTCGGCGGCAACCTGCGCGGCGTACGGGGTGGACTTGCGGCTGCCCTTGAAACCCTGGCTCCCGGCGGAAGACCACGAAATCGCATTACCCTGCGCGTCGGTGATCGTCACCATCGTGTTGTTGAAGCTGGCGAGCACATGCGCGACGCCTGAACTGATATTTTTGCGTTCCTTGCGGCGGGGACGCGCGGCGGCTGGTTTGGCCATGGAAAATCCTGTCTTTCTCTCGACCCGCCGCCAAGCCAAGCCCGGCGCGGATCACTGCATCGATGCGAAGAACCGAAGGGTTACTTCGTGACCTTCTTTTTACCGGCGATCGCCACGGCCTTACCCTTGCGGGTACGCGCGTTGGTATGCGTCCGCTGACCACGCACCGGCAGACCCTTGCGGTGGCGCAGGCCGCGGTAGCAACCCAGATCGACCAGCCGCTTGATGTTCATCGCCACTTCACGACGCAGATCACCCTCGACGCGGAAATCCTTGTCGATCAATTCACGGATCTTGCCGATCTCGTCGTCCGACAGATGGTTGACCCGCTTGTCGTCGCCGATATTCAGCGTCGTGCAAATGTCACGAGCCTTGGTCGGCCCGATACCGTAGATGTAACGCAGGCTGATCAGCACGCGCTTGTTCGATGGGATGTTTACGCCGGCAATACGCGCCACGAAGCTGCTCCTTGGTCTCCGCAGATGCGGATTGAAATCGTCGAATGGATAATGACAATCACGAAACCCGGCCCGCCCAATGGGCAGAACCCAATTCCGAAAATCATCATCTGAACAAAGTGCGGCACTCCACCAGGGAGCGCCGCAGATGGCTGTCTCTATCGCCGGGGGCGATGCGAGTCAATCAAATGACATCAATTTTTCGTGATGTCCCCGCGATACCTGTTCCGATCAGTCCGCAGACATCGCAACCGGCGCCGGAATCCCCGCCGCGCGCAATGCCGCCTCGATCGCGACCGTCACGTCATCCATATCAGCCATGCCATCCACCTCATAATAGATGTGACGACCCTGGTAATACGGCACGATCGGCGCTGTCTGGCGGTTATACGCGGTGAACCGCTGCTTCACCGTCACCGGGTTGTCATCCGGCCGCCGGGTGAACTCGGTCGAGCCACATTTGTCGCACACGCCGGCCTTCGCGGTCGGGTGCATCGAGTCGTGGTACCCGGTGCCGCATTGCGCACACGTAAACCGCCCGGCAATCCGCTCGACCAGCACGTCCTCATCGACCTTGAGCAGAATCACCGCCCGCAGATCCTGCTTCTCCGCCGCGAGCATCGCATCGAGCGCCTCGGCCTGCGGAACCGTGCGCGGAAACCCATCGAGGATAAAACCATGCCGGCAGTCATCCTGCGCCAACCGGTTGCGCAGCATGTTGATGATCAGATCATCCGAAACCAGCTCGCCAGCCTCCATCACCGATTTCGCGATCTTGCCCAATTCGGTCCCGGCCTTGACCTCGCCGCGCAGCATGTCACCCGTGGCAATCTGCCCGACGTGATAGCGCTCCTGCAAAATCTTCGCCTGGGTCCCTTTGCCGGCGCCAGGCGGGCCGAGGAGAATGATGTTCATCTGGTTCGTGTCCTTCCGCGGCCTTTTCTGATCAGGCCTTCATATTGATGTGCAAGCAAATGTGACTGGATCTGTGCGACCGTATCCATCGTCACTGAAACCACAATCAGCAGCGATGTGCCACCAAAATAATAGCCCGCGGCCAGATCGAACTGCCCGATCAAAAATTGTGGAATCAGACACACGATCACCAGATACCCCGCCCCGATCGTGGTTAGCCGGGTCAGCACGGTATCGAAATACTTCGCGGTATTCGCCCCCGGCCTGATCCCCGGCACGAACCCGCCGTATTTCTTCAGATTATCCGCGGTCTCCTCAGGGTTGAACACCACGGCGGTGTAGAAATACGAGAAAAAGATGATCAGCCCGGCGTACAGAATCATATAACCCGGCTGCCCGTTTGACAGCTGCCGCGCCAGAAACTGCAACCACGCCGGCCCGGTGCCATGGCTGAACCCCACGATGGTCGCCGGAATCAACAACAGCGAGCTTGCAAAAATCGGCGGAATCACGCCCGAGGTGTTCACCTTCATCGGCAGATGCGAGGCATCGCCACCAAACATCCGGTTGCCCACCTGGCGTTTCGGATACTGGATCAGCACCCGCCGCTGCGCACGCTCCATGAACACCACAAACGCCACGACAACCAGCGCCATGATGAAAAACCCGATCACGAACCCGGTCGAAAGCCCGCCCGTCGCACCCAACTGCAACACGCTGGCAATCGCGCCCGGAAACGCCGAGACAATCCCCGAAAAAATGATCAGGCTCGACCCGTTGCCGATCCCGCGCGAGGTGATCTGCTCACCGATCCACATCAAAAACACCGTGCCGCCGGTCAGCGTGATGATCGTCGTCACCAAAAAGAACCCGCCCGGCTCGATCACCGCCGGCCCGACCGCGCTGGTGATATGCTCAAGCCCGAGCGCAATGCCATAGGATTGCGCCAGCGCGATGAACACCGTCAGATACCGCGTATATTGATTGAGCTTCTGCTGCCCCGAAGCGCCCTCTTTTTTCAGCGTCTCCAGCGTCGGCACCGCCGCCTGCAACAACTGCATGATGATCGAGGCCGAAATATACGGCATGATGTTCAGCGCGAACACCGTCATCCGCCCGAGCGCGCCACCGGTGAACATGTTGAACATGCCCAGCACGCCGCCGCCGTTCTGCGCGAGCATGTGCTCCATCACCGTCGGATCGACGCCGGGGATCGGAATATACGTCCCCAGCCGGAACACGATCAGCGCACCCAGCGTAAACCAGATCCGCCTTTTGAGATCGGTCGCCTTCGACAGGGTTTCGAGATTGAAACTCGATGCAAGCTGTTCAGCAGCGGAAGCCATGAATGATCCCCAAATAACAACGGCGCCTCATGCGGATGAGACGCCGTTGCTTATATGCGTTGCACTAGAGACGGCAAGAACCAAATGCACTCGCCGCCTTTCGCTGCCCTTCGCGAGAAAGAGCCGTTCTTTTTTGTAAAAAAGAACCAAAAAACGCTCGATAATTTAGGCAGCTGCCGCTTCGGCTTTCGCCACCAGCGTTTTTACCGTGCCGCCGGCCTGCTCGATCGCCGCGATCGCTGTGGCCGACGCACCCGACACCACGATCTCGACCTTGGTCGAAATCTCGCCGCGCCCGAGCAGCCGCACGCCCGACAGCTTCGAACCGGCATACACGCCCGCCGCCCGCAGGTTTTCCTCGGTGATCGGCGCCGAAGCATCTAGCTTGCCCGCCGCGATCAACATCGCCAGCGTGCCCACGTTCAACGGCGCATAATCCTTGCGGTTCACATTGGTAAAGCCGCGCTTTGGCATACGCCGATAGATCGGCAGCTGACCACCCTCGAACCCGTTCAGCGAGACGCCTTCACGCGCCTTCTGACCCTTGACCCCCTTGCCAGAGGTCTTGCCCTTGCCCGACCCGATGCCACGGCCAAGCCGCTTCGATTTCAGGCGCGCACCCTGGTTGTCGCGCAGTTCATTCAGATTCATGGCTCAGTCCCTGGGGTCAATTCCTCGACCTTCAAAAGATGCGCGACCTTCTTGATCCGCCCCATGTTCTCGGGCGTCGTCGCCAGTTCGCGCGTGGAATGCATGTGGCGCAGCCCGAGCCCGACCAGAGTTTCCTTCTGGCCCGGCTTGCGCCCGATCGCCGACCCGGTCTGGGTGATGCGAACGCGTTTGATCGGATCAGACATCGGCCGCCACCTCTTTCTCACGCTTGGTGCCGAACAGATCCGCCACCTTCTTGCCGCGCCGCGCCGCAACCGTGCGCGGGCTCGCGCAATTCGCCAGCGCCGCGACCGTGGCCTTCACCATGTTGTGCGGGTTCCGGCTGCCGAGCGATTTGGCAACCACGTCGCCAATCCCCAGCGTCTCGAACACCGCGCGCATTGGCCCACCGGCAATAATCCCGGTACCCGCCGGCGCCGAACGCAACACCACATGACCGGCGCCGTAATGGCCCTCGATGTCATGATGCAGCGTGCGGCCTTCCTTCATCGGCACCCGGATCATGCCGCGCTTGGCACGCTCGGTCGCCTTGCGGATCGCCTCGGGCACTTCCTTCGCCTTGCCGGCGCCGAAACCAACGCGACCCTTCTGGTCACCAACCACCACCAGGGCGGCGAACGCAAACCGGCGTCCGCCCTTCACCACCTTGGCGACACGGTTGATGGTGACGAGCTTGTCGATCAGCTCATCGCCGTCCCGGTCCCGCTCGCGCTCGCGGCCACGACCGCCGTCTCGTGCTTCACGTGCCATGCGCTATGCTCCTCAGAAGTCCAAACCGCTCTCGCGAGCGGCATCGGCCAAGGCTTTCACCCGGCCATGATATTTATACGCACCACGATCGAATGCGACCTTGGTGATCCCGGCCTCTTTGGCGCGCTCGGCAACCAGCTTACCCACCGCCGCCGCAGCAGCCCGGTCAGCACCGGTCTTCAGATCGGCCTTCAACCCGGCATCCAGCGACGATGCCGCGGCGAGGGTACGCCCGGCCGCATCATCGATCACCTGGGCATAAATATGCTTGCCCGACCGGAACACCGAAAGCCGCAGCCTTCCGCCCGATTTCTGCTTCAGCTGGTAGCGCAGGCGCTGCCGGCGCCGCACTTCATTGTCATATGTCGCGGTCATTACTTCTTCTTGCCTTCCTTACGCCGGATCGCCTCGCCCTCGAACTTCACGCCCTTGCCCTTATAAGGCTCCGGCGGACGGAAGGCGCGGATCTCGGCACAAACCTGACCCACCAGCCGCTTGTCGATCCCCTCGACCTTGATCAAGGTCGGCTTCTCGCATGATATCTTGATGCCGGGGGGCACCGCAAACACCACATCATGCGAAAACCCCAGGTTCATCACCAGATTCGAGCCCTGCACCGAAGCGCGGAAACCCGTCCCGGTGATTTCCAGAACCTTCGCATAGCCCTTCGAGACACCCTCGACCATATTGGCCACATTCGCGCGCGTGGTGCCCCACATCATGCGAGATGCGGCTTCCTTGTTGCGCGGAATCACCGCCAGCTTGCCGTCCTCGAGCTTCGCCTCGACCCGCTCGGACACCGGCATGGTCAACTCGCCCAGCTTGCCCTTGGCGGTCAGAATCCCATCGACCACGGTGATCGAAACGCCCTGCGGCAGCGGAACCGGATATTTACCTACACGTGACATGATGCTGCCTCCTCAGAATACGCGGCAGAGCACTTCACCACCAACATTGGCAGTGCGCGCCTCGACATCGCTCATCACGCCGCGCGGCGTCGACAGGATGGATATCCCCAACCCGGCATAAACCCGCGGCAGCTCCTTGATCTTCGAATACACCCGGCGGCCCGGGCGAGAGATCCTGGTAATCTCCTTGATCACCGGTTCACCCTCGTTATACTTCAGTTCGATGCGCAGCTGCGCCACACCAGGGCGCAGATCCTCTTTCGAGAACCCGCGAATGAACCCCTCGCGCTTCAACACTTCGAGCACATTGGCCCGCAGATGCGAGGCCGGAGCGACACACATCGTGTGGCGCGCGCGCTGCGCATTACGGATACGGGTGAGCATGTCACCCAACGGATCAGACATCGACATGGCTTGCCCTCCTTACCAGCTGGCCTTGACCATGCCGGGGATCTGCCCGGCACTGGCCAAGTCGCGCAACGCGATGCGGCAAAGCTTGAATTTACGATAATTACCGCGCGAACGGCCGGTCAGCTCGCAACGCAGACGAACCCGCACCGCCGCACCATTGCGCGGCAGCTGGGCCAGTTTCATCGTCGCATCGAAACGGTCCTCGACCGGCAGGGTGCGATCCATCACGATCGCCTTCAGCACCGCGCGTTTGCCCTTGTCGCGCGCCGCCATCTTTTCCCGCCGCTTATTCCGATTGACCTGAGAGGTCTTCGCCATCGTCTTCTATCCTCCGGAACCTGTCAGCACCTGCCAACGGTTTTCCCTAAAAACTGTGTACGCGTCCAACCCACAATCGCCGAAACATCTCCCCCGGGCACCAACCCGGGCGATCCGCTCAAACGAAGGGAATGCTGAACCCCTTGAGCAGTGCCTTCGCCTCGGCGTCGTTCTTAGCCGTGGTGACAAACACAATGTCCATACCGCGCACGGTATCGACCTTGTCGTATTCGATTTCCGGAAACACGATCTGTTCCTTCATGCCCATGGCGAAATTGCCCCGGCCATCGAAACCCTTGCCCGAAATCCCGCGGAAATCGCGCACGCGCGGCAGAGCGATCGTGACCAGACGGTCCAGAAACTCATACATCCGCGCCCGGCGCAGCGTCACCTTGCACCCGATCGGCAGACCCTTGCGGATCTTGAACCCGGCGATCGCCTTTTTCGCCACGGTCTTGACCGGCTTCTGCCCGGCAATCAGCGTCAACTCGGCCACCGCCTGGTCGAGCTTCTTCTGATCGGCAGCCGCCTCGCCAACACCCATGTTGATGACGATCTTTTCCAATTTCGGAACCTGCATCACATTCGTGTAGCCGAATTCCTTCTGCAACGCCTCGCGCACCACATCGTGGTAATGCTGGTGCAGCCTCGTCTTGGCACTGGCCTCGCTCATGATACTACCCTCAACCGTCGATCACGGAATCGCTCTTGCGCGCGACCCGGACCTTGCGACCGTCCTCGAGCGTGCGAAAGCCGATACGCGTGGCCTTCTTCGTCTCAGGATCGATCAATGCGATATTCGACAAATGGATCGGCATTTCCTTGCTGATAATGCCGCCCGGCTCGCCCATGCCGCGCGCCTTGGTATGCTTCTTCGCAACCGCCACACCCTGAACCACAGCCTTGTTCACGGTCGGCAGCACGCGCAGCACTTCACCTTGGCGGCCCTTGCTGGCGCCGGAAATCACGACCACCTGGTCGCCCTTGCGGATACGTGCGGCCATATTACAGCACCTCCGGTGCCAGAGAAATGATCTTCATGAACTTGCGCGCGCGCAGTTCACGCGTCACCGGCCCAAAAATACGCGTGCCGATCGGCTCCATCTGCTTGTTGATCAGCACGGCCGCATTGCGGTCGAACCGGATCACGCTGCCATCGGCCCGGCGCACCGGATAGGCGGTTCGCACCACCACGGCCTGATGCACGTCGCCCTTCTTGACCTTGCCGCGCGGGATCGCATCCTTGATCGACACGACAATGACATCGCCGACCGAGGCGATCCGGCGCTTGGAACCGCCCAGCACCTTGATGCACTGCACCCGGCGTGCACCGGAATTGTCAGCAACATCCAGATTGGATTCAACAATAATCATATCAGGCCACCTGTGCTTCGGCTGAGGCCGGGGTCAGGGACTCGCCATTTCGTGCGGTCACCAGCCACGCCTTGCGCTTGCTGATCGGCGGGCATTCCTCGATGCGCACCAGATCACCGGTGGCGCAGATGTTTGCCTCGTCATGCGCCGCGTATTTCTTCGAGCGGCGGATGAATTTCTTGTACAGCGGATGCATGATGCGACGCTCGACAAGAACCGTCACGGTCTTGTCCATCTTGTCACTCACGACCCGCCCGGTCAGGACGCGCTTCGGCATAACTCGTAACCCCTCAAACCTTGGCCGAAGCGCGAAGGCGCTCAGCCATAATCGTCTTCACCCGTGCCACGTCACGGCGCGTCTTGCGCATCTGGCTGGTATTCTCCTGCTGGCCGGTGGCCCTCTGGAACCGCAGATTGAGCTGTTCACGCTTCAGATCGAGCAGGAAATCATTCGTCTCATCCGGCGTCTTGACCCGGATATCAGCTGCCTTGGTCATCTCACGCCTCCCCGATGCGGGTAACAATCTTCGTCTTGATCGGCAGTTTCGCCGCACCCAGCGTCAACGCCTCGCGCGCAATACCTTCGGCCACGCCGTCGATCTCGAACATGATGCGGCCCGGATGCACCCGCGCCACCCAGAACTCCGGGCTACCCTTGCCCGAGCCCATACGCACTTCGGCCGGCTTGGTCGAAACCGGCAGATCCGGAAAAATCCGGATCCACACGCGGCCCGCACGCTTCATCTGGCGGGTGATCGCACGACGCGCCGATTCGATCTGCCGCGCGGTAATCCGCTCCGGCTCCATCGCCTTCAGCCCGAACGTGCCGAAGTTCAACTGAGTATTCCCCTTGGCCAGGCCGTGGATACGGCCCTTGTGCGCCTTGCGGAACTTGGTTCGCTTTGGTGACAGCATAGTCTCAATCCTCGCTTAACGCTGCGGCGCTTGTTCGGCGGCCCGGCGGTCCTGCGCAAGCGGATCATGACCCATGATCTCGCCCTTGAAGATCCACACCTTCACGCCGCAGGTGCCATAAGTCGTCTTGGCCGTCGCGGTGCCGAAATCGATATCGGCGCGCAACGTGTGCAACGGCACCCGGCCCTCGCGATACCATTCCATCCGCGCAATCTCAGCACCACCGAGGCGGCCACCGCAATTGATCCGAATGCCCTGCGCACCCAGCCGCATCGCAGACTGCACCGCCCGCTTCATCGCCCGGCGGAACGCCACCCGGCGCTCGAGCTGCTGAGCAATGTTCTGTGCGACCAGCACAGCATCGATTTCCGGCTTGCGGATTTCGACGATGTTCAGCGACACCTCGGCCTTCGCCATCACCGACAATTCCTTCTTCAGAACGTCGATATCCTGGCCCTTCTTGCCGATCACCACGCCAGGGCGCGCCGCGTAAATCGTCACGCGCGGTTTCTTCGCCGGGCGCTCGATCAGCACCTTGGAAATGCCCGCGCCCGACAGCCGCGTCATCAGATGCTCGCGCAGCTTCAAATCGTCATGCAGCAGCTTGGCATAATCGGTGCCCGCAAACCACCGGCTGTCCCAGGTGCGGTTGATGCCGAGCCGCAGCCCGATCGGATTGACCTTGTGACCCATTACGCCTGCGCCCCTTCAATGACCGGACCTTCTGCGCCAACCGGCCGGTTACGACCCGCCGCACTCACGCCGCGCGCGCTGCTCGCACGCTTTTCCGCCTTCGTGATGATATCGCGTTCAGCGACCACGATGCGCAAATGGCTGAACCATTTCTCGACCCGCGCCGCCTTGCCGCGACCACGCGCCTGAAACCGGCGCATCACGATGCCGCGGCCGACTTCCGCCGTGGTGACGACCAAACGATCGACATCGAGCTGATGATTATTCTCGGCATTCGCCACCGCCGACTGCAACAGCTTCTTCACGTCCTGGGCGATCCGCTTCTTGCTGAACGTGAGTTCGGCAATCGCGCGGCCGGCCGGCAGGTTGCGAATCGAGGTCGCAACGATGTTGAGCTTGCGCGGGCTGACGCGAATATTGCGCAACACCGCCTCGGCTTCGGTTTCCGCCAGCATGCGGGGATGATTGGGCTTGCTCATATCAGCCTCGTTTCGCCTTCTTGTCGGCCGAATGGCCGGTGAAACTGCGGGTCGGCGAGAATTCGCCGAACTTGTGGCCGACCATGTTCTCGTTGACCTGAACCGGCAGAAACTTCCGGCCATTGTAAACGCCGAACGTCAAACCGACGAACTGCGGCAAAATGGTCGAGCGGCGCGACCAGATCTTGATGATCTCGTTGCGGCCCGAAGCGCGCGAGGTCTCGGCCTTGGCCAGCATATACCCGTCAACGAACGGGCCTTTCCATACGGAGCGTGTCATCGATCAGCCCTTCCCGACCTTACGGCGCCGGATGATCAGATCATCCGTCCGCTTGTTCGAACGTGTCTTGTAACCCTTGGTCGGCTTGCCCCACGGCGTCACCGGATGACGACCGCCAGAGGTCCGGCCTTCACCACCACCCAACGGGTGATCGACCGGGTTCATCGACACGCCACGGTTATGCGGCCGCCGGCCCAGCCAGCGATTGCGCCCGGCCTTGCCGAGTTCCTGGTTCGAATGGTCCGGGTTCGACACCGCACCGATCGTCGCCATGCACTCGCCCCGGATCAACCGCAGCTCGCCCGACATCAGCTTGACCTGGGCATAGCCCTGATCCTTGCCGACCAGCTGCGCAAACGTGCCCGCCGAGCGCGCCATCTTACCGCCGGCCCCTGCCTTGATCTCGATATTGCAAATGATCGTGCCGACCGGAATCGCCGACAGCGGCATCGCATTACCCGGCTTGATGTCGACCTTCAGGCCAGACACCACCTGATCGCCAACCTTCAATCGCTGCGGCGCCAGAATATACGACAACTCCCCGTCGGCATATTTTACCAACGCGAGAAACGCCGACCGGTTCGGATCGTATTCCAACCGCTCGACAATCGCCGCCACATCGAATTTGCGGCGCTTGAAATCGACCAACCGGTAAGTCCGCTTGTGTCCGCCGCCCCGGAAATAGCTGGTGGTACGGCCATGATTGTTGCGCCCGCCGGTGGAGTGCTTGCCTTCGGTCAAACCCTTGACCGGCTTGCCCTTCCACAATTCCGAGCGATCGATCAGGACGGTGCCGCGCAGGCTCGCCGTGACCGGTTTGAAATGTTTCAATGCCATCGGTTTCGCCTTACGCCAGACGCGTCGTGAAATCGATCAACTGGCCTTCGGCCAGCGTCACGAACGCTTTTTTCAGATCAGATCGCTTGCCCGGCCGACCCTTGAAGCGCTTCGCCTTGCCCTTCTGGATCAGCGTGTTCACGCCGGTCACCTTCACGCCGAACAACCCCTCGACCGAGGCCTTGATCATCGGCTTGGTCGCATCGATCGCAACCTTGAACCCGACCTGGTTCCGCTCCGAAAGGGCGGTCGCCTTCTCGGTGATCAGCGGTCCGCGGATCACATCAAACATCGCCTCGCGCGACAACACGGGCTTCTTTGCCGCCGGTGCCTTGCTCACACTGGTGCTCATGCCGCGATCTCCTCATGCGAGGCTTCGCCAGCCGGAACTTTCTCCGCCAGGCGCAGCTTCAAACCCTCAAGACCGGCCGTCGTGATCGCCAGAATATCGTGGTGCAGAATGTCATACACATTCGCCCCCACCACCGGCAGCACATCGATCCCGACCAGATTGCGGCTCGCCCGGGCAAACCCGTCATCGACCACCGCATCGACCACCAAAGTCCGCCCCCAGCCGAGCTTCTTGATCTTGCTGCTCAGCTCGGACGTCTTGGCGACACCCGCAACCGTATCCAGCACGACCAGCTTGCCCTCGAGCGCCTTCTGCGACAGCGCAAAAATCAACCCAAGCCGGCGTACCTTCTTGTTCAGCGAATACCCATGATCCCGCACGACCGGACCATGCACCACACCACCGGTGCGGAACTGCGGCGCGCGCAACGAACCCTGGCGCGCATTACCAGTACCCTTCTGGCGGAACGGCTTCTTCGTGGTGCCCTGCACCTCGCCCATGCCCTTGGTCTTGTGCGTGCCGGCGCGGCGCTTCGCCAACTGCCAATGCACGACACGCGCCATGATATCCGGCCGCGGCGCCATGCCGAAATACTCTTCCGGCAACTCGATCTTGCCGGCGGTCTCGGCTTGCAGATTATAAATATCGTATTCCATCGTCTCAGCCTTTCAACGCGGCAGGATAGGCCGCATCGGCCGGACGGGCTTTCTTCACCGCGTCACGCACGAACACATAGCCGTTCTTCGCACCGGGAATGCCGCCCTTGATCATGATCAGCCCGCGCGCCTCATCGACCGCCGCGATCTCGAGATTCATCGTGGTGATCCGCTTGTCACCCAGATGACCCGCCATCTTCTTGTTCTTGAAGGTCTTGCCCGGATCCTGGCGATTACCGGTCGAGCCCAGCGAACGATGGCTGATCGAAACGCCATGCGAGGCTTCAAGACCAGCAAAGTTCCAGCGCTTCATGCCGCCGGCAAACCCCTTGCCCTTGCTGATGCCCGCGACATCCACCTTCTGGCCCGCCGCGAAATGCGTAGGCGACAGAACCGCACCGGTCTCCAGCACGGCATCATCCGCCACGCGGAACTCAACCAGCTTCATCGCCGGTTCGACCTTCGCGCTCGCATAATGACCCTTCATCGGCTTCGACACATTCTTGGTCTTGGCATGGCCAAAACCCAGCTGAACCGCCGCATAGCCGTCGGATTCCACAGTCTTCGCCATCACCACCCGCACGTCGTCCATGTGCAGAACGGTGACCGGCACATGGGTGCCGTCATCCCTGAACAACCGGGTCATCCCCAGCTTCTTTGCAATAATACCGGTGCGCATCACACTACTTCCAGATATCAGATCTTGATTTCGACATCGACGCCGGCCGCAAGGTCGAGCTTCATCAGCGCGTCAACCGTCTGCGGGGTCGGATCGACAATGTCGAGCAGCCGCAGATGAGTGCGGATTTCGAATTGTTCACGGCTCTTCTTATCGACATGCGGCGAACGGTTGACGGTGAAACGCTCGATATGCGTCGGCAGGGGAATCGGCCCCCGAACCTGCGCGCCCGTCCGCCGTGCGGTGTTCACGATCTCCTTGGTGCTGTTGTCGAGCACCCGGTGATCATACGCCTTGAGGCGAATACGGATATTCTGATTGTCCATCGTCAAAACCTATAGTCGTTACAAAGAGCGGGGGTAGAAAGTCAAAAAACCACCCCGCCCACCGGCATGAACCGGAAGGCGGGGCTATATCAAACCGAAGTCTACTTCGTGACCTTGGCGACGACGCCCGAACCAACGGTCCGGCCGCCTTCACGAATGGCGAAACGCAAGCCCTCATCCATCGCGATCGGCGCGATCAGCTCGACATCCACGGTCACGTTGTCGCCCGGCATCACCATCTCGACGCCATCCGGCAAGGTCACCACACCGGTCACATCGGTGGTGCGGAAGTAAAACTGCGGGCGGTAGTTGGTAAAGAACGGCGTATGACGGCCACCCTCTTCCTTATTCAGAATATACACCGAGCCCGAGAAATTGGTGTGCGGCGTGATCGAGCCGGGAGCCGCCAGAACCTGGCCACGCTCGACATCTTCACGTTTTGTGCCGCGCAAGAGCGCGCCAATATTGTCGCCGGCTTGGCCCTGATCGAGCAGCTTGCGGAACATTTCAACGCCGGTGACGATCGTCTTCACGGTGGCCTTCAGACCCACGATCTCGACTTCGTCGCCAACCTTGACAATACCACGCTCGACGCGGCCGGTCACCACGGTGCCACGACCCGAGATCGAGAACACGTCTTCAACCGGCATCAGGAACGGCTTGTCGATCGGGCGTTCCGGCTGCGGAATATACGCATCGACCGCCGCCATCAGCTCGATCACGGCCTGCTCGCCGATTTCCTGCTGCTTGTCTTCCAGCGCGCACAGCGCCGAACCCTTGATGATGGGGATATCATCGCCGGGATATTCATACTTGTTCAGCAGATCGCGCACTTCCATCTCGACCAGCTCAACCAGGTCGGGATCGGCCATGTCCATCTTGTTCAGGAACACGACGAGCGCCGGCACGCCAACCTGACGGGCGAGCAGGATATGCTCGCGGGTCTGCGGCATCGGGCCGTCGGCGGCCGAAACCACCAGAATGGCGCCGTCCATCTGCGCCGCACCGGTGATCATGTTCTTCACATAGTCAGCATGGCCGGGGCAATCGACATGGGCATAATGCCGGTTCGCCGTCTCGTACTCGACATGCGCGGTCGCGATCGTGATGCCACGAGCGCGTTCTTCCGGCGCCGCATCGATGCTGTCATAGGCGCGGAACGTCGCACCGCCCGACTTTGCCAGCACCTTGGTGATGGCCGCGGTCAGCGACGTCTTGCCATGATCGACGTGGCCGATCGTGCCAATGTTGCAGTGCGGTTTGTTCCGCTCGAATTTAGCCTTGGCCATAGGTATCTCCGTCTCGTATTTGGTTCAGCGCCGCACTCAAAACCGGCGTCAGATGAGTTTCCGTCTACCAGCGATAATGGCTGAACGCCTTGTTGGCTTCGGCCATGCGATGCGTGTCTTCACGCTTCTTCACTGCCGCACCACGGTTGTTCACCGCGTCCAGCAGCTCGTTCGACAACCGGTCCTCCATCGTGTGCTCGCCCCGCTTGCGTGCACTCTCGATGATCCAGCGAATCGCCAAAGCCTGGCGCCGCTCGGTCCGCACTTCGACCGGAACCTGATACGTCGCACCACCAACCCGGCGCGACCGCACCTCGATCGCCGGCTTCACATTATCAAGCGCCTCATGAAACATCCGAACCGGATCGGCATTGTTGCCGCCCCGCTTCTTCAAACTGTCCAGCGCACCATAAACAATGGTCTCAGCGGCCGATTTCTTGCCATCATACATCAGCACGTTCATGAAACGGCTGATCACCACATCACCGAATTTCGGATCGGGCAAAACTTCGCGCTTGGTCGCGGAATGACGTCTGCTCACAATCTGATCTCCTTACTTCGGCCGCTTCGCGCCATACAGCGAACGACGCTGACGACGCTTGGCAATGCCCTGGGTATCGAGAACGCCACGCAGAATATGGTACCGCACGCCCGGCAAATCCTTCACGCGGCCACCACGGATCAACACCACCGAGTGCTCCTGCAGATTATGCCCCTCACCCGGAATGTAGCTCACCACCTCGTAGCCGTTGGTGAGGCGCACCTTGGCAACCTTACGCAACGCCGAGTTCGGCTTCTTCGGGGTCGTGGTATAAACGCGGGTGCAAACACCACGCTTCTGCGGGCAGTTCTGCAGCGCCGGCACCTTGTTGCGCTTGGCCCGAACTTCACGCCCCTTGGCGATCAACTGATTGATAGTCGGCATGCACTCGTCGTCCTTCTGGCCTAAATCCGTCTCGCCGGGATCACCCGTCACGCGCTCATACAAACACCGCAGGGCGGAGAACACTCCACCTGCGGCAACCCAGACCCGCAACCTAAGTCAACCCCAAGGGACGACGGCGCCGCAAGCGTGAGAATAATGAACGGCGCGACCAGGAATTCCCCGCGTCTCGCTGAGGCGCCACCCTTAAGAGCCAGGCTCCCCAGAGTCAAGTCGATTCCCCCGAAAAAGGCCAGGGCTCTGCCCTGGACCCGCTGGGGCCTTAGGCCCCAGACCCCACTGGAAAGAGAATGATTTTGTTGCGCCGATGCCGGGGGCATGGAAGGGTATGGCCGGTGACCCAGGCATTTCCACCATCGCTCGAAATCAGCGTGATCGACCGTCGAAATATCGACTTATGGTTCCAAATCGGCCCGAAGCCTGCAAAAGCTCAAGCAGCACGGAACCGAGTGTTGGCTAACATCTCCTCAAACACACCTCACAACGTAGTCCGCCTCGTCGCACATCAGGGATTTGAGACATACGCGAGAATTGCAACCGAAATCGATTCCCGGGGTCGGTTTCAGGTCTGGCCGCCTGTCTTCGCTGATACGTTATCAATGTGCCACAAAAAAAATCTCGCCGGTTTGATACTGAACCGAACACTGGAACTATTTTCCGAAGTTGAAATCAAATATAGTGAGACTCGCTTTCTCGAGAGTCACCCTGCTGCGTCAGTCTGGCTTGATGCCGTGGTCGCTGACCGCTTTGAATTCACTGCGGCAGCCGCTATCCTGACCCATCGACGCTCAGCAACGACGCGAAAGAGTTCAATCGCCCGCAGCATCACTGGCGGGGGTCATTTCACAGAAACCGATCTGCTTGATCTTTACCTCGCATGCCAAACCGATACGATGGACCGAGCCGATAATGACCCCCTGATCGACTTGCGAGCTGATATGGCGGAATTTCTCGATCCTGCCGAACCCAGCGCCGATCGTACCATCTGGCTGGTCGCAACCGAGGGCGACAAGCCCATCGGGCTCCTCATCCCCCAGATTGATCGTGAAACACGGTCAGGATGGATCGCCTACGTGGGTGTGACCAAATCCCATAGGGGCAAACGTGTCGGCACAGCGCTGATTGAACGCTGTCTCGCCGATCACGACGTCCCAGGACTGCAATTCAAAGCCATGGTCGATCTGATCAACGACCCCTCCATAAAACTCCATCGATCGAGCGGTTTCGCAGATACGTTCGACCGATTCATCACCTACCGCAAACCTTGGAGCCGTGCCGCGGACGATAGCGCAGCAGCCGCACCAATCTGAGGTTCCCAAAAGTTTTTTGCTTCTTTTTTACAAAAAAGAAGCCTGCCTCCCTGAACCTAAAAAAAACCGGCACCCCGAAGGATGCCGGCTTCTTCGTTCCACCAAACGCCGCCGTTACTCCGCCGCAACCTCGCGGCGTGACGGCAGCGCCGTGCGCGTCTGCGCCAGCGTCGTCTTGTCCCGCCCCGCGGCAATCGCGCGCAACCGGCTCATCACGCTGCCGGTACCCGCCGGGATCAACCGCCCGACGATCACGTTCTCCTTCAACCCGAGCAGATGATCGGTCTTGCCCGCGGTCGCCGCTTCGGTCAGCACCCGCGTGGTTTCCTGGAACGAGGCCGCCGAGATAAAGCTCAGCGTCTGCAGGCTCGCCTTGGTAATACCCTGCAGCACCGGCAGCCCGCTCGCCGCCCGTTCGTCCAGCTTCACCCGCCGCTCGTTCTCCGTCTCGAACTCGATCCGGTCGACCAGCTCGCCGATCAGATACGTCGTATCCCCCGGCTCGGTGATCTCGATCTTCTGCAGCATCTGGCGCACCACGACTTCGATATGCTTGTCGTTGATCTTCACGCCCTGCAGTCGATAGACATCCTGGATTTCGTTGACCAGATAGTCCGACAACGCCTCGACGCCGAGCACCCGCAGAATATCATGCGGCACGCGCGGACCATCGACCAGCGGATCACCCCGGTGCACGTAATCGCCCTCCTGCACCGACATGTGCTTGCCCTTCGGCAACAAATACTCGGTCTCCTCGCCGGTCTCGTCGTTCTTGACCAGAATGCGGCGCTTCGCCTTGTAATCCTTGCCAATTTCCACCCGACCATCGATTTCCGCGATGATCGCGTGATCCTTCGGCCGCCGCGCCTCGAACAATTCCGCCACACGCGGCAGACCGCCCGTGATGTCACGGGTTTTCGAACCTTCGCGCGGCATCCGTGCCAGCACGTCACCAGCCTGCACCGTCGCACCGTTCTCAACCGACAGGATCGAATCCGGCGGCAGGAACGAACGCGCTTCGGCGCCGTTGGCCAGGCGCACGATCTCGCCCTTCTCGTCCTTCAGCAGCAGGCGCGGCCGCAAATCCGCACCCTTGGCCGATTGCTTGTAATCGACCACCACTTTCGAGGTCAGCCCGGTCACGTCATCGACCCGTTCGACCAAGGTCACACCTTCGAGCAGATCGGCGAATTCGACCACGCCGCCCCGCTCGGTGATGATCGGCAGGGTGTAGGGGTCCCACTCGGCGAGTTTCTCGCCGCGCGTCACGCTCTGGCCTTCCTCGGTCAGCAACCGCGCACCGTACGGCACCCGGAACTTCGCGCGTTCACGCCCGGCCGCATCGGTAATCGCAAGTTCGCAGTTGCGGCTCATCACCACCGGCACGCCGGCCGAATTGGCCACCACGTTGCGGTTCTTCACCGTCACCGTCCCGTCATGGCTCGCCTCGACGTTCGACTGCTCGGCACCCCGCTGCGCCGCCCCACCGATATGGAAGGTGCGCATCGTCAGCTGCGTGCCCGGCTCACCGATCGACTGCGCCGCGATCACACCCACCGCCTCGCCGGCATTCACCGGCGTGCCGCGTGCCAGATCACGCCCGTAGCACATCGCGCAGACGCCGACTTTCGACTCGCAGGTCAGCACCGAGCGGATCTTCACCTGCTCGACGCCGGTCTTGTCGATCCGGTCCGCCTCGATCTCCTCGATCAGCGTATTCGCCGCAATGATCAGCGAACCGTCAGTCGGATCGAACACGTCCTCGGCCGTGGTCCGCCCCAGGGTCCGCTCGGCGAGGCCGGAAATCACCTCACCGCCATCCATCACGGCCCGCACGGTCAAGCCGCGCTCGGTGCCGCAATCATGCGCGATGATGATGCAATCCTGCGCCACATCGACCAGTCGCCGGGTCAGATAGCCCGAGTTCGCCGTCTTCAACGCAGTATCCGCCAACCCCTTACGCGCTCCATGTGTCGAGTTAAAATACTCGGCAACAGTTAAGCCTTCCTTAAAGTTGGACAAAATCGGCTGCTCGATGATCTCGCCCGAAGGCTTGGCCATCAACCCGCGCATACCCGCCAGCTGACGCATCTGGGTCGGCGACCCACGCGCGCCGGAATGGCTCATCATCCACACCGAATTGGTCTGCTTGCCCGGCTCCTGCTTGGAAATCTCGCGCATCATCGCGGCCGCAACCGTGTCGTTACAACGCGACCACGCATCGATCACCTTGTTGTAGCGCTCGCCCGCCGTGATCAAACCGTCATGATACTGCGCCTCGAATTCCTTGACCTCGGCCTGCGTCTTCTCGAGCAGATCCTGCTTCTCGGCCGGAATCACCATGTCGTCCTTGCCGAACGAAATGCCCGCCTTGGCCGCATGGGTGAACCCGAGCGCCATCAGCCGGTCACAGAAAATCACCGCCTCTTTCTGGCCGGTATGGCGATACACCGCATCGATCACGTCCGACACGGTCTTCTTGGTCAACTGGCGGTTCACCAGCGCATACGGCACTTCATGATGCTTCGGCAGCAAATTACCGATCATCGTGCGCCCCGCCGTGGTCGCCACCACCTGATACGAAACCGTGCCATCCGCCGCGGTCACCGCCACGCGCGCGCGGATGCGGTCGTGCAGCTTGATCCGCTTGGCGCTCAGCGCGTGCTCGATCTCGCCGGCATTGCCGAACGCCGGCGCATCCTTATCGGCAACACCCGAAAACTCCGGCGTCTCCAGCGACAGATAATACAGCCCGAGCACAATGTCCTGGCTCGGCACAATAATCGGCTTGCCGTTCGCCGGGTTCAGAATATTGTTCGTGCTCATCATCAGCACGCGCGCTTCCAACTGCGCCTCGATCGACAGCGGCACGTGCACCGCCATCTGATCGCCGTCGAAATCGGCATTGAACGCGGTGCAGACCAGCGGATGCAGCTGAATCGCCTTGCCTTCGATCAAAATCGGCTCGAACGCCTGAATGCCCAGGCGATGCAAGGTCGGCGCGCGGTTCAGCATCACCGGATGCTCGCGGATCACCTCTTCGAGAATGTCCCACACCTCGGGACGCTCCTTCTCGACCATCCGCTTCGCCGCCTTGATGGTGGTGGCGAGCCCGTATTTCTCGAGCTTGGCGTAGATGAACGGCTTGAACAATTCGAGCGCCATCTTCTTCGGCAGGCCGCACTGGTGCAGCTTGAGCTCCGGCCCGACCACGATGACCGAACGGCCCGAGTAATCGACGCGCTTGCCCAGCAGGTTCTGGCGGAACCGCCCCTGCTTGCCCTTCAACATGTCCGACAGCGACTTCAACGGCCGCTTGTTGGTCCCGGTAATCGCCCGGCCGCGCCGCCCGTTGTCGAACAGCGCATCCACGCTTTCCTGCAACATGCGCTTCTCGTTGCGGACAATAATATCCGGCGCACGCAATTCGATCAGCCGCTTCAAACGATTGTTGCGGTTAATCACCCGGCGATACAGATCGTTCAAATCAGAGGTCGCAAAACGCCCGCCGTCCAACGGCACCAAGGGCCGCAGTTCCGGCGGAATCACCGGCACCACGTCCAAAATCATCCACTCCGGCCGCGTGCCGGATTCAATGAACGCCTCGACCAGCTTCAACCGCTTGACCAGCTTCTTGCGCTTCGCCTCGGACGTCGCTTCCTTCAAATCCGCCCGCATGGTGACCTGCTCGGTCTCCAGATCGACCTGTGCGAGGATCGACTTGATCGCCTCCGCGCCGATGCCGGCCTTGAACCCGTCATCGCCGAACTCGTCCTGCTTGGCGTACAGATCATCTTCCGACAGCAGCTGATAGCGCTTCAGATCCGTGGTGTACGGATCGAGCACGATATAGCTCTCGAAATACAGAACCTTCTCCAGATCCTTCAGGGTCATCTCGACCATGGTGGCAATCCGGCTCGGCAGCGACTTCAAAAACCAGATATGCGCCACCGGCGAGGCAAGCTCGATATGCCCCATCCGCTCGCGCCGCACCTTGGCCAAGGTCACCTCGACGCCGCATTTCTCGCAGATGATGCCACGGAACTTCATCCGCTTGTACTTGCCGCACAGGCACTCGTAATCCTTGATCGGCCCGAAAATACGGGCACAGAACAACCCGTCCCGCTCCGGCTTGAAGGTACGGTAGTTGATGGTTTCGGGCTTCTTGATCTCACCGAACGACCACGAGCGGATCTGCTCGGGCGAGGCGATCTGAATGCGGATCTGGTCGAAAGTCGCGGCCTGGCCGGTCTGGCCCAGAATCTTCATCAAGTCGTTCATGCAACAATCCCTTTCATCGACGCGGCGTGGCAACCCCACCCCGCGCCATGATCAAACCGCCAAAACTCACTCAGCCGAAAGCGTCAGATCGACGTTGAGACCAAGCGATTTCAATTCCTTGGTCAACACGTTGAAGCTCTCCGGCACACCCGCCTCGAAATTATCCTGCTCGCGCACGATCGCCTCATAAACCTTGGTGCGGCCCGAAACGTCGTCCGATTTCACGGTCAGCATTTCCTGCAAGGTATAGGCGGCACCATAAGCCTCGAGCGCCCACACTTCCATTTCGCCAAACCGCTGCCCACCGAACTGCGCCTTGCCCCCCAGCGGCTGCTGGGTCACCAGCGAATACGGCCCGATCGAGCGCGCATGGATCTTGTCATCCACCATGTGCCCGAGCTTGAGCATATACATATAGCCCACGGTCACCTTGCGCTCGAACTGCTCGCCGGTCCGCCCATCCGCCAGGGTCATCTGGCCCGAAATATCGACACCGGCCTTCGCCAGCATATCCTCGATATCGGTGATGCGCGCGCCATCGAACACCGGCGTCGCGATCGGCACGCCCTTGCGGATATTGCCGCACAATTCGGCAACATCGGCATCGTCCATGATCTCGATCTGCTTGGTGTAGATCTCCTCACCATACACATCCTTGAGCATGGCATGCAGCCGCTCGCGCTCCTGCCCGGTGCGCCGGTAGTTATCGACCAGCTCACCGATCTGCCGCCCGAGATTGGCGCACGCCCATCCCAGATGCGTCTCGAGAATCTGACCGACATTCATGCGCGACGGCACACCCAACGGGTTGAGCACGATATCGACCGCGGTGCCGTCCTCCAGGAACGGCATGTCCTCGATCGGCACGACCTTCGAGACCACACCCTTGTTGCCATGGCGCCCGGCCATCTTGTCGCCCGGCTGCAGCTTGCGCTTCACCGCGATGAAGACCTTAACCATCTTCATAACGCCCGGCGGCATCTCGTCGCCGCGCTGCAATTTCTCAACCTTGCTCTCGAACCGCGCCTGCAATTTATGCACCGCCGCATCGAATTCGCGCTTCAGCGTCTCGATCTCGGCCATCACATGATCGTCCTGCACGGTCAGATTCCGCCAGGCATTGCGCGGCACTTCGGCGAGCAGTTCGGCATTGATCTCGCTGCCCGACCGCACGCCCTTGTAGCCCGACCCGGCAAGCTGCCCGAGCAGCTTCTCGCGCAACCGGTTCAGGAACGCGCGCTCCTGAATCGCCCGCTCGTCATCCCGATCCTTGGCAAGCCGCTCGATCTCCGACCGCTCGATCGCCAGAGCGCGCTCGTCCTTATCAACACCACGCCGGTTGAAGACCCGCACATCGACAATCGTGCCCGAAACCCCCGGCGGCAGCTTGAGCGAGGTATCCCGCACGTCGGATGCCTTCTCACCGAAAATCGCCCGCAGCAGCTTCTCTTCCGGCGTCATCGGGCTTTCGCCCTTCGGCGTCACCTTGCCCACCAGAATATCGCCCGGATTCACCTCGGCGCCGATATAGACAATCCCAGCCTCATCCAGATTGCGCAACGCCTCCTCGCCGACATTCGGAATATCACGCGTGATTTCCTCCTGCCCCAGCTTGGTGTCGCGCGCCATCACCTCGAATTCCTCGATATGGATCGAAGTGAACATGTCCTCGCGCGCAATCCGCTCCGAAATCAGGATCGAATCCTCGAAATTATACCCGTTCCACGGCATGAACGCGCACAGAATGTTCCGCCCCAGCGCCAATTCGCCCAACTCGGTCGACGGCCCATCGGCAATGATATCCCCCGCGCCAACCCGGTCGCCCACCCGCACCAGCGGCCGCTGGTTGATGCAGGTCGACTGGTTCGACCGCATGAACTTGCGCAACCGATAGATATCGACACCCATCGTCGTGCCATCATCATTGGTCGCCCGCACAACAATCCGCGCGCCATCGATCTGGTCGATGATACCGGCGCGCCGCGCCACGATGGTCGCACCCGAATCCTGCGCCACCGCCGCTTCCATCCCGGTGCCGACCAGCGGCGCGTCCGAACGGATCAACGGCACCGCCTGACGCTGCATGTTCGAGCCCATCAGCGCGCGGTTGGCGTCATCGTTCTCCAAAAACGGAATCAACGCCGCAGCAACAGAAACCAGCTGGCGTGGCGACACGTCGATCGCCGTCACTTCCTCCGGCCGCACCAGCCGGAAATCGCCGTTCCGCCGCACCGAAACCAAATCCTCGGTCAGCGTGCCGTCTTCCAGCTTCGGCGCATCCGCCTGAGCCACCGTCAACCGCTCCTCTTCCATCGCCGACAAATACTTATAGTCATCGGAAACTTTACCGTTGGTTACCATCCGGTACGGCGTCTCGATAAATCCGTACTTATTCACCTTGGCAAACGTCGCCAGCGAGTTGATCAACCCGATGTTCGGCCCTTCCGGCGTCTCGATCGGGCAGATGCGGCCATAATGCGTCGGATGCACGTCGCGCACCTCGAACCCGGCCCGCTCGCGCGTCAACCCGCCCGGTCCCAACGCGGACAGGCGCCGCTTATGCGTCACTTCCGACAGCGGATTGGTCTGATCCATGAACTGGCTCAGCTGCGAGCTGCCGAAAAACTCCCGCACTGCCGCCGCCGCCGGCTTCGCATTGATCAGATCATGTGGCATCACCCCGTCGATATCGACCGAGCCCATCCGCTCGCGAATGGCACGCTCCATCCGCAGCAGCCCGACCCGATACTGATTCTCCATCAGCTCACCGACCGAACGCACCCGCCTGTTGCCGAGATTATCGATATCGTCGATCTGCCCGCGCCCATCCTTCAGATCGCACATGATCTGAATCGTGCGCAGAATATCCTCCTTGCGCAGCACCCGCATCTGGTCATCGCACTCGATGCCCAGGCGCATGTTCATCTTCACCCGCCCCACGGCGGACAGATCATAGCGCTCCGAATCAAAGAACAACCCGCGGAACAACGCCTCGGCGGTCTCGCTCGTCGGCGGCTCGCCCGGCCGGATCACCCGATAGATATCGACCAGCGCATCCTCGCGGTTCGAATTCTTGTCCACCGCCAGCGTATTGCGAATCCACGGCCCCTTGGTCTGATCCACCGCCAGCGTCGGAATCACATCCAGCCCGGCCGCCTCGAACACCGCAAGCTTCGCCTCGGCGATCTCCTCGCCGGCATCGGCGAAAATCTCGCCGGTGTTCGGATCGTACAAATCCTCGGCAACATACCGCCCGACCAGATCGGCCCGGCTGACCAGCACATGCTTGGTCGTCTCGCCAATCTTGCGCGCCGCCCGCGCCGTCAGCTTCTCCTCGGCCTTGGCCACCACCTGGCCCGTCTCGGCATCGACCAGATCTTCAACCAGCTTCGCGCCACGGAACAGTTCCGGCTCGAACGGCCGCGCCCACGCGCTCTCGCCGTTCCCATCCTTGGTCCGGGTAAACGGCACCTGGCCATAGAACGTGCTGAGGATCTCCTCGGCATCCATGCCCTTGATTTCACCGATTTCCAGCGTCTCGCCCTTGGCCGTCCGCGCTGCCCGCAGCGCCTCGGTCGCCTTGCTCTCCAGCGCATACAGCAACGTCGTAATCGGCAGCTTGCGCTTCCGATCGATCCGCACATACGCCAGGTCCTTGGCATCAAACTCGAAATCCAGCCACGATCCGCGATACGGAATCACCCGCGCCGCGAACAAAAACTTGCCCGAAGCATGGGTCTTGCCCTTGTCGTGATCGAAAAACACGCCCGGGCTGCGATGCATCTGACTGACAATGACCCGCTCGGTCCCATTGACCACGAACGTGCCGTTATCCGTCATCAGCGGCATGTCGCCCATATAAACGGGCTGTTCCTTGATGTCGCGGATCGAGCGCGCCCCGGTATCCTCATCCAGATCCCACACGATCAACCGCAGCACCACCTTCAGCGGCGCCGCATACGTCATCCCGCGCTGAATGCACTCTTCCACATCATATTTCGGGTCTTCGAGCTCGTAATAAACGAACTCCAACCGGCCCCGCCCGGCGAAATCATCGATCGGGAACACCGATTTGAACACTTCCTGCAAACCCGACACCGAACGCGAATCCGGCGACACGTTCATCTGCAGAAACGCGTCATAGCTCGCGCGCTGCACATCGATCAGGTTGGGCATCGGCGTGGTTTCGGGAATTCTCCCGAAGCTCTTGCGGATGCGCTTGCGATTGGTAAAGGAAATCTTGTTCATGCCACCCGAAATCGCATTCATGCCCATACCCCAATCAATAATTCAGTAACGAACCATCGCCCGACAGCGATGCCGTATCGTATCAGTCCAAATCTCGCCCATCAGGCGCAACAGCAAACGGGCGGAGTGCCCGAGGGCACTCCGCCGAAGTCAGGTCGAAAACGCCGCGGTGAGTTGCCTCACGCGGCGTCGCGGTAAATCATTCGATGCCGACAGATGCGCCCTGCTCTTCCAGAACCTTCTTGATCTTCTCGGCCTCGTCCTTGTTCACGCCTTCCTTCACGGTCTTCGGCGCGCCTTCAACGAGGTCCTTGGCTTCCTTCAGCCCGAGACCGGTGATCGTCCGGATTTCCTTGATCACGTTGATCTTCTTGTCCCCGGCGGCCTTCAGCACGACGGTGAATTCGGTCTGCTCCTCAACCGGAGCCGCAGCAGCGCCTGGCGCCGCCGCAGCAGCGACCGCAACCGGTGCCGCAGCCGAAACACCCCACTTCTCTTCGAGCAGCTTGGAAAGCTCCGCTGCTTCGAGGACAGTGAGGGAAGAGAGTTGGTCAACTAAATTTGCGAGATCAGCCATTTCGTCAGTTCCTATAATAGTCGTTGTGATGGTTCCATGCAAGCCCGAACCGTTCGGGCTCGCTCACGGCGACGCTGAAGGCGTAAAAGAAGTCTTCTTTTTGTGAACAAAAAGAAGCAAAAAAACTTTATGAATCTAGCCCGTACCGTTGAAACGCCCGTGCACCAAATTCAAGAAAGTTTTTTGCTTCTTTTTTACAAAAAAGAAGCCTTCTTCCTCCCCTCACGCCGCCTCAGCGCTATCCTCAGCCCCATTCGCCTTGGCATAAGCCGCGAAAACCCGCGCAAGCTGCCCAGCCGGAGCCTGCAGCACACCCGCAATCCGCGTCGCCGGCGCCTGGATCAGACCCAGGAGCTTGCCACGCAATTGATCGAGCGACGGCAGTTCGGCCAGCGCGCGAACACCCGATGCATCGAGCATCTGAGTCCCCAACGCGCCACCGACCAGCACGAACTTCTCGTTGGTCTTGGCGAACTCGACCGCAGCCTTTGCCACCGCTACCGGATCATGCGACCACGCCAACGCGGTCGGACCCTTCATCAGCGGCACCAGCCCGTCGAACTTGGTGCCTTCCAAGGCGATATGGGCCAAACGGTTCTTCGCCACTTTATATTGTGCGCCCGCCGCCCGCATCCGCACGCGCAACGCCGTCACATCGGCAACCGTCAACCCGTCATTGCGGGTCACCACGATCATCGACGTCTCAGCGAACACGGTCGCAAGCGAGTCCACGAACTCACGCTTCTGTGCGCGATCCAATTCGGTCTCCACTCGTCAGGCATCACGCGTTTGGACCGCGCAACACCGGTTTTCCCAAAGCGGCAAGGACCATCCCAGCCGCATGTTCGCCTGTCCGTGATTGGAACCATCGGTGCCTCAACACCTCCGACACCCCATCTACGGCCTGCGGGCTCACACCCATTAAAGTCCGAAAGGACTACAAACCGTCTTGGACAGGTCCGGAACCGCCAGCATAGCCGGCAATCCCGTCATGGCCGAACTGAAGCCCGGCACATTCTCAAAAACTCACCAAAGGCAGGTAAGGTCTTCTTTTTGTGAACAAAAAGAAGCAAGAAAACTTTGATAATCTAGGCCCGCGCCTTTGAAAACGCCCGTGCCCCAGAGTCAAAAAGTTTTTTGCTTCTTTTTTACAAAAAAGAAGCCTTCCCTTCCCCTAACTCCCTCAAGCCGAAAGCGTACTCACATCAACCCGAACCCCAGGTCCCATCGTCGAAGACAACGCCGCCTTCTGCAAATAAGTCCCCTTCGCCCCGGCCGGCTTCGCCTTCTGAATCGCATCGACCAACGCCTTCGCGTTCTCGATCAGCAACCCGGCATCAAAACTCGCCTTGCCGATCCCCGCATGAATAATCCCGGCCTTCTCCGCCCGAAACTCCACCTGGCCCGACTTCGCCGCCGTCACCGCACCTTTGACGTCCATCGTCACGGTGCCCAGCTTCGGATTAGGCATCAGCCCGCGCGGCCCAAGAATCTTCCCCAGCCGCCCGACCAACGCCATCATGTCCGGCGTCGCGATGCAACGATCGAACGCAATGTTGCCCGCCTGCACCTGCTCGGCCAGATCATCGGCACCCACCACATCCGCACCCGCCGCCCGCGCCTCATCCGCCTTCGGCCCGCGCGCGAACACGCCAACCCGCAGCGTCTTGCCCGTGCCGTTCGGCAACGAAATCAACCCACGCACCATCTGATCGGCATGACGCGGATCGATGCCGAGATTCAACGACAATTCCACAGTCTCATCGAACTTCGCCGTCGCATTGGTCTTCACCAACGCCATCGCCTCGTCCAACGCATAGGCCTTGTTCGCCTCGACCGCGGACGTCGCCTTAACCAAACGCTTGTTCTTCGCCATGATCAGCCCTCCACCACCGAAAGACCCATCGACCGCGCCGACCCGATCAACATGCGCACCGCACCATCGACATCATTGGCGTTCATATGAACCATCTTCGTCGCCGCAATTTCCCGCAACTGCGCCATGGTCACCTTACCCACGGTCGCACCCTTGCCGGTCGTCGTGGACCCCTTGGTAATCCCCGCCGCCTTCTTCAGAAAATACGTGTTCGGCGGCGTCTTGGTGATAAAGGTAAAGGTCCGATCGCCAAACGCGGTAATCACCACCGGCACCGGCATGCCCACTTCCATACCCTGCGTCGCCGCATTGAAATCCTTGCAGAACTGCATGATATTCAACCCGCGCTGCCCCAAAGCAGGCCCAACCGGCGGCGACGGATTAGCCTTGCCCGCCGGTATCTGTAACTTGATATAGCCAACAATCTTCTTCGCCATAAGGCGCACTCCCATCCGCTGACGCAAAAACGCCAATAGACCGCGGTCCAACCGGCCAGAGCACCACGCCCCAGCCTCCCGCGTTCTGTGTACCCCGCCTATATCGCCCCCCGCCCGAATTGTCGAGTCGGGAAGCCGAAAGGAAGCAAGCCGTTCTTTTTTGAAAAAAAGAACCAAAAAACTTTCATGAGGCAAGCTGTTTTTTGAGAACAACGTGTTTAGAAATGGCCGAAGGAGTTCGTTATGAAAACGATTTACATTCCTGCCAATTTATTTTAGCAATAACAAATAATTGCAAATTTTGATTTACGAAAATCAGGGAGGATTTTTAATGAGGCACGCATTCTTAAAAAAGGCAACTTTGATTGCGGGATTTTACTTGTTTTCGTCCCAGGTTGCACTCGCACAATGGGGCGCGAGGGTTCAAGGACCTGACGTATTTGGTGCAACTACTGTAGTCGCGGCGACCGGAAACAGCTCCGAAGACGGTCTAGTTATTCAGTGTGACAACAAGCATTCACTCTACATCGCCTACATCATACCCGGTAGGAAGTCCGAACTAAATGAAATGTCGCAGGCGGACAGTGGTATACCGGTGACACTGCTGATGAAAATTGACAGTAACCCTGTAGTTAAATTCAAAGCTGAATTGAAGATGTGGAATAATACTTACCTCGGTATCGTAACTAGCGGTCGACGAACAAAATTATTCGATATCATAAAATCACTCGCTACGGCCAAGACAAATGTGAGTGTCGGCGCCGACCTCATGGGAAGCAAGCAAAGCGACACATTTGGCGTCTCGGGCTCGACTGCTGCAATGTCGACGGTTACAAAGGATTGCGCCCTCAATAATATTAAGCCCGACCCGTCGAATAACAATAAATCGTAGGATGGGTATCCCTTGATACCCATCATTCTTCTCTCCCACCCGGCCATCCAACAACACAAGGCCACACCACCCCAACACCATCAACCAAAACAATAACACACAACCCGCGCCACCCCACAAAATTTCCCGCTACCCTTCCCCAACATTCCCACCTATCCTCCCCATCATGACCGACTACCGCCGCAACCGCGTCCCCGGAGGCACCTATTTCTTCACGGTCAACCTCCACGACCGCCGGCTAAACCTGCTAACCGAGAACATCGAATCCCTCCGCGCCGCCATCCGCAAAACCCGCGCCCGGCTGCCCTTCCACATCGACGCCTGGGTCGTCCTGCCCGACCACACGCACTGCCTCTGGACCCTGCCCGAAGGCGACTCCAACTTCGCCACCCGCTGGCAAATCATCAAAGCCGAATTCTCCCGAACCATCCCGAAATCCGAACCCCGCTCCGCAAGCCGCACCGCCAAAGCCGAACGCGGCATCTGGCAACGCCGCTTCTGGGAACACACCATCCGCGACGATACCGATTACGCCGCCCATATGGACTACATCCACTTCAACCCGGTCAAACACGGCCACGCGGCCAATCCCGCCGCATGGCCCTACTCAACCTTCCACCAAGCGGTCGCCAAAGGCCTGTACCCCGCAACCTGGCACCCCGCCGCAAACACCGCCCGCCCCCTCACTCGAACCACTCACGCAACCGTCACGACGTACCACCAACCCGTGAAAGCTCCAGATACCCCCCGGCCAGAAACGGCAGATCGATGCGATCAGCATTTTTCGGAATAATCACCCATCGATAATCACTGCCGATATCATCACCACCATGAATGAACGCCCCGCACTTGATCGACCAATAATGGATAATTTTATCATGCATGCCCAGCGCGTGCAGAGTGTTGAAAGGCATAATCATATCAATCGCATTCGACAAACGCCCCGTTTCACTGTCAAACACCGGCATTTTGCACGTCTCGTCGGTCAGGCTGAGCGCATCGGCACAGATTGTCATAACCCTCCCGGCATAAGCGACTTTCGGCTCGACCGGCGGATCGACATATCCCCCGGAAGGGCTCACCTCTAAAACTTTAGTAACAACCCATTTGCCAATCAGCCATTTCGGAGCCGACGAATGTGATTCAGCCCATGAAACCTGTGCAAAAAGTACAACCAGCCCGGCCACTAAAACAAAAATCTTCATCAGCCTAGCAAGCGTAGGATGGGCAGAGCGCTTGCGAAGCCCATCAACTTCGTGTGAACAAAGCTGCGTTGGTCCGTTGGCCAAAGCATGTTCATGCTCGTCGTCGTATCAGCACATCAATCGTATGTTCGGTATCCTCGATAGCCATCATACGTATCGTCTCCCCCGCCACATCACCCAAACACCATCAACCAAACCAATAACACACGATCCGCACCACCCCACCAAATTCACCGCAACCGCGTCCCCAGCGCCACCTATGTCTTCACGATAAACCTCCACGACCGCCGGCTGACGCTCCTAACCGAACACATCGACCCCATCCGCCTCGATCTCGATGACCCCACCAACGCGCAACTAAGGCTTCTGCTCAATCCGAGCACAATACCGCGCACCAAGCCGCCATTCGTTCAAACAAAGTATCCGCGCATTGCCGATCGCAGTCCGCCCCGGCGCCGATGGCGGAAACGCAGCCAGTACCGCAGGCAAGCACCCACCCGACGGCCGATCCATCAACAAAGCAAGATGAATGACGCCAACTGCCACAAACAAATCCCCAGGCGGATACTGCGCCGCAAGCCCCCTTAACCGATGGCAAACAACCGAAAACATGTGCCGATGCCCAAGCAGGACCGATCGCAGCCGACCGGACGCAACCACGTCACGATCCTTTGTCGCTGGGCTCGTCAATCCCTGGTCCGTACTCTGCGAATCCAGAAAAATATTCATAGCCCTGTCGATGGTGATATCGGCAACACAACCATCCGTCGTGCAATGCGTCGCTTGCGCAATCTTGGCAGCAGCAGCGATCGCATCGAGCGTCGGGGCGGAGGCCGACGCACGGGCCGCCGTTGCCGGAACGGCTAAAACCGCGACGATGGGAGTGAACCGTAGGGCGGATAAGCGCAGCGCAATCCGCCATCTTTCCGTGCCCCAGCCTCTGCCGCCGCGATGATCACAACAACACGCCACCAACGCGCTCACCCCACCCGATCCCTCACCCCGGCAAATTGTCCAGCCGATCGCAAGCAACAACCTTCACCACAGCCGCCATAAACGAACGCCCCACACTTGATCGACCAATAACGGTTGCCAATATCCGCCGCCGAACACACAACGCCCGTCGTCCACCCCCCATCCCCCTTCACTTACATCCCGTGTAAGCAGGCCCCTTCGACTGCACGAATTCATCCTGACCAGCGTTCCAAATCAACGGCGGCGTACAATACGTGCCCAGCACCGCCGCACCCGCCACCCGCATCACAATCCGCCGCGGCCAGTCACCCCGCCAATCCTCGAATGAAACCGACTTCGTCCCAGGCCCCTCGCCAAACAATCCTTCCTGAAGATGCCCAACAGCCCGATCACCCGGCGTCAGAATAACCGGCAACGGAACCGGGTCGGCGTTCATCAGCGCCGTGCTGTCCTGCCCATCCCAAGGCTTACCATGATAAAAATAGAGACGGTGATGTCGCGCCGCCGCATCCTGGCGCAACGCCACAATTTTCAAAACAACTCGCCCCCGCCCATCACGCACCCGGCACTCGGTCAAATACGGCCGATACGCCCCCGCATGAGCACCAAACCAAACCTCCGCTTTCGCGCTCACCCCCCCAGAAATCGCACCGCAATCGGCCAGCGCTAACTTAACCGGCGGAGACGCCACCGCCCAACCGCTCAGAGCAAGCCATGCAACACCGAACAAAACGATCCGCGAAATCATGATTTTTTCTGCCACGCCCAGAAAGTAACATGCTTAAACACCTGCACATTATCCCAAGGGTCAAACACCGTCTTGTCGCCATCGCTAACCGCACCAGGCCATGGCCCGAGCGATGTCGACATCGCCGGCGGAAACATCCCGTGCGACGGCATCATCCTGCCATCCACTTTATATCCACCGCTCGGCCTCCAACGCCCCGGCAAAACAACAATAACATGGCCATGCCCGCCGGGTTCCGCCAAACCGCCTACCACCACCACGCCACGATCAGCCAGAGCCGAGGCCTCAGCGTAATCCCGGACTTTGCTCCATCGATTGGCCGGATTGGCAAGATATCCCATCAGCAAGCGTAGGATGGGCAGAGCCCTCGCGAAGCCCATCAACTTCGTGTGAACAAAGCTGAGTTGGCCCGCTGGCCAAAGCATGTTCGTGCTCGTCGTCGTATCAGCTCACCAATCTTACGATTGGCATCCCTTGATGCCCATCACTCTTGTGTTCCCCCCCGCCCATCGCGCCCAACGCCATCACCCAACCCGATCAACGCCCCGCGCCTCAAGCACCGCCATCCCCCCCGCATCCCCAATCCGCGTCACATCCCCAAACCCCGCCGCCGCCATCAGCGCATTGAACCCCGCCATCGTCCGCTCGCTACCCCCGAACAGCACAAGCATATTCAAATCATTGACATAGGTGCCGGCATCCCCCGCGCCGACCTCCGCCGCCAGCACCTCCTCGATCACGATCAACCGCGCCCCCGGCGTCATCGCCGCCCGCACCGCCTTTAAAATCGCAATCGCCCCCGCATCCGGCCAATCGTGCAAAATCCACGACAGAACATAACTCGTCCCGCCCTGCGGCACGCGCTCCAGAAAACTACCCCCCTCGACCACGCACCGCGCCCGCAAATCCTCCGTATCGATACACTGCCCCGCCCCCGCCACCACACTCGGCAGATCATACAACACGCCGCGCACGCCAGGGTTTCGCAGTAAAATCTCCCGCAGCAGCGCCCCCGCCCCACCGCCGACATCGACAACAACCTCCCCATCCGCAAACGAAAGCCCCGCCGCCAGCGCCGCATGCCGCCCCGCGAACCCGACGCTCATCAGCGACGAAAACACCCGATGATCCTCCGCATGCGCGTCCATATGCTCGAAAAACCCGCGCCCGTTCGCCACCGGAAAGCTCGCCGCCCCCGTCCGCACACAATGGCTCAACCCACCCCACGCCGCCCAGATCGAAGGCATCGTCCAATACCGCATGAACCAGGCGAGCGAGCGCGCATCATCCCGCCGCAACAAGCGCGACGCCTCGGAATGCCCCACCATCCGCCCCGCATCGATCGTGAAAATACCCTGCGCCGCCAGCGCGCGCACCAGGCGGAACAAAACCCCCTCGTCACAGCCAAGCCGCGGCGCGAGCGCCCCGACCGGCGCCAGTTCATCAGCCCCCAGCGCATCCGCCAGCCCAACCTCACAAGCCGCCCCGACCATCTGCGCCAGGATCAACCCATCGACCGCGCCAAACAACAACCGCCGCGCATCCCCAATTGAATGCCCGGCCTCATCCGCACCGCCCGTCGCCTCGTCCATCGCCCTGCCCGCTCCCGTTCAATCGATACTCTCGAATAAACCAGCGACCGCAAAAGCAAAGCACAATCGAACAAATTATCTCAGCACAACAAACCATCGGCCGGTGGCATACCCACCGGCCGAGGCCAAACTCAGCCCTGGTTGCCGCTATCGTAATGGAACTTCGGCATCGTCTTGAACGTCGATTCCGATGCACCCGGATAAACCACGCTGTAATCCGGCTGCTTGGCGGTCGAGTTCGGGTCGCTCTTCTGGAATTTCAGCTTGCTCAGCGGAAACGAAACCATCCGCCCATCCGCCGAAGCCACCACCGTCGTCGGTCCGCCGCTGTCGCTGACCAGAATGTTCTTCAACGTCGCAAGATCCTTGCCTTTGTCGTTGTAAATCGTGGCGCCATCGAGCCCCGATGTCCGCAACATCCCGTGCGTCATCGTCAGCATGCCACCAAGCTTGTGGCTGCCAGTCCCGCTGTCGGCCATGGCAGCGCCATAGCTACCCAAAAGTACCGCGCCGGCCAGAATTCCGGTTTTGACAATCCTGTTCATTCTACTCTCCGTATAAAAACTGCGTTTTCCATAAAACCGTTGCTCTCACAGGCAACTGTTAGGAATACCGAGTTCGGAGTGCCACCCATCCATTACAACCACACAGTCCTGTCCCCGAAATTACAACGTCTCAACACCCAAACATCCAATCTCATATTCCCAATCCAACCACCCCGCCCCCGCAAGCGCAGCGCGTGCAGGATTTGCATCCCCCGATACCCATCACCCCAGCCCCCAACCCCACAACGTCATTGCGAGCGCAGCGCGGCAATCCAGCCCCGCCACACCCAACAACCTAAATTCTAACGCGCCGCCTAACAAAACCCTTTCTCACCCCCCACCCTCTATGTTTATCTCCCCCCATGATCTCGAACGCGCCCTTCATGCCCGCCGACCCGTCCGAGCGCT
>NZ_FTNE01000032.1 GCF_900156265.1 Acidiphilium rubrum
CGTAGCTGCTCATCCCCGCCGGGCGGCGTGTTGAATCGATTGTGAATTGACGTGACCACGTCGGATGGGATTCGACGGAGGCGTGACCGAGCTTCCTGATTTATCCCTTCTGTCGCACGCTGAGAAAGACGCGCTGATCCGCGCTCTGTGGGATGCACTGCAAGTTTCGGAGCGGCGGAACGAGGAACTGACGGTCCGGCTTGCTGCTGCGGAACGCCGGATTGCAGAGTTGGAGGCGCGGCTGAACGAGCCGGCGAAGCGGCCGGATAATTCGAGCCTGCCGCCATCGCGCGGGCAGAAGCCAAACCGGCCTAAGAAATCTCCGCGCAAGGGGCCACGCAAAGGCAGTCTCGGCCGTGCGGGTGGCGGTCGCTTGCTTGCCGAGACCCCCGACCAGACGGTGATCGCGAAAGCCGGGCATTGCCAGCACTGCCGTGCCGGGCTGACTGATGCGGATCAGCGCCTCGCGCAGCGCTATGACAAGATCGATCTGCCGCCGATCAAGCCGGTCGTCACCCGCGTCGAACGCTATGCCGGCCATTGTCCGTGCTGTGGGGCGACCACGCTGGCCGCCGTCCCGGAAGGCATGGAAGCCGGTACCCCCTTCAGCCTCAACCTCGTGGCGCTCGCGATTTACCTGCGCGTTATCCATGCTGTCAGCTACCGGCGGCTGTCGCGCCTGTTCACCGAACTTTTCGCCCTGGCGATCAGTGAAGGCGCGCTGGATGCCGCATTCCGACGCGCCAAGCCGGGCTTCGATGCCGATGTCGGCGCCATCCTCGCTCGGCTGCGCCGCGCACGCGTCGTCTGTTCCGACGAAACCTCAGTGCGGATCAACGGCCGGACCCATTGGAACTGGGTCTTTCAGAACGACGACGTCGTCATCCATGTCATCCGGCCAAGCCGGGGCGCCAACGTCGTCGCGGAGATCATGGACGGCCATCGCCCCGCGATCTGGGTCTCCGATCTCTATGGCGCCCAGCGCAATCATGCCGATAACTGGCAGATTTGCCTCGCCCACCAACTCCGTGACTGCAAATTCGCGATCGAAGCCGGCGATGAGATCTTCGCACCCCGAATGAAGGCTCTCCTGCTCCGCGCCGTCGTGCTGGCACGGCGCCATCGCACCCTCGCGGATGCCACAAGGCGTGCCTGGCGGCGTCGCCTCGACCATGACCTCGACGCCGTCATGGCGCTCGCCCCGATCAACCGCCACGGCAGACGATTACGCCGACGATACGGCAAGGTTCGTGATCATCTGTTCACCTTTCTCGACCACCCCGAGGTCGCTGCCGACAACAACGGATCGGAACGCGAACTCCGGCCCACCGCGACATATCGCAAGGTCACCGGAGGATTCCGGTCCAACTGGGCCGCCGATTTCTTCGCCAACGTCCGATCCGTCGTCGGCACCGCCGCTCGGCACGGTGTTGATGCCTATACCGCCATCAAAAACGCCGTCACCGGAGCATCAATGCCGATCGAACTCCTGCCGGGTTGAGCAGATACGAATTTCCTACCCTTTTTCCTTCACGTGGATGTGCGAACCATCGTCATCCATTTGCCATCTGGTTCGGCTATGCGGAACCCATACCGCTGGTAAAGTCCATGGGCGTCCTCTGTTGTCAGGGTCCAATGCGAGACAGAAGCGAGATCGGGGTGCGCCAGGATAGCTTCAACCAGCATCTTCCCGAGGCCGGATCCACGCAAATCTGGGCGAACAAATACGTCGCCCAGATGGGCACGTAGGGCATAGTCAGTCAGCACTCGACCAAACCCAACCAGCCCGCCGTCGGCTGCGTAGATGCCAAAGCAGAGGCAGTTTGCCCAGCTCCGCTCAGTCAGAGCACGTGGGCGATCCAGTCCCCAATAGACACCGGCCAACGCCTCATGGACCACCTCCATATCAATACGCCCGCGATCATCACTGACGATGTAACCTTTTGGGAGATTAACCTCATAGATCATTGGCAAAATGGTCCCAAATTGGTTCTTGGAGTGAAACCGCCTCTGGGTCTGCGCATGAAAACCGAGGAAATATTTAATGCATCTCTGTATGATGGGGTATCTCCACTATCCTTGGAAATCGGCGGGTTGGACTTTGAGTGAGTCGATATCTGTGTCGGTGGTTTTGATACCCTTTTCGTAGTCGCCAGGATCGTTTCGGTAAACCAGACGGAGGCAGGCCATAGTGCTTGTGCGTCCTGTGAATTTGAGCGGGCAAGCCCAGATTGCCTGAGAAAGGCGCGCCTGAGGCGCAAACCTCTCCTGCCGTCTATAGCGCGAGGTGGCGGGACGTTGGCAACTTTGTTCGCAATCCGCCAAGCACGTCGGATGTATCAGCATCGGTGCCGGGCTGCGTCATGTTCGACACGCTTTGCCGATTCCGCGCGGCTGACTCCGCGCCGGTCGTGCGCCGCCTACCGACGGCGGGCTTGTTGTTCAACGGTGCAGAGTGTGTGGCTCGAGGCTCTTGCCACCCGGGAACACACGACCCTATGCAATTTGCGCGGGCTACATCCGCTGGTGGTGACCGGCACGATCAGCTTGGCCGGTGAGACGCTGGCCGCACGCAGGTGGAGCCGTTTCCGACCGGGCAGGACAACACCCGACAGTCTGCGCCCGATGGTGCCAGACTTTGGATGAAAGACGCGCCCAATCTGCACGCGGATATTTACCCCTTGCCAGCAATCGCCTAGTCCGCCGACATGGAACCACTCAACGAGCTGATCGCGCGCCATTACACCCGTGGCGACCTCGGCGCTGCATTGCTGGCCGCCCTGGGCGAGCGGGCCGCGTTGCCGCCCGCAGCGCTGATGGAGCTGTTAGGCGCGGTGGATGAGTTCCACGTCGGTGGGCGTGCAGCCACGATAGCGCTCGCGGAAGACTTGGCACTGCAGCCTGGCCAGAACGTGCTCGATATCGGTTGTGGCCTGGGCGGAACGGCGCGGCTTCTGGCGACGCGCCACGGCGTGCGTGTGACCGGTATTGATCTTACGGCCGAATATGTCGATGTCGGCAACAGCTTGAACGCCCGGCTCGGCCTGTCCGGGCAAATCGACCTGGTATGCGGCAGCGCATTAACGTTGCCCTTCGCCGCTCGCAGCTTCGATGCCGCGACCATGCTACATGTCGGCATGAACATCGCCGACAAGGTGGCGTTGTTCGTCCAGATCGCATCGATGCTCAAGCCCGGCGGGCAGATCGCCATTTACGACATCATGCGAACGGGCGGGGGCGCGTTGACCTTCCCGCTGCCCTGGGCCGGCGACGCTTCCCTATCGTTTGTCGCTGCGCCGCTGGATTATCGCCGCGCGCTCACAAAAGCCGGGTTCGTCGTACGCGGCCAAATCAACGAGCGCGAGCGCGCCTGCGCATTCTTCGCGGAAATGGCGGCGCGCGCTGGCCCAGCGCCTGCACTCGGGCTGGGGATGCTGATGGGAGCAGAGGCAGCACAAAAACTAGCGCATATCCGCACCCAGATCGAAGCTGGCTTGCTCGCGCCGATCCAAATCCTTGCAAACATACCTTGAAGCCACAGGCTTAGGCGAAAAAAATGCCAACCCCACAACAAAATAGACGCCACATTTTGGAAACGACCGTTCATGCATAGTACCACGCTGAGCACCCGGCACGCCTTGCTCGCATTGGCGGTGGTGGCCGTTTGGGGTACCAATTTCGTCATCATCCGGCTCGGGCTCGATCAATTTCCACCCTTTCTCCTCGCCGGTCTGCGCTTCAGCCTGGCCGCACTGCCCGGCGTATTTTTTCTGCCGCGGCCGGCGGTCGCGTGGCGCAATCTGGCGGCCTATGGTCTGGCTATTGGCGCCGGGCAATTCGGTCTCCTGTTCCTGGCGCTGGATGGGCATATCTCGCCGGGACTCGCCTCCCTGGTGATCCAAGTCCAGGTGTTTTTCACCATCTTCATTTCCATGGCCCGCATCGGCGAGCGGCTGCAGGGCTTCCAGATCATCGCCTGCCTGCTGGCGGTGGCGGGCATTGTCGTGATCGCGCTGCACGTCAACGGCCATACCACGCCGCTCGGCCTGGCTCTGGTCATGCTTGCCGCCGGTTGCTGGGCTTGTGGCAACATCATCGCGCGTGAAGGAGGCGCGCGTAATTTTCTTGCCTATGTTGTCTGGGCCAGCCTGTTTTCCGCGCCGCCTTTGCTCATCCTCTCGATGATCGTCGATGGCCCATCCGTCATTGTGCATGCCGTGCGCCATGCCACGGCGTGGGGCTGGGCGGCGGTGGTCTGGCAGGCGGTCGGCAATAGCTGGTTCGGCTATGCGAGTTGGGCGTTTCTGCTGGCTCGGTATCCCTCCGCCACGATCAGCCCGATCGCGTTGCTGGTGCCGGTTTTTGGTATGGCCGCCTCGGTCGTCTGGCTCGGTGAACCGATGCCGGCCTGGAAGATGGCGGCAACCGCCCTGGTCATCATAGGCCTTGGGGTCAGCGTGTTCTATCCCCGGTTACGCCGGTTCCGCCTTGCTTGACCTTGGGCAATGACCGCGGGCGGACAGTCCGGGATGACCCTGGAACAGCCGGGATGAGCGGGGCGCTCCCCAAGCGTCAGGCGCGCGGCATATACAAGACCGCCGATGCGTCTAAACTGCTGCTAGCAATATGGAGCCTTGCATGACCCGCGAATGCCCAGGGCCTGACCCATCACCACACGGACCCAAGAGCTTCAAGGTGCCGGCAAAGGCGGTCGATACCCACGCCCATGTCCTTGGGCCGCCGCCCTATATCGAGGGCCGCAGCTATACCGCCCCGCCGGCACCGCCGGCAGCATATTTGAACATGCTGGATGCCACAGGCATGGCGTATGGCGTGCTGGTGCAGGCCAGCGTTCACGGCGTGGACAATTCGCTGCTCCTGGAAACCCTCGCCGCGCATCCGGACCGGCTGCGCGGGATCGCGGTTGCGCCGCCGGAGCTGCCCGCGCGCGACTGGCAGCAGATGCATGATGCCGGTATCCGCGGCCTGCGGATCAACACACTCTATGGCGGCGGGTTCGGATTCGACGCGCTCGACCGGTTCGAGGCGATCTGTCTCGACCATAGCTGGCATCTTCAATTCCTGACCGACGCGCGCGCTCTCGCACCGCTGGCCACCCGAATATCTCGGCTAAAAGTGCCGGCGGTGATCGACCATATGGGCCATTTCCCGGCCGCCGATGGCATTGCATCACCTGCCGCGAAGCTCATGATCCAGCTGCTCAAGGATGGCGCCTGGAGCAAGCTCTCCGGCGCGTACCGGCTGGCCAGTCCGCCCTATGCCGAGACCATCCCGCTCGCCCAGGCACTCGTGGCGGCGGCTCCGGAGCGCTGCGTTTGGGGGTCCGACTGGCCGCATGTCGCGAACCATGATGCCATGCCCAATATCGGTGCGCTGCTCGACCTGCTGACGATGTGGGTGCCCGATGCAGTGCAGCGCGACGCGGTGCTCACGACCAATGCACATCGGCTGTATGGGTTCTAGCGACCAGAAACGAATGACCGCGACGAATGGGTCTTCAGCCGGAACACTTGTAAGCCCGACCGGCATTGTCCGATCGGCGCCGAGGTGACCGCGCGTGATCGATCGTCAACAGGGTTGATCCGGCCATGACGGGAACGGCCGCTTGCGGGAACGCTGATTTGGCCCGGGAACGGCGCGGTTGGGGCACCCGGATTCTGTCTGTACAAATCATTAGAATACCTCAATGATGCGCGCCGTGCACCTGACCGGTGCGCTCAAAAACGGAGGAAACCCATGTCAAATCACCTGAAATCCGCTTGTGACGCGGTGCTCGCCCGCGTGACCACAGGCACCCCGCGCGTGCCCGGCGTGGTCGCGATGGCGACGGATCGAAACGGCAACATATATGAAGGTGCCGCCGGGATGCGCAGCCTCGCCGACCACACGCCGATGACCACGGAGTCCGTGTTTGCGATCTTCTCGACCACCAAAGCGATCGCCGGGACCGCCGCACTGCAACTGGTCGAAGACGGCCGCCTCGACCTCGATGCGCCGGCGAAACACTATGTGCCGGCAATCGGCGAGCTCCAGATTCTCGAAGGCTTCGCCGATGATGGCACCCCGCGACTGCGTGCACCGAAGCAAGACATCACCACCCGCATGCTTCTGCTGCACACGGCGGGTCTGGGCTACGATTTCTTCAACGAATCCTACAATCGGATGGTACAGAGCGGCCAACTCGCGAGTATCGTGACAGGCAGCAAGGCATCGCTCAACGGACCTTTACTGTTTGAACCCGGCACACGCTGGGAATATGGCTGCAATATCGACTGGGTTGGCCAGGTGGTCGAGGCGATTAGCGGCAAGCGGTTGGGTGCCGTGATGCAGGAGCGAATTTTTGCACCGCTCGGCATGACAAGCACCTCGTTCGCATTGACCCCGGACATGCGGAATCGCCTCGCGCGCATCCACCAGCGCGGCGAAGATGGTTCCCTGACCGCGACCGATTTCGAACTGCCGCCCGATCCCGAAGTCCACATGGGTGGTCACGGGCTTTACGGCACGGTGGGCGACTATATGCGCTTCATCCGGATGTGGTTGAACGACGGCATGGGCGAACACGGCCGCGTACTGAAAGCCGAAACCGTCGCGATGGCGGCCCGCAACGGCTTGGGAGACATGAAAATCAAGAAGCTTCCCGGTGTGGTCGCAGCACTCACACACGACGCCGAATTCTTTCCTGGAATGCCAAAATCCTGGGGGCTTACGTTCATGATAAACGACCAGCCAGCACCCACCGGCCGCCCCGCCGGCGCGCTCGCCTGGGCGGGCCTTGCCAACTGCTACTATTGGATCGACCGCGCCAGTGGCGTGGGCGGTTATTGGGCAACCCAGATTTTCCCCTTCGCCGACCCAACCTCGGTCGGCGGCTATCTCGACTTCGAAACCGCGGTGTATGCGGCCAGCGCGGCGCGAGCCGCGGCCTGATCGCGGTACGACCGTACGAAAGCTGCACCAAGATATTTGGCAAGATTCGATGATTTTCACTGCCTACCGTGCCGATATGCCGAGGCGATAAAGGTGTGCTCCACTATCGGCACTCGCTCTGATAGTGGAGATGGCCGACACATAGATCACCCTGAAGGTCGGCATGACGAAAGTAGCCTATTCGTGCGTTTTTCCATCCGAAAATCAAGGATTTGTCGGGAAACCTCAAAAGTGTCTGATAACCTGCGGTACCAGCGAGCGCCGATCGTGCCCGTGCTGTACTGCTGACGGTCGCGGGCTGGACGAGCGGCCGGATCGCTGAGGCGTTCGGGGTGCGGGAAGACACGGTCCGGCTCTGGCGCAGCGATTTCATGAAAGATGGCGTTGGCGCGCTAAAGGCCACTGTTGCTCCCGGCCCTGTCCCCGAGAAGAGCGAAGCGGCACTAGGCGTGGCTCTTCCGCTGCTGGCTGAACCCGTCGCCGACCGGCGCAACTGGACGATTCCCCGTCTGCGTGCGGAGATCCAAGCGCGCGAGGGGGTGAGCATCAGTCGCTCGCAGTTGTCCAAGGCTTTGCGAAAAAAAAGTTCCGTTGGCGGCGTCCCCGGCACACGCTGAAGGGACGCCAAGTGGCAGATGATATCGAACGGGTCGGTCTTCGTCTGCAACTTCTCAAACAGCAAGCCGCAGCCGGCGACATCGTATTGCTCTACGGCGATGAAAGCGAGGCTCTGACCCATCCATACCTGGCTCGCGTCTGGGCAAAGTCGGGGGCGGACCTGCGCATTCCCGCGCCAGTACAGGCGAAGAAGATCGCGATGCTGGGTTCTCTGGATCACCGGACTCGCCAACTCATCGTGCATACCAGCAGAACCAAGCGCAGTAGCGACTTCATCGCCCATCTCGAACAACTTGATCGGCTCTACGGTCCTACGCCGGGACAGCCCACCAAGCCGGTCGTGCTCATCGAGGATAATGGCCCAATCCACACCAGCAAACTCTCGCAGGCAGCACTCGCCGCACGCGCTCATTGGCTCACCGTCGAGTGGCTTCCCAGATACGCGCCAGAGCTAAACGACATCGAACTCGTCTGGCGCGATCTCAAGGCGCATCACCTCGCCCACCGGACCTTTGTCAATGCCGACGCCCTTGACCAACCCATCCATGATGCCGTCGGAGACCTCAATTTAGAACGCAAACCCGTTCCGTTGGCCGATCAACGACTCTCTGCTTAACGACCGCGTTTCAGAAAAAGAAACGCTAGAAAAAGCAAGATTGCGCCGAAGACCATCTGTTGCGCACCTTCGGAAATATTCAACGCCACCAGCACTGCCTCGAGGAGGACAACGGTTAGCGCGCCAGCGATGCTGCCAACGTAACCACCTTCGCCGCCCGCAAGCCGCGTTCCGCCGATAATGACCGCTGCAATCGGCGGCAAGAGGTAATCCGTCCCCATCCCCAGATATGCCTGCGACGAATACCCGCTCAATAGAAGGCCAACAAAAGCCGACCCCAACGCGCTGGACATGAATACTATCGCGTGGATTCGTCCAACCGGCACACCGGAAAGAAGTGCCGCAGTTGGTCGGTTGCCAATCGCGTATATTGAGCGGCCAAAGGGAAGAACGCGCAACGCAAGAATTGCAAAGCCACCAAAGATCATCCAGACGATGAAGGCCATCGGCATAAAGCCCACATTGCCAAGGGCAAGAAACTGTGCAGCGGCAGGCACGTGTGTCGTCGGCGCCACCGCATTGATATAGACAAGTGCAATGCCCTGGAGCAGGAGGTTAACGCTTAGAGTCCAGATCAGAGAATGTACACGTAACACGAAGACGCCAATAGTGTTAACAAGGCCGACTGTAACACCGACCGCGATCACCACTAAAAAGGCAATCCACTGGTTGCCCCCCATCGCTGCAAGATTCGTGCTGAGGATGGCCGAAAGAGTGATTGTCCATGGAACCGAGAGGTCGATCTGACCGATGAGAACGGCAAACGTCTCGCCAATCGCGATCAGGCCGATAAAGGTGGCTTGGACAAGCTGTAGTCTGATCGTGCTCCAAGCCAGGAACTCCCGGTTCACTCCAACAGCACAGCCGTAGACGAGGAGCACAATCAGGTAAGCGAGGAGTACTCGGTTTGTGGAAGATGACCTCCCGCCGATTAAAGACATAGGCCGCACCCGTCCGCCCGGCCTAGATGTCAGCAAGGTCACGAGCGCAATACCGCAAGCCAGCTGCCGCTGCGCAGAAGGCGAAGCCCACCCAGCCCCAGAACCACCATAAGAATTAACCCCTCGATGAAACTTTGCCAGAACGAGGAAACATTGAATGCTCCGAGCGCGTTCAGAATGATTGAAAGCAGGAAGCTACCAAGTACTGGACCGATAACCGTTCCGCGCCCGCCTGTCAGCGCAACGCCACCGAGTACCGCAGCTGCCAGGGAGTTAAGCGTGTAGATGCTTCCAATTGTAGGGTCGCCCGAAGTCGTTTCAGCTGCGAGAAACAAGGCGGCGATCGAGGCAAACAAACCGCTCAGCATATAACTCACAAGTTCGACGCGCCGAACCGGCAGTCCAGAGAGGCGGCCACTCTCCGAATTGTCACCTACAGCAACGATGAAACCGCCAAGGCGTGATTTAAAAATTGGAACCCACACAAGCAGAATGGCTGAAACGAGCAAAATAAGAGAAAAGGGCAAAATTCCCATATTGCCTGTCAATGCCGTCGCAAAGCTGGCGGGAATCGAACCGCCCGGTCGCGGCAGGATGATCAAAGCAGCTCCACCAAAGACAAAAGACGTACAGAATGTCCCAATTAGAGGTTCTACACGCCCATAGGCGACCACAATGCCGTTCAGCAATCCCATCACCAAGCCAATCGTCATCGACAGCAGGACGATTGTGGTGATGCTAACCACACCGTTGTGCATCGTCGTTGCCGCAAAGCAATTGACCAGCGTGATTTGTGCGCCGATCGAAAGATCGAGCCCCCCTCCCAACAGGACGACTGTCTGGCCGATAGCAGCGAGAGCCAGCGGCACAGACACGTTCGCCAGACTAGTGAGCCCGAATGGCGAGAGAATTAATGGCTGTCGGATCGCGTATAGAGCCATGACCACCGCAAGCCCGATTGTGCATGACACAGGCCCAATATGCTTTTCTATCCGCCTTGGCCGGCCGCTTGCACCACGCCGCAAAGAATCATGCTGCGTCATGCACGGCCTCTTTAAACGAAAGATCAAGGATATTCTGTTCGACGATCTCCGGCCCATCTAGCGTCCCGGACACGCGACCATCTCGAAAAACAAGCACCCGATTGCAAAGTTGGGCGAATTCTGAGAGGTCTGTCGAATAAAAAAGAATAGCACTGCCGCTAGCGGCTAGTTCGCGGATAACAGCGAAAAGCTCGGCACGAGCACCGGCATCCACACCCCGAGTGGGATCGCAGAACATGTACACTGGTGCTTTGCGTGCAAGCCATTTAGCAACGACGACTTTCTGCTGGTTGCCTCCGCTCAGGCTGCCAAGCGACACAGCCGAACTCGTACACTTAATACTAAGGCGACGGATGTAGCCGTCAACAAGATCAGCCTCAGCACGTCGGTTAATTATGAGTGCACTGCGCAGGCTCTCAAGTACGGTAATTGCAATATTTTCGGATATGCTAAGATTAAGGAAACCGCCAAGAGTCTTACGATCATCCGGGATCAGCGCAATGCCAGCAGAAATCGACTCTCGAGGATGGCGCGGAAGTAAATGGTCGCCACCGACAGTAATTTTCCCATGCAGACCCTTGCGGAACAGACCAAAGATGGCAAACAGAAGTTCCTTCTGGCCTTGCCCTTCAAGCCCTGTGAAACCGAGAATTTCGCCCCGTCGAAGCTTAAAATCGATATCCGCGAAATGCGGCACGAGTGTGAGGTCGTCTACTTGGAGTACTGTCGCCTCGGCATCACCAGTAAATGCTTCAGCCGATCTCGTAGACAGTTCTTTGCGCCAAGTTTCGCCCAGCATCAGGGCTAGAGCTTCGTCTCTGTTGAAAGTTCCTGGCCGAAATTCACCCGCTTTCTCTCCGCTACGTAATATCGTGACCCTATCAGCAATGCGTTCAATCTCACTGAATCTATGTGAAATGAAGACGATTGACGCTCCACGCTTGCGCAGTCGATCGATCACCGAGAGAAGGTGTTCCACCTCGGTAATCGACAACGCAGAAGTTGGCTCGTCAAGTATCAGGACTGACGGGTCCGTCGACAGCGCCTTAGCGATCTCGACGAGTTGTGCCTGAGCGAGTGGCAGGTCGCCAACGGTCGAAGACGTATCGATATCCGTAGCACCGAGGGAATCCAGCAGGTCACGCGCACGTTTGCGCATCGCCACTTTGTCGATCCAAAACCGCCCGCGGCGAGGTTCCTGACCAATCATGATATTTTCGGTGACGCCGAGACTCGGAAACAGCGAGAGTTCCTGATGGACAATCGCTATACCCGCTGACAGTGCCGCACGCGGATTAGGAATGAGAACGGCTCCGCCATTGACGCTTATTGCCCCTTCGTCCGGCTGCTCAATGCCTGCGAGTAGCTTCATTAGTGTGCTCTTGCCAGCACCGTTGGCGCCAAGCAGTGCGTGGACCTCCCCTGGGTAAAGGGTGAGATCCACGTTACGCAGAGCGATGACGCCACCGAAACGCTTCGAGAGCCCAGAAGCGACAAGCGATGGCGCGTTCATCGATCGACCGGTCGGCCTCTCACCGACTTCACTCGTAGCCGAAACGGCATTTGTCGGACCAATACCATGTGACGCTCCGCATGATCAGCTGCCGTGAACTACGGCAGCAACCGGGATATGCACATCGCACTGCGGAATGTTGATGTCCGTGACAAAGCTGTTCGATAGTTTTGGAAAGTAATTGACACCCGCCTTCATTTCTTTAGTCGTCACCGGACTAAGTGGAATGTTCGCGTTGCTCGGCAAGCTTTGCCCATCCAGCGCCGCGATAGCGGCACGAATAGCGGCTGCCGCGAGGGCTGGGGACTGACCGATCACCAACGCCGGGATATGGTGTTCCACAGCGAGCTTCATGAAACCGTTGTCAGACTCCCCCGTCATCGGCACCAACTTCGCATTGACTTGCAGAAACGCCTGCAAAGCGCCAGTCGCTCCTTCAGTGCCCCAGACACCTGCGATGTTGTGATTCGTCGAAAGCGCATCGGCTGTGACCTTCTGGTTCACGCCAACGTCCCAATTCCCATAAACCTGTTTGACCGAAATTCCAGGAGACTTCTTAAACACGGTCATCGCACCGTCGCCCTGATCATTATCGACAGTCGTCCCTGCAAGGCCGTGAACCAACAGGATCTTGCCCTTCCCACCGGTCTTACGGGCGAGGAACTTGGCCCACATGCGGCCCATCGCGGCCTGATCCTCATTGATATTGATCGCCTTCGACGTGGTGACAGTATTGTCGAACGCAACTACAACGATTCCATGATTAACAGCTTCGTTGATCACGCTATTAAGTCCAGAAGGAGAGGCGGCATCGACTACGATGGCATCGTAGCCACCCAAGATCATTTGACGAATCTGGGCTACCTGCTGTGCAACATTGTTGCCAGCATTCTGGACCTCGAATTTTGAGACGTATTTTGCAACTCCAGGCTGCTTAACATAGGCGCGAGCTATATTTAGCATCTCCGTACGCCAGTTGTTTCCATAATAGGAGTTGCTGAAAGCAATTTTATACGGTCCTGGTTTTGCCTTGAACTTCACCATCGGTGTATTCGCAGTTTGTGGCACGAAACAAGCTGCGAGACTCTTTGGTTCGACAAGGTTGTTTGCCACTGCGGTGCTTGTAACTGCCAGTATTGCCGCAGCAGTCATTGCAGAAAATATTGTCTTATTCATCGCTTTCGTTCTCCCTTTTATGTCTATTAAAACTATAGTTCTTGTTCCAGCAATCCCTCTGGTTTCCTACCTATCGGAGTGATATTGCAGATGTAGCCTCCGGAACTTTGCTGGTGATGAAATGTGTTGAACCAGGGGATTCATGTATCACGGCAAGAAAGTGGCCTGTCAGCGGTTGGAGTATCCGGATCCACGATCTCGAACAAAAATGCCAGTTCCATTCGCGCCGCTGCGTCCGCGAGTGAACGTGTCGCTCCGCTTACTACTCAGGCCAGCTCGCCCAAGGCCATACGATCCTGCAGGCGAATTGATACCATTGCGACAATCTTTCGGCCTAATGCCGACCGGGTCGCCGATTGCGATACGTCGCACTTTCATCCATCTGCTCTCGATCGCTAAAAGGTAGCGCTACCATGACCTGCAGGCCTGCAGGTGTCAATATCGGCTATCCGGGGCTTACCTCCCGATCATGGCCAATCGTCGAACTGTCCGACAAGGTGGGGACCGAAGATGTGCCGAGCGGACGCAAAATCAGGGATTTACAATTAGAATGGCCTATTTTTATAAGATTTACAATTAGAGTATCTGTAGGTCTCGAGTGTCACGATTTTGGTTATGGGAAAACGTTCGTAATATGTGTGCCAGAGACCGACGAATACCTATACTCAACAAATTTTCAATAACGGAAGCCGCTATTTCTGCCCTTTCTGCTACGAGCGTCGTAACCGTTCACGCCTCCAGGGTCAGGTTCTGACCTGGGCAGGGACGGTGGACAGCAGAGTGTTCGCGCGGCCAGCGGTGATCTGGGCGCTGCCATAGGCCCATGGATCAGTGCGGTGCTTGCGGCAAGTGTCAATGACGCTGAGCGCGGCGGCATAGAGCCGGCTTCCTTCAACGGATCGCGTGTCGAAGCTGATGCGCCTGAAGATCACGGCGTTGCGGTGCGCGCGTTCGGCATCATCGTTGTTGGTGGGCGGCACATCCGGATCGCCAACGAAGGTGATCACCGCGTCCCAGTCATTGAGGATTTCGCCGGCCAGCCGGGGCAACTTGGTATCGACCTCATGGCGGTTGCATTGACAGCTCCATTTGATGCCCGCCATCAGGCGCATGATAGCGGCGAGCATCAGGCCGACCAGGCAACGCTCGCTCATCTGCAGGTTACGCCGTCGCCCCTCAACGTGCGAGCACAGTCCGCTCGCAGGGCGTGCGATAGTCTCGTGACCGCAGTCGCAGCATATCGCCAGATAGCAATGGTTTGTAGCGGCGACATGAAGGTTCATATCGCCGCAAGTGAGTTAAAACCTCAGATGGGCGCTGATGTGGCAGCTATGCACCATAGTGGAAACAAAAACTGTATTGCATTCGTCGCACGCCTTCGGTGCGTCCACGACTTCACCGCTGATCATAATCGGGAACCGGCGCGAGAACCCAATCGTTCCGGGTCGTTTCCCATCCTGCTTGGGTCCAGGCTCACCGCCGGAAGTGTTGCCGCCCGGTGTGGGACGACCCCCGCCGACGTCATCGTTCCGGTCAGAGCGATCAGAACTTCGCTCGCTCTTTGTGTCACGCCGGTCGGATTATTGCTGGAAGGTGGGGGGCATTGCAGCGGAGACCATGTACCGGTTTCTTGTGCGACGGCCGGGTGTGCGGATTTCGCTGCTGACGCTGCTCAATCATGAAGTGTTGGCGGCCGCTAGGGAACATCGAGTCGATCTCTGGCTTGGCCTGGCGCCGGCCTCTCATGGTGGTGTGCGCGTGGAGAGGCTGTGCCAGTCCGATCTGGTTTGCATCATGCCGCCTGACGACCAGCTGACGATGGTCGATCGGGTCACGATCCCGGCGCTCGCACCGTTTCGCTGATTTCGCTCGATCGGCATCAACCGATTGATGGCTTGATCGACGCCGCGTTCCGGGTTGCGGGGCATCACCAGACGACCGCCGTCGAGGTCACCCAGTCGGCCAGTGCTCCCGCACTGCTTCGATTGGGTGCTACCGTTGCGCTGATCAACGGCTTCAGCGTTGCCACGACAGGGATGGCGGGATGGGTGCTCCGGCCGTTCGTGCCGCTCGCTGCCATTATCGGGCAGACGCTACTGCCGCTCGACCGGCGGGCATCCCGTCCAATTGAGGCGGTCACTGAGGTTCTACACGTTACGGTGAGCGACGCCGGTCGCGGGCGGGTCGGCTGGACGACCGACGATAGTTGGTCAGGATGACTGAGTGGAAACCATTGAACGAATCATGCAGTTTTTCTATCATAATGGCAGAGAAATTGCTCATCGAGATTAAAAATTGCGTTTTTTGCGCAAGCGAGGAAATTGGTACATGACGGCAGAGCCGGTTCGTTGCGGCGCCCACGGGATGTGGAGGCGGCGAGGCGTCGATTGGGTGGGAGGATTGAGCGATCGATGAGACGGATGCTGATCGTCGCGGATGACCTTTCCGGTGCGGCTGATTGCGCCATCGCCTGCACGGCGGCCGGCCTCGATGCGCTGGTCGTGCTGGGGGGGGCCTCCGGTGATGGGGCGGATGTGCTCGCCGTCGATGCGGATACGCGCCGGCTGGCCCCTGCGGCGGCAGCCAGGCGGACGTTCGAGGCGTTTCGTGACCATGTCGGTGCGGTAACGCCAATTCTGTTCAAGAAGCTCGATTCCAGCCTGCGCGGCAACATCGCCGCCGAACTGCGCGCGGGGCTGGAATTCGCCGGCTCGCGGGGCGCTGGCCGGGCGCTTGCCATCGTTGCGCCGGCATTTCCAGCACTGGGCCGCACGACGCGTGGCGGCCAGCAGCGGATCAGAGGGGTGCCGGTGGAGGCGACCGAATTGTGGCGCCGGGAGGGGATTGCCGGCACGGCTCATGTTCCGACCATGATCGAGCGCGCCGGTATGCGGACCCGGCATGTCGACCTCCCGACCGTGCGGGACGGCGATGCGCTGCGGGATGCCCTGCACGGCGCCTGTACCGATCATGATGCCGTGGTCTGCGATGCCGAGACAGAGGCGGACCTGGCTGCGATCGCGACGGCTGGGGTCACGCTGGGCCCCCATACGCTCTGGGCAGGTGCTGCGGGCCTTGCCAGGCACCTGGCAGCAGGAATGACGCCGCGACCATCAACCGACGGCACGGCCGGTATCGATCGCTGGGCGATCGGGCCGGTCAAGCGACCGATCCTGTTCGTGGTCGGCAGCCTTTCCAGCGTTTCTCGGCGCCAGGTCGAGATGCTAGCGGCGGAAGGTGAATGCCGGCTGGTGACAGTTGCCCCACGGGTTCTGCGCATGGGCGCGTCTGCGCCAGGATGGGCTGAGGCGCGGGACCGGATCGGACGGCAGAACATGGCGGGCGTCGACCTGATCGTCATGCTCGGCCTGGAAGATCGGATCGACCTCGCCGAGGGGCTGGCGCTTTGCTCGGGGTTAGCGCAGCTCGTCGCCCCATTTGCCGACCAGTTCGGCGCGGTCGTTTCGACCGGCGGCGAGACGGCACGGGCCGTGATGGAGGCGCTTGGCGCCGGTGCGTTGAGACTGATTGGCGAGGTGGAGGCAGGCGTGCCGCTCGCGACGATCGAACAGCCGTCCGGCCCGTGGCATCGGCTGCCGATCATCACCAAGGCCGGAGCGTTCGGCCAACCCGATACGTTACTACGCTGCCGGGCGGCCTTGCGCGCCCCGGCGGCGTTTGCGGCGTCAGTTTCGACAGGAGGATCACAGGAATGACCATCGAACGGACCGATCGCCCGATCATCGCGATCACCATGGGTGACGCTGCTGGTGTCGGGCCGGAAATCATCATGAAAAGTCTCGGCCACGCCGATCTGTACGCGCGATGCCTGCCTGTGGTGGTGGGTGACGCGGGTCGGCTAGAGGCGGCGGGGCGAATCCTCGGTGCCAGACTGGCAATCAATCGGCTGACGGCGGCAACGGTCGACCAGGCGCTCGGGGTCGCCGGAACGGTCGACTGCATCGATCTGGCGGTCATTCCTGCGGACCTGCCGTTCGGCGCCCTGTCGCCGATTGCCGGGGACGGCGCATTCCAGTTCATCCGGGTGGCGACGAAACTTGCTGAACAGGGCAAGATCCAGGCGATCTGCACGGCACCGCTCAACAAGGAGGCACTACATGCCGCGGGACACAAATTCCCCGGTCATACGGAATTGCTAGCCAGCCTGACCGGCACCGAAGAAGTGTCGATGATGCTCACCACCCCAAACCTGCGGGTGATACACGTGACGACGCATATCGGCCTGATCGACGCGATCCGGAAAATCGAGCCGGGTCTGGTCGAGCGGACGATCGCGCGCAGCTATGCCGTGCTGGAGACGGCTGGTCTGGCACGCCGCAAGATCGGCGTCTGCGGCATCAATCCGCATGCCGGCGAGCATGGCTTGTTCGGGCATGGCGAGGAAGAGGACAAGATCGCGCCGGCAATCGCGGCGTGCCGGGCACGAGGCTGGGATGTCGAAGGGCCGCTGCCGGCGGACACGCTGTTCTTTCGCGCTGGCCGGGGCGATTTCGACATGGTGGTTGCCATGTATCATGATCAGGGGCACGGCCCGGTCAAGGTGATGGGGCTGGAAGCCGGCGTCAACATTACGGTGGGTCTGCCCGTCATCCGCACCTCAGTCGACCATGGTACAGCTTTCGATATCGCCGGGACGGGAGTTGCCGACGAACGCAGTCTGCTGGAGGCGATGCGTCAGGCGATCGATTTGGCGCCGCCGAGACGGTCGGCTTGAAGGAGGCGCGGGCCCGGCGGCAGCGCATCCTCGATCTGACCGCGGCGGGTATGATCGAGGTTGAACGGCTCAGTAGGACGCTGGGCGTTTCGCCGTCGACGATCCGACGCGATCTTGCCCGGTTGTCGGCGGACGGCTGCATTCTACGTACCTATGGCGGGGCCGCGCCGGCGCGGCCCCGCAGCGAGGACTCGCTGATCGAACGGACGGCAATCAATCAGGCGGAGAAGCGCGCGATCGCGCGCCGCGCCGCTTCGCTGGTGGGCGCGGGCGATACCGTCATCCTCGACGCGGGCACGACGGTCGGAGCCCTGGCGCAGGCGCTGGCGGGACGGTCGGCCCTGCGGGTGATCACCAACGGGCTGACCAGCATCATGGCGCTATCAGCGTCGCCCGGGATCGAACTGATCGTGCTGGGCGGTCGGCTGAGGCACATCAGCCTTGGCATGATCGGGCCGGTTGCCGAGCGTGCGCTCGCGCGCATGACCGCGGCAAGCGCCTTTCTCGGCGCGGACGGCGTGGTGGCGGGCCGCGGCATTTGCGAGGCTTCCGACGAGCAGGCGGCGCTGAAAGACATGATGATCGCACAGGCCGCGGAGATTTACGTGCTCGCGGACGCCGACAAGCTCGGTCACACCGCCTCGACGGCGTGGACGCCGCTCCTGCGCCCCTGGACGCTGATCACCGACAGGCGGGCGACCGCTCCACAGCTTGAGGCGTTTCGTCAGATGGACGGCGTAACCGTCATGATTGCGGACTGAGATCGCCGGATGGGAGTCAGGCATGCAGGTCAACTTCAGGCGGTCGGGGCGGTGGCGGACGATGCCGGTGGCGCGGCAAAACCCTCCGTGCGGCGATCGAGATCGACCCGGAGGGACTTAGCCCTGCAAAAAACTCGAGAAGACTTGTCGGAGGAGGATGAAATTTGATCCCGAACAGCACCGGACTAATCCGCGTTGGGCTTGTCGGCTATGGATTTGCCGGCAAGACCTTCCATGCGCCGCTCGTTCAAGCGGTTGACGGCCTATCGCTGATCGCCGTCGCTTCGAGCGACGCCGTAAAGGTTCATGCCAGTCTTCCCGCAGTGACCGTCCGTGATAATCTTGAGTCGATGATCGCAGATGACGACATCGATCTCGTGATCGTGGCCACGCCGAACGAAACACATGCGCCACTGTCGCGCATGGCTCTGGAGGCAGGCAAGCATGTCGTCGTTGACAAACCCTTTGCACTCGATCTGAATGAGGCACGCGATCTGCTGCATCTCGCCGATCAGGTAAACCGCAACCTCTGGGTCTTTCACAACCGCCGCTGGGACAGCGATTATCTGACCGTCAAGGCGGCTCTCGAAGAGGGTATCGTTGGAAGAGTGGTCCACTTCGAATCCAAGATCGATCGTTTCAGGCCCGCGGTCCGCGACCGCTGGCGCGAGCGTGCCCAGCGAGGTGGCGGCATCTGGTTCGATCTCGGCCCACATCTGATCGATCAGGTTCTCCAGATTTTCGGGCTTCCTGACAGCGTGAACGCTAGCCTCGCTAGCCAGCGGGATGGGGCGCTCATCGATGACTGGGCTCACGTCATACTCACTTATGGCGAACGCCGCGTCGTGCTGCAGGGGGCGATGCTGGTTGCAGGCGGCTCCGCCCGTTTCGTCGTCCACGGCAGCGGCGGCAGCCTCGTCAAACTCAAGGCCGACCAGCAGGAGCCCCAACTTCTCACCGGAATGCGACCGGGTGAGCATGGCTGGGGGTCGGACCCTGACGCCCTCGCTGTCTACGGCCCCGACGGAGAGAGGTCGATTCCAGCCACCCCGGGCGACCAACGCCGTTTCTATGAGCTTGTCGCTGAGGCGTTGCGGGGCAACCGCGCCGGCCCGGTCCGGCCGATCGAGGCGCTTGCCGTAATGGCGGTCATCGAGGCAGGCATGATTTCCGCCAGCAATGGTGTCACCGTCCCACTTTCTCTCACCGATGATGAGTGTGCGGCATGGGGCTGAGCGAACTCCCCTGGTCCATTCCCGACCTCATAGAGGGCATCGCGTTGAAAGTACGCTAAACAGCTCTATGGAAGCACAGAACCAGAACATGGCCTGCAACCGAGCATCCACAGAATGGCACGGCTGTTCAACGCTTTGATATAGCGACGAGTGAGAGTAGGTGTTGGATGCCGGCGAGCGCTGCGCGGTATCGGTCTTGCTTCATGGTGCCGGTCTTGCTGACCATCAGGATATTGAAGCCGAAGCTGCGTAAGCGGGCGAAGATGCCCGGGTTGGTTCGGATGCGCGACCGGTCTTCGCCCATGGTGACATCCCTTGTGTAATGCGAGGTGTTTTCGATTTTCCAATGCGCGCGGATGGCCACGCCGGCCCGAGCGGCGGTGATCGGGCGGTTCGCGATGTAGAAGGCGGTTTCCGTTGTGGAGTGGAGCAGCCCGGTTGCGGGGCTGCGTGTCACGACCGAGCGCTCCACTTGTATGATCGCGGCGACGTGGGGATGCCAATCGGTGTCGGCGAGTGCGTCGGCCGGATCGAAGACAGTGACGGCACGGGTTTCATCGCGATTGCGGCCATGATTGCGGCTTTGGGCGCGATCGTGCGACGTGGCCGTCGCGGCCAGGTGTTCAATTGCGGCTTTCAGGGTCGGCTGATTGTCTTTGACCTGAACGATCAGGCCGATTTTGGCGTCCTGGGCGACCTCGAAGAGTTTTTTTGACAGTGCAGCGCATCAAGGGTGACGATGGCGTCCTCAGCGATACCGAGCTCGGCAAGCAGTGCCTGAGCTGCCGGGATCTCATTGGATTTCGCATCGATATCGAGGTGCGCCAGCACGAGTTTGGTGTCGGTGGCGAAGGCGCTGAGCACGTGAGCGGCGGTTCGATCGTGGAACTTGTCGAAGCTGCCGCGCAAAGTCTTGCCGTCCAACGCGATGCTGGCAGCACCGGGCTTGGCGTTGGCCTCGTGCAGAAGTGCTGCATGCCGACGAAAGACCGCCTCCACCCCGATCGGATCGAGCCCCTGGAGGATGTAGCGGATCGAGGTATGCGACGGTGCGCGGCGCCATTTCAAACCAAAGCTGCGGTTGAGGGTGCGGCGATGGGTGTCGATGAATGTGACGATGCCGCGATAGGAATCGCTGCCGCTCACGATCGCGAGGATCGAAAACAAAAGCACGTGGGGCAACTTGTAGAGTTTGCCCTCCGCGCGACGTGGATCAGGGACATCAGCCAGGATGTCGAGCAACGGGGTGAACGTGGCCATGGTAACCTCCGAATCGGTTACCTCCCCACGAATCCCAGATCGATCCCGGCGGGAAATCGCAAAATGCTCGACGCCTCAATTTCCGACGTCCTGTTGCATATCGGACTCAGTGAACCATCAGTTCAGAGGGTTGAACAGCCCTGCACAGAATGGCAAGGGTATTTTAGGGATGATTTGGAATAAAGAGGCATATTTTGTGGACGGAGGTCTGTCCATTTTTCCACCAAAAATGTGCGTCCACAGAAGGGTCGTTTCAGAGTCGGAGCCATCAACTTTCTGAATTTTAGAAACTTTCGGGTTGGCGTTGTTTAGCGTACTTTCAACGCCATGCCTTCTTTACCCATTGCCAACCCCACCCTCGAATCCGTTGGGGAATTTGCACTATTGAAACGCGCAACGATACACGATACCAAGATAAATGATCATCGGGTTTCGACATAAAGGGCTCGAAGAATTCTATCGCACTGAGTCGCTCCGAGGAATCCAGCCAGCCCACACCGCGAAGTTGGCACGAATTCTGGCTGCCCTTGATGCCGCCGCAACGGCCGAGGAACTAAACCTGCCTGCGTTTCGGCTGCACCTCCTCAAGGGGTCGTTGAGTGGCTACTGGTCAATTTGGGTCAACGGAAACTGGCGAGTGATCTTTCGGTTCACCGGACCCAATATCGAGTTAGTCGACTATCTGGACTATCATTAAAGGAGCCCTTTCCATGATGAAGAACCCGCCGCACCCCGGCGAAATGTTGAAAGAGGATGTGCTTGCGCCACTGGGCATTCCTGTGAAGGAGGCGGCCGAACGGCTGGGAATGTCGCGGGTCGCGTTCTCTCGCGTTCTGAACGGTCGGGCTGGCATCAGCCCTGATCTGGCGATCAGGTTGGAGCAGGCCGGGGTGAGCACGGCTCGGTTCTGGGTAACATTGCAGGCAAATTATGATCTTGCGCTGGCGATGCAACACGTCCAACCCCCGGTCAGAACCTTGCAGAATATCAACACCCACGGACAAGCCTGATCACATGATCGGCGCCAATTCGTATCTCAAAAATTCGCCGGGACCTTACATCGACCTGCAGGAGCCCCTAGATCAATCCAGGCGCACCTAATGATTGCCGCCCCGTCCCGCCCGCGCTACCAGGCCTACGCCATGACTTCGCCGCGACTTCCCACCGCTTTCCATAATTAGAGATTCTGCGTTTCTGATTTGCAGAGCGCGCTAAGTCGGCACCGTCTGTGACTTTGTACAAATCGTCGGGCAACCCGATAGAGCATGATCGCTTCAGACCCTGAGACACATGCGCGACAGTGACGTCCCCGGCGCGATTTTACACTTCGCTACGTCCCATAAACCTAAAAGCGAAGGAATGATCGGCATTGCTTTTACAGGTTGTGATTATTATGTAACGATTGTCTGGATTTTTTTACACTTCCGACGAAAAGCAGCGGCGCGCAATAAGGAAGTATCTGTTTTTACAAAAAAAAATATCTTGGCATGATTTTTGCTTAAATTCATGATAGGTACCTGATTAGTCGTGATCTGCAGTGCCTAAAAGAACTTAGCAAACATCTCACAGCGGGGTCACAATGCGTATTTCCTTAAAAACGGCTTTACTGACAGGCGCCTTTATCAGCCTTGCCATGACTGGCAGCGCTTTCGCCGGCGCCGTCTTCACTAGCGGCAACATCTCATACTTCGGTTCACCGTCCACCATCTTGACCGGCACCACCATCATTCCGGCAGTGACTGGCACATCAAGCCTGGGCAGCGACGGCTCTGTGACTATCTCAACCACTTCCCCTGGCGCCATCGTTTCGGGCAGCTTAGCCAACACCTATGCCGCGCCGATCACCGATGCGGCCGGAACCCCCTATGCCGGGAATTATTTCTCGACCGGGCTGACATCGCCGACGATCTCGACCACTAATCCGTCTGTGTCTTCAGGCGACACCGGCGTGATCGACTTCAATTTCACCAAAACCCAACATTATCTCGGCCTGCTCTGGGGGTCGGTCGACGGTGTGCCGGGCGCCGAAAACGTGCTGTCCTTCTATAATGGGACCACCTTGGTAGGATCACTCACTGGCTCCGAGATCTCATCTGCGGCAAATGTCCCTTCCAGCGGTGTCCAAACCTATGGCGGTTCAGCCTACATTAACGCCGACATCGCCAGCGGATTCAACCAGGTTGTGGCTGGTAGCCAGAAGGTCTCCTTCGAGTTCGCGGCCGTGACGGCCTCATCCACGACGGTCCCGGTTCCTGAACCCGGCTCGCTCGTGTTGCTCGGTACCAGCCTGATCGGCCTTGGTATCGTGCTGCGCAGCCGCCGCCGAGCCTGATCTAGTTTCCCGGGCATCTGTCGGGAGTAATTCCGGCAGATGCCTCGTGGCAACTAGTTCTGCGCACATAGGGTCAAATTCTCCATCAGCTCGGCGCGGTGGTGCTCACCGCACTACGGCGAACGCTGTGCGGAATAGGTGTTCCTCTAAGGTCGAGGGTCCGAATGTCGTTGGCCGGGGCGTGCTGCCGCATTAGCTGCCCTGAATCGATCGATTCAGGGCAGCTAATGCGATTTCTTGGCACAGGTCTTCTCGCTCTTGGTTTCGTGATCCGCAAGCGCCAGAAACGCGCATGATCTGAATCTGACTAAAGCCGCCTGATTGGGGTAGTCGCCACTCGACCATTGCGCACTACCCCAATTGTCTGATCCGGTCAGAAATGGTCCCGCTCAGAATCCGTGACCAATAAAACTTCCTGCCCCTAACGATCAAAGCCTAATTTTTGGTCAGTTAATTTTACCATGCCCGTAAACGGTCGATTCCGGTCAGTGCGATGGCAAATTCAGGTGATCGGTCCGCAGGGGTCTCGTCAGTTTGGGCACAAAGCAGGCACTTCGCCCGATTTTGTGACAAATTGCGATTTCGCCCATGGGCGATATGCAGAAGGTTAACCAATCGTGAATGCGGGAAGTCTACCACTCATTCCTCGTTTTCGAGGCAACAGCGGATGATTTTTGACCCCCCTTGCGTCAATGGTCTCAACCGATCCCTGGCCTTGATGTCGGTTTCGCTGCTGACGGTACAAATGCGGCGCCGGCCCGATTGAGGGCCGCCGTCTGGGTGTCAGTGATGGATTGCCATCCGTCGTCGTTTCGCGCGATCACCCGCGCAAGGTCCTGGCCGTACTCGGCCAGCGCCGCCGCGGCTTCCCGCTCCTGCGCCCTTTGGCGGTAATGCCGGGCGGGATCGTCACCGGCACCTACCATCGTCTCAACCTCGTACTGGAATTTCAGCCAGCGTTCCGTCGATTTCGATTTTCGAGACCGGCGCTCGTCATTCTCCTGTTCTGCCTTGATCAAATCCATCAGTTCGACGGCGAGCGATTTGCGTTTCTGCTCCGACATATCGACGGCCGCGCGGTTCCACAGGTCAGCAGCCGTGATCGGCGTGGTATCGCCGATTGCCCGGCTGAGCCGTTCCGCCTCGAGTAATCCCCCTTCGCCGATCATCGTCCAGGCCGCGTCGGTGTGGCGGCTTTCCGCGACATACGCCTTGAAGGCGGTCAGGTTGGCCGTTCCGCGGGGCAGGGCGTTGATGTGTTCGGTCGATGTGATCCCCTGCGCGCTGTCGATGGTCATCGCATGCCCAAAACCGAGCATGATCCGACCGGTTTTCTCTTCACGAAGCACATCCTGGCGCACCGTTGCCGTCCGTCCGTCTGACCTTCGCAGGGTTATCGTCTGTTGGGTCACCCCGATCACGTCGAGGATATCCCCGTTATTGCCAAGATATCCGTGCGTGGCGTCATTGAATTGGGACCAGGTTTTACGGAACAGTCGGACCCGGTCCCCCTGGGCGACCGGCAGGTCGTATTGCTCACCGCGTTGATCGATGGCCTTGAGGATCGTGTCCGGGCCGGTGATCTCCCCGCGCGATCTCAGTTTGTCCCGGACCGCGTGACTGATCGCCGCGGCGTCGTCATTGGTCGGCACCGAGATCGTGATGCCGCGTTTATCACCCCGCGCCCGCAGGATATTCCTCCGCTGCAGGTAGAAATCCGCGATCCGGTCCGCCACCTGATCGAGGTCGCCGCCGATCAGGTGGGCGGTGCCGTCCTCGCGTTTCATTTTGAGCGCCGACGCCGCATCGGCGTTGCGAAACCGGCCTGCGATATCCCGCCCGCGACCGGTGCGCTGGCGCACCGTGACCCCAATGAAAGGCTTCGCCTCTGGCGGTAGAATGTAATCGAGCAGGCGCATCGTATCGCCCGCCTCGATCGCCTGCACCTGATTGGGGTCGCCGAGGGCCTTGATCACCATACCGGTGCGCGCCTGGAGGTCGAGGAGTTTCAGGAACTGGCGCGGCGCGATCTGGCTGACCTCATCGACGATCAGCACCGTCCGATCGTTCAAGGCGAGTTCGCCCCGCTCGACCATCCGGAGGAACCGCGTCAGCGCATAGGTGCCGTCGGTGCCGGCGCGCTTCATCGTGCTGATGGATTCCCGCGTCGTGGGCCGCCCGGCCGGGTCAATCTTCCCGAAGACTTCGTGCTCCTCCGTTCCGATCCCGGTATCCTTCAGCGCGTCAGCCTGCCGCCAGGCGGTCGCGATGCCGATCACCTGGCGGCCATCGGCCTTGTAGGCCGCCACCAACGGGGTCAGGAGCGTCGTCTTGCCCGCGCCCGCCACACCGGTCAGGACGGTGAGATCACTGCCGGTGCCGAGGGCGTAGATTGCCGCGAGCTGCTGCTGACCGTGTATGGGTTCGGCCTCGAAATCCAGTCCGGACGCGGTGATGGCATCGCGGATCGCGCTGGCGCTCAAGGCACCGGCGGTCGAGCGGGTGGCTTGCAGCGCCTGAGCCATCATCGCATTTTCGATCCGGACCTGCTCACTGTTGGTAATCCGCAGCTTGCCGTCGGACTCCGCGACGTGGAGGTGAGCGTGCTGCCCACGCAATGTAATGCCCCGCGATTCCACGAGCTCTGTGACGATATCGATGTCCCCCGGGGTTTTCAGCCCGGTCGCGATCAGCCCGCGGGCGGCGAAGGTGCGCAGGAGATCGACATCGACCACGGCTGCGGTCCGAAATTCCTTCGCCAGGCGCGCCGCCGCGAAATCGTAGGCCATGTCGTAGCGCTGCTTGTCGCTCCACATCGGCACTGGGACCAGGCGATCGACCACGCTTTCATGGGTCCATCCGATGGCCTCGGCGCGCGCGCGCCAGGCTTCCTCATCCCGGGCCTCATCCTCGCCGAGTTTCCGCACGCGGGCCGTCAGGCCGGTCTTGGCGAGGATGCCCTTCTTTTGCTGGAGGTCCATCGTATCCCAGGCAAGGCCGAGTTTGCGGGCGCGTGTCTTGGCCTCGCGCTCGATCTGGCGGTGGCGCTTGGAGAACTCGGTGACCGCCGCCTTGTCGACCTTGCTGATGATCGCCGCCTCCTGCTTGGCGTCGTATTCGATCTCAATGTTGAACCGGCGTCCGTACTCCGCCAGATACGCCTGATAGACGGCACCGATCTCGTGGACCTTGGCGCGCAGCCGCTTGGTATGGCCTGTGCGGCTGAGTGGAACAGAAAACCGGCATAAGACTACTCAAAAGTCCCATGCGGAAGTAGGGTTCCTGAGCGGCCTGAGGCCGCCATTCATAACGGTGTCGGGCAGCGAGAAGTCGTATCGCCCGAGGAAGTTGAGATGGCGCCAGATCAGCGGGGATAGGTGGGCGATGTCGTTGCTGCTGGCGTCCATGCCGTCCGACCCAACCTGGCGGATGGCCTCCTGCATATAGATGGCGTTCCAATGCACGACGGCATTGAGAGCGAGGCCAAGGGCGCCGAGTTGCTCCTCCTGTCCCTGCTGGAGCGGACTCCTGATTTCACCGCGT
>NZ_FTNE01000005.1:0-37567 GCF_900156265.1 Acidiphilium rubrum
GGCTCCTCGATCGTGCCGAGGAGACCCTACGTTCGACGATGGAGGTGGGCCAAAATTCGCCATCACTGCTGGGCCAAAATTCAGTAGCAAAGCCAGCCTTTCCGATATCGCGACATTGCCGTTCACCACCAAGGGCGATCTGCGGGCGCATTATCCGTTCGGCTTTTTCAGCGTCCCGATGGATCAGGTGCAGCGGGTCCACGCCTCATCCGGCACGACCGGCAAACCCACTGTTGTAGGGTATACGAAATCGGATATCGAAACCTGGGCGGCACTGGTCGCTCGCTCGATCGAGGTTGCCGGCGGCAAACCCGGCATGAAAATCCATGTCGCTTACGGCTATGGCCTGTTCACCGGCGGCCTTGGCGCGCATTATGGCGCCGAGGCGGCGGGCTGCACCGTGATCCCGATGTCCGGCGGGCAGACCGAAAAGCAGGTGCAGATGATCATTGATTTCCAGCCAGACATCATCATGGTCACGCCGAGCTATATGCTGACGATTCTCGATGAGTTCATCCGCCAGGGCATCGATCCTCGTTCGACCTCGCTGAAGATCGGTATTTTTGGCGCGGAACCCTGGACCGATGCGATGCGCGCGGAGATCGAGTCGGCCTTTCACATCGATGCGGTGGATATTTATGGCCTCTCGGAGGTCATGGGGCCGGGGGTTGCCAGCGAGGGGGCGGCCATGAAAGACGGGCCGACGATCTGGGAGGATCATTTTTACCCGGAGATCATCGATCCGGTGACGGGCGAGGTCTTGCCGGACGGGGCGGTTGGGGAGCTGGTTTTCACGTCGCTCACGAAACAGGCGATGCCGGTGATCCGCTATCGCACGCGCGACCTGACCTGCCTGTTGCCGGGGACTCTGCCAGGACCGTTGGGCGCGATGCGCCGAATGGGCCGGATCATGGGCCGGTCGGACGACATGATGATTATCCGCGGGGTTAACGTCTTTCCGACCCAGATCGAGGAATTGCTGTTCGAATGCGCTGGCCTGGCGCCCCATTATTATATCGAGCTGACCCGTCCCGACCGGATGGATGAGATCAAGGTTTGCGCGGAAGCCAAGGTCGATTGTCTCGATGAGGGGAGCATCGCCGCGCAAGGCAAAAAGCTGCGTGAGCTGATCAAGGGACGCATCGGCATTACGGCTGTGGTCGAGATCGTCATGCCGGGGACGATCGCGCGATCGCTGGGGAAGGTTCAGCGGATCAGGGATCTGCGCAAGCTGGCCGGATAGGGACGAGGCGATGGTATCGAACCGTAATTGTTGCTAATCCGGCAGGCCGCCCAGAAACATTTCGGTCGCAAGATCGGCGATCTTGCCCGCTTTCGTCGGACCGTTCGGGTCGAACCAGATATGGGTCCAGTTCAGCATCCCAAAGAACATCATGACGATTGGCCGGCGCAGCGCCGGGGATTTGGTGAGCTTTGGGCGGAGTTCGATCGTCAAACGGTCCACCACGTCCAGCAGATCGCGCTGGTGCTTGACGATGATCGCACGCCGCGGCGCGGGCAAATTTGGCAGCTCGTTCAGCAGGATCTTTTGGCTGGCCTGCGCGCCGCTATAAAGCCGCATCAGCGCGTGGGCGAGTGCGCGCAGCTTGGCATCCGCCGTGCCCTCGCCGGCTTCGATCCGTGTGGCCGCCTCGACGAGGGTTTGGACATGCGTGTCCATGACGTCGAACAGGATATCGTCCTTGGCGGGATAATAATGGTAGAGCAATGATTTCGAGATAGCACAGGAGTCCGCCAGCTCCGCGACGGAGGCGCCCAGGAAGCCCTTTTTGGCGTAGAGCAAGGCGGCGGCTGCCATGATGGCGTCGCGGCGCTTGTCGTAATCCGCCGATTGCGTTCTTGCCATGAACCAGTTGATCCCGGATGTTCAGTCACCCGGATTGATAGTCCGAACGGACGGGTTTTGCCACACCCCGCGGACGCGTAAAGACCGTTTCAAATCGCATCGATCGTCAGCGGATCGTGGCTCGCCACCGATGCGCCGGCACCGGCCGTGGCGGCATGGACCGCGCGGATGGCGGGGAGGGGCAGGGTGGTCCGGCGGTTACCAGGTGAGGGTGAAAGGCGGGGACGGGCGGGTGGTCGCGCTGTTTCAGGGGCTTGGCCGGATGATCGGGACAAAAGTGCTGCCGGACGCTTAAATTAATTGACCGATCGGTCGGGTTATCGTAGTTTCAAATCCGTCCGGAGGAGCAGGCGCATGGATACTGTCGAGCTGAGCAAACAGAATGACGTTTCGGCCATCGCGGCGGACGATGCGGGGCGGCACGCGGCGTTCGAGGCGCGCGTCGCGGCGGACGAGTTCATCGAGCCCAAGGACTGGATGCCGGAGGCGTATCGCAAGACGCTGATCCGGCAGATATCACAGCACGCGCATTCGGAAATTGTCGGGATGTTGCCGGAGGGCAACTGGCTGACGCGCGCACCCTCGCTGCGGCGCAAAGCGATTCTGCTGGCGAAAATCCAGGATGAATGCGGCCATGGGCTCTATTTGTATGCCGCGGCCGAAACATTGGGAGTGTCGCGCGACGAGATGACCGAAGCGCTGCATGCGGGGCGGGCGAAATACTCCACGATTTTCAATTACCCCACGCTGACCTGGGCGGATATCGGCGCCATTGGCTGGCTGGTGGATGGTGCGGCGATCTTGAACCAGGTGCCGCTGCAGCGCACCTCGTACGGGCCGTATGCGCGCGCGATGGTGCGCATCTGCAAGGAGGAGAGTTTCCACCAGCGCCAGGGCTATGAGAGCATGATGCAGCTGGCGAACGGCACGCCGGCGCAACAGCGCATGGCGCAGGATGCGCTGGACCGCTGGTGGTGGCCCTCGCTGATGATGTTCGGGCCACCGGATGACAACTCGCCGAACTCCGCGCAATCGATGCGCTGGCGGATCAAGCGCGATACCAATGACAAGCTGCGCCAGAAATTCATCGACGTGACGGTGCCGCAAGCGCAGGCCCTAGGGCTGACGATTCCCGATCCGGACCTGAAATGGAATCCGGCGCGCGAAAGCTATGATTATGGCGCGATCGATTGGGCGGAATTCTATGCCGTGGTGCGCGGCGAGGGACCGGTGGCGAAGGACCGGATCAAGGCGCGGATCGATGCCTGGGAGAGCCAGTCCTGGGTGCGCGAGGCCGCCATGGCGCATGAGGCCAAGCGGCAGAACAAGGCGGCGTGACATGAAAGAGGGTCTGCCGCTCTGGGAAGTTTTCGTGCGGGCCAAGGGCGGCCTGTCGCACCGGCATGTCGGCAGCGTGCACGCCGCCGACCCGAAAATGGCGGTTGATGCGGCGCGGGATGTTTATACCCGCCGGATGGAGGGGGTCAGTCTGTGGGTGGTGCCTTCGGCTGCGATCACCGCGTCCGACCCTGGCGACGCGGCCTGCCTGTTCGAGCCGGCGCAGGACAAGGTTTACCGGCATCCGACCTTCTATGTTGTGCCTGATAATGTGAAGCATATCTGATGGCGCACGATCTTGCTGTGCGGTTGGGTGACGACGCGCTGATTCTGGGCCACCGGCTGAGCGAATGGTGCGGCCATGCGCCGACGCTTGAGCTTGACCTGGCGCTGACCAATATCGGGCTCGACCTGATCGGACAGGCGCAGTTGTTCCTGGGACTGGCTGCGGCGGCGGAGGGCGAAGGGCGCGACGCGGATGCGCTGGCCTATCGGCGCACCGAGGATGCGTTCCAGAACTGTCTGCTGGCGGAACAGCCGAACGGCGATTTCGCGCGTACCATCGCGCGGCAGTTCCTGTTTTCCGCTTGGCAGGAATTGCTGCTCCGGCGGCTGGCGGATGCTGCGGACCAGGAGATCGCGGCGATCGCGGGCAAGGCGGTCAAGGAAGTCACCTACCATGCCAGCTTTGCCGCCGGCTGGGTGGTCCGGCTTGGCGACGGCACCGCCGAGAGCCATCAGCGCATGATCGCAGGGCTCGACTGGTGCTGGCGTTTTACCGGTGAGCTGTTCGAGGATGGTTGCGCGGCGCTGCGCACGGAATGGGATGCACGCGTGGATAAGGTGTTGGCGCAAGCCGGGCTTGACGCGCCTGAGCCGGTGCGCGGCATCACCGGCGGCAGGCGCGGGCGCCATTCCGAACATCTGGGGCATCTGCTGGCGCAGATGCAGTATCTGCCCCGAGCCTATCCGGATGCGGTGTGGTGAGCGCCACCATCGCGGAGCGGCTTGCGGCGCGGATTTATGAAATTCTGGGCGCGGTGCCGGACCCTGAGATTCCGGTGATTTCGGTAGTGGAGCTCGGTATTGTGCGCGCGGTGCGCGCCGGCGTACCGGCGGTGGTGGTGATCACCCCGACCTATTCCGGCTGCCCAGCGACGGTGGCGATCAACAAAGCGGTGCGCGCGGCGCTGGATGATGCCGGCTTGCGCGATGTCGTGGTCAAAACAGAATTGTCACCGGCCTGGACGACGGATTGGATATCTGATTCAGGGCGGGCGAAGCTGCTGGCCTACGGCATCGCGCCGCCGGAAACCACAGCAGAGCGCCGGGCTCGGCGGGATGCGGCGCCGGCGATCTGCCCGCAATGCGGTACGGGCAGAACCGCAGAGATCAGCCAGTTTGGCTCGACCCCGTGCAAGGCGCTGTGGCGCTGCCTTGAGTGTGCCGAGCCGTTCGACCGGTTCAAATGTATATAGCGGGCGCCATGGACAAACCGAAAACCAGTTTCCACGCGCTGACCGTGGCGGAGATCAGGCGCGAGACGCGTGATGCCGTCTCCATCCGTTTCGATGTGCCAGACGCGCTGGCGCCGCATTTCACATTCAAGGCCGGGCAGTATCTGACGCTGCGGGCGGAGATTGGCGGTGAGGATGTGCGCCGCAATTATTCGATCTGCGCGGCACCGGCGGAGGGCGCGCTGATGGTGGCGGTGAAAGCTGTGGCCGGCGGCAAATTCTCCACCTACGCCAACAATGTGCTGCAGCCGGGCGATCGGTTGGAGGTGATGCCGGCCTCCGGCCGTTTCACGGCGCCGTTCGGGGCAGAGCGGGCCTTGTCCTATGCGGCGTTCGCCGCCGGCTCCGGTATCACGCCGATCCTTTCGATCCTGAAAACCGTGCTGCACAGTGAGCCGGCAAGCCGCTTCAAATTGTTTTACGCCAACCGCCAGAGCGGGCAGATCATGTTCGCCGAGCAACTGGCCGCGCTCAAAAACCGCTACATGGACCGGCTGGAAATTTTCCACTTCCTCTCGATGGAAGAGGACGATGTGGCGCTGTTCAACGGCCGGCTGGACGCCCGAAAATGTGCGGAGATTGTCGGACTGTTGCTCGATCCAGCGGATTTGGACCAGGTTTTCATTTGCGGCCCGGAAGGGATGATGCTCGGCGCTGAGGCAGCACTGCTCGCGGCGGGCGTGCCGGCGGAGACGATCCTGCTGGAATTTTTTTTATCAGCCGGGCCAAGCACAGCGCAAAGCGAGAGCGCAGCAGCGGTGGTGCAAGCGGCGGCGGGGCGGCGGATGGGGATTTTGCTGGATGGCCGCAAATCGACGGTAGTGTTCGATGCCGCACTGGGGAATATCCTGGATAGCGTGCGCGCCGCCGGGATGCCGGCCCCGTTCGCCTGCAAAGGCGGGGTATGCGCGACCTGCCGGGCGAAGCTGGTTTCGGGCGAAGTGGATATGAAGGTGAACTATGGGCTGACGGCCGATGAGGTGACCCAAGGCTATATTCTAACCTGCCAGTCCGCTCCGCGCGGCGATGATGTGGTGATAAGCTATGATATGTAGGTTGGCCGAAGTGGGGTCATAACGCCCGCGCGGATCACCAGCGTTCGGTCAATCCCCGCCATGAGCGCAGGCGCAGTGGTCCCAAGGGCCGCCGCCGCTCCGGTTATCAATCGGTCTCGCTGCCGTGGCAGACGGGCCTGCTCCGCCGCCGTAAGGTCAAACCGGCCTTGTTCACCGCCGGGTCATCGGCGTTCGACGCCTTCGGATGAAGGGTTGCCGCGCCGCTCGATGCAGGTTATGATTCCCTGCGTGACCGCTTGTCGAGAAATCGTGCGATGCCATCCCGTGCGGCAGGGTCGGTCATGTTGCAGGCCATCGCTTCGCCCGCCACCTGATAGGCGGCCTCGGTGCCCAATTCCACCTGCCGGTAGAACTGTCTCTTGCCGATTTCGAGCGCCACCTTCGGTTTTTCGAGAATCCGCGCCACCAGTGCCTCGACCGCCGCATCCAGCGTAGCGTCCGGTACCGCATGGTTGATCAGGAACCGGCGCTCCGCCTCGGCCGCATCGATCATCTCGCCGGTCAACAGCATTTCCAGCGCCGGTTTGCGCGGCATTGTCCGGGCGAGGGCGACGCTGGGGGTCGAGCAGAACAGGCCGAGATTGATCCCCGACACCGCAAACCGTGCCGAAGCCGCGGCGATCGCCAGATCGCAGCTTGCCACAAGCTGGCACCCGGCCGCCGTCGCGATGCCCTGCACCTTGGCGATCACCGGCACCGGCAGCGCCTGCAACCCGAGCATCACCGCGCTGCACCGTTCGAACAGGTCGCGGTGCTCGGCCGCCTCGTGCCGCGCCATCATTTCATGCAGGTCATGCCCGGCCGAAAACGCCGCACCCCGGGCCGCGAGCACGACGACGCGCGCCGTCCGGTCCGCCGCGACGTGCCCGATCGCGCGCGTCAGCGCCGCGAGCAGATCATCCGACAGCGCGTTGTAGCGCCGGGGGCGGTTGAGCGTGAACGTCAGCACCCCGCGCGCATCGCGTTCGATCAGCAACGGTTCGGACGCAGTCTCGACAGCACCAAGGTCCATCGGCCAAGTATGCCAACCGGCGTCTCAGCCCGCAAGTTTCGGCGTCCGCCCCATCGTGAAGAACGCCGCGTTCGGCTGCATGAAGCTCATGTTCGCCAACCGGTTCGACAGGGCAAAAAATCCGGCGATCGCGCCGATATCCCAGATATCCTCATGGTCGAACCCCGCCTCGCGCAGCGCAGCATGATCCTGCGGCACAATTTCGTGCGAGCGCGTCGCCACCTTCATCGCATAGGCGATCATCGCGGACTGCCGTGCCGACAGTGCGGCTTTTCCCGGATTGACGGCGAGCCGGTCTGCGATCTCGGCGTCCTTGGCATAGATCCGCAGGAGTGCTCCGTGCGCCACAACGCAGTAAAGACAATGATTGGCGCCGGAGGTCGCAACGACGATCATCTCGCGCTCCGCCTTGCTGAGCCCGCCCGCGCGCAGCATCAAGGCGTCGTGGTAGGCAAAGAACGCCCTGAATTCATCCGGCCGATGCGCCAGCGCCAGAAACACGTTCGGTACGAATCCCGCCTTCTCCTGCACGGAAAGAATCCTGGCCCTCACATCAGCGGGCAGATCCACGATATCCGGCACGGCAAAGGCGCTGATCGGCGGTTCGCTCATGGTGCCGCGCTCCCGTCCCGCGCCCGCTCGCGGAGCGAAAACTTCTGGATCTTGCCGGTCGAGGTCTTCGGCAACTCGCCGAACACCACCCGTTTCGGCGCCTTGAACCGCGCCATCCGCGCGCGGCACCACTCGATGATCTCGGCCTCGCCCGCCGTCATGTCCGGCCGCAGGGTCACGAAGGCGCAGGGCACTTCGCCCCATTGCGGATCAGGGGCGGCAACCACGGCGGCTTCGAGCACCGCGGGATGTCGATACAGCACCGTCTCGACCTCGATGGTCGAAATATTCTCGCCCCCCGAAATGATGATGTCCTTCAGCCGGTCCTTGAGTTCGACATAACCATCCGGATGGATCACGCCGAGATCGCCGGAGGCGAACCATCCGTTCGCGAACGCGGCCTCGCTCGCTGCGGCATCCTTGAGATACCCCATCATGGTGATATTGCCGCGCATCCGCACCTCGCCCATGGTCACGCCATCGGCCGGCACCGCCGCCCCGGTCTCGCGGTCGAAGACGCCCAGCGCCTCCTGCACCGGATAGGTCACGCCCTGGCGCGCCCGCAACGCCGCGCGTTCGCTTTGGTCGCGCCCGTCCCACGCATCGTTCCAGGCGCAAACCGTCACCGGCCCGTAGGTCTCGGTCAGTCCATAGACATGCGACAACGCGATCCCCAGCGCCTCCATCCCCTCGATCACCGCGGCCGGCGGCGGCGCACCCGCCGTCATCATGCGCAACCCGCGATCGGCGAATTGGGCGCGAACGGCGGCCGGCGCGTTCAACATCATCCCCATCACCACCGGCGCGCCGCACAGGTGCGTGACGCCATGGGCGGCAACCGCCGCGCCGATCGATGCCGCATCCACCCGCCGCAGGCACACATGCGTGCCGCCCAGCAGCGTCACGGTCCAGGGAAAGCACCAGCCGTTGCAATGAAACATCGGCAGCGTCCACAGATAGACCGGGTGGTGCCCCATATCCCAGGTCACCGCATTGCCGAGGGCATTCAGATAGGCACCACGATGATGATAGACCACGCCCTTCGGCCGGCCCGTGGTGCCGGACGTATAATTCAGGCTGATCGCCGAAAACTCTTCGCCCGGCAGAACCGGCGTGAAACTCGCATCGCCCGATGCCAGCAGGTCCTCGTACTCGATGGCACCAAGCCGCGCCCCGTCCGGCACTGCGGCATCCGCGATATCCACCACGACCGGCGCCGCATCGCCGAGTTCCGCAAGCGCCGCGCGGATCACCGGCGCGAACTCGGTGTCGCTCAGCAACAGTTTCACCTCGCCATGGCGCAGACAATAGGCGATCGTGCCGGCATCGAGCCGCACGTTCAGCGTTGCCAGCACTGCGCCGGCCATCGGTACACCGAAATGCGCCTCCAGCAGCGCCGGCACGTTCGGTGCCATCACCGCAACGACATCCCCCGGCCCGATCCCCCGTGCCGCCAGCGCCGACGCCAGCCGCCGGCAGCGCGCCGCTGTTTCATGCCAGGTGAATCGAACCGTACCGTGAATGACGGCAACCCGCTCGGGCCAGACCGAAGCCGTTCGCCCGAGAAACGACAACGGTGTCAGCGCCTGGTAATTCGCCGCCCGCCGCGCAAGCCCGCTCGTGAAATCAGTCATCTGCTTACCTGTCCGTTATGCCGATCGCGCACCATACGGCGTGCGGGGGCTTTCCCTATCATCCCTTGTGATCCCAGACCGGTGTTTTAAAAAAGATAGATTTCAAAGTCCCTATCTTATCTCCCCATTCTATCGACTCCCCGCTTTGGCTGACCTCCGCCGGAGATCACTGATGGCATCGATAGAATGCCAGATACCGATCCACCTCCGACTGTCACACGGCTAGTTCTTTCGTGATCGACACTATTTCTGCTCCCCTGCTTCGTGCAGTTTCGCACATGCTATGCCATAGATTGCGCAGTGTTTTGAACCGCATGCCACCCAAATTACGGCGAACTTCACTCCGGAAATTCGCATATATCGCGATACCCACGGGCAGCTTAGTTTCAAAATATGGGCCTTGGCGGTTGATCAATCTTGTTCCTGGCGACTATGTTCATCGCAAAGATTATGGGTAGGCATGGCGATGGACATTCAGTATATCGATCACTTCACGATCCGAAGTCGACCGCAAGACGTTGATGCGCTGCGGGATTTTTATGGCGATGTGTTGGGTCTGCGTCCCGGCCTGCGACCTGATTTCAAGTTTCCCGGCTACTGGATGTATCTCGGTGACCGACCGGTGGTGCATATAGCTGGCTCGCTCCCAGTGGACGGACCTATGGCACCTAAAGGGCTCCCAGGATCCACCGGTCAGTTCGACCACGTTTCATTCCGCACCGGTGACCTCGATGCGGTACGAACGAAGCTCGATTCACTGGGTATCACGTATCAGGGTACCCCAGTTCCTGGATTCGACCTGTATCAGTTATTTTTCTACGACCCGGTCGGCCTGAAGGTCGAGCTTACTTTCGATGTTCGAAGGGACGGCGCTCTGCAAAATGTTACTGAGTCGAGATAACAGATATTATCGCGCGTAGTGGAATTATTCGGGGGGCTATCGCGGGATAAGCCGCACGCCGCGCATTGCCGAGTAACGTTGCCGTGGGCCAGATCGAGCGTTTCGGGCAGGGCAGGGGGGCCATGGAAGCAGAATTGAGGCTTTCCTGGTTCTGGGTGATCGGCTAGCATCGTTTCATGGCCGGAGAAAAACCTGCGGCCCACATGACCGACATGCACACCTGCCCGGAGAGTGACGGGCCAGTTCCGCATGTTGGGGGACCCATCCTCACCGGCTCGCCCAATGTGCTCATCGGTGGTCTGCCGGCGGCACGAGTGACCGACAAGGTGACATGCGTCGGACCGCCCGACATGGTCGCAGCGGGATCGCCCACTGTGCTGATCAACGGCCTGCCCGCGGCCCGCATGGGCGACCAGACCGCGCACGGCGGGGTGATCGTCGGTGGGCTCGGAACGGTGCTGATCGGCACGGCCGCCGGGCCGGCATCACCGCTTTAATCACAGGGTGTGGCGCTGGCAAAAGCGGCGCAGGATGGTGGCATTCCGTTCTGTGAGAAATGTACGAAATGACCGATCGCTGTCCGGTATGAACTTCGTCGAGTTGCGAGCGCAGCTATGGCCTGAGAACAGCGGCGCGTTAGGATCGATCCTTGCAGTAGTGGACGCTGCGCGTGATCCGAATATTCCGATCTACCTTTCAACTCTCGGCACGGCGGAGACCTGCCGGTGCTCGACCTCGAGGAGCGCCGGCCGTTGTTCGGACCGATCGCGGCACTGTGGACAGAAGATCCGGCCGGTGAACTGATCGAGCACCACGCGCCGATACCTGGTCCGGCGATCACCCTACCGATCGGCCTGTTCCCGATCCGTCCGCCGGTCATGGTGGCGCTGACCAATCGGGCCGAGCGGGTGATGGATCTGCGCATCGCGGGGTTTCTGCGCAAGGAATTGCCGGATCGGACCCAGAAGATCGAGCAGGCAAGGCTGCTCGCATGGATTGGCCGGATGCGCGGCCGTGCCGCGACCCATGGCGTCATCACCGAGCGCGGATTGATGAAATGGGTGCTGCTTGGCGTTTTCCTCGGCCAGGAGTTCGATGAAATACCGGCGATCCGGACTCTGTTGGACGGCGATTATCCCGACATCGATGGCGATCAGAGGCTGGGATTGCTGATCAACGAGCTCGGCGCTCAGACGGCGTGGAGCTGATCGATGGCCGGTGTTTTAATCGACCTAGCAATCGATGCGGTCGTTGAAGCTCTTGGGATTGATGCGCCCGAGGAGAGTATCGCTGCCGCCAAGCAGGCGGCGAAGATGGCGGCAACTGCGGCGCAACAGCGAGCGGGACCAGAGGCTTCCAAAGCGATTGCGCATCACGCGCCAAAAGCCGACGAGAAAGGCGCAAACAAACCGACCTCGGCGACCCAGTCCTGTCCGGTCAAGGCGGGTCAAAAAGGGCCTGGCGACGAGCCGCCAGATCAGAAAAAGCTGCAGAACAAGATCAAGAAACTCCGTGACGATTTGAAGCGGCGCTATGCGGAGATGCGCAAAGACCAGCACGATTTGTATAACAAGGCACGAACAGAAGAACAGGCCGACCCCAACAAGGGGTCGTGGGACGGACACATCAGGCAGTTTAAGCAAAAGCAGGGCGCGTTAAGAAAATTGTTGAATGAACCCCAGGCAAAAGAGTACATAATTTCTGATGATGCTTGGCAATGGGCGACCGAAGCCCCACCGGTTAAGCCAGCTCTCCCCTCCCCCCCTATGAACCCATGAGGAAAATCTCGAAATGAAAGCTCATGCCCCGGATCGTCAGGCTCTGATGCGTGACCTCGCGAGTAAGAACCGGGATACTTGGATCGAGGTGAAGTCAGAAATCCACTACGATGGCGGCGAATTGCCGGTCTGGTTTCTAGTCGCGAGTAAGGAAAAGGCTGTCGAGACCTGGGCAGTGTTTCTCAGCGTGGTGAAGCCGTATCTGGCAAAATGCCAGGAAACCGAATTCACTGTGTCGTTTCAGGAACTGGCGGGCGATCGGATGATCTGGTGGGGAATGGCTCAGGATGATGAAATTCGGGAAGAACAAGCCGCCAGCGAGGTTTTCAATTACTCAAGCGCTGAGGAAATTGGGCCAAACTATTCTGCCATCTTTGAGGCGGAAAAACGCTATCTGGCGGAGCGTGGCGCAAAGAAGGGGATGTGATCATTGTTTTGAAAGGGGCGGCGACACGAAAGTAGCGTTTACGGATCGTGGCGCGGTTGGAACGGTGTATCATCATAAGCCAGTTGCATAGTTCAAAAATTGTTAACGACGGCTGGTGGAAGCTTAACCAAGCAGCCAAACTGTCCGATCGGTCAGGACCGACTCATCCCCGCCTTGCCCACAGGTCGGCGGCTGCCCACAAGCTTCACAGCGCCACAGCAACCGAAGGATTGATTCTGAATTTGTTTCCGGGGATCATGTTCACCACAAACCGGGAAACTAGGTTTAGCTTATTCTCCCCCGGAACCTGTCCAACCTAGCGGCACCACCGCACTTGGCAGCTCGGACCACCCAAATGACGGTCAGCAAAATGCCACTTTGGACGATTGCCCCTGATGCATCTGCCACCCAGATGGCCGCGTTTGCGCTCCTCTGCCTCTGGATAGCATCTCTTTTGTTCGTCGTTCGGTCACCGCAGGTATGGGACGCCGGCGTGGCCTATGCGAAGCGGCACTTGGCGTCGCTGCCTCCCCCTTCGGCTCCCAAGCCCGGAAGAGGAAAACGGAAGAAACCAAACCAAAATATCCAGTCAACGGCTGGTAAACAGCGCGCACCCAGGGCGAAACAACGGCCCTCCGGCTCGTATGACTGGCCCCGGCCACTAAAACCCAGATCTCTAATTCGTCCGCCGATTACGAAATTGCACGACAGAGCTTTCCGACTTTTGGTGAGTATTTGGTGAGTTTTATTTTTCGTGCCCAGGCAGACACCTGATAACCCATTGATATATTGGCGGACCCGACGCGATTCGAACGCGTGACCTTTGCCTTCGGAGGGCAGTATCGGATGGCGACACAAGACGAAATAGATCGCCAATAATCGCCATATTTGCTGCATCTGTCTATTTCTGTCTTTACAAGTCGACTTATTACGCGGTAGCTATCGGGTGAAACAGACCGAAAGCCACCGACTGATGCCTCGCCAAAGGATCACTGCCGGGTCACTAGAATCGCTGCCTCCCAAGGTGACGATCTTTGATGACCTGGTGCTCGGCTTCGGCGCACGACGCCAGACTGAGGGTGGTGAGGTCACGTTCATTTTCAAAACCAAGGTAGCTGGCACCGGCAAGCAAGTTTTCATCACCATCGGCAAATACCGTCGTGGCGATTGGACGATCGCAGAGGCACGCGCCAAGGCCGCTGAGCTGCGTCATGACGTGCGCCGCGGGATAGACCCCACGGCGCACAAGAAGGCGATGAAGGCCGAAATGACCGTTGCTGAACTATGCGACGCCTATATGGACGCGGCGCCGTCATTGCTGCTCGCCAGCGCTGGCCGGGCCAAGAAGGAGTCAACCCTCGCCACCGACAAGAGCCGCATTGATGCCCATATCAAGCCGCTGCTCGGCAGCAAGCGCGTTTCCGAAGTGACGACTGCCGACATCGAAACCTTCCTGCACCGGGTGGCAAAGGGCGACACGGCGAAGCCGCGCGCGGCATCGGGCCGCGGAAATCCGGCGACGGGAGGGAAGGGCACCGCAAGCCGCACCGTTGGCCTCATCGGGGCAATTTTCAGCTACGCGGTGAAGCGCAAGCTGAGACCGGACAATCCTGCCCGCGGCGTGGTGCGGTTTAAGGACGGGCGGCGAGATCGCCGGTTTTCCGCCGATGAATATCTGATGCTAGGCGATGGGCTGACCAAGGCTGAGGCGACATCCCCGATTGCCGTGGCGTGCATCCGCTTCCTGGCGTTGACAGGGTGGCGGCGGGGGGAGGCTGTGAAACTTCGTTGGTCGGAGGTCGACGCAGGCCGGCGCACTGCGACCCTGGCAGATTCCAAGACTGGCAGATCAGTGCGCCCGCTGTCCCGGCCCGCTCTCGACGTTCTTGCCACCGTTTCGCGTCGGTTCGGCTGCGATTGGGTTTTTCCGGCCTCGGTGATGAACGGGCCGATCGGAAGCCTCCCCCGTGATTGGCGGCGCATCGCTACATCGGCCGGGTTGCCGGCTGATCTGTTGCCGAACACCCTGCGGCACAGCTTCGCATCCGTGGCCAGCGATGAAGGAATGAGCGAGGCGACGATCGCCGGCATGATCGGGCACAAACTCGGCTCGATCACCAGCCGCTACACTCACACCGCTGACGCCGCGCTGCTCGCGTCTGCCGACAAGGTTGCCGGCGAAGTGCAGCGCATGATGGGCGTTGCAAAACCAGATTCCGAGGTGGTGCAGTTGCGCCGCTGAGGCTTACGCGCCGGCCGGTTGCCGGTGAAGGGGTGGCGAGCGAGGGCTGGAACCCTCGCTCGCCGTGATCCCGAAAACGAGTGGAGACTTCGATGCACAGGATCAGTCCTGAGACTACCACAAAAATTGCGGCGAACAACAACTCACCGAGCCTGAGCGCGATCAAGGCGCTCATGGATCGGCACGTATCGGAGTTGAAAGCCCTGGCCAGCTCACCCGGTGAGCGTGTCATCCTGGCCCAGATGGCTTGCACTGCCATCGAGCGCGGCTTGTGCGGGGTGCAATCATGAGCGCGAACATCAGCAGCCCAGTCGACGCCATCGACGGCCTCGCCCTGCGCGACGCCCGCGACACCTTGGCCGAAATCAAACGCGGCATCACGGTGCTGCGCTTTGCACTGGATGCCCTGCAATTTCATGTCGAGAATATGGGTGCTCAGATCGACCCGATCCCGCCATCCTCTTTGATCGGGGAGAACCGGTCATGAACCGCCGCCGCACCCTCGCCGCCCTCGCCGCTGGCACCGCCGCTGCACTGGTGGCGCCGATCGCCGCTCACGCCAGCAATCCCGATGCCGAACTTATCGCCTTGTGCGCCCGCTTCGACGCGAACGAGCGGCGCTACCTCACGCTCTACACTGACGATATCCCGATAGAGGATGAGGCCGCGCGCGATGCTTTGGCAGAGCCGATTCAGGCCGAGCAGCGCGACCTTGCCGAACGGATCACCAGCTATCGCATCACGACACTTGCGGGATTCGCGGCGGTGGCGCGGAGTCTTGGCTTATGGGATTCGACCATCGGCGAGCCATCGGAGCACAGCGGCATAGACGAGCAGCTTGTCGCGATGCTGGTCCGGGACGCGAGGGCAATGTCATGACACGTCAATCAACCACGAACGATATGTTCGACGTGTTGTGCCAGATCGGCGAGGTCGCCGGCATCCTGCAGGACATCGCCGCGCGGGAGATCAGCGAAAACAAGCCCATCGCCGGTACCGCCGTTTCGATGCTCGGCCGCCTGATCGCCGGACATGTGGAGCGCGGCATGGAGTTTACACCGGACCGAGCGGTGATTGCTCCCGATCCGAAACCGACGCCGAAACCCGACGCCGAAACGGAAGTCGGCGCCGCAGCGCTCATCACCGGCCACGATTACACCGCCCGGGCGGATTCAGCTTGGCCTGGTGGCCTGGATTTGCGGGGGCTGCATGGCGCGCTGTCCGGGGTGGTGACGTGCTTGTGCGCCCTGCAGGACATGGCCGCTGGCGTTGATCTAGATGGCGATGCGTTCGAGCCTGCGCTTGCCACACTGACCCCTTGGCGCGACCGGACGCTTGCGGCGCGGGACCAGCTTGAGGCTCAAGCATGAGCGGCGGAGAGAATGGCGGGGCGAAAGCCCCGCCCGACCTCAATGCCGAACAGCTCGAGCGTTTTAGGGAGATAACCGGGCAAAACCTCCCCGGCCCGCGAATGATTGACTATCCTGATGATCTCGAGGCCATCCGGCGCATCGCCGAAATCAACGCGGAATTCGAGCGTCGTAGTGACGTGATCATGAGAGTTTTCCGCAAAATTCGGCTTCGCAACCGTCATCTGGAGCAGAGCATCCCCGAGGTCGCGGCGCGGTATGCGTACATCAATCTGCCTCCCCCGCCGCCGGTCAGACTTCCGCCTGGGACCACAACCATCCCCGCAGAACCGATGCCCCCGAAGGTTCGAGAGCAAGTCGAGAGGCTTGCGCGCGCGACAACGCCCCGCACCGTTGAGCAAGCCCTTGCTGGGATGTCACCCGCGGCACTGCACGAAGTGCCTACCGCTATTTTCGCAAAAATCGATGTCGACCAGGGCCTGAGAATTTCGCGTGAACGCGCCGAATCGTTGCGGAAAATCGCCGCGGCGGCGGCCAAGGTCGTTGATCAAAAGCGATCGAAGCGCGGAAGCCGAGGCAACCGTAACGCCCGAAGCCTTGCCAGCATGCTTCAGCGGGACTTGCTCCGCCTAACAGGCGAGAGTCACATAAAATCAGAGAGCCCATCGGGCCGCTATTCCGGAATATTTGTAGACCTACTCACGGTGATTCTTGCCGCTACCGGTATTGAGGCAAGCGCTTCTGAGATCGCGCGATCGGTCAAGCTGGGGCCGCGTAAAAGGGCTGAGGCGCGTGAAGTCAAAACGACATCGCAACGCTCGGAAAATTAACCTCAATCCGCTTTGCATCTTTCTGGGTTGCCCCAGTATTTAGATGGTCGCACGTAGACAAGGAGCGACTTATGTTAAATCAAGACGAGCTGTTGGGCCGCAAGGAAGCTGCGCAATATCTGCGCATTTGCGAGCGGACTCTCGACCGAATCCCCCATATTCCGCGCGTCAAGATCGGTCAGAGGCGCATCATGTTCCGTCGCGCCGATCTAGCGGATTACATTGCTGACCGCACCGAAACCCGCACCGCCGCCTAACGAAAAACCCCCACCGGCGGCGACCGGCAGGGGCTGAAAATCCAAGGCGACAACAACGAAGCCTATCTAGAGATTTTCCGCATTCTGTCAAGATAAATCCCGCCGGGAAGCTATGAAAGTTTCCCTCGATGAGTACCACAACCGACACGCCCCACCCGCCTATACGCCGCTTCCCCGAGCATCCGCGCAAGCCGCAGATCACCGTGCGGCCCAAAACCCCGAGCCGCTGCATTTTCCGCCGCTTGGCCTCGATTGAGAACCGCCTGCTTCGCCAGATCGGGGAGCGGAACTGATGGCCGAACTTACGATAACCGAATGGAAGCCCTTGCGTCGCAACTCGCTGCGCGGATTTGCAACCGTTACGCTGCCCAGCGGGATGATCCTTCACGAAATCCTGATCCACAACACGCCAGATGGACCATGGGCTGCGCCGCCCTCGAAGCCCATGATCGGCCGTGATGGCGTCGCAATGAAGGACGCGGCCGGCAAGGCACGCTACTCCCCCATCATTTCGTTTGCCGACAAGGCCACCCGCGAGCGCTGGTCATCCGCAATCATCGCCGCGTTGCTGGCATCCTATCCCGACGCATTGGCAGGCGGCGCAGAATGACCAACGGAAGGAACGCCGAGATGGCGCACCAAATCGACACGAAAACAGCCGATCGGCTGGGCAAAGTATTGAACCTGCTCGGCTCGAATCATGACGGCGAGCGCGCCACAGCTGCGGCGAAAGCTCACGCGATCCTGACCGGCGCCGGGCTGACCTGGCCGGACCTGATAGGCGCCGCGCTACAGAAACCGCACCGGCCGCCCGAATTTGGGACATGGCGGCAGACTTGCCGCGAGTGCCTCGCACGCGACAAAGACCTACGGCAATGGGAGCGCGGCTTCCTAAACGATCCGCCAAAGTTTCAGCGCATATCAACGAAACAGCGGTACTGCTTGAACGAGATCGCAATCCGCCTCGGCATTCGGGAGCGCAAATCATGAGCGCGGCCAATGATCTGCGGGACATCAATTTCGGCGTCCTGATGCAGCCCGTTGCCGTGGCGCTGCTCGGTGAGCCGAACCGTGCCCTGTCAAACCGCGCTGAGATGAGGTTCGGCTCGAGGGGCTCGCTTTCGGTGGCGATCGCCGGCCGCAAGGCGGGTTGCTGGGCAAACCACGAAACCGGAACGGGGGGCGGCGTTCTCGACCTCATCCGCGTCGCAACCGGACGGGACGATCCGATAAAGTGGCTGCACGAATTTGGGTTTCTTGATGGCAGCCACCATCCGGCAGATCGCCCGGCTTCGGCCCCGACGCCCGAACCGCCGCGGCAGGCCGAAAACCAAGACTCGATCCGCCTCGCTCGCCATATCTGGCGAGAGGCGACCAGCCCAGCTGGCACGCCGGTCGAAACCTATCTCGCATCACGCGGGCTCGCGCTCCCTGCTGATGCCCCAATCCGGTTTCATCCTGCATGCCCGCGCGGGCCGGAGAGATTGCCGGCCATGGTAAGCCTCATGACTGATCCCGTCACCGCGTCGCCGTGCGGGGTTCATCGAACCTTCCTGCGTCGCGACGGCACCGGCAAGGCTGACGGACAATCAAAAATGATGATCGGCAGCGCTGGCGTGATCCGCCTTGTCCCCGACGATGAAGTCACGACCGGCGTAGGGTTCGCTGAAGGCATCGAGACATCGCTCGCCGTCATGCAGCGCGCCGGCTGGTCGCCCGTCTGGGCAACCTGTTCAGCGGGCGGGATTGCGAAGTTTCCAGTGTTGCCGGGGATCGAAGCAGTCACGGTCTTCGTCGACATGGATGACAAGGGCGCCGGCGTTCGGGCGGCATACGAGTGCGCTGATCGCTGGCGTGAGTTTGGGCGGGAGGTCGCTATCTCAAAGCCACCGACCGGCACCGACTGGCTCGATGCCCTCAGCGGGGAGGCGGCATGATGGATCACCGGACGCCAGACGATATTTTGCGCGACGCGGGCGGCACATTCGAGAGGTTTTACCCGGGCGATGGCGGCCCCGATGCACAGGATGCGCGTGGTGCGGGACCGGATGCGGGACCGCATGCGCGACCGGATGCACCCGGCGCATTGATGCCGATCAACCCGGCCGACCTCGAATATACGCCCGTCCCCGATCGCGAATGGCTCATCCCGGATTGGCTCGGGGTCGGGTACGTGACCGGCCAATATGGCGACGGCGGCGTCGGCAAGGGTATGACCGCGCAAGCCCTGCAAACCGCAACCGCAACCGGCACCGCCTGGCTGGGCTACGCAGTGAAGCCCTGCCGCTCGATCGGCCTCTACTGCGAGGATGACAACGATGAGCTGCACCGCCGGCAGGATCGCATCTGCACCGCCAATGGGGTGAGTTTCGGGGATCTGGAACCAATGCGCTGGATCAGCGGCGTGGGTCACGACAACACGTTCTGCACCTTCACCTCGGATGGTAAAATGCAGGTGAGCGCGCGCTACTACGAAGTCGCTGAGATCGCCAAAAACCACGACGCGAAGCTGATAATCCTCGACAACGTGGCTGATCTGTTCGGCGGAAATGAGAATGATCGAAATCAGGTGCGCCGGTTCATCAACCTTTTGAACCGCCTCGCCCTCGATCGGGGCGCCGCCATCCTTCTGAACTGCCACCCATCCCGCGCCGGACTCGCCAGCGGTAGCCTCGATGGCGGTTCAACGGCCTGGTCGAACAGCATGCGATCCCGCTGGACGCTCGCCAAGGCTGTGGTCGATGAGGATGGCCAAGACGATGGCGAACGCGTTCTGAGCCGCGCCAAAGCCAACTACGCGCCCGATGGCGGCACGATCAAACTGCGATGGGCTGGCGGCGTCCTGGTGCCTGTCAACCGTGAAGGTGGACTATCTGGGACCGCCATCAGGGCGATGGTCGAGGATACCTTCTTGACGCTGCTCGATCGATGCGCGGCACAGAATTTATTCCTATCGGAATCGCGCAACGCAGGGAACTACGCGCCAAAGGTATTTGCCTCCCGTCCCGATCGCGAAGGGTACACCAAGAGGGAATTTGAAAAGGCCATGGCGTCGCTTTTTGCCAGCCGGAAAATCATTGTCGAAGACTACAAACGGAACCGGCAAGCCTTCAAGCGCATCGCTCGCCAACCCGACGAAGAGGGGGAGGAATGATGCCCGAAAATTCGTTGCGTACATGGGTGCATCCGGTGCATCCGGTATGCTGTAAGTCATTGATATTGCTTGCGGCATGGTGTCTTGCATCCGGTGCATCCGGTCATGTGTAAGTCATTGATTTCATTGTGCATTAGGTATGCCGCGATGTGTCCCCCCATACCCCCCCTAACCACATGCGCCCCCTCGGGGGGTGGCGCAGTGGTTTTTTACAGGGGGCGCAGCCACCGCCCGCGGCGTGTTTCACCGCAATGCTGGACCGGAGAACGCGACGATGTTTGGCGGCAGATGAGCGTGGGGGCGCGGTGACGTGAGGCGCACCAAACCACCACCGCCATCGCGCCCGAAACACCGCACCCCGGAGCAGGCGGCCGTCGACCAAATGCTGGAACGGGTAAGCAGGCGCTTCGACGTGGCTATTTCCCGCGCCGAACGCCTAGAGCGCGCCGGTCCAAACATCGTTGACCTGACCACGCGCCGTCGACCAGCGAAGCAGACCCGCGGCGATGGCAATGGGGTGGCCTAACCTGAAATAATGGGGCGTGTCTACTGTTGTCGTTAATTGTCTACTGTTGTCGTTTACTATTGCTGTTGATTAACAAAACTCATGAAGGTATCTTATACTTATGAAAGCCGTAGCAAGCATCTCCATCGACCGGCCGCTGCTCGATGAAGTGGACAAAGTCGCAGCGTCGAACCACGCACCCCGCTCATGGGCAGTTTCGCGCCTGATCCGCGCCGGGCTCGAGCATGAGCCGATGCGCCACACCGAACCCCGCCGGCCCATCGCCGGCGACCAAACCGGGAGCGAAAATGTTCGCTAAGCTCAGCTCAAAACCTGACCCCGCGCACCCCTTCGCGCATTTCCTCGGCCTGCCGCGCAAAAAAACGTTCACGCCGATTCCAATCGGCGGCGCTGGTGGCAAGACTGCGCAGGATGGGCGTGCGCCGGAAACCCCGAAGCCGGCCGGCAAGACCAGCTCGAGGGGCGCGGAGGCGGAGCGCGCGCCGTTCAACTTCGCCCATCTTGCCCCCACCAATGATCGCCTCGGCCTGCACCGCGCCGCCGATGCCAACCGCGCCGCGCACGCTGCCGACACGGCGGAGCAGGCCGCAGACAACGCGGACCGGGCGATGGCGCTCCGCATCGTTGCCGCCGGCAAAGCTCGCCGCGGTGAAGCCACCCCATCAACCGGCCGCGCTCCCGCCGCTCCACCAGTGGCGCAGTCGGAGCGTGCCGATCGCGATCTGGCCATGATGATCGTTGCCGCCGGCAAGAAGCGCCGCGGCGAGGCGTAACCCGCCGCGCGCAAAACCCTTCCACACCTACCCTGACTGGATCCACAAATGACCACCGAACAACTCACTGAACTCCGCCCCGCCGGCGCAACCGTTGCCGATATCGAGGCCGCGCTTGCCCGCATCGTCATCGAGCGCACCGCCATCGCGGCGCGCCTCAATTCCGCGCATGCCGATCGCTCCCGCCTGGCCACCGAGGGCGGAACCCCAAAGCAGCGCGCGGCCATCGATGCCGCAATTGCCGATGCGTCGTTTGACTGGGAGCAAGTCGATCTGCTCGAGGCGGAAGCCAAGGCCGCTCTCGGTCCCGCCCGCGAAGCTGAAGCCGATGCAACTGCCGAGCGCGCCGTCATAGCGGCGATCGAGGCCGAACAGCGGTGGGCTACATGGCTCGCCACCAAATATCCCGGCCTGGCCGCTCAGATCGCCGCCGGGATTGCCCTCGACAAGGCTGCCTTGGCCGCCCGCGCCGTCGCACTGAAATCATCGCCCGAGGCGATCGCTCGCCTACCCGAGCGTGCGCTGGGGTTCTGCGGAACGCGCCCGATCGGCATCGCCGGCGCCGTGCGCCTGCCAGCCACCGAGCCCGGCACCGCCCCGATCGCGTGGGGAAAAAGTGAACTGATTTATTGAGGAATTTGAAAATGACAAACGAAACTTTCATCGTTGCGGCGCGTCGCACCGTTCAAGCCGAGGGCCGCACGTTCGGACCCGGTGACGAAATTCAACTGCCGCCTGCCGACGCCGCACAGATGCTCGCAGCCGGTTTCGTGCATCGCCCCGGCGAGGCCGTTACCTACCCGGTGCAGATCAACATGCGACCGCTCGAGGGTAATCCCGCCGGCATTGGTCATATCGGTCCCGTTCGGTGATCCCGTTTGTCGCACCGCACGCCGCCACGATGCGGATATTCGACGAGCCCGGCCCGCAATTTGCCGGGCTGGGTAGTGCCGTTATCGCGATCGCCTGCCGGCCACGCGTGCCAAGCCTGCACCGCGCGAAACACTGCCCGTTGTCAACGATGACGTTCAAGGGTTGTGTGCCGGTTGGCGGATGGCCGCTGTTCTTGTCAGCGATCAACGACACCACCGAGGGCGCGTTAGTTTGGCTTAACTTTAGAACCCACGACGATGCCATCCGTTTTTCACGCTACCTCGAAAACAACGGCATCGCCCGCGTCGACAATGCGGGCGATCTGCATAAGCCGACGATGGCACCACGCCACCATAGCACCGCGATCATCGCTGCTTAATCTGGTGATGGTCAGAGCAATCTGGTGATTGTGACCATGTCATCGTCAGTCATCAACCATCAATCGTCATGATCGTCGTGACACTGAAAGCAGAAACCATGCACTGCGATGAAGCCACACAGATGAGCGCTGGGAAGGTTGCTCAAGCGCTTGTCTGTTTCAGTCATGACGATGGCGATGATGGCTCAGGGGCGTCTCTGATGGCGGGGAGTGGCATTCTGGACTTGGATGGGCCTCGGGGGAACTTTGGGTCCTTCCTGAGCATTTTGCATCGGGGGCATTTCCCGTGCGCTTTCTTTCGCTAGCCACAAAAAACTTGCAAGGGGGTGATAATAATTTTCGCCCAAAATTCTGAGGGAATTCCTCAATTTTTTCGGGGAATTTCCCCGCTCAAAATCTGCGCAGATCGCGCTGAAAGGTTGACATGGCCACGCAATCGGAAGTCGCCGCGCATCTCGGCATCGGGCAATCCGCAGTCGCAAAACTGGTCGACATGGGAATTTTTCCCCGCACCGCGCGCCGTGGCCTCGACCTGGATCAATGTCGCGTCGCGTACCTTGGCAGGCTTCGCGAGGAAGCGGCAGGCCGCGCGGCGCAAGGCGATGGCGAGGAACTCGACCTGGTGACCGAGCGCGCCCGATTGGCGAAGGAGCAGGCCGATCGGATCGCGATGGAAAATGACCTCACTCGCCGCAACGTGGTGCTCATCGAAGACGTGGTGAAAATCGTATCACCCCTACTCTCCAACCTGCGGACGCGCCTGCTTGCCATCCCAGCAGAGTGCGCCGTCGCATTAGCAGGCGTGAAGTCTCCCGCCGCGGCTGAGGCGATCGTCATGCGGATCGTGATCGATGCGCTCACCGATCTGGCATCCGGCACCACGGCGATATCCGATCACTGCGGCACCGATCACAACGCCCTGGCTGACGTGGCACGCCCTGACGCATCGCCGGCACCGACACGCCCCACGGCCGCCAGCAAGGCCACCAGCGCCCGCGCCAAGGCCACGGGTGCCCCCAAGGGCAGCGGCAAGCCGACCAAGGCCGCAAAAGCCACACAACCCCGCAAAGGACCGCAACCATGACCGACGCACCAGCGCACCAAGGCTCGATCGTCGCGCCTCTGGTGATCGACACGCCTGCGGGCGAATCCCCGGCATCCGTGCGGGCCGATGCAGAGCGGATTGAGGCCGACTGTCGCGCGATCGCTGCCCAGCTGCACCGCGTCGCCTCCATGCCCGGCGCCGATCGCGAGGCCGCAACCTGGGCAGAATGCGGCGATCTGGTCATCGAGCTCGCTGTCATGAAGGCGAAATTGATCCGCGCGGGGGACATGCGGCGGCTTAGCGAGGCGGCATCGGCCGAATTGGCAGGCTTCGATGATTTGCTCGATGATCCGCGCGGCGCGATCGAGCCCGAAACCCGAACGGCCCTCGCCGCCGGCATTGATCGCCTGCAGACCCGGCTGATCGATCTGCCGTTCGCCCTTCACCGCCGCACCGCCTGGCAGGAGTGCCTGGACGAATTGCGGCGCATGCGGGGAGCTTCGCCATGATCGCCAGCCACCACCATGCCCAGCCTGCCGTCGCACCCCACCACGGCCGCGCCGAAGCCGCCATGATCGGTCGCCTCGCCCGGGTGGTTGACGCCCTACGCTGCGTCGCGGCTGCCCCGGGATCAACATCTGCCCAGCGTATCGCCGCGCGCGCCGTCGCTGAGCTGGTCGACCGCGCCCTGGCCGCATCAGCCGGTGAGCATGCCGCCGCGCGCGTGGTGTGGCTGATCGAGACCGCGACCGAGATCGAGACGATCATCGTCAGAAATTCAGCGTGCGGGACCCCGGACGCGGCTACAGCGGGAGAGATGGCGATATGACCACGCCAATAAAGCGGCGCCGGTGGCGGGAAACGAAGGCGGACGTGCGCAAGCTCATTCGGAATGCGACCGATCACGCAACCGCGCGCGCGGCGGAACCGGACGGGGCCTTATCCGAAGCGTTCGCGCGCGCGTTGCTTGCCGTCGAGATCACGGCGATGGGGCATGAGCGAACCGCGAGGGAGACGGCGCGCGAACTGATCCGGCGGGGCGTGCCCTGCCATCATCCGGGCGGCTCTGACGGGGCTTTGGCGGATGACCTGGCGACGATCTGGGAAGCCGCAACCGCCTCAGTTTTGGCGATGTATGGCGATGCCGCGATGGTCACTGCCGAAACGCTGGCGAATATCGAGCTTTACCTTGCCCCGGAGCAAGGGCAGGCGATCAACTGACCACGCTTGCATTTTCATTGTCGCCACCACGGAATTATGCGACATTTCATTGCTACCGCGTCGTGATGACGCCGCATCCCATCGAAGGAACCGCCGATGACTGACAACACCCTCCGCGTCAAAATCACTGCCCAAGACCGCGCCGCCAAGGTCATTGAGGACCTCGAAAACCGGATCAAGCGCCTACGGCCGCCGACGATGCAAGCTGCCGGCGCGATGGGGCACGTCAACGAAACTACCACGCGCCTCGAGCGCTTCGCCAAGGGTCGCACGCTGCCGCTGGCATCCGAACACCTCAAGCGCATCAGCCGGGACGCATTCGGCGCGTTCCGCAACATCGGCCGGCTCAGTGCCGAGATGGGCGGCCTCGGTGAAGTGCTGGCGGGCGGCACCGTACTTGGTGGCCTGGCCGCCGCGGCGATCCTGACCAAACGCTGGGCCGATCAGGGGATGCGGCTGGGCAATATGTCGGCGAATATCGGCATATCGCGCGGCGCGCTCATCCGCTATCAGCGCGTCGGCGCGCTCCGCGGCGTGTCCGGCGAAGCGGTGGGTAGCAGCCTCCAAACGCTGAACCAAGACCTGTTCAACGCCCGCATCGGCAACGACCCGCGCGCCGTGCAGGCATTCGCCGCCCTCGGCATTCATGCCGGCATCCATAGCGGCCATCTGGAATCGGCGACGAAACTGCTGCCGCAGATCGCAGACAAGATCAGGGGCATGACGCCGCAGGGCCAACAGGCCACCGTGCAGGCGCTTGGCCTGTCTCCCGACATCCTGCCGCTGCTGCGCATGGGTGGCAAAGGCATCGAACTGGCAGCCGCGAAGCTGAAAGCGCAGGGCCTCACCACGAATGCCTATGCGGGGTCGACGCATCTTTACAAGGATTTCTGGAAACTCGACAACGCCGCCATCGAACTGAGCAACACCATGGCAAAGCGCTTCGAGCCCGCCCTGGACGATGCCGTGCGGGGCCTGACCTGGTTCGTCAACTTCCTGAATGGCGGCTCTCCCGTTCCGCCGCACCCGACCGCGACATTGCCCGATGTCCGCAACCCGGCACTGGCGATGAAAAACATGGGAGGCGCTGCCGCCGGCGCGCGCGCTGCCCCGCTTCCCCCCGGCATCGGCGCACAGGTCCGCGCACAAGCCAAACTCCGCGGTCTCGACCCGGACTGGATGACCGCACTCGCCCGTCAGGAAGGGGGCACCGGCAAAGTCTCATCCGCCGGCGCGATCGGCACGATGCAACTCATGCCCGGCACCGCCGCCATGGAAGGCGTGAACCCCTACAACCAAAAGCAGAACGTCATCGGCGGCGAAGGGTATTTTCAGCAGTTGCTCGGCCGGTATCACGGCAACTACGCCGTCGCCACCGCCGCCTACAATGCCGGCCCGGCCAACCCCGGCGTCAGATGGTTTGCCGAGACGGGCAGTATGAGCCGCCTGCCGGATCAGACCAAGCAATACGTCATGAGCATCGAGGGCATGGACAAGGCCGCCAACGCCCGGAACCTTTCGCCCGAGGTCATGAACACCCTAGCCGGCCTCCGCGCGCAACAGGGCAGTGTGAAGGTCGATATCAACCACACCAACGCCCCGCCCGGCACCACGACGCGCGCCACGGCCAGCGGTGCGGCATCCATGGGCGGCTTGCGCATCAGCACGGCCATGCCGAACCAGGCTTACCCCTAATCGAGATCGGCGCGCGTGGTGGTGGATCGCAGCGCGCGCACGATGCCGGCCGGGTGGGGCTCCATCACTTCACCCGGCCGCTGCACCCCATTCCGTCCGAGGCCGCATGAAACGAACCCCCGAAACTGACTTGCTCGACCCGCTCGACCAGCTGCACGCCGATGCAGAAAACCCGCTCATCGCCCCCAGCCGGCGCGTTGCGGCGCGTGTGGCGCTACGTGAACTTCGCGAGGCCGATACCGAGGCTGATCGCCGCGCGCTGATGGCGACGATCACCCGGACCCTACGCGCGGGGTGATGGCGTTCACCGGATATTCACCCGGGCCGCGTAGATTGGCGATGGCGCCCATGGCCTGCCGGTAAGGCGCGCGGAAATATTCCTGCCGTGCCGCTTCTTGGCGAGGGGAGAACAATATCGCGGCCATGGGCGCGCTGATCGCCGGAGGGGTCGCTACGCCTGCGGAACTCCACGGCGCCGGGAACATTTGCCATCCACCCATCGCCGCGAAGTCGCCACCCTTGCGCACGACGAAGCCAAGCAGGGGGCCATCATCACCGCACCCCCGGCCAATCACCCCGCCATCACTGGCCTATGCCCGCCGCGCCTGGGACTCGGCCCATCCGGTGGTTGCGCCAATGTGGGCCAAGGGCCGCCGCGCCTGGACTTGGGCCATATGCGGTTTCACCTCGGCATGGGCTAAGCCCGGCCGCAGATCGACCGCGTGCTGACCGAGATGAAGCAGCATCAGCGCGGTGCAGCCGGCGGTGCGCTCGACGTGCTCGACCCGCTCGAGCAGGCAGCGCAGCCGAGTGCGACCGATGCAGATTGATCTGCCAGCGATCGACCGCATGCAGATCGAACGGCGCGCGATCGATGCCGAGAGGGCCGCCCGGCTGGTGGTGGTCGCTGAGAGACCGATGGCGCCGCCATCGCACCGGATCGCCGCCCGGGTCGCGCTACGGCGGCATCGGAAGGCACTGGACGCGGTTGCCGGCAACCAGGTGGTGAAGCGCACTCTGGAAGCCCGCATTGCTTGCGGCGAGATGATCGGGTGGCGCGATCAGGTGCGGGCGGGCGCTGGATCTCGATATGCCTGTAGTGGAGTAGATCGGGCGTTCTATCATCATCTACCCAAGCCGTAGCTCTTTCATCCTAATCTCGGCGGCTTGGGGTGACACTTGAAACCTTGCAGCCATTGCAGCGTAGGACTTTTCGCCGCGATTGAAGGCTTCCCGCACAAGCTGGGCCGGCATCAATATGCTAGCCGCATACTTATTCGCTTGCACCTCATATTCATCCGACAGCTTGCCGCCGCTGCGATACATCGCATCATCGGTCACACCATCACCGATCAAATCCCGATGCAGCACATAATGGGCGATTTCGTGGGCGAGGGTGAACCGCTTCCGGTTCTCGCCATCGCGTCCATTGACTTCGATGCGGTAGCGAGGGCCGTCTCGCTTGATGCTGCCCAAAACTGACGGAGACATGTCAAGCCGCTGCACCACGAACAGGCCCAGCCCGGCGGCAATGCCGTGAAGGTCAACCGGCGCCGAACGCAGAAACCGTCCGACGATTTCGATTGGGGATTCGCGCTCTTGTACGGCTGACATATCAGGCTTCCCCTGCTGACGAAGGCGCGTGATCGTTAGAGGCGTTGGCAATCGCTTCCCCATCGATCGATGACTGGTCTCTCATTTGTTCTACCGCCATTTGAACCTGTCGGGGAAGTATTTCGTCAACACGCTTAACCGCATTTTCGGTCGCGCTTTTGACGGCCTCGCTCTTAATCTGGGCATATCCCACCACGCCGGCAAGAGCCAGTATAATCGCCAGGGCAGCCAGCATGACCGCAACCGCCGTCAGAATGATCGTCACGAAGTCGGCGGAACGCAGAGACGCGCCGGCCGGAGAAAGTGGACCGTACGACGGAATGAAGGCAATCGCCTCTATCGCAGCCACCAGAAGCGCCGCCATGACGACGAACGCAACAGCTTGGTTCAACTTGTTCATCCGCTTCAACTCGCTCATCCACCCCACCGACGCAATCCCACATCAACGCCATCATAATGCGGATCAGGAGGCGTTCGGCGGGGCCGGGGACTGGTCATTGCGGGGGCGGATGTATGGCGACCAGGCGCTGCCGGAGCTGGACTAGCGGCGCCGGCGAACCTGCAGAGTAGTCCGCTGGGGTGCGGGCGATGAGCGGGCCGGGGGTGGCGAGGAGGCGGGCGGGCAACTGCGGCATGCTGCTCGCCGGCCGTGGCTGGTCAGTGCAGGCGACCCGCACCACTGGCGACTATGGCGCCGATATCGTTGCTGAGCGCGATGGCGTGCGCCTGGTGGTGCAGTGCAAGCGATGGAGCAATGCCGCGGGCGTTACGGCCGTTCAAGAGGCGCATGCAGCCATCGCGTTCTATGGGGCTCATCGAGCGGCCGTGATGGCGACCAGCGGCTTCACGCGCGCGGCCGAAGCGCTGGCAGGCACAACCGGCACGGCGCTGATCGTACCGGGGCGGCATGACCTCGACCGAGTGCTGGGGCAGTAGAGCGGGGCCGCCGCGCCGCTGGCGATCGACCCGCCCATCATCGCAGCCGACACCTCATCACGCCCTGACACGCCCCTGATAGGCATTCGCCAGCACGACGCCTGCCGCCGGCGCACCGTACCGCCTGCACCGCAACGCCGCGCCACCGCCCCTATGAGCGTGCCGCCCGGCACCGTGGCCACCAGCCGGTCTATCTCGATGCCGGTGATCGCCCTCACCCGGCACCACGCGCGACCAGATGCCAACCCGCACCAAGGCGACGGGATAGGGCAAGCCGGGCCTCGCGTGACAGATCGGGCATGTCCGCATGGAGCCATGAGAACGGATTATGAACAAGGCGCGGAACGGATCGGGGTGGTGCAAACGGGCGAATAATGTTGCGGGGGCAGGACCGGCAACGTCAACAGATCAGAAACCAGATGCGCGGCCGTGCTGCCGATCGAGCGCGGCCAGCTGCATCTCTACGGTTCATCCGCCTTACCGCCATGCTTCACCACGATCAGCGCGTCATCGTCGAGCGGGCGTTGCAGTGCCAACGCCTCGGGGGCCGGCGCGTTCATCCATGTGTCGATCTCATCGGGCGTGGTCAGGATGACCGGCATGGCTTTGGGGTGATACCGTCCAACCACCTTGCTGGGCTCTGTCGTCAGGAAGGCGAACAGGTCATTCGTGGTCTCGCCTTCCTTCAATTTCCGCACCGAAGTCCACCGGGTCCATATCCCGGCGAAGCACGCGAGCGGGCGGAGCTCATCGAGCGCAAACCAGATGGGCGGTTTGGTCCCATCGGGCATGGTCTCGTTTTCCGAAAAGCTGGTGAAGGGCACGACGCAGCGATGCTCGATCCCCAGCCAGCGACGCCAGTGCGGCGAGGCGACGTTGCGGACATTGGTAATGCCCGGATCGGTTTTTTTGCCTTTGAGCGCGAAGGCCGGTGAGGGCATGCCCCATCGCGCCATTGTCAATTCACGCTCGCCCTGGTGGTTGCGCACGATCGGCGCCGCATAGTCTGGAAAGACGCCCGGCAACGGCGGCAGGTTGCCTGTCGTATCGCGCATGGCCCGCGTCAATTCACGGATGGCCGACTGCCCTTTGGCGATGCTGTAGAGGTTGCACATGGATCAGGCTGGGCTCGCCGGTTTCGCCGGCGGCGTCGGGTGCCCTGGCAGATGCAGCCATGCCGGCGGATGGCCTCGGGGGACCGTCAAGCCCGGATCGATCTTGTTGACCAGCAGCAGGACCAGCAGAACCACGACCAGCGCGGCGAGTACCCCGCCGAACAGCCTGACGGCAGCCACGATCAGCAGCACCGCCGCGACCACCAGCAGGATTGTCTGCACATTCGCCGGAATGCCGATGGCGCTCATCATGCGTGCCAGCAACCCATCGATGTACGCGACGAAGTCCATCACCAGCCCGGCGATCGCCAGAATGACCGAAATTATGACGTTGATCGCGTTGTTCATCGGCCGCCCCTGTTTTTGCTGATGGTATATGGGGACGGCCGGGGGCTTTCGGCACTTTTGGCACCCGCGACTCTGAGGGGTAGCGAAAAATCCCGCGCGCTGGTGGCGTGGCGCACGATCCAGCCAATGCCGCGGCGCTTCGAACGCCCATCACACTACCGTTACGGCAAGCAATATCAGCGAGCGTCTGGCACTGAAAAAATATCTATGCGGTAGCTAGGGTTTTTTGTGGCTTGTGGATAACCTTGGGAAACCCTTGAAAACCTTGGCGGACCCGACGCGATTCGAACGCGTGACCTTTGCCTTCGGAGGGCAACGCTCTATCCAGCTGAGCTACGGGTCCACGGGGTGTTCCTAGCCGGGTTTTGCGTGGGGTTCAATGCTGGGCGGTGAAAATCATGGCGTTCGTCGCGGCGTCCGAGCCCAGGGGGTGCTCGGGGTGCAGGATGAAGCCGATGATGTCGCGGGTTGGCGTTGCGCGTTCGTGGTCGAGCAGCATCAAATGGTAGTCGGGCTTGTAGTATGCGGTGCGGGCATTCGGTAGGGCGTGCCAGCATGCGGCCATGGCGGATTTCGGGATCAGCTGATCGTGGCCGCCGTATAGGATCAGCGCGTGGGCGGGGGCGAATTTTGCGCAATCGGCCTGAGCCTCGCCCATCAGGCGGGTCAGGCCGGCGAGGGTGGCAATTCTGGTGGCGTGGATCGTCAGCGGGTCGTTCGAGAACGCGATCAGCGCTGGGATGTTGTCGCTGGCGCGAACCGCCGCCTGCCGGCCGGTCAGCCGTAGCCAGGGGACGAAGGTGTCGGCGACGGCGAGGCTGGCGCGCAATGGCCAGGCGAGTGCCGTGCCGCCCCATACCGCGGGGGAGATCAGGACATAGGAGGCGATGTCGGCATCGCCCTGCGCGCCGAGCACCAGACCGATCGCGCCACCCATGCTTTCGCCCATCAAGGTGAGCGGCACGCTGGGGTAGCGCTGGTGCAAAATGGCGGCCATCTGCCGCGCGTCGCGCACCAGGCGGGCCGAGCCGGGCCAATCGCCGCGGCCGGGGGCGGCACCGAAGCCGCGCTGGTCTGGCGCGAACACCGCGATGCCGGCGGCGGCGAGGTGCGGCGCGGGCATCGCCCAGGCATCGCGGCTGTCGTTGAAACCGTGCAGCGCGAGCACCACGGCGCGGGGCGGCTGTTTCGGCAGCCAGTCGCGATAGGGCAGGGCCTGGCCGCTGGCGAGGGTGAAGTAACCATCGGTGATGATGGGGTGCCGCGCCGATGCCGTGGGGACGCGAAACGGTGCGGCGCACCCCGCCAGAGCGAGGCTGATCAGCAGGCATAATCCGGCTCGATAGGCATTCACCACGAGATTCGGTATCATGGATCGATCACGCCAAGCAAAGAGGGGTTCCATGCCGGACGCGCGCATTTCGCCTGCCACCGAGAGTTTCGAGGTTCACGATCGCGTGGTTGCCTGCGATGGCGGCGGTGAGCCGCTGGGGCATCCGCGGGTGTATTTGAAAATCGAGGATCGGTCGGTCAGCTGCCCATATTGCTCGCGCCACTACGTGCTGGCGGCGGGTGCGCCGGCGGGCTCCGGGCATTGAGCGGCACGCGCCTGGTTCTGGTCGACGGCTCGGGGTTCATTTTCCGCGCGTTTCATGCCTTGCCGCCGATGACCCGCGAAGACGGCACGCCGGTGAACGCGGTGTTCGGCTTCTGCAACATGCTGACCCGGCTGCTGAAAGAGCACACCGGCACGCATCTGGCGGTGATTTTCGATGCCGGGCGGACCACGTTCCGCAACGCGATCGACCCGCGCTACAAGGCGCAGCGGCCGGAACCGCCGGAGGAGTTGATCCCGCAATTCGCGCTGGTGCGCGATGCGACCCGGGCGTTTTCGGTTCCGGCGATCGAGCTGGACGGGTTCGAGGCGGATGATCTGATCGCGAGCTACGCCGCGGCGATGCAGGCGGCGGGTGGGGAGGTGGTGATCGTTTCGTCGGACAAGGATCTGATGCAGCTGCTCGGCGCGGGCGTGTCGATGCTCGACCCGATCAAATCCATCCCGATCGGGCCGGACGAGGTGATGGCGAAATTCGGCGTGACGCCGGCGCAGATGATCGATGCCCAGGCGCTGATGGGCGACTCGGTCGATAACGTGCCGGGGGTCGCCGGCATCGGGCCGAAGGGCGCGGCGCAGCTGATCGGTGAATACGGCACGCTCGAGGCGATTCTGGCGGCGGCGGCTTCGGGGGCGATGAAGCCGAGCAAGCGGCGCGATGCGCTGGTCGCCCATGCCGAGGATGCGCGGATTTCGCGCCAGCTGGTGGCGCTGCGCACCGATGTGCCGCTGCCGCTGCCGATCGAAGACCTGGTGCTCGCCGCGCATGACGATGCGGCGCTGCATGATTTTCTCGATGCGCAGGGGTTCAAGAGCATCAAGGCGCGGCTGGGGCTCGATGGGCTGGCGCGGCGCCATGATGAGCGGGCGGCACCGGCGGCGCCGGTTGCGGCGCGCGGGGTCGAGGCGGGGTTTGGTCCGTATGAGACGATCGACACGCCGGCGGCGCTGGCGCGGTGGGTTGCTGCGATCCGTGCGGCCGGGCTGGTTGCGATCGATACCGAGACGACGGATTTGAACGCGCGGCGGACGCGGCTGGTCGGGATTTCGCTCGCGACGGCGCCGGGCGTTGCGGCCTATATTCCGTTGGGGCACGAGCTTGGTGAGCAGTTGCCGCGCGGGGCGGTGGTGGAGGCGCTCGCACCGGTGCTCGGCGATCGAGCGATTCTCAAGATTTTTCATAACGCGAAATTCGACCTGCATGTGCTGGCCGGTGCCGGGCTCGCGGATGCCGCGCCGATCGATGACACCATGCTGATCTCCTACGCGCTCGAAGCTGGGGCTCATGGGCATGGCATGGATGAACTCTCGGCGCTGCATCTGGATCACAAGCCGATCGCCTATGACGAGGTGACCGGCACCGGGCGCAACCGGATCAGTTTTTCCGCCGTGCCGATCGAGCGGGCGACGGCCTATGCCGCCGAGGACGCCGATGTCACGCTGCGGCTGTGGCAGATGCTGCGCCCGCGCCTGCGCGAGGCAAAGGCGTTGGCGCTGTACGAGATGCTGGAGCGCCGCCTGGTGCCGGTGCTGCTGGATATGGAACGCGCGGGCATCATGGTCGATCGGGACGATCTGGTTGCGATGTCCGCCGAGTTTGCGCGGCGGATGGATGAGATTCAGCGCGACATCGAACAGATGGTCGGGCATGCGTTCAACCTTGGCAGTCCGAAGCAGCTGGGCGAGATCCTGTTCGACGAGATGAAACTCCCCGGCGGCAAACGCACCAAGACCGGTGCCTGGGGCACCGATGCGGCGGTGCTCGATGAACTGGCCGAGGTCGGGCATGAATTGCCGGTGCGGATTCTGGAATGGCGGCAGCTGCAGAAGCTGAAATCGACCTATGCCGATGCGCTGGTCACCGAAATCGATATCGAGGATCGGCGGGTGCATACCAATTTCGCCCAGGCGATCGCGGCGACGGGGCGGTTGTCGTCGAACGATCCGAATTTGCAGAATATTCCGATCCGTACGCGCGAGGGGGCGCGGATTCGCCGGGCCTTCATCGCGGCGCCGGGGCATGCGCTGATCTCGGCGGATTATTCGCAGATCGAGTTGCGGCTGCTCGCGCATGTCGCGGATATTCCGGCGCTGAAGGCGAGCTTCATCAATGGTGAGGATATCCATGCGCGGACCGCCTCCGAAGTGTTCGGCGTGCCGATGGAGGGGATGGATGCGGCGACGCGCCGGCGGGCCAAGGCGATCAATTTCGGGATCATCTATGGTATTTCCGCGTTCGGCCTCGCGCGGCAATTGGGCATCGAGAACGGCGAGGCGAAGCGGTATATCGATGCGTATTTCGCGCGCTATCCGGAGATTCGCCGTTACATGAACGAAACGCGGGAGTTCGCGCGGACCCATGGCTATGTGGCGACGCCGTTCGGCCGGCGCTGTTATGTGCCGGGGATTGCCGACAAGAATCCGGCGCGGCGGAGCTATGCCGAGCGCCAGGCGATCAATGCGCCGTTGCAGGGCGGGGCTGCGGATATCATCAAGCGGGCGATGGTGCGGCTGCCGGCGGCGATTGCGGCATCGGGGCTGACGCTGCGGTTGCTGTTGCAGGTGCATGACGAATTGTTGTTCGAGGCGGCGACCGATCAGGCGGAGCCGGCGGCGGCCCTGGTGCGCGGCATCATGCAGGAGGCGGCGGTGTTATCGGTGCCGTTGCTGGTCGAAGCCGGGATCGGCGGCAACTGGTCCGACGCGCATTGATCAGCGTCCCGTTGTGCGGCCTTGGCGATGCAGGCCGAGGCGCAGGCGGGCGAGGGCTTCGCCGATCGGGCCGTCCGGCAGGGCATCCGGCCCGGTGAGCGGCGGGGGTTCCGTGGTGATCGCGGTTCGGCGTGATTTGGTGCGTTCGGCCGGTGGGCGGGGCATGTCGATGAAGCGGAGGCGGACGATGGTGCCGCCGCCGAGGGCGAGGTTGATCCGTGCGATCAGGTCGGGGGTGCGGTGCTGGAGTTCGAGCGCGTCCGGCCCGGTGCAGGCGAGGGTGAGGGTGCCGGCAGCGAATTTGACCGGCAGGCTGCGGGACGCGATGTCGGGCCCGGCGATGGTCGACCAGTCTTCCACCAAAGTAGCCAGCGCCATGCCCCGCCGGTGCAGGGCGGGGCGGACGACGGGGGCGAGCAGGGCCGCGATGCCGCGGGGCGCGTAGTGGCGTGGCGGCTCGACAGGCGGCGGTTTTGTCGCCACTGAGCGTTTCCGTGAACCCTGCTCCGCCATCCGCTGCCGCTCTGCTCCGTTGGTATCGCACCCATCGCCGGGTGCTGCCGTGGCGTGCCACCGATGGCGGGCGCCCTGATCCGTATCATGTCTGGCTCAGCGAGATCATGCTGCAACAGACCGTGGTGGCGACGGTGATACCCTATTTCGGGCGGTTTATCGAGCGCTATCCGACCGTGGCCGATCTGGCTGCGGCGCCGGATGATGATGTGCTCGGGCTGTGGGCGGGGCTTGGCTATTATGCGCGGGCGCGGAATTTGATCGCCTGTGCGCGGGCGGTGGTGGCGGCGGGTGGATTTCCGGCGACGATCGATGGTTTGCGGGCGTTGCCGGGGATTGGCGCCTATACGGCGGCGGCGATCGGGGCGATTGCGTTCGATCTGCCGGTGGTGCCGATCGATGGCAATGTCGAGCGGGTGGCGGCGCGGATCGGGGCGGTGACGACGGCGTTGCCGGCGGGCAAGGCCGAGATCGCGCGGGTTGCGGCCTGGCTGGGTGAGCATGCGGCGGCGCGGGCGGCGCCGGGTGATTTTGCGCAGGCGTTGTTCGATCTGGGGGCGAGCCTGTGCGCGCCGCGATCGCCATCGTGCCTGGTCTGTCCGTGGCGGGGGGATTGTGCCGGTCATGCGGCGGGGATTGCGGCGACATTGCCGCGCAAGGCGGCGCGGGCGCCGCGGCCGGTGCGGTTCGGCACGGTGTTTTTGTTGCGTGATGCGGATGGCGCGATCGGGTTGCGTCGGCGGCCGCCGAAGGGGTTGCTCGGCGGCATGATGGAATTGCCGGGCACGGTGTGGGAGGCGGCGATGCCGGATGCGCCGCCGCCGATGCGGGCGGCGTGGCGGGATGCGGGGGTGGTGGTTCATGTGTTCACGCATTTCGAGTTGCGGCTGCGGGTGATGGCGGCCGAGGTTGCGGCGTTGCCGGAGGGGTTGGTGGCCGCCGCGGTCGATGCGCCGTTGCCGAGCTTGATGCGCAAGGCCGTTAGCATGGGGCTGGGCGGTCTGGATTAGGCGCGGGTTCTTGCGTTTGGGTTGTTTGGGGTCAACATGGCGCATCACTCCGGAGAGATTTGATGAAACGACGTTCGGCGATTGCTGCTTCGGCGGCGGCTTTTTGTGCTTTTCCCGCGGCATCTGCGCGGGCGGGTTCGGGGAGCGCGCTCGATGCTTCGGTGGTGCGGATGAAACTTCAGAAGGGAATTACCCCGGATGTCGCGGTCGATTGCCTGAAGCTGCGGGCGAATTTGCGCAATATGAAGCAGGTTGGTTATTTGCCGTTGTCCAAGCAGGTCGAGGCGATGGTGGGCAAGCCGCAGAAGCTGACCGAGGTGTTCTTGTTCTGCAATCCGTTGATCGCGATTGAGATGGTTGCCGCCAATATCGATTTCGCGGCCTATCTGCCGTGCCGGATTACGCTGACCGAGGATGAGGCAGGGGGTTTTTGGCTGGTGATGCTCAACCTGACGCCGCTGATTGCGCAGATCCCCGCCGGGTCGGCGCTGCGGGCCAAGGCTGAGTCGGTGAATGATATTTTGATGAGCATTATGCATGCGGGGGCGGCTGGAGAGTTGTGAGTTTAGGGTTAAGGGGAAGGGAAGGCTTCTTTTTTGGAAAAAAGAAGCAAAAAACTTTCTGACTCAGGGGCACGGGCGTTTCCACCGGCACGAACCCAAATTAACAAAGTTTTTTTTGCTTCTTTTTTGTTCACAAAAAAGAAGAACTTCCCTTGTCTTTTTGTGTTTTTTGTTGCGTTATCGTAACGAAAAAGACGTGCGAAATCATGGCCCCTTCCGCCAAAGTTTTTTGACGTTGAAGGAGGGGATGAACGGCTGGTGCCAGGGCGGCACGGGCGGTGGCGGCGGGCCGAGGATTTCGTGGAGTTGTTCGGGCGTGAAGTCGATGCTGCCGTCGGGGTTGATTTTGTATTGGTCCATGAAGCTGGGCTGGCGCTTTGGTTTGCGGATGCGCTTGGGCCGGGGCTTGGTCGATTTGGGGCGTTTGATGCTGGGTGGGTAGCGCAGGCCGAGCATGGTGTGGAGCGGGCGGAGGACGCGGCCGAGGCTGGGGTGGGTGGCGAGCAACGCCTGGACGATGGGGTCTTCCATGAAGTGCTGGAGTTCGAGGCGGGCGTTGGCACCGGCGACGATGGGGGCGGCTGGGCCGTTGGGGAGCAGGCGGATGAGCCAGG
>NZ_FTNE01000005.1:38377-190657 GCF_900156265.1 Acidiphilium rubrum
GTGGGGTTGGGGGCTTGGGTGATGGGTATCAAGGGATACCCATCTTACGGGTTTGTGCTTGCAACGACGTTGTGGGGTTGGATTGATTGGGGACCTTGGCGTTGTTCTGGCATCCTGTTATCGAAAGAGCCAAGAAAATGCTGGTTTGTTTATGCTTGGCGGATGGCCACTGGGAGTGAGAAGCGATGTCCGATCCGATCATGGGCTGCGGCGTCTGATGGGCAACTCACCGCGTTCGATGCTGCGGTTTGCGGTTGTGCTGTGCCTTGCGGTTGCGGGGTTGGCGGTGAGCCATCGGGTGGCGGTGGCTGATGCGCCGGTGCCTGATGCGCGGGCGGCGCCGCCGCCGAGCGTTGGTTTGCGGCATCTGCTGCCGGGGTTGGTTGCGGATGCGCGGGCGTTTCAGGCGTTTGCGGATCGGCGGGTGGTGGGGGACAGTGCGGGTGTTGCGGCGCATCGGGCGGATTTGGCGCGGCGGGCGAAGCAGGCGTTCGATGATCAGGATTGGGCGGCCGCGGCGGCGCTTTATCGGCGGCGGTTGACCATTGGCGATGAGACGCAGCCGGGGCTGTGGCTCGATTATGCCACGGCGCTGTCGCGCATCGCCAAGCCCGATCCGGCCGCGATCGAGGCGGCGGCGTTCATTGCGTATCGGCAGAACGAGACATCCGGCGGCGATGTGGGGCGTGCCAAGCGGGCGTTGTTGTTGATCGTCAAGGCGTTGTCGTTGCAGGACAATCAGTTGGCGCGGCTCGATGTGCTGGCGGCGTTGCAGCGTGCGTATCCGGATGATCGGGTGATTGCGGACAAATTGGCGGCGGCGCGCAAGACCTATGGCGTGCGGGTGACCAAGTTGACCGTGCATGCCAATCAGTTTCCGACCAGCGCCTGTATTGCGCTGACGGTGAAGCCGAGCGGGGCGGCGGATTTCCATGCGGGGGATTGGGTGCGGTTTGCACCGCCCCAGCCGCAGGCGGCGGTGAGCGTGCAGGCGGGTGCGATTTGTGTTGCCGGTCTGCCGGCCGGCAATACCAGCACGGTGACGCTGCTGCACGGGATGCCGTTGCAGGGTGGGGCGCGCCTGCCGGAGGATATGAAGGTGAGTGTGGTGATCGGCGCGCGGCGGGCGCAGTTGATTGCGGATGTCACGCATTTTCTGATCCCCGCCTCGTCGCCGCCGGCGGTGGGGGTTTCCACGGTCAATCTGGACACGGTGCGGCTGAAGATCGTGCGGGTGGCGGAGCGGTCGTTGACCGGGTTTTTCTCGAACCATCCGCTGTTCAATCCGGATTCCTATCAGAACACGCTGAACGGCAATTATGGCAGGACGGTCTGGCAGGGCGCGGCGGCGGTGCCGGGGTTCGTTTCCAACCGGCTGATCCGCTCGGTGCTGAATTTGCCCAAGGTTATGGCCAAGCCAGGTCTTTATGCGATCGAGCTGCGGCCGGGGGCGGGGCAGAAGAGCAATTATGCGTTGCATGCGGTGCAGCTGGTGCTGCGGACCGATCTGGCGCCGGTGGTCTGGCGCGGTTGGAACGGGCTGCATGTGCAGATCCGCAATTTTACCGCGGCGCAGCCGCAGAGCGGCGTGAAGATTGCGTTGATCGCATCGGATAATTCGATTCTGGCGACGGCGACGACGGATGGTGACGGGTTCGCGACTTTTGCGGCGCCCTTGCTGGCGGGCAGCGGTGGGCAGGCGCCGGTTGCTTTGCATATCAGCGGGCCGGATGGTGATTTCACGGTGTTCGATTTGACGGGATCGCCGCTCGATTTGTCGGATCGGGGGATTTCGGGGCGGCCGGTGGCGCATCGGATCGATCCGTTCCTGTGGCTGGATCGGGGGATTTATCGGCCGGGCGAGACCGTGCATGTCATGGCGCTGTATCGGACCGATCGGCAGACGCCGCTCGATTTGCCGTTGCATGTGATCGTGCGGCGGCCGGGCGGGCAGGTTTACCTCGATCGGGTGGTGGCGCGGCATGATGATGATGCGGTGACGCTGCCGGTTGTGCTGCCGGGTGCGGCGCAGGCGGGGAATTGGTCGGTCAGCCTGGCGATGGGGACGGACAAGCAGGCGCTCGCCGAGCGGCATTTCACGGTTGCGGCGTTCGTGCCGGCGAAGCTGAAGGTTTCGCTCGGGCAGCCGAAGCCGCTGGTGGCGGGCAAGCGCGATCATTGGCCGGTCAATGTGCGGTTTCTATATGGTGCGCCGGGTTCGGCCCTGAGCGGGACGGCGACGGTGCGGCTGGTGACGGCGGCGACGCCGTTTGCGCAATGGGCGGGGTATCGGTTCGGCTTGCAGGGCGAGATGTTCGAATCGCCGCTGAGCCATGTGCAGCTGGCGGCGACCGGGCCGCATGGCAATACGCGTGTGCCGATCGATCTGACCAATCCGCCGGACACCACCCATGCGATTGCGGCGAAGCTGAGTGTGAGCATCGATGATCCCTCCGGCCGGGCGGTGACCAAGGCGATCACGCTGCCGGTGACGCCGGCGGCGCCGTTGATCGGGATCAGGCCGGATTTCGCCGATGATACGGTGGGCAACAAGGTGGCGCCGGGGTTCGAGATTGCCGCGGTCGATCCGGCGGGGGCGGCGGTGGCGATGCCGGTGACGGTGAGCCTGGTGCGCCAGGACACCGAGTGGAACATTTATTACAACGGATCGGTGGCGCGCTGGTCGATCAGTCATGTGAATCGGCCGGTGGAGACGGTGAATGTGACGCTGCAACCGGGCAAGCCGACGCATTTCAGCGCGCCGGTGCTGGGTTGGGGGCGGTATCGGCTGCGGGTGGTGCAGGCGAAGGGCGGGTTCGCGGCAAGCTCGGTGGTGTTTTATTCCGGCTGGGCGACCTCGGCCAATCCGGCGGCGCCGCAGCGGGTGACGGTTTCATCCGGTGCGCGCGATTACGCGGTGGGCGATACCGCGCAGGTGCATGTGAGCGCGCCGTTCGCGGGGCCGGCGACGCTGGTGATGGCCAATAACGATGTGATTTCGACGCGGAACTTCACCCTGCCGCAGGGCGGGACGACGCTGAACATCGCGGTCAGGCGGCGGTGGGGGGCGGGTGCGTATGCGATGGTCGAGGCGTTTCAGAAGGGCGATGCGACGCATCAGCCGGGGCGGGCGATCGGGCTGACCTGGATTGGCGTGAAGCCGGGGCGGCGGCGGATCGATGTGTCGATTCCGGTGAAGCCGCTGTATCGGCCGGGGCGGGATGTGACGTTCGATGTCCATGCGCGGCCGGGGGCGTATGTGACGCTGGCGGCGGTGGATGAGGGAATTTTGCAGTTGACCGATTTTGCCGACCCTGATCCGCTCGGGCATTTTTTTGGCCAGCGCCGGTTGGGGGTGAGCGTGTTGGACGATTACGCCGGGCTGATCCTGCCGCCCTCCGGCCAGCCGGCGGTGTTGAAGAACGGCGCGGGGGCGAATTTCGGGCCGGCGAACAAGCCGATTCCGCAGCGCATCGTTTCGTTGTTCGCGGGGCCGGTGCAGGCGGGGGCGGATGGGATTGCGCATATCACGCTGCATATTCCCTCGTTCAACGGCCAGATCAGGCTGATGGCGGTGGCCTGGACCAAGACGGCGGTGGGTGGGGCGAACAGCGATATCATTGTGCGCAACCGGGTGATTGCCGATGCGCTGCTGCCGCGCTTTCTGGCACCGGGGGACAGTGCGGATGCCGGGCTGATGCTGCAGAACCTGGATTTGCCGTATGGCAGTTTCACCGCGCGGCTCAGCGTGTCCGGCCCGTTGCGCATTGCGGGGGCGGCGCGCGCGACGATCGATCTGAAGCCGGGTGCGCGCCAGGTGGTGCGGTTCGGGCTGGATGCGGCGCAGGCGGAGGGCACCGGGCGGATCGATCTGGCGTTGCGCGGGGCGCATTATACGCTGGACCGGCATTGGACCCTGAGCGTGCAGTCCGCCCGCGCGCCGGTGAGCCGGTTGATGACCGCGACGGTGAAGCCGGGGGCGCGGGCGACGATCGGGGTGAACGACGCCGGGTTTTATCCGGGTTCGGTGGGCGCGACGATCACGTTCGGGAATACGCTGCCGTTCGATCCGGCGGAGTATATGCAGGCGCTGGCGGCGAATCATCTGCCGTTTCTGGCGCAGAGCGTGAGCCGGGGTCTGCCGCTGACGGTGCTGCATGGGCCGGTCGCGGGGCCGGAGCCGCAGGCGCGGCTGGCGCGGGCGGTGGAGCAGGTGCTGGATTTGCAGCGGTTCGATGGGGCGTTCGGGCTGTGGTCGTCGCAGGATACCAGTGAGCCGTGGCTGAGCGCGTATGCGACGGAGTTTTTGCTGCGCGCGCGCAAGGCCGGGGCGTATGTGCCGGATGCGCAGATCGATCAGGCGCTGGCGTGGTTGCATAACGAGGTGGTGCAGGGTGAGGGCAGCCCGTTCTCGCAGGTTTATGCGGCCTATGTGCTGGGCCTGGCGGGGCGGCCGCCGGCGGGGGTGATCCGCCAGTTGGGCGAGGGGCTCGATGGGTTGGACATGCCGCTGGCGCGCGCGCAGCTTGGCGCGGCGCTGGATGAGATCGGCGAGCCGGGGGCGGCGCGGCATGCGCTGGATGCGGCGCTGTCGATGCATAACCGCTTGACCGGGGATTGGTATTTTCTGGATCAGGATTGGAACCAGGCGTTCGGGTCGCCGTTGCGCGATGCCTGGGCGGTGCCTGCGGTGGTGGCGCAGACCGGGTTGCTGCGCGACCGGCTGGCGGCGTTGCGGGCGGATTTGCCGGGGCAGGGGATCGATGTCGCGGATTTGAGCGCCCAGGAGCTGGCCTGGGCGTGTTTTGCCGATGGGGTGCTCGGCGCGCCGCTGCCGCCGATGGATTTCACGATCGGTGGCCGCGCGATCAAGGCGGACAAGGCGGTCAGCGAGGCGCTGGCGGGGCCGGCGGCGATTGTCAATCGGGCGACGACGGCGCTGGCGGTGAGTGTGGCGACGACCGGCGTGCCGGATCGGGCACCGGCGGCGGTGCGGCAGGGCATGGTCGTGACGCGGCGGTTCTATGCGTTGGACGGCACCGCGCTCGACCCCGCGGTGCTGGCGCAGAACACCAGTTTCATCATGGTGATCAGCGGCCGGGCGGTCGATTCCGCGCCGCATCGGGCCGTGGTCGATGCCGGTTTGCCGGCGGGGTGGGAGCTTGCGGGCAATATTGCGAGCGGGGCGGTGAGCGGGGGTGCGCTGGATTGGCTGGGCCGGCTCAGCCATCCGCGCGTGCGGGCGGCTTCGGATGATCGCTACGAGGCGGCGTTCGATCTGGCACCGTCGGATTCCAATTATTTCGGCGAGGATAATGGCGTGGATCGGGAATTCCGCGTCGCGGTGATGGTGCGGGCGGTGACGCCGGGGCATTTCACGCTGCCGGGGGTGACGCTGTCGGATATGTTTCATCCGATGGTGTTCGGCCGGACGGCGGGGGGCAGCGTGACGGTGCTGGCACCGGGGCAGGCGGCGCCGAAGCCGGTGGTGACGCAGAAATCGGTGGTGACGCCGGGGAGTGGTGGGTCGCCGAAGCTCAAGGCGGCGAATGCCGCATTGGCGAGGCAATATGACGCGTTGATGCGGACACTGCCGCCGGGCGAGCAGGCGTTGCTGCGGGTTGGGGAGTCGCAATGGATCATCGACAAGCGGGCCGCGTGCGGGCGGCAGGCGGTGGCGATGCGGACGGCGAAGGGGGTGGCCTGCCTGATCGATCAGACCGAGCGGCGGATGGCCGTGCTCAAGCGCGATGCCGCGCTGCGGCCCTGAGATGCGGCGCCGGCTTGGGGCGGTTGGGCTTGCTGGTGTTGTTGCGATCGGGCTGATCTTTGGGCTGGCGTGGTTTCGCCCGCCCGGATTGTCGCGGCTGCTGGTGCAGAGCCGGCAGAGTTTCGGCCGGCATGGTCATGCGATTGCGACGTTCGAGGATGCGCGGGGCGAGTGGAAATTGCCGAGCGATGCGGCGACGGTCGATCCGTTGCTGGCGCGGATGGTGATTGCGGTCGAGGATCGGCATTTCTATCTCGATCCGGGGGTCGATCCGCTGTCGATCCTGCGGGCGAGCGCGCAATTGCTGGCGGCGAGGCATGTGGTTTCGGGCGCATCGACGCTGACCATGCAGGTGACGCGGCTGCTGCATCCGGCGCCGCGCACGCTGGCGGTGAAGCTCGATGAGGCGTTTCATGCGCTGGCGTTGAACGAGCATTACAGCAAGGCGGCGATCCTGGGCATGTGGCTTTCGCTCGCGCCGTTCGGTGGCAATCTGGTCGGGGTGGAGGCGGCGTCCCACGCGTGGTTCGGCCATGGTCCGCAGCGGTTGAGCCCGGCGGAGGCGGCTTTGCTGGTTGCGCTGTGCCGGCGGCCGGCGGCACTCGACCCCGCGGTGCATCCGCGTGCGGCGATGGCGGCGCGCAACCGGGTGCTCGCGGCGGCCGCGGCGGCGGGGGTGATTTCAGGCGCGGCGCTGCGCCATGCCGAGGCGCGTGCTGTGCCGGGGCGGCGGCATCGGTTCATGGTGCTGGCGCCGCAGGTGACGGTGCATTTGCCGGCCGGGGCGCGCACCACGATCGATGGGCCGCTCGATGCCGCGATCGCGCGGTTCGCGCTTGGGGTGATGCGCGGGCTGGGGCCGCATGAGAGCCTTGCGATCATGGTGGTGGATGCGAGGACCAGGGCGATCCGGGCGATTTATGCCGGGGACTGGGGCGATGCGCGGCGGGCCGGGTTTGTCGATCTGACGCGGGCGGTGCGGTCGCCGGGGTCGGCGCTCAAGCCGTTTTTATATGGGCTCGCTTTTGCCGATGGGCTGGCGCAGCCGCACGGGCTGCTGACCGATCTGCCCGGTCGGTTCGGGGGGTATGCGCCGGATGACTACACCGGGCGTTTCAAGGGGGCGGTGACCGCGACGACCGCGCTGCGCCGCTCGCTCAATGTGCCGGCGGTGGCGTTGATGCGGGCGTATGGGCCGCAGCATTTTGCCGCGGCGCTCGCGGCGGCCGGGGTGCCGCTTGCGCTGCCGCGCGGGGCGGCACCCTCGTTGCCGCTGGCGCTGGGGGGTGCGGGGATTACGATGCGGCGGCTGATGGCGCTGTATGCCGGGCTTGCGACGGATGGGCGGGTCGAGCGATTGCATGTGCTGGCGGCTGAGGCGCGGCGGCGGCGGCGCCTGCTGTCACCGGCGATTGCGCAGGAAATCACCGGGATTCTGACGCGGCCGTTTCCGGGTGGCGGGCCGGCGGGTATTGCGTGGAAAACCGGTACCAGCGCTGGGAATCGGGATAATTGGGCGTTCGGCTACGATCGGGATACGGTGGTCGGCGTGTGGATCGGCGCGCCGGATGGCGGGGCGCTGGCGGGGCAGTTCGCGCTGGCCGCGTTGCCGGTGCTGGCGGATGTGTTCGGGTTTCTGCCGGCGGCACCGCTGGCGTTGCCACGATCGAGCACGCCGCCGGTGCTGGCCGAGGCGAAGCCGGCGTTGCCGTTCGCGCTGCTCGCGCCCGCGCCGAAACTGGTGCTGCCGGCGGGCGATCCGGTGGATTTGCGGGCGATGGGCGGGGCACGGCCGCTGCGGTTCATGATCGATGATCGGTTGATTGCGTCGATTCCGGCGCTGCGCAGCGCCGAATGGCAGCCGCCGGGGCCGGGGTTTTATCGGCTCACGATCATGGATGCGACCGGGCGGACGATTACCGGGACGGTCCATGTGCGGTGATGCGCCGGGGCTGATGCAGGGCTGACCTGCCGCTGGCTGGATTGCCGGGGATCGCCATGTGATAGACCAGTGTTGCAAACGACTGACAGTTTTTCTACGACCACCGATTGATCCTGACCCGAACGATGCGCGGAGCAAGCCTGATGAGTGCCAGCCACAATACCGAAACCGTTACCGATGTGCACCATTGGACCGATCGGCTGTTCAGTTTTACCGTGACGCGCGATCCGTCGTTCCGGTTCGTGGCCGGGCAGTTTACGATGATCGGGCTCGATGTCGCGGGGCGCAAGCTGATGCGGGCGTATTCGATGGCGAGTGCGACTTATGAGGATCATCTGGAGTTTTTCAGCATCAAGGTGCCGTCCGGCCCGCTGACCTCGCAGTTGCAGCACGTCAAACCCGGCGATACCGTGCTGGTCGGGCGCAAGCCGACCGGCACGCTCGTGGCCGATAATCTGCGGCCGGGCGCGCGGCTTTATCTGCTCGGGACCGGGACCGGGCTGGCGCCGTTCATGAGCATTATCCGCGAGCCGGATATTTATGAGCGGTTCGAACAGATCATCCTGGTGCATGGCTGCCGGCATGTGTCGGAGCTCGCCTATGAGACCTATATCACCAGTACGCTGCCGCAGAACGAGTTCATCGGCGACATGGTGCGGAGGCAATTGCTGTATTACCCGACCGTGACGCGCGAGCCGTTCCGCCATAACGGCCGGATCACGACGCTGATGCGCGACGGATTCGACCCCAGCTTCAACCTGCCGCCGCTGTCGCCCGAAAGCGACCGCGTGATGCTGTGCGGCAGCCCGGCGTTCCTGGCCGATATGACCGCGCTGCTCGAAGCGGGCGGGTTCAACGAGGGAAACTCCTCGATCCCGGGCGAATACGTGATCGAAAAGGCGTTCGTCGAGAAATAATGGCGCGGCAGGCCGCCGGGCCGGCCTGCCTTGCCGTTACGTTATCCCCGGCCGGCGGGGACTTTGGCGGCGAGCGGCGATTTGGCTGGAGCCGGTTCGTCGTCGTTCATCGGTTCCGGCGCCTCCGGCGGGTGCGGGATCTGGGCATGGGCCTGGTGCCAGAACTCGTCGTCGCGATCGGCGGGCTTGCCGGCATCTTCCCATAGTTTGTAGGCCAGCTCTCTCACTTTGTCGTTGTGGTCCTGGTCGGACATGGCGAAATTCCTCCTGATTGATTGCCGTGTGCGACAGACATGGCGCGGCGAAAGACCAGGCTCAATCGGGCGGATGCGTGAATTCGCGGTTATCCGGTGCGGCGCCAAAACGCTGGATCAAGAACGCCCGGTCGTTACGCGATCCGCCGAAGCCCCGCGCGATTCAGGCACTTTTGCCATCATCCTCCAGCGTAAACCCAGCCTTCAACGTGACCTGATAATGCGCAACGCGGCCACCCTCGACATGGCCACGAGTCTCCGTCACCTGAAACCAATGAATGTGACGTAAAGTCTCGTGCGCCTTGGTCAGCGCCGTCTGAATCGCATCCTCAATACTGGTCGGCGAAGACCCAACCAACTCCACCAGCCGATACGTGTGATTGTCCATCCTCGGTCGCCTCTTTATTGTTGCACTCACAACATTGGCACCAACCACCCCGATTTCAATTATCACCCGGCCCGTAATACTGGGCACTGGTGGGGTGGTGTTTGAGAGGAAGTAAGGCGGGGGGCTTTGCCCCCTCGACCCCCACTAAGGGCTTAGCCCTTAGAACCCGCTAGTTTTAGGCAAGGGGAGGGCTGTCCAGGCCAGATCAGCGGAACCACCGAGGCAGCGCCCTCCCCTTGCCTAAAACTAATGGATTTTAAAGGCTCCGCCTTTAACGGGGTCCAGGGGCGGAGGAGCCGAAGGTTCCAGCGATGCTCTTCATCGCTGGAATGGCTCCGGAGGGAGAGCCCCTGGCCTTACTGACTCTCAGGCACCACCCCACAAGTGGCCAGGACTAGGCTGGGGTGAAATTCATGGCGATGCCGTTGATGCAGTAGCGGTGGTGGGTGGGGGCGGGGCCGTCGTTGAAGACGTGGCCGAGGTGGCTGCCGCAGGTGGCGCAGTGGACTTCGGTGCGGACCATGCCGTGGCTACGATCGGTGGTGGTGGCGACGGCGTGGGGGATTGGGGCGTCGAAGCTGGGCCAACCGGTGCCGCTTTCGAATTTACCTTCGGTGTTGAACAGGGGGGTGTTGCACCCGGCGCAGGTGAAGCGGCCTGGGCGTTTTTCGTTCAGCAGGGCGCAGGTGCCGGGGCGTTCGGTGCCGTGGGCGCGCATGACGGCGTATTGTTCGGGGGTGAGTTTCTGGCGCCATTCGGCGTCGGACAGGGCGAAGCTGTAGGTGGATTGTTCCATGTGTGGGGCTCCTTGATTCCGCTGCGCGGCCTTGGGATTTCTGTGTGCGGCTTTCAGGAGAGTGTGGGGATGGCCGGCGCGGGATCAAGGCGTTGGGGGGCGGGGTCAGGCGCCGGATTTGGCTTTGTTGCGGCGGCGGCGGGCTTGTTCGTTGGGTTTGGCGGGATCGGTGCCGGGGGTTTTGAAGTTGGGTGGGTTGCCGGTTTTTTTGCGCCAGGGCGGGGTTGCGCCTGGCGGGCGGGGGCGGGTGGCGCCGACCGCATCCGGTGTGGGGCCGGTGGTGGTTTCGATGTGGATTTCGGGGTTGTTGACCGCGATGACGGATTTCATGAAGTCATCGGCGACGGATTGGTGGATTTCGAATTTGGTTTCGCGGTCGAAGATGCGGATGGCGCCGATATCGCGTTTGGTGACGCCGCCGACGCGGCAGATCAAAGGGAGCAGCCATTTTGGATCGGCGTTTTTGCGGCGGCCGACGTCGGCGCGGAACCAGACCATGGGGCCGGCGCCCGGTGTGCCAGTGTGGGGGCGGGGTTCGCGGCTGTTGAAGTCGCGGTTGTTATCGAAGCGGGGGCGTTCGGGCGGGAGAGGCGAGATGTCTTCGGGTGAGGGCAGGCGGGCGCGGTAGAGGCGGATGAGGGCGGTGGCGATGGTTTCGGGCGTGTAGCCGCCGAGCAATTCGCGGGCGGCGGTGAGATCGTCATCGAGGGGTGGTTCGGTCAGCAGCGGGTCGGTGAGCAGGCGGGCCTGATCGCGGGCGCGGATGGAGTCGGCCGAGGGTGGTTCGTCCCAGCTCGCTTTGATGTTAGCCGAGGCGAGCAGGGCTTCGGCCTGGCGGCGGCGGCTGTTGGGGACGAGCAGGACGCAGAGGCCTTTGCGGCCGGCGCGGCCGGTGCGCCCGGAGCGGTGGGTGAGGATGGCTTTGTTGTTGGGCAGATCGGCGTGGATGACCAGATCGAGGTTGGGCAGATCGAGGCCGCGAGCGGCGACATCGGTTGCGATGCAGACGCGGGCGCGGCCGTCGCGCAGGGATTGCAGGGCGGTGTTGCGTTCGGTCTGGCTGAGTTCGCCAGAGAGGGCGACGACGGCGAAGCCGCGTTCCTGCAGGCGGCCGTGGAGTTGGCGGACAGCTTCGCGCGTCGAGCAGAACACGAGGCAGCCGCCGAGTTCGTGAAAGCGCAGCAAATTGACCAGCCCGTGTTCGATTTCATGGGCGGCGACGCGGATGGCGCGGTATTCGATATCGGCGTGGGGCTGGTTGCGGGCGACGGTATCGATGCGGAAGGCGTCGCGCTGGTATTGGCGGGCGAGGGCGGCGATTTCGCGGGCGATGGTGGCGGAGAACAGCAGGGTGCGCCGTTCGGTGGGGGTGGTGCCGAGGATGAATTCAAGCTCGTCGCGAAAGCCGAGGTCGAGCATTTCGTCGGCTTCGTCGAGCACGACGACTTTCAGGGCGCTGACATCGAGGTGGCGGCGTTCGAGGTGATCCTGCAGGCGGCCTGGGGTGCCGACGACGATGTGGCAGCCGGCGGCGAGGGCGCGTTGTTCGCGCCTGGGGTCCATGCCGCCGACGCAGGAGACGACGCGGGCACCGGTGAATTCGTAGAGCCAGGCGAGTTCGGCGTGGACCTGGATGGCGAGTTCGCGGGTGGGGGCGATGATCAGGGCGAGCGGGGCGGTGGGTGGCGGGAGGGCGCCGTCGTTCATGATGGTGCTGGCGAAGGCGAGGCCGTAGGCGATCGTTTTGCCCGACCCGGTCTGGGCGGAGACCAGCAGGTCGCGCTCGGTGGCGTCGTCGGCGAGGACGGCGCTTTGGACGCTGGTGGGTTCGGTGTAGCCGCGTGCGGTCAGCGCGCGTTGCAGCGCGGGGACCGCGATCGGGAAATTCATGACGGGGGCGGTTTCGATCGGGGAGTTCATGGGGGCTGATAGCGCGCGGGCGATCGTGCGGCAACCGTTGCGATGGGCTGGCTGCCGCCCGTTGTCGGGCGCGTTTTACCAACCCATCGTGCCGCGGGCGCGTTTTACCAACCCATCGTGCCGGGGCTGCCTTTGAAGGGGCCGATCAGGTTGGCGGTGACCCAGCCGCCGTAGAAGCCGCCGGGCTGGGGGGTGACTTGTTCATCGCCCACGAAACACGCATCGACCCGGCCGGCGTAGACCGCGAGGTAGTCGCGGATCGGCAGGAAACTGGGCGAGGGGGTCGGGTAGCTCCAGGCGGCGTCGACCGCGATCCGGTCGCCCTGGCGCAATGACCAGTAGGAGGCGCGGCCTTTCCATTCGCAGAAACTGCCGCCGCTGCGGGGTTCGATGCCGCAGGAGAAGGCGGTGCGGGGGAGGTAGTAGACCGGCGGGTGGCTGGTTTCGAGCACGCGAAAGCCTTCGGTCGTTGCGGCGATGGTGGTGCCGTTGAAGTCGATGCGGAGCGGCAGCGGGACGGGTTCGAGCCGGGGCGGGCGGGGATAGTCCCAGACGTTTTCGATCACTGGCATGTCAGGCCGGTTCGGCCCAGGCATTGCGGGCGCCGAAGCTGTTTTCGGGGATGATGGCGGGGCGGAGGGCCATGCTGAAACTCCATTCCTGCGGTGCGGTGATGCTGCGGATGACATGGTGGCAACAGGGCAAACGGGAACTGCTCTGGACATAAAAAAACCCCGGGGACTGGCCCCGGGGTTTGCGATCCGATCGGGTGATCGGGGTTGGTTACGACTTGGTCGGAATGCCGAACAGCGTCGGCAGGTCGACGTAGAGCTGGATGCCGAACACGGCGGCATTCGGCAGGTTGTGGGTCGCGTAGGTCGAGAAGCCCTGGCCGTCAGGATTGATGACGTACTGGAAGTTCGGCATCACGTTGAGCCATTTGTTGACCTGAATGGCGTAGTGGATTTCGGTCATGATCAAATTGTGATCCGGCCGGCCGGCGCCGCCTTCGGCGAGGCGGGTCTGGTACAGCGAGTTCAGGTAGCGGTTGTTGTAGTGAAGACCGCTGACCGCGAGGCCGATGTTGTCGTTGGGGCGGCTGGCGAGCGGGCCTTCCCAGATCATGCCGGCTTCGGCCTGCAGGTTCGAGACCTGTTTGCCGCCGGCGGTGCCGACCATGGCTTCGCCGAACAGGTAGACGCCGCGCGGCGAGTTCGGTGCGGCCTGGTAGACCATTTGTTGCGCCTGGGCGTAGATCGCGGCCCGGCCGAACTGGGTGTTCGGGCTGTAGAAGGCGGCATCGTAGTGGGTACGATCGATCAGGGCGCCGATATCGTAACGGTTATTGGCGATGGCGCCGGGGGTCTTGAACTTGTAGCCCAGTTCGATCGGCAGCATGTAGCCGCTCGATCCCGCCGTGCCGAAGTAGAAGCCGTGATGGGCATCGGGGTTCTGGTTGTTGGTGGCCTGATAGGCGCCGACCTTGAAGTAGACGTTCGGGGTCGGCGTTATCAACAGGCGACCGCCCCAGACGGAGATCGGGTAGAACGAGGTCGAGACGATCTTGCCCATGTCCGGCGGATTGCCGCACAGCGCGTTCGACTGGAAGTCGCAATAGAACGAGGAGACGTCGAAGCTGTCGCCCACATCGGTACGGCCGAACTCGATATCGGCCATGTTGTTGAAGAATTTCTGTTCATAGGTCAGAATCGTCATCTGTGCGGTTTGCCCGCCGCCGTAGATCTGCTGGACCGAGACGCTGTTGTTGATCGCGTCGAACGCGAGCGCGCGGCCATGGCGCTGGGTGAACAGGACATGGAACGAACCGCCCTGGATGCCGGCGAGTTTTTCCATGTCGAACGTCGCGCCGAAGTTGAGTTCGCCGGCGTAATCGGTGCCCTGGCGCTGACCGCCGCTGACCGAGCCTGCGAATTCACCGAGGTAGCGCGAATTCAGGTAGATGCCATCGTTGTAGAGCGACTGGCCGAGGCTTTGGATCGGCGACGGTGCCAGATTGACCTCGGGCGCGGCCTGCTGGGCCTGGGCGGGGCTGCTGACGCCAAGAACCGTTGCGAACAAGGCTGCTGCGGCGAACGTGCCTGCGAGCCGGTTCCGGAGCTTGGCTGGTTGGTTATGGTTCAAAACGGACCTCCATGTTGCGTGACTTTGGTTTGCGGCGAAACCTGTTTTGGTGGCGCAAAGACACCCCGGTACCGCGCCATCGGCGCCGGGCAGGAACTGGTGATGGCGGCTGCAGCACAGCCGCCGAGGGGGCGCGGGAAATGAAACCGACGCGCATGGGACATGCACGTGTTTTGTGACGTTGCAGCGGTGTTTGCATGTGTCATCGTTTCGTCCCCGCTTCGATCCACGCAATTTCGAACAATCTGTCGCTTGCGTGAATTATTTTTACTCTTTAAAAAACCCTTAATGAGGAGCGTCTGCGGTGTCAATGCGAAATTCAACCGAACGGCGAAACGTCGAGCTGAACCCATGAAACCGGCTAACATCGTGCCCGATTTCACGCGCGCCGCATGACCCGTACCCGTGTCAATTCCGCGTTGATCCGGCGCATCAACACCGGCCGGCTGTTTCACATCATTCGCCAGAATCCGGGGATTTCGCAGCAGAGATTGTCGATACAATCCGGCATCGACCCGGCGACGATTTCGATCATCATTACCAATCTGGAAACAACCGGCATTGTGCGCCGCACCACCGATGCACCGACCGGGCGCGCCGGCCGGCCGACGGTTGCGTTGAACATCGATGCGCGCGCTGGTTTTCTGGCCGGGATCGGGATCGAACCGGACGCGATCCGTGTTACTCTCGCAACGATCGACGGGATGGCCTGCGCCGATGTCACGGTGGCGGGCAGCACCGAGCCCGAGGCGGCGGCGCTGGCCGCGCATGAGGGGGTGGCTGCGGCGCTGCGCAGTGTGAAGGCCGGGCGCGGGGCGCTGCTGGGCGTCGGCATTGCGCTGCCGGGGCTGGTCTCGCTTGAGGGAAGGGTGGTGTTCGCCCCCAACCTCGGCTGGCGCGATCTCGATATCGCGGCGATGCTGGCGCGGCACCTGAAATGCCCGATCCGGCTGGAAAACGACGTGAAGGCGGCAGCGATCGCCGAGCATCTGTTCGGGGCGAGCCGCGACATTACCGATTTTGTCTATATCATGGGGCGGTCGGGCATCGGCGGTGGTTTGTACATGATGGGCGAGGTGTATCGCGGGCCGCATGGGCTGGCCGGCGAGATCGGCCATATGAAGATGGTGCCGGGCGGGCGGGCGTGTGGCTGCGGCGCGCGCGGCTGCCTCGAGGCTTATGTGTCCGAGCGGGCGATTCTGGCCGAATTGGCGGCCAAGGGTCATCAGGCGCGTGATGTGGCGGGGATTTTGCGCGGCTTTGAGCAGGGCGATGCGATCGTGGGGGCGGTGCTGGGCGAGGCTGGCTATTATCTGGGGCTGGGGCTGGCGAATTTGATCAATATCGTCAGTCCGCGCCGCATCGTGCTGGGCGGCAGTCTGGCGCGGCTGGCACCCTGCCTGCTGCCGGCGGCCATGGACTCGCTGCATGCCAACGCGCTCGCGGCCATCATGCGCGATGTCGAACTCGTGGTGTCCGTGCTCGGGGACGATGCGGCACCGATGGGCGGCGTCGCGCTCGCGCTGCATCAGTTTCTCGATGATCCGCCGATCAAGCTCGGGCGCGGCCGCGATCATGGCGCGGGTCCGCCCGAGTGAGACGAACCCTCGTGCATCGGATGGCGCGCAATGATGATGCCGGCGATCGGCCAAACTTCGTTTCCCCCAAATGGCTGTTCTTTGTAGTTTTGTGACAAATCAACCGGGGGACTTGTCGGGTCAAGCCAATTTTGTGGAACTCGACCGCCGGTGCTGCAAATCCTTGCAGGTGTTGCAAAATTATCTGTATTTCCAACAACGGCAGGGCATCTGACTTAGTGGCGACGCTGCCACGAAGATGCAGCGTGGCGCGGCGGATTTTGGTGCCGACGAGCCGCGCGACCGGGCGGCGTGGCTGGGTTCGATCGGTCGGTTTTCGGGTTGGCGGGAAATCGTAATCGGCGCGCTATATCATCGACGCGGCGGTTTCGCCGGAGCGGATGGCGCCTTCGATGGTCGAGGGCAGGCCGGTTGCGGTGTAGTCGCCGGCGAGTTTCAGGTTGAGCAGGCTGGTGGCCGGGCCGGGGCGGCGGGCGAGTTGTGCGGGCGTGGCGGCGAAGGTTGCGCGTTTTTCGCGCACCACCCGGTAGGGCGGCATGGTGCGCGGCAGGCCGAAGCCGCGCCGCAGGTCTGACCAGACCTCGGCCGCCAGGGTTTGGGGGTCGGTATCGAGCCGGTCGTTGGCGGCGCTGATCGTGACCGAGACGACCTCGGTTTTTTCGAACACCCATTCGGCGACGCCGCCGAGCAGACCGTAGAACCCGGCCTTGCCGGCATCGATCCCGGCGCGGAAATGCAGGTTGAGGATGGCTTCGAACGCATTGGGCACGATCAGGCCGGGCAGCAGATCGGCCGCGACCCAGGGCGGGGTGGCGAGGATGACGCGGTCGTCGGGGTCGATGATTTCATCGACGTTCGGGCCGACCAGGCCGGTGACGCGGTTGGCCGAGACGGTCAGGCCGGCGACGCGGGCGCCGAAGCGGAACTCGGCACCATGGGCGCGCAGGAAGGCGAGGGCGGGATCGACGAAGCTTTCCGACAGGCCGATCGCCGGGTAGCGCGGCATCGAGGCGGCGCCGCCGAGCGCGATGCTTTCCGCGACCACGGCGGCGAGCGGGGCGGCGGCGGCGACATCGGGCTTGGTGTTGAGCGCTGCGATCGACAGCGGTTCGAGCAGGCGATCGTACAGCGGGCCGAGCGTGCCGAGCAGGTTCTCCACCAGATCGTCGGGTTTGGCGCGTTGCAGGCGGCGCAGCGCCCAGTAGTCGCGCGGGGTGGTGCCGGGCACGCGCCAGGTTTTGCGCAGTACCCACCAGGGCGTTGCGCCCCGGTTGAGGCGCAGGGTCCAGGCAGCGCCGGATACCAGGTCGATGAAGGGGAACAGCGGTTTGTCCGGGCCGACCAGCGTATCGGCAGCGCCGATCCGGTCGAGATAGGTCATGGTGGAGCGGTTGCCCGACAGGAGCAGGTGGTTGCCGTTGTCGAGCCGGCAGCCGAGCGTGGCATCGTCGTACGAGCGGCAGCGGCCGCCGCCCCATTTCGCCGCCTCGTAGAGGACGACGCTGACCCCGCGCGCGGCGAGCGAGGTGGCGGCGGACAGGCCGGCCATGCCGGCGCCGATGACATGGACCCGGTTCATCGGCGGCGATCGGTGAGGAGGAGCAACTGCACGGCCAACAGGAGTTTGCGCGCGGCGGACAGGCGGGGGCGGCGTTCGGGGTGGGCGAAGGCTTCGCGCCGCATCCGGCTGAGCAGGGGGCGGTAGGCGGCGGCCATCATGCGGGCGGGGCGCACCGCGCGCGGGTTGCACAGGCGCATCGCCTGCGCGGCGGCGGCGAAATGGGCTTCGGCCTGGGCGCCGATGGCGGCCATCGCGCGGGGCAGGCCGGGGGCGGCGAGGATGCGTGACGGGTCGAGCGGTACATCGGCGGCGAGCAGGGCTTCGCGCGGCAGGTAGATGCGGCCGCGCGCAGCATCCTCCGCGACGTCGCGCAGGATGTTGGTGAGTTGCAGGGCGCGGCCGAGATGATGCGCGACATCGTCGCCGGCCAGGGAAACCTCGCCGAACACGCGGATGGCGAGGCGGCCGACCGCGGAGGCGACACGGTCGCAATACAGATCGAGGAACGCGGCGTCGGGGGCGATGATCGGCGCACCGGCGTCCATCGCCATGCCATCGATGATCGCGTGGAAATCCTCGCGGCGGAGGGCGTAGCGCAGCGAGGCATCGCGCAGGACGCGGGTGACCGCATCGTCGCCGCCCGCGGCGAGGCGGGCGATGCGGTTGCGCCAGGCCTCCAGCCCCGCCTGTTTGGCGGCGAGCGGGGCGTCTTCATCGGCGATGTCATCGACCGCGCGGCAGAACGCATAGATGCCGTACATGGCGACGCGGCGGGGCGGCGAGAGCACGGCCATGCCGCGGTAGAACGAGGTGCCGGCGGCGCGGGTCGCCGCGGTGACGACGGCGGCATCCTGGACAGCGAGATCGTTCATCCGAGCGTCCGGGTCAGGCCGGCGAGCAGGGCGGCGGCGGCATCGGCTGGTCGCAGCTTCACCCGCATCGCCAGCGGGTCCTGCCGGCTCAGGCGGGCGTGCAGGCGGCGGGCGAGGGCGAGGATGATGGCGGTTTCGACGCGCAGGCCGCGCGCGCGGACGTGGCCGGGCAGGGGGGTTGCGGCGCGGTTGAGGTCGGCGGTTGCCGCCAGCATCGCATCGAACACGCGGCGCAGGGCGGGGGATGTCGCGGGATCGGTCACGGCGGCGGCGGTCAGGCCCTCGCGGGTCAGCCAATCATCCGGCAGGTAGGAGCGGTCGAGTTCGGCGAAATCCTTGGCGCAATCCTGGATGTGGTTGAGCACCTGCAGGCTGGCGCACAGCGCATCGGAGGCGGGCCAGCTTGCCGTGTTCTCGCCGTGCAGCGCGAGCACGTAGCGCCCGACCGGGGCGGCGGAGTAGCGGCAGTAGTGCATCAGCTCGGCCCAGGTGGCGTAGCGGCGCTTGGTCGCGTCCTGGCGGAAGGCGATCAGTAATTCGGTGGCGTGGACCGGATCGACCCCGGTTTCGGCGAGGCTGGCGCGCAGGCGGAGTGCGGAGGTCGAGCCGTGATCGGCGGCACCGGTCAGGACCGCTTCCATCACATCGAGCCGGGCGATCTTGTCGTCAGGGGTGAGGGTGGGGTGGTCGGCGATGTCATCGGCGTTGCGGGCGAAGGCATAATAGGCGTGGACGTGGCGGCGCAGGTCGCGCCGGATCAGCCAGGAGCCGACCGGGAAATTCTCGTCGCCCTTGTCCTTGCCGGAGGCAAGTTCGACGTCGCCGCCGGCCGCCTGGGTTGGGTTGGTTGCTGTCACGCTCATGTCTGCGCCCCGTAGTCGCGGTTTTTCCACGCCGCCCCGGCGCCGCTTGCGTAGCGCCAGGCCGAGGCGATGGTGGCTTCGATATAAATGAGCGCGATCAGCGGCAATGCCAGCGCCCAGACCGGGGTCAGGCCGTAGCGGCGCAAGGTCGGCCGATAGCTCAGCACGGCGAGCACGCAGGCGAGCAGGCCGCACAGCCGCGCGGCACCGGCGCCGAACAGCAGCGTGAGCGGTGGCACCAGCCAGACCAGCGCCATGCCGGCGATGGTCAGCGCGAGCAGCGCATAGGAATAGCGCAGCTGGGTGAAGGCGGTGCGCGCGATCATCGCGCGGAGATCGCGATAGTGCGGATAGGGGCGGATCGAGCGGGCGAGATTGCTGTGACCGAGATAGATCGCACCCGCCTGCTTGACCCGCTGCGCCAGCGTGACATCGTCGATCAGGGCGCGCCGGATGCTGGCGATGCCGCCGATCCGCACCAACGCCTCGCGCCGGATCAGCACGACGCCGCCGGCCGCAGCCGCCGTGCTTGCCAGCGGGTCGTTCACCCGCGCGAACGGATAGAGCATCTGAAAGAAATAGACGAAGGCGGGGATCAGCGCGTGTTCCGCCGTGCTGGTGCAGTTCAGCCGGACCATTTCGGAGACCATGTCCAGCCGCGCGCCGCGCCGGGGCTGGCTGATCCGTGCCATCAGCGTGGCGAGATGGCGTGGATCATGCGTGATGTCCGCATCGGTCAGCAGCAGGAACCCGGCCGCGCTGTGGCCGATGCCCTGGTCCAGCGCCCATAATTTGCCCGACCAGCCGGGCGGTTTCGGCGCAGCGGTGATCAGGTGAAAGCGCGGATCATCGCCGGCGGCCGCGCGCGCGGCGGCGGCGGTGCCATCCGTGCTGCCATCATCGACCAGAAACAGCCGCAGCGGGCCAGCGTAATCCTGCGCCAGGAGCGAGGCGACCACCGCGGCGATGCTGCCCGCCTCGTCGCGCGCCGGGACGATGATGTCGACCGGCGGGGCTTCGAGCGGCCGTTCGGGCGCCAGTTCGGGTGCCAGTTCGGGCGTGCTGCGCCAGAACCCGCCATGCAGCGCATAGAGATAGAGCCAGATCAGCGCGGCCAGACCGGCGATGATCATGAAACCGCCAGCACATCGGGGTGGAACCGCGCGCGGTCGAGCAGGCCGCGCCGGCTGAAATCGACCAGCGCATCACGCACCGCCATCGCGGCCGGGCGCGGCGCATAACCGAGCGCGCCGATCGCCTTGGCCGAGGAAAAGAACATCAGCTTGCGCGCCATGGTCAGCGTATCGCGCGTCATCAACGGTTCGGTGCCGGAAACGCGGGCCCACGCCTCCATCGCCGCCGCCAGCGGCATCAACGGGCCGATCGGCAGCTTGACGCGCGGCGGCTTGCGGCCGGCCAGCTTGGTGATCAGGCCGATGATGTCCGACAGCATCAGATCCTCGCCGCCGAGAATATAACTCTCACCCGATCGCCCCCGCTCCAACGCCAGAATATGCCCGGCGGCGACATCATCGACATGCACGATGTTCATGCCGGTTTCGACATAGGCGGGCATTTTGCCACGCGCGGCATCGAGCACCATGCGCCCGGTCGGCGTCGGTTTGATGTCGCCCGGCCCGACCGGCGCCGTCGGGTTGACGATCACCACATCCAGCCCCTGTGCGGCAAGCGATCGCACCGCTACCTCCGCCTCGTATTTCGAGCGCTTGTACGGGCCGACATGATCGGCAGCCTCGTTAGGCGTCAACTCGTCCGCCGGCGTCCCATCGCCGATCAGGCCAAGGGCGGCCACACTGCTGGTGTAGACCACACGCTCGACACCCGCCGCCCGCGCCGCACGCAACAACGCAACCGTGCCATCGATGTTGATCCGCCGCATCGCCGCCGGGTCCGGCACGAACAATCGATAATCGGCGGCAACATGAAACACATATCGACACCCCGCCACCGCACGGCCCAACGACGCCGGATCGGTCAAATCGCCAACCACCCGCTCGCCCGGCACACAAGCCAGATTGGCCAGATCACTGCCCGCCCGATGCATCAGCCGCACCGAAACCCCCCGGCCCGCCAAAGCACGCGCCACCGCCGCCCCGACAAACCCCGTCGCCCCCGTCACCAACACCAGACCCGCCGCCGCAATACCGCTCACACCCGCACCCACCACTCCAAAACCCAACCCACACCCGCGCCGCATACCGGCAAAACCCCCGCCCTGCAAAAAATACCGGCGCACGGGGCCGGGTGGCGAGGGCGCTCGGGGTAAGCAAGGCGGGGGGCTTTGCCCCCTCGACCCCCACTAAGGGCTTAGCCCTTAGAACCCGCTAGTTTTAGGCAAGGGGAGGGCGCTGCCTCGGTGGTTCCGTCGATCTGGCGTGGGTCGCCCTCCCCTTGCCTAAAACTAATGGATTTTAAAGGCTCCGCCTTTAACGGGGTCCAGGGGCAGAGCCCCTGGCCTTCCTTACTCCTGGCAACGCCCCGGCCACCCGACCCCAACCGTCGGTATTTTTTGCAGGGTGCGGTGGGGTTTGGTAGGGGGTGGGGATGCGGGATGGGGGTTTTTGGTGAGTGGGTTCAGGGGGTGGCCGGCGGCGTTTGCTTTGCTTGGGCTGGTTTTGTTTACGGCGACGATTGCGTGGTTGGGGTGGGGCGGGGTTTTGCGGGCGATCGACCGGGTGAGTCTGGTTGGGTTTGCGGTGTATTTTGCTGTGCAGCTGGTGGTGATTGCGGGTTTGGCGGGGGCGTGGCGGCTTTTGTTGGATCGGGCGCAGGGCGGGCGGTATTGGCTGTTGTATTATGGGCGGATGGTGCGGGATTCGGCGGGTGAGTTTTTGCCGTTTTCGCATGTGGGCGGGTTTGTGTTGGGCGGGCGGGCGATTGCGTTGGGTGGGGTGAATGTGGCGGCGGCGACGGCTTCGACGCTGGCGGACATTACCGTGGAGTTTCTGGCCGAGCTGGTTTTTATCGCGACGGGTGTTGTGTTGTTGGCGCGGTTGGCGCCGGGCAGTGATTTGCTGGTGCCGGTTGCGGGCGGGCTTGGGGTTGCGGTGTTGGGGGCGGCGGGGTTTTTGCTGGTGCAGCGCGGCGGCGGGCGGGTGTTTCGTGGTCTTGCGATGCGGATTGCCGGGCGTTCGGCGGATGGCGCGGCGGTGCGGCTGGAGCGGTTGCAGGTGGCGATCGATGCGATTTATGCACGGCCAGGGCGGATTTTTGCGGCGGGGCTGTTGCATCTGGTGTGCTGGTTTGCGGCGGGCGTGACGTCGTATGTGGCGTTTCATGCGTTGGGGACGGCGATCAGTCTGGTCGATGCGTTGACGATCGAGGCGTTGTTGCATGCGATTCTGGCGGCGGGGTTTTTCGTTCCCGGGCGGATCGGGGTGCAGGAGGCGGCTTACAGCCTGTTGGGTACGATTTTCGGGATTCCGCCGGATATTGCGTTGTCGGTGTCGTTGTTGCGGCGGGCGCGGGATGTGATCATTGCGGTGCCGGTGCTGCTGGTGTGGCAGGGGATCGAGGCGCGGCGGCTGCATCTGGCGGGCACCGACATTCGTTGAGGCGGGCGCGCCGATGTGCCATAATCCGGGATATTCGCGACGTTGACACCGCTATCAAGGAGCGTGCCCCATGGGATTGCTGGCTATTATCGTGCTCGGTCTGATCGCTGGTTGGATCGCGAGCCTGATCGTTGACAATGCGGGCAAGGGACCGCTGGTGGATATGGTGTTGGGCATTATCGGCGCCCTGGTTGGCGGCTCGATTTTTTCGGCGCTGGGGGCGGCGCCGATTACCGGGTTCAATTTGTACAGCCTGTTCGTTGCGGTGATCGGGTCGGTGGTGGTGCTGGTGGTGTATCACGCGATTTCGGGGCGGCGGCGCCTCTGATTTTGGTATAATTCGACTTAAGGTTGTGTTATCACCGCGTCATGACGGCGCGGTTGCATTCTGATTCGCCTCGGCAGACGATCGGTCGGTTGACCCGGCTGGATGGTCTGCGGGGGATTCTCGCCGTTTATGTGATGCTGGGGCATACGGCGCCGTTCATTCCGTGGCCGTCCGCACTGGGCTGGGGCGTTGAGGCGGCGGTCAGCCATGGGCTGGCGGCGGTCAATCTGTTTTTTGCGTTGTCGGGTCTGGTGATCGTGCAGTCGATGGCGCGGTTCGGCGGGCGGGCGCGGGCGTTTCTCGCGGCGCGCGCGTGGCGGCTGCTGCCGGTGTATTTTGTCGTGCTCGCCCTGGCGACTGCGGTGCTGGCGTGGCGATCGCCGTTTGCTGCCATGCCGTGGGTTCACCTTGGTGATCTTGGCTGCGAGTTCTGGGAGCGGACGTTACCGCACCGGCTGTTCGCGCATATCGCGCTGCATCTGGCATTGTTGCAGGGCGCGTTGCCGCATGATGTGCTGCATGATGCGCAGTTTTCGCTGCTCGGCCCGGCTTGGAGTCTGTCCACCGAGTGGCAGTTCTATGTGATGATCGCCTTGGTGGTGCCCCTGACCGGCATCGATGATCGCGGTTTGCGTCGGTTGGTGGTGCTGTGTCTGGCGCTGGGGGTGAGCGGGCGGGTCTATACGGCGGTGATGCCCGTGGCCTGGCATTTCCACCGGGCGTTTCTGCCGAACGAGGCGGCCTATTTCGCCATTGGCATCGCGGCGGCGCGCTTGTGGCGGGGTGAGGCCGGGCTGGTGCCTTTTGCGGCGACGCTTGCGGTTGCGGTTCTGATCGGGGCGAGCCACGGCAGCGGTCTTGGCATGATCGGCAAGGGGCTGCCGCCGCTGGTGTGGGCGGTGATGATCGCGGCCCAGCGCACGCCCGATCATCGGCTGGTCCGGCCGATCGCGCGGTGCCTCGATCATCCGGCTGTGTTGTGGCTGGGGGCGATTTCCTATCCGCTGTATCTGGTCAACGAGCCGGTAGGCCGGGCACTGGCGGTGGTGGTTGGTGGCGCGGCCTTGGGTGATCCGGTGTGGTTTTCGCTGGTGTGGGGGCCGCTGACGCTGGCGGGTTCGGTCGGGCTTGCCGCGGTGCTGCACTATACCGTCGAACGGCGGTGCCTCGCTTGGGCGAAAGCGCGGATCAGGCCGCCGGTTGCGGTGACGGCAGCAGCACAGTCGTCGGGTCCGGCGGCGGTTTGACCCAGCCGAGGCTGCCGATCGTGCCGCATTTGCGGCAATTGGCCTGCCAGTCGGCGTGTTTGGTGTCGCAGGCGGCGCAGACCCATGCGCTGCCGGCGGCGGCCATTGCGCGGGCTTCGTGGCGTTGGGCTTCACCGGCGAGATCGGCCGCTTTGGCGGTGCGGGCGAGCAGGGCCTCGCTTTCCGGATGACCGGGATTGGCGCTGGCCAGTTTTTGCGCGGCGCGGGCGCGATCGAGCGGCAGGTTGATCGAGGTCAGGTAGGCGGCGGCGAGGTCCGGGTGCGGGGCGGCTTTCCAGCCGGCGACCAGGGCGCGTTTGGCGCGCCACAGATGACCCGCGCGTTCGTGGGCGGCGTAGAGCGAGAGATGGGCCGGGGCGAGAGAAGGGGCGGCGCGGACGGCTTCGCGCGCCCAGTCGATCGCCATGCGTTCGCCCTCGGCGGTGCGGGATGCCATGATCGCGAGGGCGGCGCGGGCCGGCGGGTCGGTCGCGAGGCGTGCGGCATCGGCGTAGCGGTTCTGGTTGAAGGCGAGTTGCACGCGCTGGTCGCGCAGCCAGACCGAGTTGGGATAGGCCACGGCGGCCTGGCGGGTCTGGGCTTCGGCTTCGGCCAGGGCGGCGGCATCACCGCCGGCCTGGGTGCGGTGATTGACCAGGCCGCGCCAGCCGAGAAACCCGGCGTCCTTGTGGCGGGCCAGGGCGGCGAAATGCCGGTCGGCGGTGGCGTGATCGCCGGTGCGGCGCGCGGTTTCGCCGGCGACGTAGAGGGTGAGTGGTGCGTCGGGCGCCTGGCGCTGGGCGATGCGGGCGTGGTTGGCGGCGGTGCGATCATCACCGGCGGCCATGGCGGACAGGGCGCGGAGTGAGGCGGCATCGGCATTGTTGCGGCGCGAGAGGTTGCGGCGCGCGGCGACCCGGGCGGGGGTGCGCAGCAGGGCGCGGATGATGCCGACGAACAGGATGAGAATGAGCACCAGGATGGCGAGCAGCAGGATGGCGATCGGCGTCGAGGCGGTGGCGGCGTAGCTGCCGAAATCGATCGTGATGTGCCCGGGCAGCAGCGCGACATACCAGACGGCGCCGAGTACGATCAGGGCGATGATGGCGAAGCCGAATGCGCGCAACATCAGTGCGACCCCGCCGCGCCGGTGGCGGGCGATGCCGCCATGGTGGCCAGGGCGGTGCGCGCCGCGATGAGGTGGTTTGCCTTGCTGATCCAGGGTGCCATGACCGTTGCGGCACCTTGGGGCAGCGGTTTCAGAGCGGTCAAAGCGGCGGTGAGATCGTTGTGATCGAGGTCGGTCTGCGCGGCGCCGAGGATGCCGGCGGCGCGGCTGCCGACCAGCACGCGGGCGTTGTGGCGGATGGTGACCATGCTTTCCACCCGGCCCTTGACCCGTTGCCAGAAGCCGCCGGATGCCGCGACATCGCCGCCCGCGATGGTGGCTTCGTCGGCGTAGGCGGGGAAGCTGGCCTTGAGGCCGGCGAGGGTGGGTGGCGCTGCGGTCGCGTAGCGGACCAGGGCTTCCGGCGCGTTGGGAATGGTGCCGAGCGGCGCGCCGTTTTCCAGCGCGAGGCTGGCTTGGGCGAGTTGCGCGAGCATCTGCGCCTTGGCGACCTGCTTGGGCAGGTCGGCGGCGTTGGTTTGCAGCGTGGCGAGGGCGGCGTGATCGGCCAAGGCGGTGGTCGAGAGCGAGGCGATGCCGGCCTGCATGGTCTTGATCTGGTCGGCTAGGGCGGACGGGATTTTGGGTTCGACCTTGACCTGGGGGGCCGGTGGCGACGGTGCGGGCCGGTTGGCGAGGCCAGCGACTTTGGTGTTGGTCGTTTCCAGCCGGGATTGCAGGGTCGCGACCTCGGATTTCAGGCTGTCGACCTGCTGGGTAAGGGCGGCGATCGTGCTGGTCTGGTCGGATGCGGTGCTCTGGGCGTGAAACAGCCAGGCCTCGCCGGCCGCGAGCAGCAGGAACAGGACGATTCCGGCCACGATCGGGCCGCGATTGTCGGTGCGTTCGGGAGGCGCGGTGGGCGTGATGACCGGATCGTCGATCGGGGTGGTGATCGGGTGATCGACGATGGCTTCGCCTTGCGGCGGCATCGGGTGGTTTTCGGGTTCGCTCATGGCAGTATCGCTAGCATGTGATCCTGATCCGGTGAAATCGCCGCGCGGATGGCGCGGAACGGCAGGCGGGCGAGGGGGGCGGCGGCGGCGGGGCTGATCGCGATGGCGATGGCGCGGCGCAGGGTGCCGGCGAGCGACTCGTGGTCGATCAGGCTGGCGAAGCGGCGGGCGGTGGCGGGGGAAAAGATCATCACGCGGTCGACCGCCTCGGCGGCGAGGGCGGCGATGGCGGCGGCGGCGAGATGTTCGGCGGGGCGTGAGCGGTAGACGACGCGGCGGGTGACGCGGAACCCTGCCGTGCGCAAGGCGGCGGCGAGTTCGAGGCTGTGGCCGGCGCCGCAGGGCAGCACGATGGCGGCGCGCGGCTTGAGTTGCCGGACCACCAGATCGGCGAGGTCGCGCGCCGTGCCTGAGGCGCTTTCGACGGTGATGAACCCCAGGTCGCGCGCGCGGGCGGCGGTGGCATCGCCCACCGCGAACAGCGGGATGGCGCGCCACGCGGCGGGCAGGCCCGGCAGCGCCTGGGCGCTGGCGATGACGATGGCATCGCAGGTGTATGGCAGGGTGGCGGGCAGGGCTTCGATGTCGAGGCAGGGGGCGAGCACCGGCACGTGGCCGCGGGCGCGCAGCAGATCGGCGGTGGCGGAGCCGCCGGGCTCGGGCCTGGTGACCAGGATCGTCAGCGACTCAGTCAAGAAAAATATCGGATGGGCTGTCGCGCCGGAGGGACGCGCCGAGTTCCTGGCCCAGGCGTTCGGCATCGGCCGCATCGGCGGTTTCGCTGCGTTTGAGCAGGAAGCTGCCATCGGCGCGGGCGGTGAGCCCGGTGAGGTGCAGTGTGCCATCCGGCAGCAGGCGGGCGTAGCCGCCGATCGGGGTGCGGCAGGAACCATCGAGGGCGGCGAGCAGGGCGCGCTCGGCGGTCGCGACCGCCTTGGCTTCCTTGTCCTCGATCATCGCGAGCAGATGGCCCAGGGCCGCGTCCTCCGCGCGCACGGTGATGCCGACGATGCCCTGGCAGGCGGAGGGGACCATCGCTTCCGGGTCGATCGCGGCGGAGACCTCCGACTCGAAGCCGAGGCGGCGCAGGCCGGCGAGGGCGAGCAGGGTGGCGTCGAACTTGCCGGTGCGCGCGGCATCGAGCCGGGTGCGGACGTTGCCGCGCAGCAATTCCATTTTCAGATCGGGCCGGGCGTGGAGCAATTGCGCCTGGCGGCGGACCGAGGAGGTGCCGATGCGGGCGTTGGCGGGCAAAGCGGACCAGATTTCGGCGCCGTCCTCGATTTTGTATTCATCGGACAGGATCAGCGCGTCGCGGGCGTCTTCGCGCTTCATGGTGCAGGCGAGGATGATGCCCGCGGGGAGAGTGGTTTCCAGGTCTTTCAGGGAATGGACGGCGAAATCGATTCGCTTGTCGAGCAGCGCCTCGTGGATTTCCTTGGCGAACAGGCCCTTGCCGCCCAGATCGGCCAGCGGCCGGTCGAGCACCTGATCGCCGGTGGTGCTGATGATCTCGGCGGCGAAGGCATCCGGCGCGTAGCCGAGTGCGGGGCAGATTTCGCGGAGTGCGGCCAAGAACATCTCGGTCTGTTTTCGCGCGAGCGGCGAGCCGCGGGTGCCGACCCGCAGGGGCAGGCGGCCGGTGTGGGGGGCGACTTTTGGTGTAGCCGTGGTTTCCTGGTCCATCCTGCTTGCTTTAAAGGATCGGCATGGAAAGAAAAGCCGGAAATATCGGGCATGATGCCGCGGCACTGGTGCTGGGGATCGAGACCTCGTGCGATGAGACGGCGTGCGCCGTGCTCGACGGCGCCGGGGTGGTGCGGGCCGAGCTGGTGGCGAGCCAGATCGCCGATCATGCGCCGTTCGGCGGCGTGGTGCCCGAGATTGCGGCGCGCGCGCATCTGGCGGCGCTGGGGCCGATGGTGGCATCCGTGCTGCGTACGGCCGGGGTGCGGGCGGCTGATGTGAGTGCGGTGGCCGCGACCGTGGGGCCGGGCTTGATCGGCGGGCTGATCATCGGCGGCGGTTTTGCCAAGGGCATGGCGCTCGCCACCGGGGCGGATTTCTATGCGATCAATCACCTCGAGGCGCATGCGCTGACCGCGCGGTTGCCGGGGCTTTCGGCGGTGCCGCCGGCGTTTCCTTATGTGTTGCTGCTGGTTTCGGGAGGGCATACCGCGTTGATCGCGGTGGAGGGGGTCGGGCGGTATCGCCAGCTTGGCACCACGCTCGATGACGCGGCGGGCGAGGCGTTCGATAAGGTGGCGAAGCTGCTGGGGCTCGCCTATCCGGGCGGACCGGCGCTGGAGTTGCTGGCGGCCGAAGGCGATGCGGCGCGGTTTGCGTTGCCGCGCCCGATGCTGGGGCGGTCAGGGTGTGATTTCTCGTTTTCTGGACTGAAGACGGCGGTGGCGCAGCTGGTCGCCGCACGGCCGGCGGGTGCGCTCGATCGTGAGGATGCGGCGGCGATCGCGGCTTCGTTTCAGGCCGCGGTGGTGGCGACCATGGCGGATCGGCTCGCGCATGCGCTGGCGATGATGCCATCGGCCAGCGGCGTGGTGGTGGCGGGCGGGGTTGCGGCCAATCAGGCGATTCGCACGGGATTGCGGGCGGTTGCCGCGCGCACCGGCCATGCGCTGTTCGCACCACCCTTGCGCCTGTGCACCGACAACGCGACGATGGTGGCCTGGGCCGCGATCGAGCGGGCGCGCGCCGGGCTGGGGCCGGATGCGCTGGCGACGCCGTGCCGGCCGCGCTGGCCGCTCGATATGACAGCGCAAAGTTTCATTGCAGGGAGGCGCGTTTCCGTGTCAGTCTGATCGGCAAGACAACGAGAGGTAGTCCCTGATGAACAACACGCCGGTGCAGGATCGACCCGATCAAACCCAGCGCACGAAGAAAATGCTCTCCAACGATCCGCCGCCGCTCGCCCCGATCCGCACCAGCCAGGACTGGCGTGAGGCGATCGTCGCCAAGCTGATCTATGGGGTCGGCAAGAACGTGGTGACGGCAAACGACCGGGATTGGTTCGTGGCACTCGCGCTGGCGCTGCGCGACCGGGTGGTGGAGCGCTGGATTGCCAGCACTAACAAAATCTACGAGCGCGGCCATAAGCGGGTGTATTACCTTTCGCTCGAGTTTCTGATCGGGCGGCTGATGTTCGACACGTTGACCAATCTCGGCATGGTCGATGTGACGCGCGCGGCACTCGCGGAACTCGGCGTCGATCTGGACCGGGTGCGGGACGCCGAGCCCGATGCGGCTCTCGGCAATGGCGGGTTGGGGCGCCTCGCGGCGTGTTTCATGGAGAGCATGGCGACGCTTGCGATCCCCGGCTACGGCTATGGTATTCGTTACAATAACGGATTGTTCAAGCAGGCGATCGATGATGGCCGCCAGCTGGAATTTCCGGAAGATTGGCTCGCGGTCGGCAACCCCTGGGAGTTCGAGCGGCCGGAAGTTGCGTATGACATCGGGTTCGGCGGGCATGTCGAAGCGGTGCGCGACGAGGAGGGCGAGGTTCGGCACGTCTGGCATCCGGGCGAGGTGGTGCGCGCGGTGGCGTATGATACGCCGGTGGTCGGCTGGCGCGGCCGGCATGTGAATTCGTTGCGCCTGTGGTCGGCTCGCGCGGTCGATCCGCTGCAACTCGAAACCTTCAACGCGGGCGATTATGTCGGCGCGCTGGCGCAGGATGTGCGCGCGCAGTCGATCTCGCGGGTGCTCTACCCATCGGATGCGACGGCGGCGGGGCAGGAATTGCGGCTGCGCCAGGAGTATTTTTTCGCGGCCGCCTCGTTGCAGGACATGCTGCGCCGGCACATCACGCAGTTCAAGGATCTGCGCCTCCTGCCTGACAAGGTTGCGATTCAGCTCAACGACACGCATCCCTCGATCGCGGTTGCCGAGTTGATGCGTCTGCTGGTCGATGAGCACGGGCTCGAATGGGCCGAGGCGTGGGAGATCACGAAAGGAACGTTTTCGTACACCAACCACACGCTGCTGCCCGAGGCGCTGGAGACCTGGCCGGTGCCGCTGATGGAGCGGATGCTGCCGCGTCAGATGCAGATTATCTATCTGATCAATGCCGATCACCTGGAACAGGTCCGCATGCTCGGCATGGGCAGCGATGATAAACTCGCGGGCCTGTCGCTGATCGATGAAACCCATGGCCGGCGGGTGCGGATGGGTACGCTCGCGTTCATCGGATCGCACCGGATCAACGGTGTTTCGGCGCTGCACACGGATTTGATGCGCGAGACGGTGTTTGCCGATCTGCACAAGATGTTTCCCGAGCGGATCACCAATGTCACCAACGGCATCACGTTCCGGCGCTGGCTGTACGAAGCCAATCCGGGCCTGACGCGATTGCTGGTCGAGGCGCTGGGCGAGCATGTGTGCGATGACCCGGCGGAACTTGTGGCGCTGCGCGATCTGGCTTCGGATGCCGGGTTTCGCAATCGTTTGATCGCGTGCCGGCGCAACCATAAAATTATACTTTCGAAATGGGTGCGCGACCGGATGCGGATCAAGCTCGATCCGGATGCGATGTTCGATATCCATGTCAAACGCATCCATGAATACAAGCGGCAATTGCTCAATATTCTGGAAACCATCGCGCTGTACGATGCGATCCGCGCGCGGCCTTCGGCCGGGTGGGTGCCGCGGGTCAAGATTTTCGCGGGCAAGGCGGCGGCGAGCTATCATCAGGCGAAACTCATCATCAAGCTGATCAACGACGTCGCCAAGGTGATCAACAGCGACCCCACGGTGCGGGGTCTGCTGAAGGTGGTGTTCATGCCGAATTTCAATGTCAGCCTGGCCGAAATGATCATTCCGGCGGCCGATCTTTCCGAGCAGATCTCGACCGCCGGCATGGAGGCATCGGGCACCGGCAACATGAAATTCGCCCTGAACGGTGCCTTGACGATCGGCACGCTCGATGGTGCCAATGTTGAAATCCGCGATCATGTCGGTGATGACAACATCTTTATCTTCGGCCTCACGGCCGCCGAGGTCGCCGATCGCAAACGTGACGGCTGGCGGCCGCATCATTCGATTTCGGCATCGCCCGCGCTGGCCGAGGTGATCGACGCCGTGTGGTCGGGGGTGTTCTCGCCCGATGATGCCAGCCGGTTTCACCCGCTGGTGCATGAATTGCGCGGCGATGACCGGTTTCTGGTGACCGCCGATTTCGAGTCCTACGCGCAGGCGCAGCGCCGGGTCGATCGGTTGTGGGGCGACCAGGAAGCGTGGTGGCGTGCATCGATCATGAATACCGCGGGCATGGCGTATTTTTCATCCGATCGCGCGATCGGTGATTACGCGCGCAACATCTGGCGCACGACCGGTCTGGAGACCACATGAGCAGGGCATAATCACAAACCCGACCGGTAAACCCGGCGGGTGCCACGGGAAGGAACATCGCCATGAACAATCGAGACAGCCTCAACAAACCGCTATCGCGCAATGCGATGGCGTATGTTCTGGCCGGGGGCCGGGGCTCGCGGCTTTACGATCTGACCGACAAGCGGGCGAAGCCGGCGGTGCATTTCGGGGGTAAATGGCGGATCATCGATTTCGCGCTGTCGAACGCGCTGAACTCGGGGATCCGCCATATCGGTGTTGCGACACAGTATAAAGCGCATAGTCTGATCCGACATTTACAGTTGGGTTGGACGTTCTTTCGGCGCGAACGCAATGAAAGCTTCGACATATTACCGGCAAGCCAGCGGGTTTCCGAGAACAGCTGGTATCTGGGTACTGCCGATGCCGTGTATCAGAATATCGAAATCATCGAGAGCATCGCGCCCGCGCATATCATTATTCTGGCCGGTGATCATATTTATAAAATGGACTACGAAGTTCTTCTGCAACAACACGTCGCCCAGCAGGCGGATGTGACGGTTGCCTGCGTCGAAGTGCCGTTGGCCGAGGCGAGCGGCTTTGGTGTGATGCACACCGATGCAAACGACCGGATCATCGATTTCCTCGAAAAACCGGCCGATCCGCCGCCGATGCCGGGGCGCACCGATGTCGCGCTCGCCAGCATGGGCATTTACGTGTTCGACACCAAATTCCTGTTCGACGAACTGCGGCGCGACGCGGCCAATCCGGATTCCGAACATGATTTCGGCAAGGACATCATCCCCGGGCTGGTGCGCAACGGGCGGGCCATGGCGCATCATTTCTCGCGCTCCTGCGTGCGTTCGAGCAAGGAGGCGGAGCCGTATTGGCGCGATGTCGGCACGGTCGATGCGTATTGGGAGGCCAATATCGACCTTACCGATTTCGTGCCCTCGCTCGACATCTATGATCAGAGCTGGCCGATCTGGACCTATACCGAAGGCACCCCGCCCGCCAAATTCATTCATGATGAAGATGGCAGGCGGGGCCTCGCGGTTTCATCGTTGGTGTGCGGCGGCTGCGTGGTCTCGGGGGCGGCGCTGCGGCGCAGCCTGTTGTTTACCGGTGTGCGGGTGAATTCGTTTTCGCAGGTCACGGCCGCGGTGGTGCTGCCGGATGTCGATGTCGGGCGGTACGCGCGCCTGACCAATGTGGTGATCGACCGCGGCGTGCGCATTCCTGAAGGCCTGGTGGTCGGCGAGAACGCAGCCGAGGACGCGCTGCGGTTTCGAAGGACCGACAAAGGCGTTTGCCTGATCACCCAGGCGATGATCGATCGGCTGGATACCCACTAGTGCTCAAGGTCCTGTCGGTCGGTTCGGAGATCTATCCGCTGGTGAAAACCGGCGGGCTGGCCGATGTGATGGGCGCGTTGCCGGGCGCATTGGCACCCGAGGGCGTCGCCATGCGGGCCCTGGTGCCGGGCTATCCGGCCGTGATGGCCGCGCTGGCAGGAGCTGAAACGGTGCTGTCGATCGCGGATTTATTCGGCGGGCCGGCGCTGGTGGTGGCGGGTGAGCCTGACGGATTGCCGATCTTCGCGCTCGATGCGCCGCATTTGTTCGCCCGGCCGGGCAACCCGTATCTCGCCTCCAACGGCGCCGACTGGCCGGACAACGCACAACGCTTTGCCGCACTCTGCCGCGCCGGCGTGCTGATTGCGCAAGGTGCCATCGCCGGCTTCGTGCCCGATGTGGTGCACGCGCACGACTGGCAGGCGGGATTGCTGCCCGCCTATCTGCACTACGCCGGCGGCGGCGGGCCGCCTTGCGTGATGACGGTGCATAATCTGGCCTATCAGGGGCAGTTTCCCGCCGATCTGCTCGGCGCGCTCGGGCTGCCGGCGTCGGCCTACGCGGTCGATGGTGTCGAATACTACGGCAGCATCGGGTTTCTGAAGGCGGGCCTGCAGTTTGCCGATGCGATCACCACCGTCTCGCCGCGCTACGCGGTCGAGATTGCAACACCCGAAGGCGGCATGGGTCTCGATGGGTTGATCCGCGCCCGGGCCGGCGTGATGCACGGCATTCTGAACGGGCTCGATACCATCGCCTGGAACCCGGCACGCGACCCCTTGCTGGTCGCACCCTTCGGACCCGGCGATCTGTCACCGCGCGCCACGAACAAATCCGCGCTGCAGGCACGCATGGGGCTGGATGCGCGGCCAGACGCGCTGCTGTTCGGCGTGGTCAGCCGGTTGGCCGGGCAGAAGGGGATCGACCTGATCATCGAGGCCTTGCCGCTGCTCACAGCACTCGGCGCGCAACTCGCGGTGCTGGGCAGCGGTGAGCCCGCGCTCGAGGCCGGGTTGCGCGCGGCCATGGCGCGCTGGCCAGGATCGGTCGCCGCGGTCATCGGCTTCGAGGAACGATTGTCGCACCTGATCCAGGGCGGCGCCGACGCCATCCTGGTGCCGTCACGCTTCGAACCATGCGGTCTGACCCAGCTCGCTGCGCAACACTACGGCGCCATCCCGGTGGTTTCACTCGTCGGCGGCCTGGTCGATACCGTGATCGACGCCAATCCCGCAGCACTCGGCGCCGGTGTGGCAACCGGCATCCAGTTCGGCCCCGTCACCACCAACGGCCTCGCCGACGGACTGCGGCGCACCGCGGCCCTGTTCGCCGATCAGCCCCGCTGGCAACAAATGCAAACCAACGCCATGACACTCGACGTCTCCTGGACCCACCCAGCCAAACACTACGCCACCCTGTACCACGCCCTGGTGCTCGAATAACGCCGGCTTGGGTGGGTGTGGCGGTGAGGAAGTAAGGCGGGGGGCTTTGCCCCCTCGACCCCCACTAAGGGCGGAGCCCTTAGAACCCGCTAGTTTTAGGTAAGGGGAGGGCGACCCAGGCCAGATCAGTTGAACCACCGAGGCAGCGCCCTCCCCTTACCTAAAACTAATGGATTTTAAAGGCTCCGCCTTTAACGGGGTCCAGGGGCAGAGCCCCTGGCCTTCCTTCCTCACCGGCGCCACCACCCAAGCCGGGCGTTATTCGGCAGGCATGGTGGTGATGCGGCGGGCGCGGCGTTTGCCGAAGCCGCCGAGGGCCAGGTAGATGACCGGCGTGGTGTAGAGGGTCAGGGCTTGGCAGACGATCAGGCCGCCGATGACGGCGATGCCGAGGGGGCGGCGGAGTTGTTCGCCGGTGCCGACGGCGAAGGCGAGGGGCAGGGCGCCGAGCATGGCGGCGATGGTGGTCATCATGATTGGGCGGAAGCGTTCGATGCAGGCGGCGCGGATGGCTTGTTGGGGTGTCATGCCGCCTTCGCGTTCGGCGTTGAGGGCGAAATCGACCAGCATGATGCCGTTTTTTTTCACGATGCCCATCAGCAGGAAGACGCCGATGACGCCGATGACCGAGAGGGGTGTGCCGGTGATCAGCAGGGCGAGCAGGGCGCCGACGCCGGCGGAGGGCAGGGTGGAGAGGATGGTAAGGGGCTGGGTCAGGCTTTCGTAGAGCACGCCGAGCACGATGTAGATGGCGACGAGTGCGGCGGCGATCAGCAGGGGTTCTTTTTCGATCGATGCGAGGAAGTATTTCGCGTTGCCGCCGAACTGGATTTTGACGGTATCGGGCAGCGGCATCGAGGCGATGGCGGCTTTGACCTGGGCGATTGCGGGGCCGAGCGAGGCGCCTTTGCCGACGTTGAAGCTGATGGTCCCGGCGGGTTCGCCATCGAGATGGGTGACGGAGAGCGGTGCGGTGGTGCGGCTGTAGGTTGCGACCTGATCGAGCGGGACGGGGCCTTTCGAGCCGTTGACGAAGAGGTGGCTGAGGTCGCTGGGTGCGCGGTCGAGCTTGGCTGGAACTTTCATGACGACTTCGTACTGGTTTTGCGCCTGATAGATGCGCGAGACCTGTTGTTGGGCGTAGGCGTTTTGCAGGACCCCGTCGATCGCGGCGATGGATACGCCGAGGCGGGACGCGGCGTTACGGTTGATGTCGATCATGATTTCGGTCTGGGCCTTGTCCTGATCGGTGCCGATATTGTTGATCGATTTGAGGGTGCGGAGTTTCGCTTCGATCTGGCGGGTCACGGCATCGAGTTCATCGAGCGAGGAGTCGACCACGGAGAAGCTGTATTCGCCGCCGTTTGATTGGCCGCCGAAAAATATGTCCTGGGCCACCTGCATGTTGGTGGTGATGCCGGGAATCCGGTCGAGTTTTTTCTGCAGGCGCAGGATGACGTTTTGTGCCGAGATCGAGCGGTCCGACAGGGGTTTCAGCCCGATGAACATGGTGCCGCGGTTTGCGGTGGAGAAGCCATTGGCGACGCCGATGCGTGAACTGACGGTTGCGACCGCGTTGTCCTGCCGCACGATTTTGACGACGCGGGCTTCGAGTCGTTGCATGCGGTTGAACGAGACATCGGTGGGGGCCAGGGTTTGCGCGATGATCAGGCCGCTGTCTTCCTCGGGGATGAAGGACTTCGGTACCTTGATGTAGAGAAAGATGGTGAGGACCAAAGTGAGCGCGAAGCTGATCAGCATCAGCCAGCGGTGGCGGAGCGCCCAGTCGAGGCTGCGTGCGTAGGCTTCCAGCGTGTTGTGGTATGCGCGGTCGATGCCGCGGGCGAGGCGGGAGTCGCGGCCGATGGTTGAGGTGCGGCCCATGAAATGCGCGCAGATCATCGGCGTGACGGTGAGCGAGATGACGCCGGAAATCACGATCGCGACCGAGAGGGTCATTGCGAATTCGTAGAACAGGCTGCCGATGATGCCGCCCATCAGGGTGAGCGGCAGGAACACGACGACGAGCGACACGGTGATCGAGAACACGGTGAAGCCGATCTGGCGCGCGCCGACCAGGGCGGCTTCGATGCCGGACCGCCCGCGTTCGTGCTGGGCGACGATGTTTTCGATCATGACGATCGCATCGTCGACCACGAAGCCGACGCAGATGGTCAGGGCGAGGAGCGAGAAATTATCGAGCGAGAATCCCATCGCCCACATGACGGCGACGGTGCCGGCGAGGGAGAGCGGCACGGTGACGCCGGCGGCGATGGTGGGTGTGAGGCGGCGCATGAACAGCGTGACGACGGCGAGCACCAGCACGATGGTGATCAGCAGGGTCAACTGGATATCGGCGACGCTGGCGCGGATGGTGGTGGTGCGATCGGTCAGGACGGTGAGTTTGACCGAGGGCGGCAGGAATTTGCGGACTTCGGGCAGCAGCGCCTTGATGCCTTCGACGGTCTTGATCACGTTGGCCTGGGCGGTCTTGGTGATTTCGATGGTGATGGCGGGGTGACCATCGGCCGAGGCGGCGAGCTGGGTGTTGGCCACGCTGTCGACCACCGAGGCGACATCCGACAGGCGCAGCATGGCGCCGGATTTCGATTTCAGGACGATGCGGCCATATTCGGCGGCGGTGTGCAACTGCCCGTTGGTCGCGATGATCGAGGCGGTGCGCTTGCCTTGCAGCACGCCGATCGGCTCGATTTCATTAGCACTTCGGACTGAATTATAGACATCCGTGCTGGTCAGCCCGGCCGCGGCGAGGGCCTGGGTGTTGAGGCGGATGCGCACGGCCGGCGAGCCGCCGCCGTAGAGGTTGACCTGGGCGACGCCGGGGATTTGCGCGAGGCGCTGATCGAGCGTGGTGTCGGCAATGTTGTAGATATTGCCGAGGCTCATGGTTTTCGATGACAGCGCGATGGTCATCACCGGGCGGGATGCCGGGTTGAACTCCTTGTAGAACGGCCGGCTGGGCATGGCCGAGGGCAGGTTGGGCAGGGCCGCGTTGATGGCGGCCTGCACGGCGTGGGCATCGGCGGTGATGCTGGTGCCGGTATCGAACAGCAGGATGACCGAGGCTGAACCGGTGGAGTTGATCGAGCGGACATCATCGATGCCGGGGATGGTGCCCAGCGTGTGTTCGAGCGGCGAGGCGATGGTGCTCGCCATGATGCTGGGCGAGGCGCCGGGTTCGGAGGCGAACACCACGATCGCGGGGATCGGGATGCTGGGGACGGCGGCGACCGGTAATTGGAAATAGGCCAGCGTGCCCGCGATCAGAATGCCCAAAGCGAGCAGGGCGGTGCCGATCGGCCGGCGGATGAACGGGTCGGAAAACCCCATCGCTATTCGGCCGGAACGGGCGTCGCGCTGCGGCTGCGGCGCGCGGTGGGGCGCAGCCGTTCCATCGCGAGGTAGACCACCGGCGTGGTGAACAGCGTGAGCAGCTGGCTGACCAGCAGGCCGCCGATGATGGCGATGCCGAGCGGTGCGCGCAGTTCGGAGCCGGCGCCGCCTTCGAGCACCAGCGGCACCGCGCCGAACAGGGCGGCCATCGTCGTCATCATGATCGGGCGGAAGCGCAGGATGGCGGCTTCCATGATCGCGGCTTCGGGGGTGAGGCCGCGGTCGCGTTCCGCCTCGATCGCGAAATCGACCATGATGATGCCGTTCTTTTTCACGATGCCCATCAGCAGCACGATACCAACCAGGGCGACCAGGGTGAATTCGGTGCCGGTGAGCATGAGGGCAAGCAGCGCGCCGATGCCGGCGGAGGGCAGGGTGGATAGAATTGTGACCGGGTGGATCACGGATTCATAGAGCACGCCGAGCACGATATAGATGACGACGAGGGCGGCGGCGATCAGCCAGGGTTCCTCGGAGAGGGCGGTCTGGAATTCGGCGGCGGCGCCGGAGAAGGTGCCGCTGATGGTCTGCGGCACACCGAGCGCCTGCTGGGCCTTGGCAATCGCGGTCTCGGCGCTGCCCAGCGAGGCGCCGTTGGCCAGGTTGAAACTCAGCGTCACCGAGGGGAACTGGTCTTCGCGGGTGATCGCGAGGGGGCCGAATTTCCGCTGGATGGTGGCGACCTGGAGCAGCGGCACCTGCGATGCGACGGCGGTGGTGCTCGCCGTGCTGGTGCTGGCGTTGCTCGAACCGCTGGTGGTGGTGCCGCTGGTCGCGCCGAGCGTGGTGGTGCTGTTGCCGCTGACCGACCCACCCGGGCCGAGGGCGGCGCTGCTGCTGCTGGTGGTCAGGCTGCCGGTCGGCAGGAATAGATTGGCGAGCGCCTGCGGCGAGGCGGCATAGCCGGGATCGACGCCGAGGATGACGCGGTACTGCGCGTTCTGGGTATAGATGGTCGAGATCTGGCGCTGGCCGAACGCGTCGTACAGCGTGGCTTCGATCGTCGCCATGCTGATGCCGAGGCGCGATGCCGCGGCGCGATTGACATCGACATAGGTCTCCAGCCCCTGGTTCTGCTGATCGCTCGCCAGATCGGCGATCTGGGGCAGTTGTTTCAGCGCGGCCTCGATTTTGGTGGTCCAGGTATCAAGCTCGGCCTGGTCGGTATCGGTCAGGGTGTATTGGTACTGGGTCGGTGAAATGCGCGAGGACAGCGTGATGTCCTGCACCGGCTGCATATAGATGCTGAACCCCGGAATGCCGGTGAGCGAGGCTTGCAACTGGCGCATGACGGTGCTGATGCCCGGCCGCGTGCCGAACGGTTTGAGGCTGATATTCAGCCGCCCGGTGTTCGGCGTCGGGTTGGTCAGGCCCGAGCCGAGCAGCGAGGTGACGCCGGCGACCGCCTTGTTGTGCAGGATGATGCCGATCGCCTTTGTCTGGAGCGTGTTCATCGCATCGAGCGAGACGCTCTGCCCGGCCTCGGTCACCGCGACGATGGCGCCGGTGTCTTCCTGCGGCAGCAGCGCCTTGGGGATCACCACGAACAGCAAGCCGGTGATCACCACGGTCGCGGCGAACACCAGCATCATGAAACGCTGGTGCGCGAGGCTCCAGTTCAGGCCGCGCTGGTAGGAATTGCGCACGCGCAGCAGCACCGCCTCGGCACCGCGGGCAATCCGTCCTGGCCGGGCATCGCTGCCGGGGCGCAGCAGGCGGGCGCTCATCATCGGTGTCAGGGTGAGCGAGATCACCGCCGAGATCACCACCGCGACCGCGAGTGTGACCGCGAATTCCGAGAACAGCCGGCCGATCACGCCGGGCATGAACAGCAGCGGGATGAACACCGCGACCAGCGAGATGGTGAGCGAAACGATGGTGAAGCCGATCTGGCGCGATCCGAGGTAGGCCGCGCGCATCGGTGGCTCGCCGGCCTCGATGAAGCGGACGATGTTCTCGATCATGACGATGGCATCGTCGACCACGAAACCCGATGCGACGGTGAGCGCCATCAGCGACAGATTATCGAGCTGATAGCCAAGCTCGCTCATCACCGCGAAGGTTGCAACGATCGAGAGCGGCAGCGCGATCGCGGGGATCAGCACCGCGCGCGGGTTGGGCAGGAACAGAAAGATCACCAGCACCACCAGCAGGGCCGAGGTGAGCAGGGTGATCTGCACGTCGTTGACCGAGGCCTTGATGGTGCCGGTGCGGTTCGCGACGATTTGCAGCTTGATGCCGGGCGGCAGATCCTTGCCCAGATCGCTCAGCGCGGATTGCACGTTCTGCACCGTGCTGACGATATTGGCGCCGGGCTGGCGCTCGATATCGATCACCACCGCCGGCGTGTTGTTGTAGCTCGCGATCTGCTGGTTGTTTTCCAGCCCCTCGGTCACCGAACCGACCGCCGAAAGCCGCACCGGCGCCTTGTTCTGATAGGCGATGATGACGTTACGATATTGCGCGGGGTCGGTGATCTGGTCGTTGGCACCGAGCGTGTAGGATTGGTCGGTGCCGTTGAACGCGCCTTTGGCGCCGCTCTGGTTGGCGTTGGCGATCGCGTTGCGGACGTCTTCGAGCGATATGCCATAGGCCGCGAGGCGCGCGGGATTGACGTTGATGCGGATCGCCTTGGTCATGCCGCCTTCGACCGAGACATTGCCGACGCCGCTGATCTCGGACAGTTTCGGCACGATCTGCGTCTGGGCGGCGTTGGCGATGGTGTAGATCGGCACGGTTTTCGAGGTGAGCGCCAAAGTGATGATCGGCGCATCGGCCGGGTTCACCTCGGTATAGGTCGGCGGATACTGCAAATTGGGCGGCAGCGTGCCGGAGGCGGCGTTGATCGCGGCCTGCACGTTCTGCGCGGCGGTATCGAGCGAAACCGAAAGGTCGAACCGCAGGGTGATCGCGCTGGTGCCCTGGCTCGAGATCGAACTCATCGAGGCGAGACCGGCGATTTCGCCGAACTGGCGTTCGAGCGGGGCGGTCAGCAGTTTCGATGCGGTATCGGGCGAGGCGCCGGGCAGTTTGGTGACCACCTGGATGGTCGGGAAATCGACCTGCGGCAGCGAGGAGACCGGCAGGGCATTGTAGCCGAGCACACCGAGCAGAAAAATCGCGATCGCCAGCAGCGTGGTCGCGACCGGCCGGCCGATGAACGGGGCCGAGATGTTCACGCGGCGCCGGCCTTGGGGGCTGCGACGATCTTGATTTTGGCACCATCCTTCAGGCGCGAATTGCCTTCGGTGACGACCTGATCGCCGGCTGCCAGACCCTTGGCGACCACGACGAGTTGTTCGGTTTCGTAGCCGATGGTGATCGGCTGATCGACCACGGTGGCGTCTTTATGCCCGGCCGCGGCGGGCTTGACCAGGAACACGAAACTGCCGCTCGGCCCCTGCTGCACCGCGACCGGCGGCACCGTGACCGCGTTGGGAATGTTGCGCACCAGCGTGCGCACGTTCACGTAGGACCCCGGCCAGAGCGCGAGCTTGGGGTTGGGGAATTTGCCCTTCAGGGTGAGTGTGCCGGTGTTGGCGTTCACCGTATTGTCGAGCACCGACAACGTGCCGTGGTCGAGCACGGTCGCGGTTTGCGGATCGCCCTCGGCAGTCGCGACCAGCGGTACTGCCGCGCCGCCCTGCATTGCTGTGGTGATCTGCGGCAGATCCTGCTGCGGCAGGCTGAACTGCACCGACACCGGTTGCAGCGTGTTGATCACGACGATGCCGTTGGTGAGGTTGGGATTGACGATATTGCCTGCGTTCACCTGCAGAATGCCGGTCAGACCGGAAATCGGCGCCTTGATTTTCGTATAGCCCAGGTTGATCAGGTCGGTCTCGATCGCGGCCTGATCCTGCTTGACCAGGGCGCGGTCTTCGGCGGCGGTGGCGCTGGCGGTCGCGGCCTGTTGTTTCGAGGTGTAGTTCTGCGCCACCAGCGAGGCGTATTGCCGCGCCTGCAATTCGGCGTTGAGCAGGCTTGCCTTGTCCTGCGCCAGTTTTGCCTTCGCCTGATCGAGGGTTGCCTGATACGGGGCCGGGTCGATCTCGGCGATCTCCTGGCCCTGCTGGACGAACTGGCCTTCGTGGAACAGCACTTTTTTCAGCGGCCCGGTGATCATCGGCTGCACCGTCACGGTGCGGTACGGCACGACGGTGCCCAGCGCATCCAGATACACCGGCACGGTCTGCACGACCGATTTTGCGACCTCGACGGGGATGGCGGTCGAGGCGACATGCTTCTTTTTGGTGCCACCGCCTTCCAGCCGGATCACCACCACGGCGACCAGCACCAGCACCACCACGACGGCAATTATCGTTCCGCGCCGCTTCGCCATGATCATCGAACCTCGTTTTTCGGAATAACCCAGCCGCCGCCCATCGCCTTGTACAAATTCACCGCCGCATCGAGCCGCGTCAGCCGCGCCTGTTCGAGCGTGTTCTGATCCGACAGCAGGGTTTCCTCGGCGTTCAGTACGGTGCTGACATCGACCACGCCGGCCTGCAACTGCGCGCGCGCGCCATCGAGGGCGGATTGCGCGCGCTGCACCGCAATGCGTTGCAGATGCTCCTGGTCGGTCGCGTAGTGCAGCGCGGTCATCGCGGTTTCGACATCGGTGAACGCCTGCACCACCGCCTGCTCGTATTTCGCGACATCCTCGCGATAGGTCGCGCGATCGACGCCGAGGGTGCCGGTGAGTGCGCCGCCCTCAAAGATCGGCTGGCTCAGCGATGTCGCGGCCGAGAGCAGCACCGAGCCCGGATTGATCAGCGTGTTCAGCGCCGTGCTCTGCCACCCGGCCGAACCGGTCAGGCTGATCGCGGGAAAGAACGCGGCAATCGCGCCGCGCACCGTGGCGTTGGCGCCGATCAGCGTCGCTTCGGCCGCCGCGACATCGGGCCGGCGGGCCAGCAGCGCCGAGGGCACGCCGGGGCGGAGCGGCGGGATTGTGATATCGTTCAGCGAACCGCCGTGCACGCGCAAAAACTCCGGTGCCTGACCGGTCAGAATCCCCAGCCCCAGAGCCTGCTGGCGCAGTTCCGAGACCAGATTGGGGATCGTCGCGCGCTCCGAGGCCACCAGCGCCGCCTGCTGTGCGACGGTCGGCTGATCGACCACGCCGGCATGGAATTCAGCGTTCAACTGATTGAGCAGGCCCTGCGCGGCGTCGAGATTGTGGTGCGCGATCGCCAGCTCGTCCTGATAGGCGAGCACCTGGAAATAGGTGGTCGCGACCGCGGCTTCCTCGGTCAGCGCCACCGTGGCGGCATTGAACTGGGCGGCGGCGGCGTTCGCCTGGGCGGCGCGCAGCGCATCGTAATTCTTGCCCCAGAAATCGAGCTGATACGACGCCTGGAAATTCGCCGAATAATTATGGGTGGTCGAATTCTTGTTCGAGCCGAGGCCGCCGAATTGCGAAAACGACGAGCGCGACGATGCCCCGGCCGCACCGGAGCCGGCCTGCTGGAAATTGCCGCTGCCGGCACCGGTGATGGTCGGCAGCAATGATGATCCGGACACTTCGATCTGCGCGTTGGCCGCTTCGAGCTGATCGATCGCCTCGACCACTGAAAAATTGTGCAGTTTCGCGGCGGCGACCAACGTATCGAGTTCCGACGAGCCGAAATTGCGCCACCAGCCGGGTTTCGGCCAGGCGGGCTGGGCTGTGGTCGGCGAGACGAATGCGGTCGGCACCGGGGTTTTCGGCGCGTGGAACGCGGGGCCGACCACGCAGCCCGCGAGCAGCAGCGGGGCGGCGAGCACAGCGAGCCTGTCAGGGCGCCGGATCATGGAGGTCATCAGTCGCGGCTTCCGGCGGTCAGGGCGTGAGCGGGGCGGTTCAGCATCGGTGCCGGCTCATATCGACCAATTGTAACAGCCGCATTGCGCCGAGTCCGCGAACGACGGTTCACGGATGCCATACCAGCTCGGCTGGGGCCGGGGTGTTGGGGTCGTAGATTATCCAGGTGCCGTTCATCAGCGAGCGACCGGTCAGGGCCAGAATGAACGCCCAATGGCTGACCACGATGGTCTCACGCCAATCGGGCCGTGCCGCCATCTGCGCCCGGAATTGCGCCGCGCGTTCGATCACCGAGGCCTCCGGCTCGAACCCGTCGGGCCACCAGGGGTCGGGCAGATGCGCGAAATCGTGATCGGGAAACCGCGCGCCGAGCGCATCCGGGCTGGTGCCGATGTCGCAGCTGAAGGCGTAGCGCTCGCGAATCAGCGGATCGATCTCGATCGTCAGGGGCCGGCTCGCGATGATCGGTGCGGCGGTTTGCAGCGTGCGGGTATAGGGCGAGACGATCATGCGGGTCAGTGTTGTCTCGGCGAGCGCCGCGGCGGCGGCTTCTGCCTGGGCTTGGCCGGCCGGGGTCAGGTGCGGGTCCTCGATTCCGGGATCGCGCCGGGTTGCGCTGAAATGCAGGTTGAATTCGCTTTGGCCATGGCGGAGCAGGATCATGCACGATCGATACATGGCCGCGCGCGCCGCGGCAAACGGCCTGACGGTTGCGGCATCGCGCCGCACGGCCTATCACCACCACCCGGGTTGCGTCCCGAATAAGGTGCTTATCAGCCATGTATGACGGATTTCCGATCGACCTCGTTCTGCTCGCCCTGGTGGCGGGCTTCCTGGTGCTGCGCCTGCGCAGCGTGCTGGGCAAACGGACCGGCTATGAACGCCCGCCGCTGCCCGACCAGCAGGCCGTCGGCCTGCGCGGACCGGCGGCACCGGTGATCGATGGGTTTGCCGAGGCCGCGCGCGCCAAGCCGGGCCGGCCGATCCCCTCGCCGCACACCAATGTCGGCCAGGTGCTCGGGCGCATCGCGCAATCGGATCGCGGGTTCGATCCGGTCAAATTCGTCGATTCGGCCGAAGCTTCGTTCCGCCGCATCGTCACCGCGTTCGCCGCCGGTGATCTGACCACGCTGCGCAGCCTGCTGACGCCCACGGTATATGCCACGTTCGAACACGCCATCACGCAGCGCGCCGAGGCGGGGGAAACCCAGCAGACCGAAATCAAGCAGATCGTCGAGGCGAGCATCGACGAGGCCGAAATGCTCGGTGATCATGCGGTCATCGTGGTGCGGTTCGTCTCCGATCAGGAAAACTTCACCCGCGACCGCGCCGGGCAGGTGATCGCCGGGACCGAGGCGGTGACCGAGATCGTCGATCTGTGGAGTTTCGAGCGGAGCGTGAACGGCTCCGACCCGGTCTGGCGGCTGGCCGCGGCGCGCAGCGGCTGAACCATGCCGAGACCAGTTTTGGACTTGACCGCCCGCTTCTTCATCGTGCCCGCGCTCATGCTGTTCGGCCTCGCGGGCTGTGCCATCAAGCCCGCCACCACTGCGGCCGGGCCGGGTAGCGCGGCGCTCATGCCGGTGGCTTTCACGGCGTTGCCGGGTTGGGGGCCTGCCACGGCGGCGGCCGGTCTGCCCGGTTTTGTCCGGTCGTGCCGCGCCATCGCGGTGATGCCGGAAGACCAGAGCCTGGGCGGCGACGGCGTGGCCGGATCGCTCGGCGGCAAGGCCGGGCTGTGGCGCGGCGTGTGTGCCGCCGCGCGCGCGGTGCCGCCCGACGATGCCGGGGCGGCGCAGAAATTTTTCCAGACCTATTTCGTGCCGTATCAGGCGGGCGGCAGTGCGCGGATCAGCGGCTATTATGAGCCGGTCTATGCCGGGTCGGAGGTGAAGCTGCCGGGTTACGATGTGCCGCTCTATGCCAAGCCGCGCGATCTGGTCGCCGCCAACCTTGCCGGATTCCACGACAGCACCGGCAAGCAGCGCATCGTCGGCCGGCTGCGCTACGGCAAGCTGGTGCCCTATTACAGCCGGGCACGGATCGAGACGGGTGCGATCAGCCATCAGGCGCATGTCGTGGCCTGGCTGCGCGACCCGGTGGATGCCTACATGGCCGAGGTGCAGGGGGCGGCACGGCTGCGCCTGCCGGATGGCACGCTGATCGATCTGGGATTCGACGGCACCAACGGGCGCGCCTACACACCGATCGGCAAACTGATGGTCAAGCAGGGTGATCTCGCGGCGAATGATGTGTCGATCCAGTCGATCAGCGCGTGGCTGCGCGCCCATCCGGCTGAGGCGCAGGGCGTGATGAACGCGAACCGCAACTACGTGTTCTTCAAGCGCCTCGATGACGTGCCGGACGGCCTGGGTGCGCCCGGCGCGCTCGGCGTGCCGCTGACGCCGGAAGGCTCGATCGCGGTCGATCAGAAGGCGATTCCGCTTGGCACGCCGGTGTTCGTCGCGACCAAGACGCTCGACCGGCTGACCACGGCGCAGGATATCGACGTCGGTGCCAAGGGTGCCGCCGCCGCTCAGATTTTTTTCGGCATCGGCCGCAACGCCGCACAAATGGCTGGCAGCACGGATGAGGCGGGCAGCCTGTTCGTGCTGCTGCCGCGCCCGACTCAGCAATCCAGTCCCACCACCGCGCCCGCGACAGGAGCGACCTCGTGACCCAACCCTCTTCGGCCCGCCCGCGCGTGGCGCTGTTCGTGACCTGCCTCGCGGATATGTATCGACCCAGTGTCGGGTTTGCCGCGATCAAGCTGCTCGAAGCCGCCGGCTGCACGGTGGAAGTGCCGCGCGCCCAGACCTGCTGCGGCCAGCCCGCCTATAATTCCGGCGATCGTGCGACCGCGCGGGCACTGGCGGAAGGGCTGCTCACCGCCTTCGCGGGATATGATTACGTCGTGGTACCCTCGGGCTCATGCGCCGGCATGCTGCGCAAGCACATGCCCGAATTGTTCGATCAGGACCCTGACCTGCGCAGCCGCGCCGAGGCGCTGGCCGCGAAAACCTGGGAGCTGACCGGGTTTCTGGTCGATGTCATGGGGTTCGCCGGGATCGAGTCCAGCCTGAATGTGCGCGCCACCTATCACGACAGCTGCGCCGGGCTGCGGGAACTCGGCGTCAAGACCCAGCCGCGCGCCCTGCTGGGCAAGGTGGCCGGGCTCGAACTGGTCGAGATGAGCGAACCGGAAATCTGCTGCGGGTTCGGCGGCACGTTCTGCGTCAAATACCCCGACATTTCGGCGCGCATGACCGGCGACAAGACGACCGACATTGCCGCGACCGGGGCGGATCTGGTGCTCGCGGGCGATCTCGGTTGCCTGCTCAACATGGCCGGCAAGCTCTCGCGCGAGGGCAAGCCGATCGCGGTGCGCCATGTCGCCGAGGTGCTGGCCGGCATGACCGGTGACGTGGCACCGATCGGCGCCGTGGCACCCGGCGGGGGGCGCGGTTGAGCGAGGTCGCGATCGAACCGTCCAAACCGGTCGAACAACTCAAATTCGCAGCGGTGATCGGTGCGCTGGGTATCGTGTATGGCGATATCGGCACCTCGCCGCTGTACGCGCTGCAGGCGTGCTTGGGCTACGTCAGCAAGGGCGGCCTGAAGCCCGATGACGTGCTGGGGCTGCTCAGTCTCATCTTCTGGGCGCTGATCATCACCGTCACGCTCAAATACGTCACCTTCGTGATGCGCGCCGACAACAACGGCGAAGGCGGCATTCTTGCGCTGATGGCGCTGGCCCAGCGCGTCGCCCGGACCGATCGGGTGCGCTACGGGCTGATGGTGGTCGGTATCGTCGGGGCCGGGCTGTTTCTGGGCGATGGTGTGATCACGCCGGCGATTTCGGTGCTTTCGGCCGTCGAGGGGCTGAGCGTCGCCTCGCCCGATTTCAGCCGCTTCGTGCTGCCGATTTCGGTTGCCATCATCATCGGCCTGTTCCTGGTGCAGCGCCGGGGCACCGGCGCGGTCGGCAAGCTGTTCGGCCCGATCATGGTGGTCTGGTTCGTCGCGATCGCGGGATGCGGCCTGTATCGCATCATCATCAACCCGCATGTGCTGGTCGCACTGATCCCGGTCCAGGGCATACGGTTCATTGTCCGCCATGATGTTCTGGCCTTCGTGGCATTGGGCGCCGTCGTTCTGGCGGTGACCGGCGCCGAAGCGCTGTATGCGGACATGAGCCATTTCGGCCGCCGGCCGATCCGCACCACCTGGCGCTTCTTCGTCCTGCCGGCGCTGGTGCTGAATTACTTCGGCCAAGGCGCCCTGGTGATCGCGGACCCCAAGGCTGCCGACAACCCGTTCTATCTGCTCGTGCCGCATGCGGTTCTGATCCCGATGGTCGTGCTCGCCACAATCGCCACCGTGATCGCGAGCCAGGCGGTGATTTCCGGCGCGTTCACCCTGGGCAGCCAGTGCGTGCAGCTCGGCCTGCTGCCGCGCATGGAAATCCGCCACACCTCGGTCACCACCGAAGGCCAGATTTATGTGCCGCAGATGAACGCGGCCCTTGCGGTCGGCGTGCTGATTCTGGTGCTCGGTTTTCGTTCGTCCAACGCGCTCGCCTCGGCCTATGGTATCGCGGTGACCGGCACGTTCCTGTGCACCAATATTCTCTCCGCATTGGTGTTCCACCGGCATTTCAACTGGCCGCTGTGGAAGACCGGGCTGGTCTGGGGGTCGTTCTTTGCGGTTGATGCCGCGTTTTTCGGCGCGAATATCCTCAAGATTTTCGAGGGTGGCTGGGTGCCGCTGGTGATCGGGCTGAGCATCGTCACATTGATGACCACCTGGCGGCGCGGCCGCAGCCTGCTGTTCGCCCGCTGGCAGCAGGACAGCCTGCCGCTCGCCTCGTTCCTCGGGCGGCTGCCGCAATCGCGCATCGTCCGCGTGCCGGGCATTGCGGTGTTCCTGACCGGCAATCCGGAATACACGCCGGCCTCGCTGCTGCATAACCTCAAGCACAACAAGGTGCTGCACGAGACGGTGTTTTTTGTCACCGTCCGCAACCTCGATGTTCCGGCCGCGAGCGGTGCGGACCGGGTGCATTGCGAGGAGCTTGCCCCCGGCATCTATCGCGTCGGCATCGGCTACGGCTTCATGGATGTGCCGAACCTGCCACGCTCGCTCGATCTGCTGCGCGAGCAGGGCCTGCCGTTCAACCCGATGCAGACCAGCTATTTCCTCGGCCGTGAAACCGTGGTGCCGGCAACCGTGCCGAAACTGGGCTTCGTGCGCCGCGCCATATTTCTGTTCATGCTGCGCAATGCGATCTCGGCCACCGAATTTTTCCAGATCCCGTCCGACCGGGTCGTGGAACTCGGCGTGCGCGTCGCCATTTAATAATCATGTCAGGTTCGATCCAGCGTGAAATCGCCGCCGACGGCACCGAACTGCACCTGGTGCCGATTGCGCCCGCGCGCCTGCCGCGCGTCGCCAAGCGCGACCTCGAACAGGCGTGGGATGCCGCGCATGATGCAGCGCGCGAAGGCTACGATGGCCCGACGCGCGGCTTTCGCTTCGCCGGTGGCCCGGATGTGGTGCTGCGCGACCGCGATGCCCGGGCCTGGGCGTCATCGGTCGATCGCATCGCCGATCTGTCCACGCCGCACGGTGTTTCGGTCTGCCTGCGCCTGCTCGGCCTGGTCGCGCTGATCGGCGATGCCGCCTGGCTCGCCCCGTTCATCCAGATCAGGCGCGGCGGTGCCGCAATCGACGGCGCGCTGCTCCAGGCCGCCGCGCTGACCCGCTTGACCGATACCGGCGGTCTCGATGAAAACGAACTCCGCGCCATGCTGATCACGCGCCCTGCCGAGGACAATGCCCCATGCTCCGCCTGACCCTGATGCTCTCGGTAATCGCGCTGCCGCTCGCGTCCTGCAGCTTTGGCGCGCCGCCGCCGCAATCCGCCGCCGACAAGGCGGACCTCGCGGCCTGCACGCAACAGGCAAAGCAGATCGATACCGCGCGGCACTATGCCTATCTCTCGCGCACCGACCAGTTTGCCACACCCTTCATCGGCTCGCCCGATCCTGCCTATCTCAGCGATAAGCTCGCCGAAAAACACGATCAGATCGACCGGATCAACAATTGCGTCAGCAATGCCAACCAGGCCTACGCCGGCACCGGCGGCAAATTGCCGGCGCCGGTCATCGTCGGGCCCGCGCAATAGGGCGCAGGGCCGCGGGCGATGAGCCTCGTCGGCTATAAGCGCGTCAATAAATTCAACCCCGACGTTCTGTTCCACCCCGCGACCATTCTGGTCTCCGGCGCCGCACATCCGCTGGGGGCGCGGCTGCTGGCCGAGCTGACGCCCGACTATAGCGGCCGCATCGTTACCCGGCTCGACGATGCAGCGTTGATCGACCTCGCGCTGATCGCCGACCCGGCCGATGAAGTGCCCGCGGTCATCGCCAGCCTGTCCGGCCGCCTCGCCGGCGCCGCCATCGTGTACGCCGAGGTCGAGGGGCTGCGCGCCATGGCGCTCGCCGCCAAAATCCGGGTGATCGGGCCGCGCTCGTTCGGCCTTGCGGTTCCCGGCGCCGGGTTGAACGCGCTGCTGACGCATTTGCCGGTGCCGCCCGGCCGCGTCGCCCTGCTCGGTCAATCGCCGGCCCTGGCGCGCGCCGTGATCGACTGGGCGGAACCCAACGGCATCGGTTTTTCGCATATCGTGGGCATCGGCGGCAACGCGGATATCGGCTTCGGCCGCGTGCTCGATCATCTGGCCCGCGACCCCGGTACCGGCCCGATCCTGCTAGAAATCGCCGGCCTGCGCGATCCACGGCTGTTCCTGTCGGCCGCCCGCGCCGCATCGCGCCTGCGCCCGATCGTCGCCCTCGCGCCGGGTGCGCGCCTCGCGGACCCGAGCTTCACCGCCTTCGCCGGGTTCGAGGCCGCGCTGGCGCGCGCCGGCGTGCTGCTGACCACCACGCTCGGCGCCTTCCTGGCCGCCGCCGAAACCCTCACGCGTGCCCGGCCCGCCCGCAACGACCGGCTCGCGATCCTCGGCAACAGCCGCGGTGCCTGCCGCCTCGCCGCCGATGCCGCGCTGGCCTCCGGCATCGGGCTTGCCCAGCTATCGCTGGAAACCCGCCGCGTGCTCGGCTTGATGCTCGGCGCCGAACCGCCGGCCGATGCGCCGATCGCGCTGCCGGACGCGCCGGGGACCAGGCTGGCCGATCTCGCCGCCATGCTCGCCGCCGCACCGGAAGTCGGCGGCGTCCTGGTCATCCACGCGCCTGCCGGACCGGACGACGATGCCGCCATCGCCGGGCTGATCGCCTGCGCCGCCAGCATCAAGGCGCCGCTGCTCGTCACCGTGCTCGGCCAGACCACCGGTGGCGCGCGCCGCCGTCGCCTCGCGGGGCACGGCGTTGCGGTATTTGCCACGCCCGAAGAGGCGGTCGGCGGGTTCCGCGACCTGCTGCGCCACCGCGACATCCGCGCCGCCGCCCGCGAATTGCCGCCCTCCGCCGTGCTCGATGTCGCGCCGGACCGCGCGACCGTTCAAGCCGCCATCGCCCAGGCCCGCGCCGATGGCCGCGCGATGCTGACCCAGGAGGACGCCTTCGGGGTGCTGCGCGCCTACGGCATCGATATCGTGGCCTGGCGCCTCGCCGATACACCGGACGATGTCGCCCAGGCCGCCACCGAAATCGGCTTTCCGGTCGTCGTCAAACTCTCCCACCCCGATCTCGCCCGGCAACGCCCGCTCGGCAGCGTAGCGCTCGACCTGCCGGACGCGCCATCCGCCGCCGCTGCCGCCCAGGTGATCGCCGCGCGCCTGCACCAGCGCGGCGAATTGCCGCCCGATGCCCGCTTCATGGTGCAACACCAGATCGACCGCGCCCGCCCCCTGCGCATCACGGTCGGCGAACATCTGTTCGTCGGCCCGACCATCGGCTTGGGTGTCGGCGGTGGCGAAGGCACGGCATCGCCCGCGGTCGATCTGCCGCCGCTCAACCTCGCGCTGGCACAGGCGTTGATCGAGCGCGCCGGCGGGACCGATCTGCTCCGCCTCGCGCGCGGGCTCGATGAAGCCGATCGCGCCGCCGTCGCCGGCACGCTGGTGCGGATCAGCCAGTTGATCATCGATTGGCCGGAGTTCAGCGCCATCGAGATCGATCCGCTGTTCGCGAGCGAGCACGGTATCGCGGCGGCCAACGCGCGCCTGACCCTCCGTGCGCCGGGCGAACGCCGCCCGCACCTCGCCATTGCCCCCTATCCCGCCGAACTCGCGCAAGCGATCGAGGTCCGCGGCCAGCACTTCACCATCCGCCCGATCCGCCCGGAAGACGCTGCCGCCCACCAGCGCCTGTTCAGCCGCCTGAACCCGGAAGACGTCCGCTTCCGCTTCTTCTCGGCGGTCCGCGCCCTGACCGCCGAACAGATCGTGCGGATGACCGAAGTCGACTACGGGCGCGAAATGGCGCTCATCGCGGTCGATCAGGCGAGCGGCGAAACCCGAGGCGTCGCCCGCCTGGTGCGCTCGGATACCGATGGCAACGAAGGCGAATTCGCCGTGCTGGTCGAAACCGGAGCCAAAGGCCTCGGCCTCGGCTCGGCCCTGATGCGCCACCTCATCGCCTGGGCCCGCACCGAAGGCGTGCAAGATATCGTCGGCCAAATCCTCGCCGATAATCACCCGATGCTCGGCTTCATCCGCCACCTCGGCTTCACCCTGCACCACACCCAAGGCGAAGACGACGTCGTCGAAGCACGGCTGAAGTTGGGGTAGGTGAGTGGAGGAAGAAGGCCAGGGGCTCTGCCCCTGGACCCCGTTAAAGGCGGAGCCTTTAAAATCCATTAGTTTTAGGCAAGGGGAGGGCGCTGCCTCGGTGGTTCCGTCGATCTGGCCTGTGTCGCCCTCCCCTTGCCTAAAACTAGCGGGTTCTAAGGGCTCAGCCCTTAGTGGGGGTCGAGGGGGCAAAGCCCCCCGTCTTCTTCCTCCAGGCACGCACCCCAGCGTCAGACGTGATCAGGGTTGCGTTCGGTTGGGCTTGCTCTGTTTGCGGGGGTCGCGTTGATGGGGTGTCATGGGCGAGGTCAGTGAGATCGGGGTGAAGCCAGTGCGTTTACCGTCGCCGGTTCTGGTGCTGGTGTTCATGACGGTGTTGTGGGGTGGCACGTTTCTGGTCACGCGCACGTCGCTGCATTTCATTGGTCCGTTTGCGTTTGTCGGCTGGCGGTTTGGTATGGCGGCGGTGGTGGTTGCGTTGGTGGTTCGGCCGCATCCGGCCAGTTTCCAGCGGCGTGAGCTGGTGGGCGGCATTGCGGTCGGGGTTGTGCTGTATTTTGGCTATGGCTTGCAGGCGGCCGGGCTGAAGACGGTGGCGAGCGGCGAGTCGGCGTTTCTGACGGCGCTGTATGTGCCGATGGTGCCGGTGCTCGAGTTTATGTTGTTCCGCCGCCGGCCGTCGGGGGTGGCGCTGGTTGGTGTGATCATGGCGTTTGCCGGGCTGGTGCTGGTATCGGGCATTACGCCGGGCCGGCTTGATCTGGGTACGGGCCAATGGCTGACGGTGATTGCGGCGTTATCGGCGGCGCTCGAGATCGTGCTGATCAGCCGCAGTTCGAAGCGAACCGATCCGCGGCGTCTGGCGCTGGTGCAGTTGGTGACGGTGAGTGTGCTCGCGCTGGGGACGGAGTGGGTGCGTGGCGGACCGATGATCAGCCTGGCGTGGTTTCCGGTGCTGGCGGTGCTGGGGATGGGGTTGATCACCGCGTTCATCATGGTGGCGCAGAACTGGGCGCAGCGCAGCGTGCCGGCGAATCGGGCGACGTTGATCTACGCGTTGGAGCCGGTGTGGGCCGGGTTGATCGGGGCGGCGTTCGGTGAGATTTTCGGTGTGGGGCAGGTTGTTGGCGGTGCGATGATCATCGGCAGCGTGGTGTTGAGCCAGTGGCGCGCTGCGCGGTGAAACCGGCCGCATGGCCGTGACGTGCCGACGCGTTACCGCGTCGGCACCGGCGGATTGCTCGCGTAATCGTAAAATCCGCGCCCGGTTTTCCGGCCCAGCCAGCCGGCGGCGACGTAGTTTACCAGCAGCGGGCAGGGGCGGTATTTGTCTTCGCCGAGGCCTTCGTGCAGCACGCGCATCACGTCGAGCACGATGTCGAGCCCGACGAAATCGGCCAGGGTGAGCGGGCCCATCGGGTGTGATGCGCCGAGCTTCATGCCGTTGTCGATCGAGGTGATCGTGCCGATGCCTTCGTGCAGCGCGAAGATCGCTTCGTTGATCATCGGCACCAGGATGCGGTTGACGATGAAGCCGGAGAAATCGGCGGCGACGATGGTGGTCTTGCCCATCCGTTTCGCCAGGTCTTCGACGGCGGCGAGGGTTGCGGGCGCGGTCGCGATTCCGCTGATGATCTCGACGAGTTTCATCATCGGCACCGGGTTGAAGAAATGCATCCCGACGAACCGCTCGGCGATGCCGCTCGCCGTGCCCAACCGCGTGATCGAGATCGACGAGGTGTTGGACGCCAGAATGGCGTGGGGTGCCAGATGCGGGATGATCTGCGCGTAGACCGCGCGCTTGATATCCTCGCGTTCCGGCACCGCCTCGATCACGATGTCGCAGGTGGCGAAGGCATCGTGCGTGGTCGAGCGGGCGACGCGCGCTAACGCGGCATCGCGCGCGGCGGCATCGATCGTGTTTTTTTCGACCTGCCGTGCCATGTTTTTCTCCATGGTGGCAAGGCTTTTGTCGAGCACGGCCTGGGCGGTATCGACTAACACGATCTCAAAACCGGACAGGGCGGCGACATGCGCGATGCCGTTGCCCATGGCCCCGGCGCCGAGTACGCCGACCCGCTGTATCGCGCCGGGCGTGGTCATGTCAGCCGAGTTCCTTTTCAAGCTCGGGCAATATGGTGAACAGATCGCCCACCAGGCCGTAATCGGCCACCTGGAAAATCGGCGCGTCCTCATCCTTGTTGATCGCGACGATTACCTTGGAATCCTTCATGCCGGCCAGATGCTGGATGGCGCCCGAAATACCGACCGCCATATAGAGATCCGGTGCGACGATCTTGCCGGTCTGGCCGACCTGGTAATCGTTCGGCACGAACCCGGCATCGACCGCCGCGCGCGATGCGCCGACGGCGGCGTGCAGCCTGTCGGCCACCGGGTCGAGCAGCTTGGTGAAATTATCGCCGTTCTGCATGCCGCGGCCGCCCGAGATCACGATTTTCGCCGCCGTCAGTTCGGGGCGTTCGCTTTTCGATAACTCGGCGCTGATGAATTTCGATGTGGTGTTGGCCATGCCAGCGTCGATCGTCTCGATCGCGCCGGTGCCGCCGGTTGCCGCCACCGGGTCGAAGCTCGCGGCGCGCACGGTGATCAGTTTTTTGGCATCCGATGATTTCACCGTCGCCATCGCATTGCCGGCATAGATCGGGCGGACGAAGGTGTCGGCATCGATCACTTCGGCGATGTCGCTGATCGGCTGCACATCGAGCAGGGCGGCCGCGCGCGGCATCACGTTCTTGCCGATCGCGGTGGAGGCGGCGAGAATATGGCTGTAATCGCCGGCGAGTTTGACGATCAGATCGGCCAGCGGTTCGGCCAGCGCATGGGCATAGGCCGGCCCATCGGCGACCAGCACTTTCGCAACCCCTGCGATCGCAGCGGCGGCCTTGGCCGCTTCGCCAACGCCTTCACCGGCGATCAATGCGTGCACGGTGCCGAGCTTCAGCGCCGCCGCCACGGCACTGCGCGCGGGCTGCTTGATGCCGTGCTCGTCATGATCGAGCAGAACCAGAACATTTGCCATGGTCAGATCACCTTCGCTTCGTTGCGGAGTTTTTCGACGAGTTCATGCACCGAGCCCACTTTGATGCCGGCCTGGCGCTTGGGCGGTTCCATCACGGTCACGGTGGTCAGGCGCGGTGCGGGATCGACGCCGAGGTCTGCCGGCTTGATCGTCTCGATCGGTTTTTTACGCGCCTTCATGATATTGGGCAGCGAGGCATAGCGCGGTTCGTTGAGCCGCAGATCGCTGGTGACCACCGCCGGCAGGGTGAGTGAAATCGTCTCGAGCCCGCCGTCGATCTCGCGGATCACGGTGGCATGATCGCCATCGATCGTCAGCTTGCTGGCAAACGTGCCCTGCGGCCAGCCGAGCAGCGCCGCCAGCATCTGGCCGGTCGCGTTCATGTCGTCATCGATCGCCTGCTTGCCCATGATGACCATGCGCGGCTGTTCGCGCTCGACCAGCGCTTTCAGCAGCTTGGCGACCGCGAGGGGTTGCAGTTCGGCGTCGGTCTCGACCAGAATGCCGCGATCGGCCCCCATGGCGAGTGCTGTGCGCAGCGTTTCCTGGCAGGCGGCAACCCCCATCGACACCGCGATAATTTCGGTGGCGATGCCTTTTTCGCGCAGCCGCACCGCTTCCTCGACCGCGATTTCATCGAACGGGTTCATCGACATTTTGACCCCGGCGAGTTCGACGCCGGAATGGTCGGATTTGACCCGGACCTTGACGTTGTAATCGACGACGCGCTTGACCGGAACAAGAAGCTTCATGGTTTCACCATTCGGAGCGGTTGCATTGAAGTGTTGAGCGGACTGACGAAACGACGGGGGATGGATGATCTATTGACGATCGCCCCGCAAGTCAATGTATAGGGATGTTTGCTGCCGCATACGTTATGGCTTGGCGGTCGCCGGCGCGTTGAACACGCCGAAAATTTCGCGCAGAAACCCCGGTGTGAGCGCCGCGAGCGGATTGACCACGATATTCGGGTTGGCAAACGGCCCGACCACGCTGTAGCGCGCCGCGAACAGCCCGCTGCCCTTTTCCGGGCTGAACAATTTGCCGATCAGCGGAATCCGCCCCGGCAACGTGTTCAGCGCATAGGCGGGCACGATGGTGCCGGACAGATTATAGCGTTTCTGCCGCACATCGATCGTGCCGGTCGCGGTAAAGCCGAGCGAGGCGGAATAGGCGCGCCCGCTGCCCAGCCGCACGATCGGGCCGGTGATGCTGAACGGCGCGGTCAACCGCGTGATCGCAAGCCCAGGGCCGGAGGTTGCGGCCGGCACGCCATAAAGCGACATTCCCTGCAACACTTTTGCGATCACCGGTGCGTGGCGCAGCCGGAAGTCGGTGATCACCGCCTGGCCCGCGGTCGTGGCACCGCGCGTCACGGCGTTCAGCACCAATTTGCCCTGAGCGATATCGCCGGTGGTGCCGATTGCCGCAAACAGCGCCCCGGCATTACCCGCTGTGAGCCTTACCGTGTCAGCGCCGGCCTGCCGGCCGAATTCCAGCCGCGCGTCGTGATCGGGGTCGGTCCGCACCACGGCGTTCATCGTCGCCAGCGCGCCGGCGTTGCCGGTCGCGTCGATATGCACGCCGCCCAGCGCGGGGGCCGGGGCCTGGTGCAGACGGATGCGGTCGAACGCGGCGCGCAATCGCCAGGGCAGGGCAGGGGGCGCGGGCGGATTCGATGCCGGCGCACTGGCGGCGGCCGGATGTGACGGATTCGCGGCGTTCAGCGCGGCGGACAAATCAAGCGTCGGCCCGGCCAGGGCCAGCACCCAGGGCGCGCCCGCGCGGTCGGGCGGGGTCAGCTTGCCGGTCGCACTGGTGCCGCCCAGCCGTGCCGTGCTGATCACCAGGGCGCCGCCCCTGGTTTCGCCGCGCAACGCCAGCCCGGCCGCGCCGATATCCACGGATTGTACGGCGCGCGGCCGGCCGTTGCGCAGCACCAGCCCCAGCATCGCGTGCCCCGCGGCACCTTCCGGTTTGCGCCAACCCGCCACCGGCAGCGCCAGCGCAACCGGCGTGAGATCGGCGGTGAGGTCGAGCGTGCCGCGCCCCTTCGCATCGCGATAGGCGATCGCGAGCGGCGCCGCCCCGCCCTGCCACAGCCCGGTGCTAGCGCCCAGTTTCGCGAGCAAGGGGCGCCCGACGGTGGTATCGGCCTTCAGGGTGAAATCGCCGTTCGGCAGCGCCATCGCCGCATGAAACCGCGCCCGCTCGCCGGCCAGCATCCCATCGCCCTGCATCGAGAATCGGTCGAGCGCGGCGTTCAGCACCATCTGCCCCTGATCGAGCGCGAGCCCCGCCACTGGCAAAGGCAGATGCAGCCGGTCGAGCTTGACGCGTGCCGCCAGTTTCACATCCGCCAGCGTCACGCGTTTGGTCAGCCGTATCCCAGCGTCGATCCCGGCGCTCAGCGTGCCGGTGGCGCCCGCCAGGGCGATGCCGCGCGCCGCCAATTTCAGCGGCGGCGCATCGAGCAGCGGCACCGCCGTGGCCGCATTGCCGCTCAGTTGCGCCAGCACCAGCGACGTCTGATCATGATGGCTCAGCGACGAAATGATCATCCGGCCGACCAGATCGAGCCCGCCCAGCCGCCCGGAAGTCGCCTGGATCATCAGGATATCCTGATCGATGAACCGCAGCGTGCCGGCGAGCCCGGTCATCGGCACCGCGTGCTTGAACCATTTCAGCGTGACGCCGGTCGCCGCAAACCCGCCGCTGAAGTGATCGAGCCGCACGATCCGGTCAGGCGGTGCGAGCGTGAACCGCGCATCGAACACGCCGTCGCGCGCTGTCCCGGCCACGACATGATTGACCACGTATTTCCGCGGCCCGCGCGCCAGCGCCAACGGCCAGTCGCCCGGCAGTTCGGCCGCCGTCACATGGTCCACCCTTGCTTTAATCTCGCCGGACATCGTGCCGGTCAACCCGACCGTGCCGCTCAGCCGCGCGGTCGGCCCCGGCGCATGACCGATGCCGGCCAGCGTGAGCCGCGCGTGTTCCAGCGTCGCGGTCTGCGGCGTCGCGGCGAGCGCCGCCGTGATGGCGGATACCGCGATCACGCTGCCGCCCGCGCGCACATGGCCGGGGCCTGCCTGCAGCGCCACATCGAGCCGTGCCGGCGCGCGCGGGCCGATCGGCCAGCGCACCGTCAGCGTGACCGGCAGATCCGCCCGCGCCAATTCCGCCTGCTGCGGCGCGATCATCGCCGGATCGACCGGCCCGAGCACCGCCTTCACCGTGCCCAGCCCCGCCGCACCGGTAATGCCGATCACGATCGGCGCCGTGCTGGCGCCATGCCGCAATACGGCCCGCGCAGCACCGTGAAGCCGACCTGCGGCGCTGCGCGTCAAATCGAGTCGTGCGTCGTCCGCAGCGAGCACCAGCCCGTCCGCCGGGTCATCGAGCGAAACATGCGCATGCGTGATGCTGATCCGCCGCAGCGCCGCGAGGTCGAGCCCCCCGGCCCGCGGCATCTGCGCGAAGCTGCCGAGCAGCCGGCCCAGCCAAGCGGCCGCATCCGCGAACCCGGTCTGGCCCGATGGCTGTGGTTGTGCCGTCTCGGCGCTGCCCGGACTGCTGTTTGGCCGCACCACCACCGCGGTCCGGCGCGCGATGATCTCGATCGGCGCAATCCGCCCGCGCAGCAGCAAAATCGGCGACAGCGTGATCCGCAACCGCGACAGGCGTGCCGCGATCGCGCCATGCCGCCCGAAAATCGCAATGTCGGACAGGCGCAGATCGATCGGCGCGCCGCCCCGGTTGAACCCCTCCCAGGCCAGCCCGGCCTGCCCGATCGTGACGATGCTGCCCGGCATCGCCGCCGTCGCCGCCGCCGCAATCCGGCTCGCCAGCGCCGGCAGTTCGACCGGCCCGCGTCCCAGCCGCCAGGCCGCCGCACCGATCAGCAGCATCACCACCAGCGCCAGCGTGCCGATCAGCCGCAGCGCATGATGGCTGACCTGCCCCGCGACCGCGCCGCCTTGACGAAACCATCGCCTCATCGAACACTGGACCGGGCATGCAACGACCCCGCGCCTCCTTGACCGGCCTGCCGCCGCCAGCCGATGCCGCCGCGGCGGCGCGGCTGATCGAGGATTTCACCGCACTCGGCCGCACCGAGGCACGATTCGCCGCCTCCCGCGCCGGGCTCGCGGCCTTGCAGGCGCTCGGCGGCAACGCGCCCTATCTTGCCGGTCTCGCCCTGCGCGAGCCGGATATTCTGATCGGTACGACCCAACAATCCGCCGCCGCGATGCTCACAACCGTCATGGCCACGCTGCGCGCCACACCGCCGGACGCGCCGAGGCCGCACATCGCGCGCGCCCTGCGCGCCGCGAAACGCCGCGCCGCCCTCGCGATCGCCCTGGCCGATCTCGCCGGGCAATGGCGCGTCGAGGCGGTGACCCTGGCCTTGTCCGATCTGGCCGATCAGAGCATCGCCGTCGCCCTGCGCCATCTGCTGCGCGGCCTGCACGAGCGCGGCACGATCATCCTGCCCGATCCGGCGCAGCCCGAGGCCGGCAGCCACTTCGCCGTCCTCGGCATGGGCAAGCTCGGCGCGCGTGAGTTGAATTATTCCAGCGATATCGACCTCGTGCTCCTGTTCGACCCGTCATGTCGGGTTTACCGGGATGACGCGCAATCCGCCATGGCGCGTCTCGCGCGCGATTTCGTGCCCCTGCTCGCCGAGCGCGATGCCGATGGCATGGTGTTCCGGGTCGATCTGCGCCTGCGCCCGGATCCTGCCGCGACGCCCCCGGTCATCAGCCTCGCCGCCGCGCTCACCTATTACGAAAGCCACGGCCGCACCTGGGAACGCGCCGCCTTTTCCAAGGCACGCCCGGTCGCCGGCGACATCGGCTTCGGCGCGGCCTTTCTCGAGCAGATCCGCCCGTTCATCTGGCGCCGCAATCTCGATTTCGCCGCGATCAGCGAAATCCACGACATGAAACGCCGGATCGACCGGCGCTATCACGACATGCCGGGTCATTTGCTCGGCCGCGACGTCAAACTCGGGCGCGGCGGCATTCGTGAAATCGAATTCATCGTCCAGACGCTCGAACTGGTCTGGGGCGGCCACGAACCCGCCCTGCGCATCCCGGCAACCCTGCCCGGCCTGCGCGCGCTCGCCGCCGCGCAACACCTGCCGCGCCCCGTGGTCCGCCAGTTGAGCGCGGCCTACCGGCGGCTGCGCAGCATCGAGCATCGCCTGCAGATGATCGACGATCGCCAGACCCACCGCCTGCCCGAAACCGATGCGGGCTTCACGGCCTTCGCGATCTTCATGGGCGAGCCGGACGCCGCCCGCTTCGCCGCCCGGCTCGATGCGCTGTTCGAGCAGGTCCACGGCCATTTCGCCGCGTTTTTCGATACCGATGCCGGTGCCGGTGTGGAGCTCGACCCCGGCGAAACCGGTGCCGCACCCATGGCTTTCCGCGATCACGCCGCCACGCTCGGCTTCAAGGACACGGCGCATCTGGTCGAGCGCCTGCGCGCCTGGCGCAGCGGCACGCTGCCCGCCCTGCGCGCCGCCCGCGCCCGCGCGCTGCTCGATGCGCTGCTGCCCGCGCTGTTCGCCGCCCTGGCCCGCCAACCCGACCCCGATCTCGCGTTCCGCCGGTTCGATCAGATGCTGGAACGCCAGCGCGCCGGCATCGCCCTGCTCTCGCTGTTCCAGCACAATCCGGCCCTGCTCGGCCGCCTCGCAACCGTGCTCGGCGCCGCCGCACCGCTGGCCGATCACCTCGCCGCCCATCCCGGCGCGCTCGATGCGCTGCTCGCCCCGGTCGCCCGCTTCACCAAACCCGCCCCGGTCCTGCGCCGCCTGCTGCGCGAGGCCGATGATCTCGAACTCACGGTCAATGCGCTGCGCCGCTTCGTCCGGCGCGAGGAGTTTCATTTGGCGGTCGCCACCCTCGAACGCCGGATCGATGTCGATCAGGCCGGCGCCTGGCGGTCCGATCTGGCGCGCGCCGCCATGGTCGCGCTGCTGCCGCGCGTGATGGCCGATTTCGCCCGGCGCTACGGCGCGCTGCGCGGCGGCCGCTTCGCCATCGTCGCCCTCGGCCGCGCCGGTGCCGGCGAGATGCAGCCGGGCTCGGACCTCGACCTGATGCTGATCTACGATCATCCGCCCGCCGGGCCGCAGACCACCCGGCTGCCGGCCAGCCAGTATTTCAGCCGCCTCGCCCAGGCGCTGGTCGGCGCGATCACCGCCCCCGGCGCGGAGGGGCCGATCTACCCGGTCGACATGCGGCTGCGCCCCTCCGGCAACAAAGGCCCGGTCGCGGTCTCGCTCGCCGCCTTCCGCCACTACCACGCGGAGACCGCCTGGACCTGGGAACGCCTGGCCCTGACGCGCGCCCGCGTGATCGCCGCGACCCGCGGCTTCGCACCCGTGGTCGAAGCCGCGATCCGCACATCGCTGTGCCGTGCGGTCGATCCCGCCACCATCCGGGCCGACACCATCGCGATGCGCGCCCGCCTTGCGGCCGATGCGCCACCCTCCGGCCCGTTCGACCTGAAACACCGGGCGGGCGGCATGATGGAACTCGGCTTCATCGTCGAGGCACTCCAACTCATCCACGGCCGAACCATCCCCGCGCTGTTCCAGCCCGGCACCGCCGCGGCGCTGGCCGCCCTCGCCGAAGCCGGCATCATGACGGCGACCGAGGCCGATGCCCTGACCGAAGCCGACCATTGGTTCCGCGCCGTGCAGGCCATGCGCCGCATCACCGGTCTGGCCGCGCCGACGCAGGATGCCGCCCCGGCATCGCTGGCCCCCATCCTCGCCGCCGCCGGTGCGCTTGATTTTACCGCGCTGATCGCCAGGATGGAGGAACAGGCCGCGGTGGTGCGGCGCGCCTTCATCCACCACCTCGGCGACCCCGATCACGTTACACCCGATCACGTCACACCCGCTCACGTCACAATCAACAGCAGCGAACCCGCAGGAGATACGACCCGATGGAACTGACCGCAGGCAGCCACGCCCCCGCGTTCTCGATGCCGGCCACCGCCGGCCGCACCGTCTCGCTCGAAGGCTTCAAGGGCAAGCCCTTCGTGCTCTATTTCTACCCCAAGGCCGATACGCCCGGCTGCACCAAGGAAGCCTGCGCCTTTCAGGAGGCCTTGCCCCAACTCGGCCACATCGGCATCGAAGTGGTTGGCGTCTCGAAGGATAAAATGCCCGCGCTCGAAAAATTCGCCGCCAAATACAACCTCACCTTCCCGCTCGCCTCGGATGAAGCCGGCACGGTGGTCGAGGCGTTCGGCGCCTGGGTCGAGAAATCGATGTACGGCAAGAAATACATGGGCATCGACCGTTCGACCTTCCTGATCGACAAAACCGGCACCATCGCCCAGGTCTGGCGCAACGTGAAAGTGCCCGGCCACGCCAAGGCCGTGATGGACGCGGTCGCGGCACTGGCATGAGTGCGACCAGCCTGCTCCGCGCGCCCCGGGCCACCACCCGCGAGGCCGGCCTCGCGCTGGCCGCCGCCGGGCTGTTCGCGCTCGGCATGGCCTATTTCGCCGAATTCGTCCTGCACATGATCCCGTGCCCGCTCTGCTACATCGAGCGCTGGCCCTACCGGATCATCGTCGGGCTCGGTCTGATCGCCGCCTTCGCGCCGCCGAAATTCGCCCGCATCCTGCTCGGCCTCGCGGTCCTGACCATGCTGGGCGATGTCGCCATCGCTTTCGTGCATGTCGGTGCCGAGCAGCATTGGTGGAAAAGCCCGCTCCCGGAATGCAATATCGCCCCGCCCGGCTTCGGTGCCATGCCGCTGCGCCCATCGGCCTCGTGCGATGACCCGGTCTATCTGATCCAAGGCCTGCCGATCAGCTTCGCCACGATGGATTTGATCTACGCCCTGGCTGTTGCTGCGGCCGTTGCTGCCTATTTGAGAGCAAGTCGTTGGAGAGCATGATGAACGAACAAGCCGAAACCACCCGCCTGCCGGGCGACCCCACCGAGCGCGCCGCGCTCGCACGGATGATCCGCGTCGATCACGCCGGTGAATACGGCGCCAAACAAATCTACGCCGGCCAGATCGCCGTGCTCGGCCGCTCCCGCCACGGCGACACGCTGCGCCACATGCAGCAGCAGGAGCAGCATCATCTCGACACGTTTTCGCGACTGATCATCGAACGCCGGGTCCGCCCCACCGCGCTGCTGCCGTTCTGGCGCGTCGCCGGCTTCGCGCTCGGCGCCGTCACCGCCGCAATGGGTTCGCGCGCCGCAATGGCCTGCACCGTCGCGGTCGAGGAGACCATCGATGCGCATTACGCCGCCCAGACCGCCGAACTCGGCGAGGACGAAGGCGTCCTGCGCGCCCTGATCGAGGAGTTCCGCGCCGAAGAACTCGAACACCGCGACATCGGCCTCGCGAACGAGGCGGAGCAGGCGCCGTTCTACAAGCTGCTGTCCGCCGTAATCCGGACCGGGTGCAAGGTGGCGATTGCGGCGAGTGAGCGGGTTTGAAGGACAGGAGAGTCTTCTTTTTTGTGAACAAAAAAGAAGCAAAAAAAACTTTGTTAATCTGGGCCCGTGCCGTTTCAAACGCCCATGCCCTGGAGTCAAAAAGTTTTTTGCTTCTTTTTTCCAAAAAAGAAGCGCTTGCTTTCTGATGTCCACCTTCGACCCCACAACCGGTTTTGATTGGCAGAACCAAGCTTTATCCCTACATATCGAGCCATGAGCAAAGACAATTTCGAGCGTGATCTCATCAAGGCCGCTTTCGATCTCGCGGCCCAGCAAGGCTGGCGCCGGGTTTCGGTCGCCGCCGCGGCAAGGCACGGCGGCCTCGAACTCGCCAAGGCGCGCCGCCATTTTTCCTGCACCGGCATGATCCTGGCGAAATTCGGCCGCGCGGCCGATGTTCACGCCCTGCACGGTGCGATGACCGATGGCCTGGTGCGCGACCGCCTGTTCGACATCATCATGCGCAGGTTCGACTATCTGCAGCAGCATCGCGAGGGCGTGATCGCGCTGATCCGCTTCGCGCCGACCGACCCGCTGCTCGCCCTCTGGCTGCAACGCACCAACCTCGCCTCGATGGGCTGGATTCTCGAAGGGGCAGGGGTCTCATCGCGCGGCCTGCGCGGCGCTCTGCGCAAGCGCGGCCTGCTCGCCGTCTCCGCCTGGGCCCTGCGCGCCTGGATGCGCGATGACAGCGAAGACCTGTCCGCGACGATGGCCGCACTCGATGTCGCGCTGATGCGCGCCGACCAGGCCGCCAACCAATTCTCGGCCGCCTCCGCCAGCGCGCCGGACCCCACGGTGGAGCCGGATGCGCCGTTTGCGCTCGATGATCCGGCTCGGCCCAATTGAGGCCGGGGGGCTGGTCGTAAGGGAGGGGAAGGACTTCTTTTTTTGAAAAAAAAGAAGCAAAAAAACTTTTATTCGCTGGGTATGCGCTCGTGAAAGCGGTCTCGCGTCGCCGATTTCCTGGCGTTCGAAATGGCCTCGCGCTTTCCGACGCGCAGGTCTAATCTGATCCACCAGGTGCCAAATCCAGGCCCGACCCAAGCAACAAACGAGAGGATACCGTCCATGGCCGACCAACCAAAATCCAAATCGAAGGCAGCCGGTGCCGAGGCCAACCCGATGACGATGTTCATGCCCGATTTCGATTTCACCAAGGCCTTCGCCGCGATGAAATCACCCGCCATGCCCGGCATGGAAGTCGTGCTGAGCGCCTATCGCCGCAATCTCGAAGCCCTGTCGGAAGCCAATCGCGTCGCCCTCGAAGGCGCGCAGGCGGTGGCACGGCGCCATATGGAAATCATGCAGCGCACGATGACCGACCTCACCGAGCAGATGCGCGGCGTCAACGTGAACGACACGCCGCAGGCGCGCGCCACCAAACAGGCGGAATTGCTCAAACACGCCTATGAAACCGCCGTCGCCAACATGCGCGACCTCGGCGACCTGATCCAGCGATCGAACCACGATGCGGTCGAAAAACTCAATCGCCGCTTTTCCGAAGCAATGGATGAAATGAAAACCCTGATCGACAAAAAATCTTGACCCTGGCCCGATCTTGCAGAAACGGCCCGGCGCGGTGATATAATTCCGATGTCGCAAGCGATCATCACCCCGCCGCGCCTGCAATTCATCCCGGCCCGCCAGAGCGCCCGGCCGATGCACAAGCCGCTGCGCATCGCCTCGGATTACCAGCCGGCGGGCGATCAGCCCGCCGCCATCGCCGAGCTGGTGCGCGGCATCGAAGCTAACGAGCGCGATCAGGTGCTGCTCGGCGTCACCGGCTCAGGCAAGACCTTCACCATGGCCAAGGTGATCGAGGCGGTGCAACGCCCCGCTTTGGTGCTCGCGCCGAACAAGACGCTGGCCGCCCAGCTCTACGCCGAAATGAAGTCGTTCTTTCCGGATAACGCGGTCGAATACTTCGTATCCTACTACGATTACTATCAGCCCGAAGCCTATGTGCCGCGCACCGACACCTATATCGAAAAAGACGCCCAGATCAACGAAGCGATCGACCGGATGCGCCACGCCGCCACTCAGGCATTGCTCGAGCGCGGCGATGTCATCATTGTCGCCTCGGTCTCCTGCATCTACGGCATCGGCTCGGTTGAAACCTACAGCCAGATGGTCGTGCGCCTCGAAGTCGGCGGCCGGATCGACCGCGATCGCCTGGCCAAGGCGCTGGTGGAGTTGCAATACCGCCGCAACGACGCCGCCTTTCAACGCGGCACCTTCCGCCTGCGCGGCGAAACCGTCGATATCTTTCCCAGCCAGTACGAAGACCGCGCCTGGCGGGTGAGCCTGTTCGGCGACGAGATCGAAAGCATCGCCGAATTCGACCCGCTCACCGGCGAACGCATGGCCGACCTCACCTCGATCGCGGTCTATGCCAACAGCCATTACGTGACGCCGCGCCCCACGCTCGGCCAGGCGATCGGCAAGATCAAGGCCGAGCTGAAAACCCGGCTCGCGGAATTGTCCGAACAGGGCAAGCTGCTCGAAGTCGAGCGGTTGCAGCAGCGCACCACCTTCGACATCGAAATGATGGAAACCACCGGTGCGTGCAAGGGGATCGAGAATTACTCCCGCTACCTGTCCGGCCGCGAACCCGGCGATCCGCCGCCCACCTTGTTCGAATACCTGCCGGAAAACGCCTTGCTGATCGTCGATGAAAGCCACGTCACGGTGCCGCAGATCGGCGGCATGTACAAAGGCGATTTCGCGCGCAAATCGGTGCTGTCGGATTTCGGCTTCCGCCTGCCCTCCTGCATCGATAACCGCCCCCTGAAATTCGAGGAATGGGAACGCTTCCGCCCGCAGACCACTTTCGTCTCCGCAACCCCCGGCCCGTGGGAGATGGAGCGTGTCGGCGGCGTGTTCGCCGAACAGGTGATCCGCCCGACCGGTCTGGTCGACCCGATGGTGGAGGTGCGCCCGGTCGAACATCAGGTCGATGATCTGCTGGCCGAATGCCGCGCGACCGCTCAGGCCGGCGGCCGCGTGCTGGTCACCACACTGACCAAGCGCATGTCCGAAGACCTGACCGAGTATCTGACCGAGCAGGGCGTCAAGGTCCGCTATCTCCATTCCGATATCGATACGCTGGAACGCATCGAGATCATCCGCGATCTTCGCCTGGGTGTGTACGACGTGCTGGTCGGCATCAACCTGCTGCGCGAAGGGCTCGATATTCCCGAATGCATGTTAGTCGCGATTCTCGATGCCGATAAGGAAGGCTTCCTGCGCTCCGCGACATCCCTGGTGCAGACCATCGGTCGCGCCGCGCGCAATATCGATGGCCGCGTTATTCTCTACGCCGATACCATGACCCGCAGCCTCACCTACGCGATCGGCGAAACCGAGCGCCGGCGCATCAAACAAACCGCCTGGAACGAGGCGCATGGCATCACGCCGCAGAGCGTCAAAAAACACATCGGCGAAATCCTGCATTCGGTCTATGAACAGGATTACGTCACCGTTGCCCCGATCAAGGACAGTCTGACCACCGAGTTCGTCGGCAAGGATCTGAAATCGACCATGGCTGAACTGGAGAAACGGATGCGCAACGCAGCGGCCGATCTGGAATTCGAGGAGGCAGCCCGCCTGCGCGACGAAATCAAGCGCATCGAGGCGCTCGAACTCGGCCTCGCCCCGCCGCCGGTGCCAAGCGCGCGCCGCCCGCGCGACCGCACACCCGAACCGCTCGGCCCCGGCGGCGGCGGTTACGACCCGGATAAACGGCGTGGCGGCAAGCGGGGGCGTGGCCGATGAAAACCATCCTCCTGGCCGGCTGCGCCTGTTGCATCGCCACCGCCGCGCTCGCCGCCGCACCGGTCAAACTCACCGGCCAGAACGCGACCTATACGCTCGCGCTCTCGAAAGTCCGTGGCCACTCGGTCACCGGTGCCACCGGTCGTTTGCAGTTCAACGTGCTGGAAACCTGCAACGCCTACACCGTCAGCCAACGCATGACGCTGCTGATCCGCAACCAGGACGGCAGTCTGAGCCGCACGGTCAGCAATTACGATACCTGGGAAAGCAAAAGCGGCCATCGGCTCACCTTCGTGCTGCGCCAGACCGAAGGCGGCAAGACCAAAGTCGAGGATCAGGGCAGCGCCACCACCGGCCCCGCCGGTGGCGAAGTGCATTATCTGGTGCCCAAGGGCAAGGTGGTGAAACTGCCGCCCGGCACCCTGTTTCCGATGGCGCATACACGCCAGATCCTGCTTGCCGCCGCCGCCGGCAAACCCTATATCGACCCGCCTTTGTTCGACGGTACCTCGACCCACGGCGCCGAACATACGTTCGTCGCCATCCTCGGCCAGCGCAAACCCGCGCACAGCAAATTCCCCTCCCTCGCGGTCCTGCCGTCAACGCTGGTCGACATCGGATTTTTCCGCCGCACCAATAACGACACCGAACCGGATTTCCGCACCCAGATGCGCTACTACACCAATGGCGTGTCGCGTGACGTCAGGCTCGATTTCGGCAATTTCGTGCTCCACGGCGATCTGACCGCACTCACCGTGCCACCCGAAGCCTGCCCCGGCACAATGGCACCGCGCCACCCGTAGGCAACGCCCCCAACCCAGCGCGCACTCCAGCAAAAAGGGCGATGATCATGCGATCATCGCCCTTGGTGCTTGCCGAGCCCGATCCGTGGGCCGCGCGCTCAGTCCGAGGTGTCGGACGTACTCTCCGGCGATGTGGTGGTTTCCGCAGGCTTGCGCGCGGCGCGCTTGGTCGTTTTGGCCGGTGTCGCGGCTTTCGTTGCAGCCGGTTTCGCCGCCATCGGCTTCGGTGCGGCGGCGCGCGGCGTGGGGGTCTTGCGCGCCGTGCTGGTCGCCTTGCCGTTCACGGTCTTGCGCGTCGTCGCGGCGGTCCGCTTGGCGGCAGGCTTTGCGGCGGCGGTTTTCGCGGCCGGTTTCGCGGCAGCCTTCGCAACGGTCTTCTTGGCGGCAGTAGGCTTCGCAGCGGTCGCCTTGGCCGCTGGCTTCGCCTTGGGTGAAGCGGCCTTCGCCGCGGGTGCCTTGGTCGCCTTCGCGGCCGGTTTCGCGGCAGCGGTCTTGGCAGCCGGTTTTGCAGCCGGCTTGGCTGCGGCCTTCGCTGTCGTGGTCTTCGCGGCGGGTTTCGCTGCGGCCTTGGCGGCCGGCTTCGCCGCAGCCTTGGCCGGTGCCTTGGTGGCGGGTTTTTTCGCAACGGCTTTCGGCGTCGCGATCTTGGCAGCGACAACCTTGGTCTTCGCCTTGGCGGTTGATTTCGCCGGTGCGGCCTTGGGCGCTGGTTTGGCGGTCTTGGTCGCGGCACGCATCGCCATCGGCTGTGCGCGGTATTCGGTTTCAGTGGTCACGAGACTGCTCCTTCGGTCGAGGTTGTAGGTAACACGGGCAACACGCCCCCATGGACGACGGCCGGCACGTCGATAACAATCATGCGCAGCCGCGTAACAACGGATTTCATCACACGAATGATCATCAGGATCACCGCCGGATCGATCGCTTTACAGTCATGGTCCGGCATTGCGTCATCCGCGGTCATCGACCGTCCTTCCTTTCTGCGTGCGATACTCGATCAGACCAATCTGTGCTCGACCAGGTTGCGACGCGAATCGCGCGACGCACGCTAAGAATCGCTATTCACTGTCTACAGATGCGATGTCAACAAAAAGCGGCAGATTTACAGATCATTCGCATGATTTTTTTGTAAGCGTGGCGCAAACGACAATCGAGATCCAATGCCCCGAACGCGCTACACCAGCACGCCGATGCACGATCAATTTGGAAATGGCATTGCCAGCCCTAAGCTTTTTGAAATCTTAACATTTGTCGGGCACTGTTTCTCATCGCGTTTCAGGCATGCGCCGTATGCAGTCACCTTCGCACTTGCAACGCAACCCGATCGGGCGGAACATGGCAGGCGAGCTCATCGTTTTTCGTGAAAGAATCCAGCCCGTGTCCGACCCGATGCCCAATGAATGGCGGCCCCAACGCGCGGCGACACCACCGGTCGTCGCCATGCCGGGCTGGGCCACCGCACTCAGGCGCGGCCTCGCCATGCGTTGCCCCGCCTGCGGCGAAGCCTCGGCCTTCGCCGGCTACCTCACCGTGCAACCCGTCTGCCCGCATTGCGACGCACCCCTGGGCCGCGTGCCATGCGATGATGCGCCGCCCTACATCACCCTGCTGATCGCTTTGCACTTCATCATCATCACCATGGTCCTCGCCGATTACGATGGCGGCATGAACTGGATCACCTCGATGCTGATTTTCGTCCCGCTCACCATCGTGCTGCTGCTTGCCATGTTGCGCCCGATCAAAGGCGCGCTGCTCGCCATCATGCTGAAAATCAACATGCTGCGTCCTCTGCCACCGTCAGCGAAACCGGCAGCTATCGTCCATGGCTGAACCCAGCGCCGGCCGGCTGATCCGCGTCGTCCTCGCTGACGATCCGTCCGGCAGCCTCACCCCGATGCAGGAGGCCGATCGCAACCAGGCGATCGCCGATCTCGCCGCCGATAACAATTTCGCCCTCACCACCCACCCCGAGCGCCAGACCATCCTGCATCTCTCGGTGCAGGATGGTCGCCTCGTGTTCGACATCCGCACCGAAACCGACGAGACATTGCAAACCCTCGTGCTCGCACCGGGACCGTTCCGCTCGATGATCCGCGACTACCAGATGCTGCTCGACAGCTACGCCGCCGCCGTCGCCGAAGGCCGCGAAGCCCGCATCCAGGCGATCGACATGGGTCGACGCGGCCTGCACAACGAAGGTGCCGAACTCGTCATGGCCCGGCTCGACGGCAAAGTCCTGCTCGATTTCGATACCGCGCGGCGCATCTTCACCCTGGTCTGCGCGCTGCACCGGCGGATGTAGAAAATCCACATTCGTGGTATGCAGGCGCGCAACCTCCAGCGCGGATCTTCAATATGAAAATCGACGGCACCGCCTTTCGCTCCCTCTGGCTCGACGAGACCGACCATTGGTCGCTCCGCATCATCGACCAGACCAAACTGCCCTGGGCGCTCGAAATGCCGCGCCTTGCCACACTCGATGAAGTCGCCCACGCCATCAGCGCCATGCTGGTGCGCGGCGCCCCGCTGATCGGCGCCACCGCCGCCTACGGCGTCGCCATCGCAATGCGCGCCGATCCGTCCGACCACGCCTTGCAACACGCCATCACCACCCTCGCCGCAACCCGCCCCACCGCGATCAATCTGCGCTGGGCGCTCCAGCGCATGCAGGGCGTGTTGCAGGATCACCCGAAGCCCGAACGCGCCGAAACCGCCTATGCCGAAGCCGCCGCCATCTGCGATGAAGACGTCGCCACCAACCGCGCCATCGGCAAACATGGCCTGGCGCTGATCAAATCCCGCGCCACCGCAGGCAAGCGCGTCAACATCCTCACCCATTGCAACGCCGGCTGGATCGCCACGGTCGATTGGGGCACCGCACTCGCGCCGATCTACATGGCGCACGATGCCGGCATCGATGTTCACGTCTATGTCGATGAAACCCGGCCCCGCAACCAAGGCGCCTCGCTCACCGCCTGGGAACTCGGCAAGCATGGCGTCAAACACACCGTCATCGTCGATAACGCCGGCGGCCACCTGATGCAGCGCGGCGCGATCGACATGGTCATCGTCGGCACCGATCGCGTCACCAACGCGGGCGATGTCTGCAATAAAATCGGCACCTACCTCAAAGCCCTCGCCGCGCGCGACAACGGCATCCCGTTCTACGTCGCCCTGCCGTCCTCCACGATCGATTGGACCATCGCCGATGGGCTGACCGACATCCCGATCGAGGAACGCGCCGCCACCGAAGTGACCACCATGACCGGCCGCGCGCTCGATGGCAGCATCGCCACCATTCGCATCGTCCCGAAAGACAGCCCCGCCGCCAACCCCGCGTTCGACGTCACGCCCGCACGGCTGGTCTCCGGCCTGATCACCGAACGCGGCATCTGCGCCGCCGATGCGGCTTCACTTGCGGCGATGTTTCCGGAGTATCGGACGCAGGAGGCAGCTTAAGCAGTTCTTTTTTGAAAAAAAGAACCAAAAAACTTTTGTTCGTTGGCGCTGTGCTGTTGGCGCTGTCTGGGTGCGCGGTGCAGCCGGATGCGCATGCGCCGGCGTTTGCTAACAAGCCATACGAGATGTTTTCGCGCACAGCCGCCATCGCTATCGCGGTGGGTCAGTGGCGTTACTGGGGCAGTCCTGTGGTCGATACCCCACCATCGGCCTATCACCCGGCCGATGCGCAGGCGATGCAGGAACGTGACCCGGGGGATTGGCAACAGGTGGGACTGTATTGGTGGCTCGGCATGAACGCCGGCCATTTCTACGATCGCTGGACCGGCAAGCACGACGCCACCGGCAAAAAATTCCCCCCCGCCATCAACGGCCGCTTCGCCTGGTCCGCCGCCTTCATCTCCTACATCATGCGCATCGCCGGCGCCGGTCCCGATTTCCCCTACTCGCCCAACCACGCCAAATACATCGACTACGCCTGGAACGCTGCCCACGGCACCATCCCCAACCCGCTCCTGCTGGCCGAAAACCCCACCACCTACGCCCCGGTCCCCGGCGACCTGATCTGCGCCGGCCGCGACCGCGCCAGCACCATCACCTACGCTGCCCTGCCCAGCCACGGCTTCTTCCCCGCCCATTGCGCCATCGTCGTCAACCAAACCCCAGGCATGCTGTCGGTGATCGGCGGCAATGTCGATGACAAAGTCGCGCTCACCCACGTCCCCACCACCACCCGCAACACGCTGCAACACCGCGATGGCACCATCGTCGACCCGCGCTACGACTGGTTCGTCGCCCTGAAAGTGCTTTACCAACGTCAGTAACGAGGCGCCGACAGCAAAACCACACAGGCGCAAACAAGTGACACACCATCGTGCAACAGCCACTCACCCAGACAACCAAAAGTTTTTTGTTTCTTTTTTACAAAAAAGAAGTCTTCCTCACTGACCTTCCTCTCCCGGCGCGCGGGAAGTGCCATCCCCCCGCATTTAGCCTATAACCGTCCGATGCCCCGTCATCCCCAACCCACCGACGATCTGTTCGGCGCAGCCCCGCCCCAACCTGGCCGCGGCGGTCCCGCACCGATGGCCGAATCCCTCCGCCCGCACGATCTCTCGGCGGTGGTCGGGCAGGATCATCTGGTCGGCCCGCAGGGCAGCCTGACGCGTATGCTCGAACGCGGCTCGCTCGCCTCGCTCATCCTGTGGGGGCCGCCCGGCGTCGGCAAAACCACCATCGCGCGTCTGCTGGCCGATCGTGCGGGGCTGATTTTCGTGCAGATCTCGGCGGTGTTTTCGGGTGTGGCCGACCTCAAGCGCGTGTTCGAAGATGCCGCCCGCCGCCGCCGCACCGGCGACCGGATTTTGCTGTTCGTCGATGAAATCCACCGGTTCAATCGTGCGCAGCAGGACGGGTTTCTGCCGGTGGTCGAAGACGGCACCATCACTTTGATCGGTGCGACCACCGAAAACCCGTCGTTCGAACTCAACGGCGCGCTCCTTTCGCGCTGCCAGGTACTGGTGCTCAAGCGCCTCGATGATGACGCGCTCGAACTGCTGCTCGCCCGCGCCGAGGCGGCCGCCGGCACGGCGTTGCCGCTCACGCAAGCCGCACGATCCAGCCTGCGCGCGATGGCCGATGGCGATGGCCGCGCCATCCTCAACATGGCCGAACAGGTGTTCGCCGCGCGCGCGACCATCCCGCTCGACGAGGCCGAACTCACCAACCTGGTTGCCCGCCGTGCTGCTTTGTACGATCGCGACCGCGAAGAGCATTACAACCTGATCTCCGCCCTGCATAAATCGATGCGCGGGTCGGACCCGGATGCCGCACTCTACTGGCTCGCCCGCATGCTGGTCGGCGGCGAGGACGCGCGCTACATCGCCCGCCGGCTGACCCGTTTCGCGGTGGAGGACATCGGCCTCGCCGATCCCGGCGCCCTGACCCAATCGATCGCGGCGTGGGAAGCCTATGAGCGGCTGGGCAGCCCGGAGGGCGATCTCGCGATTGCGCAGCTCGTGCTCTATCTCGCGACGGCGCCGAAATCCAACGCCGGCTACCGCGCGTTCGGGGCAGCAAAGCGCGCAGCGCAGGCCACCGGCAGCCTGCCGCCGCCCGCGCATATCCTGAACGCGCCGACCAAACTGATGAAAACCCTCGGCTATGGCGCCGGCTACGCCTACGACCATGATACGCAGGATGCGTTTTCCGGCCAGAACTACTTCCCCGATGGCATTCCGCGCGAGCAGTTCTACCGCCCCGAGGGTCGCGGCCACGAGCATGAAATCAAGCGCCGGCTGGACCATTGGGCCAAGTTGCGCGATGAGCGCGCATGAGTGTTCAAACCATCACCGTCGAACCCGATCAGGCCGATATGCGGCTCGACCGGTTTCTCCGCCGCCATCACCCGCATCTGACCCAGGGTGCGATCCAGAAACTGTGCCGCACCGGGCAGATCAGGGTCGATGGCAAGCGGGTCGAAGCCTCGGTCCATGTCGCGGAGGGCCAGTCCGTCCGCATCCCGCCGCTGCCCGACCCCGCCGCCGCGCCCAAGCAGCGCCAGATCGTCGCGATGGACCAATACGACACCAAGGAACTCCTCGCCCGCGTGCTCTACCGCGACGAAGACGTGCTGGTGGTCGATAAGCCCGCCGGCCTCGCGACCCAGGGCGGCAAGGGCATCGCGCGCCATCTCGATGGCATGCTCGATGCGCTGCGCTTCGGCGCGGAAGACCGCCCGCGCCTGGTCCACCGGCTCGACCGCGATACCTCCGGCGTGCTCATCCTCGCCCGCAACGCCTTCGCCGCCGGCAAGCTCGCCGCCGCCTTTCGCGGGCGGGACATGGAAAAAACCTATTGGGCCATCGTCGTCGGCCTGCCGGTGCCGTTGGAAGGCCAGATCGACCTGCCGCTCGCCCGCATCGGCGGCTCGCAGGGCGCGCGCACCAAGCCGGTCGGCCGCGATGCCGAAGGTGCGGTCAAAGCCGTCACCGAATACCGCACGATCGACAATGCCGGCCGCAAATTCTCCTGGCTCGAACTCCAGCCGCTCACCGGGCGCACCCACCAGCTGCGCGCCCATTGCGCCGCGATCAAAACGCCGATCCTCGGCGATGCCCCCTACGGCGAAGACCGCGCCTTTGCCGAAGGCTTCGCGCGCCAGCTGCATCTGCACGCCCGCCGCCTCGTGCTGCCGCATCCGCGCGGCGGCACGCTCAGCGTCGAGGCCGAATTGCCGCCGCACATGAAGGCCGCCTTCGCCAGCCTCGGCTTCACCGCCGACCCCGCCAAAGGGGCCAACAAGCACGGAAAATCCTGATTATCACGACATCGTGAGCACCTCGTTCCGGTTTCGGCGTGGTCCGCCCGGCATTTTTGCCCCATCTGCCAGGAGATGAATTGTGGAGCGTCGCGCAAGCGGCCCCTGCGGGGGGCGCATATCGGATCAGGTCTGGTCGGATCAATTCTGGGCACGGCGCTGCTGGCAGTCGCCGCCATCCCCCAGGCCCGCGCGGCCGACCCGCAGCCCTACCAGGTCACCTTCAAGCCCAGCGGCGACAAGGCGCTGGACAGTCTGATCAAAGCCACCTCCAGCCTCGAAACCCTGCGCAAAAAACTGAAAATCGGCCCCTTCGCCCTGATCGGCCGGGCGAAATCGGACCAGGCGAAATTCATCACCGTGCTGGAAAGCGAAGGCTACGATTCCGGCGCCGCGCACCTGACCATCGATGGGCACAGCCTGTCCGACCCCGCGCTGCCCCGCCTGCTGCGCCGCGCCCCGGCGACACCGCCGGCCGCCATCGTCGTCACCATCGACAAAGGCCCGCTCTATCACATCAGCAGCATCGCAACCCCCGGCCTGACCGACCCGGCCGCCACCGCCGCACTCGGTCTCAAACCGGGCGATGCCGCCAAGGCCGCCCCGGTGATCGGCGCCGCCGCCAAGCTCGAAACCAAACTCCGCAACAGCGGCTACGCCTTCGCCAAGGTCGCCGAACCCATCGCCATCGCCGACACCAAGCGCCACACGCTGGCGATCAAATACCCCGTCACCATGGGCGAGCGCGTCGCGATCGGCCAGATCACCTACACCGGCATGCAGCACATGAGCGGCAAGTTCATCGCCCGCCACGTCAAGCTGCGCCCCGGCCAGCCCTATAGCGAAACCATCCTCAACCAGGCGCGCGACAGCCTGCTCGGCCTCGGCGTGTTCTCCTCGGTCGCCACCCACACGGCGACCGGCCCCAACCCGCCCGGTGAAGTCCCCGTCACCATTCTGGTCCATGAACAGAAGCTCCACGCCGTCTCGATCGGTGCCTCCTATTCGACCGACCTCGGCATCGATGCCGATGTATCCTGGATGGACCGCGACCTGTTCGGCGAGGCGCAGAACCTCACAATCTCGCTCGGCGCCACCGGCCTCGGCGGCACCGGCTCGACCCAGAGCGCCACCTACGGCAAGCATAATTACGTCATCAAACCCGGCTACGATGCCAAAGCGGTCTACCGTGTCCCCGATTTCATCAACCGCACCCAGTCGATCACGGCGACAATCGAGGCGCTGAAGGAATATCTCCCCGCCTACAGCCGCACCGCCGAGCTTGGCAGCGCCGAAGTCACCTGGAATTTCGCGAAATACTGGTCGTTCGACTACGGCGCCGGCTTCATCTTCGAAAAGGTCGATCAGGAAAACATCAGCCGCAGCTATCGCCTTGGCCAGATCCCGCTGACGCTGCGCTACGACACCGCCAATTCCCTGCTCAACCCGACCAAGGGCGTGAAAATCTCGCTCCACGTCACGCCCACCGTGGCGCTCGGCGCCGGTTCATCCGCCTTCACCATCGCCGAACTGACCGACAATACCTACATCAATCTCGAAGCCCCCGGCCGCGGCGTGCTCGCGGTGCGCGGCCTGCTCGGGCGCATCTTCGGTGCCAGCCAGTTCCAGATCCCGCCCGACCAGCGCTTCTACGCCGGCGGCACCGGCACGGTGCGCGGCTTCACCTACCAGACCGTCGGCCCGCTGTTCTTCGATGGCATTCCCCAGGGCGGCACCGCGATCGATGCGGTGGAAACCGAATTCCGCCAGCGCATCGGCGCGCATTTCGGCATCGCCCCGTTCGTCGATGCCGGGCAGGTCTCGGCCAACGGCACGCCGTTCACCGGCACGTTGCGGGTCGGCGTCGGGCTCGGCGCGCTCTATTACACCGGCATCGGCCCGATCCGCGTCGATGTCGGCGTGCCGGTCAACCGCCCGCCCGGCGGCGCCTCGGTTGCGGTCTATATCGGCCTGGGTCAGGCCTTCTGATGCGCCGCACGCTCAAAATCATCGGCATCATCATCGCCATCCTGATCGCGCTGCCGATCGTCGCGGTCATCGCACTCGACATCACGCTGAACACCGGGGCAGGGCGCTCTTTCGCCGCAAACAAAATCGACAGCCTCACCGGCGGCGACGTGAAAATCGCAGGCCTGTCCGGCCATTTCCCGAAATACATCGCCGCCCGCCGCATCAGCATCGCCGATGCCAAAGGCACCTACCTCACGATCGATAACATTGTGCTGCGCTGGTCGCCCTTCGCCCTGCTGCACCGCGCCGTCGATGTGCAGAATCTGACCGCGCAGAGCATCGATTTCGCCCGCCTACCGGTCGCCTCCACGACCAAGCCGAAATCGAAATCCTCCGGCGGCATCCCGATCAAATCCGCGATCATCGATCACCTCGCGATCGAGCGTCTCGCCATCGGCAAACCGGTGATCGGCCACGCCATCGCACTCCGCCTCGGCGGCCACGCGGTCGCGACCTCGCTCACCCATATCCAACTGGCCCTCGCCGCAACATCGCTGGACCAGCCTGGACAATACGATATCCACGCCACGGTCGATCCGCAAAACGTCGCCGCCAAAATCGCCCTGCACGAACCCCAAGGCGGGTTGATCGAATCACTCTCCGGCATCGCCGCCAACAAATCCCTCGCCGGCCCGCTCGATGTCACGCTCGGCCTGAACGGCCCGCGCCATAACGCGGTACTCGACCTCACCGCTTCCCTCGGTGCCCTCCATGCCAATGCAACCGGCACCGTCGATCTTTCGCGCACCGCGCCGGGTGGCGATGTCACCCTCACCATCCCCGAAATCGCGCCCTACGCCGCACTCGGCCACCGTCAACTCAACGGCCGCAACGTCCTGCACCTGATCGCAAAAAAATCCGGTACCGCAACCAATATCCATTTGAACGATGCCGTTGAAATCACCAACGGTGCCAAACCCATCCCCACGCTGGTCGGCAAACGCGCCACCATCGCGGGCGACATCACGCTCGATCAGGGCACCACCACCATCCACCGCCTCACCATCGATGCCGCCGCCATCACCGCCAAACTCGCCGGCATGATCGATGCGAAAACCATCGCCCTGCACGGCACGCTAACCCAGCCCGACATCGCCTTGATCGACCCGCAACTCGCAGGCCACGTCAGCGAACATCTCAAACTCAACGGCCCGCGCACCGATTTCGCGCTCAACACCACGATCGCCGGCGTCATCACCACCAAGGCGATCAACTCCGGCCCGTTCAACCTCGCCATCGCGATGACCAACCTGCCCAAAGCCCCCAAAGGCAGCGTCACCGGCACCGGCGCGCTCGATAACGCCCCGCTCGCGATCAACGCCGATTTCGCCCGCGGCGCCGCCGGCGATGTCGATGTCGCGCTCCACCAACTGTCCTGGAAATCCCTCACCGGCCACGGCACCATCACCCGCGCCGCCGGCGCCAAGCTGCCGGACGGCAATCTCCACCTCGCCATCACCAAACTCGCCGATTTCGGCCAACTCCTGAACATCGCGCTCGCCGGCTCGATCGATGCCGATTTCGCCCACGCCCAGGGCCAGCCCGCCACGATCAAACTCACCGCCGCCAACATCGCCGAGGGACGCTCGATCGGCGTCACCAAAGCGATCATCGCCGCCAGCCTCGATCACATCGAAACCACCCCCGCGATCGATGCCAGCGCGACCATCACCGGCCTGCGCGCCCCCTCGGTCGCCGGCGGGCTCGATCTCACGGCCAAAGGTACCGAAGCGGCGCTCGACGTCAAAGCCAAAGGCGCATTCAGCAACCTCGCCGGCAAGCCCGCCAACCTCGCCCTCTCCGGCGTGCTCGATGGCAAGGATCGCATCGTCCACCTCGCAACCCTCACCGCCGCCGCCCGCGGCGTCACCGCCCGGCTGCTCGGCCCCGCCACCATCATCGCGAAACCCGGCCTCGCTATTCATCATCTCGCCCTCGGCCTCGGCGGTCTCGGCGGCAACGCCCGCATCACCGCCAACGGCAGCATCAAACCCACGCTCGATCTCACCGCCACCATTCAGAACCTGCCCGCCGCGCTCGCCCGCGCGGCCGACCCCAAACTCGCTGCCCACGGCATGATCGATGCCAACGCCCACATCACCGGCAGCTTCACCGCCCCCACCGGCACCGTCAAACTCACCGGCCGCAACCTCGGCGTCACCACCGGCCCCGGCGCCGGCCTGCCCGCCGCCAATCTCACCGCCAATGAAACCCTGCTCGGCCACGCCATGCGCGGGACCATCGCGGCCACGCTCGGCGCCGCACGCCTTAACCTCGCCGGCACCGCGCCGCTCTCGATGACGGGCCCGATGGCGCTCACCGCCAGCCTCACCAATGTCTCGGCAACCCTGGTCCACGCGGTCGACCCGAAACTCGATGCGCGCGGCACCATCAACGCCCACGCCAAACTCGCCGGCACCCCCCGCGCGCCGCGCGGCACGATCGACCTCACCGCCCGCGGCATGCGCCTGCTCAACGGCACCACGGCATCGCTCCCCGCCGCCGACCTCATCGCCCATGAAACCCTCAGCGGCACCGCCGCGCGCGGCACCGCCCATCTCACCCTTGGCCGCAGCGCCAACCTCGATATCAACGGCACGGTCCCGCTGACCCGCACCGGCGCCATCGCCCTCGTCGTCACCGGCCGCACCGATCTGCGCCTGGTCGACCCGATCACCGAAGCCCAGGGCACCCGTGTCACCGGCATCATCACGCCCGATCTGCACATCGGCGGCACCGCCGCCGCCCCGCAGGCCAGCGGCCGCATCACCCTCACCGGCGCCAGCGTCGAAAACGTCACCTCCGGCCTCGATCTCACCAAAATCGACGCCCTGGTCACCGCCGCCGGCCAGACCATCACGCTCGATCATCTGTCCGCCCAGGCCGGCAAAGGCACCATCACCGGCCAGGGCACCATCGGCCTGCAAGCCCCGATGCCGGTGAACATCCGCATCGCCTTCAACAATGCCAGCCCCATCGCCAGCGACATCATCACCGAATCCCTCGGCGGTGCCGTCTCGATCTCGGGTGCGGTCAAAACCGCCATGAACCTCGGCGGCACCATCGATATCAACAGCGCCAACATCCAAATCCCCAAAGGCCTGCCGCCCTCGGTCACCACGCTCAACATCATCCGCCCCGGCGTCAAACCGCCACCACCGCCCGCACCCGCGCCGCCCATCGGCCTCGCGCTCAACATCGTCGCGAAAAACCAGGTGTTCATCCGCGGCGACGGCATCTTCGCCAATCTCGGTGGCGCCCTGCACCTCGCCGGCACCGCCGCCCACCCCATCCCCTCGGGCGGCTTTCACCTCATCCGCGGCTCCTTCAACCTCGGCGGCAAAAACCTCAAATTCACCAAAGGCACCATCGATTTCAACGGCGGCGGCTTCATGCCGCAACTCGACCTCGAAGCCAGCAACACCGCGGCCGATGGCACCACCTCAACCCTCGCGGTCACCGGCACCCCGACCAACCCGAAAATCGGCCTCTCCAGCAGCCCCACCCTGCCGTCCGACGAAGTGCTGGCCCATCTGCTTTACGGCACCGGCACCCAGAGCCTGTCCGCCTTCCAGGCCGTCTCGCTCGCCGCCTCGCTCGCCCAACTCGCCGGCATCGGCGGCGGCGGCGGCGGCGGCCCGCTCGGCGGCGTCCGCAAGGCGCTCGGCCTCGATGAACTCTCCCTCGGCGGCGGCGCCAACGGCAGCGCAGCCCCCACCATCAACGCCGGCCGCTATGTCGCCCCAGGCGTCTACGTCGGCGCCCAACAATCAGCGAGCGGGCAGGGGTCCACCGCCAAAGTCGAAATCAACCTCTACAAAGGCCTGAAACTCGACACCAAAGTCGGCACCGGCGGCGGCGCCGCCAGCGACAACGGCGAAAGCATCGGGCTTAAGTACCAGTTCAATTACTGAGTTGGTTCACTGCTGGCGTTGGGCTTTGGCAGCGCCGCCAGGCCGATATCTCGTTTCAACGCGGTGCCGTTACGTCGGCTTTGCGGTCAACGTGCTGAGCGCGTTGTTCGCCGCCTCGAACCCGGCGGCAATCAGTTTTTGGCGCACGACCAACGAAATGCCGGTGTCGAAAATCGGCACACCGACCCCTTCGACATAAGCGAGCGCGGTGCCCTCTTTCGGCAAGCTATCCACCACATGTGCGGAATTGGCCAGAAATAGCGTCTCGATATCGCGCATCAATAGCCCGATCAGGCTGGGCGAGCCGACCAGCGGTGTCGGTCTGCCCCCGACAACCACACCGAGGCGTAGTGCCTGATTAAGCTGATCGACGGGGATATCGTCGAACAACCCACCGTCCTGCAACCATGATCCACCGAGGCGGACAGGCGGAAACACCAAGGGAAACGCTGCCGAAGGCATCACCGCCTGCCATAAGGGGATGTCGGGCGTCGTGCCGCTCCGCCAAATCTCGCTCCGCTCCGTGGTGAGGTTGGAGGCGACAATGGTGCATGGAAACCGCGTCTGCCCCAGTGTCACCTCCCCCAAAGTCTGGCGCAACCACGCCTCGAACGGAGCCGGACTGACCAGTCCTTTGGTCAGCAGTAGCCTGATGCCCGCTGTCAGGTAAAAACGCAGCGGCAGCAGTGCCCGAAAATCAGCAGCGAGATATAACCGCTCCAGCATATCCGGCGTGATGCCGATAGCGTAACTGGCAGCGATGATCGCACCGCCGCTGGTGCCGGCGATTTCCGCCACAGAAAATCCTGCCTGCTCCACGGCACGCAATGCCCCGATATGTGCCCCCAACAACAAGCCCGAACCCGATAGTGCAATCCCGATATCGCGTTTTGTCATGCATCGTATCTACCATAGGGCCAGAGGGGGTAGGCAATCGTAAATACCGGCGGTGGTATCAGCTTAGCAGTTGACCGCCATCGACCACGATGTTTTGCCCAGTGATCCAGCGTGCGGCCGGTGATGCCAGGAACAGCGCCACGTCCGCGATCTCTTCGGCGGTTCCCAGCCGTCCGAACGGGATGGAGGCGAGGGTTGTTTCGTATAATTTCGGGTTTTCGTGTTTGCGCTTGTCCCAGACGCCGCCGGGGAATTCGATGGCGCCGGGGGAAATTGCGTTGACCCTGATGTTCTGGCGCGCCAGTTTTGCCGCTTGCGAGGCGGTATAATTGATCACCGCCGCTTTGGCCGCCGCGTAAGGACCACTGCGGATCGACGCGCGCATGCCCGAGATCGAGGCGATATTGATGATCGACCCGCCTTCATCAGCCTGCAAGAATGCAACCGCCGCCTGGCTCGCCCGCACGATCGCCATGATATCGACGCGGAGCGAGGCATCCCACCCGGTCTCGTCATCGGTCATCCCAAAGCCCGACGCGTTATTCACCAGCACGTCCATCCCACCCAGCGCCCCGGCCGCCTCGGGAATGAACGCGGCAATCTGCGCCGCATCCGCCAGATCGCACGGGGCCGCGAACACAGCACCGCCCAGCGCGCCGATCGCCTTGCGTGCCGCCTCCAGCCCTTCGGCGCCGCGCGCGCAAATCGCGACAGCCGCGCCCTCGGCGGCAAATCCCTTGGCGATCGCAAGCCCGATCCCCCGGCTGCCGCCCATCACCACCACGCGCCGATCCTTGAACCGCATGCTCATCTCTCCCAAAAAAAACCGGGGCTCCAAGGCCCCGGCTGTTGTCAAATCAAGCCGCTTTCTGCGCCAGCGGATAATCCGTATATCCCTCGGCGCCGCCCTGATAGAAGCTCGCCATGCTGAGCGGCGGATTGAGCGGCAGATCCGCCGCAAACCGCGCCACCAGATCGGGATTGGCGATATACGCCTTGCCGAACGCCACCGCATCGACCTCGCCGGCCGCAATCGCCGCCTCGGCGCTCTCCTTGGTGAAGCCTTCGTTGCCGATATAAACGCCGCCGAACGCCGCCTTCAACTGCGGCCCGATCCAGTCCGCCGCCTTGTGCTCGCGCGCCGCGATGAACGCGAGGCCCCGCTTGCCCAATTCCCGCGCCACATAGCTGAAGGTCGTCAATTTGTCGGAATCACCCATCGCATGCGCATCGCCGCGCGGTGCGAGATGCATCCCGACCCGGTCCGCACCCCACACGCCGATCACCGCGTCCGTCACTTCCAGCATCAACCGCGCGCGGTTTTCCAGCGAGCCGCCGTAGCGATCCGTGCGCTGATTGGTGCTGTCCTGCAGGAACTGATCGAGCAGATAGCCGTTCGCCCCGTGGATCTCGACCCCGTCGAACCCGGCCAGCTTCGCATGCGCCGCCGCCGCCCGATACGCCTCGATCACGCCGGCAATTTCCGCCGTCTCCAGCGCGCGCGGCGTCACATAGGGCTTTTCCGGCCGCACCAGGCTCACATGCCCCGCCGCCGCGATCGCGCTCGGCGCCACCGGCAATTCCCCGTTCAGGAACATCGGATCGGAAATCCGCCCGACGTGCCACAACTGTGCCAGGATCAACCCGCCCTTGCGATGCACCGCCTCGGTCACCAGCCGCCAACCCGCGACCTGCGCGTCCGACCACAGCCCCGGCGTCGCCGCATAACCCACGCCCATCGGCGTCACCGATGTCGCCTCGGAAAGGATCATCCCCGCATCGGCGCGCTGCGCGTAATATTCCGCCATCAGCGCGTTCGGTATCCGCACATCGCCGGCCCGCGCGCGCGTCAGCGGCGCCATGATGATGCGGTTGCGGAGCGTGAACGCCCCGGCCTTCAAAGGTTCAAATAATTTCGACATGATCAGCCTTTCAGGATGATTTTTCTGGTTCAGGAGCACATTCCGGCCGGTCGAGCGAAGCGCGCAACAGCGCCAGCAACCGCTCGATCGCCAGATCATCACGTTTGTAGAACACATAGGGCCCAACCCGCCGGCCATTGATCAGCCCCGCCGCCTGCAACGCAGCCAGATGGGCCGAAATGCTGGATTGCGATAACGGGCAGGATTGCTCGATCTGCCCGGCGCAAACCCCCAGGCTCAAAGGCTGCGCCTGCTCGGCGAAATACCGTTCAGGCTCACGCAGCTTGGCCAGAATCGCGCGCCGCACCGGATGAGCCAGGGCTTTGATCCCCTCATCCAACCCCTGCGTCGCGTCCGCCATGTCCACAATCGTCATGGACCGATATATAGATCGGACCTACCCGATATGAAGATCGCGACGAGCCGATTTGTGCAATGCAGCAATGCGCGGCCGCACCCGCCGCGTCACACCTTCGGCCGCAGCACGATCCGCACGCCGATATTGATCGCCAGCACCACCAGCATCACCAGCAGCGCCGCCGCAAACGCCAGCGCATGCGCCGATTTGTAAGGCTGGTCGATGAACGTCCAGATCACATAGGTCAAATACCCGATCGGCTGATGGATGAATTTGCCGTTCCAGACGTAATTCGACCATCCGGCGGTATAGATCAGCGGCGCCGTCTCCCCCACCGAAATCGCGAGCCCGAGCAACACGCCGGTGATCACCCCGGGCAACCCGGCCGACAGCACCACCCGGAACGCCACCGTCCGCTCCTGCGCGCCCAGCGCAAACGCCGCCTCGCGCATCGCAACCGGCACCCGCTGCAACGACAATTCGGTGATCCGCGCCAGATACGGCACGATCATGATGGCCAGCGTAATCGATCCGGCCAGCGCCGAAAACTGCCAGCCGAATCCGATCACCATGGTAATATAGGAAAAATATCCTAAAACCACCGAGGGCATCCCGGTCAGCGTGTCCGACAAAAACCGGATCACCGAACCCAGCCGGTTCTGCCCGTATTCCGACAAATACAGCCCGGCCCCGACGCCGATCGGCACGGCAAACACCAGCGAGCCGAGCGACAGCACCGCCGTCCCCACGATCGCCGCGAGCAACCCGCCCTTCACCCCGTTGCTCGATGTCGTGAACAGCGTGATCGAAAACGCCGAAGCGCCCTTGATCACAATGGTCAGCACCAGATCCAGCAGCGGCACCGCCACCAGCAGAAACGCGAACCCGCACAATCCCCAGCCGATCGCGCTGATGATCACCCGCCGCCGTTCGAGCGAGGAACGCTTCGGCGCGGCCGCTTCAAACGTTACGGACAAAGGTCGCTCCCCGCACGATCACCCGTGCCAATGCATTGACCGCCAGCGTGATCAGAAACAGCACCAGCGCAATCTCCGCCAGCGATTTCACCGCCATATTGGTCGGATCACCCAGCGCGCTGTCCAGCTGCGACAATATAAACGCCGCCATCGTGCTGATCGGCGTGAACAGCGTCTTCGGCAGATAATTCAGCGCCCCGCCCGAAACCATCAGCACCGCCATCGTCTCGCCCAGCGCGCGCCCCAGCCCGAGCACCACGCCCCCCACCAGCGTCACCCGCACGGTCGGCAGCATGGTCTTGATCACCACCTCGAACCGCGTCGCCCCCAGCGCCACCGCCGATTCCCGCAACTCGCGCGGCACCTGGCGCAGCGCATCATACAGCGTCGTCGCAATGATCGGCGTAATCATCAGCGCCAGCACAATCGCCGCCGCCAGCAGCCCGAAGCCGCTGCCCGTGCTGTTGTGGATGTTGAAAAACGGAATGAACCCGAGCACCGCGGTAATCCCCGGCCCGATGTAATGCGAAATCAGCGGCGCCAGCACATAAATACCCCACAGCCCGAACACCACGCTCGGCACCACCGCGACCAGCTCCACCAGTAGCGACAGCGCCGGCCGCAACCGCTCCGGCACCGCCTCGGCCAGAAAAATCGCCGTCCCCACCGCCACCGGCAACGCGAACAACAACGCCAGGAACGAGGAAAACAGCGTACCCACAATGAACGCCAGAATGCCGTAATTCGCCCCCAGCGGCACGGAATACCCGCGCGTCACCACCGGGTTCATATATAAATTGCCCAGGCTCCAATCGATCGTACCGATAAACCTGATCCCGTTGAACCCGATCGCCTGCCACGCATACTGCCCAAGAAACAGCACGATCACGAACAGCGCGATCGGAATCAGCAATGCAATCCCGGTCAGCCCCAGTTCAAACCGGCTGCGCTTGCGCTTAATCTGGACGGCGGACGCCGGTGGATCATCGGGCAGGGACATCGATCTTCAACTCCGAATACACCATGACAGGATAAGCTTAACGCAAAGTTAAGCGAAGCAAAGAATCTTCTTTTTTGTGAACAAAAAAGAAGCAAAAAAACTTCATCAATTTGAGCCCGTGCCGCAGCAAACGCCCCAGCCCCAGATAAATAAAAGTTTTTTGCTACTTTTTTACAAAAAAGTAGTCTTCTTCTCCCGACCCTAAAAACAAAAAACGCCCCGCCCGAATCAACCGGGCAGGGCGTCCTGCATCAACGCAATCAGCTACCGATCTTGGCAATCTGCGCGGCCGAAAGCTTCTTCACCGCCGGCGGCAGCGCCTTGAACTCGACCTGCTTCAAATAGCTCTCGTTATTGCCTTCGTTGCTGGCCCAGGTCAGCAGATCTTTCACCGCCTTCGCGGTCGCGGCATCCTTCTGCTTGGAATTCACGATCGCATATTCGTAGTTGATGATCGGGTAGCTCATCGCACCGGGCGCGAACACCAGGCTGATCCGCTCATCCGCCGGCGTCTTGCCGACCAGCTGATCCGCCGCGGCGCTGATCGTCTTGGCGGTCGGCAGCACGAACTTGCCGGCCTTGTTCAGCAGCATCGCCTTGCCGAGATGCGCTTCGGCCACTTCCTTGTAGAACGACACGCCGATATAGGCGATCGCATACGGGTTCTGCTTCAGCGCCTCGACCATGCCGGGGTTGCCGTTCGCACCCAGCCCGCCCTGCACCGCCGGCCACGACACCGTGGTGCCGTAGCCCACCGTGCTCGCCCAGGACGGCGTCGAGAAATCAAGATACTGGCTGAAAATGAACGTGTCGCCCGAACCATCGGTACGGTGCACCGGAATGATCTGATGATCCGGCAGCTTCAGGCCGGGGTTCAGCTTCTCGATCGCCGGATCGTTCCACTTGGTGATCTTGCCGGTATAAATCCCCGCCAGCACCGGGCCGGAGAATTTGATGTGCTTGTTGTTCAGACCCGGCAGATTGTAGTTGATCGCCTGGGCCGAAATCGCCAGCGGAATGTTCAGAATGTCCGGGTTCTGCTTGATCTGCTGGTCCGACATATAAGCGTCCGACGCGCCGACCTGCACGACACCGGAAATCGCCTGCGCGATACCCGCACCCGAACCGGTGCTCTGCGTGGTCACCTTCACGCCCGGATGGGCCTTCTCGAAATGCGGCACCCAGATGTTGAACAGCGGATACAGCAGCGACGAACCGGTCTCGACCAGTGAAACACCAGCGGCCTGGGCAACGCCCATGCCGAGGCCGGCGACCAGTGCAGCGGCCGCGGCGGCGCGCAGCAGTGTAGAGCGGCGCAGTTTGGAATCAGATCGCACGATGGATCTCCCTTTCGGTTGAGAACAGCATATTGAAAACCTACGGGGCGTTCATCTCGGTAACCCCTGCCGCGCCGTCTAAGCGATCAATCATGACAAGGCGACGGGGTTTCGATGAAGCTTTCATGACATCGTTGCCGCCATCACGATCTTGTTAGCCAATCACAGCTGCGCCTCGCGATGCGCGCGCATCGCCACCGCAATCCGCCCCTCCAGCATTTCCACCGGCGTTTCCAGCGCACTGTAGCGAATCGCCCGCCGCGTCACCTTGCCGTCGGCATCGCTCAGATGCAGCGTGAACACCGATCGGCTGACAAACGCCCCCGCAATCTCGCCCCACTCATACGCCTCGCGCATGCCCGGCTGCGCCACCAGCGTCACCCCGCCCGGCGCAATGATCGCGCGCGCCCGCACCACAGGATCAGCCCGCCGCCGCCGCCACGACCCCACCGCGGCAATCACCGAAACCACCCCTGCCACCGGCATCAGCAGGCTCGCGATCGTCAGAAACACGCTCGGCACCGCATCGCGCACGAACACCACCGGCCCGACCACCCCGAGTGCCAGAATCATGAACGCCACGATCAACGGCGGCGACGTCGGCGCCGGCCCCGCGCGCAGCGCGAGCGCCTCCTCCGCCATAAACGCAGGCAGCGCCGAACCCTCCGTCATCCCATCATCGATCATTGCGCAACCCTGCCAACAACCTGCCCGATTGTCGATCACGCCACCCCAAGCGTACCCTCCCGCCATGGAAGCCGAACCCGACCGCCTGACCCACGCCGCCCTGTTCGAAGGCTTCTTCATCGCCGGCCTGTCCGGTTTCGGCGGCGTGCTGCCCTTCGCGCGGCGCATCATGGTCGATCGCCGCCACTGGCTGACCGATGCCGAATTCGCCGATCTGTTCAGCCTCTGCCAGTTCCTGCCCGGCCCCAACATCGTCAACCTCTCCGCCGCGTTCGGCGCCCGCCACCGCGGCATCACCGGCGCGCTCGCCGCCATGGCCGGCCTGCTCGCCGCCCCCATCACCATCGTCATCACCCTCGGCCTGCTGTTCGCACGCTTCGGCAAGAATCCCCTGGTGCATCACGGCATCGAAGGCCTCACCGCCGCCGCTTCCGGCCTCATCCTCGCCACCGCCCTGAAAATCGCCGGCCCAGCGCTGCGCATCCCCACCGGCCTCGCCATGGTGGTGCTCGCCTTCGTCCTGTTCGCCATCCTCCACCTCGCACTGCCGCTCGTCATCGCGATCGCGCTGCCGATCTCGCTGCTGCTCGCCGCCCGGCGGGTCAAATGATCAGGCGGGTCAAATGATCCTATTGCCCCTCGCCCTGCTGTTCGCCGAACTCTCGATCCTCGCCATCGGCGGCGTCGCCAGCACGCTGCCCGCCATGGCCCGCGCCGTCGTCGCCCATCACTGGCTCACCCCCGCCCAATTCGCCGCCCTGTTCGGCGTCGCCCAGTCCAGCCCCGGCCCCAACATGCTGATCTCGACCCTGATCGGCCTGCACGTCGCGGGCCTGCCCGGCGCCGCCGTCGCCACCCTCGGCATGATCGGCCCGTCCAGCACCCTCACCGTGCTGGTCTCAGGCGCGTGGCACCGCTTCCGCGAAGCCCGCTGGCGCCGCATCGTCCAGGCCGCCATTACCCCCATCACCGGCGGCATGGTCCTCGCCGCCGCCACCTTCCTGATCCGCACCGCCGACCACAATTGGCGCCTCGCCCTCATCTCCGCCACGGTCGCCATCCTCACCCTGCGCAGCAAGATCCACCCGCTGGCGTTCCTCGCGATCGGCGCCGGTCTGGGGCTGGTGGGGTTTGGTTAAGGGAGGGAAAAGACTACTTTTTTGCAAAAAAGAAGCAAAAAACTCTTTGACTCCGGGGCGTGGGCGGTTTTCGCGGATTGCGCGCAAATTCCAGAAATCTTCCGTCTTCCTTGGTCACAAAAATCGTCAAAACTAACAAAGCGTTATTTTCTCCTTGCCCACCCCCCGCCTGTCGTGGTCATCTGCCCGCGTGAACACCAACGGCCCCGCCCCGCAAGACCTCGCCGCCGACCGCTTCGCCGCGTTCATGGTCTACCTGTGCGACACGCTGATCGCCGAGGCGTTCGAATCCCGCCTGCCCAGCGCGCTGCGCCACCTGCTCTGGTCGCGCCTCACCACACTCGCCGCCCGCTTCGCCCGGCTCTTCGCCGCACCACCGCGCCCGCATCGCCCGGCGCCGCCGCCGCCAACACCATCCCGCAAACCAAGCCCGCCGCACCCAAAACCCGCGCCCGCCGCCCCGGTCGACTACATCCTGCCGCGCGGCTTCTTCTGGCTGCGCCACATCCTGCCGGTCCGGTTTCACCGCATCATCTGCGCTCAGGCCGAATTGATCCACCTGCTCGATGATCCGGCCATGATCCAGCTCATCTTCGAAAACCCAGCCCTCGGCCGTGCCTTGCGCCCGCTCTGCCACATGCTCGGCGTCAGCCGCCCACCCCATCTCGCCCCGCCGCCGCGCGCCGTGTCACTCAGGCCCCGCCGCAAACGCCCGAAACAAAACCGCAGGATGCCGCCCGGCGCCATCCCGGACCGCATCACCCCGCCCGGCCGCGGCAGCCGCTTCTGGCCGCCCTGGTACAAACCGCTCGAAAATCCCGCCTGACGCCAAACCGCCCCGGCACGCCCAAATTGTTACGATATAGCAACTAAACAACCAGCCGCGCCATCACCATCTCCAGCGCCCAAGCCACCGTCGCCGCCCGCACCGCCGCCCGATCGCCGGCAAACACCCGCCGCTCCGCCACCACCCCATCCCGCCCGGCCACCGCGCACCACACGGTCCCGACCGGCTTGGCCGCCGACCCACCATCCGGTCCCGCAATCCCGGTCACCGCCACCGCGACATCCGCACCCGATCGCGCCCGCGCCCCCGCCGCCATCGCCCGCGCCACCGCCTCGCTCACCGCGCCCTCGGCGGCCAGCACCGCCGCATCCACCCCCAACAGCGCGACCTTCGCCTCATTGGCATAGGTCACGAACCCGAACCCGAACATCGCCGAAGACCCCGCCACATCGGTCAACGCCGCCGCGATCATCCCGCCGGTGCAGCTCTCCGCGCTCGCCACGCGCAGCCCCAGCGCCTTCGCCCGCGCCACCACCGCCGCCGCGCTCACAGCCCGCTCCCCGGCCAGACCAGCCGCAACCCCAGCAAAATCACCGCCACGAACGCCCCCGCAATCCAGTCATCCGCCATGATCCCCCATTCATCCGCCCGCGCATCCGCCAGCGAAATCGGCCAGGGCTTGCGAATATCGAACAGCCGGAACAACAAAAACGCCAGCAGCACGCCCGATCCGGTCAGAAACGGCAGCCCCAGCAGCGCGATCATCTGCCCCGCCACCTCATCGATCACGATCCACCCCGGATCGACCGCCGCCTTGCCGGTCCGCGGTATCGCCACCAGCCCGATCACGCTCGCCACCACCACCCCCGCCGCCAGCACCGCATGACCATGATCGAGCAGCACGCACCCGATCACCCCGCCCAGCACCGAGCCGAACGTGCCCGGCGCCCAGCGCGCATACCCCACCCCGCAGCCCGAAGCCGCCAGCGCCGCGATCTTCATGAGTGCGGCAACCACCGCGCAACCGGATTGCGCGCCGCCTTGCCCGCCAGAGCCCGATACACCACGATCCCCTCGGTCACCCGCTGCACATAATTGCGCGTCTCGGCAAACGGGATCAGCTCGATCCAGGTGATCATGTTCACCCCGCCCGAACCCACCGGCAGGCGCGGATCACCGTTCTCCGCCAGCCACGTCTCCACATTGCGCGGCCCCGCGTTATACGCCGCGATCGCCAGCGGCAGGCAGTTGCCGAACCGGCTCATCAGCGTCGCAAAATACGCGGATCCCAGCCCGATATTCGCCGCCGGATCGCCCATCAACCCCGCCGCCGGCAACCCAAGCCCCGATCGCGCCGCAATCATCCGCGCCGTCCCCGGCATCAGCTGCATCAACCCCTCCGCACCGGACCCGCTCATCGCCCCCGGATCGAAACTGCTTTCCTGGCGGATCAGCGACAAAATCACGCTCGGCCCCGCCCCGCCGGCCGGCGGATCGGCCGGCACCAGCCCCGCCGGGATCGGCCAGCCCAGCCCGACCAGCATGTCCCCCGCCACACCGGCAATCCGCGCGATCATCACCGCACTCGGCAGTTGCCCCAACCCTTCCGCGAGCCGCGCATCGAGGTAGCGATCATCCAGCGCCGGTGCGACCTCCGCCATCCGATACAAAAACGCCCGCGCCCGCCGCGGCGCGCCCATCTCGGTCAAAATCACCGCCGCCTGCGGCAATTCCCGCTCGGCGAACCCCGCCTCCTCGGCAACCGTAATCCGCGGCGTCGCAATCGCGCGGATCCGCCCGGCCAGCAGCGCCGCACTCTGCCCCAGCTGCAACGACGCCAGCTGACCATAATACGTATCGGGATACGCGCTCGCATCGCTCAAATCCGCGCGCGCCGCCCCGCCGGTCTCGGTCTGCGCCAGCCAGTAGAACGCCCGCGCCCGCGTGATCACCGCCGTCGAATCATGGCTCAGCGCCAAAAACCACGGCCGCGCCAAAGTCGGATCGTTCAGGAACCGCAACGCGATGAAGCCCGCCAGAAAATCCCGGCTCGCCTTCTGCGCAGCACTTTGCGGCCGCGCCGCCGCCACGATCGCGTAGGCGTCCTTGGCATCATTGGTCTGCAACAAATCCCGCGCCAGCGCCTGGCGCTTGATCCAGAACAGCGCCCGCGCCAGCCCGCTCGCCCGCAGCTCCGCCGCAATCCCACCCGATTGCCAAAGCGCCAGCTTGCTCGGCTGGTCCGGCGCCGCCGCCAGTTGCGCCAGAAACAACCCCGGCGTCGCCCGTTGCGCCGGCGTCAGCCCAGCGACCAACCCGGCGGCACCGGTCTGCCCCTGCGCCAGCGCCAGCCAGGCCTGCCCGGTCGCCTGATCGCCGGACGAAAGCAGCGGCAGCATCGCCCGCGCGCCCGAAATATTGCCCGCCAGCGCAAACCGCTGAAACCGCGCCCAGTTGGTCTGCGGCGTCAGCATCGGCGCATATTGCGCCAGAAAAGTGCCGGCATCGACCGAATCGCTATACCCATCGATCCACGCCCGCCGCGCGAATTTCGCCGCCTTGCGCGGGTCACTGACATCGAACGCCGCCGCACAGCGCGCATTCGCCGCGGCGGTCACCGGCAGGCGCTGCCCACATTCCTGCCGGACGATCGTGTCATCCGGGTCCGCCGCCAGCGCCTCGCTCCAGCGCCGCGCCAGCACCGCCTGTTCCGGCCAGTCCGGATTGCGCGCCATGAACACCCCGATCTGCCCCTCGCTCGCCTCGCCGGGATCGAGCAGCCGGAAGTACGTCACCAGCTTGGCCACCAGCCGGTCCGGCTGCGCCGCCGCCAGACTCTGCGCCTGATCCCAGTTGTTCGACCGCACATCGTTCATGATCGTGACCAGCGCCGGATCGGGCACCGGATCGGGCGCGGGCGGGGCGACAGTGGCGCCGGCGGCCGGCGCGCGGGCCGCCCCGAGGGTCATCAACAGCGCCAGCAGCATCGTCAGTCTCGTCATGCGGCACAGTTTAGCAGGACTGCCCGCGCGCTCCCATCCCTTGCCCAGCCCCCCGTACTGCGAATAAGTATCGCCCATGGCGGAGACGACAATGTTCCAAGGTTCACTGGTAGCGCTGATCACCCCGATGCAGGCCGACGGCAGCATCGATGAGGCGGCGCTCGAAAATTTCATCGAATGGCAAATCACCGAGGGCACCCACGGCCTCGTGCCGGTCGGCACCACCGGCGAATCACCGACGCTGAGCCACGACGAGCATAAGCGCGTGGTCGAACTGACCATCCGCATCGCTGCCAAGCGCGTGCCCGTCATCGCCGGCGCCGGCTCCAACGCCACGGCCGAGGCCATCAATCTCGCCCAGCACGCCCAGTCGGTCGGCGCGGACGGCGTCCTGGTCGTCACACCTTATTACAATAAACCCACCCAGGACGGTCTGATCCTGCACTACACCGCCATCGCCGATGCGATCGATATTCCGGTGATCATCTACAACATCCCGTCGCGCTCGGTGATCGACATGAGCGTGGCAACCATGGCCAAGCTCGCCAAACACCGCAACATCGCCGGCGTGAAGGACGCGACCGCCAACCTCTCGCGCCCGCTGCACACCACGGCCACCTGCGGCCCCGATTTCTGCCAACTCTCCGGCGAAGATCACACCGCACTCGCCTTCCTCGCCGCCGGCGGCCACGGCTGCATCTCGGTCAGCGCCAACATCGCACCCCGCCTCTGCGCCGAACTCCACAACGCCTGGCAGCGCGGCGACGTCGCCGCCGCCATGGCGATCCAGTCCCGCCTGCTGCCCCTGCACGATGCCATGTTCGTCGAAACCAACCCCGCGCCGGCCAAATACGCCGCCTCCCTGCTCGGCTACGGCACCCCCGACTGCCGCCTGCCGCTCGCCCCGCTGAGTGAAGCCGCCCGCGCCCAGATGCACGCCGCCATGGTCTCCGTCGGATTGATCAACTGATGGCGGAGCCGAAAAAAAAGTCGATGCTGATCTCCCACGGCATCGCAGCACAGAACCGCAAGGCGCGCTTCAACTACACCATCCTCAGCACGCTCGAAGCCGGCATCGTGTTACGCGGCGCGGAAGTGAAATCACTCCGCATGGGCCGCGCCACCCTCACCGAAGCCTTCGCCGGCGAACGCGACGGCGAGATGTTCCTGTTCAACATGTACATCCCCGAATACCAGGGCGGCGTCCTCTCGCGTTTCGACACCAAAGGCCCGCGCAAACTCCTGCTCAAACGCAAGGAAATCAACACGCTGATCGGCGCCGTCGCCCGCGCCGGCTCGACCGTTGTCCCGCTCGATGTCCATTTCAACCCGCGCGGCGTCGCCAAAGTCACCCTCGGCATCGCCGAAGGCCGCAAACAACACGACAAACGCGCCGCCGTCGCCAAACGGGATTGGGATCGGGATAAGGCGCGGCTGCTGAGGAACAGGTGAAGCAAGGCGTTCTTTTTTGAAAAAAAGAACCAAAAAACTTTCTGACTCTGGGGCACGGGCGTTTTCACCGGCACGGACCCAAATTAACAAAGTTTTTTTTGCTTCTTTTTTGTTCACAAAAAAGAAGGCCTTACTTAACTACCTTCCTTCGGAGCACCCCATGGACTGGCAACACAACGGCGTCCGCGTCATCCCCGGCGACCAACTCGACCCCAACACGCCGCAGACCCCCGGCATGAGCCGCGCCGCGGCGATCAACCACGCCCGGGTCGGTGCCCAGAAACTCTGGGCCGGCACCGTCACCATCGATCCCGATGCCAAGACCGGCGCGCATCATCATGGCGCGCTGGAAAGCGTGATCTTTGTGGTGAAGGGTAGGGCGCGGATGCGCTGGGGCGAGCGCCTCGAATTCACCGCCGAAGCCGGGCCGGGCGATTTCATCTTTATCCCGCCCTACGTGCCGCACCAGGAAATCAACGCCAGCACCGATGAACGGCTGGAATGCATGCTGGTCCGTTCCGATAACGAAGCGGTGGTGGTCAATCTCGACATCGAACCGGTCGAAACCCCCAGCGAAGTCGCCTGGATCGACCCGATCCACCAACACACGCACTGAAAGACGCCGCCATGACCGAGACCGACAAGGACAGCATCAGCCTGCTCGGCCAGATCAAGGACAAGTTGATCGGCCGCAAACAGGATTGGTCGCGCGACGGCCGCGCGCTCACCGGCACCACCGCGCCGCATGCCCAGCGCCTGCCGCCCGGCCAGCGCCTGGTGAGCGACTGGCCGGTGCTCGATCTCGGCATCCAACCGGAAATTCCGCACGCCGCCTTCCGCCTCACCATCGACGGCGAAGTTACCAACCCGGTCACGCTCGACTGGAACGCCCTGATGGACCTGCCGCAGCACGACAGCGTGTCGGACATGCACTGCGTCACCACCTGGTCGCGCTACGACAACCACTGGAGCGGCATCGCGGTCGCCACCATCCTCGACCTCGTCCAACCGCACAACACCGCCACCCACGTCCTGTTCGAATCGCACGACGACTACACGACCAACCTCACGCTCGAACAATTCGCCGCCGAGGATTGCTATCTGGTCCATACCTGGGAGGGCAAACCGATCTCCCGCCAGCACGGCGGCCCGCTCCGCGTCCTGGTGCCGCGCTACTATCTCTGGAAATCGGCCAAATGGGTCCGCCGCATCACCTTCGCCGGCGCCGACCACCCGGGTTTCTGGGAAACCCGCGGCTACAACAACAACGCCGATCCCTGGCTCGAAGAACGCTATAGCTGAACCATGGTCCGATCGGTGATGCTGTTCGAAGCTTCCGGCCTCCGCGTCTCGATGCTCGACGATGCCACTGATCGCGAGGCAGTGACCGAACTATCCGCCGCCTGCGCCGATTACGCCCTGATGGTCACCGGCGCGCCACCGACGCCACAGGACGGCGAGCGGTTTTTCCAGGATTGCCCACCCGGCCGCAGCCTCGATACCATGCTGAAACTTGGCGTTCGGGGCGACTCGAATACGCTGCGATGCCTGATCGATGTCGTGCGTGACTATCCCGAACCGGGCATCTGGTACATCGGCCTGCTGATGGTCCACCCAACCGATCGCCGCACCGGGCTGGGACGATCATTGATCGAAGGGCTGGCACGCCACGCAGCGGGGCAGGGCGCTCAGCGATTGAGCCTCGGCGTGGTCGAGGCCAATAACGCCGCCCTCGCATTCTGGACCGCGCTGGGATTTACCGAATGCCGCCGCACACGAGGCCAGCGGATCGGCAGCCTAGACCATCTGGTCATCGAAATGGACCGCACTCTGGTGCCCGCTTCACGGATCGCGGCACTTCAGCTACCAGACCGCTGAGCGATCCCCCAATCAGGAGACCAAGCCATGATCAAAGTCGGTGACAAGCTGCCGTCCATGAAACTGATGACCCCCGGCGCCGAAGGCCCGCAGGAGGTCGATACCGCCGATCTGTTCGCCGGCAAGACCGTGGTAATGTTCGCCGTCCCCGGCGCGTTCACCCCCACCTGCAGCGCCAAGCATCTGCCCGGCTTTACCGAGCATTACGACGCGCTGAAGGCCAAGGGTGTCGATTCCATCATCTGCCTCGCGGTGAACGACGTGTTCGTGATGGGCGCCTGGGCCGCCAGCCAGAAGGGCGCCGATCACATCACCTTCCTGGCCGATGGGTCGGGCATGTTCACCCGGGCGCTCGGCCTCGAGCTCGATCTGGTGGCACGCGGCCTCGGGGTGCGCAGCCAGCGTTTCGCCCTGATCGCCAAGGACGGCGTGGTCACCCATCTCGCGGTCGAGCAGGCCGGCGGGTTCGAGGTCAGCCGCGCCGAGGCGATCCTGGAGGCGCTGCCCGCCTGACCATGACCGATGCGCCAGCTCCGGCGCTCTGCGTTGTCGTGCCGTGCTACAACGAAGCCCTGAACGTCGCCCCGATGGTCGCGGCGCTCGATGCCGCGCTCACCGGCCTCGCCTGGGAAGTCGTGTTCGTCGATGACGACAGCCCGGACGGCACGGCCGATACGGTGCGCCGCATCGCGCGCACCGACCCGCGGGTGCGCTGCCTGCGCCGGATCGGCCGGCGCGGCCTGTCCTCGGCGGTAATCGAAGGGGCCTTGTCGAGTTCGGCCGATTTCATCGCGGTGATCGACGGCGATCTCCAGCACGATGAAACCCGCCTGCCGGCGATGCTGCACAAAGTCGAAGACGGCGCGGATATCGCGATCGGTAGCCGCCACGTCGGCGATGGCGACGCCGCGGGCCTCGCCTCGCCACTGCGCGAACGCCTGTCCGCCACCGGCATCAGCCTCGCCCAGATGCTCGCCCGCGCCCCGATCAACGACCCGATGAGCGGATTTTTCCTGCTCCGCCGCACAAGGTTCGAAGCTCTGGCGCACCGGCTGAACGGCCAAGGGTTCAAGATTTTGCTCGACCTGCTGCTGGCCGCACCGCAACCGCTGACCATCGTCGAGGTGCCGTACCAGTTCCGCCCGCGCACCGCCGGCGAAAGCAAGCTCGACATTCTGGTGCTGGTTCAATTCGCCGGCCTGCTGATCGACAAATCGCTGGGCGGCGTCCTGCCGCTGCGCTTCCTCGCCTTCGCCCTGGTCGGCGCCTTCGGCATGCTGGTCAATCTGCTGGTCACCAGCGCCGCCCGCCGCCTCGGCCTCGATTTCGGCACTGCGCAGACCATCGGTACCATCATCGCGATGATCGCGAATTTCGAGCTGAACAACCGGCTGACCTATCGCACCATGCGCCTGCGCGGCGGCGGCTACTGGCGCGGCCTCGTATTGTTCATGCTGGTCTGCGGCCTGGGCGCGATCGCCAATATCGGCATCGCGCGCGCGCTGTATCACGACAACACCGCCGGACTCGCCGCGAGTGCGGCGGGTGCCGCGATCGGCGTGGTCTGGAATTACGCGGTATCGGCCACGCTGGTCTGGCGCGCGCGGTGACCCCGCGCGCCTGGCTCATCCTGCTCGCGGCGCTGACCGCGCTGCGGCTGATCGTCGCCGCAATCGTCCCGCTCGCGCCGGACGAGGCCTATTACTGGCTTTGGTCGCGCCACCTCCAGCCCGGCTATTTCGACGATTCGCCGCTGATCGCCTGGTGGATTCGCATCGGAACGTCCGTGTTCGGCTCTTCCATGCTGGGGATCCGCCTGCTCTCGCCGATCAGTGCGGCCATCGGCTCGCTGCTGCTATGGCGCGCCGGCGAGGATCTGTTTCCCGCACGCAACGCCGGGCTGATGGCGGCGGTGCTGCTGAACGCCACCCTGCTGCTCAACGCCGGCGCCATCATCACCACGCCCGATACACCTTTATTATTGTTCTGGACCGCGACACTCGCCGCCGTCGCGCGCTGGCACGCCACCGCCGACGACCGCTGGTGGCTCGCCGCCGGCATCGCCGCCGGCCTCGCGCTCGATGCCAAATACACCGGCCTGCTCATCCTGGTCGCGATCGGCCTCTGGCTGCTGACCACCCCGGCCGGCCGCGCCGCACTGGCCCGCCCGCTGCCCTGGCTCGGTCTCGCCTTGTCCTTCGTGGTGTTCGCCCCGGTCATCCTCTGGAACGCCGATCACGGCTGGGCCAGCTTCGCCAAGCAGGGCGGCCGCAGCGCGCATCTCGACCTCGCCGGCGCGCCCGGCCATCTGGCGGGGCTGATCGGCAGCCAGATCGGCCTGGTCACGCCCGGGGTGATCGTACTGATGACCATCGGTCTCTGGTCAGCGCTGCGCCGGCGCAGCCCGGCCGGCGATCTGGTCGCCCTCACCGTGCTGGTACCCGGCGCGGTGTTCGCCGAACATATCCTCTCGGGTGCGGTCCAACCCAACTGGCCGGCGATCATGATCCCCGGCGCCGCGCTGGCCGCCGCCGGCGCCGCGCCCGGCATCACCCGCCGCTTCATCACCCCCGCCGCCGCCCTGGGGGCCGCAATGTCCGCTTTGGTCTACGCTCAGGCGATCGCCGCACCGCTGCCGCTCCCGGTCGCGCGCGATCCCACCGCCCTGCAACTCGCCGGCTGGCGCGGCCTCGCCACGGCGCTGGGCGCGCTGGCACGGGCTCATCACGTCGATACCATCGGCGCGGTCGATTACGGTCTGGTCGCCGAACTCGGCCATGATGCGTCACGCCACCTCGCGGTGGTCGGCATCGGCGCGCGTTGGCAGTATTTCGCGCGCCCCCGGCTGAGGGTGGGTCAGACCCTGCTGCTGATCGCGCCGGTTTATTTGCCCACCCCGGTCGCGCCGCGGTTTACCCGCATCGTTTTCCTCGGCACGATGGCGCGCCGGCGCGCAGGTGCGGCGATCCGATCCTACAACGTCTTCGAGGTGACATTCATGGGCCACGCCCAATCCGCCATCATGCGAGCGGCACGATGATCCCGACGCCCGACGACGTTCACCGCGCCGCGGCGCTGATCGTCCCGCATATCGTCCGCACCCCCACGCTGCGCTCGGCAGCACTCGATGAACGGACCGGCACGACCGCGTTCATCAAGGCCGAACCCCTGCAGCGCACCGGCAGCTTCAAGCTGCGCGGTGCCACCAACGCGCTGCACCGCCTGCCGGAAGCGGTGCGCCGGCACGGCGTCGTCACCTATTCCTCGGGCAATCACGGCCAGGCGATCGCCTGCGCCGCCGCGGCGCTCGGCATCGGTGCGACCATCGTGATGCCGGCCGATGCTCCGTCGATCAAGCGCGAAGCGACCGCCGCCTGGGGTGCCACGATCGTGCAGTTCGACCGGCGCACCGAGGATCGCGCCGCGATCGGCCAGGACATCGCGGCGCGCACCGGGGCCACGCTGATCCCGCCGTTCGAGCATCCGGACGTGATCGCCGGGCAGGGCACGCTCGCGCTCGAACTGGTGGCGGATGCGCGTGCCGCCGGCGCCGAGCTTGATTTCATCCTGGTCTGCACCGGCGGCGGCGGCCTCACCGCCGGCTGCGCACTGGCGCTGCAAAGCGTCTCGCCGATGACGCGCCTGATCGCGGTTGAACCCGAAGGCTGGGACGATACCGGCCGCTCGCTCGCCGCCGGCACCCTTATCACCAACGACGGCACCGGTTCACCGCTGTGCGACGCGCTGCTGGCCATGACACCGGGGGCACTGACCTTCTCGATCAACCAGCGCCTGCTCGCCGGCGCGGTCGCGGTGACCGATGCGGCGGTACTGCGCGCGATCGGCTTTGCGGCACGGCACCTGAAACTGGTCGTCGAGCCGGGCGGCGCGGTGGCGCTTGCGGCCCTGCTCGGCGAAGCCCTGCCGCTCGCGGGCCTGACCGTCGGCGTCGTCCTGTCCGGCGGCAATATCGACCCCGCCATCTTTGCCCGCGCATTAACCGACCCCGATTAGTCTTTCGTTAACCCCGCCCCGCGATACTGCCCCCCGAAGGCGGTGCAACAACGATGGCTTCGAAGAAACCACGAGCGGGCAAGGCGGGTAATCAGGCGGTCAACGTCATTATCCGCAAGGAAGAGATTGTCGAGGGCGGCCACCATGGCGGCGCCTGGAAGGTCGCCTATGCCGATTTCGTGACCGCGATGATGGCATTCTTCCTGCTGATGTGGCTGATCAACGCAACCACGGAAGCCCAGCGCGTCGGCCTCGCCGATTATTTCAGCCAGGCCAATGTGCTCAACCGTGGCGCCTCCGGTGAGGGCAAGCCGTTCGGCGGCCGCACCCCGTTCGATCATGGCGCCCTCACGTCCGATCTCGGGGCCGTGCGCGTCACCGTCGGGCACAACCCGGTCTCGCCAACCGTGCCGCACGTGCCGCAAGGCCAACAAATCCGCCCGGTCAACGCGACCGGCCAACATCTCGCCAATGTCACGACGACCCAGCAAGGCGCCGGCAAACCAGGCAGCGGTGCAGTGCCGAGCATGGCACCCCCGCCCGCGGCACCGAGCGTGTCCGCCGTCGCCAACGGCGGCCTCGCCGCGGGCAATCTCGGCCATCGCCGCTTCGCCGCCGCATCCCAGGCGATGACGCAGGCGATCAAAGCCGATCCGGCGCTGCGGGTGCTCTCTCATCAGATCAGTATCCGCGAAACGCCGCAGGGCCTCGAAATCCAGATCATGGACACCCACAAGCGGCCGATGTTCAAGCTCGGTTCATCGGAACCCAACGCCATGACCGGCGCGCTGATCCGCAAGATCACCCCGATCCTGGACAAGCTGGCGGACCCGATCAAGATTTCCGGCTACACCGATGCCACGCCCTATATCGGCACCGGCCAGAGCAACTGGGATCTGTCGGTCGAGCGCGCGAACGCGACGCGCCGGCTGATGGAGCAGGCCGGCCTGCCGAAACCGCTGATCAGTGCCGTGGTCGGCTATGCCGACCGCGATCTGCTGCTACCAAAAACGCCGCGCGCCGCAGGCAACCGGCGGGTTGCAATCCTCGTATTGCGTCCCGCGCTGGTGAATGGGGTCAAAACATATGGTGCGACCGCGCCATGACCCGATATTCGAAGATCTGTTTGAATAATTCGGTGAGTGATGCTGACTTTGGGAGGCGTGGCCTTTCTGCTCGTCTGCGTATTCGGGGTGTTTATCGCCACCGGCGGCGCAATCGGGCCGTTAATGAAATCAATGCCGCTGGAATTCGTCACGATCGGCGGTGCCGCGATCGGCACGTTCATCGCCGGCAACTCGATGCACCACATCAAACACACGTTGAGCGATTTCAAGAAGGTGATGAAGGGTGGCTCCTTCAAAAAGACCGACTATACCGAGCTGCTCTGCATGTTGTTCTATCTGGTGCGGCTCGCCTCGACCAAGGGGGCCATGGCGCTCGAAGCCCATATCGAACGGCCGGAAGAGAGCCCGGTATTTCAGCATTTCCCCCGCATCCTGAAAAACCATCACGCGACCGCCATCATGTGCGATTATCTGCGCATGGTCGGCATGAACGCCGATGATCCCCACCAGATCGAAGACGTCATGGCCCGCGAACTGCGCAAGACCCTGACCGAGGAGTTGCACGGCGCCCACACGTTGCAGACCATGGCGGATGGTCTGCCCGCGCTCGGCATCGTCGCCGCCGTGCTCGGCGTCATCAAGACCATGGCCCACATCAGCCAGCCGCCCGCCGTCCTGGGCGAAATGATCGGCGAGGCGCTGACCGGCACATTCCTCGGCGTTCTGCTGGCCTATGGCATCGTCAGCCCGCTCGCCGTGCGGATGCGCGGCGTGGTCGAGGAGGATTCGCGCTATTTCGAAGTGATCCGCGCTGTTCTGGTCGCGCATCTGCACGGCAACGCGCCGCAGGTCAGTGTCGAGATCGGGCGCAAAATGGTGCCCAACCTCCACATGCCGAGCTTCGCCGAACTCGAGGAATCGGTGCAGACCCTGAAAATCGGCGCCTGACGATGCGCCGCCTCAATTATCAGCGTCGAGGGCGCGCTGCATGATGATCACATCGAGCCAGCGGCCGAACTTGAACCCGACATCGCGCATCGTGCCGACACGTTGAAACCCGAGGCTCGCATGCACCCCGATCGAGCCGGTATTCTCGGAATCGCCGATCACCGCCAGCATCTGGCGAAACCCGCCGGCCCGCGCATCGCTCAACAGGCGCCCGACCAGCGCCTTGCCGACCCCCTGACCCCGCACGTTCTCGCGGACATAGACGCTATCCTCAGCGGTGAACCGATAGGCCGAGCGCGGGCGATACTGATCGAAATAAGCAAACCCGAGCAAGCCGGTCGCATCGGTCGCCACCAGCCACGAGCGGCCGGCCCCCACGATCTGCCGGTGGCGGGTGGTGATCTCCTCGAGGGCAGGGGGGATCTCCTCGAATGTGCCGGTGCCTTCGAGTACATGATGCGCATAAATGGCCTGGCACGCGGGCAGGTCTTCGGCGGTCGCGGGGCGGATTTCCATGCGCATTCGACTCCAGTTGGGCGAGCCCCAGTGATGCCGTCGCCGCCGCGACACCGCAAGGGCTTTGCAAACGTGCGTCCAGCCTGCCGCACGCGTACCGTTGGAATCACCAGCCCATTCAGCTATGGCAGCAGGCGGTATCTTTGTGCTATTATCGAGACCGGGTTGGAGAATTGATCTATTTCATTGAATTCGACCGTCGTTTCTGGTCTGTTGCAGTGCGGCGCAAGACGTGCGCAACTCGATCGCGTTCGCCACATATTTATCGTCACCCGGTCAGACCCCAACCGGGCCAATCCAAGGGACAGCTCGCCCCATGAATGATATCGTCGACAGCGCCGGCGCCGCCTCCCCCGATCGCAGTAGCGAGGAGACCGAAGCGGAACACGTCCGCATCCTCGCGGTCAAAGCCGCCGCACGGTTTCACGGCGTCGATCTCGATACCGAGACGCTGACGCTCGATCCCAAGGACCCCGCGCCGTCTTCGCCGCATCTGGTCGAATGGCTGCGCGAATCCGGCCTGTGGGTACGTGGCATCATGCTGAATTTTCGCCAGCTGATGAAGGTCGAAACCACCGCACCCGTCGTCCTGCTGCTGCGCGACGGCGGTGCCGCGCTGATGGTCTCCAACGATCGCGACCGGTCGATCATCTTCGTGCGCGACCCGCGCGCGCCGCTCGGCTCGGCGCCGATCGCGGTCGATGAAATCCGGCTGCGCCAGGTCTGGGATGGCGCAGTGCTGCTGATCCGCGGCGAGCGCGACGGTCAGGATGTCGAGCCACCCTTCAATTTCTCCCTCCTGTGGCGCATGGTGCTGATCGAAAAGCGCATCCTGCGCGATGTCGCGATCAGTTCGATCACGCTGACCATCCTGCAGGTCCTGCCGATCCTGATGATCATGGTCGTGCTGAACACCGTGATCATCTACAAGAGCATCAACACCCTCATTCTCGTCACGCTGATCTTCATCGTCTGCATCCTCTGGGAAGCGCTGCTCACCTGGGGCCGGCGCATGATGCTGGTCATTCTGTCCACCAGGATCGATGCCAGGCTCAACCTGATGATCTTCGATCGGCTGATGACCCTGCCGATCGATTTCTTCGAAAAAAACCAGGCCGGCGATCTGTCCTACAAAGTCGGCCAGATCTACCGGGTGCGCGATTTCATCACCGGGCGGCTGCTGTCGACCTTCATCGACATGTTCATGGTCGCGTTGATCCTGCCGATCCTGTTCTATCTCGATGCCTTCCTGGCCTGGACCATTCTGATCGCGGCCGGGATCATCGCCGTCATCATCACCGCCTTCCTGCCGGCGATCGCGCGGTTGACCGGCAAGATCATCACGGCGGAAAGCGCCAAGGGTGCGGTGCTGGTCGAGAGCATCTACGGCATCCGCACCGTCAAGGCGCTCGCGCTGGAAAAAGTGCGCGCCGACGAGTGGGACGCCCGCGTCGCCGAAACCAGCCGTCTGAACATGCAGATGGGCAAGCTTTCGAACTGGCCGGTCGTGCTGTCGCTGCCGTTCGAGCGTTATGCCCAAGGCGGCGTGCTGCTGCTGGGCGGCTATATCGCGCTGACCTCGCAGAACCCGTTGGCGCTGGGCGGGCTGGTCGGGTTCATGCTGCTCGGCGGCCGCGTCGCTGGCCCGCTGGTCTCCTTCGCCCGGCTGATCCAGGATGCGCAGGAAGCCCGCGCCGCCGTCGCGATCGTCGGTCAGGTCTTGAACCGCCCGACCGAGCGCCGGGCGCTCAACACCGGCCTGCGCCCGCAGTTCCTGGGCTCGGTCGCGTTCGAAAACGTCACGTTCAGCTACGAGGGCACCAAGACGCCGGCGCTGAACAAGGTCAGTTTCGCGATCCCGGAAGGCACCATGCTCGGCATCGTCGGCCGGTCCGGGTCGGGTAAATCGACCGTGACGCGCCTGCTCCAGGGCATCAACCGCGAATACACCGGCGCCGTCAAAATCGACAATACCGAACTGCGCGAGATCAATCTGCGGCATCTGCGCAAGAGCTTCGGCGTGGTGCTCCAGGATAATTTCCTGTTCCGCGGCTCGGTGCGCGACAATATCATCGCCGGCCGTCCCGGCCTCAGCTTCGAGGACGCGATCCGTGCGGCAAGGCTGGCCGGCGCTGAAGAATTCATCGAACGTCTGCCGCAGGGCTATGAAACCTTCATCCAGGAAGGCTCGCCCAACCTGTCCGGCGGTCAGAAGCAGCGCCTCGCGATCGCCCGCGCCCTGATCGCCGACCCGCGCCTGCTGATCCTCGATGAAGCGACCAGCGCGCTCGATCCGGAAAGCGAGGCGCTGATCAACGCCAACCTGCTGCGCATCGCCAGCAACCGAACGATGGTGATCATTTCGCACCGCCTCGCCTCGCTGGTCGAGTGCGACCAGATCCTGGTGATGGATTCGGGCCAGGTGGTCGATCTGGGCAAGCATGGCGAACTGGTCGAGCGCTGCGCGATCTATCGCCATCTGTGGTTGCAGCAGAATCGCCACATGAATCCTGAGGGCGCGCGCAACGCACCGACGCCCACACTCGCGCAGGGAGACTGATCCGATGGCAAAATCCGCCCCGCAGCGCGCATCCGGCGTCTCCGGCTCCGCCCTGGCCCTGGCAACCCCCGGGCAACTCGCCGACACGCCGATACCCTTGCTCGAATTCCAGTCACCCACCGCCGCGGTCATCGCAATCCCGGTGCCTGCGATCTCGCGCTACACTGCACTCATCGTCACCGCGATGGTGTTCGCCCTGATCATCATCGCCTCGACCGTCCGGGTCAGCAAAGTGGTCACCGCCCAGGGCAAGCTGGTCTCTTCCGCACCGACCATCATGCTCCAGCCGTTCGATACCTCGATCGTGCAGTCGATCGATGTGCACGAAGGCCAGATCGTCCACAAAGGCGAATTGCTCGCCCGGCTGAACCCGACCTTCGCGCGCGCCAACCTCACTGCGCTGCGCGCCCAGGTCGTCGCCCTCTCGGCCCAGCAGGCAAGGCTGGTCGCCGAAGCCACCGGTAAAACCTACGCGCCGGCCCACCCCAACCCCGCCCAGGCGCTGCAAGCCGCGATTTTCGCGAGCCGCAAGGCCGAGCGCACCTACACGGTGGAAAACTACGACCAGAAAATCGCCGAGCTCCACCTGATCGTGACCAAGAGCGTGCAGGAAGCCGGGTTCTTCAAAAAGCAGGTCGGTGTCGCGCAGGATGTCGAGAACATGCGCAACCAGCTGCAGAAAATGCAGGTGGGCAGCAAGCTCAACTCGCTGCTCGCGTTGAACGACCGCCTGACCGTGTCGAGTTCGCTCTCCAGCGCGATCGCCACGGCATCGGCCGGCGAGCGTGATCTGGCCGCCCAGCGCGCCGAACGCGACGCGTATGAGAAAAAATGGTCGGCCGCCGTCTCCGAAGATCTCGCCGAGACCACGAGCAAGTTGGTCACGGCGCAGCAGGATCTGTCCAAGGCGCAGTTGCAGAGCCAGCTGGTCGTGCTGCGCGCCCCGCGTGACGCCATCGTGCTCACGGTCGCGCATGTGTCGGTCGGCTCGGTGCTGCAATCGGGTGAGAAATTCATCTCGCTGGTCCCGGTCGATGCGCCGCTCACGGTCGAGGCCGATATCAGCGGCACCGAATCGGGGTATGTCCATATCGGCGATCCGGTCACGATCAATTTCGACACGTTCGATTTCCTGCGCTACGGCTCGGCCAAGGGCACGCTGAAATCGATCAGCGCCGACAGTTTCAGTCCGGAACAAACCCCCGGCGACGGCGGCTCGGCGCTGCCGAACCGGCCGCATTCGCTGTATTATCGCGCCGACATCTCGCTCGACGAGTTGATGCTGCACAACGTGCCGCCTGGTTTCCGCCTGGTGCCCGGCATGCCGCTGAACGCGAACATCAAGGTAGGACGCCGCACCATCATGTCGTATTTCATCACCAAGATCATGCCGGTCGCCTACGACAGTATGCGTGAGCCCTGATCGGCGGGTACACCGATCATGCTGAACGCGATCGATAAACTCGCTGCACTTTCACCAAGGCGTGCCTTCAAGCGGGCCGGGGAGCTGGCCGGCGAGCAGCAATGGCAGCGCGCGGCGCGGCTCTACAGCATCGCCGCCGAAGCCGGCCTGGCCGAAGCGCAGTTCGCCCTCGGCGAAGCCTACATCGCCGGGCGCGGCCTGTCACAGAACCCGCGCGAGGCCGCCCGCTGGTTTCTGCGCGCCGCGGAAGCCGGCCATGTCGAAAGCCAGTGCCGGCTCGCCGGCATGTTCATCCACGGGCTGAAGGCGCCGTCGCCCGATCAGGCGGCCTCGCTGTTCGGCGAACACACCCAACCCACCGAAACCGCGAATGCGGCCGATTTCCCCTCGGCGCTGCTCTGGGCGCGCCGCGCGACGGAGGCCGGCTCCGCCGATGGCGAGGCGCTGCTCGGCTATATCCTGTCGAACGGGCCGGACGATATCCGCGATCCGGCGGCGGCCGAACTCTATTACCGCCGCTCGGCGGCGCAACACTGGCCGCAGGGCCATCTCGGCCTCGGCATGATCCTGATGCGCCAGGCCGATACCGCCGAAAAAACCGTCGCCGCGATGCGCGAGTTCGAGGAGGCGGTGAAGGCCGATCTGCCGACCGCGCATTATCTGCTCGGCGTCATCCACGAGCAGGCGGTCGGCGTCCTACCCGACCCGGCGCGCGCTTTGACCCATTATCGCAAGGCCGCGATCCACGGCATCCGCAACGCCCAGGCCAAGCTCGGTGCCATGCTGCTGGCCGGCCACGGCTGCGCGCCGGACCCGATCGAGGGTGAATCCTGGCTGCGCCGCGCCGCCATCGCGGGCGATCCGGAAGCGGCCGCGCTGGTGGCCGATCTGTATGCCCGCGGCGGTGCCCTGCCGCCCAATTATGCCGAAGCCGCGCTCTGGTTCCGCGTCGCCGCCGAAGCCGGGCACCGCGTCGCGGCGCGCGCCCTGGGCATGCTCTACCTCACCGGCGCCGGCGTCGCGCGCGACCCTGAGGAAGCCGCCCGCTGGCTCGCCCGCGCCGCCCAGCAGGGCGACATCGTCGCCGGCGCCGATCTCGGCAATCTGATGCTCCGCGGCGATATCCGGCAATCCTCGGTCGATGGCCTGCCGATCCATGAATGGTTCGAAAAAGCCGCCGAATCAGGCGATCTGATCGGCGCGTTCAACTACGGCGTCTGTTTGGCCGAGGGCGTCGGCGTCAAGCGTGACGACGCCCGCGCCGCCATCTGGCTCCGGCGCGCCGCCGAGGGCGTGGTCAACGCCCAATACTGGTACGGTCGTCTCCTGTTCGAGGGTCGCGGCATCCCGGCCGATCCGGTCGAGGCGCACCGCTGGATCGCCCGCGCCGCGGAAACCGGCATGGTCGAGGCGCTGGCTCTGCTCGCCGAAATGAAGCTGCACGGTCACGGCTGCCCGCGCGATCACGCCGGCGCGCGCGACATGTTCCTCCGCGTCGCCGCCAACGGCCATGCCGGTGCGATGTTCGCGCTCGGTGCGCTCTACGGCGGCGGCCACGATATCCCGACCGACCGGATCGAGGCGCAGGCCTGGTTCGCCAAGGCGGCGGCGCTGAACCACCCGGTCGCGCAACTCATGCTCGGGCGCTACCTGCGCAAGGGGTTGGCCGGCCCGCCGGACCCGGTGCAGGCGGCGCGCTGGCTCAACCGCGCCCTCGCGCAGGGTATCGACGAGGCACGGATCGACCTCGCCGAGCTCGCCTTGCCGGACGCGCCACAGCCGCGCCAAGCCGCCGGGGATTGACCACGGCCGACCCCGATGCCGTCCGGCAGCGTCGCCACGCCGAGGCTGCGGATGCCTGGGCGCGCGGCCGCGACGCGCTCGATGCCGGCGATCTGGCAACCGCCTTGTTCTGGCTCGAACGCGTCGGCCGCATCGCGCCGCAGGACCCGCGCCCCGCCTTCGAACGCGCGCTGATCCTTGCCGCCACACAAGACCCCGCGGCCGAGCCCGCGCTCCACGCCATCGCCACCGCGCATGATCTGGCCGGCGCCTGGCTCGCCCTGGCGCGGGTGCGCTGGCGGGCGCGCGATCAGCCGGGTGCCGCGACCGCGCTGGCCACGCTGTTCCAGCGCCATGAACTACCTGACGATCCCGATCTCGCCGCCTTCGCCGCTGCCGTGGCCGAGGCCGCCGGTGCGCCCGGCTGGTGCGCGATCGCCGACGGCGCGCTGGCACTCCACGCCGCCACCCCGACCATCCGGGCCGATGGCGTGGAGTGCGCTGCCTTGCCGCGCAAGCTCGCCGGTATCGCAACCTTGCAGATCGAGGCCGCCGGGATTCCCCTGCTCGGCAGCCCGCTCGACCTCGCCACGCTGCGCCGCACCGGCGGCATCGCCCATGCCGAGCGCGGCGGCATCACCGGCTGGGTCACCCACCCGGCCGCGCCCGACCGTGCCCCGAAACTGGAATTGATCGACCGGCACGGCACGTCGCGCGCCATCCATCCGCGCCGCCGCCTGCCGCCGGATGCACCGGCGTGGTTCCTGCCGCGCCACGCGTTCCGCATCGGCGCCAAGGCGTTGCAGGGCCTGCAACCGCCGTTCCGGATCGTCAAGCCCGATGGCACGCTGCTGCACGGCACCCCGCTCGATCCGGCGATGCTGACCGATCTGGCGCCGTTCCGCGCGCGTAGCCGCCCCCGCACGAAGCCCGCCACCGCCGGTCTCTGCGCGGTGATGCCGGTCTATCGCAACGCCGCCGCCACGCTCGCCGCACTACGATCGCTCTACGCGGCGCTCGGCCCGAAGCGTGTCGGCACCGTGCCGATCGTGGTGGTCGACGATGCCAGCCCCGAGCCCGATCTGGTCCGCATGATCGATGCCGAACACCAGGCCGGCCGCATCCATCTGCGCCGCCATCGCCACAATCGCGGATTCCCCGGTGCGGCCAACGCCGGCATCAGCGCCGCGCGCCGCCTGCTGCCGGGCTGCGACATCCTGCTGCTGAACGCGGATATCCTGATCCCGCCCGGCGCACCGGAGCGCTTGCAGGCAGCACTTTACGCCAGCGATGCCACCGCGAGCGCCACGCCGCTATCGAACGAAGCGACCATCCTGAGCTATCCCGCGCCGCAGGGCGGCAATCCACCGCCCGACCTCGCGGCAACCACCAGGCTCGACCGGTTGGCCCGCCGCGCCAATCCGGCCGGCATCGTCGAGATCCCGACCGCGATCGGCTTCTGCATGGCGATCCGCCACGATGCACTGGATGCCACCGGCCGGTTCGATCAGCGCCTGTTCGCGCAAGGCTATGGCGAGGAGAACGACTGGTGCCGCCGCGCGGCGGCACTTGGGTTCCGCCATGTCGGCGTCCCAGGCGTCTACGTCGCGCATCATGCGAACACGTCGTTCGGCGCCGCGGCATCCTCGCTCTGCGCGCGCAATCTCCCGATCCTTGAACGCCGCCACCCCGGCTATCACGCGCTGATCGCCGCCCATCACGCCGATGATCCGCTGCAACCCGCGCGCTTTCGGCTCGATCGCGCGCGGTTTCAATCAGCCACCAGCAGCACCGGCGCGGTCGTACTGGTCTCGCACGACCACGGCGGCGGCATCGCCCGGGTCATCGCGGCGCGGATGGCATCGCTGCGCGCCGCCGGCCTGCGCCCGATCCTGATCCAGCCCGATTTCAGCGATCCGGCCAGCCGCGCCAGCTTCATCGGCACCGCAAGGCTGACCGACGATGCGCCGCAGGACTACCCGAACCTATGCTACGCGATGCCCGACCGGTTCGCCGCCCTGGTCGCGCTGTTGCGCCGCGAAACCGTGCGCCATGTCGAGTTCCACCACACGCTCGGCCACCACCCGATCATCCGCGATCTGGCCACGGCGCTCGATGTGCCGGCCGAGCACATCATCCACGACTACGCCAGTTTCTGTAAGCGGGTGAACCTGATCGGCCCGGCCCGGCGCTACTGCGGCGAGCCGGATGCGGCGGGGTGCGATGCCTGCATCGCCGCCGCCGGCAGCGAACTGACCGACCCGATCAGCCCCGCCGCCCTGATCACCCGCTCGCGCGCCGAGTTCCGCGCCGCGCGCCGGATCAGCGTGCCCTCGGCCGATGTCCAGGCGCGGCTGCAACGGCATTTCCCCGGCATCAAACCCACGATCACGCCCTGGGAAGACGATGCCGCGCCGTTCGCCCTGCGCGCCCCGCCGCCAGCCGGCGCGCGGCTGATTGCGGTGGTCGGCGGCATCGGCCCGGCCAAAGGGTTTGATGTGCTGCTCGATTGCGCGCGCGATGCCGCTTCGAACAACCTGCCGCTGCGCTTCGTGCTGATCGGCACCAGCGAGGATGATGCCGCGCTGATCGCAACCGGGCGCGTCCTGATCACCGGCGCCTATCAGGAAGGCGAGGCGGCCGGGCTGATCGCGCGGTCCGGCGCGCAGCTCGGTTTCCTGCCCTCGATCTGGCCCGAGACCTGGTGCTTCGCGCTGAGCGAGGCGTGGCGCGGCGGCTTATACGTCGTCGGGTTCGACCTCGGTGCCCCGGCGGCGCGCATCAAAGCCACAGGGCGCGGATTTCTGCTGCCGCTCGGCCTGCCGACCGCACGGATCAACCAGACCCTGCTTGCGTGGCGGCCAAATTTAGGCAATCTCAATAATCGTATACAACCTCTGATGAGTTCCGCCCCCGCTCCCACCGACGCCAACCCGCCACCCTAACGGAGACGCCTTGATGTCCAAAGCCGCCGCCAAGTCTGCACCCCAGGCTGGAACTGCCCCTGCGCCCGCACCGGAATTGCAGGCCGGCTCGATCCAGGAGCTGAAAGTCTCGGGTCACTTAATGACGCTGGACACCGGCTTGTTCTGCATCATCAACGAGGCGAATGCCGGCGCGGCGCTCGATCAGGGCCTGCCGGGCGTGCGGATTTCGCCGCCGCCGCTGGGCGTCAACGGTGTCGAGATCACCGGTTTCCGCGCGGATGGCTGGCTGACCGGCCAGGGCGATGCGGCGCTGGTGCGCGTCGCCAAGGGGCCGGCGCAGGTGCTCGTCACGGTCTATCAGGTCGCCGGCCGCGCCGATGCCGCGCCGCGTTTGCAGGTGATGCGCCTCGCCCAGGGCATGGCCGCCCCGGCCGCGCCCGCCGTGACCGAACCGGTCGCGATGGACGTGCTCGCCCATATCCAGACGCGCGGCGACGTCGGCTCGAAATTCGGCGACTGGCTGGGTGAAGCGGGCTCGGGCAACTGGATCGAAGGCATCGCGATCGCGGCACCCGCGGGCATCGCGCCGGAGGATTTGTCGTATCAGGCGGTCCTCGGTCGCGGCTGGCTGTCCCCCTGGGTCGCCGCCGGCGATTATTGCGGCAGCCGCGGCATGGCGCTGCCGCTGCTCGGGCTGCGGGTGCGGTTGGAGGGCAAGGCCGCCGAGGCGTTCGAATTGTCCTGCGAGGCGAGCTTCGTCGATGGGTCGAAGGCCGGGCCGGTCGCCAGCGATGAAACCTGCGAGGCGGACAGTCTGGCAGCGCTCGAAGCCGTTCGCCTGACCCTTGTGCCCCGCGCCAAAATCAAGGCGGTCGCGCGCGGCCGACGCTGAGCGGCGCGCCGTGAAATTCCTGTTCGTTCACCAGAACTTCCCCGGCCAGTACCTGCACATCGTCCGCGATCTGCTGGCCGAGGGTGGTCATGAAATCGTGTTCATGACCGAACCGAACCGCAACCACATGGCCGGGGTCCGCAAGGTCACCTACGCCCGCCCGCCTGCAACCCACGCGGCGGTGCACCCGAGTGCTCGCGAATTCGACGTCGCGATGCGCCGCGCCGAGGCTGGCTACGCCGGTGCCAAGCAGATCAAGGCGCTGGGATTCGTGCCAGACATCATCATCGGCCATCATGGCTGGGGCGAATTGCTCAATCTGGTCGATGTCTTTCCGGGCGTGCCGATCCTCGGCTATTTCGAATTCTATTACCGGCTCGATGGCACGGATGTGAATTTCGACCCGGAATTCATCATGCCGGAAGCCCAGTTCGGCGCGGTGCGGGCGAAAAACGGCGTCAACCATCTGGCCATCGCGCTCGAACAATACGGCCAGACCCCCACCGCCTGGCAATGGCAGACCTACCCCGCCTGGGCGCGCGACCGCATCACGGTGCTGCGCGAGGGCGTCGATCTCGACATCTGCAAGCCCGATCCTGCGCTGCGCAAACAGAAACTCTCGATCGGCCCGCTGACCGTCGGGCCGAAACAGCGGCTGATCACCTACGTCGCCCGCAACCTCGAACCCTATCGCGGCTTTCACACCATGATGCGCGCGCTGCCCGCGATCCTGCAGGCGCGCAAGGACGTCGTGGTCTCGGTGGTCGGCGGCGATGAGGTCAGCTACGGCGCTGCGCCCGTCAGCGGCACCTGGCGATCGGAACTGCTGGCCGAGGTCGGCGACCGGCTCGATCTGTCGCGCGTGCATTTCATGGGCCGCGTGACGTATGAAGATCACGTGAAACTTTTGCAGCGCTCGGACAGCCACATCTACTTCTCCTACCCGTTCGTCGCCTCGTGGAGCCTGCGCGAGGCGCTGGCGGTCGGCGCGCCGGTCATCGGGTCGGATACCGCAACCGTCACCGAATTCGTGCACGACGGCGCAACCGGTCTCGTGACCCCCTCGCTCGATCACGCGGCCCTCGCCGATACCACGCTGCGCATGCTCGAAGATCGCGCCCTGGCCGCAAAACTCTCGGCCGGCGCACGCGACTACGCGACGGAAAACCTCGATATGAAGCGCTACCTGCGCGCATTCCGCGCCGAAATCGAACGCATCGTCGGCAAAAAAATGGTGGCCGAAATCCACCCGCCACGCCGCACCGCCAAGGACGCAGCCAAAACCAAGACCGCCAAGGCCCCGAAACCCAAAGCAGTGCAGCCGCCGCCACCGCCGGCCCGTAAACGCCGGGTCGTCGCGGCGTGATGCCGACCGGCCAGGGAGAGACCACGACGCCCGCCGGGGTCACCATCGTCGATCATCCGCTCGTCGAACATAAACTCACCCTGCTGCGCAGCCTCGCCACCCCCACCGGCGATTTCCGCCGCCTCGCGCGCGAAATCAGCCTGCTGATGGGCTACGAAGTGCTGCGCGACCTGCCGCTCCAACCGGTCGATATCCAGACCCCGATGGAGCCGATGATCGCGCGCCAGGTCTTGGGCAAGAAACTCTGCTTCATCTCGATCCTGCGCGCCGGCGACGGTATTCTGGGCGGCATGATCGACCTGGTGCCCTCGGCCCGCATCGGCCACATCGGCCTCTACCGCGACCCGGTCAGCCACGAGCCGATCGAATACTACTTCAAAGTCCCCGAAGACATGGCCGAACGTCTCACCATCGTGGTCGACCCGATGCTCGCAACCGGCCACTCCGCCGCCGCCGCCATCACCCGCCTGAAACGCGCCGGCGCTGCCGCCATCAAATTCGTCTGCCTGATCGCCGCCCCCGAGGGCGTCGCCGTGCTGCGCACCGCCCACCCCGACGTGCCGATCTTCACCGCCGCACTCGATCGCGAACTCGACGAACACGCCTACATCCGCCCCGGCCTCGGCGACGCCGGGGATCGGCTGTTTGGTACGAAATGAGGTTGGGGGCAAGAAGGCCAGGGGGCTCTGCCCCCTGGACCCCCGTTAAAGGCGGAGCCTTTAAAATCCACTAGTTTTAGGCGAGAGGAGGGCTGTGCAGGCCAGATCGGTTGAAACTCCGAGACAGCGCCCCTGGCCTTGCTGTCCTCAGCCTCACCTCACACCAACCAGGAGACCCCGCCGTGACCGGACCATACAACCAGCCGACCAGTGCGAACGAGATGCCGCGTTTTGCGGGGATTGCGACGATGATGCGTCTGCCGCAGGCGGCGAGTGCGGCCGGGCTGGATGCGGCGTTCATTGGTGTGCCGATGGATATCGGCACGTCCAACCGCTCGGGTACGCGGTTCGGGCCACGCGCGATCCGTTCGGAATCAGTCATGTTGCGGCCGTACAACATGGCGACGGGTGCGGCCCCGTTCGAGCGGATGCAGGTGGCTGATCTGGGTGATATCGCGACCAATCCGTACAATCTCGAAAAATCGATCGGGCTGATCGAGGCGGGGATTGCCGCGGTGATCGCGCATGAGTGCATCCCGTTGATTTTGGGGGGCGACCATACGTTGACCTATCCGGTGTTGCGCGCCATGGCGGCGAAGCATGGGCCGGTCGGGTTCATCCACATCGATGCGCATGCGGATGTGAACGACACGATGTTCGGCGAGCGGATTGCGCATGGCACGCCGTTTCGTCGCGCGGTCGAGGATGGCGCGATCGATCCGCATCGCGCGATCCAGATCGGGTTGCGCGGCACCGGCTATTACCCGACCGATTTCGACTGGCAGCGCGAACAGGGGTTTCGGGTCGTCCCGGTCGAGGAGTGCTGGCACCGCTCCCTGACGCCGTTGATGGCGGAGGTGCGCGCCATGATGGGCAGCGGGCCGGTTTATCTGACCTATGATATCGACAGCCTCGATCCATCGGTGGCGCCGGGCACCGGCACGCCGGAAATCGGCGGTCTGAGCACGATTCAGGCGCTGGAGATCATTCGCGGCTGCGCCGGGCTCAATTTGGTCGGCGCCGATCTGGTCGAGGTGGCGCCGGCCTATGACACGACCGGCACGACCGCGCTGATTGGTGCTAATCTCCTGTATGAAATGCTGTGCGTGCTGCCGGATCGCCGGCCTGAAGCGCGATAATCCGCGCTGACCGGGCGGCATGGACGGGATTGCTTGACCCTGAAGCGGCTTCACGGTTGATAATGCGGTGATGGCGCCGATGCGCCGGGTGCAGCAGCTTCACAGGAGACGCCCATGAACACGCCGCACGAGAGCGAGCACGACCATGCCGGCCACGATCATGCCGGGCATGATCACGCGGGTCACGATCACGCCGACCACGATCATGGGCCGGGCGGTCACCATCATCATGCGCCGCCTGCGGGGTTCGACGGCGCATTTGCCTTCGGCGCTTTGCTCAACGCGGGCTTCGTCGCGGCCGAGGTGGTGTTCGGCATTGCCGCCCATTCGGTGGTTCTGCTGGCGGATGCCGCGCATAATCTGGGCGATGTGCTCGGCCTGTTGCTCGCCTGGGGTGCGGCGGCGCTGGGGCGGCGCCGGCCGAGCCGCCTGCGCACTTACGGCTTCGGGCGCAGTTCCATCCTCGCCTCGCTGACCAATGCGGTCGTGCTGCTGGTCGGCGTCGGTGCCATCGCGGTCGAGGCGATCCAGCGTCTCGTCATCGGCGTGCCGCACGGTGCGGTCGGCAGTGACACCATCATTATCGTCGCGGCCGCCGGCATCGCCATCAACGGCGTCACGGCGTGGCTGTTCGCCCGTGGCCGCAAGGGCGATCTGAACGTGCGCGCGGCCTTCACCCATATGGCGGCGGATGCGGTCGTTTCGCTCGGCGTCGTCATATCGGGCGTGATCATCCTGTTCACCGGGTGGACCTGGGTCGATCCCGCCGCAAGCCTGGTGGTGGCGGGCCTCATCCTGGTCTCCACCTGGTCGGTCCTGCGCGACAGCCTCGACCTCGCGCTCGACAAGGTGCCCGGCAGCGTCGATGCCGAGGCGGTGCGCCGCTACCTCGCCGCCTTGCCCGGCGTAAGCGAGGTGCATGATCTGCATATCTGGGGGCTGAGCACCACCGACATCGCATTGACGGTGCATCTGGTCCGCCCCGGTGCCGCGATGGACGATGCCTTGCTGCACCGCACCTGCGACACGCTGCGGGATCGGTTCGGCATCGGCCACGCCACGGTGCAGATCGAGGATGGCGCGTCCGGCCAGATCTGTGCCCTGTCCCCCGAGCATGTGATATAATCGTGCCATGAACACCGAAGCGCTGTTTCTGATCGTGGGTGTCGTCGGCGTCGGCGTGCTGCATACCATCGTGCCGGATCACTGGGTGCCGATCACGCTGATCGCGCGCCAGCGCGGCTGGTCGCGCGGCGAGACGGCGCGTGTCGCGTTCCGGGCCGGGGTCGGCCATGTGCTGTCAACCCTCGCGATCGGCGTTGCGGTCTGGATTGCCGGTGCCGCGTTCGCGGTGAAATTCGGCGGCTTCGTCGATGCCGCGGCGAGTCTTGCGCTGATCGCGTTCGGTGGCTGGATCGCTTTTTCATCGCTCCGCGAGATGCGCGGCGGCGCGGACCATGGCCATCATCATGGTCACAGCCATAGCCACGGTCACAGCCACGCGCTGACCACCGATGCGATCCACGGGCCCGAGCAGCAGATCATCGATACCGGCCACGGCACCATTCTGCTCTCGATCTTCGAGACCGGCGCGCCGCCCCGCTTCCGGCTCACCGGACCGGATGCCGATGCCGTGCATATCGAGACGCACCGCGACGATGCCGCGCAGCAAACCTTCGCGATGGTCAACCGCGGCGCGTATTGGGAATCGCTCGATGATATTCCCGAACCGCATGGCTTCGCGGTCACCATCACCATGGCGCACGGCAGCCACGCGCATCGTTACGATACCGCATTCGCCGAGCATGACCATGGCGATCATGCGCACCACCATCATGCGCCGCCGAGCGATGCGCTCTATCAGCCGGCGGGCGGCGATGTCGCGGTGATGCTGCGGCACGTCCATGTCCACCGGCACGGGTCCGGCCCGGCGCACAGCCATCTGCACGACCATGACGGCACCACGATGCATGATGTCGTGATCGACGGCGGTGACGCGCCGTTGCACGAACACGCGCATAAAACCTCATCGCGCACCGCGTTGATGCTGATCCTGGGCTCCTCGCCGATGGTCGAAGGCATTCCGGCGTTTTTCGCTGCCGGCAAATTCGGCTTCGGCGTGATTGCGATCATGGCGATCGTGTTCGCGATCAGCACGATCGCAACCTATGTCGCGCTGTGCATCGCCTCGACCGCGGGTTTGCAGCGGATCAGCCTCGGCCCGCTCGAGCGCTACGGCGAGGTGCTGAGCGGCGCGTTCATCGTGCTGGTCGGCGTGGTGTTCTGGGTGTGGCCGGTCATCTGACCGCCGCACATCCGGTGCCTCATAGCGGCTGCGTGATCATCCGGAACAGCGCGGCGGCAGCGTAGGCCAGCGCGAACCCGGCACCGGGGCCGATGATCCAGCCGCGCCCGATGCCGCGCAGGACCTTCGCATCGATCGTCTGGCGCCCGCGCGCGAGGCCGGCGCCGGCCATCGCACCGATCAGCGCTTGATTCATCGAGGTGAAATCCCCGAACGCCACCGCGCCGAGCACCACCAGCGCCTGCACGCTCTGCGCCGCGGTCGCCATCGTGGCGTCCAGTTTCACCACATCGAACGCGACGCGCTCCAGCAGCGGGCGGCCCCACGTCAATACGCCCGCCGCGAGACCGATGCCGCCGATGATACCGGCTGTGAGCACGCCGGCGACATGCGCCGACAGAAATACCGCCGTTGCGTTCGACACATCATTGGCCCCCATCGTCAGTGAGGCGATGGCCCCCGCGCCGACCAGCGCTTGCCCTATGATCGGCGCGCGCCGATGCGCGGCAAGGGCCGGAATCCGGTCGAACAGGCGGGTGAACAGAAACCCGCAGCCGCAGGCGATGAACGGTGCCAGCACCCACAGCAGCGCGAGGTGCACAATCGCGGCCCAATGCACCCCCAGCCGCAGCGCGATGCCGGCACCGACCAGCGCGAACACCAGGATCTGGATGGTCGAGGTCGGAATCCGGCGCCGGGTGAATACCGTCGTCAGCGCGAAGGCGGTGCCGATCACGATGATCGCCGGAACCGTGCCCAGCCCGCCCTTGAGAATACCGTGCCCGACATGGACCAGAACCCCATGGCTGAACCCCGCCGCGCCGATCAGCGTCGCAAACGCCATCAACCGCAGGGCGGACGTCCGGTCGATCGATCCGGTGGCATAGGGCATGCCCATGCACGCGCCGGTATAATGAGCACCCATGCTCCAGGCGAAGGCGAGTGAAGTCAGTACCAGCAGGCCTGTCATGATCATCGGTTTATCCGGCCGGCGCTCCGGCCACCCTTCCTGACCGACCAGCGAGACCGCACCGGCCGATATCATCGTCGCATCGGCGGCCGCGTCGGCCTGCAGCGGCGCCCTCCATAATGGAGCGCCATCGCCACAGCAATCGTGCCATCTCTCAGCACGATGCGCCACCGCGGGCGACAAAACCTGGCCGCCCAAATCGCGCGCGCCATCAGAACGGCACGATATCGTCGAGAATCTGCTGGCCGACCCTTGGCGACTGCTGGCCGCTGATCAAGCCGCGGCCGCCATAGGATATGCGTGCTTCGGCCAGTTGATTCGCCTGGACGATATTGTTGCTCGCAATGTCCTGTGGGCGGCAGATGCCCGAGACGGTCAGGACCCTGAGTTCATTGTTCACTCGCATTTCCTGGCGGGCGACGACGACGAAATTGCCGTTCGGCAGCACCTGTGTGATCTCGCCGGCCAAAGACAGGGTGACACTCTCATTCCGCTGGATCTGTCCGGTTCCGGTCGAATTGCCGGCCCCCGATACCGAAACGAGGCTGGATGGATTGACGCCCTTGCCCAGCACCCGCGGGATCAAACTCTCCAACCCGAACAGGTTCGGCACACCCATCGATTCAGAGCCGGTACGGCCCAGCGTCGTCTGGTCTTTCAGCGTCGCGGCATCGTTGATGTTGACGGTGATCGTGATGATGTCGCCGACCCGCGATGCCCGTTGATCCTTGAAAAATGCTCGCGCCCCGCGCCGCCACAGACTGTCGGGTGCGCTCGGCACATCGCGGAGCGGTGGCATCGGCATGCTCACTGGCCGCCAGGTTGCGGCTTGCGTCGGATTGGTGATCGGCGTCATCGGCGGCGCATGGCCGACATAGGACAGGTTCGAGAACGCACCACAACCACCCAGCGACAAAACCGAAATCACCGCCCCGATCGCGCGCGCGTAACGGCCGCCATGATGGTAGGTCGCATCGCGCCTCACGGCTGACGCCCGGCAAGGTCATAATACGGATTGGCATTGTCGCCTCGGGTCGGCATGCTGCCCGGCAGCACATGCGCATGGTCGGGTCCATCGACCACGGCCTGCACGATTTCGTGGGACGACGGGTTGATCACCGGGATCACATGACCCGATCCGCCGGCCGCCAGAGCGACGCCCTGCGCGGTGACTTCAAGCCCCGGCATATCCACCGCCAGGCTCACCGTGGCGCCGCGCGCGACCAGGATGGGGTCGGCGATCATGCGGCGCGACAACGGCATTCCTTTGAGGATCGATTGACTGACCTGCATGCCGATGACGCGCGAAAGCGTCCTGATCGCGTCGTGCCGGTCATCATCCTGCGCTACCCAGGTCAGCCGCACATCGCTGTCGTTCAGTATGTCGCCGCGGGTCAAATCATGCGTTGCGATCACCCGTTGCGTTTCGGGTTTTGCAACACCGCCGATCGTTGTGGTTACTGTATCCATCCGCGGCGCCGCGATGTGGGCAATGGCCCGGAAAGCTCCGGTATTACGATCGAAAACCATTTGATCGATCGAAATATCCGGCCGGGAATTCGGCGGCACCATCGGCAGTTGTTCGCCTTCGAGGTTGATCGCTAAATGACCCGCAGCCCCCGCCTGCCGCAAGGCCCGGCTTACCGCCGCGACGATCCGATCATGCCCGATTGGTGAGCCGGGGCGCTCGATCGAGACGGATTGATCGGAGTCGCCGGGAAACCAGGCAACGCCATACCGCAGCGCGATCGCCGCCAGTTGCCGGCTGCCGACCACGATCCGCGCACCAGGGAGCGGTGCCGGCCCCAGCACCGCATCGGCGTTGATCCCGGCGTGATGGAACAGATCTTTCAGCTCGACGACGGGCCGGTCGATCAACACCAACGTGCGAGGCGACGGCGCGGATGGTGCGGCGGATATCGATGATGGCTGCTCAGCGGATTGCGCCAAGGCAGCGGGTGCGCCAGCAACCATCGCGATAAACAGCAGGAAAGATGCGCGTCGGATCGACCGGGATGTCATGTCATCACAGCTGCGTCAGTGTGTTCAACATCTGGTTCGACGTCGTGATCACTTTGCTGTTCATCTCGTAGGCGCGCTGTGCCGTGATCAGATCGGTGATTTCACTGACGACATTGACGTTGGAGTTTTCCACGAAGCCCTGCTGGACCGAGCCGAAGCCGGGCGAGCTCGGAACCGCTGTGACCGGCGAGCCGGATGCCGCGGTCTGGATGAGCAGATTGCCGCCCTGCGCTTCGAGCCCCGCATCGTTCGGAAAGGCCGCGAGCTGGAGCTGGCCCACGGTTTGCGGCGCCGTCTGGCCCGACAGGCTGACCTGCACCTGTCCTGACGCGTTGATCGTGACGTTGGTGGCGTTGGACGGAATCTGGATGCCCGGCTGCACGATATAACCATCGGCCGTCACGATTTCCCCGCTCGGCGACAGGCCGAACGTGCCATCACGCGTATAGGCCGTCTGTCCGGATGGCAGCGTGACCTGAAACCACCCGTTCCCCGAAATCGCAAGATCGAGCGAATTGTTGGTCTGCTGCAGATTGCCCTGCTGATCGATGCGATAGATCGCCGCCGTCTTGACCCCCAGCCCGATCTGGGTGCCGGAAGGCACGATCGTGCCGGCATCCGAACTGTTCGAACCGGCACGCCGCAGATCCTGATACAGCAGGTCCTGAAACTCGACCCGCTGGCGTTGATATCCGGTCGTGGTCATGTTGGCGATGTTGTTGGCGATGACTTCAACATTGGTCTGCTGGGCCTGCATGCCGGTTGCCGCGATATCGAGAGCGCGCATTCATGATCTCCAAAAAAAACGTAAAATTAGCTGGTGGTCGCGCCGAGAATCTTGCTGATCGCCGACTGATCGCGCGCTCGTTCCGCCGTAACGAATTGCGCGATCATGCGGAAATTCTGACTGGCCTCGATCATTTTGGTGATTTCGACGATGGGCTGAACATTCGAACCCTCGACGGCGCCTTGCACGATGCCTGGATTGGCACTCGGCACCGGCGGTACCGTCGTTTGAAACAGATTGCCGCCCTGGTCCTTGAGCGTTTGCGGGTCGGGAACGGTCACCACGCCGACCTGACCGATGATGCCTTGCGCCGTGCTGATCGTGCCGTCCGCCGCGATCGTCAGCGTGCCGCTTTGCGGCGGGACCGTGATCGGCTGGCCTCCGGCGTCGAGCAGGGCATCGCCCGAGGCATTCGCGATCGTGCCGTTCGGCAACAGGCCGAACCGGCCATCGCGGGTCAGGCGCGGGCCATTGGCGGTCGCTACCGTGAAATAGCCGCCGCCGGGCAGAGCCAGATCGAGCGGGTTGCCGGTCTGGTGCACGGCGCCCGGCGTGGCGTCGCGCCACGTGCCGATGGCTTGGGTGTATGATAAAGTTGATCCGCCCGGCGGCGCGGTGACGCCGCGCATCCGATCGATCCAGGCGGCGGATTTGAGGTGGATCGCCTCGTAGCCGGGTGTCGCCACGTTTGCGATGTTGTTCGCGATCACGTCCACCGTGCGCGACGCGGTGATCATGCGCGAGAGAATGATACTGGTTGTATTATCCATCAGTCCTGTCACCGTTTTGGGACGTATCGGGTCGTTCGTCTGAGGCGGATCATGACGATGAAAGCTTAACAATCACCTAAAGAGCCCAGTGTTTTTTTGCCGTGGCGATATCCGCGATCGATCCGGCGCGGACCCTTGACTCCTGCAAAAACTAGAACAAAATAAGAACATGATAAACCGCAATCCATCAATGGTCGGACCCAGGCGCGATCGGTTCGGTGCTCACGACACGGACGATGCCGATCTCAGCCCTGACCCCGCTCGGTGCTTCCCGATGGCGGCCTTCATGCGCGGCGCAGTCCACGACATTGCCGGCGGCGATGCCACTTTGGGATTCGCGGTGGTGTGCCTGGCCGGCACGCTCGGCGTGCCGATCGTGTGGACCGGTGGCCGGCTCGATCTGTATCCGCCCGGTCTGGCCTGGTGCGCGCTCGACCCGGCACGACTGATCCTGGCCGAAACCCCGCATGAGTACGAACGGCTGGGCGCGCTCGAAATCGCCCTGCGCGGCGGCATGCACGGGGTCGCGGTGGTCGAAACCGTGTCCCGCCTGGCGGCACGCCGGTTGTCCCTGGCGGCCCGCAGCGGCGGGGGGATCGGCCTGGTCCTGCGCCAGCGCAGCGCCGGCGATTCAACCGCCTTTGCCGCCCGATGGCGCATCAGCGCGGCACGCTCCGGGCCGGATGGCGCGGCGCGCTGGTGTGCGGAATTGCTCTACGCACGGGGCAGGCCCCCGGGTGTTTTTCTGGTCGAGGTCGATCGCCATGCATCGCCGCCTGCTCTCGTTATGGTTCCCCAGCGTCTCCCGGCATCCCGACCCGCCGCATGGCGACAGCGGGCCGGATGAGCTGGATCTGCATGCGCTCGCCTTGTGGTGCCAGGCTTTCACGCCGCTCACTGCGGTCGACCCGCCCGATGGTGTTCTGCTCGATATCACCGGCTGCGCCCATCTGTTCGGTGGCGAGGCCGGATTGCGGGCAAGGCTTGCCGCGCTCTGGCCAGAGGCAAGGCTCGCAATCGCCGATACCGCCGCCGCCGCCTGGGCGCTGGCCCGCTATGGCCAGGCCGATACGCAGCCCCTCGCCGATTTGCCGCTCGCGGCGCTGCGCATCCCCGATGGCATGATCGCGCGGCTGCGCCGGCTCGGCATCAGGCGGATCGGCGAGTTGGCCGCACTGTCGCGCGGCGAGATCAGGGCGGGGTTTGGCGCCGATCTGCCGCTCAGGCTCGATCGTCTGCTCGGGCGCGCCCCGGAGGCGATGCTGTTCCTGAGTGCGCCGCCGTCGTACCGGGAGGTCGAATATCACGCCGAACCCTTGCTGGCGGCAGAGCAATTGCAGGCGGCGCTGGCCCGGCTCGCGCATAAACTATGTGCGGGCCTGGCGGCTGCCGAATTGGGTCTGGTTGGCCTCAAAACCGGGTTTCACCGCATCGATGCGCGCGTGATCGAGGAGCGAATCGGCTTTGCCGCACCGACGCGTGATGCGCATCATGTCATTCGCCTGTTATGCGAGCGCCTGCAGGCGGTGGACCCCGGCTTCGGCGTTGAGGCCATCGTGCTTTCCGCCGAAACCGCCCCGCTGGTGATGACCCAGCCCGAACTCGGCGGTGCCGCCGCCCCGCAGCATGCCCGCACGATCGACCGGTTGATGCGCCGTGCCCGCCTGTCCCGGTTTGCGCCGGATCAGACCCATATCCCGGAATTCGCAGCCCATCGCGTGCCGGTCACCGCGCCGGAATCGCAATGGTCCGCCCCCTGCCATCCCCGCCCGCTGCGCCTGTTCGAACGACCGGAACCGATCACGGTGATCGCGCCGGTGCCCGACGATCCACCCCGCATGATGCAGTGGCGCGGCGCGAGCCATCGGGTGGTCCGCGCAACCGGGCCGGAGCGCATCGCGCGTGACTGGTGGCGCCACGATCCGCCGCCCACCCGCCCCGAAGCGGAGCGGGTGCGCGATTATTACGTGATCGAAAACGAGGCCGGCCAGCGCTTCTGGGTGTTCCGCGCCGGGTTGCACGCGGGCGAGGCTGCGCCGCGGTGGTTCATCCACGGGCTGTTCTGATGCTCTACGCCGAACTCGCCGCCACCAGCGCCTTCAGCTTTCTCGAAGGCGCCTCATCCCCCGAGGAACTGGTCGATCAGGCCAAGGCGCTCGGCCTCGCGGCGATCGGCATCGCCGACCGCAACAGCGTCGCGGGTGTGGTGCGCGCCCATCGCGCAGCACAAGCCGCCGATCTGCGCCTGCTGGTGGGCGCGCGGCTCTGCTTTGCCGATGCGCCGGACATCATCTGCTACCCCGAACATCGCGCCGCCTGGGGGCGGCTGTGCCGGTTGCTCAGCCTCGGCAAATCGCGCGCGAAAAAAGGCGAATGCCGTCTGTTCGCCGCCGATCTGGCCGGAAACGCCGCGGGCCAGCGCCTTATTCTGATGCCGCCCGACCGCCTCGACGATGAGTTCGCCGATCATTGCCACCGCCTCGCGGCCGATTTTTCCGGCCGCATCCATCTCGCCGCGCGCCGCCGCTACGCGCCGGATGATGCCGCCCATCTCGCCGCTCTGGCACGCCTCGCCGCCGCGGCGCGGATCGGGCTGATCGCGGTGAACGATGTGCTGCACCACGCGCCGCACCGCCGGCCTCTGCAGGATGTGCTGCGCTGCATCCGCCTCGGCTGCACGATCGAACAGGCCGGCACCAGGCTGGAGCCGCATGGCGAGCGCCATCTCAAGGCCGCCGCCGAAATGATCCGCCTGTTTCGCGGCCATGCGGCAGCGATCGCGGCCCAGGCCGAGGTGCTTGATGCGGTGCGTTTCACGCTCGATGAACTGCGTTACGAATATCCCGATGAGCCGATTCCGCCCGGCGTCACGCCGGATGCGCATCTGGCCGCACTCGCCTGGGCGGGTGCCGCCGCGCGCTATCCGGCCGGCATTCCTGAAAAAATCCGAGCCACCATCGCCCGCGAACTCGTGCTGATCGCACAACTCGACTACGCGCGCTATTTCCTGACCGTGCACGATATCGTCGCCTATGCACGCAGCCAGGGCATTCTCTGCCAGGGGCGCGGCTCGGCGGCCAATTCGGCGGTATGCTACGCGCTCGCCATCACCGCGGTCGATCCCGCCGAGATCGATTTGCTGTTCGAGCGGTTCGTCTCGGCCGAACGGCGCGAGCCGCCGGATATCGATGTCGATTTCGAACATGAACGCCGTGAGGAGGTGATTCAATATATTTACCGCCGCTACGGCCGGGAAAACGCGGCGATTGCCGCAACCGTCATCCACTACCGGCCGCGCAGCGCGATCCGCGAGGTCGGCAAGGTGCTGGGCCTGCCCGAGCCGGCGCTGGCCGCGCTGGCGGCGCAAAGCTGGAATCCCGGCGATGAGCTCTGGCCCGATGAGCGGGTGATCGAGGCAGGGCTCGATCCCGCGGCGGCCAAAGTCCGCCGCACGATCGAGCTTGCGCGCGACCTGGTCGATCTGCCGCGCCATCTGTCCCAGCATGTCGGCGGTTTCATCCTGACGCGCGACCGGCTCGACGAGACCGTCCCGATCGGGCCGGCCGGCATGCCCGGCCGCAGTTTCATCGAGTGGGACAAGGACGATATCGATGCGCTGGGCATGATGAAGGTCGATATCCTGGCGCTGGGCATGCTCACCTGCATTCGCAAATGCTTTGCCATGCTCGGCATTCCCGGCCTCGCGGACGTGCCGCGCGAGGATGCGCGGGTTTATGACATGCTGTGCACCGGCGATTCCATCGGCGTGTTCCAGGTGGAAAGCCGCGCACAGATGAACATGCTGCCGCGGCTGAAACCCCGGGTGTTCTACGACCTGGTCATCGAGGTTGCGATCGTTCGGCCCGGCCCGATCCAGGGTGACATGGTGCATCCCTATCTGCGCCGCCGCCAGGGGTTGGAAGACCATGAGTTGCCCGGGCCGCACCCGCAGCATGGTCATCCCGACGAACTCAGGCGCGTGCTCGGCCGCACCCTCGGCGTGCCCTTGTTTCAGGAACAGGCGATGCGAATCGCGATCGAGGCAGCCAAATTCACCCCCGGCGAAGCCAACGCCCTGCGCCGCGCGATGGCGACGTTCCGCAACATCGGCACGATCCACAAATTCCAGGCGCAGATGGTCGAAGGCATGGTCGCGCGCGGCTATCAGCGCGATTTCGCTGAACGCTGCTTCAAGCAGATCGAAGGCTTCGGCACCTATGGGTTTCCCGAAAGCCATGCCGCGAGCTTTGCCCATCTGGTCTATGTCTCGGCCTGGCTGAAATGCCACCACCCGGCCGAATTCGCGGCCGCCCTGCTGAATTCGCAGCCGATGGGCTTCTACGCCCCCGCCCAGATCGTGCGCGATGCGCGCGCGCACGGCGTCGCGGTGCGTGCCGCCGATATCAACGCGAGCGATTGGGATTGCACGATCGAGCGCGGCGCCCTCAGGCTGGGTCTGCGGCTGATCGATGGGTTCCATGCCAATTGGGCGCAGCAGATCATCGCCGGACGCGGCGCGGGCTACGCAACACCGGCCGATCTGCAACGCCTGCCGCGCCCCGCGCTCGACAAACTCGCCGATGCCGGCGCCTTGCGGAGCCTGGGGTTCGATCGTCGCACCGCCCTTTGGCGCGTGGGCGTGATGGAAGATCAGGCATTGCCCTTGTTCGCGAATGCGCAGCACAGCAGCGTCACGCCCGCCCTGCCGGCGATGAGCGCGGGCGAACACGTCACCGCGGATTACCGCATCACCGGCCTGTCGCTGCGCGCCCACCCGATGGCGCTGCTGCGGCACAAACCAGCGCTCGCCGATGCGCGGCCCTGTGCCGATACGGCGACCGCGGCCGATCATTCGCGCATCGATCTGGCTGGCGTCGTGGTCGTGCGCCAGCGCCCCGGCAGCGCCAAGGGCACCGTGTTCATCACGATCGAGGATGAAACCGGCATCGCCAATCTGATCGTGTGGCCGGCGCATGTCCTGACCTATCGCGCGGTCATCATCGGTGCTGCGCTGATCCGCGCGCGGGGCAGGGTGCAGCGCAGCGCTGAAGGTGTGGTGCATGTCGTTGTCGAGTCGCTGGCCGATTTGTCGGCGTTGATCGGCACGCTCGACCTGCCGCGCGCCCGCGCCGATGAAATGCCGCCACCCGAGCCCGCGCGCCACGCAACCGCCGAAGCCCGTCCCGGGCAGTTGCTACATGCCCGTCCCGGGCAGTTGCTTCATGCCCGTCCCGGGCATCCGCGCCATGAACGGATCATCCGAAAGAGCCGTGATTTTCACTGATCCTGATCGTCATCATAATCATTTGTTAATCATCCTCCCTCATAATCCGCTCGAAGGATGTGAGGACGAAAAATGGCTAAATCTCCTACGAGCGCTAAACCCCCTGAGACCGAGCCTGGTACCACCGGCGAGGCCGATGCTGCGGCGGCCCCGAAAAAACGCTCGAAACTGCTATTGTTCGGCATTCCGGCGGCGGTCCTGCTGCTGATCGGCGGCGGCCTCTGGTTCAGCGGCATCATTCCGCATCTCCTTCACGGCCATAAACCGGTTGTCGCAACCGGGCCGGTATTCATCAAGATTCCCGAAATCGTCGCCAATCTGAACGTGCCGTCCGGCCAGGATTCCTACGCCAAACTGGAAGCGACCCTCGAATTGTCCAGCAAGGCGTCGGTGTCCCAGGTGCAGCACGACATGCCGCGCATCATCGATGTGTTTCAGACCTATCTTCGCGCGATGCATCCGAGCGAACTGCGCGGCGCCTCCGGCACCTATCGATTGCGCGAGGCGTTGATCGACCGTGTGCGCATCGCGGTGGCACCCAACGTGGTTCGCAATGTCCTGTTCGAAGAACTGATCGTGCAATGATGTGCCGCTCCCGGTTCTTGTCCTGATTTTCAACCAGACCATCCTCAACGGCAGGCGGAAATGACCGAAATGTTGAACCATTATGTTGGCTTGCTGAGCTGGCTCTTTCAAATTGCCTTCTTTTGCACACTCCTGGTCGCACTGACCTACGCCCGCCGCCTCGATCGCCTGCTGCGGCAGGTTCGCAGCGATTACGCCCTGCTGCAGTCGGCGCTGCCACAATTCGATCTGACCCTGACGAAGGCGGCGGCAGCGACCGATCGTCTGGTGCATGATTTGCGCCGTACCGAAACGGCGATCGGCGAAGCAACCGAATCTGCCGAAGCCATCACCCGGAAACTGGACGATTCGATCAGCCGCGCGGCTCAACTCCTGGCGTCGCCACCCCAACAGACGCCGCCCCCCGAGATCGCGAGGCCAGCCACCCGTATGGTCATGCCGCGCCCGTCGGCAGGTCACAAAAGCCGGGCTGAGCGCGATCTGGCGAGGATGCTGATTGATGCGTCGTGACAAGAGCGCGAACGAGCCATCATCGATCCTTGCCAGAGCACTCGCCCTCTGGCGGTCCCGGCCGTCGCGATTTCTGCCGGTTTTCATCGTCTCGCTGATCGCGGTGATCGCACTGAAAACGGCGACGCTGATCGAAACGGCCTTCGCCCAGGCCGCGCCGGCTGCGCCGTCGGCCGGCGCATCCGCACCACCATCCGATGGTGCGGCCCCGGCATCGGCGAAACAGCCATCGAGGCCGTATCGACCCGTGAGCAACTGGAACGACCGTCCGCCGCCGCCACCGATGTGTCGCCCGGACCCACTGAGCGAGGCTGGTGAAAACAAAATTCTTCTGCATCTCAAGGATCGGGAAGCGGCATTGGCAACACGTGCCGCGGCTCTCGAACAGGAACAGCAGCAACTCGATGCAACCAAGGCTGCTCTGCAAAAGCAGGTTGCCGCACTGAAACCGCTGGCGGCGCGGCTCGAAGCCATGAACACCGCACACCAATCGGCGGAAGATGCCAAATGGGCATCGCTCGTCGCCACCTATGGCGCCATGGACCCTCGCAGCGCGGCGCGCATCTTTGATGGGCTTGATCCCACAATCGTGTTCCATGTCCTGCAACGCATGAACAGCCGTAAATCGGCGGCTATTCTCGCCGGCATGTCGCCGGCAACCGCGCAGGCGATCACCGAACGCCTGGCCGGCAGCCCGGCACGCACCATCCAGCCAGCCAATGCATTGCTGCCGGATGCCGCGCCATGAGCCGCTCCCCGTTGCCGTCGCGCGCGTCATGCGCATTGATCATCGGTTTATTGCTGACCAACCTTGCCGGTCCGCGCGCCTTCGCGCAGACGACCAGCGATCCATCCTACTGGTTTCGCATCCTTCTGCCGCCTGATCTGGTGCCCGCGCAGATCGGTCACGCCAGCTTCCGGCTTGGCTCGAATAACATCATGATCTTCGCGGCCGATCTTCCGGTCCAACTCGCCGCCCTGCAACAGATCACCAACATCCAGACCGTTGCCGTCCATCATCTGCCGAACGCCACGATCCTCACGATTCCGATGCCACCGGGACAGTCGATCAACGCGATTCCGGCACAGAACTCGTTCCACGTTGTTCTGGGTAAGCCCGCCGGCACCAAATCGATCAACCCGTCCTACGCCCATGGGCACATCGTCTTTCCCGCCTCGGCGCCCGGTGCCGTCATCACCGTGGCGTTGCCTGATCGGAGCGAGCCTCTGTTGGTTGGCACGGTGATGAACAATGCGGCGCTGGGTCTCGATCTGCAGGGCCCGGGCTATGCGACGATTCCGGCCATCAGCGGGGTCGTGGTCGCCGCCGCGTCGGACGATCTCGCGATGACACCCAGTCACGCCGGCTTTGTTCTCGCATCGACCGATCGGGCCGCCCCATTGCCGGTCGGTCATCCGCCGGTCTCCGGCACTCTGACCGCAGCACCCGATCACACGGGCGGGCTCGATCTGCCCCATGGCACGATCCAGGCGTTGCGGGCGCGGATGGAGCAGGCACAGCGCCGGATTGCCGAAGCACCGCCATTGGCACGCCGCGATCAATCACTGCGACTCGCGCGCGTCCTGCTGTCACTCGGGCTGGGTTCCGAGGCCGAAGGTGTTCTGGTCGATATGCTGCGCAGCGATCCAGCCGCCGCCGAAGACCCGAAGCGGCTGGCGCTGCTTGCGGTCGCAAGCGTACTGGCGCATCGAACCATCCCGACCCCGTCACCATCGTCGCCACCAGCCGCGCAGACGCCGACGGACCGACTTTGGCAGGGTCTCGCTCTCGCCGAGCAGGGCGATGCGACCAAGGCAGCCCCCATGATCACGCCCGGATTGCCGCGCCTGATCGCGGCACCGGTATTGCTCCGGCGCCAGGTGGCACCGCTGGCCGCTGAAACCCTGCTCGCGGGTGGGGCCGTCATGCCGGCCAAAACCCTGCTCGACGCCTTGCCCCACGAACATAATCTGGCCCTTGCGCGCGCCGAACTGCTCCAGTCTGAGCAACATCCGCACGCCGCCCTGCTCGCCTACCATGCTCTGCTCGACAGTCCAGACCAACGAACGGCAGGCATCGCCCGGTTTCGATCGATCATGCTGCGGGCTCAACTGCACCAGATCGATGCCCGCACCGCCGCCGCGTCGCTCGGCCGGCACGTCTATGAATGGCGCGCGCCACGTCATGAACTCAACGTCCGAATCGCCATGGCGCGCCTGTTGGCCACGGCCGGCCAATGGCCGCAGGCCTTCACCGACCTGAGGCGGGCGAGTCACCTGTTTCCTGACCAGGCCGGTAAACAAATCCTGGCGGTCCGCCAGGCATTGTTCAAACAGATGATCGCATCGCAGGCTTTGAAAGGGGAGTCGCCGCTGGCCACCGTCTCTGTCCTCCACGATAACCTCGACCTGATTCCGCCCGGCGATGCCGGCGTGCCGATCCTCAATATGCTGTCGGACCGGCTGATCGCCCTGGGGCTGCCGGATCAGGCAGCGGGCGTGCTCCGTCAGGTAGTCGCCCAGTCTTCGGATGACGAAACGCGGGCGCATGCTGGCTATGTCCTCGCCGGACTCGAACTTGCGGCGCATCACCTTACCAAAGCCCAAAGCGCCCTGAACGCAACCGCTGCGCCCGACATCAGCGCGACACTCGCCGCATCGCGCGCTTTGCTCGCAACCGAAATCGCCGCGCGCGAAGGCGCCAGCGCCGATCTCACGTCCCTGACCCGATCGCCCGACCCGAAGGCCATCCGGGTTGCGACCCAAGTCGCGGCCAAGCGGCGTGACTGGCCGGCGCTCGAACAAGCCGAGCGAAAACTCGCTGCGGTGACGGTTCCCGCGACCGGCCTGCTCGATCACCAGCAAGCGCAGACTATTTTGCAATGGGCAGTTGCGGCGTCTCATCTCAAGGATGGCTCAACCCTCGCGCAGTTGCGCCAGGCATACCAGTCGCGCCTACCACCCGGCCGAGCGGCGGACCTGTTCGCAACGATTACTGCGGCACCCCTGCCGACGCAGACCGGCCTATCACAGGCGCTGGCCCAGATCGCGGCGATCGAACGGGTGGGAGCAACCGTCGCGACGAAGCCGCACGCCGCAAAGCCGCCAAGCACACCGGCCGGTCAATCGGCCAACTGACCCGGAAAGCCAGCGCCGTCGCGCAGGATCGCCTCGGCTCCAGGCGTGAGGCCGCTGTCATCGTGCAGAACCAGCCCCGGTTGCAGCGTTACCGGACCGCGCGCCTGTTTTTTCGATTGAATAATAATCAATTTCGCGGCCCGTCCCAGCCGCGGCCAGAGCGGCACGATCCGGCAGGCGCCGAACCCTGCGCCGTTCATGGCAAGGAGACACGCATCGATCGATCCTGCCGGTAGAATAAAGGTCAACGTCCCGTGAAACCTGACCACCGCGCCCAGCGCAGCGGCCCAGTCCGCGAGTAATCCGCCGGCAGCGCGGTGAGCGGTGCGCCGTCCTGCATCCGGCGATGGCGTATCGAGCAGCGATCGCCAGGGCGGATTCGCAAAGGCGTGGTCGAACGGCCGGCCGATCGGCAGGCAGGTGACGTCGGCCGCCACCGCGCGCAACTCCGCCATCGCGTTGACCCTGAAGTTATCGGCGGCGAGCGCGGCAAGACCAGGGTCGCGCTCGATGCCGATCCCCTCAAGCCCGCCAACCCGATGGCCAAGGCAGAGGAGACCAGCACCCGCCCCGGTACCCGCCTCGATGACGTGCTGCCCCGCTCGCGCCGGGATCATCGCAGCCAGCAGCACCGGCTCGAGCCCACTCCGATGCCCGCGCGCCGTCTGCCGGTAGTGCAGTTTGCCGCCGAGCAGCGTTCCCGCCGTGTATTTCACGCTTCGCCGGCTTCTTGCAGCACACGCCTTGCCTGCGCGGCCTCGTGCACGGCAACCGCGATCCGGCGGGGGAACATGCCGATATTGCCCTCGGTGGCGGCGATATTCTGGTCCAGCATCACCGGCGAAAGCCCGGCATCGCGCAGCAGCGCCATCAGAAAATTGAGCCGTATGGTGTTGTTCGATGCGATGATGATTTCCATGCGCTCTTCGTGCTCCCTGGGTTGCGCCGCCGGCCGGAGCCCGCTCGCCTTGACCCTCGATGATCGAGGCCGATATGCTGTAGCGATCGTCGATAACATGACAAGGTTGAAACCGCCTGTGGATGGTCTGCTGACTTCAGAGCCCGATGCTGCCACGACCAGTGCCCCGGCAAAGGGCGATGCGTTGCAGCGGCTGGCATCGCTCCTCGCGGTCGATCTGGCCGCCACCAACGCTGCGATCATCGCGCGGATGGCCAGCGAGGTCGAGCTGATCCCCCAATTGGCGGCGCATCTCATCGCAGCCGGCGGCAAGCGGCTGCGGCCCTTACTGACCTTGGCCTCCGCCCGTCTCTGCGGCTACCGCGGCGAGCGCCACGTGCGCCTCGCCGCATGTGTCGAATTCATCCATACCGCCACCTTGCTGCATGACGACGTGGTCGATGAAAGTGACCTAAGGCGCGGCCTTGCGAGCGCCAATGCGGTGTTCGGCAACAAGGCCTCGGTCCTGGTCGGCGATTTCCTGTTCGCCCGCGCCTTCGAATTGATGGTGGCGGACGGATCGCTCGAAGTCCTGCGCATCCTGTGCAACGCCTCCGCCACGATTGCCGAGGGCGAGGTTCTGCAGCTATCGACCCAGAACGATCTGGGTACCGATATTCCCCGTTACTTCAAGGTGATCGAGGGCAAGACCGCTGCCCTGTTCGCCGCGGCGTGCGAGGTCGGCGCCGTGGTGGCACAGCGCGATGCCGCGACCTGCGCCGCTCTGTCCGCCTATGGTTCGGCGTTGGGCATGGCCTTCCAACTGGTCGATGACGCGCTGGATTACGCGGCCGATCAGGATGAACTCGGCAAGACGGTGGGTGATGACTTCCGTGAGGGCAAGCTGACCTACCCGGTCCTGATCGCCTATGCGGATGGCGACGCCCAGGAACGCCGCTTCTGGCAGCGCACGATCGAGGCCGGCGAGCAGACCGAGGTCGATTTGAAGACGGCGTTCGACCTGATCGCCCGGCACGATGCCATCGGCCGCACCATCGCGCGCGCACACAGCTTCGCGCTCGAGGCCAAGGCGGCGCTCGCGCCCTTGCCGGACGACCCGGTCCGCGGCCTGATGATGGAAGCCGCCGATTATGCGGTATCGCGCCGTCGCTGAGCGGTTTGACTATGTCGCGATCACGATGCTCCCACGGCGGGCCTTCGCCCGATATAGCGCCTTGTCCGCGCGCTCGATGAAAATCTGAGGCGTCAAGATCGAATTCGGGCACAGGCAATCGATCCCAACGCTCACCGTCAGGAATCCGGATGGCGATTTTTCATGGACGATCTGCATGTCCCGCACGCCGTCCCTGACCCGCTCGGCGACCGCGCGCGCACCGCTCAGGAAGGTTGCCGGCAGAATGACGGCAAACTCCTCGCCGCCGATTCGGCTGGCCAGATCCGCCGGCCGCAGCGCGCCGGTGCCCACAATCGTGGCGAGTTGGCGCAATGCGATGTCGCCGGCCGGATGGCCGTAAGCATCGTTATACGCCTTGAACAGATCGACATCGATCAGGATCAGGGCGATATCAAGCTGCTCGCGCAGCGCGCGGCGCCATTCCTTGTCGAGATGATCGTTGAAACGCCGACGATTGGCGAGACCGGTCAGGGGATCGGTATTGGCCAGCAGATCGAGTCGGATCAAATCCGCCTTGCGGCGGTCGTCCTCGGCACGGCGGGTCGAAATGTCGCGCACGACGCTGACGACTTCGACGCGCTGACTGGATTTTCCCTCGCCAATTCGGGTTTTGACCTCGGTCCAGATCGGTCCGGCGCTCCCGTTCGGCTGCAATCGAAGCTCGGTGGTCACCTCGGGGGTGCCATCGCACAGGGTGGCCAATGAGCGTCGGACCGATGTCTTGTCATCCGGATGGATCAGATCGAACGCCGACCGGCCGGTAAGCGCGCTGCCTGCAATGCCGAGCAGCCGCGCCGCCGCCGGCGAGGCATAGAGGATCGTGCCGTCCTGCAAAGTGACGAGAATCGGGTCGGCCGAGACATCCGCCAGCAGTTTGTAGTGCGCCGCGCGCGCGATGATCGCGGCCTTCTGGCGGCGCAACTGCGCAATCATCCGGGCGCGCCGCTCGAACGCCAGAGCAATCGGCACGGATGACAGAACCCCCGCGCCGATCAGCGATTGCAGGATCAGAATGCGCGCGGCGATGGATTCCGGCTCCAGCGCCACGATCGGGCCATGGCCGGCAGCCGTCCGCCACAGTGCAAAGACGGCCAATCCGATCACGCCGACGCATGAAAGTTCAAAGCCGGCGACCACGCCAAGAAAAGCGAACAGCAGCGGCGTGAGAAACAGCGGCGTGGGGCTACTTTGCTGTAATACGCCAGTCAACAGCACCAGGCAGATCGCCAACGCCAAAATGACGCTCAAGCGCCGGTTCCTGCGCCACCAATGCTGGTGCGTCCGGTCGAGCAGGACCATGATACCGGCCGTGAAAATCAGATTTCCCAGCGCGTGGGACGCAAAGCAGACCAGCCAAGCCGTGCCATAGCCGCTCCAGCCCGTCCACGGACCGATCGCGGCACCGATTAGGGCGCCGAGCGCCGGTCCGGCGATCCCGATGGCGAACGCGAGTTTGAGCAGACCATCCACCCGCCGCAATCGCGGGCGCACGCCCAGCGGCAGCCAGGCGATCATTGCGGCGCCGGCGATCTCGAGGCCGTTTGCAACGCCCCACAAGACAGATGTCGCCCCGGCCGCACCCGCGGCAAGGTTGGCAAGCGCGATGCCAGCAGCGCTGGCGGTAATGATCGCTCCGGGAAGCCGCCAGCCGGCGGGCCGGCGGACCAGCAATAAGGCGAGCGGCAGGGCATTCGCCGGCCAGACTGCCGGAACCCGGTTACCAAAGCGGCAGAAATCCAAGCTGATCGCGGCCAGCGCGGCGGCGACGACGGCGATAAGGACAAGTGCCACGCCCGTGCCGGCGCGCAACTCGTCGCCCCGGCGGGCCGTGCCGCCCTGCAACAGCGGATCGAGCCAACCAAGCCTTACCACAGCCGAAGCCGACGCGATCGCTTTGGGAAAAAATGCACAAACCTGTCCTGACCTGAGCCGAAACCATCAATTCTGGTTTCGACATCAAATCAGGTTCAGATTAAAATGCCGTTAATGTGAAGTCAGGACGGTGCCGAAAATCCGTTCAATCGGCCGCCAGAGCCATGTGCTTGCGCGCAATATCGCCGCTGACGTACGATTCCAGCGCCTCGCCGATCGCTTCGGCATGGTGGGCGAACACATGATCAGCCCCGGCCATGACGCGATAATCGACCGTGACACCCTTCTGGGTGTTCAATTTGTCCACCAGTTTACGGACCGAAGCTTCCGGCACCAGCTCGTCGGCGTCGCCGTGGATCATCAGCCCGCCGCAGGGGCAGGGGGCCAGGAAGCCGAAATCGTAATGGGCGGCGGGGGTGCCGACGCTGATCCAGCCCGAAACCTCCGGCCGGCGCATCAGCAATTGCATGCCGACGAACGCGCCGAACGAATACCCGGCAATCCATAGCCCGCCATGGCCCGGATTGAGCGCCTGCATCCAGTCGAGCGCGGCGGCGGCGTCGTTGATCTCGCCCATGCCGCCGTCGTAGCTGCCCTGGCTGCGCCCCACGCCGCGGAAATTGAATCGCATGACCGAAAAGCCCAGCCGTTGAAATACCTGATACATCGTGTAGGTGATACGGTTATTCATCGTGCCGCCGTGCAGCGGATGCGGGTGCAGCACGAGCGCCAGCGGCGCACCGCGCTCCTTGGCGTGGTGATAGCGTCCTTCGAGGCGGCCATCAGGCCCGGCAAATGTGACTTCAGGCATCGGTTTATCAGTTCTTTCTCAGTCTTGGTATCGATAGCGAACAAGCTCCCTGGTCGGTTGACCGGAAGCCCAACAAACTCTATCCGCGCTAATCAGCGCGGCTCACGGGAAAACTCGTAACAGCCCATACCGCTTATCCGACCGGCGAATCAACATAATTGCCGATCTGGCAAAGCAGCCTCCAGTAAATAGGGACGCTTGAGGTATTATTGACCGGCTTGGTCTGCATAGCTACTCTCCTGAACGATGACACCACGCCGACCCCGCCTTGAGCGGTCGAATTTTGTGCCGCCAACCCCGATCGCAGCCGGCCTTCACGTCGAAATCGGGAAACAGTGCATCGTTTCCATCCGCTATTGCCCGATTGCCATTGCCACGACATCATCTATAAACGATTTCATGTTTATACGCGGTAATCCCGTGATTTCCTATGGAAATGTCGTATGAGCCGCATGTTTTTGCGTGAAACGGTCCGGGCCTACCGCCAGCGCGATCCCGCCGCGCGGTCGGACATCGAGGTTTTGCTCTGCTACCCTGGGCTCCATGCGGTGTTGCTGCATCGCGTGGCGCATTGGCTGTGGCGCAGCCATGCGTTTCTGCTCGGGCGACTCGTCTCGCATTTCGGCCGGATGCTCACGGGAATCGAAATCCACCCCGGTGCCACTATTGGTCGGCGCTGCATCATCGACCACGGCATGGGCGTCGTGATCGGTGAAACCGCCGAACTCGGCGATGATGTGTATCTCTACCATCAGGTCACGCTGGGCGGCACGTCGAGCGATCACGGCAAGCGCCACCCGACTCTGGGTAATGGCGTCATCATCGGCGCCGGGGCGAAGGTGCTGGGCGACATTCTGATCGGCGACAACGCCCGCATCGGCGCCAACGCGGTCGTGGTCGCGGAGGTGCCGGCGAATACCACGGTCGTCGGTATTCCGGCCCGGCCGGTCGAGCGTGGCACCGCGGTGCGCCCCGCGAAACCGCGGTTCGACCCTTACGGCACGCCGTGTGACCCGTGCATCGACCCGCTGTTGCATGAAATCGACACGCTGCGTTCGGAAATGAACGATCTGGAAGCGCGAATCGCCCGCGCCGAGGCCCTGCGGCCCGCGCCTGCGGCGGGCCGGGAGGCCAGTGTCGATGAGCGCGTCGAACGAAGCTGACCCTCTCTATCTGGATGCCAACGCGACCGAACCGCTGCGCCCGGCCGCCCGCGCCGCGCTGATCGGCGCGTTGGATATCCTGGGCAATCCCGCCTCCATCCATGCCGAGGGCCGCACCGCCCGGCGCGGCCTCGAGTCTGCCCGGACCATCATTGCCGCCCGGTTCGGCGCAAGGCCGCAGGATGTCGTGTTCTGCTCGGGTGCCACCGAAGCCAACGCCATGGCGATTCATGCGTTTGGCGCGACCCGCCCGATCGTGATCGGCGCGACCGAGCACGATGCCGTGCGCGCCGCCGCACCCGCCGCCGCGATCATGCCGGTCGATGCGGCCGGTCTCGCCGACCTCGCCTGGCTCGAGGCCGAGCTCACGGCGCGGCCGGGTGCCCTGGTCTGCGTGATGGCGGCCAACAACGAAACCGGCGTGCTCAGCCCGATCGCCCCGATCGCCGCGCTCTGCGCCGCGCATGGCGCGTTGCTGCATGTGGATGCGGTGCAGGCGGCCGGGCGGATTTCCATTGATTATCTGGCGCTCGGTGCCACCAGCGTCGCGATCTCGGCCCATAAGCTGGGCGGTCCGAAAGGGGTCGGCGCCCTGATCCTCGCGCCCGGCGTGGCGGCGGGCCTGCCAGCGCTGATCGCCGGCGGCGGCCAGGAAAAGGGGCGGCGCGGCGGCACGCCGGCGCTGCCCGCGATCGCCGGTTTCGCCGCCGCGATCACGGCGGCCGATCCTGCCGAGGGGCCGCGCCAAACGCGCCTGCGCGACGCGATCGAGGCCGGCGCGCGCGAATATGGTGCCATCGTGATCGGCGCCGGCGCACCCCGCCTGCCCAACACGACCTGCCTCGCTCTGCCCGGGCTGACCGCCGAGACCCAGGTGATCGCGCTCGATCTCGAGCGGATCAGCGTCTCCGCCGGTTCGGCCTGCTCGTCGGGCAAGGTGGCGCGCAGCCATGTGCTGACGGCGATGGGCCTGCACGACCTCGCCGGCTGCGCCATCCGCGTCTCGCTGCCGTGGAACGCACCCGAAGACGCGCCTGCCCGGTTTCTCGCCGCATATCGGCGCCTTGCCGCGCGCGCCTTGCGCAAGCGTGGCGGGTTCTCTAACTCACCCGAAGCGTATATCCCGTCCCTGGTTTGAAGGTTTCCGATGCCAAGCATGATATTTATCGAGCGCGATGGATCGCGCCGCACCGTCGATGCGCCGGTCGGCCTCTCGGTGCTCGAAGTGGCACATAAGCACGGCGTCGATATCGAAGGCGCGTGCGAGGGCTCGCTCGCCTGCTCGACCTGCCACATCATCGTCGATCCGGATTGGTACGCCAAGCTCGGCAAGGCCTCCGAGGATGAGGAGGATATGCTCGATCTCGCGTTCGGTCTCGAAAAAACCTCCCGCCTGGGGTGCCAGATCGTGATGTCGCCGGCGCTCGACGGGCTGGTGGTGCGCCTGCCGGCCGGCGTGCGCAACGCCCAGGGCGGCTAGGGTTCATCATGCGCATCGTGGTCGCCATGTCGGGTGGGGTGGATAGTTCGGTGGTCGCCGGGCTGATGCACGCGGCCGGCCACGAGGTGATCGGGGTGACGCTGCAACTCTACGATCACGGTGCCGCAGCCGGCCGCAAGGGTGCCTGCTGCGCCGGGCAGGACATTCACGACGCCCGCAATGTGGCGGACCGTCTGGGCATCGCGCATTACGTGATCGACGCCGAAGCCGCGTTCCGCAAGGCGGTAATCGCCGATTTCACGGAGTCCTACGCCACCGGCAAAACCCCGGTGCCGTGCGTGCGCTGCAACCAGCATCTGAAATTCGGCGACCTGCTCGGCCTCGCGCGCGATCTGGGCGCCGAAGCGCTGGCCACCGGCCATTACGTCCGCCGCGAACAGGGCAGGGACGGTGCCGAACTGCACCGCGCCGCCGATGCCGCGCGCGATCAGTCCTGGTTCCTGTTCGCGACCACGCGCGACCAGCTGGAATTCGCCCGGTTTCCGCTCGGCACGATGCCGGACAAGGTCGAAGTGCGCGCCCATGCGGCCAGCATGGGCCTGCAGGTGGCGGACAAGCCGGATAGCCAGGACATCTGCTTCGTCCCCTCCGGCTCCTACGCCGATATCGTGACGAAACTCCGCCCTGACGCTGGCTTGCCGGGCGACATCGTCGATCAGGACGGCACCGTGCTCGGCAGCCATCAAGGCATCGCGCGCTATACGGTGGGCCAAGGCAAGCGCCTGGGTGCCGCATCGGGGCGCGTCGTCACCGAAATCGACGCCGGGCGCCGCCGCCTCGTGGTCGGGCCGCGCGGCACGGGGTCGCGCCAGGTGCGGCTTGCCGAGCCGAACTGGCTGATCGAGCCGCCGGGCACGCCGTTTCGCGCGACCGTCAAGCTCCGCGCCCGCGAAACCCCGCAGGACGCGGAAATCGACGCTGCCACCGGCATCGTGACGCTCGATACCGCGGCCCTCGCCGCACCGGGCCAGGCCTGCGTGATCTATGACGGCACCAGGGTGCTGGGCGGCGGGTTCATCGTCTGACGGCCATTTGATACCGGCGCCGCGCAACTCTTGCCGGTTTCAATCGGCGAACCGCGCAATCGACTCTGGTTTCGCCCGTTCATCGCGCTATAATGGCGATGCGCCGCCGCTTTCGTGCCACGCAAGCGGCAGCGCAAAACTTCGGGCGTGACGGTTTTCGGCCGTCGTGCCACACCATAGTGCAACCATCGCTCCGGCATCGACCGGCGCGACAAAAACATAAAGGATCCCGCCGTGGCCAACGAAAAATCGCAGAACGTGCAGGACGTCTTCCTGAACCATGTTCGCAAGAGCAAAACCCCGGTCACCGTGTTCCTGGTGAACGGCGTCAAATTGCAGGGTGTTATCACCTGGTTCGACAATTTCTCGGTTCTGCTCCGCCGGGACGGTCATACCCAGCTGGTCTACAAGCACGCGATCTCCACCGTGATGCCGGGTGCGCCGATCCAGCTGTTCGATGCGACCAAGGCCGAGGGCAGCGTCGCCGCCACCCCCTCGCAGAATCCCACCACTTTGAGCCTGATGAACCGCGCGGAGCCCGATCGCGATGACGAGTAGGTTTATTTGACCACCGAAACCCAGGCCGCCCCGACCCGCGCCGCGATTCTGCTCCCCTGGGAGCATGGATCGCGGCGCGATCGTCTGCGCGAGGCCGATGCACGGCTGGCCGAAGCCATCGGCCTCGCCGCCTCGATCGGGCTGGTCATCGCCTATCAGGACACGCTGCAAATCCGCGCGCTCCGCCCCTCGACCCTGTTCGGCGAGGGTCAGGTCAGCCGCATCGGCGAGGCGATCACCGAGGCCGATATCACCGTCGCGGTGGTCGATGCCGCGCTCAGCCCGGTGCAGCAGCGCAACCTCGAACGCGCCTGGAACTGCAAGGTGATCGACCGTACCGGCCTGATCCTCGATATTTTCGGCGAACGCGCCCGCACCGCCGAAGGCGTGCTGCAGGTCGAACTCGCCCATCTCGCCTACCAGCGCTCCCGCCTGGTGCGGTCCTGGACCCATCTTGAGCGCCAGCGCGGCGGCTTCGGCTTCCTCGGCGGCCCTGGCGAAACCCAGATCGAGGCGGATCGACGCCTGATCACCGATCGGATCGCCCGCCTGAAACGCGAATTGGACGATGTCCGCCGCACCCGCGCCCTGCACCGCACCGCGCGCAGCCGGGTGCCCTATCCGGTGGTCGCCCTGGTCGGCTACACCAACGCCGGCAAATCGACCCTGTTCAACGCGCTCACGGGTGCCGCCGTCCAGGCTGAGGATCAGTTGTTTGCAACGCTCGACCCCACCATGCGCCTGATCGTGCTGCCCTCCGGCCGCCACGCCATCCTGTCCGACACGGTCGGCTTCATCTCCGATCTGCCGACCGAACTGGTCGCCGCCTTCCGTGCGACGCTCGAAGAAGTCGCCGCGGCCGATATTCTGCTGCACGTTCGCGACGCCGCCCACCCCGACAGCGCCGCCCAGCGCGCCGATGTGGTCACCGTGCTCGACGGCATGGCCGATTCCGGCATGATCGATGCCGGCTGGCAGTCCCGCAGCTTCGAAGTGCTCAACAAGATCGACCTGCTCGCCCCCGAACTGCGCGACCTGCCGGATACCACCGCCATCGCGGTCTCGGCCCTGTCCGGTGAAAACCTGATGGCGCTGCGCGAGGCGATCGATGCGCGTCTGGCCAGCAGCATGCACCTGGTCGACTACACCCTGCCTTCGTCGGATGGCGCCTCGCTCGCCTGGCTGTACCGCCATGGCGAGGTTCTGGCCCGCGCCGATCTCGATGACGATATCAAGGTCACTGTCCGCCTCCGCCCCGAGGACCGGGCCCGGTTCGAGCGCGATTTCACCCTGTCGGCTGCGAGTTCCGTCCCATGATGCTCGATGAAGCCGATCTGGTCGCTATTACCGAGCTGATGCGCCATGTCGCGAAAACCATCATCATGCCGCGCTTCGGCCATATCGGCCCGGCCGATCTGCGCACCAAATCCGGCCCGCTCGACCCGGTGACGGTGGCCGACGAAGCGGCCGAACGCGCACTCACCCAGGGGCTGCGGCAGTTGTTCCCCGGCATCGCGGTGATCGGCGAGGAATCGGTCGCGGGCGACCCCACGCTGATGGGGGCCATCGGCGGTTCAGCACCCGTGTTCGTGATCGACCCGATCGACGGCACCCAGAACTACGCCGCCGGCCTGCCGCTGTTCGGCGTCATGATCGCGCTGGTCGAGGATGACGAGACCACCGCCGGCCTGATCTATGATCCGATCCGCGACGATACCGTGGTCGCCACCAAGGGCCACGGCGCCTTCCTGATCCGCCGCGCCACCGCCGGCGATGCCGCCGGGCCGGACGATTGGGTGCGCCTGCACGTCGCCAAACCCGCGCCGCTCGATGCGTCGATCGCCTCGGTATCGTGGCAATACATGTCCGAGCCGGAACGCTCACTCGTGCTGCGCGGCCTGACGAAGCTGGGGCAGACGTCGAATTTCCGCTGTGCCGCGCATACCTACCGCGCCCTGGCGATGGGCCATATCCATGCCACCGTCTCGCGCCGGACCCTGCCGTGGGATCATGCGGCCGGCGCCCTGATCGTCGCGGAGGCGGGCGGCTATGTCCGCAAGCCGGATGGTTCGCCCTGGCACCCCTCCGAGCTCGATGGCGGCATCATGGCGGCGGTCGATGAAGCGAGTTGGCAGGCGCTAAGCCAGGTGTTCGCCTGAACGCGGCTCGCTGGCTTTAACCTGCCGCCACAGCGCCTCCATCGCATCGAGGCTGGCCTGCTCGGGCGTGGTGCCGGCACTTGCCAACAGCGCCTCGACCGCGCGAAACCTGCGTTCGAATTTCGCATTCGCCCGGCGCAGCGCGGCATCGCCGCTGCACCTGAGCTTGCGCGCCAGATTGACCATCACGAAAAACAGATCGCCCAGCTCATCCTCGATCCGGTCGGGATCGTTGCCCGGCAATTCCGCGCGCAGTTCCGCGATTTCCTCATCGAGCTTGTCGAGCACGGCGGCGGCATCCGGCCAATCGAACCCGACGCGGGCGGCCCGGCTCGCGAGTTTCTGCGCCCGCAGCAGCGGCGGCAGCGTGCTCGCAATCCCGTCCAACACGCCGGTTTCGGCCCTGCCGGCCCGTTCGCGCGCCTTGTCCGCCTCCCAGGCCGCGGTCTGCGCCCCGGCATCGCGCATCGCCGCATCGCCGAACACATGCGGATGGCGGCGGATCATCTTGGCCGCAATACCCGCCGCCACCGCCTCGAAATCGAACCAGCCGCGCTCCTCGGCGAGGCGCGCGTGATAGACCACCTGAAACAGCAGATCGCCCAGTTCATCGCGCAACGCAGATGGATCGTTATTCACGATCGCATCGGCAACCTCATAGGCCTCCTCGACCGTATAGGGAGCAATGGACGCGAAATCCTGCACCCGGTCCCAGGGGCAGCCTGACACCGGATCGCGCAGCGCGGCCATGACGGCGAGCAGTCGGGTCAGGCCAGTGCTTTGTGGTTCGGAGTCGGTCATGCGGCCTCGGGCGTTCGGGGTGATCGCGGCGTCGGGTCACGCCGGCGTGATGGAGCGGATTCGCCAAACCACACTAATATAGCGGTCAAGGAGAACAACCATGCTGATCAGACATCGACCCGAATGGGACCTGCCCGAGAGTGCCGCCACGCCGCAGCACATCGTGATGAACCGTCGCGCGGCACTCGGGGGCCTCGGCGCCGCAACCATGGGCTTCGGCGCGATCGGCACGGCCCAGGCGCAGAGCGCAATGAAGGTCACGATCGAGGACCCCGGCTATTCCGCCGCCGCCATGCGCTTTCAGCCCGGCCGGCCGCTGACCCCGCAGAAAGACGCCGAGCGGTATAATAATTTCTACGAATTCGGCCTCTCGAAGGATATCTGGCGCGCCGCCCAGAAACTGCCGATCGAGCCCTGGACCATCAAAGTCGACGGGCTGGTGGAAAAACCCTTCACGATCTCGTTCGATGATCTGATGAAGCAGGTGAAAACCGAAACCCGCGTCTATCGCCACCGCTGCGTTGAAGCCTGGGCGATCACGGTGCCGTGGGAGGGCTTCGCCATGAGCGACCTGGTCAAACTCGCCAAGCCGCTCTCCTCGGCGAAATATCTGCGGTTCACCAGCCTCGCCGATGCCAAGACGATGCCTGGCTTGTCGATCCCGTTTTTCCCGTGGCCCTATCACGAAGGCCTGACTATGGCGGAGGCGACCAACGAACTCGCCTTCGTCGGCACCGGCCTCTACAACCAGCCGATGCCCAAGCAGGACGGCGCGCCGATCCGCGTGATCCTGCCGTGGAAATACGGGTTCAAATCGGCCAAGTCGATCGTCCGGATCGAATTCGTCAAGGATCAGCCGGAAACCTTCTGGCAGAAGACCAGCCCGGACATGTACGGGTTCTGGGCCAATGTGAACCCGAAATTCCCGACGCTGCGCTGGAGCCAGGCGCGCGAACGGATCATCGGCACTGACGAAACCGTGCCGACCGTGATCTACAACGGCTACAGCCAGTGGGTCGCGCCGCTTTACGCCGGCATGAAACAGGACCGCACGCTGTTCATGTAACGGAAACCGGCACCCCGCGCGCGGTCGATCGGGCGGTGGCTATCCCGCCAGATTACCCGCGCGTTTTGCCGTTTATTGCGTATAAAATGCATGCTGTAAAACTTTATGCGTAGATGCAACGATTTGGTTAAGTTAAACTAAATCTATAACAAAGAAAATTTATCTTTACTTATTTTTTTAAGGCTGTTCATATTCCGGTTCTGCGATGGAACAAACCTCGCGGGGACAAAACGGCACGAGCCTCAAGGTGGTGCGTTTACGGGAGAGACATGCCATGGCCGAACACCTGAGACTCGATTCATATCTGGATTTTGCCGCCGGTCGCACACCGCATCTCGTCGCGGTCTGCCAGACGGTTCATTCCATCGCCGCCGCAGGTCGCCAGATTTCGCGCATCCTCGCGCGCGGTCCGCTGGCCGGCAATCTCGGCGCGATCATCGGCGCCTCGATCGACGGTGATGGCCAGAAGGCGCTGGACGCCATGACCCACACCATTCTCCGCGAAGCCCTGGCCCGCGCTCCGGTCGCGGTGTTCGCTTCGGAGGAATCCGATGAACCCGAGGTGCTCGACCCGCATGCCCCCCTCGCCGTCGCGGTCGATCCGCTCGATGGTTCATCCAACATCGACACGCTGGCCCCGATCGGCACGATCTTCTCGATCATGCCCGCCGGCATGGGCGTCGCGGATGATCCCGCAGCACCCTTCCTGCAGCCCGGCCGCCAGCAGCTTGCCGCCGGGTTCGTGATCTACGGCCCGCAGACCGCCCTGGTCCTCACCCTCGGTGCCGGCACCCGCGTCTTCACGCTCGACCCGGACTCCGGCGCCTTCATCGCAACCCGCGGTGAAATCGAGGTGCCGCACACCACGCGCGAATACGCGATCAACGGGTCGAACCTGCGCCATTGGGCCCCCGAGATCCGCACCTACATCATGGAGCTGAAAAAAGGCCGCAACGGGCCGCGCGGCGAGGATTTCAACACCCGCTGGCTGGCCTCGATGGTGGGTGACGCGTTTCGCATCCTGATGCGCGGCGGCATCTATCTCTACCCGGCCGATCAGCGGCGCGGCTACCGGGCCGGGCGCCTGCGCCTGGTCTACGAAGCCAATCCAATCGCGATGCTGATGGAACAGGCCGGCGCCGCCGCAACCGATGGCCGAACCGCCGTGCTCGATCTGGTCGCGGACGACATTCACCAGCGCTGCCCGCTGGTGTTCGGCTCGACCGACGAGGTGATGCGCGTGGCCGATGCATATCACGCCGGTGCGGTGAACGAATCACCGCTGTTCAAGACGCGCTCGCTGTTTCGCAAAACAGCGAGCACGATCGAATCACTGGCATGAGCCGCAAGCACCCGATCATTTCGGTCACCGGCTCGTCCGGCGCGGGTACCACCTCGGTCCGCAACGTGTTCGAGCAGATCTTCCGCCGCGAAAAAATCGAGGCGGCGATGATCGAAGGTGATTCCTTTCATCGTTACGATCGCGCTACAATGAAATTGAAAATGGCCGAGGCGGAAGCGGCGGGTAACCGGCATTTCAGTCATTTCAGCCCTGAAACCAATCTCCTGTCTGAACTGCAGGAGACCTTCGCAACCTATGCGGCGACCGGCCGCGGCAGATCTCGCCACTACATCCACGACCAGAGCGAAGCCGAACAATACGGCGCCGCACCCGGCACGTTCACGCCATGGGAAGACCTGCCCGAGCATACCGACATCCTGCTCTACGAGGGTCTGCACGGCGCTGTTCAGCACGGCGACATCGACACCGGCAAGCACGCCGATATCAAGATCGGCGTCGTACCGGTCATCAACCTCGAATGGATCCAGAAAATCCATCGCGACAGCAAGACCCGCCAGTATTCCACCGAAGCGGTGATGGACACGATCCTGCGGCGAATGCCCGATTACGTTCACTACATCTGCCCCCAGTTCACCTATACCGACATCAACTTCCAGCGCGTGCCGACGGTCGATACCTCGAACCCGTTCATCGCCCGCTGGATTCCAACCGCCGATGAATCGATCGTGGTGGTGCGATTTCGCAACCCGCACGGCATCGACTTTCCCTATCTGTTATCGATGCTGCACGGCAGCTTCATGTCGCGCGCCAATTCCATCGTCTTGCCCGGTAATAAATTCGATCTGGCCATGCAACTGATTTTAACGCCGGTGATCATGCAGCTGATGGATCACAAAAAGCGGGCTGTGCGATGAAAATGCAGAGAAAAAGTCAAGGGAACGTTTTCTTTTTTGTGAACAAAACAGAAGCAAAAAAACTTTGTTGGTTGGGCGCTTGCCTTTGAAAACAACTGTGTATCCGTTCTTGAAAGGTTTTTGATATGGCACGCATCACTTTGCGTCAGTTGCTCGATCACGCCGCCGAGCGCGGCTATGGCGTCCCGGCCTTCAACGTTAATAATATGGAACAAGTGATCGCGATCATGGAGGCGGCGGCCGCAGCCGACGCGCCGGTGATCTTGCAGGCATCGCGCGGCGCACGGTCCTACGCCGGCGACGTCATGCTGGCAAAAATGATCGAGGCCGCAGAAATCACCTACCCCGCCATTCCGATCTGCCTGCACCAGGACCACGGCAACGACGAAGGCACCTGCCTCTCGGCGATCCAGCACGGCTACACCAGCGTGATGATGGACGGTTCGCTGATAGCCGATGCCAAGACGCCCGCTGATTACGACTACAATGTCGCGATCACCGCACGCGTGGCCGATCTGGCGCACCGGGTCGGCGTGTCGGTCGAAGGTGAACTCGGCGTGCTCGGCAGCCTCGAAACCGGCATGGGCGAGGCGGAGGATGGCCACGGCGCCGAGGGCGCGCTGTCGCACGACCAGTTGCTGACCGATCCCGATCAGGCGGTCGAATTCGTCAAAGCCACCAAAGTCGATGCGCTCGCGGTCGCAATGGGCACCTCGCACGGCGCCTATAAATTTTCCCGCAAGCCCGATGGTGCGATTCTCGCGATGCACGTGATCCGCGCGATCAACGAACGCATGCCCGCGCTGCACCTCGTGATGCACGGATCATCCTCGGTGCCGCAGGAATTGCAGGAGGCGTTCAACCGCTATGGCGGCGCGATGCCACAAACCTGGGGCGTGCCGATCGAGGAAATTCTGGTCGGCATCCGCCACGGCGTGCGCAAGGTGAATATCGACACCGATTGCCGCCTCGCAATGGCGGTAGCCCTGCGCAAGGTCGCGACCGAAAAACCGGCCGAATTCGACCCCCGCCAATTCATGAAACCAGCGACCGCGGCATTGCGCGACCTTTGCCGTCAACGCTTCGAAGCGTTCGGCACCGCGGGCCAGGCATCGCGCATTCGCCCCCAACCGCTCGCCGCCATGGCGCGGCAATACGCTACCGGCAGCCTAGACCCCGTCTTTTCCGTTCGCGCCGCCGCCTGAACGACAACCGCTAACCGGAGACCTGACAATGGACACACCCACACCAAGCGTTGCCGATGCCAAGACCGTCCGCGGCAAGGACCGCTATCGATCGGGCGTCATGGAATACAGCAAGATGGGCTATTGGGAGCCCGATTACGAACCGAAAATCACCGACGTCATCGCGCTGTTCCGCATCACGCCGCAGGACGGTGTTGACGCGATCGAGGCGGCGGCCGCGGTCGCTGGTGAAAGCTCGACCGCGACCTGGACGGTGGTCTGGACCGATCGGCTCACCGCCTGCGAGAAATATCGCGCCAAAGCCTATCGGGTCGATCCGGTGCCGAACGGGCCCGGCCAGTATTTCGCCTATATCGCCTACGATCTCGCGCTGTTCGAACCCGGCTCGATCGCGAACCTCACCGCCTCGATCATCGGCAACGTGTTCGGTTTCAAGCCGCTCAAGGCGCTGCGGCTGGAAGACATGCGGATGCCGGTCGCCTATGTCAAAACCTTCGATGGTCCCTCCACCGGCATCGTGGTTGAGCGGGAGCGGCTCGATAAATTCGGTCGCCCGTTGCTGGGTGCCACGGTCAAGCCGAAGCTCGGCCTGTCGGGCCGCAACTACGGCCGTGTGGTGTACGAGGCTTTGAAAGGCGGGCTTGATTTCACCAAGGACGATGAAAACATCAATAGCCAGCCCTTCATGCATTGGCGCGACCGGTTTCTATACTGCATGGAAGCGGTCAATCGCGCCCAGGCGGTGTCTGGCGAAGTCAAGGGCACCTATCTCAACGTCACCGCCGGCACGATGGAAGAAATGTACGAGCGCGCGAATTTTGCGCATGAACTCGGTTCGACCATCGTCATGATCGACCTCGTGATCGGCTACACCGCGATCCAGTCGATGTCGAAATGGGCGCGCAAGCACGACATGATCCTGCACCTGCATCGCGCAGGTCACGGCACCTACACGCGCCATAAGACGCACGGCGTATCGTTCCGGGTCATCGCGAAATGGATGCGGCTTGCCGGGGTTGATCACATTCATGCCGGCACCGTGGTCGGCAAGCTCGAAGGTGATCCGCTGACCACGCGCGGTTTCTATGACGTGCTGCGCGAGGACTACAACCCGATGCGCTTGGAGCACGGCATTTTCTTCGAACAGGATTGGGCGGGCACCCGCAAGGTGATGCCGGTGGCCTCGGGCGGCATTCATGCGGGACAGATGCATCAATTGCTGCATCATCTGGGTGAGGATGTGGTGCTGCAGTTCGGCGGCGGCACCATCGGTCATCCGCTCGGCATCGCCGCCGGTGCAACGGCCAACCGCGTCGCGCTCGAAGCGATGATCCTGGCGCGCAACGAGGGGCGTGATTACTACCGCGAGGGTCCGGATATTCTCGCCCAGGCGGCGCGGCACTGCCTGCCGCTGCGCCAGGCGCTCGATACCTGGGGCGATGTGACGTTCGATTATACTTCGACCGACACGCCCGATTTTGTTGCTTCCCCGATGCCAGCATACTGAGGATCAAGACCATGCGAGTCACCCAAGGCTGTTTTTCATATCTTCCTGATCTGACCGATGAACAGATCAGCAAGCAGATCCAGTATTGTCTCGACAATGGCTGGGCGGTCAATCTCGAGTATACCGACGATCCACACCCGCGGAACACGTATTGGGAGATGTGGGGTCTGCCGATGTTCGACATCCGTGACGCGAAAGCGATCATGGGCGAGTTGAACGATTGCCGGCGGATCCACACCGATTGTTACATCAGGCTCAGCGCGTTCGATGCGACGAACACCTGGGAGTCGCTGCGGATTTCCTTCATCGTGCAGCGGCCGGCCGATGAAGCCGGGTTCATGCTGACGCGCCAGGAAATCGGCGGGCGGATGATGCGTTATGAAACCCGGGCCTATGGGCTGCAAAAACCGGAAGGCTCACGCTACGGCGGCTGAGGGAGATGATGATGCTCGACCATGCGGAACCTGCAATGCGCCCGACCGAACCGATCGACCTGAAGGCCGAATTCGCCGGTGCGGGCATCAGCGAAGTGCTTGATGGGCTTGAACGCGATCTGGTCGGGCTGAAGCCGGTCAAGGCGCGCATCCGCGAGATTGCAGCGCTCCTGCTGGTCGAGCGGGTGCGCCAGAAATACGGCTACGCGACCGAGGCGCCGACGTTGCACATGTCGTTCACCGGCAATCCGGGCACCGGCAAGACCACGGTGGCGCTGCGGATGGCGAGTATTCTGAAGGCGCTCGGCTTCGTTCGGCAAGGCCAGCTGATTTCGGTGACGCGGGATGATCTGGTCGGGCAATACATCGGGCATACCGCACCGAAGACCAAGGAGATTCTGAAAAAGGCGATCGGTGGCGTGCTGTTCATCGATGAGGCGTATTATTTGTATCGGCCGGATAACGAGCGCGATTATGGTCAGGAGGCGATCGAGATCCTGTTGCAGGTGATGGAGAATCAGCGCGAGGATCTGGTGGTGATCCTTGCGGGGTACGCCGACCGGATGGACAAGTTTTTCGCGCTCAATCCGGGGTTTCGCTCGCGCATTGCTCATCATATCGATTTTCCTGATTACGAGAATGCCGAATTGCTTTCGATCAGCGATACGATGTTGCAACGGCAGAACTACCGGTTCAGCCCGGACGCGCGGGTGGTGATGGACCGGTATATCGCGCGGCGGCGGGAGCGGCCGTATTTTTCAAATGCGCGCTCGATCCGCAACGCGCTCGACCGGGCACGGTTACGCCAGGCGAACCGGTTGATCGCGCATGACGGGCTGATCGATCCGGCGATGCTGACGATGATCGAGCCCGAAGATCTGCTCGGCAGCCGGGTGTTCCTGGAGACCGATACCAGTTCGGGAGAGATCGACGCCTGAGGGCTTTGTGATGTTGCGCGCGGGAAGGGAAGGGAGGGTAGGCTTCTTTTTTGTAAAAAAGAAGCAAAAAACTTTCGAACTCCGGGGCAGGGGCGTTTGAACCGGCACGGGCCCAAATTAACAAAGTTTTTTTTGCTTCTTTTTTGTTCACAAAAAAGAAGTGCTTCCCTTGTCTTTTTGTGTTGTTTGTTTCGTTATCGTAACGAAATAGACGTGCGAAATCATGGCCCTTTGCGCCACATTTTTTTGACGTTGAAGGAGGGGATGAACGGCTGGTGCCAGGGCGGCACGGGCGGTGGGGGTGGGCCGAGGATTTCGTGGAGTTGTTCGGGTGTGAAGTCGATGCTGCCGTCGGGGTTGATTTTGTATTGGTCCATGAAGCTGGGCTGGCGCTTCGGTTTGCGGAGGCGCTTGGGCCGGGGCTTGGTCGATTTGGGGCGTTTGATGCTGGGTGGGTAGCGCAGGCCGAGCATGGTGTGGAGCGGGCGGAGGATGCGGCCGAGGCTGGGGTGGGTGGCGAGGAGGGCCTGGACGATGGGATCTTCCATGAAGTGCTGGAGTTCGAGGCGGGCGTTGGCACCGGCGAC
>NZ_FTNE01000045.1 GCF_900156265.1 Acidiphilium rubrum
AGCCGCCGTTATGGTTGAAGCCGGTGAGTGCCGCGTATTGTGTAGTGGTGCCGCCATTGACTGTGCCGAGCGCCGCATAGTCGGCCCTGGTGCCGCCATTGGTTGGGTTGGCGAAGGTCGGGTAGTTCTGCCCGCCGTTGCTGGCGATTACCCGCTCGGAGACCACCGGCGTGCCGTTATTGGCGAAGCTGGGATACTGCTCGCCGCCGCCGGCCGTCATGGTTTGAGCAACCACCGGGTTGGCCGGCATTACCACAATGCCCTGATCGGCATGGGCGACCGCACCCAGCCCGAACACACCAACCACAACCGCCGCCATCAGAGTTTTCGTAAACATCGTCATTATCCTTCAAAAAGCCTCGGCCTCGTTGGGGGTCGGGGAGGACTTAGCGTCCTTGTGTGAGACCGATATAGGAGGATGGAATAAAGCAATAAAGGTGATTGAAACTGTCAATCCTATCGAAAATAAAGATGTAAAGATGACTTGTTTTAGGCATTCATCCTCAGGGCGCCGATAGAAGACCGGGCGCAGGAATTAGTCCGGCAAGGAGGCTTTTCTCGTCCTGGTGCCACGACAACTTTCGGCTTGCGGTCCTTGACGTTTATGTCGGTGTTTCAGCGTCACGAATATGATTGGCAATGGGATGCAGCATGCGCAGATCGATGTTGGAGGTGACACCAAAACCAATCCCGTTATTGATCCATGTGAACAAGTTGTTTTGGCCTATATGGCTTTCGATCATGCGCCCGGCGCGCGAGGGCACATCCATTTTGCGGATCAACACCACCAGCCGGGTCTTATGCCGGCGATAAATAAGCACTGCAGCGGGCCCGTGCGTGGTGGCTAGGATAGTGGCGCCGATGATGCCATATCCGCTTCCCGCCAGATCGGGCACGGTCACGGCAAATCCGACGGCGCTCGAAAGAGATTTCGATATCCCATTATTGCCTAAAGCGTTGTTTGTCTGATCAGGGATACGACCAGGCGCAAAGACCTGGTACGCCGCCTTCGTTTCCAGCTTGAGCGCTGCAATTCCCACCGGCAGTGTCGGAACGCTGATCCTGGCTGATCCATGACCATACCACCCCGACGCGGCGCCGATGCCGAGCGCCACCAGAAACCCAGCTGCGCTGCGCCAGTTCGCGGTTGACCAGAACGAAGCGCGGGTCGCTTGGCCGGTAAGCAAATGTGACAGCGTCAGTTGCGGCGGCAGTGGTTCGGCGGCAACCGGATCAAAGCGAGCATGGACCCAATCTCGCTGCGCCTGCCAGGCCCGCACGCGTTCCTCCTGCCGCGGGTTCTGGGCAAGATAGCCATCGACCTGACGACGCCGGTCCGCGGCAAGACGGTCATCGACATAGGCATGCAGATCGTCCTCGGTGATCGGCGGGATCATTTAACCCTCCGCAGGGCAGGGCGCGCCCGCCCGTCCATGAAATCACGCAGATGATCCCGCGCGCGGCTAAGGCGCGACATCACCGTGCCGAGCGGTATGCCGAGCATCGCCGCAACCTCGGCATACTCAAAACCTTCCAGCGTAATGAGCAAAAACACCTCCCGCTGATCATCCGGCAATGCCGCAAGCCCCTTGCTCAGCTCGTGCATCTGCATCCGCTGCTCCTGAACCGGCGCCGTTGCCGGCATGAGCGCCGCCGCTTCGTCAATGTCGATGGAGGTGCCACGCGCCACAATTTTACGCCGCCCGCTGATAAAATGGTTGCGGATAATCGTGAACAGCCAGGGGCGAACCTCGCTTTCCGTCATTCGCGGCTTGATGTGCGCAAGCGCCAAAACCAGGCAATCATGAACAAGGTCATCGGCATCCTGCCGGCCGCCAAGCAAGGCGCTGGCATAACGCCTGAGCGACGGGATCGTCTCCTCGATCTTCGATAAAACGGTCACCCAAAGCCTTTCTTGCAGCGGTGCGTCTCATGCCTTCACAACGCGGTGAGGCTGTCTTTATTCCACAGCCACCCATGGATTGACAATATTTCCATCGCAAAACCGTGACAGCCCGATCTGGAATTTTTTGTCGCCGTCGCGCGTTGTTCAAATACATGATGCCTGTGCGGCACGATTGCTTAGAGCAGCGATCGTCATGCCTGGCCGACTATGCCGTTTCGAAAGTTCCACGATGCAAATCAATCTGCAAGTCGCCGCCTATGCCGGTCCTTTAAGACCTGATGCATCCACAAAGCGCCGCTCAGTTTTGAGGGCCGGCTTGGCTCTTCTAGGGCTGGGCGCCGGTGCGCCGCTTGCTCGGGCAGCGGAGCCGAAAGCAGCGATGTCTGCAATGGGTAGATCCGCCAGCGCGTCCGGAGCAAAAAAAGCTTTCGTGGCAAAGATGATGCAAGCGATGGACCACATGGATCACGCCATGGCCGCAGCGCCAATGAACGGCGACCCTGATCATGACTTTCTATCGATGATGATCCCGCACCATCAAGGGGCGATCGAGATGGCGAAGCTGATCCTGCTTTATGGGAAAAACGTGCATATCCGCAATCTCGCGGAAGGGATCATCGCTGAACAAGAAAACGAAATTCAGATCATGCGGCATTGGCTGGCGATGATGCCGCCGGTGACGCACCCGTAAACCGATCATCATTTTCTTACACTAAAAGGCAACGAACCATGAAACATCTCCCCTTTTTAATCGGCGCGGGTCTCTGCATAAGCGGAGCCGCCTTCGCCGGGCAGGCGCCCATGAGCGCCAAGGCGCCAAACATCCCGATCAGCGCGCATGATCGCGTCTATACCGCCGATCAAAGCTCAAACACGGTATCGGTGTTCAATCCTGAAACCGAGAAATTGCTCGGCGTGATCCGGCTCGGCGCCACCACGCCAAGCAACCTAAGCCCACTCTATACCGGCCAGCTGCTCGTCCATGGCATGGGTTTCGCCCCTGATCATCGTACGATCGCTGTAGTCTCGATCGGATCGAATTCCGTCGCTTTCATCGACACCGCGACAAATAAGGTCAAGCACGTCGTGTATGTCGGGCGCTCACCCCATGAAGCGTTCTACACTCCAGATGGCAAGGAAGTCTGGGTCACCGTGCGCGGCGAGAATTACGTCTCGGTGATCGATGCCAAAACCTATGCGAAAAATACGCGCATCCATATGGCCGGCGGCCCTGGCATGACGATGTTCCGCCCTGACGGCAAATACGGCTTTGTCTGTTCCAGCTTTCACCCAGTGCTGAGCGTGGTCGATGTCGCAAGCCATAAAGTTGTCGCGACCGTGAAGCAGGCATCGCCATTTTGTCCTGATATCGCGGTGACGCCGGATGGCAAGCAGGTGTGGTTCACCCTTAAGGATACTGGCAAAACGCAGGTTTTCAGCGCCCGCAAGCCGTTCAAGCAAATCGCGCTGCTCGACACCGGCCCGATCACCAACCACGTCAATATCGTGCGCAACCGGAATGGACAATTCGCTTATATCTCGATCGGCGGCGAAAACGAGATCAAGGTCTATACCACCACCAGCCATCCGAAATTGGTCGCGACAATTCCGACGCCTGATTTACCGCATGGCCTGTGGCCGTCGGGAGATGGGAAAAGGATTTACGTCGCCCTCGAAAACAGCACAGGCGTGGTTGCGATCAATACGCTGACGAACAAGGTTGTGGCGATCATTAAAGGCGGTCAGTCGCCCCAGGCTCTTACTTACGTCCCCGATGCGGTGCCGAGCGGACCCGGCACTGAAAACCTAAAACCTTTGGGCATCAGCGGTAATACTGGGCACCTTGCATTGGGTATGGTGGGCTCGTCGAAACCAATCACGACGGTCTCCGTCAACGACCAGGGCTTAATCGATCTCGTTGAAGCCGCCGTTACCGGCCTTAAGCCGAAAGCCAAGTATCAGCTGGCCCTGGCTGGAAAGGCAACGGCTCCCTGGGGTGCGATCACGCCGCTTATGAATTTTAAGAGCAATCCGGCAGGTGCCGCCATCGTCACCGCTTTCACGCCGCTGAAAACGATTGTCAGGCCGCATGGGCAGGATGAACCGAAGGATACTCAACAACGCTATTTAATAGTCCGTCCGATCAATGCCTCCGGACCGGGACTTCCTGTGGAAGCGCAGTTATCAAACGTACATGCCATATCCGTTGACCAAAGCCATGCAGTCAGCGCCCATGCAGAATAATGAAGATGCATCGCCGGACGAGCGGCTTTCAGCCGTGGAGGAGAAACGGAGAACCTCACCAGTCTCCCGATCCGATCTGGTGTTGCCAATGCGGCCATACCGCTCGTGAATGGGCAATATCCGAGGCCCAGGATCACACGCCGGCTGTGGACTGGTCTGGCCGCGGGCGCCATCGCCATCGTCATCAATAGCTTTATCCTGTTTGCCGCCGACTGGATTCCGTTGGTAACCGCGCATGGCGGATTGCTGAAACTGATCAAGCCGTTCGTCGCGGGTCCGCTGCAAACATCCGGCGTCGCCTCCCTGTGGCGAACGCTCGATCTGCCCGCGCCGCAGACGATGGTCTTCAAGATCGGTTTCCATATCGCGGTGGGTCTTGCGATGGCCGTTGCGTACGCGTTCATCTTCGAACCCGTGCTGCGCGGCCCTGCCTGGCTGAAGGGTCTGCTCTATGCAGCTTTTGCCTGGATAATGAACGCGTTCATCGTGCTGCCCTGGATCGGCGAAGGGATCGCCGGCAGCCGCAATCTGAGCCTCGCCGGGATGGCATATTTCGCCTTCGCTCATACGGTGTTTTTCGTGCTTCTCGCGATTCTATACGCGCAATTCATGAATGGCCGAACAACAACCCCGAAGGGGCTATCATTATGACCTCGTGCCGCACGAACCGGAACGGGTCAGACGAGAATCCGACAGTCAATTTTCTTGAGGATGGCGTAGAACGACATGCTGAGGATGATCACCCGTACACACAAAAACGTGATAGTTTCGGATGGAATTTTTTGCTCCCTGGCACGTTGATACTCTCATAGTTCATCACTCTGGCGCTCGAAGCTGCTCGCAACTTCTAGGACCCAACGCTCGACGACATTTATTACGGAGTTAAAATGAGAAGCCTGCGCACGAAACTGATTGTTACAGCCGCTATCGCTACTTTGGCGGCGCCAATGGCTGGATACGCACAAATGACGCCGGGTACCGCGGCGGCACCGATAAATGCTTCCATGTTTCCTGCACCGGTCTATGTTGCACTGCAAGGCAAGGGCAGTGTCGAGGAGTTGCCGAGCGGCAAGATTTGGAGCGGCTTCCCGTTAGCGCATTATATCGACTACAGCCCCTCCGGAAAGTTGCTGCTGGTCAGCGGCTTTGCAACTGGCGACGTCTATCTTGCCAGCGCCATCGACGGCAAGAAGCTGGCTACATTTCATCTGGGCGGCGTGATCCAGGGGGTAAAACTCGATCCTACTGGTACATATGGATTAACTGTCGATGCGTCAGGCGGATTTGTCGGAGTCATTAACGTCAAGACCAGGAAGATGGTCAAAACCATCTCAGTCGGAAAGATCCCGCACAATATCGTCTTCTCTCATGACGGCAAATTGGCCTACGTAACCGTGCAAGGCGAAGATAAGCTTGCCGTCATCAATATGCGTACATTGAGTGTCGAGCGCGATATTACCGTGGCCGACATGAAAACGCCGCACAACCTTGATCTCACGGCGTCCGGCAAGCGGCTATGGATTCGCAGCCATTCCATGGCCGGACGTGACGGCACGGTCGTGCTGATCGACCTGCAAAGCGGCAAGACGCTCGCTCACTTCAAAGTTGGCAAGTTCCACGGCGGCATGGACGTTATCCCAGGCAACCGATATGCGGTCACGACAAATATTGGGGGCCACACCGCCGAGGTTTTTTCGATGGCAAAACCGCACCTGCTTAAAAAGATCATGGTTGGCCAGGGTCCCCATGGTGTGCGCGCCAGCCCGAATGGCCAATGGATTTATACCGCTGCAACAAGGTCGGCAGAATTCGATGTAATCAGCGCTCGCTCGCTTAAAGTCGTCCAACGGATCACGTTGCCCAAGGGCAGCTTTCCGTTCTGGATGGCTGTTCCCGGAAATCCATGATACCAAACCCGAAGATCATTTTTCATCGGCATTGGGGGTTTGAAACGGTGGACAGGAAGATGAACCGCAGGCTCTACGTGAAGACGATGGTGCTTCCCGCAGTGGGATTGCTGCTTGCCGGACCAATGACAGGCGAAGCCCTCGCTTCGAGCAAAGCGACGAAAGCCAGTGCTGGCTATGTCGATCATCCGGCGGGAAGCTCAAAGTGCTCGAACTGTGCGAACTACGTCAAGGCCGGTTCGATGTGCCAGGTCGTCGCAGGAAAGGTTTCACCCAATGGATTTTGTAATTTTTTCTCTCCGGCGACATAAAACATAGGAACTGGCGAGTGCGCTTGAAAGCGCCTTAATCTGCGGAGGCCGCTATCGTAAGATCTTCCGTGTTTGTCTTTACTTTGTGTATTCTAGGCTACAGGTCTACCTCGGACATCGACGACAATTGAAGGAGATTCTAATGCATAAACATGCTTACAGATTGACTGTGCTTTCCATCGCTGGATTGCTTGTTGGAATCGGGTTTCCGACGGCTCATGCCGCTACGCAGGCGGTACTACACGACCAAGTCGGCACAAGCATTTACTCGCCCGGCCCTCTAATTCCAATGCAGCCGTTCAAGCTTAATCTCAACATGACTCACCCGTCGATGCAGATCATAAAGATGGATGTAAAAAAGATGCACATGATGACTTGTACATTGGTGCCAGCCAACACCAACACGGATACAGCGATTTTATCTTGCCGCCCCGGAAAATAGAGGCTGCAATACCAGCTGTCGTTAGGCGGGATCGGCTGCTCATTGCTGAGCTGAATGCCAAAGCGAATTTTTGCTACAACGCGAGGAGACGAAACTATGCATACAAGATTACGCCAAAATGGCGATGTTCTGTTCCACTCGGCGAAACTTGCCGGTGTTTCTTTGCTGGTCCTTGGTTTGGGCGCTTGTTCCAACATGATGGGGTCGCCAAGTCCGGCCTCCACTGAGGGTGATATGTCTCTGCCGGCGCCAGGTCCAGGGCATACGGAACCATCATATAACCAGTCCGGCAGTGCCGCCAATAATGGCGGCATGCTGCTGCCTCCGCCAGGACCTGGACATGTGGAGCCGGCGTATAATCAGCCGGGCAGCTCAACAAATACTGGCGGCATGTTGCTGCCGCCGCCAGGGCCAGGCACGACTGAGCCGGCGAACGGCACAACAACGCCTAACGCACCGAACCAGTAGAAAGAAGCAGCCGGATGAGCGTTTTTTCCCGTATAACCAGCTTTTGAGCCGGCTGCTTCACTTTTTCGAGGAAAGCAAGCTCCCCTGGGGACATCTGCCCTGGGGATAGTCGGATTTTTGACTCTTTTCTTTCCTCAAACCGCGCCCGACCGGGCTTCGGTACTGCATGAATGGCATCGCCCCATTTTCACCCCAAGGACCGTATGATGCAAAAACTCCTTCTTGCGACTGCGTTGGCCGGCGGCATTGCAGCATTGTCGGCGATCCGCCCTTCGGCAGCGGCGGAAACCGTCATTCTAGCACCCCCGCCGATGATTGACGCCCCGCTGGCGAAAGCACCTGGCAGCGAAACCGCAGTCCTTTCCGGTGGCTGTTTCTGGGGCATGCAAGTGGTGTTCCAGCATGTGAAGGGCGTGCAGAAAGCTGTTTCCGGTTATACCGGCGGCGCTGCCGACACCGCCCATTATGGCAATGTCAGCACCGGAACTACTGGGCAGGCGGAATCGTTGAAGATTACTTTTGATCCAAGCATGATCAGCTATGGACAGCTTTTGCGTATCTACGTCTCGGTAGCAACAAATCCAACTGAACTGAATTATCAGGGACCGGACCACGGCACCCAGTATCGCGGAGAGATCTGGGCTGAAAATCCGCAACAACGCAGGATCGCCCAAGCCTATATCAGGCAACTTACTGCCGATCATGCCTTCGCCGCACCGATTGTAACTCGCATCGACGCCGCAAGGCCTTTTTATCCGGCAGAAGGTTACCATCAGAATTTCGCCACGCTGCACCCGGACAACCGCTATATCGAGCTTTACGATGCGCCGAAGGTGAACGCGCTGGCCAGACTTTTTCCGGGTCTCTATGTAAGCCATGCCGCGATCGTTGCTGTAGGATCTGCCGGTTAAAGGGGCGATCATGCGGGAGACCGGCAGCATTCAGGCGATTATCGCCCTGATCGGCAGCCGTTGCTCGATCTCGGGTCAATCGGGGTCGGCATGCCGAGTAGGTGGGGACGTTCCCGCCCACCCCTCACAGACGCGGACGTGCAGCCAATCTTTGGCGCAATCGAACCGATCGCCTCCCATTGCGAAGCATGATCCTTGCCATGCTCCAGCACCATCCGGACCGCTCGTTCGCGGACTTCAGGTAAATATCTGTTCGATGTCTTCCGCTTTCCATTGCTCCGTCCTACTCAAGAGTTGGAGCCTCCGGAAAACCCGGGGCGCTTCAACAAGGAGCAGCCGGATGGCTATGTCTTTAACCATGGCACGCTTGTGACCCGGCCGCTTTACTTTCCTGAACCAAACAGGGTCCTCCGTTCGATCCGCACATGCGGCATGGCCGCGCTTGTCGCATTTGGACTGACAAACTGCGCCGCGCCTTCGGTTGCAGGACAGGAAATCAGACCCTATCCAACATCCGTGGCATCGATACGACCAGCTATCTGTGGCGCCGCCGGCGCCAGCGTGGTGACCGATACCGGCCTCAAAATACTCTATTCCGGCAAGGTTCCAAACCGGCCAAAGCTTTGCCGGATTTCGATTAACGACGTGGCCGGCGACTATTATTTCGGCATCTGGGACACCAAGTGGCCAGGCGGCGCGAAAGCGGAACAGGCGCTTCAGACAGTGATTTTTGGCTCTCCCGGCACAATGGTCCGGTTCGACACGATCGGCGGACCGGGCTACCCCTATTTCAAATTTCATGAGACGATCCGCAACGAGGGCTTTGAGCGTCTTCATGTCGCAGGGCGGTACTACAATACGATGAAAATCGCCCATGAGCGGCAAGGCTTTGGCGGCAACATCTATCATTCGGTTGTCACCCAATGGCGCGATATTCGCACCGGCGTGACGGTTTACGTCAATTACCAGCATATCTCCGGCTGGCCGCAACCCCGCGCCTGGTCTCCATTAAAGATCATGATGCGACCCTGCAACAGCCAGGCGTCTTGAAACCCTGACAAGCCAATGATGCTTCTGCTTTCATTGCCATAAAACAAGTTGGCACAGATATCACCCGCTGGCTTCTTCTTCCTGGAGCTATAGCCGAAATTGGGTGATGGCATGGTGAGAAAGGTGGCGTATCGAGGCGGGTGGAAGCCTGCCTGAACCTCTTGAAGGAGCGATACGCCTATGACGAGCGATAGCACTATTCTTCCCTTCCGCAAGCCCGGAGACGTTGAGGATCCGCTGACGGCGATCCTGAGGGACGGGGCCCGTCGGCTGCTGGCCCAGGCAATCGAGGCGGAGGCTGAGGCGTTTCTGGCCGCAATGAAGGGTGAACGGCTGGCTGACGGCCGCGACCGCGTTGTGCGGCACGGTCTGGGTCCGGTGAGGGAAATCCAGACCGGGATTGGTCCGGTCGAGGTGCAGCGCGTGAAGCTGCGCGACCGCGGGGCGGAAGCGGGCAATGAGCGCATTCGTTTCACTTCGGCCCTTTTGCCGCCCTGGGCGCGTCGGACCCGGAGCCTGGATGCGTTGCTGCCCATCCTTTATCTGCGCGGTATTTCGATGGGTGATTTCCAAGATGCATTGGGGGCGTTGTTGGGGAAAGATGCGCCAAACCTCTCGCCCTCGGTAGTTGCCCGATTGCGCGGCGAATGGGAATCCGACTTCAAGCGCTGGCAGCGGCGGGATCTTTCGGCCCGGCGTTACGTCTACATCTGGGCCGATGGCGTCTATCTGCAGGCACGGATGGAACCACAGGCAGAGTGCATGCTGGTGCTGATCGGCGCCACCCCCGAGGGCCGGAAAGAGTTGATCGGTTTTCAGGTGGGCGTGCGGGAAAGTGCGCAGAGCTGGCACGAACTGCTCGTCGATCTGAAGGCCCGGGGTCTGACCATCGCACCGCAGGTCGCCACCGGGGACGGGGCGCTCGGCTTCTGGAAGGCGATCGAGGAGGTCTGGCCGAGGACATGCCATCAGCGCTGCACGGTCCACAAAACCGCCAATGTGCTGAACAAGATGCCGAAAGTACTCCAACCGGCCGCCAAAGCCGATCTACGTGAAATCTGGACGGCACCGGATCGTGCGACGGCCGAGGCGGCGATTACAAAGTTCGTTGAGAAATACGGCTTGAAGTACGATAAGGCGGTGACCTGTCTGATCAAGGACCGTGATGCGCTGCTGACCTTCTACGATTACCCGGCCGAGCATTGGGAGCATCTGCGGACCTCCAACCCGATCGAGAGCGTGTTCGCCACCGTCCGCCACAGAACGGTCCGAACCAAGGGCGCGCTGTCGCAGGACACCGCCCGGCTCATGGTCTTCAAACTCGTCACCGCAGCCGCCAAAACCTGGCGCAAACTCAACGGAGAAAACCAGTTGCCCAAGGTCATCCAGGGCATTACTTTCCGGGACGGCGTCGAGGTGATCGAGACGCCAGCACAGAACGCCGCCTGATCACCGCCGTCACCCAATTTCCATCATAGCTCTTCTTCCTGGCGTATGTTATACAGTCGTACTTATAAAGCTGCGGCGATTAACAACAGTGTGAAACCAACCAACGGGAGGACTATGAATGAACCAAAAACTGCCTGAACTGATACCAGCCTTGATACCCAGCCGGCGCGCCGCCATGCTAGGCGCCGCATCATTCGGCGCATTGGCCCTGAGTACCGGACGAGGCGCCGCTGCTGAGGCGGAAACAGTCACTCTGCCTTTCGCCAATGGCGAGCGCCCTATGGTTGCCGCGGGCACGTTTCCGCAAAAGGGCGAGATGATCCTTCAGCGCACCCGCGCGCCTCTGCTCGAAACGCCGTGGCCGGTGCTCCAGAAGCATTTGTTCACCCCGAACGACCAGACCTATGTACGCTGGCACATGGCGGACTTCCCGACCAGCGTGGACGCCTCGACCTATAAAATTAAAGTGTTCGGCGCGGTGAAGAAGCCGTTCGAGCTGACGCTAGAGGAACTGGTCAAAGCCTTTCCTCCTAAACGCATGGCGGCGATCAACCAATGCTCCGGCAACAGCCGGGGCTTTATCAACCCACGCGTCTCCGGCGCTCAATGGGGAAATGGCGCGATGTATAACGCGATGTGGACAGGCGTGCCGCTCAGCCATCTGCTCGCCCATGCAGGCCTCACCACCAAGGGCACCCATGTCGCCTTCCGCAGCCTGGAACAGGGCGGCGGGCTCTACCCGCCCGATGTTACCTTCGAGAAAACTTTGCCGCTCAAGCGCGCCAATGACGGCGAGGTGATGGTCGCCTACCAGATGAATGGTGAGAACCTGCCGCTGCTGAACGGCTATCCGGTGCGCCTCATTGTGCCCGGCTGGTACTCGACTTACTGGGTAAAAATGCTCACTGAGATCGAGGTGATCGACCATCCCAGCACAAATTTCTGGATGGCGGTGGCCTATAAAATCCCCGACACCAAGACCGGCGAGATGAAGCCTGGCGAAAAAGGCATCAAATTCGTCCCGATCAACAAAATGAAGCCGCGCAGCTTCTTCACCAGTGTCGAAAATGGCCAGAAATTCTCCTCTGGCCAAGCGGTGACCTTGGAAGGCTTCGCCTTCGGCGGTGGCAGCGCGCTGAAATCAGTGATGGTCTCGGTCAATGGTGGCAAAACCTGGCGCACCGCCACGCTTGGCAAGAATTACGGCGCCTACGGGTTCCGCCCTTGGCACGCCCGCATATCCCTGCCCAAGACCGGAACCTACCGGCTGATGGTGAAGGCCGCGAATGCCGAGGGCCATGTCCAGCCCATGGTCGCCGGCTGGAACCCTGGCGGCTTCATGTATAACGGCATCGAGCATGTCGATGTAACAGTCGCTTAACGAGGAGATGACCCCATGAAAATCAAAACCATCGCTCTGCTGGCAGGCGGCGTTCTTTCGATAAGCGCCTTTGCCCTTGCGGCGACACCCGCGCCGATATTCAAATCGGAATCGGTAAAAATTCCGGTTCCCGGCGCGTATTTCCAGGGCACCGACGCCGCCGTGCTCAATCAGAACTGCGCGTACTGTCATTCCGCTGGCTTTGTGAACCGCCAGCCGGTGATTCCTCAAGCTGCCTGGACCGGCGAAGTCACCAAGATGAAGAAGGTCTTCGGCGCTCCGTATAGTACCGCTGAAATTCCCAAGCTTGTGGATGCGCTGGTCGCGCGTCAGAAGGAAAGGAAATAATCACTGGATGCCTGCCGTGCTCTCAGCCATCCCCTCATTTTGCCTGAGCAAACAATCTGCTGAACTCGGGTGCGTCTGCCAGGGCTTGGGCGAACGCTTGCATGAGCGGGATCAGCCGGTGTTTGGGCATGTTGGGGATCAATTCGTAGAGCATGCAACCCTGGCGGAACAGCGAGTGGGTGCGGGTCTTGCTGGTGTTGGACTTGAGCAGCCGGTCCATGCCTAGGCTTTCTCCGGCCGCACCCAGCAACGTCAGCAGCGCGACCGCAAAGGCACTGACCAGCAACAGCCGGTCGCGGCGCATGGGCTCGCCGACGCGGGTGGCCGACAGTCCCATGCCAAAGCGCAGATCCTTGGTATCGCGGAATTGCGGCTCGATGGTCCAGCGGCGGGCGTAGTGGTTGACCAGCGTCGCCGCAGACGCTTCGGTATCGCTGGCAGCCAGGCACCAGGGCTCTTTCATGGCTTTGGCGTGGACGCACACCACGGCCCCCACAAGCTGTCCCTTCGCCGTGACCCGCGCATCGCGCAGTTTGCACGCCCTGCCGCCCTTGCCGACCCACTCGGCCGCGGGCCTGGCCGTGCCGTGGGCATCGGTTACTCTGATGTTGCCGCGAAAGCGGATCACGTAGCCGAAACCGAGCTTGCCCAGGAAGGCGAATAGCTTCTGATCGCTGAAGCCGCGATCGGCCAGGATCGTCACCTGGCATCCCTCCGGCACCGTTTCAGCCAGGCGGCACAGGCAGGCATCCTCAAAATCGTTGCGCCGGCTTGCGATTTCCTCTTTCCACACGGAAAGCCAGAGCAGAGGTGCCGCGCGGCCATGGCCCGTCACCAGGCTCAGTACGAGGGTCGCTTGATCGTCATGGTTGAAGTCGGTCCAGTCCATCGCGACCAGGATGTCAGGCCGCGTGCCGACTTGATGCGGCACCCAGCGTGCAAAGCTCTCCCACACGTCGATGCCCGCGTTGCTTATCAGACGGTCCACCTGCTTGACCGCATGCTTGGTGACAAGCCCGCGCGCCTGCGCCAGGGCCTGGCCGATGGTCGTGGCTGTGACAATCGATTTTGGCCCACTTGTGCTGATGAATTCTGGCCCACCTCCGGGGGTTGGACAGGCAGTGCCGCCCCGCGGGGCGGCACTGCCTGTCAGCGGTTGTTTTTCTCCTTCCTGTTCATGATTTGCTGGCCGTCCGTTGCGCCGTGGTGCGACGGAAGCGGTAGGAGTCCGTGCCGGTTGTGATGATGTGGGCACGGTCGGTCAGGCGGTCGATCAGCGCCTTGCACAGGCGCGGATTGGGAATGACCTGCGACCATTCGGAGAACGGCAGATTGGTGGTGACGATCACCGCCGCCTTCTCCGCCCGGTCGGCGATCACCTGGAACATCAACTCGCACGCGGTCTCCGCCAGCGGCACGTAGCCGAGCTCGTCAATGCAGATCAGGTCGAGCCGTTCCCAGCGGCCGAGTGCGCGGCTGAGCTGGTTGGCGTGCGCCGCCTCAGCCAGTTCGTTGATCATCGCGGTCGCCGTGGTGAACCGCACCCGCCGGCGCTGACGGCAGGCGGCCACGCATAACCCCGTCGCCAGATGCGTCTTCCC
>NZ_FTNE01000021.1 GCF_900156265.1 Acidiphilium rubrum
TACCGCGCAGGGTCGGTCATAACCTCCTGCTGCGTCTGAGCACACGCAAGCCGGACGTGCTGCGCTTCCTGTCCAACCCGGCCGTGCCGTTCACCAACAATCTTGCCGAGCGCGATGGCCGGATGATGAAGCTGCGCCAAAAAATCTCCGGCGGCTTCCGCGCTGTAACCGGCGCCGAGGACTTCGCCGTTATCCGCTCGTTCTTCTCGACCGCCAAAAAACAGCAATGGGACGTGCTGAACGCAATCAATGCGCATCCAAACGTCCTAATCGCCCAACTCAAATTGGCCTGATCCCGGTCAAAAGACCTGGGCAGTTACCTTTTTTGCAAAAAAGAACGCCTTGCTTTGCCTTTTACGCCACCGACGTCTCATGCGTCGCCGAGAAGTGAATCTCCGGCGCGCGCTCCTGCGCATAGCGCAGCGACCAGGTATCACGGGCCAGGAACACCGGGCTATCGTCACGATCGAGGCCCATGGTGGATTGGTTGGCGTCGATGAAGTCTTTCAGGCGTTTGGGGTCGGTTGAGGTGATCCAGCGGGCGGTGGTGTAGGGGGAGGCTTCGAAGCGGATCGGGATTTTGTATTCGGTGTCGATGCGGGCGGCGAGGACGTCGAGCTGGAGGGCGCCGACGACGCCGACGATCCAGTCCGCGCCGAGCATGGGGCGAAAGATTTGGGCGACGCCTTCTTCGGCGAGATCTTCGAGGGCGCGGCGGAGTTGTTTGGCGCGCATCGGGTCGGCGAGGATGATGCGGCGGAGGATTTCGGGGGCGAAGCTGGGGATGCCGGTGAAGCGGAGGGGTTCGCCTTCGGTGAGGGTATCGCCGACGCGCAAGGACCCGTGGTTGGGGATGCCGATGATGTCGCCGGGCCAGGCTTCCTCGGCCAGCGAACGGTCACGCGCGAAGAAGAAGATGGGCGCCTGGATCGCCATGGTTTTGCCGGCGCGGACGTGAAACAGTTTCATGCCGCGCTGAAAGCGGCCGGAGCAGATGCGGGTGAAGGCGATGCGGTCGCGGTGGTTGGGGTCCATGTTCGCCTGGACCTTGAAGACGAAGCCGGTGACGCTGGGGTCGGAGGCGGCGACGGGGTGAGGTTCGGCGCGCTGGGTGGTGGGGGCCGGGGCGAATTGGGAGAGCATGGCGAGGAGTTCGACCACGCCGTAGTCTTTCAGGGCGCTGCCGAACAGGACGGGGGTGAGGTGGCCGGCGCGGAAGGCGGTTTCGTCGAACGCGGGGTAGGCGCCGGTGAGTTCGATTGCGTCCTGGACTTCGGCCATCTGCTCGGGCGGCACGGTGACGGGGGCGAAGACCTCGCCCTCGGGGGAGACGCGGCCGATCGGGCGGTGTTCGGCGATGTTCCAGCAGCCGCGAAACAGGCCGCCCATGCCGATCGGCCAGACCATCGGGCAGACATCGAGTGCCAGGGTGCTGGCGATTTCATCGAGCAAGGTGAAGGGGTCCTGGCCTTCGCGGTCGATTTTATTGATGAAGGTGATGATCGGGATGTCACGCAGGCGGCAGACTTCGAACAGCTTGAGGGTCTGCGCCTCGATGCCGCGGGCGGCGTCGATCACCATGACCGCGGCATCGACCGCGGTGAGGGTGCGGTAGGTGTCTTCACTGAAATCCTGATGCCCTGGCGTGTCGAGCAGGTTGAAGACGACATCGTGCCAGGTGAAGGTCATGACCGAGGAGGTGACGGAGATGCCGCGCTGGCGTTCGATCGCCATCCAGTCCGAGCGGGTGTTGCGGCGCTCGCGGCGGGCCTTGACCATGCCGGCTTCGTGGATGGCGCCGCCGAACAGCAGGAGTTTTTCGGTGAGCGTGGTCTTGCCGGCATCGGGGTGCGAAATGATCGCGAAGGTGCGGCGCGGCAGCGTGCCCTGGGTGGTGGCGTGTTCGGGGATCAGGGTCATGTCGTCCATCGCTGTGTTATAGCAACCGGGGGCGGCAATGTGTAGGGAAAGCCAGTGACCCCTGCCCGCTTCGTCAGTGCCGATATCTATCGTGAGCCGATTGCGGTGCCGCCGCATCCGCTGGCGACCTTGCGCGCGCCGCTGGCGGAGGATTTGGCGCGGGCGATGGGGTGGTTGGGGGATGGGCAGTTCGTCGCTGCACCGCTCGCGGATCGGCGCGCGTTGGAGCGGTTTCACGCACCCGATTATATCGATGCGCTGATGCGGGCGGAGGCGGAGCAAGGGTTGCCGGATGACCTGCGGACGCGGTTTCGGATCGGGGCGGATGCGAACCCGATTCACCCGGCGGTGTACCGGCGGCCGGCGACCTCGGCCGGGGGCGCGATGCTGGCGGCGGCGCTGACGGCGGATGGTGGGGTGGTGCAGGTGCCGGGTGCGGGCAATCATCACGCCTGGCCGGCGCGGGCGAGCGGGTTTTGCTACATCAACGACGCGGTGCTGGGGATTCTGGCCTGGCTCGATCAGGGGCTGCGGCGGGTGGTGTACCTCGATCTGGATGCGCATCACGGCGATGGGGTGGAGGCCGCGTTTGCGGAAGATACGCGGGTGCTGACCATCAGCGTGCATGAAGCCGGGCGATGGCCGCGCACGGGCATCGCGACGGATACGGCGCGCGGGGTGATCAATTTTCCCGTGCCGGAAGGGTTCAACGATGCGGAGCTTGGCTGGGTGATGGCGCGCGCGATCGTGCCGATGATCGAACGGTTCCGCCCTGAGGCGATCATGCTGCTGCCGGGGGCGGATGCGCTGGCTGATGACGCGATGAGCCGGTTGGCGCTGTCGAACCACGGGTTATGGGCGGCGGTGGCGGCGGTGCGGCCTCTGGCGCCGCGCCTGATGGTGCTGGGCGGCGGCGGCTATAATCCCTATGCGCTGGCGCGCGCCTGGGCGGGGATCTGGGCGGTGCTGAACGATGTTCCAATCCCCGCAACCCTGCCGCCGGCGGCCTTGGACGTTCTGGCCGGGATACGCTATTTTCGGGGCGCGGCGCGGCCGCGACCGGCGCATTGGTTGACCGCGCTGGCCGATCCGCCGCAAGACTTGGCGGTGCGGCCGGCGGTTCGGGCGCTGGCCGCCTGAATTTTGGAGTGGATCGATGAAGCGACTAACTGGATTTGTGCTGACTTGCGTGGTGATCGGCGGTATCGGCATCGCCCACGCCGATAATGAAATCACCGGGCCGCAGAAGCCGCTGGCGACCGAAACGCTGACCATCGTCAATCAGCACGGCAAGCGCTTCACCTTCAAGGTGGAACAGGCGATGACGCCGCGCCAGCAGGAAATCGGCCTGATGTTTCGCAAAACCATCGCGGCCGACCAAGGCATGATCTTTCCCTGGAACCCGCCGCAGGTCTCCGAAATGTGGATGAAAAACACCCTCGCCCCGCTTGATATGGTGTTCATCGGGCCACACGGCACCATCCGCCACATCGCCAATCAAACCGTGCCGGAGAGCCTGCGGGTGATTTCGAGCCACGTGCCGGTCGCGGCAACCCTGGAATTGCAGGGCGGCATCACCGCCAAGGACGATATCGACGTGGGGGACAAAGTGATCGGCAAGCAATTCGGCGATGACAAGTAAGTTGCTTGCGCTGAAGCCGCACCCGGCATAGGAAGCGGATCATTCGGGGCGTGGCGCAGCCTGGTAGCGCGCTTGTTTTGGGTACAAGAGGCCCCCGGTTCGAGTCCGGGCGCCCCGATGCTTTACGAGGAACCGATATGAACCGCGCCCGCATCTATTTGCCGCCGAAAACCGCCATGCAGTCCGGCTGGGCAAAAACCCACCGCTGGGTGCTGGAATTCGAACCCGCCATGGCGAAAACCATCGACCCGCTGATGGGCTGGACCGGCTCCGCCGATATGCTCGCAACCGAGGTGCGCCTGTCGTTCGATACACGCGACGAAGCCATACGCTACGCCGAACGCCACGGCATCGCCTACGACCTCGAAATCCCCACCGAACATACCCGCAAACCCAAAGCCTACGCCGATAACTTCAAGTTCGACCGCCGCGCCAACTGGACCCATTGACGCCAATCACACCACCAGCAATTGATCCCAGCAACGGCCCCGTAGCTCAACTGGATAGAGCACCCGCCTTCTAAGCGGGATGTTGCGTGTTCGAGCCACGCCGGGGTCGCCACCCCACCGTCGTGCGAGATTGGGCGGGGTGTGGGCTCGTGAGTCAGCAAGGCGGGGGGCTTTGCCCCCTCGACCCCCACTAAGGGCGGAGCCCTTAGAACCCGCTAGTTTTAGGCAAGGGGAGGGCGCTGCCTCGGTGGTTCCGTCGATCTGGCCTGGGTCGCCCTCCCCTTGCCTAAAACTAATGGATTTTAAAGGCTCCGCCTTTAACGGGGTCCAGGGGCAGAGCCCCTGGCCTTGCTTGCTCCCAGGCCACCACCCCACCCAATCTCACGCGATGGTGGTTTGGCCGCGCCAGGCGCGTTCGAACGGCAGGCGCCAGGCGTGGGGGGCGATGAGTTGGTGGATGGATTTTGGGCCCCATGAGCCGGGTTCGTAGAGGCGGACGGGTGGGGGGGATTCCATCAGGGGTTTGGACACGTCCCACAGGCGTTCGATGCCTTCGGCGGTGGTGAACAGGGTATGATCGCCGCGCATGGCGTCGAGGATGAGGCGTTCGTAGGCTTCGAGCACTTCGCTGACCAGGCCGGTGTCGTGCATGGCGAACTGGAGCGAGAGTTTATCGAGTCGCATGCCGGGGCCGGGGCGTTTGCCGTAGAAGGAGAGCGACATTTTGGAGGCGTCGGCGAGGTCGAAGGTGAGGTGATCGGGGCCTTGCGCGCCGACGCCGGAGCCGGCGGGGAACATGCTTTTGGGTGGTTCGCGGAAGGCGATGGAGATGATGCGCTGGCCTTCGGCGAGGCGCTTGCCGGTACGCAGAAAGAACGGCACGCCGGCCCAGCGCCAGTTATCGATCAGGCATTTCAGGGCGATGAAGGTTTCGGTGTCGGATTCCCGATCGACGCCGTCTTCGGTGCGGTAGGAGGTATATTGGCCGCGTACGACGTTGCGCGGCTCGATCGGCAGCATGCTGCGGAAGACCTTGTTTTTTTCCTCGCTGATCGGTGCCGGTTCGAGGGCGGTGGGCGGTTCCATGGCCATGAAGGCGAGGATCTGGAACAGATGGGTGACGACCATGTCGCGGTAGGCGCCGGTCTGTTCGTAGAAGCCGGCGCGCTTGCCGAGGCCGAGGGTTTCCGGCACGTCGATCTGGACGTGATCGATGAAGTTGCGGTTCCAGATCGGCTCGAACAGGCCGTTGCCGAACCGGAAGGCGAGGATGTTCTGGGCGGGTTCCTTGCCGAGGAAATGGTCGATCCGGAAGATCTGATCTTCGGTGAAGACTTCGTGCAGGCGGGCGTTCAGCAGGACCGCGCTGGCGAGATCGGTGCCGAACGGTTTTTCCATGATGATGCGCGAGCGTTCGACCAGGCCGGCTTCGGCGAGCAGGCGGACGGCCGGCAGCGCGGCGTTGGGCGGCACGCTGAGGTAGTGCACGCGCTGGGCTTCGGCGCCGAGGCTTTGCTCCGCGCGCAGCACGGCGTTGCGCAAGGATTCGGGGCCGGCGGCGAGGGTGACGTAGTCGAGCGTTGCGGCGAACGCGGTCCAGGCGGCATCGGCGACGGGGCGGCTCGAAAATTCGCGGAGCGATTCACGGGCGATGACGCAAAAGCCATCGGCGTCGATATCATCGAGCGAGACGCCGATGATCCGGCAGCCGGGGATGAAGCCGGCGCTGCAGAGCTGAAACAGGCCGGGCAGCAGCTTGCGGCGCGAGAGATCGCCGGTGGCGCCGAACAGCACGACGATCTGCGGCCGGGCGGGACCGACGCCCGGGGGGATCGGCCTCATCGTGTGGCGCCTGTGCGGCGCGCGGAAATACGGTGGGGTGGGGTGGGGTCGAGCATCGTTTCGGTCATCCTTTGCCACGTTGCGCCGCAGCAGAGACTCCCGTTATTTCGCGGCGAGGTCAAGGAAGGGGGTCGGGCGCGGCGGATTGCGGCAGTGTAGCGCGCGTTCGTTTATAAAATACAAATGCGCGCGGTCATGCCCGCGGCCATTTACGGGGATCGCCATATTTGTCACACAAGCGACCCTGTATTCATCCGGTTGCGATATAGACTCTTCACTTATCGCGTTTGATTTGCGACTATATCGATAGAGGCTCGGCCGATGGCGTGACGGCGGGCTGGGGTTGCGCGTCGGAACCCATAAGGATCATGCCGTAAGGGAGACCGTTCAATGAAATTATCCGCACGCTACGGGGTTGTCGCCGCGTTGCTGGCTCTCGCCGGTTGTTCGACGACCGCGCAAGGACCGCAGTCGAGTTCGTTAACGCCGCAGGACCTCAACTTCATCACCACCGCCTATCAACTGGTTCATTTCGATCTGAATGCCTGCACTTTCGTGCAGAAAAACACGCTGGAGCCGCAGGTTGTGCCGGTGGTCAACAAAATCTGCGCCGACGCCATGGAATACGCGCCGAAAATCCGCGCCCAGGCTGCCGAGAACAACGTGAGCCTGCCCAACACGCTGCCGACGGAGTTGAAGGCGCAGCTGGTCACGCTGAATTACCGGCCGCAGCCGAATTTGTCGGTCGCTTTCATCCGCGATCAAATATCGAGCCATGAAAGCGCGCTGGCCGTGTTCCAGGACGAGGCTCAGAACGGCGTGAACCCGACGTTCAAGCAAGTGGCGGCGCAAACCGCACCGCTGGTCGAGCAGAACCTGAAAATGCTGCGCGCGGCGCTGCCCGAAGGCACCGGCGAGTAATCCGAAGCCGGCGACCGGGCCGCCCGGTCGCCGGTTGATTACGTTTGGGCGTGTGGTCCCGGCCGCGCAGCCTATTCCGCGAGCACCGCGAAGACCCGGCGCTCGACCTCGTGCTGGCCGAGCGCCTGCATCACGGCGTCGATCGGCGGGCTGGTGGTGCTGCCGGTCAGGGCGGCGCGCAGCGGTTCGGCGACCTTGCCGAGTTTTTTATCGATCGATGCGGCGTAGGCGACCATGGCGGCGTAGAGGGTCGGGGCGGTGTAGTCGGTTTTGGCAAAATCGAGCAGCAGCGCCGAAAGATCGTCGCGCGCGTCCTCGGTGATCAGGGCGGTCGCCTTGGCGGTGAAGGGCAGCGGCACGTCACGCACCAGGAACATCGCGGATTCGGCGAGTTCCACAATGGTCCGGGCGCGTTCCTGCAAGCGCGGCATCATTTCCGCGATGCGCCCGGCGGCGATGGTGCCGATCGGGCCGCCGGTATCGGCTTCGATGCGGTCGATCACCAGTTTGGTCAGCCGGTCGGGTTCGGCGGCGCGCACCCAGACGGCGTTGACCTGGAGCAGCTTGGCGTAGTCCATTTTCGCCGCCCCGCGCCCGACGCCGCTGAGGTCGAACAAGCGGATCTGATCCGCGCGCGACAGGATTTCGGCATCGCCATGCCCCCAGCCGAGCCGGAGCAAATAGTTGCACAGCGCCTCGGGCAAATAGCCGTCGTCGCGGAACTGCAAGGTCGAGACGGCGCCGTGGCGTTTGGAGAGCTTGCCGCCATCCGGCCCGTGGATCAGCGGCAGATGGCCGAATTCCGGCCGCGTCCAGCCCATCGCGTCGAAAATCTGCACCTGGCGGAACGTGTTGGTCATGTGATCGTCGCCGCGGATGACATGGGTGATCGCCATGTCGTGATCATCGACCACGACGGCGTGCAGATAGGTCGGCGTGCCGTCCGACCGCACCAGGATCATGTCGTCGAGTTCGGTGTTCTGCACCCGGATTTCGCCTTTGACCAGATCGCGCACGATGGTCTCGCCGGTACGCGGCGCCTTGAGGCGGATGACCGGATCGATGCCGGCCGGCGCTTCGGACGGATCACGATCGCGCCAGCGGCCATCGTAGCGGAAGGGTTTTTTCGCGGCATCGGCCTCGGCGCGCATCGCGGCGAGTTCCTCGCGCGAGCAGTAGCAGCGATACGCGGTGCCGGCCGCGATCATCGCCTCCGCGACCTCGATATGGCGCGGATAACGGGTCGATTGGAACACCGGCGGCGCATCCGGCGTGATGTCGAGCCAGGCCAGCACGTCAAAGATCACCTGCGTCGCTTCGGGCGTGCTGCGCGCGGTATCGGTATCCTCGACGCGCAGCAGGAAGTCGCCGCCGTGGTGGCGGGCGAACAGGAAGTTGAACAGCGCGGTGCGGACGCTGCCGATATGCAGCATGCCGGTGGGCGAAGGGGCGAAGCGAACGCGAATTGTCATGCGCTGCGCGGTATCACGGTTTGCCTACCAGATGAACCCCGGCAGAATCGCGACAGGGTCGAGCATCGCCTGCGCGCAGTCGCGGCGCGCCTGTTCCGGGCTGGCGACGTGAATTCCGGTCAACACCAGCACGGAGGCGATGCCGGCGGCTTTCGCGCCCGCGATATCGGTGCGCAGCGAATCGCCGAACGCAATGCTGCGATCGCGCGCGGTGCCGAGCAGGTCCAGCGTGGGCGCATAGACCGCCGGGTCCGGCTTGCCGCGCCAGATCACCCGCCCGCCCCAGGACTCGTAGCGCTGGGCCAGCAGCCCGGCACAGACGATGCGCCGGCCGTCGCGGATCACTTCGAGGTCGGGGTTGGCGCACACCATCGGCAGGCCGGCCTTCAGTGATTCCGCCAGCAGCCCGTCGAACGCGGCGGAATCGTCCTGCGCGGCCAGATCATCCGGGCCGGTGTTCAGCATGAAATCGGCATCGGCCGGTACGCTCACCTCAATCAGGTCGAGCCCCTCGAACAAATTGCGGTCGCGCGCGGGGCCGAGATGCACGAAGCGCGCGCCGAGCGATACGAAATCCGGATCGGCGCGGGTCGCCAGCGCGCGCCGCACCACCTCGCCGCTGGTCACCACGCCGTCATAAGTGCCGGGCGCGATGCCCATTTCACCCAGCGACGCGGCAACGGCGGCCGCCCGGCGCGGCGCGTTCGAGAGAAACACCACCCGCTTGCCCGCCGCCCGCAGCGCCGCCAGTGCTGCGATCACGCCGGGATAGGGCCGCACCCCGTCGTGCACCACGCCCCAGAGATCAACGATGAACCCATCATAGCCAGCGGCCAGATCGGCGATGCTCATGGTGTCAGCTCCGCCAGACGATCGGCATCCCGCCCGGTGATGTCGGACAGGCGCGCGCAGCCGTAGCGATCGAGCAGACCGCCCAGCCCGGCCACGATCCGCCCGATCACCGCCGGGCCCTGTGCGACGAAACTGGTGTAAATCTGCACAAGGTCCGCCCCGGCGCGGCATTTGGTGAACGCCTGTTCTGCATTCGCCACACCGCCCGCGCCGATCAGCGTGAGCCGGCCACCGGCCAGCAGCCGCACGCGTGCCAGCATCCGCGTCGATCGATTGAACAGCGGCGCGCCCGAAAGACCACCCGCCTCGCCGCGCGCCGCACTGGCGAGGTCAGCGGGCCGCGCGAGCGTGGTGTTGCTGACGATCAGCCCGGCCAGGCCGCGCGCCACCGCCAGCGAAACCAGATCGGGCAGCACCGCCTCATCCAGATCGGGCGCGAGCTTCACGAACAGCGGCGGGTGCCCCCCCGTCTCGCGCCCCCCCGTCTCGCGTGCCACCGCGTCCAGAATCGCATCGAGCCGATCGACCGACTGCAAATCGCGCAAGCCCGGCGTGTTCGGCGAGGACACATTGATCACGATGTAATCGGCATGCGGCGCCACCTTGCGCACCAGCGCCGGGTAATCCGCCAGCGGCGCGGCGCCCTCCTTGTTGATGCCGATATTCGCGCCGACCGGAATGCGCGACCGATCCACCCGGCGCAGCGCCGCCACAAACGGCTCGATCCCCGCGTTGTTGAACCCCATGCGGTTGATCAGCGCGCCATCCTGATCGAGCCGGAACAGGCGCGGCTTCGGGTTGCCCGGCTGCGCGCGCAGCGTGACCGTACCCGCCTCGATGAACCCGAAACCGAGCCGCGCCAGCCCATTGCAGGCGACCGCGTTTTTATCGAACCCGGCCGCCAGACCGATCGGATGGGCCAGGGTGCGGCCGAACGCGGTGACCGCGAGCCTGGGATCGGCCGCGATGCTCTGGCTGCCGGCCAACCCGTAGCGCAGCGCGGCGATGGCGGCGTCATGCGCGGTCTCGGGTGCCAACTGCCGCAGCCAGGGCGCCGCGACCGCGGAGAGCGCCATTATTTCGCGAACACCACGATCTCCGGCGCGGTCGGCGCCGTCACATGCGCCAGCGCCGTGCCGGCACCGAGCGACACGTTGGAGGGAGCCACACCATCAGCCGCGATCGCATCGGCCACCTGCGCGGCCTCGGGTGCGAGTTTCGCCATCGCCAGTTCGGTATCGCTCGGAATCGCCGCCGCCGGCCCGGTCACATAGACGCGAAACTGCGCCTTCGGATTGATTTTCAGCGCCGCGTTCACCGCATAGCGCACCGCCGGTGCCCAGTTCTGCGTGCCTTCGGGAATCGTCACCAACGGCAGCTGACCATCGAATTTGGTCAGCGCCGCGACATCGACCAGCGACGGTGCGTCGGGATAGGGCGAGATAAGCTTGCGGCCGGGTAGCATGCAGCCGGCCAGGGCAAGCGGGACGAATACGATGGGGATGAGGATGCGGCGCATGCGCGGCCTTTACTGGACGCTGGCCCTGCCGACAACAGGGCCAAACATTAACGTCTGCTTAAGCTTAGCCGCCGATCGTCCGCTGCATCTGCTCGCCCAGCCCCGCGACGCCGAGTTTCATGGTCTGGCCCGGGCGCAGGAAGATCGGGTTGGGCTTGACCCCCATGCCGACGCCCGGCGGCGTGCCGGTTGCGATGATATCGCCCGGCATCAGCGCGATGAACTGGCTGACGTAGGAGACCAGCGTCTTCACGCCGAAAATCATGGTTTTGGTATTGCCGTTCTGCATCCGCTTGCCGTCGATCTCGCACCAGATATCAAGCGCCTGCGGATCGGGCACCTCATCGCGGGTCACAAGATACGGCCCGGTCGGCCCGAACGTCGCGCAGCCCTTGCCCTTGTCCCAGGTGCCGCCACGGCGGGTTTGGTATTCGCGCTCGCTGACATCGTTGATCACGCAATACCCGGCGACATGATCGAGCGCATCATCCTCGGACACGTAAGACGCGGCGGTGCCGATCACCACGCCGAGTTCCACCTCCCAATCGGTCTCCTTCGAGCCGGGCGGAATCATGACATCGTCGAACGGCCCGTTATAGGCGCTGCCCGCCTTGATGAACACGATCGGCTCCTTGGGAATCGCCGCCCCGGTTTCGGCCGCGTGATCGGCATAGTTCAGCCCGATGCAGATGAAATTGATCGGGCGCGGCACCGGCGCGCCGATCCGCACATCGTCGGCCACCACCGGCAGGCTCGCCAGATCGATCGCGGCCAGCCGCGCGAGCGAGGCCGGCGAGAGTGCCGCGCCATCGAGCACCGGCAGATGCGCCGACAAATCGCGCTTCACGCCCGCCGCATCGAGAATTCCGGGCCGTTCCATGCCGGCCGCGCCATGTCGAAACAATTTCATCGGATCGCTCCTGTCCCTGATTTATTAAGTGCTTCTAAAGCGCCGCGCGGAGCAAGCCAAGGGGCCACCTCACCGCTTCATAGCGGTGATGAGAATAATCGACACGCCTCACCCGCGTCTATGGGCCGAAATTACCCTTGCAGTACGATCGTTAAAAATATTAAGCTATCGTACCCCATCAAGGACACCCCCATGAGCCAGTCCGCCGCCCGTTCGAACGATCCGCTGATCCATCATTGGATGCCGTTCACCGCCAATAAGCAATTCCACGAAGCGCCGCGCATCATCGCCCGCGCCGAGGGCGTGCATTACTGGAATACCTCCGGCGAAAAACTGCTCGATGCCGTCTCCGGCCTTTACACGACACCCGCCGGCCACGGCCGCCGCGAAATCCGCGAAGCGGTGTCCCGCCAGCTCGAAGAACTCGACTACGCGCCACCGTTCCAATACGGCGTGCCCGGCGCCTTCCGCCTCGCGCACGAACTCGCCCAGATGCTGCCCGCCGGACTCAACCGCGTGTTCTTCGCCGGCGGCGGATCGGAAGCGGTCGAATCCGCGCTCAAAGTCGCCATCCAATACCACCGCGTGCGCGGCCAGGGCCAACGCCAACGCTTCGTCGGCCGGGCGCGCGGCTATCATGGCGTGAATTTCGCCGGCTGGTCGGTCGGCGGCATGGTGAAAAACCGCGACGCGTTCGGCCTCGGCCTGCCCGGCGTGTCGCACATGCGCCACACCCATATCGAGGCGAACCGCTTCACCATGGGCCAGGGCGAACACGGCGGCATCGACCTCGCCGATGATCTGCAACGCATGATCGACCTGTACGGCGCCGATACCATCGCCGCCTGCATCGTCGAGCCGATCGCCGGCTCCACCGGCATCCTGGTGCCGCCCCAGGGCTACCTCGAACGCCTGCGCGCCATCTGCGACAAGCACGGCATCCTGCTGATCTTCGATGAAGTCATCTGCGGTTTCGGCCGCACCGGTCACGCCTTTGCCGCCGATGCCTTCGGCGTCACGCCCGACATGATGACCATGGCCAAGGCCATCACCAACGGCAACATCCCGATGGCGGCAATCGCGGTGCGCGAAGACATCCAGCAAACCATCCTCGATGCCGCCGGGCCGGACGCGATCGAGTTCTTCCACGGCTACACCTACTCCGGCCACCCGGTCGCCTGCGCCGCCGCCCTCGCCACACTGAAAATCTACCGCGACGACGATCTGTTCGGCCGCGCCGCCGCCCTCGCCCCCAAATTCCTCGAACGGATCGCCGGAATGCGCGATTTGTCGATGGTGATCGATACCCGCGGCTACGGCCTGCTCGGCGCGGTCGATCTCGCAGCCGACGGCACGCCCGGCAAGCGCGGCTTCGCCATTCTGCGCAAGGCGTTCGAGCACGGCCTCGTGCTGCGCGTCACCGGCGATACCGTGATCTTCTCGCCCATGTTCATCACCACCGAAGATCAGCTCGACGAAATGTTCGACGGCCTGCGCGCCGTGCTCAAGACGGTCTGACGCCTCCAGCCACACGAACAGGAACAAACCAGATGTACCAAGACGTCTTGCTGCATATCGGCGGCGCATGGACCGGCGCCGCTTCGGGCAAAACACTCGATGTGATCAACCCGGCCACCGAAGAGGTGATCGGCACGCTCGCCCACGCCGGCATCGCCGATCTCGATGCCGCGATCGCCGCCGCCGAAACCGGCTTCGCCACCTGGCGCGCCACACCCGCCCACGCCCGCGCCGCCCTGATGCGCAAGGCCGCTGGCCTGATCCGCGACCGCGCGGCAGCCATCGCGCCGATCATGACGATGGAACAAGGCAAGCCGCTCGCCGAAGCCAAGGGCGAGACCATGCTCGCCGCCGACGTGATCGACTGGTTCGCGGCGGAAGCGGTACGCACCTACGGCCGCGTCATCCCCGCCCGCGCCGATGGCATCTATCAACTGGTGGTCAAGGAACCGGTCGGCATCGCCGCCTGCTTCACGCCGTGGAACTTTCCGATCAACCAGGCCGTCCGCAAGGTCTCCGCCGCCCTCGCCGCCGGCTGCGCCGTGATCCTGAAAGGCCCCGAGGAAACGCCCGGCTCCTGCGCCGAACTGGTCCGCGCCTTCGCCGATGCCGGGTTGCCCGCCGGCGTGCTCAACCTGGTCTACGGCATCCCCGCCGAGATTTCGGAATACCTCATTCCGCACCGCGCCATCCGCAAAATCTCGTTCACCGGGTCCACCGCGATCGGCAAACACCTCGCCGCCCTCGCCGGCACCCACATGAAGCGCGCCACCATGGAACTCGGCGGCCACGCCCCCGCCATCGTGTTCGAGGACGCCGATCTCGATGCCGCGGCCAAAATCCTCGCCGCCAACAAGTTCCGCAACGCCGGCCAGGTCTGCGTCGCCCCCACCCGCTTCCTGGTGCAGGACAGCGTGTACGAAGGGTTCATGGAACGCTTTCTCGGCGCCATCGCCAAAATCAAGGTGGGCGATGGTCTGGCACCCGACACCACAATGGGCCCGGTTGCCAACGAACGCCGCATCCCCGCCCTCGAAGCCTTCATCGCGGATGCGCGCAACCACGGTGCCAAACTCGCAACCGGCGGCGAGCGGATCGGCAACAAAGGCTATTTCTTCCAGCCGACCGTGCTGACCGACATCCCCACCACCGCCCGCGTGATGAACGAGGAACCGTTCGGCCCGCTCGCCCTGGTCAACCGCTTCGCCACCTTCGATGACGCGATCACCGAAGCCAACCGGCTCGACTACGGCCTCGCCGCCTACGCCTACTCACGCTCGACCCGCACCGTCACCGCCCTCGGGCACCGGATCGAAAGCGGCATGATCTCGATCAACCACCACGGCCTCGCCCTGCCCGAAACCCCGTTCGGCGGCATGAAAGACAGCGGCTACGGCTGGGAAGGCGGCGCCGAAGCGATCGATGCGTATCTGGCGACCAAGTTTGTGACGCAGGCTTCTTAGCGGGCAAAAGAAGGCTACTTTTTTGTAAAAAAGTAGCAAAAAACTTTTATTCGCTGGGTCTTGGGCGTTGGCGTCGTAATGGGCTATCACCCAGCTAATGAGAGTTTTTTGGTTCTTTTTTGCAAAAAAGAACCCTTCCGCTTGCCTGCCTTCACCCACAGCAAGCCAACCACCGCAATTCCGAGCAACCCCACGCTCCCCGGTTCCGGCACCTGCGTCAAAACCCCATCGGCCACGATCTGATGCCCCGCCGCCGTGGGATGCAGCCCATCCCAGAACAGATATTGATTGGGATTGGCGCAGACCGTGCCCGACGCAGGATCGGTAAATGTGCCCGTCCAACAGGGGCTCGTTACGTTGGTAAGGCCATAGGCGGCTGGAGCGTTCGTGATCGCGTCGATCGCGCCGTAAGTATCCACGAGATTGAGTTTGAAACCCTCGCTGGTCGAAAGCTGGCCGAGCGTCAGCGCCAAACTCTGGTCAAGCGCCGCCGATAACGCCGAAGCGGCAGCGGACACACCATTCGAAGTCGCACGGGGTGTTTTGCCCAGATCGGGCACGTTCAACGCCAGGAGATTCTTCATCCCGTCCTGTGCAAGACCGGTGACAACTTTGGTGATGTTCCCCAGGATCGCCGCGAAATCATTCGCGATATAGGCCGATTGCTGGGTCAAAGGCACCGTGGCCAAGGCAACCACTAATGAATCGATATCGTTCGAACCAATCCACAGCGTATAAAGCGCGTTCGGCTGCGCCGCTAATCCGCGCTGATTATACGCGGCAAGCTGCGCCGTCAGGTCGCTTGCCTGCTGGAACGGATTGGAACTGGTATAAAGGTTGGCGGGCGTCTGGCCGGTTTCGGCACCACCCACCGCGAAATCATTCCCCCCGGCGATGCTCGCCGTCACCGGCCCCAGCCCAAGCGACGCCGCCACATCCTGCACCCACACATTGCCGTTGCTAAACCGCCCGTTCGAATAGGGTGGCGAAACCGGTTCCGCACCACTGGTCGCAAGCGAAACATTGCCAACGTCAGACAGACTGTCGCCAAACACATACAACCCACTATACGCCGCCGCCGAGGCCGATCCGATACTGCATGCGGCAATCAGCGCAACCGACAGGCATCGCCCCAGGAACACTCTTGATTTCATATCCGACCCCACACTATGATTAATTTTAGATTTTTCGTTATTTTAACGCATCTCAGCACAGACTTTAACAATACTATCGGCGCTCAATCGTCAAAGCAATACAGTACCAAACAAATTGAAGCCAACAAACGCAAAATCAACAAGACCGAGATAAATAAAAGTTTTTTGCTTCTTTTTTACAAAAAAGAAGTCTTGTCTCACCCAGCCCTCTATCCCACTGCCCGCAACCGCGCCCGCCGTTTCGCCATCGGCCGCAAGGCGTCATCGAGAATCCCCTGCACCACCGTCTCGAACTGACCGCGCCCGTTCTCGCGCTCCAACCGCCGCAGCGCCGCTTCGCGCATCGCCCGCCAGGCGTCTTCATCGCCGTACAGACGCGCGATTGCCGCCGCGAAGCCCCGCGCATCCGCCACCGCCGCGCCCGCGATCTCCACGCCGGCATCCCAACCGAGCTGGCGCACCAGCAGATCGGTCGCAACGCACGGCAACCCGAACGAGGCGGTTTCGTAAACCTTGTAGGGCGTGCCGGCGGCGTAGCGGGTGGGTGCTATGAACAACCGATGGCTGTCATAGGCCGGTCGGATATCATCGACGCTGCCCCGCACATCGATATACGGATGCCCGGCGAACTCGGTCAGATCGATATCGGGCGCGGTATAGCCAATGAACGTCAGCACCGGCGGCGTGCCCATCAATGCGGTCAGCACCGGCAGTATCTCGTCGCGATACCAGCGCAGACTGTCGTAATTCGGGCTGTCGGTCTGATGGATGCTGGCAATGAACAGCAGCCCTTCGCGCGCCGCGAACCCGCGCGGCGTCGGGTCGAGATCGCGGATCGTCCCGAGCACCGAAACCGGGTCGAGCCCGAAGCCGCGCAGCAGATCGACCTCCGCCTGGTTCACCGCCGTCACGTGCCGGCACAGCCGCGCGTTGCGGAATTCATGCGCCAGGGCGGCATCGAGGTCGAAATCCGCGCGGTCCGGATCGAGCGCCGCCGCCGCCGCATCGCGCGCCGCCTCGATCGCCTCGGTATCGAGCACGAACGGAATCCGCCGCGGATCGATCCCGGCCTCGGTGAAAATCGAGAGCGTGCGATCCAGATTATGCGTGCGCGACACCCAGATGGCGTCAAAAAAATCGCCCCGCTCGGCCAGCAGGTGCGGCAGCGACAAAATCGTGCGGTCGTGCAGCACTTCGACCCGGTCCGGCAGATCGCCGAACAGGCTCATGATATCGTGCCGCGCGCCGTTGATCGGCAGCACCGAAACCCGCCAGCCGGCCGCCGCAATCGCGCGCACCGCATCGTTCGCCCGCACGAAACCCGAGCCGAGCCGGCGCACCGGCACCGTATCCTCGAGGTAGAGAATGCGCCGGCCCGCGCCATCGAGCGCGCGCGCCTTGATGATATTATCCACCGCGCAGTCGAATTTGGTCTTGAGAAACGCCGCGTGTTTGCGCTTGAAAATCCGCCGCCCGCGCCGCATCAGCGCCATCGACGCCTCGGTGTTGGCAGCACTGCCGAACTCCAGATGATGCACCAGCACATCCGGATCATAGACGATGCGAAACCCCGCCTCGATCATCCGCACGCACAGATCGACCTCTTCGTAATAGGCCGGCTGGAACGCCTCATCGAACCCGCCGAGCCGCTTGACCAGATCGGTGCGGCACAGCAGGAACACGCCCGAACAATAATCGACATCGCGCACGAAATTCGCCTCGGGCGCCAGCGGCGAGGCATCGCGCAGATACCCCACCGTGCTGCCATCCGCCCAGATGATCGAGCCCGCCTCCTGCAACCGCCCGTGGGTCCGCACGATCTTGCCGCCGACCGCACCGATCGACGCCGCGCTGCCGAGCCGCGCCATCGCCGCCGCCACCGCACCGAACCCAAGCTCGACATCATTGTTCAAATACAGCAGCGCCGGCGCGCTCACCTGTGCGAGTGCCAGGTTGCACCCGCGCAGAAACCCCAGATTCTCGGCGCTGTGAATAATCGTCGCCCCGCGCACGTAGGTCTCCAGCCGCCGCGTGTCGTCGGCCGAGGCGTTATCGACAATAATGAGCTGCATCGGCCCGGCGAAATTCTGCCGCAGCGATGCCAGGGCCAGCATCGTCAGCTCGAATTTATTGAACAGCACCATTACCACGGCGAGCACCGGGTCGCCATGCGGCGTGAAATCCAGCCGGTGGCGGGCGAACAGCGCAATCTGGTTGCGCGCCTTGACCTCGAACAACTGCTTCGCCGCCGGCTCGGACAGATCAGGCACCCGCTCGGGCGGGCAGAACGGCAGTTTTTCGGCATGCCCGATCATCCGCAGATGCGCGAAGGCATCGCGCACCCGCCCGCTGTTCAGATCATCGCGCACCCGCGGGTTCATGTCGCGATAATAAAGCAGGTCGATATCCCCACGCGGCCGGCGCAATTCGAACGCGCCGTATTGCACGAAATGCCGATAGCCGCTGATGAAATGCCCCGCCTCGATCGCCGCACCGATATCGGGGTAGGCATCGCGATAATAGGATTCCGAATAATCCGGCACCGGATCGAACCCTTCGCGCTCGCCGATCATCTGATAATGGTGCAACGCATTGCGCACGCGCCCGGCCTCGATCGCGCTGCGCGCCGATTCATGCGCCGCCAGATACCAATCCGGTGCGAAATACGGCGAGCACGCCAGTTCCGGCGCCGCCCCATAAAGGCTGTACGCATAATGCACGAACGGCCCGAACCGATCGAGCTCATCGAGCGAAACCCCCGCCTCGATCACCCGCGCCCGATAATAATTCGGGTCGAACATGAAATGACCGATCCGCGTCTCACGCTGCCCCGATTTCAACCAGTGGTCGTAGCGGCCGCGGCAGCCATGATCATCCAGATTCTCCAGCGTCATGTCGATATACAGGCGGCCGTACAGCGCATCGTCGAACAACCAGTGCGGTGACAAGCCGCGATGCCCGTGCAGGCAGAAATGGTCGAACCCCGAACGATACTGCCCCGCCCGCACCAGCGCCGCCACATCCGGATTCTGGTCAAGATAGAACCGCTCGTCGAACAGCGGACTCGGGCTATGCGCGAGGCGGCAGCCAGTCCGCAGATAATAGTCGAGCGCGATAGTGGCATCGTTCCCGCAGGCGATCCGCGCCTCGGCATGGGCCGCCAGATACCAGCCGGGGTCAAACACCGCCCAGGCCGGTCGCATTGCAGTACCGGAATGTAATAATTCTGCTGCTGATTGAGACAAATGAAAGCGCCCGATCTAATAATATAGGCAACAAAACAACAAATCCCGCCAGCGCGCAAGCACAATGTCGCACCGCGCAAGCCGCCGCATCGCCCTCAGCGCCCTAGCGGATTGACCCCCAGCATCGCCAGCGCCGCCCACGCCGCGGGCGCCAGCGCGGGCACCCGATAATAGTTGAAAATCTCCGCATCCGGCCCCGGCCCCACCCGCAGCCCGGTCGCCAATTGCTTGGCGGGCGTGGTGAACAGCGCCCCATCCGGCGCCGCCTCGCCGCGCACGGTTGCAAAAAACCGCCCCGCGCGCGCAGCGTCCCCCGCCAGGTGCAGCGCGAGTGCCGCAAACGCGGTCCCCTCGGTCCAGACACCCTCACTCGCCGCACTGAACCCGATCCCCGCCGGCCGATCCCGCGGCCAACCCAGGGTTGCAAGAATCGGCGCGATCACCGCCTCATCACCCAGCCCCGCCAGATACGGCCACAGATTGGCATCCGCCGCGATCAGCCCATTGCGCGCCCCCGCCGGCGTCAGCCCCGCCCCGAACAACCCGCGCGCCGGATCGTGCATGCCGCGCACGAACGCCGCCGCATGCGCCGCCGCCGCCCGCCGGCCCAACCGCCCGAACGCCACCGCGCAATCGGTGTTCTGCTCGGTGCTGACCCAGGTCAACCGATCCTGCTGCGGCGGAAAGCCGAACACCCCGCCGGTGAACCCGTGCGCGCCACGGCAATTCACCACGATCCAATCCGCCGCCTTGCCCGCCGCGTCATCGTAGCGATCGCTGTTGACCCCGGCATCGCGCAGCGCCGTCCACAGCAAAATCGCCCAGGCGATCGGCCCGGTCTCGCTGCCGACCTGATACGGGTCCTCCGCCCATCGGTTCGCCGCCCCATCCCACCAGCCCGGCAAGGCCACCGGAATCGCAACCGGCCCGGCCCGATACGCATTCCGCAACCGCCCATCGGTGTAATTCGGATCATGCGCCTGCGCGAGCTCCAGCGCATCGGCAATCCGCGCCGCATGCAGCGCATGGCCACCCGCCAGCAGCGCCAGCCCGGCCAAGGCGTTGTCATAAGTATAGGCCGCCTGATCGTTCGCCGGCGCAAACCGCGCGAACGCCGCATTCGCCACCCGGTCCGGATAGCTCGCCAGCAGCGCCGGCCCCGGCGGCAGCGCATCGAGCTGGCGGCGCATCCCGCCCACCAGCCCATCCACAAACGAAACCCCACCCGCCGCGCGCCCCACCGCCGGGGCCATCACCACCCCGGCGAGCAGCGCGCGGCGGCCGATCATCTCAGCCCAGTGCGGCGACCAGCGCCTCGGCCGTCCGCCCGTTGGCGATGGTGGCGGCGCGCCGATCGTAATGCACGCCGTTCACCCGCGCGAAGGCGTGCTGCACCGCCGGATACACATGCGTCTCGATCGCGGGCTTGCCCTCGGCCCCCGCCAGCACCGCCGCGCGCACTTCGGCATTGGCAAACTCGTCCTGCTCGGCGATATGCACCAGCAACTTATGCTTGATGTTGCCGAATTCCGGCACCAATTTATCAAGCATCACGCCGTAATACGAAATATTGACATCCGCGTCCGACCGCGTCGCCATCATCACCGCCAGCCGCCCGCCGAGGCAGAACCCCACGGTCCCAACCTTGCCGTTGCACCCCGGCAGATGCCGCGCGACATCGAGCGTCGTCTTCAGATCCTCGATGCCCTTGTCCTGATCGAAGCCGTTCATCAGCGCGAACGCCTGCTTCCACTCCGCCTCGGATTTATCCGTGATATCCACGCCCGGCTCCTGGCGCCAGAAGAGATCGGGTGCGACGGCGATATAGCCCATCTCGGCAATCTCGTGGCAGGTCGCGCGCAGCGCGTCGTTCACCCCGAAAATCTCCTGGATCACCACGACCGCGCCGGTCGGCTTGGTCGAGGGTGTCACGGTATACGCCTTGAAACTGCCGGCGCCATCGGCCGCCTTGATCTCGATACTGCCGGTGGTCGTCGTAATCTTGTCGGTCATGCAAGCTCCCAGAGCACAAGTTGAAACAGCGCGCCGCCCAACCAGGGCAGCGCATCCCAGCTACAGATAGTGCTCCTGCGGCGGAAGGAAACCATTGAACCCCTGGCTCGCATAACTTGTAACATAGGCGCCGGTATCATGGATCAGCACGCGATCACCCGATTTCAACGCGGCCGGCAGCCGATACGGCGTCTCGCGATACATCACATCCACGCCATCGCACGAAGGCCCGGCCAGCACCGCCGGCGTCTCGTCACCGCCGACGCCCGGCGCGCTGATCGCGTAGCGGATCGCCTCGCCCTCGGTCTCCGCCAAGCCCCCGAACCGGCCGATATCCAAATACACCCAGCGCCGATCATCATCCTCGCGCCGGTTGCACGCCAGCACCACCTCAGAAACGGCCACTCCCGCATCGCCCACCATCGCCCGCCCCGGCTCGATCAGCAAATCCGGCAGATCATTGCCGAACGCCGCCCGCACCGAAGCCATGATAGCGTCGCCGAACGCCGCGATCGGCGGAATATCCTCACGATACCGGGTCGGAAACCCGCCGCCCAGATTGAGCAGCCGCAGATCGATCCCGCGCGCCCGCAAATCCGAAAACACCATCGCCGCTTGGCCGATCGCGGTCTGATACGCCCCCACCCCGGTCTGCTGGCTGCCGACATGAAACGACACGCCATGCGCAACCAACCCCAAATCCCGCGCCGCCAGCAACAAATCCCGCGCATGCGCGCCGGTCGTGCCGAATTTGCGCGACAGCGGCCAATCCGCCCCGTCCTGGCTCACCGCCAACCGGCAATACACTTTCGCCCCAGGCGCCGCCGCGGCGATCTTCGCCAATTCCTCATCGGAATCGAACGCGAACAAATCCACCCCGCGCGCGAACGCCTCGGCAATCGCGCTCCGCTTCTTGACGGTATTGCCGAAACTCAGCGCCGCCGGCGCCGCCCCCGCCGCCAGACACGCGCGAATTTCCTCGATACTCGCCGCATCGAACCGCGAGCCGAGCCCGACCAGCCGATCCAGCACCGGCGCCGCCGGATTGGCCTTCACCGCATAATAGATCGCGGCATCCGGCAACGCCGCGCGCAGCGCCGCGAAATTCGCAGCCACACGATCGAGATCAACAAGTATCGCCGGCGTGGCAACCACACCGGAATCGATAAAACGGGCGAGTTTCGGGGTCATGAACCCACTCCCTTCCCAGGTCAGAGGCTTTGCGATCAGGCGCAAAGCGGGTTGCGAAACGGTCGAACGAACCAGCGACCAGACGGATGCCAGAACGCTTGACGTCGTTGCGTAACCCCCGAACCGGAGGCAGAGGCACGTGCGTTGCTGCGTGGAATTGCGTTAGACCCAAACCGATCAGGAATGCAAGTGACAATTCAGGCAGGGCAAGGCAGCACTTCTTTTTTTGCAAAAAAAGAAGCAAAAAAACTCTTCTTCGCCTGAGCCCGTGCCAGCGAAACCGCCCACGCCCCAGATCAAAAAAAGTTTTTTGCTTGTTTTTTACAAAAAAGAAGTACTTCCTGACCTTCCCCTACCACCCCCGAAACAAAACGACACGATATCCGCCCTGCCCCAACCCGCAACACCGCGCTATTGTAACAGCCATGGAAACCATGCCGCACATCCTGGTCGTCGACGATGACCGGGAAATCCGCGATCTCCTGGCCCGCTTCCTCGAGCGTCAGCGCTTCCGTGTCACCGCCGCGCGCGATGGCCGTGAAGCCCGCCGCGCCTTCCTCAACGGCCATTACCAACTCGTCGTGCTCGATCTCATGCTGCCCGGCGAATCCGGGCTCGATCTCGCCCGCTGGCTGCGCGCCGAAACCCAGGTGCCGATCATCATGCTCACCGCCATGGGCGAGGAGCCGGACCGCATCATCGGCCTCGAACTCGGCGCCGATGATTACGTCACCAAACCCTTCAACCCGCGCGAACTGGTCGCCCGCATCCGCGCCGTGCTCCGCCGCGTCGGTGAAGGCGAAGACCGCGGCCGCGAAGCCCCCGCCCGCCTCTACCAATTCGCCGGCTGGTCGCTGGAAACCGCGCGCCGCCGTCTGGTCGATCCCCAGGGCACCGATGTCGCCCTCACCGGCGGCGAATACGACCTGCTGCTCGCCCTGCTCGACCGCCCCAACCGCGTGCTCACCCGCGACATGCTGCTCGATCTGCTGCGCGGCCGCCAGGCCGGCCCGTTCGACCGCGCGATCGATGTCGCGATCTCCCGCCTGCGCCGCAAACTGGAAGACGACGGCCGCAACGCCCAGCTCATCAAAACCGTGCGCGGCGGCGGCTACGTCCTCGCCGCCACCGTCGACCGCGTCTGACCAACACCTTTCTAATGTATAAAAACCGTCTGCGCCCCTCGCATGTATAAAAACCGCCTTCGGCTTTGGCCCGCCAGCCTCGCCTGGCGCACCGCCCTCACCCTGCTCGCCGGCTTCGCCGTGGTCCAGGCCATCGGCCTCGGCATCCACACGATCAACCAGATTGGGCTGAACAACATCATTGCCGAACGTGAAATCGCGACGCGCGACGCCATTTTCTACCGCCGCATCGCCATGGCCCCGCCCGACCGCCGCCCTGCCATCGTCGCCGCCGAAACCGGGCTCAAGGGCGACAAGATCACCCTCGACCCCATCCCCCCCTTCTCCGGCACCTTCCCCTTGCCGCTGCCCTCGCGCCAGATCATCCGCGGCTCCATCCTCGCCTTCCCCATCCCGCCCGAATACCGCCCCCGCAACGTCGTCATGCGCGGCTCGGTCGCGCCACCCCGCTCCGTCCTCAGCTTCCGCCTGCCCGATGGCGGCTGGCTGACCATCGAAAGCCCGTTCCACCCCACCCCGCCCTGGGAAACCCCCGGCTTCGCCACCGCCTTCCTCGTCATGTTCGGCCTCGGCGCCATCCTCATCTTCTGGGCCGTGTTCCGCCTCACCGCCCCGGTCCGCACCCTCGCCGACGCCGCCGAACAACTCGGCCGCGACATCCAGCACGCCCCCGCTCTCCCCGAAAGCGGCCCCACCGAAATCGCCACCGCCGCCATCGCCTTCAACACCATGGCCTCGCGCGTCCGCCGCTTCGTCGAAGACCGCACCTTCCTCCTCAGCGCCATCGGCCACGACCTCCGCACCCCGATCACCCGCCTCAAACTCCGCACCGAATTCCTCGAGGACGACGCCCAACGCGAAAAATTCCTCGGCGACCTCGATGAACTCGAAGCCATGCTCGCCTCCACCCTCGCCTTCTGGCGCGACGTCGCCCAAACCGAAGCCAGCGTCCCGGTCGACCTCGCCATCCTCCTGCGCACCGTCATCGACGAAACCGCCGATATCGCCCCCGAATGCAGCGAAGCCCTGCGCTACGCCGGCCCACCCCACAGCATCCTGCGCGCCCGCCCCCTCGCCCTGAAACGCGCCTTCGCCAACCTCATCGGCAACGCCGTCAAATACGGCGAAAGTGCCCGCATCACCCTGCGCGACGCCGATCGCCACACCCTGCGCATCGACATCGAAGACGACGGCCCCGGCATCCCCCCCGGCGAACTCGAACGCGTGTTCGAACCCTTCCGCCGCGTCGAAAACAGCCGCAACCGCGAAACCGGCGGCACCGGCCTCGGCCTCGCCATCGCCCGCAACGCCATCCGCGCCCACGGCGGCGACATCACCCTCGCCAACCGCTCCGGCGGCAAAGGCCTCATCGCCAGCGTGTATTTGCCGACGTAAGGGAAAGGCAAAGAGCCTTCTTTTTTGTGAACAAAAAAGAAGCAAAAAAAACTTTGGTAATTTGGGCTCGTGCCCGTGAAAACGCCCGTGCCACAGAGTTCGAAAGTTTTTTGCTTCTTTTTTACAAAAAAGAAGCCTTCCTACCCCTGACCCGCCACCGCCGCAGTCGGCCGTTTGACAAACCCCGGCTCCACCGGCGGCTCCGCGAAATCCTCCGTCACCGTCACCACCTCCGCCCCCGGCGGCCCGCGCCGGCACGCCCGCAGCAATTCCTCCACCGCCGGCGCATCGCCCGCCACCAGCGCTTCCAGGCTGCCATCGCGGCGGTTTCGCACCCAGCCCGCCAGACCAAGCCGGCGCGCCCGCACCATCATCCAGTCGCGAAACCCGACACCCTGCACCCGGCCCGTCAGTATCAGCGATTTCGCGATCATGCGTCGAACGCCACCCTCATGCACGCGTCAGAGTAACGAACTCCACGGCCGATGCAACGTCGCGCGCCACCGCCTCGCGCCGAACCGCCGCCTCTGCATCGATCCCCCAGGATTGCTCCTGCCACGCCTCGTCGAGCCTCGCCAATCCATGCGCCGCCGCCGGATCGATCGCACCGCCCACCGAAGCCAGCCCGAGCACCAGACTGCCCAGCGCCGGCACCGCGACCCCAAGCCCCGCCAAGGCCCACTCATCCTGCATCGCCAACGCGCCCGCCAACGCCTGCATCGCCGCCGCCGGCTGCGTCACCGCCATAATACCATGCGTCACCATGAGCCGCGCGCCATACCGCTCCGCCGCCCAATCGAGCCAGGGCTGCCAGTCTTCGTGCTGGCGTGAAGCCAACCCCGCCGGCGCATCGGCGCGATAACACAGCAGATCGGTCTCGCCATAGGCCAGCAGATTGCGCCGCAGCGCATCAGGGTCCGGCGCCACCCGCTCGATCGCCGCCCCCGCCAACCGTGTCAGCGGCAGATCATCGGGAATCACCGTCGCATTGGCCGCCCGCCATTCCCCGGCAATCGCCGCCGCCAGCGGCCGATGCGCCACCGCAAGCACCGCCCCGCCCGGCAGCCGCACCGGCTTGCCATCCAGCCGCACACCGAACCCGGCCGCCTCTTCCGCCACGCTCACCTCGGTCCAGAACCGGCGCATCGGTTCAGTGAAACAACGAGTTCAGCAAATTCTGCGGCCCACGCGCCGGCGCCCCACCCGGCGCCGGCAACGTCCCCCCCGCCGGCCCGCTCGGCATCGGACCGGCATGACCCAGCCGCGCCAGGGCCAGCGCACCGGTGCAGCTCTGCGGATCGGCCGGCTTCGGCGCAAGCCCGAGATTCTGCGCGAGCCGCCCCAGCACCGTGCCGCCATTATGCCCAAGCTGCCGCGCCAGCGCCGCCGCCGTCGCGCCATAATCCCCGGCCGGCGCAATCCCCTCACGCGGATGCGCAAACGTGCCGCTCACCGAAACCGGGATCGGCGCCGACCCCGTCCCCACCCGCACGGTCGGGCGCAGAATCAGATTAAGCCGCTCCGCACCCAGATCGAGCGAACCGGTCCCGGTCAGATACATCCGGCTGGAATCCAGCGTCAGCGCCCGCACATTGGCGAGGCCGTTACGCGCATCCAGCCGCCCGGCAAAGCAGCGCACCATGACCGGCCCCTGCGCCCCGACCATCGAGGCCGGCAACCCCGCCGCGCTGAGCGAGGAACCGAACAACCGATCAAGCAGCGCACCATCGATTTCGCCGTTCACCGTCGAAACCCCCAACGTGCCGTTCAACGTCGCCGCAATCCCCCGCGGCGTATTCCCCTGCCCCGCAAGATCGGCATACAGTTGCACGGTCGCCGCCGCACTGTTCGGCAGACCCAGCACCGTCAGCAGCGGTGCCAGCCGGAACGCCGGCGCCGCCTCGGTCACATGCACCCGCGGCGGATTGGCCGTCGCATCGATCGCCACGGTCCCGCTGATCGACCCACCCGGCAGCTCCGCGGTGATCGGCCGCACATTCAGCACACCGTCATGCAGCAACCCGTGCGCGGTGATCGCATCATAGGTCGCGCCGTCGTACATCAACTGCCCGATCGTCAGTTCGACATTGCCATCCCCCTGCCGCAGCAGGCCGAACGGCAGCGGCGTCGCCGGAATCAAATCCCCGGCATCCGCGGCGCTGGGCGGCACGGCAGCTTGCGGCGCGGTCGTGCCGCCCGCCGCCGGCTTCGGCATCGCTTGCAGCAGCGCCGTCAGATCGATCCGCGGCGCGTTGATCACCGCCTGCAAATCCGGCGTCGCCCCCCGCGTCAGGCTGAACGCACCGCCGAACTGTCCCTGATCGGCGGTGACCGCCAGACTATCGAGCCCGATCACGCGCGACAGCCCCTGCCCGCCCGGATCGGTCAGCAGGCCGGACAGGCCGATATTGGTCCAGGCCGGCAACGGGCGACCCGCCAGATCCGAAAGATGTGCCAGATTGGGCACCCGCGCCGTGATTTTCAGCGCGACCCCGGCAAGTTTCGCCGGGCTCGCAATACCGCCGGCCACGCCGAACTGCGCATTGCCCACCTTCGCCGCGAGATTAACCGCGAACCGCTCACCCGTGTTGGCCGGCGCGGACTTGGGCACCGGCGTGCCGAGGGCGGCCACCAAAATCGGCCCGAGCGGCCCGGCCGTCCCTTCGAGCCCGACCGGCTTGCCCTGATACTGCCCCGCCAGCGCGATGTTCAACGGCTGATCGAGCGAGGCCATGGTCGCGTTCAACGACGAAATCGACAGCCCCTTGCGCCAGGTATCCAGGTTCGATTGCCCGGCGGTCAGGCTCGCGTTGCTGATCGTCGGCAGCCCCGGCGTCGCCTGATCGGCCTGGGTGATCTGGGCGGCAAACGCCACCGTCTGCAACGGCGGCAGGTTGAACCCGGCCGCATAAGGATCGAGCGCCGCCAGATCGGGGATCGCCGCATGCAGATCGAGCGCGTAGCCGTCAAGATGCCGTGGATGCGCGATGCTCCCCTTCAGCCGCAGGGTCGCATTCTGCGCACCGAGCGTAACATCGACCGGCCACACGCCATCCCCGCCGCTCAGGCGCGAGACCGGCCCGGTGGTCCCGGTCAGCGAGAACGGCTGGGAATCGTATTGCGCCTGCATCGATACATGCAGCGGTGCTGCGAGCGATGCGGCACTGCCGGTAAAATGCACGATGGTCAACACGGTCGGCGCCGCTGCCGCAGCGACCTGCCCTGGCTGCAACGGCACCAGCGCCGCCGGCGGCTTGTAGGTGATCGTGCCGTTCTCGATCGAGACCGATTGCAGCGCGATGCCATGCCCGGCCGAAGCCCGCGCAGGGGCCGCACCGGTCGAGGCCGGGGCGCTCGATCCATGGTCGAACAGCCAGTTGGGCGTGCCGGTCGGCCCGTATTCCAGCGTGATCACCGGGTCGATCAGCGCGAGCTTGATGATATCGATCCGGTGGCTCAGCAGCGGCAGCAGCGCCACCTGCGCCTCGATCCGCTGCAGGCTCGCCATATCGGCATCGGCATAGCCGGGCGGATTGGCCAGCGTAATCCCGCTCGCCGAAATCGTCGGCACCAGCGAGAGCGTCATGTGCAGCGGCCCGGTAATGGTCAGCTGCCGCCCGGTCGCCTGCTCCACCGCCGCGATGATGCGCGGTTTGTACGAATCCGGATTGAACGTCGCGACAAAAATCGCCACCGCCGCCACCGGCACGACGATCACGAGCGCAACGACGATCAGCGCAATGCGGCGAACTGTACTAGATTTCTGCATGATATTCCGCATACGGGCTTTTGCTGACCTTCGCGAGCAGACGACGGCCGCATTGCGATTAATTCAGAAGCCGAACATATGATCGAAAGAAAACGCGCCCGCAGGTTGCGTTTGTTGGCGTTGCGTTTGCTGGCGCTTGCCGTGGTAGCCGAACAACCGGCACGTCAGATCACGAATGATCACATACCCCCCCGCCGCACGCGCCAGATCAGCCGCCCCGAACACCCGCCATGGCTCGACCAGTGCCGAGCCCGAACAGGCGATCGCCAGCGGCATCTCGGCCACCGCCGCCCCGGTTGCGTCGTGCAGGTGCAGCATCGTCGATGAATACGGATGCCACGCCGCCGAGGCGGGATACACCAGCACACAAAAACTCGGCGTCGCCGCCGTGCCCAGATCCAGAAACAGCCGCGTCGTCAGCCCCGGCGGCGGCCCGGCGTAGGATTGCGGCTCGCCCTTCCAGGTCATCACCGTATTGAACATATGCGCGCCGAAACTGGTCTCGGCGGCGTGGCTGCCATCGCGCAACTCGTAGCGGAACAGCCCGTGCAGCCAGCCATCCGCCTCACCGCCGGACGCGAAATCATACACCAGCTCGCCGTGCCCGCCGTCCGGCAGCGCATCCGGGGCCAGGATATCATCGAGATCGATCGCCACATCATGATCACGCGGTAGCGCGCCATAGGCCCGCTCGGCGATTTTCGATCCATCCGGCGCGAACACATCGAGCCGGATCGGCAGATCGGCCTGGTCATGTGCCATCGGCGTCGGCAGCGCGACCGAGGTGTAATGCGCGCGCGGCAGGATCGGAAACGGCAATAAAAACCCCCGCCCCAACAGCGGCGACAGGGTTTTCAACGATTGATCGGGCCGCAGATCGGCCCGCTCGACATTGATATGCGCCATCCGTGTCCGTCCGTTGCGCACCACCTCGTAGCGCGGCCGCACCACATGCCGCCCGGCCCGCACCTCGATCTGCGCCGGCCAGCGCAGGTCGGGCAGCACCGTGCCGACATCGATCGCGCGGGTCGCAAACGCCGGAATCGCCTTCTCCAACAGCACCGGCGCCTCCGCACCCATCCGGTCGAACCCGATCGCACCGGCCGGAATCGCCACCGCGTGGCTGTTCTGCACCCACAGCACCACCCGCTCGTCATCCCGCGGCGCCGGCAGCCCGGCGAACCGCTCGGAGGGCCAGGCATTGGCATCATGCGTGCAGGACAAACTCGCCCCGCCATCGGTCGCATAGGTATCGAGCGCGTATTTCACCACGTCATGCCCCGCGACGCCGATTGCGTGCACGAACAATTGCCCGGTGAAGGGCCCGATATTATGCGCCCGCCGCACCTCGGCGCTGCTCAGGCTGATCGTACCGGCATGATCGGGGATCGCCCGTTCGAATTCCGCCAGCACCGCACCCGCCGCATCGAACAACCGGCACCACAGCCGCACCGCGTGCCCGCCGTAGCCGGACCAGTAATTCGCCGTCACCAGCCGCGTCGCCATCCGGTCGTCATCGCGGAAGAACACGAAATTGGTCGCGAAATTCAGCGGGTCCAGATAGCGCCGCCGGTTGGTCAGCATCGCATCCGGCAGCCGCACTTCATCCAGCGTCAGGATTTTCGTCCCCACCGGGGCCAGGATTTTCACCCGCTCGGCCAGCCGCGCCGCATCGAACGCCGCGATCAGCACCGTCGCCGCCCCGCTCTCCGCCAGCGCGGTCAACGGCAGCGTCGCGAACCCCGCCCGCATCTCACCCAAAGCCAGCGTGTCATGCACATAGACCCCGGCAACCGGAAACGCCGGCGCCAACGCCCGCAGCGGGGCGAAAATCCGCTCCGGATCATACACCGCAACCGTCCCGCGCGCGGCCAACGTTTCAGCCAGAACCACCAGCCGCTCCGCCGCCAGCGGATGCGACAGCGCCTTGTAGACCGCGTTGCCGCCCTTCACATTGTCGAACGTATCGATCTCGAGCATCGCCTCACATCCCCAGGCGGCGGCGCAATTCGCCGGCCGCCATCGGCGTATCGTCCAGCGGCGTCACCGGCCACATCTCGAGCCGGCCGGCAAAATCGCGCGCCCGGCCGCACGCCACCATGTCATCCATGAACGCACCGATCCGCGTCGATTTGCCCGGCAACCGCGCCAGCATCACCGGCGCCGCAGTCGCCACCGCCTCGGACACCATCGAAACCGAATCCGCCGTCACCACGATCGCGTCGGCCAGCGCCAGCATCCCGAAATACGGATTGTCGCCGGCCATGTCCCACACCCACGCGCCGCGCGGTGCCAGCGTTTCCTGAAACATCGCCCGCGCCGCCGCATCGGTCCGGCGCGAGGGGGTCAGCATCACGCTCGCCCTGTCAGCATCCATCATGCCGGCCAACCCGTCCGCAATCTGCCGTGCCGCCGCGGTGTCCAGCCGATACCGCCCGTTCGACCCGCCGATCAGCACGGCGACCAGCGGCCGCGGCAGATGCGCGAACATCGGCGCCCAAACCGCCCGCGCCTCGGCCAACCGCGCCGGTGTCACCCGATGCATCGCGGTCCGCGCGACGATCACGTTCGGCCCGGTGATCGCATCATGCGGTGCCGCGATGATCGCATCGAACCGGTCCGCATCCATCCGCGGATGCTGAATGATCACCGCCGGCAGATCGGGTCGCCGCAGCGCCGCCACCAACCGCGCCGCCGCGCCGCCCGCACCGATCATCAAATCGCCATCCGGCCCGGCCAGCGCGCCCGCCTCCACCGCACAGGTCGCGCGCGGCCACAGCATCGGCGACAAATAATTCCACGGCGCCTTCGGCACGATCACCCGGTTATCGGTCGCAAACCCCGCCGCCTCGGCAAGGCCCAGCGCCTGGTTGCGCAGCCCCGCCAGGTCGGTACATAAAATCCGCGCGGTCACCGGATTGTCAGCATCGAGCGTCACGATCGCGCGCTCGTCGGTCATAAGGGGCAAAACGGCCATGGCGGCGTTTTGGGTCCACCTCCCGATTTCGTCAACTGATGCCGTTTGCAGCCAGCGCCGCCGCCAGCGCCTCACCGCCCAGCGCCGCCCGCGCAAACGCCTGCCCCCGCGCCGCCAGCGCCGCCCGCCGCCCGGCATCCTCGGCCAATTCACGCAGCAGCGCCGCCGCATGGCCCACATCCGGCGCCGCCCACAAGCTCGCCGCCCCTTCGTAATCACCGCGCGGATCATCGACCGGCACCAGCCGATACGACACCAGCGCCGCACTCGTCTCATCCATGAACTGCAGCGTGCCGGACCATCCGGTCGCCACCACCGCAATCCCCCGCAGCATCGCCTCCGCCGGCACCAGCCCGAACCCCTCGGCGCGATGCAGGCTCATCACGATATCGGCACTCGCCAGCAACGCCCGCAGCGTCTCGCCCGACCACACCGCATCGACCAGCCGAATATTTCCCACCCCGCCGATCGCGCCCCGCAGCACCGCCATATCCGCCGGAAACGCCGCCCCGCCCGCCAGCTTCAACACCAAAATCCGGTCCGCCCGATTCCCGAACGCCGACCGATGCGCCGCAATCGCCGCCAACGGATTCTTCCGCGCGAAACTCGCGCCCAGATTCGCGATCACGACCGTCACCACCGCCTCCGCCGGCAAATCGAACAGCCCCCGCCGCGCCCGCGCCTCGATCAAATCCACGGCACCCAGCGGATACGGCACCAGCCGCACCATCCCCGGATACACTTGCTCGATCGCCGCCTTGGTGAACGCCGATGGCGCCCAGATTTCATGCACGAACCGCGCCCCGCCGCGCCACGATCGCGGCAGCGCCTCCAACTCCCAGTTCCACACCCCGACCACCCGATGCCCGCGCAAATAATCCTGCGGCGCCCGCGCCAGCATCAATGGGATCGACGGCGCATTCACATGCAGCAACACCGCCGCCCCCGCCGGCAAATCCGCCGGCACCGGCCGCCGCAACACGCCCAATTCCACCGCCCCCACCAATGGCACCAGCGCCCGCACCCCGGCCTGCAACACCCTTGCCGCCTCACCCAGGCCGGAAATCCGCGCCATCTCGCCGGCAACCACGACGCCGGTGCTCGCTGCCGGTGCCACCGCATCCGCCCGCGGCGCCAGCGCCGTCGCCACCGCGCGCAATCCTGCGCGCCGCGCACCGGGCGGCAGGATGCGCCAGGCTCGGTGCGCCAGGCTCAGGCGGTTAGACATGGAAGGCAGCAAGTTCTTCTTTTTTTGTAAAAAAAGAAGCAAAAAAACTTTTATTCGTTAGGGCGGTGCGCGCGAAAACGCCGGTGGCCAAAACCAATAAAAGTTTTTTGCTGTTTTTTTTCAAAAAAGCAGAGCTTCCCTTCCCTACCCCCACCTGCTCGCACGGTTGCAGCATTTTCATCTCCGGTTAGACTGACGCCATGGCGTGGAAAAACCTTCTGCCTGATCGATCGGAATATGCACGGTGATGGAAGCTATTACCGCGCCCGCGCAATCTCAGGAAGCGAATGACCTGCCGCGCTTCACCGTCGCCCTGCGCCCACCCGACATCACACCCTGGCTCCCCGGCAACACCGGCCTGCCCGGCTTCACCAGCTTCGCCGCCACCCGCTCCGGCCCGCACGTCCTGATCATCGGCCTGATGCACGGCAACGAAATCGCCGGCGCCATCGCCATCGACGCCCTGCTCCGCGCCGGCATCCGCCCCGAACGCGGCCGCCTCACCCTCGGTTTCGGCAACATCGAAGCCTTCGCCCGGTTCGACGCCGGCAACCCCATCGCCTCACGCTTCATCGATGAAGACATGAACCGCGTGTGGGACATCGCAACCCTCGAAGGCCCGCGCACCTCCCTCGAACTCCAACGCGCCCGCGCCATGCGCAGTATCGTCGATAGCGCCGATTGGGTGCTCGACCTGCACTCGATGCTCTGGCCCTCCGACCCCCTGCTCCTCTGCGGCCAAGGCGCACGCGGCAAAACCCTCGCACTCAACATCGGCACCCCCAACCTCGTCGTCGCCGATTGCGGCCACGCCGGCGGTAAACGCCTGATCGACTACCCCCGCTTCACCGCCGAACACGGCGACGCCGCCTCCGTCCTCGTCGAAGCCGGCCAACACTGGCAAACCCCCACCGTTACCCAAATGAGCGCCAGCATCACCGCCCTGCTCCACCACGCCGGCATGCTCCCCAACCCGCCACAACCCACCCAAACCACCCCACCCCGCTTCGCCGAAGTCACCCGCGTCGTCACCGCCACCACCGGACGCTTCGCCTTCGTGCGCCCCTTCCGCGGCGGCGAAATCATCCCCACAAGCGGTACAATCCTCGCCTACGACGGCATCGCCGAAGTCCGCACCCCCCACGATCAATGCCTCCTCGTCATGCCCAGCCACCGCACCGGCCGCGGCCACACCGCCGTCCGCCTGGCGAAGTTCCAGTAATGCTGATGGGGCTTGGGTGCTGGGTTAAGCAAGCAAGGCCAGGGGCTCTGCCCCTGGACCCCGTTAAAGGCGGAGCCTTTAAAATCCATTAGTTTTAGGTAAGGGGAGGGCGCTGCCTCGGTGGTTCAACTGATCTGGCCTGGGTAGCCCTCCCCTTACCTAAAACTAGCGGGTTCTAAGGGCTAAGCCCTTAGTGGGGGTCGAGGGGGCAAAGCCCCTCGCCTTACTGACTCAACCCAGCACCCAAGCCCCGCCAGAATCACAGGGACTCGACCAAGGCGGCCAGTTCGTTGTTGAAGCGGTCGGGGTGTTCTTGTTGGGGGGCGTGTCCGCAGGCGGCGTAGCGGGAGAGTTTTGCGTGGGGGACGTGTGATGCGATGTGTTCGGCCATTGAGGGCAGGACGACGCAATCTTCATTGCCTTGGCTGATCAGGCAGGGCCGGTCGAGTGTTTCGAGTGTTGTCGTGAAATCCAGTGTGCGCATCAGCAGGAAGGCCCGCACGGCGGGCGGCGTCAGTCCGAGTGCGACGAGGGCGCGTTCGGTATCGGCGACCGGCAGGGGCCCGTAGGTTGTGGCGTGGACGACGTGGCGCACGCCTTCGATCATCACGGCGGGGTCTTCGCTGGCTGCCATCAAGGCGCCGTCGATGAATCGTTCACCGATATGGCTTGGCGGGTTCGACGAGATGACTGCCGCGCCGACGAAATTGACCGCGCCGACGTTTTTGCTGCCGTGCCGCGCCAGGTAATCCGAGATCACGAACCCGCCGTAGCTCCAGCCGACCAGCACGGGTCGTTTCAGCGCGAGCGCGATCATCACGGCGGCGATATCATCCGCCCAATGCGCGCCGGTCTGATACATTTCGGGGTCGAGCGGCTTGTCGGAAAATCCGTGCCCGCGCAGATCCATGCACACGATCCGATATTTTTCGCGCAGGGCGGAATCGAACTGATTGTGCCAGGCGAGGTAGCAGGCTGACCAGCCGTGAATGAACAGGATCGGTTGCGCGTGCTCCGGCCCCCATTCGCGCACATGCAAGCCGACGCCACCCGACCCCAAAACCCGATGCACCTTGCCGGCTTCGTGTTCGATCATGTGTTCCATTTTGGCTCCTGTTGGCAGGCGGGATCGCCCGGTGTGCAGTCCGATCGTTCAAGGGCGCGGCAGGGCAGAGGGCTACGCAACACACCCTCTGCCCGACGCGAAACCCGATGCTCAAGCCGCACGGTTCGCCACGAGATCATCGACCACGCCGGGATCGGCGAGGGTCGAGGTATCACCGAGACTATCGGTCTCGTTTGCCGCGATCTTGCGCAGAATCCGCCGCATGATCTTGCCCGAGCGGGTCTTCGGCAGGCCGGGCGCCCACTGGATTTCATCGGGTGCCGCGATCGGCCCGATTTCCTTGCGCACCCACACGATCAATTCCTTCCGCAAGGCCTCGGTCGGCTCCTCGCCGCTGATCAGCGTCACATAGGCGTAGATGCCCTGACCTTTGATGTCATGCGGAAAGCCGACCACCGCCGCCTCGGCGACTTTCGGATGCGCGACGAGTGCGGATTCCACCTCCGCCGTGCCCATCCGATGACCCGAGACGTTGATCACGTCATCGACCCGCCCGGTGATCCAGTAATACCCATCCTCATCGCGCCGCGCGCCATCGCCCGAGAAGTAATACCCAGGGAAGGTCGAGAAATAGGTCTGGATGAAGCGTTCGTGATCACCGTAGACCGTGCGCATCTGCCCCGGCCAGCTATCTGCGAGGCACAGATTGCCCTCGGTCGCGCCGGCGAGTTCGTGGCCCTCGGCATCCACCAGCACCGGCTTGACGCCGGGCAGCGGCAGCGTGGCCGACCCCGGCTTCTGATCGACCGCGCCGGCCAATCCGGTGATCAGGATCCCGCCGGTCTCGGTCTGCCACCAGGTATCGACCACCGGGCAGCGATCATCGCCGATCACGTGGCTGTACCAATACCAGGCTTCGGGATTGATCGGCTCCCCGACCGAACCCAGGATGCGCAACGATGCGCGCGAGGTGCGTTTGACCGGCGCCTCGCCATCGCGCATCAGCGCGCGGATCGCGGTGGGGGCGGTGTAGAAAATATTGACCTTGTGCTTGTCCACCACCTGCCAGAAGCGCGAGGTATCGGGGTAATTCGGAATCCCCTCGAACATCAGCGTGGTCGCCCCGTTCGCCAGCGGCCCGTACACGATGTAGGTGTGCCCGGTTACCCAGCCGACATCGGCGGTGCACCAGTAAACCTCGCCCTCGTGATAATCGAACACGTATTGATGCGTGAAGCTCGCCCACACCATGTAGCCGCCGGTGGTGTGCAGCACGCCCTTCGGTTTGCCGGTCGAACCCGACGTATAGAGAATGAACAGCGGATCTTCTGCGTTCATCGGCTCCGGCGGGCATTCGGCCGGCACCGCGCCCGCGGCTTCATGATACCAGACATCGCGGCCCGCCATCATCGCAACATCGCCGCCGGTCGCCTTCACCACCACGACGGATTTCAGCATCGGGCAGGATTTCAACGCCGCGTCGACATTCGCCTTCAACGGCACTTTCCGCCCGCCGCGCCGGCCTTCGTCGGCGGTGATCAGAATATTGGAATCACAATCCTGAATCCGGTTCGCCAGGCTATCGGGTGAAAACCCGCCGAACACCACCGAGTGGATCGCGCCGATCCGCGCACACGCCAGCAGCGCCACCGCGGCCTCGACGATCATCGGCAGGTAAATCGTGATCCGGTCGCCCTTTTTCGCGCCGAGTGCGACCAGAACATTCGCCATCCGGCAGACATCGGCGTGCAACTCCCGATAGGTGACATGCCGGCTCTGGCTCGGGTCATCGCCCTCCCAGATGATCGCCACCTGATCCCCCCGCGTCGCCAGGTGCCGATCGAGGCAGTTCACCGAGGCGTTCAACACGCCATCCTCGAACCATTTGATCGAAACATCGCCGGTGAAGGAGGTGTTCTTGATTTTGGTCGGCACCGTGATCCAGTCGATCCGGTCCTTCTCCGCCGCCCAGAAGGTGTCAGGGTCCGTGGCCGCTTGCGCGGCCATTTCATCATACCGAGCCCGATCGACCAGCGCGTGCGCCGCAATCTCCGGCATGACTTTGACGAGTGTAGGATGCGACATTGTTGTTTCCTCCGATACGTTTCCAACACGTATGCCAAAAATCGCACGCGACCGGAAGGGCATAAGTCACTGAATTCGACCGGCGGCAAGTTTGGAGCGAGCAAGGCCAGAGGCCGTGCCCGCTCGCCACGCAAGTGTCAGGCCGTCCGGTCCGCCGCGATGCCGATCGCCGCCTGTGCGGCGGCAAGGCGCGCGACCGGCACGCGGTAGGGGCTGCACGAGACATAATCCAGCCCGATCTCTTCACAGAAACTGATCGAGGCCGGATCGCCGCCGTGTTCGCCGCAGATGCCGAGTTTGAGGTCCGGTTTGGTGGCACGGCCTTTTTCGGCGGCGATGCGGATCATCGCACCGACACCTTCGACATCGATCGACACGAACGGGTCTTTCGGCAGAATGCCGGATTCGACGTATTTCGGCAGGAATTTGCCGGCGTCGTCGCGCGACAGGCCGAACACCGTCTGGGTCAGGTCGTTGGTGCCGAACGAGAAAAAATCGGCCGATTGCGCGATGGTATCGGCGGTCAGCGCGGCGCGCGGCAGTTCGATCATGGTGCCGACGCTGTATTCGATCGTGCTGCCCGCTGCCGCGAACACGGATTTGGCAATCGCGTCGATCTGCGCGCGGGTGATGTCGAGTTCGCGCTTCATGCCGACCAGCGGGATCATGATTTCCGGCACCGGTGCGCTGCCGGTTTCCTTGGCGACGTCGAGTGCCGCTTCGAAAATGGCGCGCGCCTGCATCTCGTAGATTTCCGGATAGGAAATGCCGAGGCGGCAACCGCGATGGCCGAGCATCGGGTTGGCTTCGGAGAGTTCGCCGGCGCGCTGGCGGATTGCGTCCATGCTCATGCCGAGGCTGTGGGCGACGTCTTCGAGTTCGGCATCGCCATGCGGCAGGAATTCATGCAGCGGCGGGTCGAGCAGGCGGATCGTGACCGGCAGGCCAGCCATGATGCGGAACAATTCGACGAAATCCTGGCGTTGATAGGGCAGCAGTTTTTCGAGGGCGACGCGCCGCCCGGTCTCGTCGTTCGCCATGATCATCTGGCGGACCGCGCCGATCCGCTCGGGGTCGAAGAACATGTGCTCGGTGCGCGACAGGCCGATGCCTTCGGCGCCGAATTTGCGGGCGGTCTCGGCATCGAGCGGGGTTTCGGCGTTGGCGCGCACTTTGAGCCGGCGGATTTCATCAGCCCAGCCCATCAAAATCGCGAAATCACCGGACAGAGCGGGTTCGATCATCGGCACGAAGCCCGCAAAAATCTCACCGGTCGCGCCATCGAGCGTGATGGTGTCGCCGGCCCGCACGCTGACGCCGCCAGCGGTGAGCGTTTTCGTGCCGTAATCGACATGAATACCGCCGGCCCCCGCGACGCAGGGCCGCCCCATGCCGCGCGCCACCACGGCGGCGTGGCTGGTCATGCCGCCACGCGTGGTCAGAATGCCGCGCGCCGCGTGCATGCCGTGAATATCCTCAGGGCTGGTCTCGATCCGCACCAGAATGACCGCCTCGCCCTTTTGCGCGCGCATTTCGGCTTCATCGGCCGAGAACACCACGAGGCCGGAGGCCGCACCCGGCGACGCCGGCAGGCCCTTGGCGAGCAGTTTGCGCACAGCCTTGGGATCGAGCGTGGGGTGCAGCAATTGATCGAGCGATTGCGGATTGACCCGCATGACCGCCTCGCGCTGATCGATCAGTCCAGCCTGCGCCATTTCCACCGCAATCCGTACGCTGGCGTTGGCGGTGCGTTTTCCATTGCGGGTTTGCAACATATATAATTTGTTGCGCTGGATGGTGAACTCGATGTCCTGCATATCGTGGTAATGCCGCTCGAGCGTCTCGCGCACCCGGTTGAGCTCGGCATAGGCTTCGGGCAGGGTTGCCTCCATGCTCAACTCGCCAGGCTTGGCATAGGAGTTCGACAACGGGCGCGGCGTGCGGATACCTGCGACCACGTCTTCGCCCTGCGCGTTCGGCAGGTATTCGCCATAGAATTCATTGAGCCCGGTCGAGGGATCACGCGTGAAGCACACGCCGGTGGCGCAATCATCGCCCATGTTGCCGAACACCATGGCCTGCACCGTGACCGCGGTGCCCCAGTTGGCCGGGATTTCGTGCAGGCGGCGATAGGTGATGGCGCGCTGGTTCATCCACGAGCCGAACACGGCACCGATCGCGCCCCACAGCTGATCATGCGGGTCCTGCGGAAACGGCTTGCCGGTTTCGGCGAGCACGACCGCCTGATAGTCCTCGACCACGCGCTGCCAGTCCTGTGCTGTGAGTTGCGTGTCTTCGATGGTGCCTTCATCGATCTTGACGGTTTCGATGATCTCCTCGAACCGGTGATGCGCGACACCGAGCACGACCGAACCATACATCTGGATGAAACGCCGATAGGAATCCCAGGCAAACCGCGCATCGCCGGATGCTGCGGCGAGGCCGGCCACCGTCTCGTCATTCAGGCCGAGGTTGAGCACGGTATCCATCATCCCCGGCATCGAGACCCGCGCGCCGGAGCGGACCGAGACGAGCAGCGGCTTGGTCTTGTCACCAAAGCCAAGGCCGACGCCCTGCTCCACCTTGGCCAGCGCCGCATCGACCTCGGCGCGCAAGGCGGCGGGATACTGCTTGTCGTTGTCGTAGAATTCGGTGCAGACCTCGGTGGTGATGGTGAAGCCGGGCGGCACCGGCAACCCGATGCTCGCCATTTCGGCGAGGTTGGCACCCTTGCCACCCAGCAAATTCTTGAGCGCCGCACTACCATCGCTGGCACCGGGGCCGAAACTATAGACATATTTGCTCATGGCGGGGTTACCCTTCCAGTTTCGAGAAATCGGCAACGCGATGCATGACATCGCGCAGTTTGGCGAGGAGACGGAGGCGATTGCGGCGCAGCGCGGGGTCTTCGGCGTTGACGGTTACGTCCTTGAAAAAAGCATCGACCGGGCTTCTCAGCGACGCCAATCCTTGCAGTGCTGTATCAAAATTTCGCTGATCCAGAACGCCGGGTCCGTTCAAATGAGGCGCGTGACTGAGTCTCGTCTCAAGCGTATGGATCGCGATCGACAGCTTGATCTCCGCGTCCTCGACGAGAGCTGACTCATCAACTTCGCCGACATGCGGGCCATCCTTCTCGTTTTCGATCCGCAGGATGTTAACCCCGCGCCGGTAGGCGACAAGCAGGTTCGCGCCATCATCGGTCTTGGTGAATGATTCGAGCGCATCACCACGTTGTTGAATGCGCAAAAGATCGTCGTCGGCCATATTCGCGAGAATGGCGTTGACGACGTCAAATCGCTTGCCTTCGCCGCGCAGTTTGACCCGGAACCGCTCGATGAGGAAGTCAAACACAGCATCATCGAGCAACGACCGCAAATGCAGTTGCAAGTCGTTTTCGAGAATGATGCGAACGACGCCGAGTGCTGCTCGCCGCAGCGCATAGGGATCGCCCGAACCCGTCGGCGTCTCACCGATCCTAAAAAATTCCCGTAGCGTATCGAGTTTGTCCGCCAGTGCGACGGCGCAGGGCACAATCCCCTGCGGCACCTCATCGGATGGTCCTTTCGGCTGATAATGCCTGCGGATTGCGGCACCGACCGCCTCGCCCGCATAATACCCGCCCATGATGCCCTGCAATTCGGGAAACTCGCCGACCATGCCGGTTACGAGGTCAGCCTTGCACAGCCGCCCGGCCCGTTCCGCCGCATCAATCTCCTGGCTATCCGCGCCAAGTTTTTCCGCGATCTCCCGCGCCAGCTTCGCAATCCGCTCGGCGCGCTCGAACTGCGTTCCCAACTTCGCATGAAACACCACCGATTTCAGCTTCGGCAGATAATCCTCCAGCGGATGCTGCCGATCCTGCGCCCAGAAATGCTCAGCATCCGCCAGCCGCGCCCGCAACACGCGCTCGTTACCGGCAATGATCGCGGCACCGCCATCGCTCGCCTCGATATTCGCAACGAACGCGAAATACGGCGCGGGTTCCCCCACTGCATCGCGCGTCGAGAAATACCGCTGGTTCACCTTCATCGACAATTCGCGGACTTCCGGCGGCAACGCCATGAAGCGCTGCTCGATCCGCCCGATCAGCGGCACCGGATATTCCACCAGCCCGGTCACTTCATCGAGCAATCCATCATCCTTGACGATGCTCAGCCCCAGCGCCTGCGCTTCGCGCTGCAACCCATCCGCGATCATCGCGCGGCGGGCCGGCGCATCGGCGATCACCCGCCGCCGCAGCAACTCCGCCTGCCATTGCGCCGCATTGACGACCTTGAAGGTGCCCGGTGCTAGAAACCGATGTCCTTCAGACAAATTCGAAGCCGTAATTGGGCCTACAACAAGAGGAACTACTCGATGGTCTAACAGGCAGACGATTCGCCGAAGAGGACGCACCCACAAGAGGGTACCGCTCTGCCCCCAGCGCATGGATTTAGGCCATGGAAATTTCAACAGCACATCGCTAAGCTCTTTTACTATGAAATCATTGGCCGAGCGCATGGGCTCCTGACGTCGAAGTAGATAGTGTCCGTTTTCTTCAATAAGATCGTTACGAACGGCAGCATTTTTTCGAAGAAAACCTTCGATTGCATGATCAAGAGCAGTAGTTTTTGGCCCCCGCAATTCCTTAACAACGGGGAACACGCCGCCATCCACTGTCCCCAAAACAGCGATCCGCCTTGGGCCAGAAAATTGCAACCTGGGGCGGAATGCGATTGGACTTAGGTGTTTTTCGCACAAGCTCCGCAGGGTATATGCCGCCAAGACTTGCATCCCCGCTGGAATCTCCTCCGAAAAGAGTTCAACGAACAACTCAGTCATTGGGGCGATCCACTTGCTGACATCGAACCTCGTTCCCCCGCAACCCACACCTCGGCGCACGCCTTCGCCAGCGCCCGCACCCGGCCGATGTAACTCGCCCGCTCGGCCACCGAAATCACGCCCCGCGCATCGAGCAGATTGAACAGATGGCTCGCCTTGATGCAGTAATCATAGGCCGGCTGCGCCAGACCGCGCTCAACCAACGCCGCGCACTCCACCTCCGCATCGGCGAAATGGCGGATCAACATGTCGGTGTTCGCAGCCTCGAAATTATGCGTCGAATAATCGCGCTCGGCGCGCAAAAACACATCGCCATAGGTCAGCGACCGCGCATTGCCCGCGTCGTTGAACCGCAGATCATAGACGTTCTCGACCCCCTGGACATACATCGCCAGCCGCTCCAGCCCATAGGTCATCTCGAAACTCGGCAGATCGACCGCAATGCCGCCGACTTGCTGGAAATAGGTGAACTGCCCCACCTCCATCCCGTCGCACCATATCTCCCAGCCGAGCCCCCAGGCGCCCAAGGTCGGGCTTTCCCAATCGTCCTCGACGAAGCGGAAATCATGCAGCAGCGGGTCGAGCCCGATCGCCCGGTAACTATCGAGCAGCAGATCCTGCGCATCCGCCGGCGATGGCTTGATGATCACCTGATACTGATAATAATGCTGCAACCGGTTCGGGTTCTCGCCGTACCGCCCGTCGGACGGCCGGCGCGAGGGCTGCACATAGGCCGCTGCCCAGGGCTTCGGCCCCAGCGCGCGCAATGTGGTTGCCGGATGAAACGTGCCCGCCCCCATCTCGACATCGTAGGGCTGCAAAATCACGCAGCCTTGCGCCGCCCAGAAGCGGTGCAACGTCAAAATCATATCCTGAAAGCTCAGCGAGGCGGGCAGCGGTGGTTTCTGGTCGGTCATGATTTCATGGTATGCGGTATGGCATTCTTTATGGGCGTTTCTTTGCGGGCGTTTTCGCAATGCACCATTACGGGGCGGATGGCATGAGAGCAAGATTGAGCCGGGCGGATCAGACCGGAATCGCCGTGGTCGTGGCGGTTTCGGCCCTCGCCATTGCGTTTCGGCAACTCACCATCGTGCCGCGCGCCTTCGTGGCGGTATGCGCCGGCCACCACGCCCCGCTGTTCTGCGTGCCGCGCCAGGCGGTGCTCTGGGCGCAGTACGAGGGCTGGTTCGGCATCGCTGCCCTCATCCTCGGCCTGCTCGCCTTCGCCTTGGCGCGCCGATCCCTCGGGGTTGCGGCGCTGGCGGTGGGCATTGCCGCCGTGGTGAATTACAATGGCACCGAAGGCATCATCGGGGCCGCGTTCGGCCTGTGGGGCTGGCTGGAAGCCGCCGCACCGGCGAATGGCGGCACCGCAACAGGGAGCGACCATGCACGGCAATAATCAGGCGACACTCGATTTCGACCTCGGCCCGGATATCGATGCGCTCCGCGACTCCGTCCGCCGCTTCGCCGAAGCCGAAATCGCACCCCGCGCCGCCGCGATCGACCGCGACAACGACTTCCCCGCCGATCTGTGGGAAAAATTCGGCGCGATGGGCCTGCTCGGCGTCACGGTGCCCGAGGAATATGGCGGCGCCGGCATGGGCTACCTCGCGCACACGGTCGCGATGGAGGAAATCTCGCGCGCCTCCGCCTCGGTCGGCCTGTCCTACGGCGCGCATTCCAATCTCTGCGTCAACCAGATCAATTTGAACGGCACCGAAGCGCAACGCCGCCGCTATCTGCCCGGCCTGCTCGACGGCACCGCTGTCGGCGCCCTCGCTATGAGCGAGCCCAACGCCGGGTCGGACGTGGTCTCGATGCGGCTGCGCGCCGACAAGAAAGCCGATCACTACATCCTCAACGGCACCAAAATGTGGATCACCAACGGGCCGGACGCCGATACGCTGGTGGTGTATGCCAAAACCGACATGACGGCCGGTGCTCGCGGCATCACCGCCTTCATCGTCGAAAAAACCATGCCCGGCTTTTCGTGTGCCCAGAAACTCGACAAGCTGGGCATGCGCGGCTCCAACACCGGCGAGTTGGTGTTCGAGGATTGCGTGGTGCCGGAAGCCAATGTCCTCGGCGGCATCGGGCGCGGCGTGAACGTGCTGATGAGCGGGCTCGACTACGAACGCGCCGTGCTTGCCGCCGGCCCGCTCGGCATCATGCAGGCCGCGCTCGACATCGTGGTCCCCTACGTTCACGAACGCGAACAATTCGGCCAGAAAATCGGCGAGTTCCAGCTGATCCAGGGCAAACTCGCGGACATGTACGTCACCCTGTCCGCCGCGCGATCCTATGTGTACACCGTCGCGAAAGCCTGCGATCGCGGCCAGACCAGCCGCAAGGACGCCGCCGGCGCCATTCTCTACGCCGCCGAACGCGCGACCTGGATGGCGCTCGAAGCCATCCAATGCCTCGGCGGCAACGGCTACATCAACGATTACGCGACCGGCCGCCTGCTGCGCGACGCCAAACTCTACGAAATCGGCGCCGGCACCTCGGAAATCCGCCGCATGTTGATCGGGCGGGAATTGTTCAAGGAAACCGCCTGACCCGCAGTGGTCAGGCGCCGCCTCAAGCGACGGTGGGGATAGTCACACCGATCATGTCGCCCGCGTGCACCAGGCTGGCAAGCTCGGCCTCGCTCCAGTTTTCGGTGCCGTGCGGGCGCAGCGGCAGCACCATCCAGCGGTAATCCGCCGTGCTGTCGACCACGCGCAGCGCGGTGGACGCTGGCAGGGTGGTGCCGAATTCGGTCAACAACCCCAGTGGATCGCGCACCGCGCGTGCCCGATAGGCGGCGGATTTGAACCAGAACGGCGGATATCCCAACACCGCGCGCGGGTAGCAGCTGCACAGGGTGCAGACGACCAGATGATGCAGATCGGCGGTGTTTTCCAGCACGCCGAGCGGCGGGGCGCCACGCATCGGAATGTCGAGCAGCGCGGCGGCGCTGGCCCCATCCGCCAGCATGAGCGTGCGGAATGCCGGGTCGCACCAGGCCTTGGCCACCATGCGCGCCCCCTGGGCCGGTGTGCCGGCATCGGTGATGCGGATGCGCTCGGCGATTTCATCCGGCCGGGCAATGTCCTTGTCCGCCAGCACGCGTTGCAACGCCTTCAGCAGCGTGTCGTGGTCGAGCGTCGCGATCGTCATAGCGGCTCCAGCCAATGGGCGAATAATTCGATCACGATGTCATCGCCCGGCGCGCCCTCACCCCACAGCGATGGTTGATCGAACCGGACATGATAGAGCGGCGTCGCGGCGGCGGGGCGGGCGAACGCGAGGTCTTCGGGGTTCGGAAAATCACCGAGATGGCGCAGGATCGTGCCGGTCTCGCCGCGCACGTAATGCGGCGTGCGGATATGGCAGCGGCCGCGCAGCTCCGGCCAATCGGCCTTGACGCGCACGCTGGTGCCGGGTGCCAGGCTCATGGCGCGGTTGCCGCCGCCATCAATTCAGCCTCGGTGATGACCGATTTTTCGAGCAGGATCGCGGTGATCGAGCGCAGCCAGCGCTCATAATACGACAAGCCGAAATAGGTCGCCTCGGGCAGTGATTCGATGCCGCGGCGCAGTTCATCGACCGACATGACCTGCTTCTGACCCAGGATCTGACGAATCGCATCGACCGTACGATCGAACTCGGTCAGGCTGTGCGGCGACGGATCGACCGGCTCGCACAAAAAGCGCGGCACACCGCCGATATCGTGCATCGCTCTGGGCTCGTCCTGGTCCATACCGGGAACCCATCATAAATGGCCCGAGGGGGCAAGGGTAAAGGGGAAGGAAGTATTTCTTTTTTGTAAAAAAGAAACAAAAAACTTTCTTGACTTGGGTTCGTGCCAGTGAAACGCCCAATAACCAAATAAATAAAAGTTTTTTGCTTCTTTTTTACAAAAAAGAAGTACTTTCTTTCACGTCACGTCACAACCCGCACCATCGAAAACCGCGCCTCCCGCCAGATCTCCCGCGTCATGACATCGGCAAGTACATCTACCGCGTCCCAGAGATCGACATAGCGCAGATAAAGCGGCGTGATGCCGAAGCGCAGCACATCGGGCGCCCGAAAATCACCGATCACACCGCGCGCAATCAGCGCCTGCGCAATCGGGTAGGCGTGCGCATGACGAAACGAAACCTGGCTCGCCCGCTCGGCATCGGCCAAAGGCGTCACCAGCGTGAACCCCGCATCGCCGCACCGCGCCGCCACCAGATCGATCAACAGGCGCGACAGCGCCAGCGATTTGGCGCGCACCGCCGCCATCGGCGCGCGCAGCGCCAGATCGACCCCAACCTCCAGCGCCGCCATCGCGATGATCGATGGCGTACCGACCGTCGCGCGCGCAATCCCCGCCGCCGGTCGAAATCTGTCCTCGAAGGCGAACGGCGCGGCATGACCAAGCCAGCCGGTCAGCGGATAGCGCACCTGCCCCTGCAAGCCCGGCGCGACATACAGAAACGCCGGCGCCCCAGGCCCCCCGTTGAGAAATTTATAGCCGCAGCCGACAGCGAAATCGACCCGATCCGCCGCAACGTCGAGCGGCACGGCGCCCGCCGAATGCGCCAGATCCCACACAATCAGCGCCCCGGCAGCATGCGCCGCCGCGGTCAGTGCCGCCATGTCGTGCATCGCGCCGGTGCGGTAATTGACATGGGTGAGCATGACCACCGCAACCTCCGGCGTCATCGCCTCGCGCAACCCGCCGGCCGGTACCGCGCGCACCTCATGCCCCTCGCCCAGCGAGGCCGCGAGACCGTCGGCGATATAGACATCGGTCGGAAAATTGCCGGCTTCGGTCAGGATAACCCGCCGCCCCGGCCGCAACCCCAGCGCGGCCGCCAGCAGCTTGTACAGATTGACCGATGTCGAATCAGCCGCCAGCACGCTGCCCGGCGCCGCGCCGATCAACCGGCCGATCTTGTCACCCACCGCCTCGGGCAACCCGATCCACCCGGCATCGTTCCACGAGCGGATCAAGCCCCGCCCCCACTCGGCAGCCACCACCGCGGCAACCCGCCCGGCGGTCGCCACCGGCAGCGCGCCGAGCGAATTGCCATCCAGATAGATCACGCCCTCCGGCAGGCTGAACGCATCGCGGAACCCGGCCAGCGGATCGGCCGCGTCCAGCCCCACCAGCGCCTCACGCCGATCGACCACGCTCAGCCCATCGGTTCGGCGATCACGGGGATCGATTTGGCCGCCGGCGTCTCGGCCAGCGCGTCATGATGATACAGCGGCAGCAGCGGATTGGTCTCGGGATAATACGCCCCGACCGACCCGCTCGGAATATTATAGGCAATCGCGGTCAGATTCTCGACCATCCTGATCGTCGCATCGGTTGAAACCGTCCGCAGCCGCACCTTCCCGCCCGGCTTGATCCCGCGCGAGGCCATATCCGCCTCGTTCATGAACACCACCATGCGGTCGCCCTTGATGCCGCGATACCGATCATCGTTGCTGTAGACCGTGGTATTGTACTGGTCATGGCTACGCAGCGTCGCCAGGCGCAACAAACCAGGCTCCGCCGCCCGCGCGGTATCCTCGGCGACGCCTTTGAACACCAGGAAATTGGCCCGACCCGTCTTGGTCTTCCAGATCCGCTCGCTCGCCGGGTTCGGCAGCCGGAACCCGCCGGGTTCGCGCACCCGGCGATTGAAATCGCGGAACAGCTCGGGATAGACCGCCTCGATATCGTTGCGAATCTTATCGTAATTCGCGGCATACCCATCCCAGTCGATATGCGTATAGCGATCCGGGAAAATCGCCTTGGCCATGCCGCAGACGATCGCCACTTCCGACATCAGATGCGGGCTGGCCGGCTCCAGCAACCCGCCCGACGCATGCACGAAACTCATGCTGTCCTCGACCGTGACCGATTGCAGTACGCCGCCCTGCTCATCGAACTCGCTGCGCGCCCGGCACGGTAGCATCAACGCATCCTGCCCATGCACCAGATGGCCTCGATTGAGCTTGGTGGTGACGCCCACGGTCAGATGCAGCCGGCGCATCGCCGCCTCGGCCACCGGCGTATCGGGCACGGCGGCCACGAAATTACCGCCCATCGCCAGAAACACCCGCACCTCGCCCCGCATCATCGCCTCGATGCTGGTCACCACGCCATGGCCGTGCGCGCGCGGCGGCTCGAATTTGAACACCGCACCCAGCCGATCCAGATACGCCGCGGTCGGTTTTTCATCGATCCCGACGGTCCGATCGCCCTGCACGTTGGAATGCCCGCGCACCGGCGAAATCCCGGTGCCCGGACGCCCGATATTGCCCCGCAGCAGCAAAAGATTGACGCATTGCTGGATATTTTCCGAACCATGCTGATGCTGGGTAATGCCCATGCCGTACATCAGAATAACCGATTTGGACTCGCAATAAATCGTCGCGACCTGCTGCAAAACCTCGCGGCTCAACCCGGATGTCGCAACGATGTCCTCCCACGGCGTTGCATCCAGATCGGCAACGAAATCCTCGAACCCATGCGTATGCGCCGCGATAAAATCCTCATCGAGCACGCCGCCGGTCCCGGCCGCCTTGCCGGCACGATCCGCCTCGATCACCAGCTTCATGATGCCCTTGAGCGCCGCCGCATCACCGCCGACTTTCACCTGACAGTACAGATGCGCGATCTTCGCCCCGTTCGACAGCATGTCCTGCGTGCTCTTGGGGTCGGCAAACCGCTCCAGCGCCCGCTCGCGCAGCGGGTTGAGCACCACGATCCGCGCGCCACGCTTGGCCGCCTCACGCAGCGTGCCCATCGCGCGCGGCGAATTGGTGCCGGGATTCTGGCCGATGTTCAAAATCATGTCGGCATGCTCGAAATCCTCGAGCACCGACGTCCCCTTGCCGATCCCGATCGACAGCGGCAGCCCGCGGCTGGTCGGCTCATGGCACATGTTCGAGCAATCGGGGAAATTATTGGTGCCCACCAACCGTCCCAGCAGCGCGAACAGAAACGCCGCCTCGTTCGAGGTGCGGCCCGAAACATAGAACTCCGCCTGATCGGGATGCTCCATCGCATTGATGTGCCGCGCGATCAGCGCGAACGCATCATCCCACGCGATCGGCACATATTTGTCGCTCGCCGCATCATAGCGCATCGGCTCGGTCAGCCGGCCCTGCTCCTCGAGCCAGAGATCGCTCTTCGCCAGCAATTCCGTCACTGTGTAACGCTCGAAAAACGCGCGCGTCACGCGCTTGTCGGTCACTTCCCAAGCAATCGCCTTGGCACCGTTCTCGCAGAACTCGAACGACGACGTATGCTTCGGATCAGGCCACGCACAACCCGGGCAGTCGAACCCCTCGGGCTGGTTCGCCGCCAGCAGCGCCTTGCCGCCCCGCGCCACCACGCTCTGCCGCCGCAGCGCCTTCGCGGTCGCGGCCAGCGCACCCCAGCCACCGGCCGGTGCATCGTAAGGTGCGAAAATCTCGTCCTGCTCGGCCATGCGATACATCCTTCAGTGGTGCGTTGGGGGCACATTGGGGATTTCGGTTCATAACGCAACCGCTTTCTGTCGCAATGCAGCATCGGCTCGGCCGGGGGCGGTGCGATGATCGATGTTAGGTAAGGGGAGGAAGGGTCTTCTTTTTTGTGAACAAAAAAGAAGCAAAAAAAACTTTGCTAATTTGCGCCCGTGCTCGTTTCGACGCCCGTGCCCCAGGGTCGGAAAGTTTTTTGCTTCTTTTTTTCAAAAAAGAAGCCCTTCCCTTCCCCTTCGCAGCACCCGATAACCCGCCCATGCGCACCCTGATCATCGATACCGACACCGCCTCCGACGACGCCATCGCCCTGATCATGGCCCTCCGCACGCCGGACGTGCGGATCGAGGCCATCACCATCGTCAGCGGCAATGTCGATGTCGGGCAAGGCGCCATCAACGCCGGCATCGTGCTCGACCTCTGCGGTGCCCGCGTGCCGGTCTATCGCGGCGCCGACCGCCCGCTGCTGAAACCCCGCGCCGATGCCGGCTATTTCCACGGCGCCGATGGCCTGAGCGACGTCGGGTTCCCACCCCCCACCCACCAGGCCGAACCCGAACCGGCGGTTTTCGAACTGATCCGACGCTGCCGCACCACCCCCGGCACAATCGACCTCGTCACCCTCGGCCCGCTGACCAACATCGCCCTCGCCCTGCGAATCGAGCCGCAACTCGCCACCTGGGTCCGAAGCTGCACCATCATGGGCGGCAACCCCGGCAGCATCGGCAACGTCACCCCGGCCGCCGAATACAATATCTGGTGCGACCCCGAAGCAGCCGCCATCGTGCTCGCCTCCGGCATGCCCATCACCCTGGTCGGCTGGGACCTCTCGCGCGGTGCCGCCTGCCTCGATGCCAATGACATGGCCCGCCTCACCACCTCCCACCACGCCACCGCCCGCTTCGCCATGGCCTGCTCCCGCGCCGCCCTGCGCGCCGCAACCGCAACCCAGGCCGAACCCGGCCTGCCCCTGCCCGACCCCGTCGCCATGGCCGTCGCCCTCGACCCATCGATCGTCACGCACACCACTCGCTGCGGCGTCGCCATCCCGCTCGATGGCCTCGCCCGCGGCGCCACCTTGATCGATGAACTCGGCACCACCGGCCAACACGCCAACGACCCCGCCTGGGCACACACACCCCCGCCCATCGATGTCTGCCGCAGCATCGACATCGCACGGTTCAAATCGATGCTGTTCAGAACGCTGGAACAGGACTGACCTGCGCCGAACACAATCTGGCAGCACCGATCACGAAGCTGTATAGTGCGGACATCATTCCTATATACGGAATGTCGCACCCTACCAGGAGGTCCCCATGACGGGCCGTTCGTTGATCCGCAGCCTCGCCGTCGCTGTCTTGCTCACGCTCGGCCACGGCATCGCATCCGCCCAAACCGCCGCAACACCCCAGCAAATCCAGATCATGATCGCGGATGGCCACGCGCGCACCGCCCTGGCCGACCTGCGGCCGATCCTGCGCGCCCATCCGCAAAGCGGCGTCGCATGGTATCTCACCGCCGAAGCCCAGGACGCGCTCGGCAACCTGCCCGCCGCCCGCACAGCACTCGCCAAAGCAGAATCCGCAGCCCCCGGCCTGCCCTTCGCCAAACCCGATAAAGTCGCCGCCCTGCAAGCCCACCTCGCCAGCCCGGCACCCGCACCGCTCGCCCCCGGCGGCTTTCACATGAACAAATTCGGCCTGATCATCATCGCCCTGCTGGCCGTCTTCTTCATCGTGCGGATCATCCGCCGGGCCCGCCAAACCACCATGCGCCCACCCCCGCCCTACGGCTTTGGCAACCAAAACATGGGCATGGGCAACCAACCCCCCTACGGACCCACCGGCCCCACCGCCACCGGGTCAGGCCTCGGCGGTGCCCTGCTCTCCGGCCTCGCCACCGGCGCCGCCTTCGTTGTCGGCGAGCGCATCGTCGGCGATATGCTCGGCAACTCAAACACCAACCGCAACGATGGCATCGCACCACCCGACCCCCAAGCCCCCGATCGCGACGACGGCCTGACCGGCTCACCCGATTGGAACGATAACAGCCAAGCCCCCGACAACACCGACTTCGACCCCGACAACAACTGGTAAACGTATGGCGACCGGCGGCGGGGGTGCCGGGAGCAAGCAAGGCGGGGGGCTTCGCCCCCTCGACCCCCACTAAGGGCTTAGCCCTTAGAACCCGCTAGTTTTAGGTAAGGGGAGGGCGACACAGGCCAGATCAACGGAACCACCGAGGCAGCGCCCTCCCCTTACCTAAAACTAATGGATTTTAAAGGCTCCGCCTTTAACGGGGTCCAGGGGCAGAGCCCCTGGCCTTCCTTCCCCCCAGCACCACCCACCGCCAGTCGCCAACCGCTGCCCATGTTACGAGAACAAATCGTCGATGTCGGCTTCGCTGAAGGCGAGTGTGTCGCTGGCGGCGTTATCGAACAGGCCTTCCGCGAGTTGGCGTTTGCGCAATTTGAGTGATTCCATTTTTTCTTCGACGCTATCGGCCACCACCAGCCGGTGCACGAACACGGGGTTGGGTTGTCCGATCCGGTGGGCGCGGTCGGTCGCCTGATCTTCGACGGCGGGGTTCCACCACGGGTCGTAGTGGATCACGGTATCGGCCGCGGTGAGGTTCAGGCCGACGCCGCCGGCTTTCAGGCTGATCAGGAAAATCGGCACGTCGCCGCCCTGGAACTGGCTGATCGGGGTTTGCCGGTCGCGCGTGTCACCGGTGAGTTTGACCCAACGCAACCCGGCTTCGGCGAGCATGGTTTCGATCAAGGCGAGCATGCTGGTGAACTGCGAAAAAATCAGGATGCGCCGGCCATCGGCGACCAATTCCGGCACCATTTCCGCAAGCCGGTCGAGCTTGGCGGAAGCGACGCCTTCGGCCCGGTTGCCCGGCAGTTTGAGCAGGCGCGGATCGCAGCAGGTCTGGCGCAGGCGCAGCAGCGCTTCGAGGATCACGATATGGCTGCGCGCCAGGCCTTTCGCGGCAATCGCCTCGCGCACCTTGTTGTGCATGGTCAGGCGGATGCCTTCGTACAGATTGCGCTGTTCGGCCTCCATGGTGACGGATTCGACGATTTCGGTCTTGGGCGGCAGTTCGGCGGCGACCAGCGCCTTGGTCCGGCGCAGCAGAAACGGGCGCACGTAGCGGGCGAGCAGTTGCTGGCGTTCGGGATCGCCCTGTTTTTCGATCGGATTCCGCCAGCGCTTCTGGAAATTCTTCCGATCCCCGAGCAGTTCGGGGGACAGAAACGCGAACAGCGACCACAATTCGCCCAGGTTGTTTTCGAGCGGCGTGCCGGTCAGGCACAGCCGGTGCCTGGTCTGCAGCCCGCGCATCAGGCGCGAGGTCAGGGCGTTGGGATTCTTGATGATCTGCGCTTCATCGAGCACCACCATATGCCATTGCTGCGCGTGCAGCACTTCATGATCGCGGGCGAGCAGCGGGTAGGTGGTGATCACCAGATCATGCGCAGCGATCTCGCCAAACCGTGTGGCCCGATCCGGCCCGTGCAGCACCAGCACGCGCAGCGCCGGCGCGAAGCGTTCGGCCTCGCGCTGCCAGTTCACCACCAGGCTGGTCGGCGCGATGATCAGCGCCGGGTGTTCGAGCCGGCCTTCGACCTGTTCGATCAGAATATGCGCGAGCGCCTGCACGGTCTTACCCAGGCCCATCTCATCGGCCAGAATCCCTGCCAGCCCGCCCTGGCGCAGAAACTGCAACCAATCGACGCCCTGCGCCTGATACGGCCGCAGATCGGCGGTGAAACCGGGCGGGATCACGGCGGGCGGAATACTGCCGGTCTCGCCAAGCATCCGCCCCAGCCGGCGCAGCGGCTCGCCGCCGGACCATGTCGTGTCCGCCGCAGCGCTCGCCTGTTCGAGCGCCGCGAGCAGTGCCGCATCATAGGTGGAAACCCGAAACTTGCCCGCCCCGTCGCGCGGCGTCGCGGCGAGCAGATCATGGATCGCGCGGACAATCGGCAGCAGCCGCGCGCGCGGCAGCGCGAACACGCGGCCATCCGGCAGCGGCAGATAGAAGGGCTCGTCCGAATCATCCGGACCATCGTCATCCAGATCGGCATCATCGCCATCTCCCGCGCCCCAATCCTCCAGCGACCACCCCTCGCTGCCGATCAGATCGATCACGGCGGGCAATAAATCGATCCGCTCGCCATCGACCACCACGCCGAGATCGAGATCGAACCAGTCGACCCCGCTGCCCGTGGCCTCGGTGCGTTCGCTGAGCGATGCGGTGAGCGGCGCGTCATCGCCCTTGACCAGCCGGACCGGCAGATCATCGGCGCTGATCACCACCCAGCCCGCCGCCCGCAGCTGCGGAGCGTCGTGATAGAAAAACTCCAGCCACTCAAGTTCGGACTCGACGTCGCCGCCAGCCAGGATCAGATCGCCCGCCGACCCACTGGCTGCACCCGTCGCCGCCCTGAACCCCAATCTGGTCAGCCACCGCATGGCATCGGCTTCGGCCGCCTCGTCACGGACAACCGCAAAGATCGCCGCACCTTTGGTAAAGCGCGGCAGCGTGCGGTCATCGTGCGCCGCCACCTCGAAATCGCCGTAGCGAAACCCAAGCCGGGCGATACTGATGGTCATGACCGCGCCGTGCAGATCGCGATAACCGCCCATCCAGGACGGCATGCTGATTCGGCGCGGCTCGATCCGCAGCACCGGCACCGGCGGCACCGCAATCTCCTCCGGCGCCGCCAGCACGGGCGGCGCGTGCGGTGCCACCGCCGGCACATCGCGGGCCAGCCGCTCACGCAGCGCCTCGGCCTGCTCGGGCGGCACCGGCGGTGCCGCGAGCAGCGTGTCGGCCAACCGATCCGCCAGCCCGGTCCGCACCGGTTGCGCGAGCCCCGTATCGGGCGTGATGCACCACGGCGGCGTCAGGCGCACCGCAATCCCGGTGTCCGGCAGCTCGAACGTCGGGCTCTGGCTGCCATCCTCGTTCAGCGCCCAGACAATGCCGGCCTCCAGCGGCGGCCCCGCCTGCATCACCACGCCGTTCACCGCCTCCCACCGGCCGCGCCCCGTCGCCAGAATCGCGTGCAGCAGCGCGTTCCCCTCGACCCCGCTCAGCCGCACAACAAACCCGCTCGTCGCCCCCCGCTGCGCCATGCGCGACAGGCGCGGCAGGATTTCCCGGTCCGACGGGCGCAGAAACTTCGTCCCGCCGACGCCGCGATCATCGAGCGTGCCCGGATCATAGGACGACGTCACGGTCGAAAGACTGCCATCCTTGAGCAGGCGCACCGAAACCGCCTCGATCCCGATGTCCGACACCTGCGGATTAGGGCCGGACAGCGGCTCGAACACATACATCAACCGCTGGTGGATATCCGCGGGATATTCCTCATCCGCCCCCGCCTGCGCCAACCGCAGATCGTTCATCCAGATCTGCAACCGCGGCGACAGGCTGCCGGTGACCGGCGCGGCACCTGTCTGCGCCGCCGCCAGGCGCCTGCGCACATCGGGCTGGGCCGCGTGCAGCAACGTCGCCACGACATGCTTGCAATTGTCCGCAACCGGGCAGCTACAATCGCCCGCAAACAAAAACCCCCTGACCCCACGACGCGCCGAAACCCGCACCCGATAAGGCAGCGGTTCGGTGCCGATCACCTCGGCGGTCAGCACCGTGCCGGATTTTTCCAGCGCGACCGACCCCACCTGCCCCCGCTTGGCATACGCCCGTCCCCGCACGACGGTTTCGTGACCGAAGATCGACGGCAATTTTTCGGGGATCAAGCCCGCGAGCACATCCAGCATCGGCAGCGCCCCGGGCGATTCGGCAGACCGGCTCACGAGATCACACGACGTTGCAGCAATTCAGGAACGAACAAATCCATACACCTCTTCTCTCGGCCACCACTTCGCCCGACCGGACCCCTCGTTATAGAGGACCTTGCCCTGAACCCAAGGGGGCCGGGTTCAATCAAGCCAGGATATCCGGATTTTTCGCCGAACCGAACCCCTCGCGACCCTTGCCGCCCCAATCCCGCAACGGCATACCAAGCGCGCCGGCATGATCCCGAAGGAGGCAGTACGAATGGCGACCACCAAGCGGAACCTCATCTTCGCTCTCGCCGCCATCATCACCGGCCTGATCTCCATCGCCTTCGGCCTCGGCGTCGATCAGGCCAGCACAATCTTCGCCCGCGCCACCGCGCATCATCGCTGGATCGTGTTCATCCTCTGCCCCGCCGGTTTCGCCTTGATCGTCACCCTCACCCGCCGCGTCTTCCCCGGCGCGCAAGGCTCCGGCATTCCCCAGGCGATGGCCGCACTCCAGATGCAGGATGCCACCGGCGTCGATGCCGTGCTCTCCCTGCGGATCGCCACCGGCAAATTCCTGCTCACCCTGCTCGGCTTCATGGTCGGCGCCTCGATCGGCAAGGAAGGCCCGACCGTACAGATCGGCTGCGCGGTGATGAATATCTGCGGCCGCATGGGGCTGGAACGCAGCCACGCCCTGCAACGCCTGCTCATCCTGGCCGGCGGCGCCGCTGGCATCACCTGCGCCTTCAACGCGCCGATCGCCGGCATCATCTTCGCGATCGAGGAAATGGCCCGCAGTTTCGATGACCGGCAGGTCCGATCGATCATCCTGGCCGCCTTTGTCAGCGGCGTCACCCTGTTCCTCGCGCTCGGCTACCACCCGTATTTCGGCCTGTCCCCGGCCTCCCTGCCGATCGGCGCGGCTTGGCTCGCGGTTCCCGTCTGCGCTGGCATCGGCGGCATCGCCGGCGGCGCCTTCGCGCGCATCCTGGTCAAACCTGCGCAATTCATGCCCGGCCCGATCAACCGCCTCGCGACCAACCGGCCGGTCGCCTTCGCCGCCCTGTGCGGGCTGATTCTCGCCGCCATCGGCTTCGCCTCACACGGCCAGGTGTTCGACGCCAGCTACGGCCAGGCCCGCGCCGCACTCACCCAGGGCATCATGCCGCCGCTCGATTTCGCGCCGCTGAAATTCCTCTCCACCCTCGTCTCCTACCTGTCCGGCATTCCCGGCGGCATCTTCGCCCCCTCGCTCGCGGTCGGCGTCGGCATCGGCACCGGCTTTGCCCACCTCCTGCCCGGTCTGCCGGTCGCAGGCTTCGCCATGATCGGCATGGCCGGCTATTTCTCCGGCGTCGTGCAATCACCGCTCACCGCAACCGCCATCGTCATCGAAATGACCGCCAACCCCGCCATGACCGTCCCGGTCGGCATCGCCGCCATCCTCGGCACCATGGCGTCGCGACTGGTCTGTAAAACACCCGTCTATCACGCAATGGCGCAGCAGTTTCTTCGGGTGGTTGAGCATCCTGTGCCCGTCTCCGCGGACGGACATTAGAAGGGAAGCACTTCTTTTTTGTAAAAAAGAAGCAAAAAACTTTCGTTAATCTGAGGCACGGGCGTTGGAACCGGCACGGGCCCAAATTAAAGAAGTTTTTTTTGCTTCTTTTTTGTTCACAAAAAAGAAGAATCCTTCTCCCTCACCTCGGCGCAGCCGCCCGCCGCAACCGATCATTGATCGCCGCCCCCAGCCCCTCATGCGGCACCGGCGCCGCCGCAATCCCCGCCAATCCCGCCGCCACCGATGCCGCGTCCAGCCGATGCAGCGCCTCGAACAAATGCGCCGCCGCCTCCCGCAGATCACCCGCCGCCGATAAATTCACCATCACCGGCGCCGCAACCACCGCTGGCCCGAACCCAAGCCAGGATTCCGACTCACTAGGTGCCACGGCATCGAGCCGGATCGGCAGCGACGGCGCATAATGCGACCGCATCATCCCCGGCGCGATAATAATCCCCGCATCGGCGGCATAGCCAACCGGCCCGATCACCGCCTCCAGCGCCTCACGCGCAACACCGCCGGGCCGCAGAATCGTCGCTGTCGCCGTGGTCAGATCGACAATGGTCGATTCCACCCCCACGCTGGTCGGCCCGGAATCGAGCACCGCCGCAATCCGCCCGGCCAGATCCCCATGCACATGCGCCGCACACGTCGGGCTCAGCCGGCCGGACCGATTGGCCGAAGGTGCCGCAATCGGCACACCCGCCGCCTCAATCACCGCGCGCGCCGTCGCATGGCCCGGCACCCGCACCGCCAGGCTCGCCAGCCCCGCCGCCGCCAGGCTGGAAACCCCGCTCCCGGCACGGCGCGGCAACACCAGCGTCAACGGCCCCGGCCAGAACGCTTCAGCCAGACGCCGCGCCCGCTCATCCGCGATCACATGAACAAAAGCCTGCGCCGCATCGGGAAAATGGCAGATCAGCGGATTGAACTGCGGCCGCCCCTTCGCCGCATAAATCCCCGCAACCGCATCACCATCGGTCGCATCCGCCCCCAGCCCATAAACCGTCTCGGTGGCAAACGCGACCAGACGACCCGTTCGCAACAACAATGCCGCCCGCGCGATGCCATCGGCATCATCGCGCAAAACCTCGGTCATGCCTCGTCGGGTTCGGGGGCCGGCGGCAGGTCGCGCGCCACTTCCGGGCTATGCAGCAACCGGTTGATCCTGGTCGCCTCATCGAGCGCCAGATCGGGTTGGAAATGCAGGTTGGGCACGAATTTCGTCCGCATCCCCTGCCCGATCGCGCTGCGCAGAAACGGCCCGACCCGCTTGAGCGCCGGCAGCAACGGATCGGTCGGAACATTGCCCAGCCGCGAGACGAACACCGTCGCGTGCTTCAAATCCGGGCTCATCCGCACCTCGGCCACCGTCAGATGCACCCCGATCAGATCAGGATCACGAAACTCGGTGCGCGCCAGCACGGCCGAAAGCCGATGCCGGATATCCTCGGCCACCCGCCGCATCCGCTGCGACGGGCCGTCCTGCACCTTGCCGGCAACGCTGGCCCGGTCGGTCCTGCCCCGGCCCCTGCCCGCGCCGGTCATGCTGGAACGAGTTCGGTCTCGTAACATTCCACCACATCGCCTTCGCGAATATCGCCGAACCCGGCAAAGGACAGGCCGCATTCATAGCCGCGCGCCACTTCGCGCACATCGTCCTTGAACCGCTTGAGCTGCGACAGCTCGCCCTGATGCACCACCACGCCCTCGCGCAACAGCCGCACGCCGGCGCCGCGCTTGACCAGCCCTTCGGTGACATAACAACCCGCCACCTTGCCGGTCTTGGTGATGTTGAACACCTGGCGGATCTCCGCGTAGCCCAGGAATTTCTCACGATGCACCGGCGCGAGCTTGCCCTTGACCAGTTTTTCGATGTCGTCAGCCACCTGATAGATGATGCTGAAATACCGTATATCGACGCCGTCCCGGTTCGACAGCGCGCGCGCCTGCGCATTGGCCCGCACATTGAAGCCGACCACGATCGCATCCGACGCCTTGGCAAGCTGCACGTCGCTCTCGGTGATCTGCCCAACCGCGGCCAGCAGCACCCGCACCCGCACCTCGTCATTGCCGAGCTTGGTCACCAGCGCCTGAATCGCCTCGGCGCTGCCCTGCACATCGGCCTTGATCAGCAGGGCGACTTCCTTCTGCTCACCGGCCTGAATGCGCGCCAGCATCTGATCGAGCGTGCCGCGCGCCGCCGCACCGGCCACCGCGTTGGTCTCGCGCAGACGGCGCTGACGGAACTCGGCGATCTCGCGCGCCCTGCCCTCATCCTCGACCACCACGAACGCCTCACCGGCCGATGGTACGCCCGACATGCCCAGAATCTCGACCGGCACCGAAGGCCCGGCACTGGTCACCGGCTTGCCATGCTCATCGAGCATCGCGCGCACGCGGCCCTGTTCGGTCCCCGCCACCACGATATCGCCCTGCTTGAGCGTGCCCTTCTGGACCAGGATGGTCGCAACCGGCCCGCGCCCACGATCGAGCCGCGATTCGATCACCGCACCCTCCGCGCTGCGATCCGGATTGGCCTTCAGATCAAGAATTTCGGCCTGCAGCAAAATCGCTTCCTGCAACCGGTCGAGCCCTTCGCGCTTCAACGCGGACACTTCGACATCCTGCGTCTCGCCGCCCATTTCCTCAACCGCGATGTCATATTGCAGCAACTCGCTGCGCACCCGCGTCGGGTTGGCGTCCGGCCGATCGATCTTGTTGATCGCAACGATAATCGGCACGTTCGCCGCCTTGGCATGGCGGATCGCCTCGATCGTCTGCGGCATCACCCCATCATCGGCGGCCACCACCAGCACGACAATGTCGGTCACCTGCGCGCCACGCGCCCGCATCGCGGTGAACGCCTCATGGCCCGGCGTATCGATGAAAGTCATGCGCTCACCGCTCGGCAGAGTCACCTGATAGGCACCGATATGCTGGGTAATGCCCCCCGCCTCGCCGGCGGCAACGCTGGTCGAACGCAGCGCATCGAGCAAACTGGTCTTGCCGTGATCGACATGGCCCATGATGGTCACCACCGGCGGCCGTGTCCGCATGTCGGCATCGGCATCCACCACGCCCTCGAGGCCGATTTCGACATCGCCTTCCGAAACGCGCTTCGATTTATGGCCGAATTCCTCGACCACGATCTCCGCGGTATCCGCATCGATCGATTGCGTCGCGGTCGCCATCACGCCCAGCTTCATCAAGGATTTGACGACGTCAGGCACCCGTGCGGCCATACGGTTGGCCAGTTCCTGGACCGTAATGGTCTCGGGCAGAATAACATCTCGCACAACGCGCACCTGATCTGAACGGAGCATTTCGAGTTCGGCCTGGCGACGCTCACGGTCGCGCTGCCGACGAACCGAGGCGAGCGAGCGAACCCGCTCATCCTCGCCCGACATGGCGGCCTGCACATCGATCCGGGCACCGCCACGGCGACGATCATCCACCACCTTCTTCGCGGGTGCCGCAACCGGCTTGCGCGCCGGCAATGCACCACCCCCGCCACCGGGGCGGCGGGCGACACGCGGCGCTTCATCCTCATCCTCGCGGCCACCGGCACGGCCGGCTTTCAGGCGCAGGGTCTCCGGCGTCACGGCTGCGGCCGGCGTGGTCGTGGCCGGCCGGCGTGGCGCGGTCGCGGCATCAACCCGGCGCGGCGGCGCGCTTGCCGGTGCGGCCGGCGCTGGCGTTGCCGGTGCGGCATCGGTCGCGGCCGGCGCTTCGACTGATTCGGATGGCTCGGCAACCGGCGCGGCCGGCGGATTGGCGGCCTCTTCCTCGCGGCGGCGCGATTCTTCCTCGATCCGCTTGCGGTTCTCTTCCTCGGCGACCTTGGCGGCCTCTTCCTCGCGGCGACGCGCTTCCTCGGCGGCGGACAGGATCGAAATCGTCTCCTGCTCGCGGCGCTCGGCATCACGCTTGGCGGATTCGCGCTGCTGCTCGGCCACGGCGCGCTGGCGCGCGGCCTGCTCGGTCGCGGTCAGGCTGCGCGGCACCGGTGTCACGGTATTGCCGCCACGCACCGGCGCGGGCGCCGGCCGGGTCGCGGTGGATTCGTTGGCGCTACCGGGGGCACCGCCGCGCTTCTTGCGCACCTCGACCTGCACCACTTTCGAGCGGCCATGGCTGAAGCTCTGCCGCACCGACCCGGCATCGACCGTACGGCCAAGCTCGGTCCGGTTCGCCGGCCGCAGCGAGAGCCGCCCTTTGGTTTCGCCTTGATCCTGCTCGTCGCTCATACAATCCGGTCCGTATTCAATTCAGTTTCTTAGTCTCGTAACCCGCGGCACCAGCCGCGCGCATCGCCAAAATCCGGGTGTCACCCCGGTTGCGGCTCTCTCTGCCCGCTCTCCGCCGCACTGGCAATGTCCCCCGCAATCACCGCGGGACGAACACCTGCCAATCTGGCGGCCTCGGTTGCGATCATACCAGCCAGTTTGCCAGGTCCGATCGAGACATGCACGGTGCGCTCGCGTCCGAAAACCGCACCAAGCCGCTGTGCCGAAAGCGGTCGCACCATGGCGACCTTGTGATGGCCCCGTACCCTGGCCTGTTCCGCCTCGCTGCCGTCGGACGCCATGACCAGCAGGGCAGTCTGCCCGGCCGCCAGCCGTTCCTTCACCTTCTCGAACCCGCCGACCGCCGCACCAGCCCGCCGGGCCAGCCCCAGCAACTCGACGACCCGATTTTCCAGAACATGCTCGACCCGATCGGCCAGCCGTTCAGGGATTACCAGCCGCTTGCCGGCAGCCTTGCCAAACACGCCGCGCTTGAGCGCCATGTCTACCACATCCCGCCGCGCACTCAACCACAGCCCACGACCGGGCAGGGTTGCAGCCACGTCGAACACCAGCGCGTCGCCCAGCATGGTCGAATCGGGCCCGACCACGAAGCGCAGCATCGTCTCACGCTCATGGCGCTCCCGCGTGACCAAACAACGGCGCAGCGGACCGACATGATCGGCCGCGTCGTCCTCGATCGTCTCGGATGCGGCCGGCTCGGGTTCAGGCAGGTGTTTCATCCCCTTCGAACCAGTGCGCGCGCGCCGCCATGATGATCGCATTGGCGCTCTCTTCATCGAGCGCCTCCTTGCCAACAATGTCGATCAGCTCATCGCTCGCCAGATCACCCAGATCATCCAGCGTCTTCACGCCGGCCTCACCCAACGCGACCAGCATCGCCGCCGACAGGCCTTCGAGATCGGCGAGTTCGTCGGTCACGCCCAGCGCGTTGCGCTTGTCTTCCAGCTCGCCCGCCCGCTTCTCGATCGCGGTTTCCGCCCGGCGCTGCAATTCGGCGGCAATGCCCTCATCGAACCCTTCGATCGAGGCCAGTTCATCCAATGGTGTAGAAGCCAAGTCTTCGATCCCTTCAAATCCTTCGGTGACAAGCAATCCAGCGATCACATCATCGACATCGAGCGCATCGACGAACAGATGCGAGCGCCGGCGGAACTCTTCCTGGCGCCGCTCGCTCTCTTCGGCCTCGGTCAGAATATCGATATCCCAGCGGGTCAATTGCGACGCGAGCCGCACATTCTGGCCACGCCGGCCGATCGCCAGCGACAATTGGGTATCCGGCACCACAACCTCGACCTTGCCGGCCTCCTCATCGAGCACGACTTTCGAAACCTCGGCCGGCGCCAGCGCATTGACCACGAAGGTCGCGGGGTTGGGCGACCAGGGAATGATGTCGATCTTCTCGCCCTGCAACTCGGCCACCACCGCCTGCACCCGCGAACCGCGCATACCCACACACGCGCCGACCGGATCGATCGAGGCATCCCGCGAAATCACCGCCATCTTCGCGCGCGACCCCGGATCACGCGAAACCGCCTTGATCTCGATGATCCCCTCGTAAATCTCCGGCACTTCCTGGGCAAACAATTTCGCGAGAAACCCCGGATGAGTACGAGACAAAAATATTTGCGGCCCGCGCGGCTCTTCGCGCACGTCGTAAATGAACGCCCGCACCCGATCGCCATTGTGCAGATTCTCGCGCGGAATCGTCTCATCACGCCGCAGCAGCGCCTCGGACCGGCCGAGGTCAACCATCAGATTGCCGTACTCGGTCCGCTTGACGACCCCGGTGATGATCTCGCCGACGCGGTCCTTGAACTCGTCATACTGGCGCTTGCGCTCATATTCGCGCACCCGTTGCACGATCACCTGCTTGGCGGTCTGCGCCGCGATCCGCCCGAAATCGATCGGCGGCAGCGGATCGATCAGATGCCCGCCGAGCTCGATCTCGGGTTTGAACTTCTTGGCAATATGCAGCGGAATCTGCGTCTCTTCATTTTCCACCACCTCGACCGCCTCGGTCCAGCGCGACAGCCGCACATCGCCGGTCTTGCGGTCGATCGTCGCACGAATATCCTTCTCATGCCCGTATTTGGCACGGCCGGCCTTCTGGATGGCCTGTTCCATCGCTTCCAGCACTTCGTCGCGGTCGATCTGCTTTTCGCGGGCAACGGCGTCGGCGACAAGGAGCAGTTCGGGGCGGGCAATCGCGGTGTCCATGGAAATCTCGCTCTTTTGCTCTGAATGGTTCAGTTCGGGGGAGACGGCGTTTCGGTCGCCTTGATCAAATCTTCGGTCAGGACGAGCTTGGCCTTGCGGATATCATGATGCGGCAAATCGACGGTCTCGCCGGTATCGAGCTTCACCCGTGCCGCGGTGTCATCCGCACTCAGCACGGTCGCGGTCACCCGCTTGCGCCCGGCTGCGATCGGAACATCCATCTCGATCTTGGCCAGATGCCCGGCAAACCGGTTCCAATCCTTCACCCGCGTCAACGGCCGGTCGATCCCGGTGGAGCTCACTTCGAGCGTCCACGCACTGCTGATCGGATCATCGACATCGAGCACCGCGGAGACCAGATGGCTGATCCGCTCGCAATCATCGAGCGAAAGCTGCGTCTGATCCGCCCGGTCCGCCATGATCTGCACGGTCGGCGTCTGCTTGCCCATGATGGTAACGCGAACAAGTTCATACCCGATCGATTCGAGCCCGGGGGCAATCAGATCGGCGATACGGCCCTCAAGGCCGGTGTGTTGCGGGCGAGTCTGGTTCAAGCTTGGCATTCTCGGAACAAAGGCGGTTGGGCAACAAAAAAGGCGGCCCGTTGAGGCCACCTCCGTGAAGGTTGGAGTATGATTTTTGTGCTCTATAGCGCCGGAAACGCGATGAGGCAAGGCCACGCTGAAGGGAAGGAAAATCTTCTTTTTTGTGAACAAAAAAGAAGCAAAAAAAACTTCACTAATCTGGGCCCGTGCCGTTGAAACCGCCCGCGCCCCAAAGTCAAAAAGTTTTTTGCTTCTTTTTTAGTAACTGCCCAGGTGTGTTCTGCTCCGGCATTTGACCGACTACGGGCAAGTGTGAGTCAAGGTGTGTATGGCATCGCCCGCACCTCCTGCTGCACCGGATATTCCGGCTGATGTTGCCTTCTACCAGGCGATCATCGCTGAATTGCGTGCTCAGAATGCGGTGCTTTTGGCGCGCGTGGCGGAGCTTGAGCGCCAACTTGGGCTGCATAGCGGCAACAGCGGCAAGCCGCCTTCCAGCGACGGGCTGAAGAAGCCGCCGCGCACCAGCAGCCTGCGCGCGGCGTCGGGCAAGCCCTCCGGCGGCCA
>NZ_FTNE01000016.1 GCF_900156265.1 Acidiphilium rubrum
TGCTCCCCAACGGCCCCGCCGCCCCCATCGTCGCCGGTGCCAACGCCCGCCTCGAACTCCAGCACTTCATGGAAGATCCCATCGTACAGGCCCTGCTCGCCACCCACCCCAGCCTCGGCCGCATCCTCCGCCCGCTCCACACCATGCTCGGCCTGCGCTACCCAGCCAGCATCAAACGCCCCAAATCGACCAAGCCCCGGCCCAAGCGCACCCGCAAACCAAAGCGCCAGCCCAGCTTCATGGACCAATACAAAATCAACCCCGACGGCAGCATCGACTTCACGCCGGAACAACTCCACGAAATCCTCGGCCCACCCCCACCGCCCGTGCCGCCCTGGCACCAGCCCTTCGTGCCGTCCTTCAATGTGAAAAAAATGTGGCGCAAAGGGCCATGATTTCGCACGCCTATTTCGTTACGATAACGTAACTAAAAGCACAAAAGACAAAAGAAGTTCTTCTTTTTTGTGAACAAAAAAGAAGCAAAAAAAACTTTGTTAATTTGGGCCCGTGCCGGTTCAAACGCCCGTGCACCAGAGTCAGAAAGTTTTTTGCTTCTTTTTTACAAAAAAGAAGCCTTCCCTTCCCACCCTACCCCAACGCCCCCAAAACCCCCGCCAGCATCGCGGCATCCCCCAGCGCCAGCACCTCGCCCACGCTATCCAGCGTCAACCGCCGCCCCTGCCAATCCGTCACCGACCCACCAGCCGCCTCGATCACCGGCACAATCGCCGCCCAATCCCACGGTTTCAGCCCGGCTTCGGCGATCACATCGATCTGCCCGAGCGCCAGCAGCCCATAAGCATAGGCATCCCCGCCGTAGGTCACCCGCCGGCACGCGGCGGCGAGCCTGCCGAATTTCGCATGTTGCGCGGGATTGAACATCTCCGGCGCCGTGCAGGACAATTCCGCATCCGCCAGCGCCGCCAGGCTGCGGCAACCCGCCCGGCCGTGCCGCCCGGTAAACCGCAGCACCCCGGCATCCGCCAGCCAGCGCTCCCCGGTAATCGGCTGATCGATCAACCCGAGCACCGGCACGCCCTCATCGAGCAGCGCGATCAACGTCGCAAAAATCGGCCGCCCGGTAATGAACGCCCGCGTCCCATCGATCGGATCGACCACCCAGGTGAAGCGCCCGCTGGCCACCCCACCCATCTCCTCGCCGATAATCCCGAACTCCGGCGTCCGCTCGGCCAGCACCGCCCGGATCGCGGCCTCCGCACCCTGGTCCGCCAGCGTTACCGGGCTGTCGTCGCTCTTGGTCACCACATCCGGCAGCGCCCGGAAATACCGCCCGATCACCGCCCCCGCGGCATCCGCCGCCGCCGCAGCGACGGCGGCATACCCATCGCTCACTTCAGCGGCGCAGGGCTGGCCGATTGCGCGTTCAGATACGCCACCACATCGGCGCGCACCTGGTTATTCTTGATCCCCGGATACGCCATATGCGTCCCCGGAATATCCTTCATCGGATTATACAGCCACTCGTTCAGCTTATGCGGCGTCCATTTGCCATGCGCCGCCTTCTTCACCGCGCCCGAAAAACTATACCCCGCCTTGGCGAACATCGGTGACCCCACCACGCCGTACAAATTCGGCCCGACGCCGTTGGCCCCCCCACTGTTGATCGAATGACACGCCGAGCATTGCTGCTGGAAAAAACTCTCCCCCTTGGCGACCACCGCGCTGGCGAGCAGCGGCTTGATCGAGGGCGCCCCGCTGCTCAGCCCCGCCGGCGCCGCCGCCGCGGTCACCGTCGCACCGCCCGCACCCGGCTTGGGCAGCGGAATCGGGTTGGACGACAGCGTCCGCAAATACGCAATCGTATCCGCGCGCACCTGGTCGTTCTTGATCCCGGTATAGCCCATCCGCGTGCCCGGCACGTCCTTCTGCGGATCATCGAGCCATTCGTTCATCTTCTGATAGGTCCACACGCCCGACGCCTTCGCCTTCGCGGCCGAGGAAAAATCATACCCCGCCTTGGCGAACATCTTGTCGTTCATCACACCGTACAAATTCGGCCCGACCCCGTTCGCCCCGCCGCTGTTCACCGAATGGCACGCCGCGCATTGCTGCGCCACGAAGCTTGCCCCCTTGCTGACATCGGCCTTGACGATCAACCCGTCGATCGAGGGCACCCCACCCCCGGCCGGCGCCGTCGCGACGGCCGCCGTCGCAATCACCGGCTTCTTCGGCGCATCCTTGCCGGAAATAATCCCGGCCGCATGAGTCGCGATCCAGAACACCAGCCCGGCCGACAGAATGCCGCCCGCGATCTTGTTCAGCAGCAACGGATCACGACGCTTGCCGCTGGTACCGTTCGCATGGGGGTTCGGCGTATTCATCGTCAGGCATCCTCCAGAGCTTTACCGGGGGATGTATAACGATTTAGGAAAGTGCGACAAGCGATAACGTGATCGCACGCAGGGAGGCCGCAATTTCATCACCGATCATCATGATCCCCGCCCGGCTCGGCTCGACCCGCCTGCCCGGCAAACCGCTGGCCGATATCGCCGGCCTGCCCATGATCGTCCACGTGCTGCGCCGCGCCCAGGCCGCCGCGATCGGGCCGGTCGTCATCGCCTGCGCCGAACCCGCCATCGCCGATGCCGTGCAGCAAGCCGGCGGCACCGCAATCATGACCGAGCCCGATCTACCCAGCGGTTCGGACCGCATCGCCGCCGCCCTGGCGTCGTTCGACCCCGCCCGCACGCATGACATCGTGATCAACCTGCAAGGCGACCTGCCCGGCTTCGACCCCGCAACCCTGCACGACCTGCTCGCCGTGCTCGAAAACCCAGGCTTCGACATCGCAACCCTGGTCGCCCCGATCACCAGCCCCGATGAAGCCGCGGCCGATCAGGTGGTCAAAGCCGCCTGCGGTTTCGAATCAAGCGACATCGCCCCGGCACTCTATTTCTCGCGCCACATCATCCCCTCCGGCGCCGGGCCGCTGTGGCATCACATCGGCGTCTACGCCTACCGCCGCGCGGCGCTCGAACGCTTCGTCGCCGCCCCGCCCTCCCCGCTCGAACGGCGCGAGAAACTCGAACAATTGCGCGCCCTCGAACTCGGCCTGCGGATCGGCGCCGCACGCATCACCCACGCGCCGTTCGGCGTCGACACGCCAGACGATCTGGCCCGCGCCCGCCGCGAACTCGCCGCCAAGGACCTCAATCAGCCATGACCGACACCATCGCCTTTCAGGGCGTCCCCGGCGCCTATTCCGATCTCGCCTGCCGCACCGCCTTCCCCGGCATGGCAACCCTGCCCTGCCAGACCTTCGAAGCCGCGATCGATGCGGTCCGCTCCGGCGCCGCAACCCTCGCCATGCTGCCGACCGAAAACTCCCTGTCCGGCCGCGTGCCGGACATGCACACCCTGCTGCCGGACTCCGGCCTCTCGATCATCGCGGAGCATTTCCAGCGCGTCGAGCATTGCCTGCTCGGCACACCCGGCGCCACGCTGGCGGACGTGCGGAAAATCCACTCCCACGCCGTCGCCCTCGGCCAGATCCGCGCCCTGGTCCGCGAGCTCGGCGCGCAAACCGTGGTCGAGGCCGATACCGCCGGCTCGGCCGAGCTGGTCGCGCGCTGGAACCGTTCGGAAAGTGCCGCCGTCGCCTCATCACTCGCCGCCGAAATCTACGGGCTCGACATCCTCCGCCGCAATGTCGAAGACGCCGCCCACAACACCACCCGATTCTACGTGATGGCAAAAACCCCCCGCCTGCCGCCGGTCGAGGCAGATAATCTGATCACCAGCTTCGTCTTCCGCGTCCGCAACGTGCCCGCCGCGCTGTTCAAGGCGCTCGGCGGCTTCGCCACCAACGGCGTCAACATGACCCGGCTGGAAAGCTACATGGTCGGCGGCCAGTTCTCCGCCACCCAATTCCTCGCCGAAATCGACGGTCACCCCGAGCGGCGCGACGTCCGCCTCGCGCTTGAGGAACTCGATTTCTTCTCCCGCGAAATCCGCATCCTCGGCGTCTATCCCGCCGCGCCCTTCCGCCTGGCCCAGCGCGCGGCCCAGAGCGGCGCCGACTGAAACCTGGCGTTGTACGAACCCTCCGGCAACGAATCGTTAGATATTGCACCATGACCACAAAAGCACTGCCGAATTTCATTGTGACCAACGATCGGCTTTGCTAACACTCACCGCGATCGAGGCGCAATAACCGCCTCACAGGGCAGGCACCGGCACAAAACGCAACCGGTGATTGTCAGGAGAGTGCGATGACCGTGCCGAGCGAGACGTTCAACCCGATCAGCACACCGGCCGCCGACTGGAGCGATCCGGCGAACTGGTCGGGCGGCGTGGTGCCGGGCGCCGGCGTCGCCGCCGCCATCACCGGCACGACCGCCCTGCTCGACCCCGGCGTCACGATCGAAGCCAGCCTCGCCCTCGCCGGCGCCGCCGTGCTGAGCGGCAACGATGGTGCCGTGGTGCTCGGATCATCGGCCGCCGTCACCATCTCCGGCAGCGGCGCGCTCTACGCGAATGATTCCGTGGTCAACCAGGGTGTCATCGCGCTCGGCGCGGCATCGAGCCTCAGCGTCGTGGTCGAACTCGGCGCGCTCAGCGGCCTCACCGGCGCGGCACCGCCCAGCTTCGCCAGCACCGGCACCATCGCACTCGAAACCGGCGCCACGCTCGCCATCACCGGCACCGCATTCGAAAACACGGGCACGCTCGCGCTCGCAGGCGGCACGCTGATGCTCGACGGCGGCGCGCTCGGCGGCGGCGGCACGATCGATCTCACCGGCGGCGCGCTCGCCTGGCTGGGGGACGGCGTGGCCGACCAGCAATTCAGCTTCGCCGGCGGCACGCTCGCCCTGGCCGATCCCCTGCTCGGCGCCGCGGTCTCGCTCACCGGCTTCACCAGCGGCGATGTCCTGCTGCTGCCGACCCTGGCGGACGCGCGCATCGCCCAAAGCAACGGCCAGGTCACCATCGAGACCGCGACCGGCATCGTCGAAGGCAGTTTCGCGCTCGCCGGCGCGCCCGCGCTCAGCGTCGTCGCATCGGGCAGCGGCAGCGCCGTGGTCATCGCCGCCGCCAGCGCGCCCGCCCCGGCGAACGACCCGCCGTGCTTCGCGCGCGGCACCGCCATCCTCACCCCCAGCGGCTATCGCCCGGTCGAACACCTCGCGGTCGGCGATCCGGTGATCACCGCCAGCGGCGGCGTGCAGCCGATCGTCTGGGTCGGCCAGCATACGTCGGACCTCGCGACCCACCCCGCACCCCACCGGGTGCAGCCCATCCGCATCGCCGCCGGCGCGCTCGCGCACAGCGTGCCGCGCCGCGCCCTGCGGGTCTCGCCCGACCACGCCATCGCGCTGGACGGCGTGCTGATCCCCGCGAAACTACTGGTCAACGGCGCCACGATCATCCAGGAACAGGATTGCCTCGCGATCACCTATCACCACATCGAACTCGCCCGGCATGACATCGTGCTGGCCGAAGCCGCACCCTGCGAAACCTATCTCGATACCGGCAACCGCGCCGGTTTCAGCACCGCCTCATCCTGGCCGGTGCGCCAGAAACGCTGGGACCACGATGCCTGCGCGCCACTGGTCACCGCCGGCGCCCGCTTGCGCCGCAGCCGCGCCGCGCTGCACGACCGGGCCTGCGCGCTCGGCTTTGCCCCGGCAGCCGCCGCCACGGTCAGCCTCTGGATCGATGGCCGGCCCGCCGCGCGCGATGCCGCCGGGCGCTTCGCCGTGCCGCTGGTGCACGGCGGCCGCGCGATCATCCGCTCCCACCGCTTCATCCCCGCACATTTCGATCCTGGGTCGGACGACCGTCGCGAACTCGGCGTCGCCATCACCGCCCTGCGCGCCGGCCGCCGCCACTTCAACCCCGACGATCTCGCCCAATCGGGCTTTCACCCCCGCGCCAGCGGCGATACCGCCCGCTGGACCGATGGCAACGGCGTGATCCATCTGCCAACCTGTGTGCGATCGATCGCGGTCGACATCGCTGGCCTGCCCCTGGCCTGGCAGCGCGCCGCACCGCCACAGTGACAAATCGATGACACTGCCTCACCCCGGGTTGCGTCACACGCCGGGGCATTTCAAAAACCGGGCATCGTTCAACATCAAGGATCATCGATGACACGATTTCGCCTGGCCCTCGCGCTCGCCGCATCGCTCCTGCCCGCCATCGCCGCCGCCGCGCCGCCGCAGTTCGCCCTGACCGGCAGCATCCCGATCGCCGGACCGGTGAAATGGGACTATCTGACCACCCAGCCCGGCACCAACCGCCTGTTCGCGGCGGAGGGCGACCGCGTCGTCGTGGTCGATACCGAGACGCGGAAACTCATCGCCACCATCGCCCCGATCGATGGGGCCCACGGCATCGCCCTCGCGCCGCGCCTCAATCGCGGCTTCGCGACCGCGGGCATCGCCGGCACGGTCACGATGTTCAACCTGAAGACCCTCAAACCGATCAAGACCATCGACGTCGCCCCCGGCCCGGACGCCATCGCCTACGACCCCGCGACCGAACGCGTCTTCGTGCCCAATGAAAAAACCCAGGCGCTGATCGCGATCGATGCCCGCACCGGCAAAATCATCAAACGCATCCCGTTCCACGCCGATCCCGAATTCATCGTCACCGATGGCCGCGGCACCGCCTATCTCAACCTCAACTCGGCCGATCAGATCGCGGTGGTGAACACCCGCACGCTGAAGATCATGCGGCGAATCAACGTAGCCCCCACCTGCCACGGCCCCACCGGCCTTGCGATCGATCGGGCCCGCCAACGGCTGTTCGTGTCCTGCCGCAATCACGCGGTCGATGTCGTCGCGGCGCGCTCCGGGCGCATCCTGGCAACCCTGCCGATCCCGGCATTTTCCGATGCGATGCGGTTCGACCCCTCACGCAACCTCGCCTTCGCCCCCAGCATCGACGGCACCCTCACGGTGATCGGCGCCGCCGGCAAGCACGGCTATAAAATCGTCCAGACCCTGAAAACCGCGCCCACCGCCCGCACCATGGCGTTCGATCAGGCGACCCAGACCGCGTATCTCTCGGCCGCCACCATCGTCAAAACCCTGCCGCCGGCACCGGGCAAAACCTATGGCAGGCCCGTATTCGCACCGGGGAGCTTCCGCATCCTGATCGTCAGGGCCGAACACCATTGAGCCGAACCCAGCGCGTCCGGTGGGCCGCGCTGTCAGCCGAGCAGGCGGCCGATGACGCGGGCCGTGTAATCGACCACCGGAATGATCTTGCCGTAGTTGATCCGGCTAGGGCCGATCACGCCGATCGCGCCGACGATCCGATCATTCCGGTTGCGCGCCGGGGCGACCACCATCGACATGCCGGACGCCCCGAACAGGCCACTCTCCGCGCCGATGAAAATCCGCACCCCGTCCGATTGTTCGGCCAGTTCCAGCAGTTTCAGCATGGTCTCCTGCGCTTCGAGCCGCTCGAACAATTGCTGCAGCGCGGCCAGCTTTTCGACCTGGTCGATATCGGCCAGCAACCGCCCCTGGCCGCGCACGATCAACGACCCGCCGCGCCCCTCGCCCGACCAGGTGGCGAGCCCTGCCTCGACAATGCCGGCCGCGATCGAATCGAGCGCCGAACGGTCCGCGGTCATGTCCGCCGCCACCCGCCGCCGCAGATCCGCCAACGACAGGCCGGACAATTGCGCGTTCAGATAATTGCTCGCCTCCTGCAACGCCGAAGGCGGCAGGCCGAGCGGCGTCTCGATCACCCGATTCTCGACCTGGCCATCCGCCGAAACCAGCACCACCAGCGCCCGGCCGGAACTCAGCGGCACGAATTCGATATGCTTGATCGCGCCTTCCGATTTCGGCGCGAGCACGATCCCCGCCGCCGACGACAGGCCCGACAGCAGGGTGGATGCCTCAGTCAGCGTGTCCTGCACCGACCGGCCGGACTGCGCGAGCGCCGCCTCGATCCGCTCGCGCTCCTCATCGGATAATTCACCGAAATGCAACAACCCATCGACGAACAGCCGCAACCCCCGGTCGGTCGGCAGGCGCCCGGCCGAAATATGCGGCGAAAACAGCAATCCCGCCTCGGTCAGATCGGCCATGACATTGCGGATCGTCGCCGGCGACAGGCCCAGCGGCAACAGGCGCGATAACGTGCGGCTGCCCACCGGCTCACCGGTTTCGACATATTGTTCGACGATTTCGCGCAACACCGCAGCCGATCGGGCATCGAGCCCGGGCGGCCGTTTGGTCGGGGCGCCTGACTGAAACGTGCGCGGCGGTCGCGGGGGTGACTGGTCCATCAGCCGAGAAGAGGCTATCGCGGGGCGAAAATCAAGCAACCATCGCAACCGCACCGGAGCCCCCATCATGAACACCCCCACACGACCCAGCGGCCGCACGGCCGATGCGCTGCGCCGCGTTGAAATCGTCACCGGCTTTTCCCACCACGCCGAAGGCTCGGCGCTGATCCGCATGGGCGGCACCGAAGTGCTGTGCGCCGCCAGCGTGGAATCCCGCGTACCCGGCTTTCTGCGCAACACCGGCCTGGGTTGGGTGACGGCGGAATACGGCATGCTGCCGCGCGCCACCCACACCCGCGGCGACCGCGAAGCCGCACGCGGCAAGCAATCCGGCCGCACCCAGGAAATCCAGCGCCTGATCGGCCGCAGCCTGCGCGCCGTGGTCGATCGGAAATTGCTCGGTGAAATGAGCATCACCCTCGATTGCGACGTGCTGAACGCCGATGGCGGCACCCGCTGCGCCGCGATCACCGGCTCTTACGTGGCTCTGGCCCTCGCGATCAGGAAACTCCAGGCCAACAACGTGCTCAAGGTCAACCCGCTGATCGGCCAGGTCGCCGCGGTGTCCTGCGGGATATACGAGGGCCGCCCGGTGCTCGACCTCGACTATGCCGAAGATTCCAACGCCGAGGCCGATGCGAATTTCGTGCTGACCGCCGCGGGCGGCATCGTCGAAATCCAGGCGACGGCGGAACAGGCGACCTTCGACGAAGCCGCCTTCGCCGCCTTGCTCGGCCTCGCCCGGAGCGGCACCGCCGCGCTGTTCGCCGCCCAGACCGCGGCCATCGAGGCGGCGTGATGCGGCTCGAACGCGGCCAGCGGCTGATCATCGCGACCCATAACCCGGGCAAACTCGCGGAGTTCGCCCTGCTGCTGGCACCGTTCGGGTTGAACTGCGTCGCATCGAGCGCGCTGGGTCTGCCAGAACCGGCGGAAACCGCGCCGGATTTCGCGGGCAACGCACAAATCAAGGCCCTGGAAGCCGCACGCGCCAGCGACACCTGGGCACTCGCCGATGATTCCGGCCTGCTGGTCAGCGCCATGGCCAACGCCCCCGGCGTACGCTCGGCGCGCTTCGCCACCGAAGCCGGCGGCTACACCCAGGCCATGGCGCGCATCATCGCAGCCACCCGCACCAACGATCACGCCGCCTTCGCCTGCGCCATCTGCCTCGCGACGCCGGATGGCAAAACCGCAACCTACCTCGGCTACTGCCACGGCCATATCGCCGCCACGCCGCGCGGAGCCAGCGGCTTCGGCTACGACCCGATCTTCATCCCCGCCGGCGCAACCCAGAGCTTCGGCGAAATGGACAAACCCACCAAAGCCGCCATCAGCCACCGCGGCCGGGCACTCAGGCAGTTCGTGGCAGCGCATCGCGGGTGATGCTGGCCGGTGGTGGTGGGCGATTGAAGTAGGTAAGGCCAGGGGCTCTGCCCCTGGACCCCGTTAAAGGCGGAGCCTTTAAAATCCATTAGTTTTAGGCAAGGGGAGGGCGACCCAGGCCAGATCGACGGAACCACCGAGGCAGCGCCCTCCCCTTGCCTAAAACTAGCGGGTTCTAAGGGCTCCGCCCTTAGTGGGGGTCGAGGGGGCGGAGGAGCCGAAGGTTCCAGCGATGCTCTTCATCGCTGGAATGGCTCCGGAGGGAAAGCCCCCCGCCTTGCTTACTTCAAGCGCCCCTACCACCACCCGGCATTACTCCGCCGGCACCAGCACGCGGTCTGCCGTCATCATTGGCACGGGCAGGAATTTTGCGTAATCGCGTGGGACGATCATCCAGACGTGCTGGATGGTGCGGTCCCATGCGTTTAGCAGTGCTTCGGCGTAGCGGCTCTGGGTTTCGCGTGCGTGTTCGGTGACCAGGGCGCGCAGTTGGTCGGCCCAGTAGGGCTCGGAAACACGGTTCCATAATAGTGTTTCCGGGTTGATCCGCAGCTCGAAATCATCGCTGGCGTCGTAGACGAAGGCGATGCCGCCGGTGAAGCCGGCGCCGAAATTATCGCCGGTCGCACCCAGAATGACCACGGTGCCGCCGGTCATGTATTCGCAGGCGTTCGAGCCTGAGCCTTCGATGACGGCGACGGCGCCGGAGTTGCGGACCGCGAAGCGCTCACCCGCCTGCCCGGCTGCAAATAATTTGCCTGCCGTGGCACCATAGAGGCAGGTGTTGCCGATGATGGTGTTTTCGTTGCTGATCATGTTCGAGGATGGTGCCGGGCGCACCACGATGGTCGCACCCGACAGGCCTTTGCCGACATAGTCGTTGGCGTCGCCGAAGACTTCCAGTTTCAGCCCCTGGACCGCGAACGCGCCGAGCGACTGGCCGGCCGCACCGCGCAGCCGCACGGTGACATGATCGGGCTTGAGGTCCATGCCCTTCATGGTCCGCACGATGCGCGATGAAAACTTGGTACCGATTGCGCGATGGGTATTGCGGATGCCGTATTGCAGCTGCATTTTTTCACCGCGCTCGAAGAACGCGCCGGCATCCGCGATCATCTGGGCATCGAGCGTTTCGGGCACCTCGTTACGGCCTTCGAGCGTGCAGTAGCGCGCGTGCGGGCCGGGGTCGGCCTGGGCGAGAATCGCGTTCAGATCGAGATCGTCGAGAATCTCCGAGCCGCGCGAGACCTGGTGCAGGTAATCGGTCCGCCCGATCACATCCGCCAGATGGCGCACGCCGAGCGAGGCCAGGATATGCCGGACATCCTCGGCCACGAACGAGAACAGATTGATGACTTTCTCGGGTGTACCTTCAAACTTCGCACGCAACGCCTCATCTTGCGTGCACACGCCCACCGGGCAGGTGTTGGAATGGCACTGGCGCACCATGATGCAGCCCATGGCGACGAGCGATGCGGTGCCGATGCCGAATTCCTCGGCGCCGAGCATGGCGGCGATCACCACGTCGCGCCCCGTCTTGATGCCGCCATCGGTGCGCAGTTTCACCTTGTGGCGCAGGCGATTGAGCATCAGGACCTGATGCGCTTCCGACAGGCCCATTTCCCAGGGCAGGCCAGCGTATTTGATCGAGCTTTGCGGGCTCGCGCCGGTACCGCCGGAATGGCCGGAAATCAGGATCGCATCAGCCTTTGCCTTGGCGACGCCAGCGGCAATCGTTCCGATTCCGGATCGTGAAACCAGCTTCACGCACACGCTCGCCTGCGGGTTGATCTGTTTCAGATCATAGATAAGCTGAGCCAGATCCTCGATCGAATAGATATCGTGATGCGGCGGCGGGCTGATCAGCATGACGCCCGGTGTCGCGTGGCGCAGCTTTGCGATCAGGCCGGTCACCTTGAAACCGGGCAGCTGGCCACCCTCGCCCGGCTTGGCGCCCTGGGCCACTTTGATCTCGATCTCGCGGCAGTTGTTGAGATATTCCGCGTTGACGCCGAACCGGCCGGAGGCGATCTGCTTGATTGCGGAGGATGCGTTATCGCCGTTGGCGCGGGGTTTCGCGCGCTCGGCATCTTCGCCGCCTTCGCCGGAATCCGATCGTGCGCCGATCCGGTTCATCGCGATCGAGAGCGTCTCATGCGCTTCCGGTGAGAGGGCGCCGAGCGAAATGCCTGGTGCCAGCAGGCGTTTTCTGATCTCGGTGATGCTCTCCACCTCATCGACCGGAATTGGTGTAAGCCCCTCGCGGCGGAAATCGAGCAGGTCGCGCAGGGCGACCGGTGCCTGGCTGTGCACGGCATCGGCGTATTTTTTGTAGAGCGTGTAGCTATCGGTCGCGACCGCGGTTTGCAGCATGTGCACCATACCGCCATCGAACGCATGGGTCTCGCCCTGGCGGCGCAGACGATACACGCCACCGACCGGCAGGGTCACCGCATCGGAATCCCATGCGGTTGCGTGCAGTTCGAGCAGTTTGTGGGCGATGCCCGGCAGACCGATGCCGGAAATTCGCGAGAGCATGCCTGGGAAAAACTCAGCGACCAGTGCGCGTGACAGGCCGATCGCCTCGAAATTATAGCCGCCGCGATAGGATGAAATCACCGAGATGCCGAGTTTCGACATCACCTTGAGCAGGCCCTTGCTCACGGCTTTCTTGTAGCGCCCGACGCAATCTTTCAGCGACAGCGTGCCGAACAGGCCGCGCCGATGGCGGTCCGCGATGCTTTCCTGCGCGAGATAGGCGTTGATCGTGGTGGCGCCGACGCCGATCAGCACGGCGAAATAATGCACATCCATGCATTCCGCCGCGCGCACGTTCAGGCTGGTGAACGTGCGCAGCGACTGGCGCACGAGATGGGTGTGCACCGCGCCGGTCGCGAGGATCATCGGGATCGGGGCGTGGGTTTCGTTGAAGGCTTCGTCAGTCAGAATAACATGGGTGCGGCCGGCGCGCACACCTTCCTCGGCCTCGCGGCGGATGCGTTCGATGGCGGCGCGCAAGCCGGCCTCGCCGGCGGCGACGGGAAACGTGCAATCGACCACGCAGGCGTTGACACCCATGGTGCGGCGCATCGCGTCGAACTCGGCGGTCGACAAAACCGGGCTGTCCAGCTGCAACAGATCGCATTGCTCGGAATCTTCATCGAGCACGTTGCCCAGATTGCCGAGCCGGGTCTTGAGCGACATCACGCGCGATTCCCGCAGGCTGTCGATCGCGGGGTTGGTCACTTGCGAAAAATTCTGCCGGAAGTAATTGTGCAGGCCACGATAACGCTCGGATAACACGGCGATCGGCGTGTCATCGCCCATCGAGCCGATCGCCTCGCCCGCGTCCTCGACCATTGGGTGCAGGATCAGTTCGAGTTCCTCGAGCGTGTAGCCGACACCGAGCTGGCGGCGGCGGAGGTCTTCGCCGGCGAACAGCACGGGCTCCGGCGCATCGGTTTTCACGATATGATCGATCACGGTGATCCGCTTGGTCCAAGCACCGAAATCCTGGCGCGCCGCCAGCACATCCATCATTTCGTTGTGGTGATAAAACCGGCCGCTGGCGAGATCGACCGCGATGGTCTCGCCCGGACCGACATGGCCGCGTTCGATGATGCGGATTTCATCGAGTTTCACCATGCCGGTTTCCGAGCCGATGATCAGCAGATCATCGCTGGTCTTGGTGAAGCGCAGCGGGCGCAACCCGTTGCGGTCGAGCCCGGCGATGACGAAGCGGCCATCGGTCGCGGTGATCGCGGCCGGGCCGTCCCACGGTTCCATCACCGCGTTGCAATAGGCGATCAGGTCGCGATGGGCGGTTTTCATCGTGGCATTGCTGCCCATCGCTGGCGGAATCATCAGCGTCTTTGCCATCGGCGCGTCGCGCCCGCCGTGGATCAGCAGTTCGAACACGGCATCGAGCGTCGCGGTGTCGGAGCTGCCGGCCTGGATCACCGGCTTGATGTCATCGAGATGATTGTTGAGCACGGTGGCCGAGAGGCGGGTTTCGTGGCTTTTCATCCAGTTGACGTTGCCGGCCAGCGTGTTGATTTCGCCGTTGTGCGCGAGCGTGCGGAACGGCTGCGCGAGCCGCCAGGTCGGGAACGTGTTGGTGGAATAGCGCTGATGATAGATCGCAAAGCGCGAGACGAAACGATCATCGAGCAGATCGGGGTAGAATTCGGTCAGGCTTTGGGCAAGGAACATGCCTTTGTAGATGATCGAGCGGCATGACAGCGAGCAGATATAGAGTTCGGGAATCTGCGCCTCGATCGCGGATTTTTCGATGCGGCGGCGAATGATGTAGAGATCGCGCTCGTAGTCGGCTTCGGCCTTGCCGAGCGCGTTCCAGATCATGATCTGTTCGATTTCCGGCCGCGTCGCATTGGCTTTTTCGCCGATGCACGCAACATCGATCGGCACCTGCCGCCAGCCGTAGATGCGGTAGCCGAAATTCAGGATCTCGGTTTCGATGATCTGACGGCAGCGCTCCTGCGCCGAAAGATCGGTCTTGGGCAGGAACACCATGCCGACCGCGATCGGGCCCTGGCGCATCCGGTCGCCACCGCGCTCCACCGCATCGGCAAAGAAATCCTGTGGAATTTCCACGTGAATTCCCGCACCATCGCCGGTCTTGCCATCGGCGTCGACCGCGCCGCGGTGCCAGACGGCCTTGAGCGCGTTGATCCCGGCAACGACCACATCGCGGCGCTTTTTGCCGTCGAGGGCGGCGATCAGGCCGACACCGCAATTGTCGTGCTCCTGCGCGGGATCGTAGCTGCCGGCGAGTTTCGCGACATTGCTGTGCCAGGCTGCGAGAAATTCCGCTGCTGTCTCTTCGGTCATCGCATTCACTCCGCTGCGGTCGCGAACGACGCGCTCTGTTCGAGATATTGATGCATCGCGGCCGCGGCGTCGCGCCCGTCCTTGATCGCCCAGACCACCAGGCTCGCGCCGCGCACGATGTCGCCGGCGGCAAATACGCCGGGCAGCGCGGTCATGAAATCCTTCGAGCCAACCTTCAAGGTTCCCCAACGGGTCAGTGCCAGACCGGGCTCGTTGAAGGCACCGGGCAGGTCTTCGGGGTCGAATCCCAGGGCCTTGATGACCAGATCGGCCTCGACCGTGAAGGATGATCCGGCGACCGGTTCGACGATCTGCCGGCCCGATGCATCGGCGAGGCCGAGGTGCATCCGCACCGCGCGCACGCCGGTGACGTGATCATCGCCCAGAAACGCTTCGGGTGCGGCGAGCCAGGTGAATTCGATGCCCTCGTCGATCGCGTTGGTGACCTCGCGCATCGAGCCGGGCATGTTCGCCCGGTCGCGCCGGTACAGGCAGGTGACCGAGGCGGCGTCCTGGCGGATGGCGGTGCGTACGCAATCCATCGCGGTATCGCCGCCGCCGATCACCACCACGCGCTTGCCGGCGGCGTTGAGCAGGCCGGAGTCGTAATCCGGCACGTCGTCGCCCAATCCCTTGCGGTTCGAGGCGATCAGGTAATCGAGCGCCGGCACGATGCCGTGCAGGCCGGACCCGGGGGCCGCGATTTCGCGGGCTTTGTAGACACCGGTTGCGATCAGCACGGCATCGTGCCGGCCGCGCAGTGCTTCAAAGCTCAGTGCGCCGCCGATGTCCTGGTTCAGGTGAAACTGAATGCCGCCGTCTTCCAGCCACAGGCGGCGGCGCTCGACGATCGGTTTTTCCAGCTTGAAGCCGGGAATGCCATAGATCAGCAGGCCGCCCATCCGGTCGTGCCGGTCGTAGACATGGACCTGATAGCCCTGGCGGCGCAGCGCCTCGGCGGCCGCGAGACCGGCTGGGCCGGCGCCGATGATGCCGATCGACTGCGCGCGTTCGCGCCGCGGGCGGATCGGGCGGACCCAACCCTGCTCGAAAGCGGTGTCGGTGATGAAGCGCTCGACCGCGCCGATCGTGACGCTCTCGAAGCCTTTTTCGATGACGCAATTGCCTTCGCACAGCCGGTCCTGCGGGCAGATGCGGCCGCAGATTTCGGGGAAGGTGTTGGTCGCGGCGGAGATTTCGTATGCCTCCTCCAACCGTCCCTCGGCGGAGAGTTTCAGCCAGTCGGGGATGTTGTTCCCGAGCGGACAATGGATTTGGCAGAACGGAATGCCGCATTGGCTGCAACGGCTCGCCTGGGCGGCGGCGCCGGCCTGATCGAACTCCCGATAGATTTCGCCAAAATCCTCGCGGCGTTCCACTACTCCGCGTTTTTGGGGCGGTTGCTGCGGCAGGCGCACGAATTGCTGCATGTGCTCGGTCATCGGCACAACTCCGTTTCCGTTATTTGACTGTCCGGACTTCGTTTATCCGATCAAACGGGCCGATGCCAGCAATATTTTACCTATATGACAGGACAGGTATCATAGTTTGTTGTTTTTCTGCATTACGCGCTACGCTGATCACCTGGCGCGCCGATAAATAGGATCACAATCGGACCTATCGACAATTCAGCTCGGTTTTCCCTTGCCGCCGACCCGGTAGCGGCGCAGGTAATCGGGCACGATCAGGCGGATCGGCGTCGGCGTGATGCCCAGGCTCGCCAGCGTTAGCGCGCCGGGCGAGACCACATTGTCGTGGCGCAGCAGCAATAATTGATCGCGCGTGAGCAGTTTGCCCGGCAGATGTTCCAGCACGCTCGCCTGCACGCCCGCGAGCCAGCGCGGCAGTGCGATCAACGCGCGGTGCCGGCCGGTCTCGTGCAGGATATAGGCCATCAGCGCGCGGAAGGTTTCGATGTCCGGCCCACCGAGCTCATAGGTCTGGCCCATCGTGTCCGGCTGCGCGAGCGCCGCCATGACCGCCTGCGCGACATCACCGACATAGACCGGCTGGAATCGGGTATTGCCTTCGACCACCGGCAAAGCGGGCGAGATCGCGGCCATCGCGCCGAATCGGTTGAAAAACTGATCCTCCGGCCCGAACACGATCGAGGGGCGCAGGATCGTCGCGGTCGGAAATGCGGCGCGCACCGCAATCTCGCCGGCGCCCTTGCTGCGTGCGTATTGGCTGGCGCTGCTGGGATCGGCGCCGATCGCCGAGATCTGGATCAGCCGCGCAACGCCGCCCGCCGCCGCAAGGCGCGCGATCATGCCGGCACCGGCGTGCTGCACGCGCTCGAAATCGCCGCGCCGCCGCTCGGCCAGAATCCCGACCAGATTGACCACCACATCCGCCGATTCGACCGACCGGCGCACCGCCGCCTCGTTATCGAGCGGCGCGTAGAGTGGCACGATCTGCCCGACGCCGCCGAGCGGGCGCAGAAACGCCCCGGCCTCGGTATCGCGCATCGCGGCGCGCACCATATAGCCCTGATCAGCCAGGCGCTTGACCACGTAGCGGCCGATAAAACCGGAGGCGCCGAAAACCGTTGCGATCTTGCGCGATGCCATGAAATCTCCTGGGGTTGCTCTATAAAATGGTCGCACGATCACCCGCGGCAAGACAACTGCCCGCGGCTTGGCGCATTGACGGGCGCAGGCCGCTTCGCTAAAGCGCGGCTCATCGGTTGCCGCCTCTTGGTGCGGCGCTCGAAAGCCCCCAATGCCCAGGTGGCGAAATGGTAGACGCGCAGGCTTCAGGTGCCTGTGGCCGCAAGGCTGTGGAAGTTCGAGTCTTCTCCTGGGCATTTTGGTGGGGCATTTCAGTGGGGCGTCAGGCCGATCCTTATAAATTTGTTGGAAAATCACATGAGCCAGACGCAGTTTGCCGCCGGCGCGACCATCCATATCCATCGCCACGATCTGCCGGATGGCATCACGTTCGGCGCGATGGTCGCGATCGATACCGAAACCATGGGCCTCGACCCCAGGCGCGACCGGCTCTGCCTGGTGCAGCTATCGGCCGGTGATGGTACCGCGCATCTGGTTCAGATCATTCCGCCGGCCATGGGCGGGCGCGGGGCCGATTGCCCCAATTTGAAGGCGCTGCTGACCAACCCGGACGTGATCAAGATTTTTCACTTCGCCCGGTTCGATGTCGCCGCACTCTACAATGGGCTCGGCGTGATGACCGCGCCGGTGATCTGCACCAAAATCGCCTCGAAACTGATCCGCACCTACACCGACCGGCATGGGTTGAAGGATCTGTGCCGTGATCTCATCGGCGTCGATCTGTCCAAGCAGCAGCAGACCAGCGATTGGGGCGCACCCGAACTGACCGCCGAGCAATGCGCCTATGCCGCATCGGATGTGCTGCATCTGCACGCGTTGTGGGCGAAGCTCGATGCGTTGCTGGTACGGGAAAACCGGCGCGATATCGCCCAGGCCTGCTACGATTTCCTGCCGATGCGTGGCCGGCTCGACCTGCTGGGCTATGAGGACCCGGACCTGTTCAGCCACCGTTGAGCGCGCCACCGATTACACTTGGTTGCGCCCGGATCAGTTGACCCGACGCGATCCATCGTCCCATACAGGATCATGAGTCTGAGGCAGACATTGGATCATCCCCGCATCGGCCGCACGGCCGGGGGCGGCGATGACGAATTGGCGTCGGTTGCGCGCGATCTCGCGGTCGCGCGCGACGTGCTGAGCACCGAGGCCGACGCGCTGAAAGCACTGGCCGGCACGTTGGGTGCGGGGTTCTCGGCCGCGGTTTCGCTGCTGCACGCCGCAAGTGGCCGCGTGGTGGTGACCGGCATGGGCAAATCCGGCCATGTCGCCCGCAAAATCGCAGCGACGCTTGCTTCGACCGGCACCCCTGCCCTGTTCGTCCATCCGGCGGAGGCGAGCCATGGCGACCTCGGCATGATCGTGCCGGGCGATGTCGTGCTGGCCCTGTCCAATTCCGGTGAAGCGGCGGAACTGGCGGATATCGTGACCCATGCGCGGCGGTTTGCCCTGCCGCTGATCGCGATCACCGCGCGCGCCGACAGCACGTTGGCACGCGCGGCAACGCAGGTACTGCTGCTGCCGAACGCGCCGGAGGCCGGCCCGATCGGCCTGGCGCCGACCACCAGCACCACCATGCAGATGGCGCTGGGCGATGCGCTGGCCGTCACGCTGCTATGCCGGCGCGGCTTTACCGCGGCGGATTTTTCCTCGTTCCATCCCGGCGGCAAGCTCGGCGCGCGGCTCAAGCGGGTGGGCGATCTGATGCACACCGGCGCCGCGATCCCACTCGCCGCGCCCGATACCACGATGGACCGGGCGATTCTGCTGATCACGGAAAAGCATTTCGGCTGCCTCGGCATCGTCGATCCGGCTGGCACGCTGCTCGGCATCGTCACCGATGGCGATATGCGCCGCGCGATGGGCCCGGAGTTCCTGGGCCGGCGCGCCGATGCCATCATGACGCGGACACCCCGGGTGATCGGCGCGGCGGCGCTCGCCGAAGACGCGCTGCACGACATGACGGCGCTGGAACCCAAGGTGATGTCGCTGTTCGTGGTCGATGCGGCGCGGCGCGTGATCGGGATCGTGCACATGCATGATCTGCTGCGCGCCGGGGTGGCGTGAGCATGACCCCGCCAATCGCACCCGAACGGGCCGCCGTCCGCCCCGATCCACGCGGTGAGAAAAAAACGGGCTCGCTGCTGACCAGCGAGGGCATTCTGGCCGCACTCAGCCGCACGCGCGAAGAACAGCGCGCCGTGCTGGGACGCCACCGCCGCGCGGTGTCGATTTTCAAATATACGCTGCCAGCCCTGGCCGCGGTGCTGATCACCGCGCTGGCCGTGCTGCCCAACCTGCGCAACGGCGCTGCGATCGGCCGGATTTCATACAAGAAACAGGCGATTGCGGCCGGCGCGCCGCTTTCGCGCATGAGCACGGCGCGGTATCGCGGTGTGGATGCGCAGGGCGAGAAATTCACCATCACGGCGCAGCGCGTCATCCAGGTCACGCAGGACCGGCTGAACCTGGTGGCGCCAAAGGGCGACCTGACCACCAAATCCGGCAATTGGCTGATGCTGAACGCGCGCCACGGCTTGTATCACCAGAACAGCCAGTTGCTCGATCTGGCCGGCAAGGTGACGCTGTACCGCCAGGACGGCACGATCCTGCACACCAGCCGCGCCGCGATCGATATCAAGGGCGGCTCGGCCAAGGGCTCCGATCCGGTCAAGGCGTTCGGCCCGTTCGGCACGCTGCACGCGCAGGATGGCTTCGTTGCGACCAATCATGGCAGCGATATTCTGTTCAAGGGCGCTTCGCACGTGGTGCTTGATCAGGTTGCGGTTCCGGCCGTTGGGGGCGGATCGTGACGGTAAGGCAAGGCAAGGACTGCTTTTTTGTAAAAAAGCAGCAAAAAACTTTTATTAATCTGGGGCACGGGCGGTTTCATCGTCACGGACTCATGGTTGGAAAGTTTTTTTGCTTCTTTTTTTCCAAAAAAAGAAGTGCTTCCTTCCGTCTCTTTCTGGCGTTCGCAGCACCCGTAGCCGCCCAAGCCCAATCCCTCGGCTTCGACGGCGGGTCCGGCCCAACACCGGTGCCGATCAACATCACCGCGAGCAACGGCATCGCCTGGAACCAGACGGCGCACACCGTGACGGCGATGGGCAGCGCCCAGGCCGTGCGCGGCAAGGTGACGGTGACGGCTAACCAACTGGTCGCGCATTATCAGCCGAAAACGGGCACCTTGCCGCCCGCGACCAAGCCCGCCGCGACCGATGGCGGGCTGGGCGGGCTCGATTCCGGCTCGTCGCAGATCACGCAGCTCGATGCCGTCGGCAATGTGCATATTTTCACCGCGACCGATCAGGCGTTCGGCGATCTTGCGGTGTTCCATATGGACCGGCACGAATTGGTCCTGACCGGCAAGCACCTGAAACTGACCACGCCGACCGACACTGTGACCGCGCGCGATCAGATCCAGTATTGGTCGCAGGAGCGCAAGGCGGTGGCGATCGGCGACGCGCTGATCGTGACGAACGACCAGCGCTCGATCGCGGCCGATACGCTGACCGGCTATTTCGTCGCGGCCGCGCCGCCGGGTGTCGCGACGGCGGACCCATCGTCCGATCAGGCGAGCAAGCTGCGCAAGGTGGTTGCGGTCGGGCATGTCGTGGTGCGGACGGCGACCGATATCGCGACCGGTGAACACGGCGTGTATCATCCGGCGACCGGCATCGCGATCCTGACCGGCGATGTGCATATCACGCACGGACCGAACGAATTGGCCGGGCAGCGCGGCCAGGTGAACATGAAGACCGGCATCGCGACACTGATGGCGACCAAGGGCCATCGCGTCGAGGGCATGGTGCTGCCCAATTCCGCCCCTGGACCTGCCGCGAAGTCGCCGCAATCCGCGCGGAAACCGGGTTCATGAACGAGCAATCGCGCGTCAGCGAGGGCGGGTATCGGGAGCCGGCCGGTATGATTTCGATCCCATCGGGGACGGGGCTGGTGGCGACCGGTCTTGGCAAGAGTTTTCGCAAACGCCCGGTGGTGCGCAACGTGTCGGTCACGCTGCGGCGCGGCGAGGTGGTCGGGCTGCTCGGGCCGAACGGCGCGGGCAAGACGACGACGTTCTACATGATCGTCGGGCTGATCCAGCCGGATACCGGCTCGATCGTGCTGGATGGCGCGGATATCTCGACCCTGCCGATGTATCGCCGCGCCCGCCTGGGGGTTGGCTACCTGCCGCAGGAGGCGAGCGTGTTTCGCGGCCTGACGGTGGAGCAGAACATCATGGCGGCGCTGGAAGTGGTCGAAGACGACCGCGACCGGCGCGATGCGATGCTGACCGAGTTGCTGGCGGAATTCAGCATTCTGCACCTGCGGCGCACCCCGGCCGTCGCGCTGTCGGGCGGTGAACGCCGCCGCGTCGAAATCGCCCGCGCGCTCGCCACCGGCCCCAGCTACATCCTGCTCGATGAACCGCTGGCCGGTATCGATCCCATCGCGGTCGGTGAAATCCGCGACATGGTCACCCAACTCAAGGACCGCGGTCTCGGCGTGGTGATCACCGACCATAATGTGCGCGAGACGCTCGAAGTGATCGACCGGGCCTATATTTTGCACGATGGGCAGGTTTTGATGGAGGGCCTGCCGGATGAGGTTGTCGCGCATCCGGATGTGCGGCGGGTTTATCTCGGGGATCGGTTTATTCTGTAAAAGAAGGGTTCTTTTTTGTAAAAAAGAACCAAAAAACTTTTACTCGTTATCTTGCAAATAATTGGTCTGTGGTGTTCGAGATGTAGATCTCGTGGCGGGCGGTCAGATTGTCGCCGATCACCAGACGATTGTCGATCTGCGCCAGATGACCACCGACGGCAATGATCGGGTGATGCCAGACGAGCCCGCCGAAGATGAGCGTCTTGAAGCGGTACAGTTTTGCGATGAAGATCTGGTTGCCGACGCCGCTGTATTTCCGCTCCCCCACGATCTGTGGATGCTCCGCCGCGAGGCCGGAGGCGTGGAACAGGTATTCCGACAGAAAACTGCTTGCCGCACCGGTATCAAGAATCGCGGTCAGGCGATGACCATCCAGCGTCACCGGGAATTTCGGTGCGCCATTGCCCGCCTTGCCGAAATCGACCGGGTGTAGCGCACCGCTCCATGGTACGATCGTGCCGCAATCGAACGTATCGACCAGAAAGACCTGCTGCGCCGGCAGGTCGATGTCGATATCGTAATAACGCAGGATGTCGTTGCCGATCAGGCCGCCGAGATGCCGCCCATCAGGCAGTTTGTGGTCCGACAACGCGAGCACGGGCAGCAGGATCTTGCTGCCGCGCGCAGCACCGAGTTGAAAATCGCGCACCGTCGCGACCGAGGTGAACGTCGACCCGCCCGCTCCGGCGACCAGCAGCGATTTGCTGGCCTCGACCGGCAGATTGAGCGCGGTGGCGACCGACGGTGTCACGCTGGAAAACGCGCCACCGGTATCGATCATGATATCCACCGGCAATCCGTTCATCCGCGCGCGGACGATCGGCATCGGGCTGTTCGGAAAGGCGGTGTTGAGCAGGGCAACCGGCTTGGGTTTGCACACGCCCGATGAAGCACAACCGCCCAAAGCCAGCATCATCACGATACCAGCCAGCACAAAAGCAAAATTCACAAACATCCCCCCCTGATCGCAAACCGATTAGGGGGCGGAATGTTACGGTCCGTCCAATCACGTCACCGTGATCATGCGGCCGGCGTCAGGCGGCGGCTTTGGCCTCCCGGCGCCGGTCATGCAGGATGAATTCGGTATAACCGTTCGGCTGTGTGCGGCCCTTGAACACCAGGTCGCAGGCGGCCTGGAACGCGATGCCGTCGAAACCCGGCGCCATCGGCTTGTAGAGCGCATCGCCGGCGTTCTGGCCATCGACCACCGCGGCCATCCGCTTCATCGTCGCCATCACCTGCGCCTCGGTGACGATGCCGTGGTGCAGCCAGTTGGCGATGTGCTGGGCGGAAATCCGCAGGGTCGCGCGGTCTTCCATCAGCGCCACGTTATGAATATCGGGCACTTTCGAGCAGCCGATGCCCTGGTCGATCCAGCGCACCACATAGCCGAGAATGCCCTGCGCATTGTTGTCGAGCTCCTGCTGAATATCGTCCGGCTGCCAGTTCGGCCGGCCGGCCAGCGGGATCATCAGCAGATCATTCAGCGATCCCATCGGGCGGGATTTCAGCTCGGCCTGGCGGGCAGCGATATCGACCATGTGGTAGTGCAGCGCATGCAGCGTCGCCGCGGTGGGCGATGGCACCCAGGCGGTGTTCGCGCCGGCGCGCGGATGGCCGATTTTCTGCTCGAGCATCGCGGCCATCGCATCCGGGGCCGCCCACATGCCCTTGCCGATCTGGGCGTGGCCGGGCAGGCCGCAGGCGATGCCGATATCGACGTTGCGATCCTCGTAGGATTTGATCCAGGGCGTGTTCTTGATCTCGTTTTTGCGGATCATCGGGCCCGCTTCGATCGAGGTGTGGATTTCATCGCCGGTGCGGTCGAGAAAGCCGGTGTTGATGAAAAAGATGCGGTGCTGTGCCGCCTCGATACAGGCGGCGAGATTGGCCGAGGTGCGGCGTTCCTCGTCCATGATACCCATTTTGATCGTGTTCGCCGGCAGATGCAGCAGGGTTTCCACCGCACCGAACAACGCATCGGCGTAAGCGACTTCATCCGCGCCATGCATCTTGGGCTTGACGATGTAAATCGACCCGGCGCGCGAGTTTTTGACCCCCGTGGTGCGCTTGATGTCGTGCAGGCCGCACAGCGCTGTCACCACCAGATCGAGCATGGTCTCGGGAATCGGGTTGCCGGCTGCATCGAGCACGGTGTCGGTATAGATATGGTGCCCGACATTGCGGATCAGCATCAGCACCCGGCCGGGCAGTGCGAACTCGGTGCCATCCGGCGCGGTGTAGACCCGATCGGCGGCGAGGCGGCGGGTGAAGCGCGTGCCGCCTTTTTCGACCTGCTCTTCGAGCGTGCCGTTCATCAGACCGAGCCAGTTGCGATAGACCAGCACCTTGTCCTCGGCATCCACCGCGGCGACGCTGTCCTCGGCATCCATGATCGAGCTGATCGCGGATTCGATCACCAGATCGGCGATGCCGGCCGGATCGGTCTTGCCGATCGTGTTGGTCGCATCGATCACGATTTCGACGTACAAATTGTGGTTGCGCAGCAGGATCGCGGTCGGCTTTGCCGGATCGCCGCGGTAGCCGGCGAATTGCGCGCCGTGCTTGATGCCGGTTTCACCGCGTTCCAGCACGATCGCGAGATGGCCGTTATGGATGTGATAGCCGCGCGCCTCCTTGTGGCTGCCGACCGAGAGCGGAAAATTCGCATCGAGAAACGCGCGCCCGCGTGCAACCACGGCGGCACCGCGCTTTTCATTATAGGTCTTGCCGCGCGCCTGACCATCGGATTCGGCGATCGCATCGGTGCCGTAGAGCGCATCGTAAAGGCTGCCCCAGCGCGCGTTGGCGGCGTTCAGCGCGTAGCGCGCGTTCATCACCGGCACCACCAGCTGCGGACCGGCGATGGTGGCGATTTCCGCATCGACCGTGCTGGTGCTGACCGCAAACGTCGAAGGCTCCGGCTGCAGATAGCCGATTTCACGCAGGAACGCCTGATACGCCGCCTGATCGATCGGCTGCGCCTTGTGGGTGCGATGCCACTGATCGATCGCGGTCTGCAAACGGTCACGCTCGGCCATCAGCTCGGCATTGCGCGGCGCGTGCTTGGCGATCAGCGCGCTGAAACCGTGCCAGAATTCGCTCGGCTCGAGCCCGGAGCCGGGCAGAGCTTCGGAGGCGATGAACTGGTGCAGCGGTGCGGCAATTTTGATGCTGCCGGCATCGATATAGGTTTGGCTCATAAAGGGGGTCTCCATCCGTTGCGGTGGTTTTGGCCAAACGCCGGGCGCTTGTCGAGTGGGCGGGACCTGCGGGCTGACAACCTCCTCTTGCAACCGTGATTTTACGAACATATAGTGAACAAATGATTGATGGTCCGATCGATGGATGAAGCGCTCGACACAAAACTACGAATTCTGGCCGATGCCGCGAAATACGATGCCTCCTGCGCCTCGTCCGGCGGCAAAAAACGCGCGGCGGGTAAAAACGGCATCGGCTCGACCACCGGCTCGGGCATCTGCCATTCGTACACGCCCGATGGTCGCTGCATTTCGCTGCTGAAAATCCTGCTGACCAATTACTGCCTGTTCGACTGCGCCTATTGCATCAATCGCCGCTCCTCGAACACGAAACGCGCCCGCTTCACGGTGGCGGAGGTGGTTTCCCTCACCATCGGTTTTTACAAGCGCAACTATATCGAAGGGCTGTTCCTCTCGTCCGGCATCATCCGATCGCCCGATTACACGATGGAGCAGATGATGCTGGTGGCGAAAACCCTGCGCAACGAGCACGGGTTCGCCGGCTACATCCATCTCAAAACCATCCCCGAGGCGAATCCCTGGCTGATCGAGCAGGCCGGGCTGTTCGCGGATCGGCTGTCGATCAATCTCGAATTGCCGCTCCAGAAAAGCCTCGAAGATCTCGCCCCCGAAAAGAATACCGCGACCATCAAGACCGCGATGGGGCAGATGCGCGAACGCATCATCGAGGCAAAAGAGGAACGCCGGCATTTCGCGCCAGCCGGGCAGAGCACGCAATTGATCATCGGCGCCGATACCGCAACCGACGACGTCGTGCTCACCACCAGCGCATCGCTGTACAAAAACTACGCGCTCAAGCGGGTCTATTATTCGGCGTTCAGTCCGATCCCGGAGGCAAGCCGGTTCCTGCCCGCGAAATCGCCGCCGTTGCAACGCGAACACCGGCTGTATCAGGCGGACTGGCTGCTGCGCTACTACGGCTTCACCGTGCCCGAAATCACCGAAGGCGGCGATGCCAGTATGCTCGACCTCGACATCGACCCGAAACTCGCCTGGGCGCTGAAGCACCGCGCGCTGTTTCCGGTCGATGTGAACACCGCGCCGCGCGAAATGCTGTTGCGGGTGCCGGGGCTGGGCACAAGGGCGGTCGATAAAATCCTCGCCGCACGCCGGCACATGCGCCTGCGGCTCGATGACATCGCCCGCCTGACCAGCGGGCTCAAACGACTGCGACCGTTCCTGATCACGCTCGATCATCGCCCCACCCGGCTGATCGACCGCGCCGATCTGCGCCAGAGCCTGATCGCACCGCCGGTGCAACCGAGCCTGTTCGATTGAACACAGCCGTCACCCTCGCCGCCGGCGCCGACCAGGACGGATTTCGCCTCGCAGTCCGGCGCCTGCTCGCCGCCGATATCGCGCCGGATGCGGTGGTCTGGGGCACGCCGGATGCGGGCGATCTGTTCGGCGGCAGCCTCGCGGGCGATGCGCCACCGGTCATGCTGCCGCGGGCGCTCGCTGCGATGATCACGCCGGTGGTCTGCCATCGTGACCCCGAACGCTACGCGCTGCTGTATCGGCTGATCTGGCGGATGCGCCATGGTGAGCCTGAGCTGCTGGCCAACCCGGCCGACGCGCTGGTCCGCCGCCTCGAGATGATGCGCAAAGCCATCCGCCGCGATCTGCACAAAATGCACGCCTTCGTGCGGTTTCGCGAAACCATCGGACCCGATGGCACGGCACGCTACATCGCCTGGTTCGAGCCGGATCATTACATCGTCGAAGCGACGGCGGGGTTCTTCGTCGAACGATTCCGCAGCATGATCTGGGCCATCCTGACCCCGGTCGGCTCGCTGTTCTGGGATACCGAACGCCTCGCCATCGGCGGCCCAGGCACCAAAGACCACCTGCCGGCCGATGACGCGTTCGAAGCCGGCTGGTGCAGCTATTACGAAAGCATCTTCAATCCCGCACGGCTCAACACGGTCGCGATGCGCAGCGAAATGGCCGGCAAATACTGGCACAACCTGCCCGAAGCGCGCCTGATCCCGGCCCTCGTGCGCGGCGCACCGGAGCGGCTGCGCGATATGGTCGCACGCGAAGCCACCACCCCGATCCACCGCGACCCCGCGCTGGCGGTGGCCGCAATGGCCAAGCAAAACCCGAAAACCCTCGCCGATCTCAACCGCATCATCGCCGCCGCCCCCAGCCTCGTACCAGGCGCAACCCGCGCGGTGCTCGGCGAAGGCCCGATCGGGGCGGCCATCATGCTGGTCGGCGAACAACCGGGCGATGCCGAAGACAACGCCGGCCGCCCCTTCGTCGGCCCGGCCGGCCAAATGCTCGATCGCGCCCTCGCCGAGGCCGGAATCGATCGCACCACCACCTACCTCACCAACGCCGTCAAACATTTCAAATACCAGCAACGCGGCAAACGCCGGCTGCACGCATCCCCCACCACCAGCGAAGTGAAACACTACCGCTGGTGGCTGATGCAGGAACTCGGCTTCGTGCAGCCCAAACTGGTCGTGGCCCTCGGCGCGACGGCTCTGCTCGCCCTCACCGGCCAGCCCCTGCCGCTGCTGCGCAACCGCGGCCCCATCAGTTTCGACGGCCAGGCCGGCTTCGTTACAACCCACCCCGCCTACCTGCTGCGCCTGCCCGATCCCGCCACCCAACAAACCGCCTACACCGCCTTCGTCGCCGACCTCCAACACGCCCGGTCCCTGGCCTCCGCGTGTTAACCTGATGCCTGCCGTCTTGGGGGGCGCTTTGGGTGAGCAAGGCGGGGGGCTTTGCCCCCTCGACCCCCACTAAGGGCGGAGCCCTTAGAACCCGCTAGTTTTAGGTAAGGGGAGGGCGATACAGGCCAGATCAGCGGAAAGTCCGAGGCAGCGCCCTCCCCTTACCTAAAACTAATGGATTTTAAAGGCTCCGCCTTTAACGGGGTCCAGGGGCAGAGCCCCTGGCCTTGCTTGCCCAACGCGCCACCCCCAAAACGGCAGGCATCGGGTTGTCACGCGTGGCCCGGGGCCAGGAGGGTGGCGATCTGGGTGGCGAAGTCGCCCCACACTGCGGACATGGCGGCGGCGATCTGGGTGGGCGTGGTGCCGTTGGTGGGCGAGCGCAGGTGGATGAGGCGGGTTTGGCGGTGTTGGCTGGTTTGGGGTTTGATCGAGACATCGGCGTCGAGGGTGATTTGGCCGGTAGCATCGGGGTCGAAGGTCAGGATGTTGATTTCGATGATCAGGCTATCGGGCAGGTCGATGGCGCCGCCGCCGCCGATCACGGTGGCGTAGGGCAGGCGTTGGGCGAGGTTCTGGACCATGCTGATGCGCAGCAGGTCGGTGAGGGAGCCGGCCCATTGATTATCATCGAAGGTGGCGAAGCTGGTGCGGCTGCTGGGTTTGGGCAGGCCGCTCTGGTTCAGATAGGACGGGATGATGATCGGCCGCAGGGCGATATTGGCGTGCACCGTGCGATCGACGGCGCCTGGGGTTGGCGCGATGCGGTAATATTGCGTGACGACGGCGGTGCCGCACCCGGCCAGCGGGGCGCAGAGGGCGGCGGCGCCGGCGATCAGGGTGGTGCGGCGGGTTGCCATCAATGCTTGCTCCTTCCGAACAGGACCGCTTGCGGGTGCTGCGACAGGTAATTGGTCAATTGCTGGACCGATTGCAGGGTCTGGTTGCTCTGGCTGATCAGGCGTTCGAGGTTGATCTCGAAATCGGAATCCGGGCCATAGCTGCGGTTCAGCGATTTCAGCAGTTGATTGGTCGATTGCGCGGTCTGGGATACCGAGTTCAGGGTATGGTCGATCGGCGCGTGCTCCAGCGTACGGTTAGCGGTGACGATCAGTTTGTTCATGTTATCGCCAATCTGCTGGATCGGCAGTTTGTCGAGCTTGGCTGAAACGCTGGCGAGCGATTGCATGATGGCGTCGAGCCCGCCGGGCTGGCTGGGCAGCACCATCACATGGTGCTCATGCGTGACCGAGGCGGGTTTGGCGTGCGGCACCATGGTGAAGGCAATGATCTTCTGGCCGGTGACGATATTGCCGGTCTCGATTTCGACGCGCATGCCCCGATCGACCAGTTTCTGGAATTCGGTGGTTTCGTTGATCGATTGCAGCGCCTGCGGATTCGGGAAAATCCGGCCGGGTTGCAGGCGCATTTCGACCTTGGCGCGGATGAGTGCGGAGTGCAGATCGACCACGAGTTTCAGCTTGGAGACCACGCCGACCTGGATGCCGAGAAACATCACCGGCGCCCCTTCGGTCAGGCCGCTGACCGAGGAGGTGAAGTATGAAACGACCGGCAATTGCGTCTGGTAGCCCGCGGTCTCCGCCGCTTCGTGGGTCGGGTAGAGCGGGAACACCGCTTCGGAGGGGCTGGGTTTGTCCTTGTCCGCGCGTGGCGGCAACGCAAAGGTGACGCCGCCGGTCACCAGCGCCTGGATGGACTGCACCTCGATATGAAACGCGCCGCCGATGATGCCGGCGGTGATACCGGACGAGTTCCAGAACAGGCTCTCCGGCTTGACCAGATTATCGAACGGGGCGCGCACGAAAATCCTGATTTTCGCCGGGCCGAGGCCGTTGCCCAGATCATAGCCGAGCACCTCGCCCACCTGAACGTCGCGGTAGAACACTGGCGAGCCGGTATTGAGTGATCCGATGTCCTTGGCGCGCAGCACGAAGGTGCGGCCGGCGACATCCGAGCGCACGCCGGGCGGTTGTTCGAGGCCGATGAAATAGGATTGCGGCTTGCCACCCGGTGCGCCGGGATCGACGCCGATGAACGCGCCGGACACCAGCGTATCGAGGCCGGAGGGGTCCTTGAACGAGAAATGCGGCCGCACCACCCAGAACCGCGCATGGCTGGTGAGGAATCGTGCGCCGACATTGTTCATCCGCACATGCGCGATGACGTGGCGGTTGTTGCGGCTGAGATCGATGGTCTCGAGCGTGCCCAGCGTCATCGCCTTGTATTTGACCTGGGTCTGCCCGGCGACCAGGCCTTGCGCGGTATCGAATTGCAGGGTCAGCAGCGGGCCTTGCTGGGCCAGTGTGCGGTAGCCGAGATAGGCCGCAATCCCGATCGCGATCAGCGGCACCAGCCAGACGAAGGAGAAGCGTTTGCGTTTCAGCCGAGCCGGCTTCGGGGCGGGCGTTTCGCTCATGAGGGCTCCGCGATCAGCGTGGGGTCATGCGGGGTTTCGGGTGCGGCTTCGCGTGCGCCGTCCCACATCAGGCGCGGATCAAAGCTCTCGACCGCGACCATCGTGATCACCACGACACCGGCGAAGCAGGCCGCACCGGTCGAGGCCCGCACATTGGCGAACTGGCCGAACCGCACCAGTGCGACCAGGATCGAGACCATGAAGACATCGATCATCGACCAGCGGCCGATGAACGCGACAAAGCGATAGGTGCGTGTCAGGCCGAGCAGATGCCGCCCGCTCGGGCGCTGCGCCTCGATCAGCATGCAGGCCATCGACAGCAGCTTGACCAGCGGGATTGCGATGCTCGCGAGCAGCACGAGCAGGCCGAGCGGCCAGACGCCGGCCGCGAACAATTCCACGATGCCGCCCATGATGGTGAAGGGCGTGGTGCGGGCGAGCTGGGTGATCAGCATCACCGGATAGAGATTGGCCGGAATATAAAGCGCCATCGCCGCGATCACGAAGGCCCAGCTGCGGACGATGCTGTCGGGTTTGCGGTCGCGCAGCACCGTGTCGCACCGCGTGCACGCCATGCCAGGTTCGGCGCGGTTGATCAGGAAACAGCAATGGCACCCGATCAGATGGCCGCCGCGGTGATCGGCATCGAGCGGGCGTGGCGCGGGGCCGGTATCGAGCGCATCCCAGATCGCGCCGGTATCCAGCGAGCCATCGAGTGCGGCCATCGAGATCATCAGGCCGACCAGGGCGAACAGCGACAGGTCAAGATGCACGGTCGCCATCGCGGTCAGGCGCGTGTAGGCGACCAGGAAGCCGAGCAGATAGACATCGACCATCGCCCACGGCCCGATCAGCGGATACCAGCGGAAGATCGCCTTGAGAAAGCGGGTCGGTTGGTGCTCCAGACGGATGCCGAACAGGGTGAGCAGCACGATGCCGAGCTTGATTCCCGGGAATATAATGGTAACCGCCAGCACCAGGAACCCGACAAGATCGAACCCCTGCACTGTCAGTTGTAGCGGACCGGTCGCGATATCCGCGCGCTGCAACCGGCCAAAGATCGAAATCTGTACGAACGGGCCGGCCAGCGCGAGCAGATAGAACAAGCCGGCGGCAAGCGCCCAGCCGCGCGGGATGCGCATGTCGGGGTGCCAGATCCGCCCAAGACTGCTGGTGCATTGCGGGCAACTGGCCGCGACGCCGCGCACATTGTGAGGCACCGTCGAGATCAAGCCACATAACGGGCAGTCGCGCAGAGCGACGGAATGCGCGCCGTCACCCGTCAAGCGCGGCAGGCTCCGATCCGATGATCCGGGCAGAGTGGCGCGAGGCGGGTTCGGCGTCCGTCATGACGGTTATAGTGGGGATGCGAGGCAACCGGCGCAATGTGGGGATACACTAGGTAAAGGAAGGTCTTCTTTTTTGAAAAAAAGAAGCGAAAAACTTTCCGACCCTGGGGCACGGGCGCTGAAACCGGCATGGACCCAAATTAACAAAGTTTTTTTTGCTTCTTTTTTGTTCACAAAAAAGAAGACCTTCCCTTCCCTTCCTTTTTTGCCGTTACAGCCCGCCGCCGAAAAACCCAAGCCTCAATGATTATCGCGCGGCACGCCGAACCGCTCCGCGATCCGCTGATAGCCGACCGCGTGTTCCATCACCGCACCGGTTTCCAACTGGCCGGTGAAGCGGCGGTGGATTTCCTGCCAGGGGGTCTGGTTGAGCAGTTCCGGCAGTTCCATCGCCTCGCGGCGCCGGGTCAGTTCGGCTTCGTCGATCAGGATATTGGCGGTGCGGGTCTTGAGATCGACCCGGATGCGATCGCCGGTTTTCAGCAGCAGCAGGCCGCCGCCGACCGCCGATTCGGGTGATGCGTTCAGGATCGAGGGGCTGCCCGAGGTGCCGCTTTGCCGCCCGTCGCCGATGCAGGGCAGCTGGTTGACGCCTTGTTTCACCAGCGCATCCGGCGGCAGCATGTTCACCACCTCGGCCGAGCCGGGATAGCCGATCGGGCCGCAGTTGCGGATCACCAGGATGCAATCGGCATCGATGCCGAGCGAGGCGTCGTTGATCCGGTCGTGATAATCCTCCGGCCCTTCGAACACGATGGCGCGGCCCTCGAACGCATCGTGATCGCCCGGCTTGCGCATGAAGCGGTCGCGGAACTCGGGCGAGATCACCGAGGTTTTCATAATCGCGCTGTGGAACAGATTGCCGGTGAGCACGGCGAACCCGGCGTGTTCGTGCAGCGGGGTTGCGTAATCGGTGATCATTTCGGCATCGATGCTGCGCTTGCCGCGGTTTTCCTCACCCATGGTGCGGCCGGACACGGTCAGCGCCCCTTCGCGGATCTTGCCGTGGCGCATCAGCTCGCCGATCACGGCGGGCAGGCCGCCGGCGCGGTGGAACCGCTCGCCGAGATATTTGCCGGCCGGCATCATGTTGACCAGCAGCGGGATTTCGTAGCCGATTTTGTCCCAATCCGCGATGTCGAGTTCGACGCCGATATGCCGCGCGATCGCGATCACATGCGGCGGGCAATTGGTCGAAGCACCGATCGCCGAGGCGCAGACGATGGCGTTTTCGAACGCCTCGCGCGTCAGGATGCGCGACGGGCGCAAATCTTCATGCACCATGTCGACGATGCGCTTGCCGGTCTCGTAGGCGATCTGCGCGCGCTCGCGGTACGGGCCGGGGATCGCGGCGCAGCCGGGCAGCGACATCCCCAGCGCTTCGGCCATCGCGTTCATCGAGCTGGCGGTGCCCATGGTGTTGCAATGGCCCACGCTGGGCGCCGAGCCGGCCACCATGTCGATAAATTTGTTGTAGGCGATTTCACCGGCGGCGAGGCGGCGGCGGGCTTCCCACACCACGGTGCCGGAACCGACCAATTCGCCCTCGAACCAGCCATCGAGCATCGGCCCACCGGACAGCACGATGGCGGGGATATCGACGGTGGCGGCCCCCATGATCATCGCCGGGGTCGTTTTATCGCAGCCGGTGGTGAGCACCACGCCGTCGAGCGGGTAGCCGAACAGCACTTCGACCAGCCCGAGATAGGTCAGGTTGCGGTCGAGCGCCGCGGTCGGGCGCTTGCCGGTTTCCTGGATCGGGTGGACCGGAAACTCGATCGGCACGCCGCCGGCGGCGCGAATGCCATCGGCCACCCGCTTGGCGAGTTCGATATGATGGCGGTTGCATGGCGACAGATCGCTGCCGGTCTGGGCGATGCCGATGATCGGCTTGCCGGATTGCAATTCCTCACGGGTCAGCCCGTAATTCAGGTAGCGCTCCAAATAGAGCGCGGTCATGCCGGGATTGCCGGGATTGTCGAACCATTGGGCCGAACGCAGCTTGGTCGGGGTATTGCTCATCGGGGTTACTTTCAGTTCGACCAGCCGCCGTCGATCACATGAGCGACGCCGGTGGTGAAGCGGGATTCATCGGAGGCGAGATACAAGGCGAGCATCGCCATTTCATCGGGCGTGCCGAGCCTGCCCATCGGCTGGCGGCCGACGAACTCCGCCTCGATCGTCGCGGTATCGGTGTTGCGGGAAGCGGCCAGGGCGGCAATGCGGCCGCGCAGCGACGGGCTTTCCACCGTGCCGGGGCAGATCGCGTTGCAGCGCACGCCTTTGGTGACGTAGTCGGCCGCGACCGATTTGGTCAGCCCGACCACGGCGGCCTTCGACGCGCCATAGGCGAAGCGGTTGACCGTGCCCTTGATCGACCCGACCGTGGAGGCGATGTTGATGATCGAGCCGCCACGCTGTTCCAGCATGCCCGGCAGAAACGCCCGAATCGTGTGAAACATCGATGTCACATTGAGATCGAACGAGAATTGCCAATCCTTGTCGGCACAATCGAGCACCGAGCCATGCGCGACATAGCCGGCGGCGTTGACCAGAATATCGACCGCGCCGACCGATTGCGCCATTGCCGCGATCGCGGCGGCATCGGTCACGTCGAGCGCCATCGCCCCCTCGATCCCGGCGAGCAGGCTGGCATCGCGGTCGGTCGCGATCACCATGGCCCCCTCGCGCATCAAGGTTTCAGCAATCGCGCGGCCGATTCCCTGCCCCGCGGCCGTGACGAAAGCGGTCTTGCCGGCAACGCGTCCTGTGTTCGACATCGTCGTTCCTCATCATCATCTTGTTGCTTGCCAGCAGGGCCGACTGGACCGAAACTGGTGCGGTTGATAGATGACGATTACCAATAACCAACACACACCGCAAGCAGACCAACGCGCGCAGAAAGCAAGAGGGGGGGGACACCGACAATGACCGAAGGTTACCATATCTATGATCCGCGGATGCGGCCGATGCTGCTGATGAACGCGGCGGTCGAACGGATCGCGACCGGGTTTCGCTGGGCGGAAGGCCCGGTCTGGTTCGGCGATGCGAATTGCCTGCTGTGGTCCGACATTCCGAACGACCGGATCATGCGCTGGTGGCCGACCGGGGAGATGGATGTCTATCGCGCCCCTGCCCGCTTCACCAACGGCCACACCCGCGACCGGCAGGGCCGGCTGATCAGCTGCGAACACGGCGGGCGCTGCATCAGCCGCACCGAATACGACGGCCGCGTGACCGTGCTGGTCGACCGGTTCGAGAACAAGAAGCTGAACTCACCCAATGATGTGGTGGTGAAATCGGACGGCTCGATCTGGTTCACCGACCCCGATTACGGCATCATGTCCGATTACGAGGGGCACCGCGCGGAGAGCGAAATCGGCGCCTGCCGCGTCTACCGGTTCGACCCGGCGAGCAACACGCTCGCGGTGGTCGCCGATGATTACGAACGGCCGAACGGCATTGCCTTCAGCCCGGACGAGCGGTTCCTGTACGTGGCGGATACCGGCTTCACCCATCGCGAGGGCGGCCCGCATCACATCAGGGTGCACGAGGTGATCGATGGGGTGCGCCTCGGCGCGGGCCGGGTGTTCACCGTGATCGAACCCGGCTTCGCGGATGGGTTCCGGCTCGATGAGCACGGTAACATCTGGACCAGTTGCGGTTCGGGCAATGCGGTCGCCGCCTTCGCGCCGGATGCCACGCCGCTCGGCAAGATCGACATCCCCGAAATGGTGAGCAACCTCTGTTTCGGCGGCCCGAAGCGCAACCGGCTGTTCATCACCGCGACGACATCGGTCTATTCGCTCTACCTCGGCGTGCGCGGGCATCCTATTTCATAGCGATGAACCGCAACACCGCCCTTCTCGTGATCGATGTGCAGCGCGATTTCTGCGCCGGCGGCGCGCTCGCCGTACCGGATGGCGATGCGGTGGTGCCGGTGATCAACGCGCTGGCCCAGCACTATCAAACCGTGGTGATCACGCAGGACTGGCATCCGCCGCAGCACGTCTCGTTCGCCAGCACGCATCCCGGGCGGGCACCGTTCGAGACCATCACGCTCGACTACGGAACCCAAATGCTGTGGCCGGATCATTGCGTGATGGCCAGCGCGGGGGCAGCACTGCACCCCGATCTCGCGATCCCGCACGCAGCACTGATCCTGCGCAAAGGGTCGAACCGGGGCATCGATTCGTATTCGGCGTTTCTCGAAGCCGACCGGACCAGCCGCACCGGGCTCGATGGCTATCTGGCCGCGCGCGGCATCACCGCCGTCGATCTGTGCGGGCTTGCGACCGATTATTGCGTGTCCTGGTCGGCGCAGGACGCGCGGCACTTCGGGTTCGCGGCACGGGTGATCGAGCCAGCGTGCCGGGCGATCGACGTCGATGGATCGCTGGCGGCGGCGTGGGCGGCGATGGGGGGTGCGGGTGTTGTGCGGGGTTGAGAGAAGGGAAGGCTTCTTTTTTGAAAAAAAGAAGCAAAAAACTTTCTGACTCTGGGGCACGGGCGCTGAAACCGGCACGGGCGCAAATTAACAAAGTTTTTTTTGCTTCTTTTTTGTTCACAAAAAGGAAGACCCTTACCTCCCTCCCCGTTTTCCGCACTTCCGAGCCCGGGGGTCGCACAGAGCCGCCCGGTCTGATACCAGCGCGCGCATGAGCGACGCGGCGGATCATCGGACCAGGGTTGCGCGGCGGATCATTGCCGTGCTGGTGGTGATCGGGCTCGCCGCCGTCGCGATCGTCTACCTGCCGCGCATCGCCTCGGGCAATTACCACCGCGCGGCGATCGAGCGGCTGGCAAGCGATGCGCTGGGGCGGCGCGTGAGCATTGCCGGGCCGATCGAATTGTCGCTGCTGCCCGATCCGCAGCTGCGCGCTGACACGATCACCATCGGCAGTCCGAAGGGCGGGCTGATCACGGCGGCGACGCTGAAGCTCGACCTCGCCCCCCTGCCCTTGCTGCTCGGGCGGCTACGCGCGACCAGGCTGACGCTGCGCAAACCCGATGTGACGCTGCCCTGGCCGCTGCCGGGTGGTGCCGCCGCGGTGGCGCCGCCACTCTGGCTGGCATCGCTGCATGCCACCATCGTCGATGGCGTGTTCCGGCTGGGATCACTGACATTCGACCATGTCGATCTGTCGATTTTCACCGGCGGGCCGAACGCCGTGCTGGCGGCATCCGGCACGCTGACGATCGGTGGCATGCCGGCCTCGGTGACGCTGGATATCGACAATACCGGCGGCGCCGCGCCCGCGCCGGTGCAGAGCACGATCCGGCTCGACGGCAATGCCGGGCGGATGGCGTTCAAAGGCACGCTCGACCACGCGAGCGTGCTGCGCGGCACGCTGAGCGGCATGTTGGCCGGGCTCGGCGGCACATCCGGCCCGGTGGATTTCCATGGCGACCTCGCCGCCGATGGCGCGGTGGTGATGCTGCGCGAGATCGATGCGCGCGTGACCGACCCCAGGATCGGCGATGCCAGCCATACCCGCGGCAGCGCCACGATCGTGCTGCGACCGGCGCCGCTGTTGCGGCTCGACCTGACCGGCGCGCGCTGGCGGATCGGCGCCGGGCAGACAATGCTGCGGCGGATGGCGGCGGTGCTGCCGATTGCGGCGCGGCTCGACCTGACGGACAGCCGGTTCGACCATCTCACCGTCAAATCGATCCACGCCGATCTCACGAGCGATGCGGCGGGGACGCAATTGCAGGCGCTGGCGATGAGCCTGCCGGGTGCCGGATCGCTCACGCTGGCACGATCCACCACGCCCGGCGAGGCGGAACGAGTACGGATTGCCGCCCCCGATCCGGCCCGCACCATCGCTGCCCTGCGCGCCAGCTACGCTTGGCTGCCGGCCTGGCCGGATGGGCTCGGCGCGCTGACGCTCACGGGACATTTGCGAATGCGGGCGGATGGCGCGATCGACCTCGCCGGGCTGAAGGGCGCGCTCGGCGGCAAGACCTGGCCGCGCTCGGGCTTCACCGGCGGGTTGAAGGTGCGGCCCGGCCGGCATGGTGCCACGATGGCCGCAGACCTCGCGTTCGACCGGCTGCGCCTGACGCCGGCCGCACTCGGCGCGCTGCGCGCCGCGCTGCTGGCCAAGACCGCCACCATCACCGGGCCGATCGCGCTGCGGGCCCGCACGCTCGACATCGTGACGCAGGCGAAGACCGCGCCGCCGCTGTTCACCGGCACGCATCTGCTGATCGACGGCGCGCTGCGCGATGCCACATCGGGCGGCGGTGTCGCATTGTCGCTGGCGACGCTGCGGATCGGCCAGACCCTGCTGGTCGGGCATGGCGCGCGGCGGAGCGATGGCGGCATCATGGCGGCGCGCTGGCTGATCACCGGGCCGGATGCGGCGGCGACGCTTGCGGCGGTCACGCATGGATTTGGCGGCAAGCCGCCTCCCTGGTTCGGCTTGCCGGTGTGGCATCACCGCTTCGCGGCCGCCCTGGTCGCGGCGGGGCCGATGCGGGCGCTGCATACCGGGCTCACGCTGCATCTCGGCGCGATCCGGGCGGCGGCGCTGCCGGTGATCGATCTGGCCGGCGGCATCGCGACCGGCGCGGTGACGCTGCATGCGCCGAACGCGGTGGCATTGATCCGCGATCTGGGCGGGGCCGCGGTGCTCGGCCCGCGCAACGGGCTGGACTGGCCGGGTGCCGGGTCGGTCAGCCTGCGGGCCTCGGCGTTTCTGAGCGATGACCGCATCGGCCTGCCCGATTTCGTGCTCTCGCTCGGCGCGCTGACCACCAGCGGATCGTTGAGCCTGCGCTTGGGCGACCGGCCCGCGGTCGCCGGCAGCATCGCGGCCGATACGCTGATGATCCCGGCGGCGGGGACACTGCTGCATCTGGCCGGCGCGGCGATGGCGGGCAAGGTGCGGATTGCGCTGCCGCGCATCACCGCCGCCCGCATCGCGGATGCGGAGACGGTCGTGGCCCGGCATGTCGCCGGCAGTCTCGCCCTTGGCGATGGCGCGGTGACGCTCGGCGTCGACCGGGCGGATGTCGCGGGCGGCGTGCTGGGTGGCGAAGCGACAATCACCGACGGCACCGCCCCCGGCCTCACGATCAAGGCGCATCTGCAGAACGCCGACGCCGCGAGGCTCGCGCAGGACAGCGGTATCGCCGCGCCGATCGGTGCCGGCACAATGGGTGTTGCCGCCGATCTGACGGCGCACGGCACCACGCCGGCAGACTGGCGCAAGACGCTCACCGGCAGCGTGATGGCGCTCGGCAGCGCACTCGCGATCCGAGGGGTCGATCTCGCCGCGGCGTCCAACGCGCTGGCACAGGCGCTGGCCCGGCAGCCGGCGCACCCGGCCGATGCGCTGCTGCGCACGGTGGTGCGGGCCGCCTTGCAGAACGGCACCACGGTGTTCGATACGGCAACGCTGCAAGGCGCCGTGGCGGGCGGGGTGATGACGCTGGATCAGTCCAGCCTCACCGGCACGGCGGGATCGATCGGGCTCGGCGGCACGGTGGATTTCGCGAACGATCGGCTGGCGCTGACCGCGACCCTGCAACCGCATCTCGATGGAACCATCCCGGCCCCGGCGCTGCCGATCGATCTGACCGGCTCGCTCGATCATCCGCACATCGTCGCGCATCGCGGGGCGTCACCGCCATGACGCGGGAGCGGCGCTGGCAACTCGCGGCCTATTTATTGCTCAACGGCGGCTTCTTCTTTTTCGACACCGCGATGGGCCTGTTCGATGTCGCGACCTACGGGTATTTCGCGCGCGAGCACGTGGCTTCCTATCTGTTCGCGCTGGATTTCGTGATGGTCAGCGTGCCGATGTTGCTCGGCGGCTGGCTCGCGCATCTGCTCAACCGGCGGTTCGGCGTGCGCGCGGTGATCGGGCTGGGCTACACGATCGCGACTGCTGGGTTTTTGGTGCTGTTTCTGACCGGGCTGTACCGGATTCCGCTGTGCCTGCTGATCGTGGCGTTTCTGCTCGGCATCGTGTTCAGCGCGATCCTGCCGGCCCTGTCGCGCTTCATCCGCGATGTATTCGGCGCGGGCAAAGGGGCTGTGCTGGCGCTGAAGCTCGATGCGATCTTCATGGCGGTCGGCATGGTCGCCGGTGTTGGTTTCGGCACGGTCTGGTTCGATCGCGAGGGGCTGGCGGTGTTCTTTCCCCTCGCGACCGGCTGTTTCGCGCTGGCGGGGATGATCCATGTCAGCACCCTGTTTTTCCCCGGCGTGCTGCGCGACTACGCCGGGCCGGAAGTGCCGGCGCGCTGGGCGGCCACGCTGCGGGCGATGCGCCGGGCCGAGACGAAATGGCGCAGCCTGATGCTGCAACCCTCGCTGAACATGGTGATCGTGCCGCTGATGGTCGGGCTGCCGGCCGCCGCCGCCGAGCGGCACTACGGCGCGCTGCCGGTGATCGGGCTGGTCGCGGCCCCGATCATCGTGTTGGCCGGGCGGCGCACCGGCATGCTGGCCGGGCGGCTGCTGGCGCCGGAATTCGTGCTGCGGCTGATGGTCGCACGGCGCGGCGCGGCGCTGGTGCCGATGATCGGGTTTTTCATATTATACGCGCTGGCGTTCGTGGTGCCGTCGCTGCCGCTGGTGTTTGCCCTGGTGTTCTGCGCGCATCTGCTGAGTAATGTCGTGGCGGGTGCGGTGTTCTATGGCGTGCAGACCGAGTTTCCCGCCGGCGAGACGGCTGCGGCCAGCGCGCTGCAATCGCAGCTATCGACCGGCGTCTGGGTGATCGTGGCCTCGCTGGCGACCGTGCTGCTGGTCTTTCTGCCGCCGCCGGCCACAATCGGGCTGGCCGGATGCGGGCTGGTGGTGGCGGCGCTGGTGTTGCGCGGGTCCGGCATCGGCGGGTTGCAACCCGGCGTGGCGCGCCCGATCGCGAAATGAATCGCGGCGATCAATGATGACGCGGCACGCGACCGTCAATGAAGCGCCGAAGACGACCCTGTTCCACCGCGCGGCAGAGCACGCCGCCTGAACGCGCGATACGGCCGGATCGCGCATCCGGCCCAAAGCGCCAGCGCCAGTCCCGCCAGCGCGACCGATAGCCGCGTGCCGCGCGGGCGGTAGCTGAACGTCACGCTGCTGCGCCCGGCCGGCAGCGCGACCGATTGAAACAACGCGCCGTGCCGGGCAACCGGCACCGCGCGCCCGTTCAACCGCGCCCGCCAGCCGGGAAACCAGGCTTCCTGACGGGTCAGGATCGCCGGTGTCGCGCACTCGGCACTGACTTTGTCGCGCCCTGTCGCGCTCAGGCGGCAGGCAGGCGTCGCGCTGAAATAGCGGTGATACGACCGGATGCGAAAAATCGACATGACCGGGTCGTGATACACCGGCATGGCCGACCCACCCGGCAGCGTCTGGCTCAGGCGCAGAGCGGGCATCGTCGCGCCGGCAGCAGAGCGGCGCAGCCAGAGCGCCACGGGATGCGCGCCGGTCACATGGGTCAGGCGCAGATGCAGTGCCGCACCCGCGGTCAGGTCGATGGCTGGATGCAGGGGGATGTTCAGCCAGGCATCGTCCTGCGCGGTGGCGAGCGGCGCGGTGCCGCCGGCGCACAGCGCCCCCGCGCAGAGGCGGGCGGACAGGATGCCGGTCGAACTGCCGTCGTAGGTGCCGATCAGGACGGCGACATGATCGATCCTGGTCAGCGTGGCGGCCACCGCCGCGACCTGCCCGGCAGCGAGCGTCGTATCGCGCGAATCGCCGGCACCCAGAGCCGCGGCACCCGCAAAAATATCGGCGCGCGGCAGGCTGACGCTGCGCAGGAACGGGCTGATCTGGCCCGGGCTGGTGATGACATATTTCACGCCGATCGCGGCATAGTCGCGCACATGATCGAACAGAATGGTTCGCCCCTGGCCGCTGCCGGGCGGCGCTTTCCACCATCCCACGAACATCATGCCCGTGTCATACGGATCGAGATGGTGCCTGATATAGTCGCTCCACGCCTGCGACACCGGCAACTGGCTGTCATCGATCGAGGCGAGGCGGTAGCCGGCCGGGTAGTCCGGCCCGAACGGGCGGAGCGAATAGACCCGCGCGAGCCCGAGATGCGCCTTGAGATACGCGATGCCGCCGGTGTAGTACCGATACGGGCGCGGCGCCGAGAGTTGCGGCAGGGCTGCGACCACGAAGGCATCGAGCAGCATCGCCGCCGCGATCATGCGCGCGCGGTTGCGGTGGGCCACAGGGTTCAGCCCGGCCAGCGCCGCCAGAATGACCAATCCTGCCAGACCCTCGAACACCGTGCCCAGCACGATCGTGGCGCGCACCGGCGGGCTCGCGAAATGATACCAGCCGGTGATGATGGCCCGGTCAGGCAGGATGACGGCGGCGATCACCGCGACGAGCAGGGCGCCGATCATGCCGCCCTGCCGCAGGCTCAGCGTGCATGTGATGCAACGATCGAGCCCGATGCCGGCGAGCACGAACACCGCCATCGACAGCGCCGGCCACAGGAACCGCGCGGTGTTGAGCAATCCAAGATCGGGGATGATGGCGTTCAGCACGAAGGCGACACCGGGGACGCCGTAGCAGCGCGCGAGACCGACGCCGAGGAACATGCCAAGGCCGATGATCAGGCCGCGCGCGGGATCGGTCCGGGCGCGCAGCAGCGCGGCCAGAGCCGGGATCACGGCGGTGAGGCCGAACCAGCCGCCCAGCTTGACCAGCGGCAAAGTCGGCAGAGCGGCCGCGACCCAGCCGGCCGATGCATGGATGCCGGTCGGGCCATAGATCAGCGGGAACAGCGCCAGCGGCATCAGCATCGGCGGCAGGTGATCGACCGCGTAGGCCGCCTTGTGCGCGCCGAGGTAGCTCTGGGCGGCATAATTCAGGAACGGCACCACCAGCGGCAACGCAAGAGCGAGGCCGATCATCACGGCAAGGATGATCTTGCCGGCAAAGCGCCAGCGCGCGGCGCCGAGGGTTCCAAAACGTGCCAACGTCCAGGCCGCGGCCAGCAATCCGTCAAGGTAGGCGACCTCCGGATAGCCGCCGTACAGCGAATAGGCGAGGCCGAACACGATCCAGTGCCAGCCCTGCGCCGCACCCGAGCGCGCGGCGGCGGCGCTGCGCTCGATGCCGAGCAGGATCAGCGGCAAAAACGCGAGCGACCCCATGGCGTGCGGTTCCATCAGGAACGCGCCGTTCAGCGCGAACAGGCCGGCGCTGACCAGGCCAGGCGTGCGCCGGCAGCCGATCTGGAGCATCAGCGCATAGGTGCCGAGCCCCGCGATGACCTGCATCAGCAGTTTCACGACGAACCAGCCCTGCCAGTATTTCATGATCAGCACGAAGGGCAGGAAGAACGACAATGTCTGCATTTCGGCCGCGAGCGGCATGCCGATTCCGGTATAGGGATTCCACCAGGGGACGACGCCGCGCAGCCAGTCCGATGCGCTGAGCCGGGCCAGGGGTTGGGTCAGCAGGCCGATCGAGGCGTCCCAATAACCCGGCGGGCCGCCGAGCAGCGTGGGCGAGCCGGGCGTGGTCAACGAACTCCAGACGTCGGCGGGGTTGTTGCTGCGCAGGCCCAACACGAACAAAGCGCTGGCCGCGACCGGCAGCAGGATGAGGGCGGCGATCGGCCAGAGATGCGGGCGCAGCCGGGTGAGCATCGGTCGCTTATCGGACCAACGCGGTCAGCAGGGAGTTGAGCCGCTTGCGCCCTTCGGCGGTGGCGATCAGACGGTCGGGCGTCGCTTCGAGGTAGCCGGCGAGCAGGGCCTGATCGAGGATGTCGGGGTCGAGCGTGTCGATCAGCGCCCGGCCGGTGCGGGCGGCGTAGGCCTTGGTGTCGATGCCTTCGGCAAGGCGCAGGCCCATCAGCAGGGCTTCGCGGGCGCGTTCATCGGCGCTGACCTCGGCCTCCTCGACGCTGCCATGGCCGCGCGCCTCGACGCGCCCGGCCCATGCCTCCGGCGCGCGGTGGCGGCGTGTGGCGATCAATTGATCGCCGATGGTGATGCGGCCATGCGCGCCGGCGCCGATGCCGGCGTAATCCTGATAGCGCCAGTAGGCGAGGTTGTGGCGGGATTCCTGGCCGGGTTTCGCGTAGTTCGAAATCTCGTACGGCGCGAGGCCGAACCGGGCGGCGATCTCGGCGGTGGCGTCGTACAATGCGGCGGCATCCTCATCGTCCGGCAGGGTGAAGGCGGCGCGGCCGTAAAGAGTTGCGAATTGCGTGCCGGGCTCGATGGTGAGTTGGTAGAGCGAAAGGTGATCGAGCCCGACGGCGAGCGCGGTGGCGAGTTCGGCGCGCCAGGCGGCGAGGGTCTGGCCGGGGCGGGCGTAGATCAAGTCGAAACTGGCGCGGGGGAAAATATCGCGGCCGATTTCGACCGCTGCCATCGCCTGGGCGGCGGAGTGGTTGCGGCCGAGGAAGGTCAGCGCCGCGTCATCGAGGCTCTGCACGCCGATCGAGATACGGTTGACGCCGGCATCCCGATAGGCGCGGAAGCGGCCGGCCTCGATGCTGGTGGGGTTGGCTTCCAGGGTGATTTCAAGATCCGGTGCGGGGGTGAACAGCGCGGTCGCATCGGCGATCACGGCTGCGACGCTTTCAGGTGCCATCAGGCTCGGCGTGCCGCCGCCGAAAAAGATCGAGGCAAGCCGGCGCGGGCCGAGGCGGGCGGCTTCGAAGGCGAGTTCGGTGCGCAGGGCGGCGAGGATGCGGGCTTCGGGGATTGCCGCGCGGACGTGGGAGTTGAAGTCGCAATAGGGGCATTTCGACAGGCAGAACGGCCAGTGGATGTAGAGGGCGAGGAATTGCATGGGGCGGTTGTGTCGTATTTGGCGAAACGCGCAAGGGAAGGGAGAGTCTTCTTTTTTGTGAACAAAAAAGAAGCGAAAAAAACTTCGTCGATTGGGGCCCGTGACCGTGAAAACGCCCGTGCCCCCGAGTCAGGACGTTTCTTGCGTCTTTTTTACAAAAAAGAAGCCTTCCCTCCCCATCAACCCAACCCAGACCACCAGCGCCGCCAGCGCCAGGCTCACCGCAAGCCGCGTGCCGCGTGGGCGATAGAAAAAGCGCACCCGGCTATGGCCCGCCGGCAGCGTGATCGATTGGAACACCGCCCCGGTTCGCCGGATCGCGGCGGGATGGCCATCGATGGTGACGTGCCAGCCCGGGAACCAGGCTTCCAACCGGGTCAGCTTCGCCGGTGCGGGGCAATCGGCGTCGAGCTTGTTCAGCCCGTAAGGGGTCAGGCGGCAGGCGGGCGATGCGGTGAACAGCGCGCGGTGCTGCGGCAGGCGATAGATCGTCATCACCCGATCCTGATAGACCCGCCTGATCTGCTGGCTCTGGCGGTCCGTGCTGATGGTCAGCCGCGGCATGGTCGTGCCATCGGCGTTGCGGCGCAGCCAGATCGCCACCGCACCCACCCCCTGCCGGTGGGTGAGGCGTAGCGTGATCGTCTGACCGGCCGCGATCGGCAGCGGCGGGGTGAGATTGATCGGCAGCGGCGCGTCATCGGTTGCGTGATCGAGCGGCGCTGAGCCAGTTGCGCAGATCGACCCGGCGCAGAGCCGGGCGGCGAGGCTGCCGTGGGCGTGGCCGTTGTATGTGCCGATCAGGATGGCGATGCGGTCGATCGGGTTGGCGGTGCCGCGGATGATGCTGGTCTCGGCCGCCGGCAGGGTGGTTTCGAGTGACTGGCCGGAACCCAGCACGGCCGCACCGGCGGGTGGGGCGTGGTCCGGCACCGGGCGCTCGACGCGGAACGGATCGGTGCCCGGATCGGCGATGATGTATTTCACGCCGCTCGCCTCGTAGTTCGCGAGATTGCGGCGCAGGGCCGCGACGCCGCCTGCCATGCCCTGCGGGGTCCACCAGCCGACGAACATGATCGCGTCGGATTCGGCGTTGAGCCGGCTCGTGATGTAGTGGCTCCAGCCGCGCGAGACCGGCAGTTGATTGTCGTTCAGCGCGGCGAGTTCGTCACCGGCCGGATAGTCCGGGCCGAACGGGCGCAGCGAGTAGAACCGGTTCAAACCGAGATGCGCCCTCAGATAGGCGATGCCGCCGCGATGAAACTGATAGGCGCGCGGCGCGCAGAGTTGCGGCACACTCGCGATGATGAAGCTGTCGAGCACGATCAGGCCCAGCACGAGCGATGCGGCCAGCCTGGTCGGGCGGCGCAGCAGCGCGATCAGGATGGCGGCGCCGGCGGATAGTTCCAGCAGATTGCCGAACAGGATGAGATGACGGAGCGCGGGGGATGACGCGTGATACCAGGCGAGGATGGCATGGGCGGCGGGAAGCACCGCGGTGAGACCGGCCGCGATGAGGAGTGCCACCAGCGCTGTGGCGGTGGGCGAGCGGGGTGGCCCGTCGTTGATCCACCGATCGAAGCCAAAGCCGGCCAGGATGAAGACGGCGAGTTCGACCGCCGGGATGATGAACCTGACCGCATCGATCCGCGCAAGATCGGGGATGATGGCGTTGAGGATGGCGGTGACATACGGCAGGCCGAAGCAGCGCGCGAGGCCGATCAGGCTGAACAGGGTGAGTGCCACGATCAGGGTGCGGTTGCGGTCGGTGCGGGCGCGGACGATGGCGGCCAGCGCCGGCACCACGGCAGTGAGGCCGAGCCAGCCGCCCAGATCGGGCCAATCATAGATGAAGGGGGCAGGAATGCCGAGCGGCCGCCCTGATGGGATCGGGCCATAGATGAAGGGGAACAGAAAGACCGGCGCCATTTCCGGGCGCAGATGCAGGATCGCGTAGAATCGCTTGTGGAAGCCGAGAAATGTATGGCCGACATAATGCAGGAACGGGATGATCTGCGGCAGGGTGAGCATGAGACCGATGGCTGTGCCGATCGCGAGTTTGGCCGCGAAGCGGTGTCGGTGCGGGCCGAGACCGGCCAGGCGGACCAGCGCCCACACGGCCGCCAGTAATCCATCGAGATAGGCGACCTCGGGGTAGCCACCGTACAGCGAATAGGCCAAGGCGAAAGGGATGAGGTTCCAGCCACCCGTCTGGCCAGCGCGGGCGGCTTGGGCGGCGCGTTCGAGCCCCAGCAGCAGCAGCGGTAGAAAGGCCATCGACCCCATCGCCTGCGTTGCCATCAGGAAACTGCTGTTGAGGGCGAACAAGGCGCCGGTCAGCCACGCCGCTCGTTTGCGGCAACCGAGCGCGCGCATCAGGTAATAGGATGATAATCCTGCGATACACTGCATCAGGATTTTCACGACCAGCCAGCCCTGCCACCATTTGAAGATCAGGATGAACGGCAGGAAGAAGGACATGGTCTGCATTTCGGCCGCGAGCGGCATGCCGATGCCGGAATAGGGATTCCACCAGGGCACGATGCCGTGCAACCAGTCGAGCGCGCTGAGCCGGCCGAGCGGCTGGTTCAGAATGCCGATCGAGGCGTCGACATAGCCGGGTGAACCGAACAGCCAGGGTTGGCCGTGGTAGGTGGCTAGAAAACTCCAGGCTCCGGCGGGGTTGACCGCGACGACGCCGAGCAGGGCGAGGATGCTGGCGCCGATCGGCAGGGCGATCAGGCCACAAAGGGCGAGCGGCTTCATGGCGCGGTTTTGTCCGAACTGGCGAAACAAGCAAGATCGGTCGCGTGTGACGCATAGGTTTGCCCGATGAACCAGATATGGAGAATCGACTTCACCTATAACGCCATGGGGTGCTCTAAGGAGGCTTCGTGGCGGAACTGAATCAATCAACAAACCAACGGAGACACAATGGACGGCGATAGCAAATGCCCGGTTGCGGGCGGCGGGTCTGACAGGCGCACGGTGCTTGCGGCGATGTCGAACCAGACGTGGTGGCCCAACCAGCTGAATTTGAAGATCCTGCATCAGAACGGATCGTTGTCCGATCCGCTGGGCGAAAGTTTCAACTATGCCGAGGAATTCAAGAGCCTCGATCTGGCGGCGGTGAAGGCGGATCTGTTCGCGCTGATGACCGATTCGCAGGATTGGTGGCCGGCGGATTATGGCCATTACGGGCCGTTCTTCATCCGCATGGCGTGGCACAGCGCCGGCACCTACCGGATCGGCGACGGGCGTGGCGGCGCGGGTGCGGGCACGCAGCGGTTCGCGCCGCTCAACAGCTGGCCCGACAATGCCAATCTCGACAAGGCGCGCCGGCTGCTCTGGCCGATCAAGCAGAAATACGGGCGCAAACTGTCCTGGGCCGATCTGCTGATCCTGGCCGGCAATTGCGCGCTGGAGTCGATGGGGTTCAAGACCTTCGGCTTCGCCGGCGGGCGTGAGGATGTGTGGGAGCCGGAAGAGGATATCTACTGGGGCTCGGAAGACACCTGGCTCGGCGATCAGCGCTACACCGGCGATCGTCAACTCGAAAACCCGCTCGGCGCCGTGCAGATGGGGCTGATCTATGTCAATCCCGAAGGGCCGAACGGCAAGCCCGATCCGCTCGCCTCGGCGCGCGACATTCGCGAGACGTTCGCGCGGATGGCGATGAATGATGAAGAGACGGTGGCGTTGATCGCGGGCGGCCACACCTTCGGCAAGACCCATGGCGCGGCGGACCCGGGCCGGTATGTCGGGCGTGAGCCGGAAGGTGCTTCGATCGAGGAGCAGGGGCTGGGGTGGAAGAACACCTACGGCACCGGCAACGGCGCGCATACCATCACCAGCGGTCTCGAAGGGGCGTGGAGCCACAACCCGACGCAATGGGACAACAATTATTTCGACAATCTGTTCAACTACGACTGGGTGCTGACCAAGAGCCCGGCCGGTGCGCATCAATGGACCCCGGCCGATCCGGCGGCGCACGATGCCGTGCCGGATGCGCATGATCCGGCCAAGCGCCATGCGCCGATGATGCTGACCACCGACCTCGCGCTGAAGGTCGACCCGCAGTATGGGCCGATCTCCAAGCGGTTCCATGAGAATCCGGATCAGTTCGCCGAGGCCTTCGCCAAGGCGTGGTTCAAGCTGACCCATCGCGATATGGGACCCTACATCCGGGGACTCGGGCCTGAAGTGCCGGCCGCACCGCAGATCTGGCAGGACCCGGTGCCGCCGGTGACCCATGAGCTGATCGGGCCGGCCGAGATCGCGGATTTGAAGGCGCGGATTCTGACTTCGGGCCTGTCGGTTTCGCAGTTGGTTTCGACCGCGTTCGCCTCGGCCTCGACGTTTCGGGGGACCGACAAGCGTGGCGGTGCGAACGGGGCGCGCATCCGGCTGGCACCGCAGAAGGATTGGGAGGTCAATCAGCCGGCGGTCTTGGCGCAGGTGCTGGAAACGCTGGAAGGCATCCGATCCGCGTTCAATGCGGCGCAGACCGGCGGCAAGGCGGTTTCGCTGGCCGATCTGATCGTGCTCGGCGGGTGCGCCGCGGTCGAGCAGGCGGCGGGGCACACGATCGAGGTGCCGTTCACGCCGGGGCGGACCGATGCGTCGCAGGACGAGACCGATGTGCATTCGTTCGCGGTGCTCGAGCCCAAGGTTGATGGGTTCCGCAATTATTTCGCCGGTGGCCATCGCCGCTCGGCGGAGGAATTGCTGGTCGATCGGGCGCAGTTGCTGACGCTGACGGCGCCGGAAATGACGGTGCTGCTCGGCGGGTTGCGGGTGCTCAACGTGACCTCCGGGCAGAAGGGGGTGGGCGTGTTCACCCATCAGCCCGAGCGGTTGACCACGGATTTCTTCGTCAATCTGCTCGATATGGATATCGTCTGGCAGAAATCCGCGGTGTCGGACGACGTGTTCGAAGGGCGCGACCGGCGGACCGGCGCGGTGAAATGGACCGGCAGCCGGGTTGACCTGGTGTTCGGCTCGAACTCGCAACTGCGGGCGATCGCGGAGTTGTTCGCGTGCTCTGACTCGCAGGAGCTGTTCGTGACCGATTTCGTTCGGGTGTGGGACAAGGTGATGAACCTCGATCGGTTCGACCTGGTCTGATTGCAGCGATCGGTTGAGGTGCGGCGGCGTCGGTGACGCCGCCGTACTGATTCCGGGGGTTTGGTTTCGTTGTTTTGTTGCTATATCGTAACGATTTAGGCGTGCGAACTCATGGACCCTTGCGCCACATTTTTTTGACGTTGAAGGACGGCACGAAGGGCTGGTGCCAGGGCGGTACGGGGGGTGGCGGCGGGCCGAGGATTTCGTGGAGTTGTTCTGGCGTGAAGTCGATGCTGCCGTCGGGGTTGATTTTGTATTGGTCCATGAAGCTGGGCTGGCGCTTTGGTTTGCGGATGCGCTTGGGCCGGGGCTTGGTCGATTTGGGGCGCTTGATGCTGGCTGGGTAGCGCAGGCCGAGCATGGTGTGGACCGGGCGGAGGATGCGGCCGAGGCTGGGGTGGGTGGCCAGCAGCGCCTGGACGATGGGATCTTCCATGAAGTGCTGGAGTTCGAGGCGGGCGTTGGCACCGGCGACGATGGGGGCGGCTGGGCCGTTGGGGAGCAGGCGGATGAGCCAGGCGAAGCCGCGCGGGAGGGTTAGGGCGGGTTTGGGTTTGGGTTCGGTGGCTTCTTTGCGTTCGGTCTTGGCGCGGATGCGGGGGGTTTGCGGGGGTTTGGCGGCGATTTTGGCGAAGCGGGCGATCTGGCGGCTGAGGTAGTTCCAGATCAGGACGAGGAGCGGGCCGTGGATTTTGAGGCGGTAGCCGTTGTCGGCCACGGAGCGTTGCAGGGCGCGGAAGATCATCGCGAAGCGCTCGGACGGGTCGGCGGGCATGAAAGGCGCGTTCGAGATCATGGGGGGAGATAAACATAGAGGGTGGGGGGTGAGAAAGGGGTTTGTTAGGGGATGCGTTAGAATTTTTGGTTTGGGTTCTGGCGGGGGTGGATTGATGGGCTTCGCAAGGGCTCTGCCCATCCTACAGCCTGCTGATGAATAAGAGTTTTTTGGTTCTTTTTTGCAAAAAAGAACTGCTTCCTTGCCTTCCCTGCCCTTCTGCGGCATACCGCGCGCGTCAGCTTTTGCTGATAATTCGCACATGGAGCGCCTTCCCCTGTTTGGGGTCCGGTGCCGCGAGGCATGGCTCTGTGGAGGTTTTAACCGGACGATCGCCGAAGTGCGGTCATAGAAAGGATGTTGCTCATGGCTATGCCAGAGGTTTCGTTGCGTCAGTTGCTCGAGTCGGGTGTGCATTTCGGGCACAACACGCGGCGGTGGAATCCGCGGATGGCGCCGTATTTGTTTGGCGTGCGCAATCAGGTTCATATCATTGATTTGCAGCAGACGGTGCCGATGCTGGAGCGGGCGTTGCGCGAGGTGCGTAATGTTGCGGCCGGTGGCGGGCGTGTGTTGTTTGTTGGCACCAAGCGCGCGGCGGCGGATCATGTGGCCGAGGCGGCGACGCGGTGTGGGCAGTATTATGTCAATCATCGGTGGTTGGGCGGGATGCTGACGAATTGGAAGACGATTACCAATTCGATCCGCAAATTGCGCCAGATGGAAGACACCGTGAGTGGTGAGGCGCAGGGCCTGACCAAGAAGGAAATTCTGAACCTGTCGCGCGAGAAGGAGAAGCTGGAGCGCGCGTTGGGTGGCATCAAGGAGATGGGCGGGCTGCCGGATATTCTGTTCATCATCGACACCAACAAGGAGAAGTTGGCGGTCGAGGAGGCGAACAAGCTTGGGATTCCGGTGATTGCGGTGCTGGATTCCAATTCGGACCCTGAGGGCGTGACCTATCCGATTCCGGGCAACGACGATGCGATCCGCGCGATTACGATGTATTGCGATCTGATTGCGGGCGCGGTGCTCGAGGGGATCAGTGCTGAGATGGCGGGTTCGGGTGTGGATATCGGGGCGATGGAAGAGTTGCCGCCGGATGCGGGCGCCGATGAGGATGCCGCAGTTCACGCCTGAGTTTTTTTGATCAATTGAGGAGGATGACCATGGCCGAAGTTACGGGCACGATGGTGAAGGATCTGCGCGACAAGACGGGCGCGGGGATGATGGATTGCAAGAAGGCGCTGGTTGAGGCCGGCGGCGACATGGAAGCCGCGGTGGATTGGCTGCGCAAGAAGGGTCTGGCGGCGGCGGCCAAGAAATCGGGCCGGGTTGCGGCCGAGGGCCTGGTTGGCGTGGCGCATGAGGGCAACAAGGCGGCGATGGTCGAGGTGAATGCCGAGACCGATTTCGTGGCGCGCAATGATGCGTTTCAGGCGTTCGTCGAGACGGTTGCCACGCTTGCGCTGAGCGTGGGCGAGGATGTCGAGGCGTTGAAGGCGGCGGCGTATCCGGGGACTTCGCATTCGGTGGCCGAGGAGTTGACGCATCTGATTGCGACGGTGGGCGAGAACATGACGATCCGGCGGGTTGCCGTGATCGAGGTTTCGCGCGGGGCGGCGGCTTCGTATGTGCATGGCGCGTTGAAGCCGGGCCTGGGCAAGATTGGCGTGCTGGTTGCGCTGGAGGGTGACGCCGAGGCGGCGTTGGCGGCACTCGGGCGGCAGATTGGCATGCATATTGCGGCGACGCGGCCGGATGCGATCAGCGCGGCGGATGTGGACCCGGCGGCGGTTGCGCGCGAGCGGGCGATTTTCGCGGACCAGGCGCGGGCCGAGGGCAAGCCGGATGCGATCATCGAAAAGATGGTCGAGGGGCGGGTTCGCAAGTATTTCGCGGATGTGGTGTTGCTCGAGCAGGTGTGGGTGCATGACGGCGAGAGCAAGGTGCAGAAGATTGTGCACAATGCCGGGGCCGAGGTGACGCGGTTTGTGCGGTTCACGCTTGGTGAGGGGATTGAGAAGGAGACCACCGATTTCGCGGCCGAGGTTGCGGCGGCGGCGGGGGTTTGAGGTTGGGGGTTTTTCCGTAAGGGGGAGGCTTCGGCGTTTTTGAGGGTTGGGCCGGCGGCGTGGGGTTTTCACGCCGCCGGTTTTTTTTTGGTTGGGGGTGGGGTGGGGTGATGGGGGTTGGAGGCATGGTCGTACTTACTTGTCAAACGGACATTCGATCGGCACAGTTCAGTGATGCCCTCACCACATTTCCCCGGCGTTAAAACACCACCTCGGTACGAGGGCGCATTCCTTCGGTTCATGAATCCATTATTGGATGCGATGCGCGAGAAAGGTGGGCAAGCGCGGCCGCGCGAAATCTATGATACGATCGCGCACAGGCTTAATCTGTCCGAGGAAGAGCGAACAGTTACTAACAAGAATGGTTATCCGCGCTTTGAAAATCAAATCGCATGGGCACGCTCCTATCTGGTCAAAACCGGCTACCTGGATTCACCCTCTCGCGGTGTCTGGAGGCTTACTGACAAAGGCAAAGAAGCCTATCTCGATGGCCCCGACATAGATTTGATTTGGCAGCGCGTCATGGAGATGAACGCCCTGGCAAAGGCCAAGATCGGAAGCGATGAGGGAGTGGCGCAGGGGGTCGTCTTCGATCGGCAACCCTCTGTGAAAGACGAGGAAGATGAGGTCATCGCCCCTTCGCCGCAGACTTCGCCTTATAGCGATCATCGAGCCGCCCTCGTCACGTTGATCGGGAGTATGACGCCTGCTGGCTTTGAAGATTTCTGCTCAGAGTTGCTGGCGCGTGTCGGGGTGGAAGATGTTCAGACCACGCGGTATTCCAAAGATGGCGGCATCGATGGTACGGGCCGGTTGCGGATCAACGAATTTGTGTCTCAACCAATCGCCTTTCAGGCGAAAAAATTTGATGGCTCGGGACGGAAGGTTTCGTCGGAGGAAATCCAGCGATTTCGGGGGGCCATTGGCGGGCACATTGCGAAAGGAATTTTCTTTACAACAACAACGTTTTCTGAGGATGGACGGCGTGAAGCGCGAGCGCCCGGAAAAGTCGAAATCGAGCTTGTTGATCTGGATCGGATATTGGAGATATGCGAGACTTATGAGATTGGGCTCATCGAGCAGAAGATTCTTGTCACGGAGCCCTCTTTCTTCGAGCGATTTCGTCGTTAGCGAGCGTAGAGCGGAAGAACGCAGCTTCATCCGCCAACTTTAGCGACGTTAGTCTAGGTTTGATTATTGTGAAGCGTTGCTTGGAAGTATGCAGCCGAAGTTAGTTGCATACTCAGATTGTTGTGGTGAAGGTAATCTCGGGGAATGGTGTGCAACGGCGAGAGAGACGGCGGATTGCGCTTCGCTTTTCCGCCCTACGGTTGTTGCATTATTGAAAGTTTTTGCTTCTTTTTACAAAAAGAAGCGCTTGCTTGATTGATGGTGAAACGGGATCGTTGATCGTTCGGGAAGGAGGCGGATTACGCTTCGCTTTTCCGCCCTACGGTTGCTGGGGTTGGTGGTCCGGTTCGCCCATTTCGGGGTGGGGGTCGGGGGTGTCGGGGGATGACCATGTGGGGTCGTAGAGGCCTTGGGCGACGCATTTTTGGAAGGTGGAGAAGGGCCAGGCGGCGGGGTGGGGGGCGAGGCCGTGTTTGACCGGGTTGAAGTGGATGTAGTCCATGTGGGCGCGGTAGTCGTTTTCGGTGCGGATGGTGTGTTCCCAATAGCGGTTTTGCCAGGGGCTGGGAGCGAAGTTTTGTGTGGTGGCTTTGGTGAAGCGGGTTTTGAGGGCGCGCCAGCGGGCGGCGTAATCGGTGTCGCCTTCGGGGAGGGTCCAGAGGCAGTGCATGTGGTCGGGGAGGATCACCCAGGCGTCGATGTGGAAGGGGGCGCGGTGGCGGGTGGTGCGGATGGCGGTGCGGAGGGCTTCGATTTCGCGGGTCAGGAGGTCGGAATTGCGGTTGGCGAGGTTGATGGTGAAGAAGTAGGTGCCGCCTGGGGTGCGGTTGCGGCGGTAGTTGGGCATGGAAGGATGTTAGCAGGGCGGGGGGCATTGGGGTAGATTGATTTTGTGGCGACGGAGCGAAATTGATGAAAGTTTTTGCTTCTTTTTTTTAAAAGAAGCGCTTGTTTTCTTTTTTAGGGCCGGGTTGATTGCGTGTGGTTAGAGAAGAGGCGGATTACGCTTCGCTATTCCGCCCTACAAGTCGAAGAGGTGGGTTGCGTGTGGTTGGAAAGGGGCGGATTGCGCTTCGCTTTTCCGCCCTACCAGGGGGGTGGGGTTAGACGGAGAAATACTTGGCTTTGGGGTTGAGGACGACGATGGCGCTGGTGGATTGTTCTGGGTGGAGTTGGTGTTCGTCGGACAGGGACACGCCGATGCGTTCCGCGTCGAGCAGGCGGAGGAGTTGGGTTTGGTCTTCTAATTTCGGGCAGGCGGGGTAGCCGAAGCTGTAGCGGGAGCCGCGGTAGGATTGGCTTAGCATTTTTTCCATGTCGCGGTCGTCTTCCGATGCGAAGCCGCATTCGGCGCGGATGCGTTTGTGGGTGTGTTCGGCCATGGCTTCGGCCATTTCTACCGACAGGCCGTGCAAGTATAGGTAATCCTGGTAGCGGTTGTCTTCGAACCAGTCGCGCGCGATTTCGGAGGATTTCTGGCCCATGGTGACGACTTGCAAAGCGATGATGTCGCGTTCGGGGTCTTCGATGTCGCGGAAGAAGTCGGCGATGCAGTCGCCGTCTTCGCGGGGTTGGCGCGGCAGGGTGAAGCGGGCGATCTCGGTGGTGCCGTCCTGCTCGAAGAGGATGAGGTCGTTGCCTTGGCCGGCGGCTTTCCAGTAGCCGTAGATGGCTTGGGGCTTGAGGATGTTTTCGGCTTCGCAGAGGGCGAGCATGCGCTTCATGATCGGGCGGAGTTCCTGGCGGGCCCAGCCGAGGAATTCTTCGAGGGTTTTGCCCTGTTTGCGGAAGCCCCATTGGAACTGGAAGAGGGAGCGCTCGTTGATGAAGGGGACGAGGGCTTTGGCCGGGGTTTCGATGACGCGGGCGCCCCAGAACGGCGGGGTGGGTACGGCGAGGTTTTCGGTGAGGCGGCGGCGGCGGGCTTGGGCTGCGTTGACGTCGACCGGGGCGAAGCCGCGGGTGTCGGCTTCGCCGAGTTTGCGCTTGGTGTTGCGCGATTTGCCTTTGCGCTTGGCTTGCAGGGCGGCGAGGTAGTCATCGAACGCGTTGCCGGTGACTTTATCCATGAGGTGCAGGCCATCGAACGCGTCGCGCGCGTAGGCGACGCGGCCACCGGCGTAGGCGGCGACGCAATCATCCTCGACGTAGTTGCGGGTTAGCGCGGCGCCGCCGAGCAGGACCGGGATTTCGAGACCCTGGCGGGCCATTTCCTCGAGGTTTTCGCGCATCACGACGGTGGATTTGACCAGCAGGCCGGACATGCCGATGGCGTGGGCACGGTGCTCCTTGGCGGCGGCGACCATGTCCGCCAGCGGGACTTTGATGCCGAGGTTGACGACGCGGTAGCCGTTGTTGGTCAGGATGATGTCGACCAGGTTTTTGCCGATGTCGTGCACGTCGCCTTTGACGGTGGCGAGCACGATGGTGCCTTTTTCCTGGCCGGCGATGCGTTCCATTTTCGGTTCGAGATAGGCGACCGAGGCTTTCATGGTTTCGGCGGATTGCAGGACGAAGGGGAGCTGCATTTTGCCGGCGCCGAAGAGCTCGCCGACGACTTTCATGCCGTCGAGCAGGATGTTGTTGATGATGTCGAGCGGTTTGTGGGTTTGCAGGGCGTCGTCGAGTTCGTCGGTCAGGCCTTTGCGGTCGCCATCGATGATGCGGTCGCGAAGGCGGCCTTCGACGGTTTCGGCGCGGGTTTTTTTGGTCGCCTGGGCGGCTTTGCGGTCGGCGAACATGGCGAGGACTTTTTGCAGCGGGTCGTAGTCTTCGCGGCGGCGATCAAAGATGAGGTCTTCCATGACTTCGATCTCTTCGGGGGAGATCAAATGGAGGGGGCGGATTTTACTGACGTGGACGATGGCGCCGGTCATGCCGGCTTTGACCGCGAGGTCGAGGAAGACCGAGTTGAGCACGGCGCGGGCGGCGGGGTTGAGGCCGAAGGAGATATTGGAGAGGCCGAGAATGATCTGGATATCGGGGAATTCATCGCGGATCAGCTTGATGCCTTCGAGCGTCCATTGGCCTAATTTGCGATCATCCTCATTGCCGGTGGCGATGGTGAGGGTCAGCGGGTCGATCATCAGGTCGGACTGGGGCAGGCCGTATTGGTTGCAGGCGACATCGACCAGGCGGCGGGCGATTTCGAGTTTTTGCTGCGGCTCCTTGGCCATGCCGACTTCATCGATGGTCAGCGCGATGATGGCGGCACCGAATTTTTTGGCAAGCGTCAGGCGCTCGCGGGCGATGTGTTCGCCGTCTTCGAAATTGATCGAGTTGATGATCGGTTTGCCGCCGTGAAGTTTGAGGGCGGCTTCGATCACCGGGGTTTCTGTGGAGTCGATGACTAAGGGGGCGTTTACCGAGGAGGTGAAACGGGTAATGACTTCGTTCATCTCGTAGAGTTCGTCGCGGCCGACGAAGGCGGTGCAGATGTCGAGCGCGTTGGAGGCTTCGGCGACCTGTTCGCGGCCCATGGCAACGCAGCCGTCCCAATCGGCGTTTTCCTGGAGTTCGCGCCATTTTTTGGAGCCGTTGGCGTTGCAGCGCTCGCCGATCGAGAAATAGGAGTTTTCCTGGCGCAGCGGGGTGGCGCCGTAGAGGCTGGCGACCGAGGGGACCCAGTAGGATTTGCGGGCGACCGGGGTGGGGCGCGGGTTGCCCAATTTGGTCAGCATGGCGTTTAGGGCTTCGATGTGCGGGATGGAGGTGCCGCAGCAGCCGCCGACCAAGTTGATGCCGTCTTCGAGGACGAAGCGCTCCATCCAGGAGGCGAGTTCGGCGGCGCCGAGCGGGTAGTGGGTGGCGCCGTCGACCAGTTCGGGCAGGCCGGCGTTGGGCTGGATCGAGATCAGGCCGGGCCAGTTTTGGGAGAGGTAGCGGACGTGTTCGGCCATTTCCTGCGGGCCGGTGGCGCAGTTCAGGCCGATCAGGGGGATGTCGAGCGCGTGGATCACGGTGCTGGCGGCGGCGATGTCGGGGCCGACCAGCAGGGTGCCGGTGGTCTCGACGGTGACCTGGACGAAGATGGGGATGTCGCGTTTGAGTTCGGCGCGGGCGATTTTGGCACCGTTGACGGCGGCTTTGATCTGCAGCGTGTCCTGGCAGGTTTCGATCAGGATGGCATCGACGCCGCCTGTGATCAGGCCGCGGCATTGCTCGGCGAGGCCGGCTTCCAGCGGGTCGTAGGCGATGTTGCCGAGGCTGGGGAGTTTGGTGCCGGGTCCGACGCTGCCGATGACGTAGCGGTGGCGGGAATCGGCGAAGGTTTCGGCGGCTTCGCGGGCGAGTTCGGCGGCGATGCGGTTGATCTCGAAGGCGCGGTTGCCGAGCTGGAACTCTTCGAGCGTGATGGGCGAGCCGCCGAAGCTGTTGGTTTCCACCATGTCCGCGCCGGCGTCGAAATAGCTGCGGTGGATTTCGCGGATCAGATCCGGGCGGGAGAGGTTGAGGATTTCGGTGCAGTTTTCCTTGTCCCAATAGTCGCGCTCGACATCGAGGGTGAGCGCCTGGACGCGCGCGCCCATGCCGCCGTCGCAGAGGAGCACGTGGTGGCGCAGGGCGTCGAGAAGGTGTGGTTTGCTCATGATGCCTCACGATATAGCACGGACCGGGTGATTCCAATGTTCGATGCAACGGGGGAGCAATGATCGAAGTGGTGTTCGGCGGGGCGGTGGGGCCAGAGGATGCGGTACTGATCGAGGGGGATGCGCCGGCACCGGCGGCCGCGGCGGTGGCGCGGTTCGTGGTGCCGGATCATCCGTTGCATGGCGTGGGGTGTGCGTGCTGCGCGCCGCGCGGGCCGGCGAGTGAGGCGTTGGCGCGGTTGTTTCTGGCGCGGGCGCGCGGCGAGGTGGCGTGGTTCGCGCGGGTGGTGGTGCTGGCGGGGGATGATGGCGTGGCGCTGGTGCTTGCGGCGCTGGCGGGGGATGCGGTGACGCGGGCGCGGTTTCGCGGTGTGGCAATATCGTCTGACTGAATGTTAGTTATATTGACATCGCGATAGTGTTCCCGTATCGTTCTCCCTGTAACCAGGGAGGCTCACCATGCCGGGACGTCGCGATTGGACTGAAACCGCCGATAACACGATCCGCCAGATGCGGGCCGCCGGGGCGACCTGGGCGGCGATCGGCGATGTGCTGGGATTGTCACGCAACACGATCATTGAACGGGGGCGGCGGATTCAGGCGCAGGGCGGGCCGGTGCCGCCGCGCAAGGCGGAGCGGCGGCCGGAAGATGAACCGAACCGCGCACCGCTGCACGCCGGGCATCCGGTCGCGTGGGATGTGCTGACGTCGGGGACGATTCTGGAGGGCACGCTGTTCGTGCCGCTGAGCGCCGGGCGGCGGGAGTTGCGGCGATGAGCGGGCGGGTGGTGGGTATGGCAGCATCGGTGCGGGCGCAGGCGCCGGGCGCGGTGCTGGGCTCGGGTGTTGCGGCGCGCGGCGGCATTCGGCCCTGCCCGGCCGTGACGGGTTCGGCCGATCCGGCGGCGGCGCTGGTGGCGCGGTTGGAGGATGCCGGATCGACGCTGCTGGCGATGCCGAATTCAGGCTATTCGCCGCATCTGCGGATGATGCGCTACGAGGTGGTGCACAGCGCGCTCGATGCGTATGGCTGGCAGCCGGCGCAGGTGCGCCAGCCGCATCCCTCCGGTGCGGCGATCGACCGGATGGACGAGGCGCTGGGGTGGCTCGCGATCATTCCGGAAGACCGGTTCGTGCTGCGGCGGATCGTGGGCGCGCGGGCGCTGACGCACCCGCTGACCGGGCGGTATCTGTTTCCCTGGCGCCGGCTGGGGAGCGTGCTGGGGGCGGATCATAAATCGGTGCAGCGCTGGCATAAGGATGGGCTGGGGATTATTTTGACGGGGCTTGGGGAAATGGTTAGAAAGTGAGGGTATGGAGTGCGGTGCTGCGCGTGGTACCGCTACGCTTGATACCGCTGCGTTTGGTCCGTTGGATGACCGGTTGAGGGATGTGATGGGTTTATCGACCACGATGGGCGTGCGTTCGGCCAAACCACCGCGGGCGCGGCGGTCACGGATCGATCGGGTGCTGGCCGGGCTTGGGTCGGCGGCGATTTTCTTTGCCGGCCCGACCAGGCTGCCCGCCGCCAAGCAGCGCGGCGGGATCGCGGCGGATTGGCGGGCCGTCGGCGACGATCTGGCGGCCGCGATGAAGCATCGTGAGCGCTGAGCCGGATAGCGGCGCAGACCCCGACGACGACATAATATCCGATCCGGCAGCGGCTGTCGCGCTGTTGCATCATAACACGCCGGTTGCGCTCGCGCTGGTCGGCGTGCCCTCGGTCGGCGCGATCGGCTGGTTCGTGCGGGCGCGAATCGAGCCGGCCGAACCCGACTGAAATCGCCGCGATGCCGCCCCGCCTTGCCCAAACCGGCGCATCGGGCTAAGCCGCCGCATCCTTATCGCAGATCGAGTGTATTTTTCATGAAGCAGCAGGCGAACCTTATCCGCGCTGGCCAGGTCATTGAACATGACGGCAACCGCTGGACCGTGCTCAAGCAGCAGATCATCACGCCAGGCAAAGGCGGCGCTTTCATCCAGGTGGAAATGCGCAACCTCAAGACCGGCAACAAGACCAACGAACGCTGGCGCACCGCCGATACCGTCGAGCGGTTGATGACCGATAACCGCGATTACACCTATTCCTACACGGACGGTGACAACCTCGTGCTGATGGACGGGGAAACCTTCGAGCAGTTCCTGGTGCCCACCGATCTGCTCGGCGACATGCTGCCGTTTCTACAGGATAACATGCCCGTCGTGGTCGATCTGGTCGAGGGCGATCCGGTCGGCATCCACCTACCCGCCACAGTCACACTCGAAATCGTCGAGGCGGACCCGGTGGTCAAAGGCCAGACCGCATCATCGTCCTACAAACCCGCCAAACTCGCCAACGGCGTGAAAACCATGGTGCCACCCTTCGTCGAAGCCGGCGAACGCGTGGTCGTGCGCACGGAAGACGCGAGCTATGTGGAACGCGCCAAGGGGTAAGGAAGACCAAGGGGCTCCGCCCCCTGGACCCCCGCTGGGGCCTTAGGCCCCAGACCCCGCTCGTTTCAGATGAGAGGGGGCATCAAGTCCGTACTCTTTGAAACAGTAAGTCAGCCCCCTCTCATCTGAAACTAATGAGGTCCAGGAACTAAGTTCCTGGCGGGGGTCCAGGGGGCGGAGCCCCTTGGCCTTCTTAACCCTTTTGGAGTGTCTCACATGGTTCCCCGTCGTTCTGCGCATATGACGATCATGGTTGCTGCGGCGCAGAAGGCGGCGAAGCGGTTGATCCGGGATTTCAACGAGGTCGAGCATTTGCAGGTTTCCGTGAAGGGGCCTTCGGATTTTGTCAGTCAGGCGGATGTGCGATCGGAGCAGACGCTGATCGAGGAGTTGGAGCGGGCGCGGCCGGGGTATGCGTTTCTGGGTGAGGAGGGTGGTGCACGCGGGTCGGACAATTGGGCGTGGCGGTGGGTGATCGATCCGCTGGATGGGACGACCAATTTTCTGCATGCGATTCCGAACTGGGCGATTTCGATTGCGCTGGAGAAGCGGCTGGCGGATGGCGGGTCCGAGGTTGTGGCGGGGCTGGTGTTTGCGCCGGCGCTGGACGAGATTTATTGGGCGGAAAAGGGTGGCGGGGCTTATTTGAACGACAAGCGGCTGCGGGTTTCGGCGCGGCGGGACTGGTCGGCTTGTTTGTTCGCGACCGGGATTCCGTTTGCGAAGACGGCGCCGAAGAACCGGCTGGCGTTTGCGCGGGTGCTGGGGGCGTTGATGCCGGAGACGGCCGGGGTGCGGCGGGTTGGCGCGGCATCGCTCGATCTCGCGTGGACGGCGGCCGGGCGATATGATGCGTATTGGGAATTGGGCACCCATGCCTGGGATGTGATGGCGGGGGTGTTGTTGGTGCGCGAAGCGGGCGGGTATGCGACCGATCCGGCCGGGCATGAGCATGTTTCGGGCGATGTGGTCGCCGGTAATCCGCATATTCAGCCGCGGTTGCGGGAGTTGGTGGCTGAGGCGCTCGAGGGGCCTAGGGGGTAGGAAGGAAGGCTTCTTTTTTGAAAAAAAGGAGCAAAAAACTTTCTGACGTTGGGGCACGGGCGCTGAAACCGGCACGGGCCCAAATTAACAAAGTTTTTTTTGCTTCTTTTTTGTTCACAAAAAAGAAGACCTCCCCTCGCCTTAGCCTTTCTTTACCGGCCATTGAGCGCAAGCCGCGTTCTACGCTAGACTCACGCCCGATGAGACAGGTTTTCGCAACGATCCTGCTGGGTCTGGCCGCACTGTACGGTGCATGTACGGCATCGGCGCAGGTTGTGGTGAACCAGCAGGCGTTGCAGCAGTTATCCGGCAAGCCGGTGGCGCCGCAGCGGCCGGTGGTGCGCCGGCCGTATCGGCCGATCGTGCGGCGGCCCGTTGTCCGGCGGCGCGCGGTGATGCGCCCCCTGCCCTTGCCGCCGCCACCGCCACCGCCGCCGGTTTCGGTGCCGGTTGTCGCGGCCGTGCCGCCGCCACCCAAACCGGCGAGGCCGCGGGCGGTGACGCTGGTGTTTCCGAGTGTGGATGTGGCGTTGCCGGGCGGAGCTGCGCGGCGATTATCGAGTTTCATCGGCGCCAAGGTGAATGCGCGGGCGCATTATGTGGTGCAGGCGACGGCGCCGGGGATTGCGAGCGATCCTTCGGTGGCGCGGCGGATGGCGCTCAACCGGGGGCTCGCGGTGCGGGCGGTGTTGCGGCGGGCGGGCGTTTCGTCCGATCACATCATTGTTCAGGCGCTGGGGAATCCGCCCGGCATCGTGCCCGATCATGTTACGCTGACGGAAATACCTTAGGGATTTTTTGCCATCATGACGCGACCGAACCGCTACCTTATTCGTATGCTGGTGTTTCTGGTCCTGGTGTATGGGCTGGCGGCGATCATCGCGCCGACGCTGGCGAAGTTTTATATGGCGAACCCGGTGGTCAATTCGGTGATCGTGCTGGTCGAGATTTTCGGGATCGGGTGGAATCTGCGCCAGGTGCTGCGGCTGAGCCCGGAGGTGGATTGGGTCGAGCGGTTTCAGCGTTCGCGCGCCTCGATCGAGCAGGGGCCGAAGCCGCGCCTGTTGTTGCCGATGGCGCGGATGTTCGGCGCGCGCGGCGACGACAACAAGCGGATGAGCCTGTCGATTGCGAGCATGCGGACGATGCTGGATGGCATTGCCAGCCGGTTGGACGAGAGCCGCGAGACCTCGCGCTACGTGACCGGGGTGATGATTTTTCTCGGCCTGCTCGGCACGTTCTGGGGCTTGTTGAAGACCGTGCATGCGGTGGCCGGGGTGATCGGCGGGATGAATGTTTCGGGCGGCGATGTGAATGCGATGTTCGACCAGTTGAAATCCGGGTTGGCCGGGCCGCTGGCGGGCATGGGGACGGCGTTTTCATCCTCGATGTTCGGCCTGTCGGGGGCGTTGATCCTGGGGTTTCTCGATCTGACCGCAGGGCAGGCGATGAACCGGTTTTTCAATGAGTTGGAAGAATGGCTGGCGGGGCTGACCCGGGTTTCATCGGGTGCGCTGGCGATCGAGGGCGAGGCCTCGATGCCGGCGTATGTGCAGGCGCTGCTGGAGCAGAGTGCGGAGAACATCGAAGCCTTGCAGCGTGTGCTGCTGCGCAACGAGGAGAGCCGGGCGCAGACCGCGCAGGCGACGCAGACGCTGACCGAGCGGATGAACACGCTGACTGAGGCGATCCATAATTCGCACCGCATCATGCTGAAGATCGGCGAGGGTCAGGCGGCGCTGGCGCGGATGGCGGAGCAGGCGGATCAGGGCAATGATGAAATATCGCGCGCGCATTTGCGGAATATCGAATTGCTGCTGGCGCGGATGATTACGGAATCAGAACAGGGGCGGATGCAGGGAATGGCGGATTTGCGGCATGACCTGAAGATTCTGACGCGGACGGTGGCGGCGCGGCTCGATGATGTGAGGGGCTGAGCGATGGCGCGGCTGCACCGGAGCCGGGGCAACGGGCTGGATATCTGGCCGGGCTATGTCGATGCGTTGTCGACATTGTTGATGGTGACGATTTTCGTGCTGCTGGTGTTCGTGCTGGCGGAGGCGTTTCTGTCGGTGGCGTTGAGCGGCAGCAACAAGACGATTGCGACGCTGCGCGGCGAGATCGCGCAATTGTCGAACGTGCTGGCGCTGGAGAAATCGAAGACGGCTTCGTTGCAGGATGAGTTGGCGAGCATGGCCTCGCTGATGAAGGCAAAGCAGGCGGCGAGTGCGGCAGCACTTTCCGGGCAGGTGAAGCTGAACGCGCGGGAGGTTTCGACGGTGGCGCTGCTCGATCAGCAGATTGCGGCGTTGCGGCTGCAACTGGCGAGCCTGGCGGCGGCGCTGGATGCGGCGGCGGCGCAGGATGCGGCGGATCACGTGCAGATTGCCGACCTCGGCAAGCAGTTGAACGAGGCGTTGGCCCGCAAGGTGGCGCGTTTGCAGCAGTATCGCAGCGAATTCTTCGGTGATCTGCGCAAGGCGCTGGCGGGGGAGAAGAATATCAAGATCGTCGGGGATCGTTTCGTGTTCGAAAGCGATGTGCTGTTTCCCTCGGATTCCGCGCAATTGTCGGATGCGGGGACGCAGGAGATTGCCGATGTGGCTGCGGCGATCGAGAAGATTGCGCCGAAGATTCCGCCGCATCTGAACTGGGTGCTGAGCGTGGGTGGCTATGCCGACAAAGAGGCGGTGAAGGGCGGCAAGTATAAGGATAATTTTGATCTGTCGGCCGCGCGCGCGCTTTCCGTGTTGCATTTGCTGATTGCGGATGGGGTGGCGAAGAATCGGGTGATTGCCACGGGGTATGGGGCGGCGCATCCGATTTCGACCGGGGATGCGCCGGCCGATTTGGCGAAGAACCGGCGGATCGAGTTTCGGTTGACCTCGGCGGATTGATCAGCGCGGCCACATCTTGGTGATGGCCGCAGGAGGCTTGCCGCGTACGTCCTGCTCGGCGAGTCTGGATCAGCGGCGCGAAGGAAGCATTTCTTTTTTGAAAAAAAGAAACAAAAAACTTTTTTAAATTTGGTTGTGGGGCGTGGATACCCGGCAAAAGCCGGTCAGAATGGGTTGGCCACGCGGAGTTGACCCTCGATCAGCAGCCCGTCCTGCATGTCCTCCGACCACAGCGTCGTGCAGCCCGCATCGAGCGCTGCCGCCACGATCATCGCATCGTAGATCGAAAGACCGTAGCGCTCCGCGACCGCGAGGCCGGCTTGATGGACACCCGCCGTCACCGGCCGCACCTCCAGCACACTCCTGATCGTTGAAAGGAACTCCCGCGTCTGTTGCCACGGGAGACGCAATTTGCGGCGGGCCACGTTAGCCAATTCGTTCAGGACCTGCACGCTGATGATGCCGCCGGCGGCGACGGTCTGTTCTGCTCGATCCGCTTTTATCGTGTCGCTTGATGCCAGGTAGATCAGCACGTTGGTGTCGATGAAACTAACGGGCATTGGCCTCGTCGCGGTCGAATTTGAAATCGGGCGGCAGGCGCCCGCGAAAATCCCGAAGCCTTACCAACAGCTCAGCGCGGCTTGGCTTGCGGGCGATGGCGAAGGTGCGCGGGTCTGCGACTTCGATCTCGATATCGTCCCCTTCCCGCAACTGAAGAAGTTCGACGATGGCGGACGGCAGACGAACGGCGAGGCTGTTGCCCCATTTTGCGACCTGCATGAGACCTTCCTTGATATACATGATTGAATGTATATCAAGGAAGGGCGGCGGGCAAGCGGGGGTCGATTATGCAACCAGCGGTGCCCGTAACGCGGCGGCGCGGGCCCAGCTTTCGGCGACGTCTTCATCGAACAATTCAGCGAGTTTCTTCATCATGGTGCCGCCGAGTTCTTCGGCGTCGACCAGGGTTACGGCGCGGCGGTAGTAGCGGGTGACGTCGTGGCCGATGCCGATGGCGGTGAGTTCGACGAGGTCGCGGCTTTCGATTTCGCGGATGACGTCGCGCAGGTGGCGTTCGAGGTAGTTGCCCTGGTTGACCGAGAGGGTGCTGTCGTCGACCGGGGCGCCATCCGAGATGACCATCAGGATGCGGCGGTGTTCGGGGCGGGCGAGCAGGCGGCGGTAGGCCCAGGCGAGGGCTTCGCCGTCGATGTTTTCCTTGAGCAGGCCTTCGCGCAGCATCAGGCCGAGGTTGCGCCGGGCGCGGCGCCAGGGCTGATCGGCGGCTTTGTAGATGATGTGGCGGAGGTCGTTGAGGCGGCCGGGGTTGCGGGGCTTGCCTTCGCCGACCCATTTTTCGCGGCTTTGGCCACCCTTCCAGGCGCGGGTGGTGAAGCCGAGGATTTCCACCTTCACGGCGCAGCGTTCAAGCGTGCGGGCCAGGATGTCGCCGCACATGGCGGCAACGGAAATGGGTCTGCCGCGCATCGAGCCGGAATTGTCGATCAGCAGGGTGACGACGGTGTCGCGGAACTCGGTGTCGCGTTCGCGTTTGAACGACAGGGGCAGCAACGGGTCGACCACGACGCGGGCGAGGCGGCCGACATCGAGCAAGCCGTCCTCGAGGTCGAACTCCCACGCGCGTTGTTGTTGCGCCAGCAAGCGGCGCTGCAGGCGGTTGGCGAGTTTGGAGACGACGCCGTGCAGATGCTGGAGTTGCTGGTCGAGTTGCTGGCGCAGCCTTGCCAGTTCCTCGGTATCGCATAATTCGTCGGCGGCGATTTCCTCGTCGAACGCGCGGGTGAAGGCGCGGTAGGCGGTGGTTGGGTCTTCGGGGACCGGTTTGCGGCGCTGCTGCGGGCCGGCGGGGGCTTCATCGGCGGCGGCGGCGTTGTCTTCTTCCGATTCCTCATCGGCTTCGGCTTCGCTGGATTCTGCCTCCATCGAGTCCGGCGCTTCGGACATCAGCTGGTCCTGGTCCTGCTGCGATTCGGTCTCGCCCTCACCGGAATTGTCCTGCTGGAGCGATTGTTCGCCCTGGTCGCCGGCGTCTTCGCTGTCATCGCCCTCTTCCGAGGAGGTTTCAGCTTCGGCAAGGTCCATTGCAGCGAGCAGGCGGCGGGCGGCGCGGGCGAAACCGTCCTGGTCGGCGCGCTCGGCGGCGAGTTCATCGAGGGCGGATTCGGCATCCGCGGGCAGGGTGCCGCGCCAGAGGTTGAGGATGTTGCGGGCGACTTCGGGGACCGAGGCGGGGTCCATCCGTTCGCGGACCAGCAGGGCGAGCGCCTGGGCGGTGGGCAGTTGCTCGCGCCGGCTCATGCGGTCGAGACCGTCCGCTTCGGAATCTTCCTGCAATTTGCGGTGCAGATTGGCGGCCACCCCATCCATGAAGGCGGCACCGACGATTTCGACCCGCGCCTGCTCCAACGCATCGTAGGCGTCACGCGCCTCGCGGGCGACCGGCGCGCGGTTGGCGTGGACCGCATCGTCGTGATGACGCAATCGCAACGCCATCGAATCGGCGATGCCGCGCAACCGCGTTATTTCAGCGGCGGGCAGCGCACGCGTGGGCGATGGCAGGCGGGCGCGCTTGCCGGCGAGACCGGCAGCGCCAGGCTGGTAGGCGACCTGGACCTCATCGCTGCCGGCGATGGCGCGCACCGCGCCGGCGGTGGCGCGTTTGAAATCCTCGCTGCGGGATTGCTCGCCGGCCATCAGATCTTGCGCGGATGCACGCCGGTTTCGACCTCGGCATTGAAGCAGCGCTGGTAGTATTCGGCGACCGTGCTGCGTTCCGCCTCATCGCATTTGTTGAGGAAGGTGAGGCGGAAGGCGAAGGCGATGTCGTTGAAGATTTTCGCGTTTTCCGCCCAGGTGATCACGGTGCGCGGGGACATCACGGTGGAGATGTCGCCGTTGATGAAACCGGCGCGGGTCAGATCGGCCAAAGCCACCATGCTTTCGATTTTCTTTTTCTCGGCGGTGTTGGATGCCTCGATGCCGAGCTTGGCCATCACGATCGACACCTCCTGCGCGTGCGGGAGATAGTTCAGCGTGGCGACGATGTTCCAGCGGTCCATCTGGCCCTGGTTGATCTGCTGGGTGCCGTGATACAGACCCGTCGTGTCGCCGAGGCCGACCGTGTTGGCGGTGGCGAACAGGCGGAAGGCCGGATGCGGGCGGATCACGCGGTTCTGGTCGAGCAAGGTGAGCTTGCCCTCGACCTCGAGCACGCGCTGGATCACGAACATCACGTCCGGCCGGCCGGCATCGTATTCATCGAACACCAGGGCGCACGGATGCTGCAACGCCCACGGCAGCAAGCCCTCGCGGAACTCGGTGATCTGCTTGCCTTCCTTCAACACGATCGCGTCCTTGCCGATCAGGTCGATGCGGCTGATGTGACTGTCGAGATTGACGCGGATGCAGGGCCAGTTCAACCGCGCGGCCACCTGCTCGATATGGGTGGATTTGCCGGTGCCGTGATAGCCCTGGATCATGACGCGACGGTTGAGCGCGAAACCCGCGAGAATCGCGATGGTGGTCTCGCGATCGAACTTATAGGTGTCGTCGATCTCGGGGACATGCTCGGTGCGCTCGGAAAACGCCGGCAATTCGAACCCGCACTCAATGCCGAATACCTCGCGCGAGGAGACGCGACGGTCCGGCAGATTGATCGCCGAGGTCGGCACGCCACGGGCTTCAGGCAAAGCGGCAAGATTGGTCATCGATCGGGCTTCCTTTTATCCTGGTTCGGTAAACTACTCGCCACGGCGCAGTCTGCAAGGGTGGGTGGGTGCTTGGGGACGGTAAGAAGGCCAGGGGGCTCTGCCCCCTGGACCCCCGTTAAAGGCGGAGCCTTTAAAATCCATTAGTTTTAGGGGTAGGGAGGGCGGCTGCCGGGCTTTCAAACAGTGTGGTCTGGACGCCCTCCCTACCCCTAAAACTAGCGGGTTCTAAGGGCTGAGCCCTTAGTGGGGGGGTCGGGGGGCAAAGCCCCCTGATCTTCTTGCTGTCCTCACGCACTCGCCCCCACTGGCAGATGGGTGCGGATGGCGGCGTAGGCGAGGTTGATGGTTTTGAGGCGTTCTTCGGCGGCTTTATCGCCGCCGTTGGCGTCGGGGTGGTGTTGTTTGGCGAGGGTTTTGTAGCGTGTGTGTGCGGCTTCGCGCGAGGTTGGCCAGTCGAGGCCGAGGATGGCGAGGGCTTCGCGGATTTCGGGTGGGGCGCGTTCGGCGTCGGGCGTGGTGCGGGCGCGGCCGATGCCGGCGAAGGCGGCGAGTTCGGCTTCGAGGGCTTCGCTGATGCCGCCGTTGCGGCCGAGCGGCCAGGTGGGGCGTTGCCAGCCGGTATCGTTACGGAGGTTCGATTCGATTTCGCCGGGGCTCATGCCTTTGTAATAGTCCCAGCCGGCGTTGTAGGCGCGGACGTGTTCGAGGCAGAACCAGTGGTATTCACGCAGCGATTCGCGCGATTTGGGGGCGCGGTAGTCGCCGGCGTTGTGGCAATCGGGGATATCGCATTCGCGGCCCGGCGCATCGGGATCGGGCGCGAAGGCGCGGACGCGGCGGGTGGAGCGGGAGAAGGGAGGCGCGGGCATGGATGCTAATTTGCCCTTTGTGCGCAACTTGGCAACCGTTGAAAGCCAGCGCACAATCCACCTATGACAAACCGTACCGATCGAATCCGCGCCGTTCTGACATCGGCGTTTGCGCCCGAGGTGCTCGAATTGAAAGACGACAGCGCGAAACATGCGAACCATGCGCATCGAATGAGCGAACCCGGTCATGCGCCGGCGGTTGGCGAGACGCATTATCGGCTGGCGATGATTTCAGCGAAGTTTGCGGGGATGAATCGGGTGGCGCGGTCGCGTGCAGTGCATGAGGCGCTGGATGCGGAGTTCAAATCCGGCCTGCATGCGCTGGCGCTTGATTTGAAGGCGCCGGGCGAGTGAGGGTGATGGGCGTGGGCGCTCAGGTAGGAAGGCCAGGGGGCTCTGCCCCCTGGACCCCCGCCAGGAACTTAGTTCCTGGACCTCATCAGTTTAAGAATGGAGGGGGCATCAAGTCCGGTACCATTGAACCCCCAAGAATGCCCCCTCCATTCTTAAACTGTCGGGGTCTGGGGCCTAAGGCCCCAGCGGGGTCCAGGGGCGGAGCCCTGGCCTTCCTACCTGAGTGCCGACATCCATGACCCTCATGCTCGACCGTCGGTTCGCCGCCCTGTTTTGGTGTCAGGCGTTTGCGGCGTTCAACGATAATTTTTTGAAGACGGCGCTGGCGGTGTTGATTTTGTATCGGGCGCATGGGCAGTCGGCTTTGGTGGCGTTGGCGGGGGCGGTGTTTATTGTGCCGTTTTTGTTGGTTTCGGGGATTGCCGGGGAGATGGCGGACCGGTTCGACAAGGCGGTGTTGGCGACGCGGATCAAGGCGGTCGAGATTGTGGCGGCGGGGTTGGCGGTGGTGGGGTTTCTGGCGCAGTCGGTGCCGGTGTTGTTTGTGGCGTTGCTGGCGTTCGGGGTGTTGGCGGCGTTGTTCGGGCCGGTGAAGTATGGGTTGTTACCGGATTTGCTGGAGACGGCGCGGTTGCCGTTTGCGAATGCGCTGGTGGATTTCGCGACGTTTCTGGCGATTTTGTTGGGGACGGCGCTCGGCGGGTTGCTGGGGGCGCGGGATCCGTTGGTGTTGGCGGTGTTGGTGATGGGGTTTTCGGTGCTGGCGTTTGGTGCGGCGCGGTTGATTCCCCGGCCGGGGGCGGCGCGGCCGGATTTGGTGTTGCGGGGGAATCCGGTGGCGGCGTCGCGCGATTTGTTGCGATCGTTGCGGCAATCGGCACGGTTATGGCGGGCGGCGTTGGTGAATACGTGGTTCTGGTTTGTCGGGATTGTGGTGCTGACGTTGTTGCCGGTGATGGTCAAGGATGTGCTTCATCGCGGCCCCAATGCCGTGACATTGGCGCTGACGATGTTTTCGCTGGGGGTTGGGGTGGGTAGTTTTGGTGCAGCGCGGAATATGCGGGGACGGATTTCATTGGCGACGGCGCGGAGCGGCACGATTTCGCTCGCATTCGGGGCGTTTCTGGTTGCCGGGATCGCGACCCCCGGGCATTTCGGTTTTGTGCTGACTGCGCTGTTCATCATCGCGGCCGGCGGCGGCCAGATCGCGGTGGCGAGTTTCGCGGCGGTTCAGGCGTGGTCCGACCCGGGGGCGCGGGCGCGGGCGGTGGCGGGCACCAATATATTGTCGGCCGCGGCGATGGTGGGGGCGAGTTTGGTGTTGACCGTTCTGCTGCATCTCGGCGTTGGCGTGCGGCCGATTTTCGCCGGGCTCGGGGTGGTCGCGTTCGTTATGGTGGCGTTGCTGCACCGGTAAACCGGGCGGGGCGTTTTTCGGCGAAGGCGCGCACGCCTTCGGCGAAGTCTGGCGTGCGGCCCATGGTGCGTTGCAGGTCGCGTTCGAGGTCGAGTTGGGCATCGAGGCTGTTGGTGGCGGCGGCGTTGAAGGCTTGTTTCATTGCGGCGATCGCCTGGGTGGGTTTGGCGGCGAGGCTGGTGGCGAGGGCGAGGGCGGCTTGGGCGAAGCCGGCGTCGGGCAGGCAGCGCCAGATCAGGCCGATCGCGGCGGCTTCGGTCGCGGTGATGGTTTCACCCAGCATGGCGAGGCCGCGGGCGCGGGCATCGCCCACCAAATGCGGCAGGAAGAAGGTGCCGCCGGCATCAGGGATCAGACCGATGCGGATGAAGGCCTCGGTGAAATTAGCGGATTCGCAGGCGATCACGATATCGGCGGCGAGGGCGAGGTTGGCGCCGGCGCCGGCGGCGACGCCGTTGACCGCTGCGATGATCGGTTTCGGCAGGGCGCGCATGCGGCGGACCAGCGGGTTGTAGTGTTGATCGATCGCGGCGCCGAGGTCGCGCTGCGTGCCGCCGAGGTTCTGCATGAGGTCGGCGCCGGAGCAGAAGCCGCGGCCGGCGCCGGTGAGCAGGACGGCGCGGATGGTGTCGTCGGATTCGATCGCGGTGAAGGCTGCGGCGAGGGCTTCGTGGACGGCGGGGTTGAGGGCGTTGAGTTTTTCCGGGCGGTTGAGGGTGAGGGTTCGCACCGCGCCCTCGGTATGCACCAGTAGTTCGTCAGCCATCGTCGTATCCCCCATTGCGTTTCTGTGGTCATTGTGGCGCAGCATGACGTTTGCGGCAATGAGGGGTTTTGATGATTTCGATCGCGATTCATGGCGGTGCGGGCACGATGCGGGCGGCGGATTTGACCGCGGCGATGACCGAGGCGCGGCATGAGGGGTTGCGGGCGGCGTTGCGGGCGGGGTGGTCGGTGCTGCGCGGCGGCGGTGCGGCGCTCGATGCGGTGAGTGCGGCGGTGTGTGCGCTGGAGGATGATCCGCTGTTCAATGCCGGGCATGGCGCGGTGCTGACCGATGCCGGCACGATCGAGATGGATGCCGGGATCATGAACGGGGCGGATCGTCGGGCCGGGGCGGTGGCGGGGATTTGCGGACCGCGCAACCCGGTGCTGGGGGCGCGCGCGGTGATGGAGACGACGCCGCATCTGCTGATGATCGGCGCGGGGGCGCATGGCGTGGCGCGCGATGCCGGGTTGGTGTTCATGCCGGACGCGTATTTCGAGACGCCGAACCGGCGGGCGGCGCTGGAGCGCGAGATGGCGCGGCGGGCGGCGGGGGCGCCGGATACGCGGTCCGACGCGGATCGGCATGGCACAGTGGGTGCGGTGGCGCGGGATGCTGGTGGGCATTTGGCGGCGGCGACATCGACCGGCGGGATGACCGGCAAGCGGTCTGGTCGGGTGGGTGATACGCCGGTGATCGGGGCTGGGACCTATGCCGATGATGTGTGCGCGGTGAGTTGCACTGGCACCGGCGAGGTGTTCATTCGGTACACGGCGGCGGCGGAGATTGCGGCGCGGATACGCTATAAGGGTGAGGCGATCGGGCAGGCGGCGGGCGATGTGGTGGCTGAACTGGCGGGGCACGGTGGGGATGGCGGGTTGATTGCGCTGGGGCGGGCTGGAGAACCGGTGCTGCCGTTCAATTCATCGGGCATGTATCGCGGGTATGTCGATGCCGAGGGGCGGTTGTGCACGGCGATTCATCGGGAGGCGTTTCGGTACGGCTGATCGCATGATGGGAAGCGATTCTCCTTGTAGATAATGTAAAATTGCATTATTATTGCGTTCGGTTTTGGAGAAACATCATGACCGCGCTGACCGTTACCGCTCGGGGACAAGTTACGTTCCGCAAGGATGTGCTGCAACACCTCGGCATCCGGCCGGGCGACATGATCGAGGTGGACAAGCTGCCGAACGGGACGGTGGCGCTGCGGGCCGCGCGTCCGGCAGGATCGCTCGATGGGTTCGTCGGTTTGCTGGCGGGTAAAACCACAAAAATCGCCACGATCGAGGAGATGAACGAGGCCATGGCAGCAGGCTGGGCGGGCGATCCGTGAAAATTACGGTCGATACCAATGTCCTGGTGCGGGCGGTGGTGCAGGACGACAAGAGACAGGCGAAATTGGCCGTGGATCTCTTGAAATCAGCAGAAATCATCGCGGTTGCCGGGTCCTGCCTGTGCGAGTTCGTGTGGGTGCTGCGTCGGGTTTACGGGTTCGGGCAGAGCGAGATTTCGGCGGCAATCACTGCGTTGCTTGCCGCCGGCAATGTGGTGGTCGATCGGCCGGCTGTCGAGGCGGGGCTGGCTGTGCTGGATGCGGGTGGTGACTTCGCCGATGGCCTGATCGCCTACCAGGGACGCTGGCTTGGTGGCGAAAATTTCGTTTCGTTCGATAAGAAGGCGGTTTCGTTGTTGGCGGGGCACGGTTCGTCGGCTCGGCTTCTGGAATGATCAACCACACCGATCGTCAAACGCCAGAACCCAGCAACAGGTCGCTGGATGATGAATGCATGAGCATTTTGATAAGACTCGCATGATGGCCAAGTCGCACGTGGTGGTCGGGATCGCAGCGTGGGTCGTTGCCGCACCCCTGCTGGATCGCGCGCCGCTCGATCCGATCGACCTCGGCCTCGCGATTGCGGGTTCGCTGCTGCCGGATATCGACCACCCGCAGTCCTGGGTCGGGCGGCGGACGCGCCCGGTTTCGACGGTGATCGCGCGAAGCCTCGGGCATCGCGGCATCACCCATTCGGCAATCGCGGTGGGCGGGCTGGTCGCTGCCTTGCTCTGGGCGGGGCAACGCCGCGATGCGGTCACTGCACTCGCCATCGGCTATTTGTCCCATCTGGCAGCGGATATGCTGACCCCGCGCGGGTTACGCCTCGCATGGCCGCTGCGGCGAAGCTGGGGTTTTCCACTCTGCCGCACCGGGTCGCCGGCGGAGGCGCTGATCGTGTTCGGGCTGGTCTGCGGGCTCGCGTGGTGGGTGGTTTCCGATCATATCCTGCGGATCGGTTCATGACACGCGGCACGCCCATGCACGCAATATGCTTGCGCCGATCCCACGGGAAAGCTACCTGAAACTACGGTTTTGTTTGAGGAATATTGTGATGGGTTACAAGGTTGCGGTTGTCGGTGCTACCGGTGCGGTCGGGCGCGAGATGCTCAAGACGCTGGCGGAGCGCCAATTTCCGATTACCGACGTGGTCGCCCTCGCCTCGCCCCGCTCGGCCGGGCAGCAGGTGAGTTTCGGCGAAGACCAGGTGCTGACCGTGCGCAATCTGGAAACCTATGATTTTCATGGCACGGATTTCGGGTTTTTTTCGCCGGGTGCGGAGATTTCCGCGATCCACGCGCCGCGCGCGGGCGATGCCGGGTGCATCGTGATCGATAATACCAGCCAGTTCCGGATGGACCCGGACGTGCCGCTGGTGGTGCCGGAAGTGAACCCGCAGGCGCTGGATAAATTCGCCGCCCGCAAGGATTGGCGCCGCATCATCGCCAATCCGAACTGCTCGACCATCCAGATGGTGGTGGCGCTCAAGCCGCTGCACGATAAATTCACCGTGCGGAGGGTCGTGGTTTCGACCTATCAATCGGTGTCCGGCGCCGGCAAGGAAGGCATGGACGAACTCGAACGTTCGACCAAGGCCACCTATGTCAACGATTACGGCAAGCCCGAGATTTTCACCAAGCCGATCGCCTTCAACGTGATCCCGCACATCGACCGGTTCATGGCCGACGGCGCGACCAAGGAAGAGTGGAAAATGGCGGTCGAAACCCGCAAGATTCTCGACCCCGACATCGCGGTGATCGCCACCTGCGTGCGGGTGCCGGTGTTCATCGGCCACGCCGAGGCCGTGCATGTCGAATTTGCTAACCCGGCGCCGCTGGAGAAGGCCCGCGCCGCCCTGCGCAGCGCGCCCGGCATCATCGTGTTCGATGAGCGCGATGACGGCGGCTACATCACCCCGTTCGAATCGCAGGGGGAAGATGCCGTCTACGTGTCGCGTCTGCGCGTCGATTCGACCGTGCCGCACGGGCTCGCGTTCTGGTGCGTCGCGGATAATCTGCGCAAAGGTGCGGCGCTCAACGCGGTGCAAATTGCCGAAACCATGATCGCCCGCGACCTGATGGGACAGAAAGCCGCATGATCGCCCCCGACATGGAATTGACGACCACGCCGTTGTCGGCCTAAACCGCACCCCGGCGGCGGACGTAGCTCAGTTGGTAGAGCGCCAGGTTGTGGTCTTGGATGTCGTGGGTTCGAAACCCATCGTTCGCCCCATTTTTCCCCCATCATATCGGTTGGGCCTCAGCCCTCGGCGGGACAAGGCCAGGGGCTCTGCCCCTGGACCCCGCCAAAGGCGGAGCCTTTGGACTCCACTCGTTTTAGCCGGGGACGGGCGATGCCCGTGCCTTTCCGCGGCATATGCGTGGATCGCCCTTCCCCGACTAAACCTAACGGGTTCTAAGGGCTCCGCCCTTAGTGGGGGGCCAGGGAGCAAAGCCCCCTGGCCTTCTGTCCCCCCGAACACTCCGGCCGACCCGATATGACGGCGGTGTACGGATTGATCCTGGCCGGCGGGGCCGGGCGGCGGTTGGGGGGGGTGGACAAGGCGTTCGTGGGTTTGTGGGGGCGGCCGTTGGTGGCGCATGTGGTTGAGCGCCTGGCGGGCCAGGCGGAGGGGCTGGTGATCAGTGCGGCGGGCGATGTGTCGCGGTTCGATTTGTTTGGGTTGCCGGTGTTGGGGGATGGCGCGCATCGCGGCAAGGGGCCATTGGCGGGGTTGTTGGCGGGGTTGCGCTGGGCGGCGGCGCTTGGGGGTGATTTCGTGGTGAGTGTGCCGGTCGATACGCCGTTTGTGCCGCTCGATCTGGTGGCCCGGCTTGGCGATGGGCCAGCGGTGGCGGCGTATGGCGGGCGGGTGCATCATTTGGTTGCCAGGTGGCCGGTGGCGGCGGCGGGGGCGCTGGAGGGGTTTTTATGTTCGGATGGGCCGTATCGGGTGTCGGATTTCGCGCGTGGGTTGGGGATGCGGGTGGTTGAGTTTGCGGATCGGCGTGATCCGTTCATGAATATCAACACGCCGGAGGATTTGGCGTTGGCCGAGGGGTTGCGATGCTGAGTCAATTCACCGGCGAGTTTTTATATGCGGTGGTGGCGTTGTTCGTCATTATCGATCCGGTCGGCACGGCAATTCTGTTTGCCGGGCTGACGGTCCATGACGATGCGGCGAAGCGGCGCAGCATTGCGAAGCGCGCCTCGGTGATCAGTTTCGTGGTGCTGCTGATTTTCGGCCTGGCGGGTGAGAAGCTGTTGCGTCTGCTCGGGATCGGGATTCCGGCGTTGCAGATTGCCGGCGGGGCGCTGCTGTTTTTATCGGCGAAGGACATGGTGACGGCGAAGGGCGAGTTGCGCGCGACCGATGAGGAAAAGGCGGCGGCGAGCAACACGACCGAGGACATCAGCGTGTTTCCGCTGGCGATTCCGTTGATTGCCGGGCCGGGCGCGATGACGACGATGGTCCTGCTGCATGCCAAGGCGAACGGCGCGCCGGGGGCGATTTTCGCGATCAGCCTGGGTCTGGCGGCGTTGATTGTGGCAACCCTGGTGGCAATGCTGTCGGCCCGTGCCCTGGCGCGGCTGATGGGAACGACCGGGGCAAGCGTGGTCGGGCGCGTGCTGGGCATTCTGGTGGCGGCGCTGGCGGCGCAGTTCATTCTGGAGGGGTTGCAGACCGCGCTGCATCTGGGCTGAGCGATTATTCGAAGCCGAAAAATCTGCTTGTTTTCAATAATCTACCCGAAATCCGGTTGACCCGGTAGCGTCTCTCTGGCACGCTCGCGAAAACGGGAGGCGGGATTATGACGAGGTCCGAACTGATCACCGCGCTGGCGGCGGATCATCCACATCTGACGCTCGCGGATGTGGAACGCATTGTTTCCGCCTTGTTTGATGAAATGACGGCGAGTTTAGCGCGTGGCGACCGGGTGGAGTTGCGTGGATTCGGAGCGTTTTCGGTCAAGCGGCGTCAGGCGCGGGCCGGGCGCAACCCACGCACCGGCGAGACGGTGGATGTGACGGAAAAGACCGTGCCGTTTTTCCGCGCGGGGCGGGAATTGCGCGAAATGATCAATGCTGGCATGGCCGTAGCCGAGGTTGCGGCAAGCGAAGCGCCGAAGCGGAAAGGGATCAAACGCTGAAATTCGTTCGGTATTTTATTGCTTTTCTGGTGCTGCTGGTGCTCGTGGTGTTTCTGCTGTCGAACCGCAGCGCCGCGCTTATCGACTTCTGGCCGTTCGGTACGCTGGGGGCGGCGCCGATCGGCGCCATCGTGCTGGTGGCGTTTGCGCTGGGCGTGCTGATCGGCATGTTGCTGTTGGTGCCGCATCGGCTTCGCGCGCATCGCCGGGCACGGCGGGCGGAAAAGCAGGTCGCGGCGATGCAGGCCGCCCAACCGGTGGCACCGGTGATGACCACCACGACAGCGCCACTTTCGTTGCCGCCGGCGCGTTGACGCCGGTTGTGCTCGAGCCAGCCAGGAACTTGCCTCATAATCGACTGATCACCGCGATCGATACCGGTGATGCCGCACGGGCGCACGAGCTGGTCGAGGCGGTCGGGCCGCATTGCGGGTTGATCAAGCTGGGGCTCGAGGCGTTCAGCGCCCTCGGCCCGGCGGTGTTTGCCGCGAGCGGTGGCTATCCGGTGTTTCTGGATGTGAAGCTGCACGATATTCCCAACACGGTCGCGGGCGCGGTACGGGCGTTGCTGCCGTGCCGGCCGGCGATGCTGACGATCCACGCCGCGGGTGGGGCGGCAATGATCGCCGCGGCACGCGAGGCCGCCGAAAATGCGGGGGATGCGCGGCCCTTGCTGCTGGCGGTAACGGTACTCACCAGTCTTTCCGCCGGCGAATTATCACAGACCGGCGTTGCCGGCGGGCCGCGCCAACAGGTGTTGCGCCTGGGGCGCCTGGCGTTGAACGCAGGCGCGGATGGGCTGGTATGCAGCGCCGCGGAAATTTCGGTCCTGCGCGATGCGTTCGGCGCGGCGCCGGTTCTGGTCGTGCCGGGCATTCGGCCCGCGGGTGCCGGGCACGGCGATCAGGCCCGGGTGGCGACACCACAGGAGGCCGTGGCGGCAGGCGCCAGCTACATCGTGGTCGGCCGGCCGATCACCCAGGCTGCCGATCCGGCGGCGGCAGCGGCGGCCATCGCCGCCTCGATCGTCTGATGGCACGCACAAAAATTTGCGGCATCAACACGGCGGCCGCGTATCGCGCGGCGGTCGAGGCCGGGGCGGATTGGGTCGGGTTGAACTTCTACCCGCGCTCGCCACGCTACATCACCGGCCCCCAGGCTGCCGCACTGGGCGCCGATGGCACCGTGCCACGGGTGGGGCTGTTCGTCGCGCCCGATGCCGCAATGATCGCCACCGTGCTCGCAGCAACCTCGCTGGATATCCTGCAACTATACACCGACGCGGCAACCTGCCGCACCCTGCGGGCCGCGTTCGGCCTGCCAGTGTGGCGCGCCGTGGGCGTGGCCACCGCAGCAGACCTGCCGACCGATGACGAGGGACTGGACGGGTTCATCATCGAATCCAAGCCCCCCGCCGGCGCCGACCGCCCCGGCGGCAACGCCGTGGTCTTGGACTGGTCGGTCACGCAAGACTGGCAAGCCCCCTCCCCCTGGCTGCTCGCCGGCGGCTTGACGCCCGACAACGTGGCCGAGGCCATCGCCCGCAGCGGCACAACAGCCGTCGATGTATCATCAGGCGTCGAAACCACACCAGGCCTGAAATCGTCCGACCTGATGCAGCACTTCGTGCGCGCAGCGCGCGGCACGTGATACCGGCGGGATTGGGCTTGGCGCTGGGAGCAAGGAAGGCCAGGGGCTCTGCCCCTGGACCCCGTTAAAGGCAGAGCCTTTAAAATCCATTAGTTTTAGGCAAGGGGAGGGCGACCCAGGCCAGATCGACGGAAAATCCGAGGCAGCGCCCTCCCCTTGCCTAAAACTAGCGGGTTCTAAGGGCTCCGCCCTTAGTGGGGGTCGAGGGGGCAAAGCCCCCCGCCTTGCTTCCTCCAAGGGCCACACCCCAAACCCCGCCGGTATCACGCGTCAGGCCTGCGTGCGCCTGCACCAGAAGGTGGAGCGGTTGGCTTGGGTGGCGCGTTCGATGCCTGTGCAGTGGGGTGGGCCTGGGCAGCGTTCGCAGGGTTGGCCGGTGCGGCCGTAGACTTTCCAGGCGTGTTGGAAGTAGCCGAGTTCGCCTGAGGGCTGGACGTAGTCGCGCAAGGATGAGCCGCCGGCGGCGATGGCTTCGGTCAGGGTGGTGCGGATGGCTTTGACGAGGTTGCGGATCTGGGCGGGTGTGAGTGTACCGGCCAGGCGGAACGGGCTGATTTTGGCGCGGAACAGGGCTTCGCTGACATAGATATTGCCGAGCCCGGCGATGATGGATTGGTCGAGCAGGGCGGATTTGATCGGCGTTGCCTTGCCGGCGAGGGCGGCGCCGAGGACGCGGGCGGTGAAGGTGGGCAGCAGGGGTTCGGGGCCGAGGCCGAGGATCAGGCGGTGGCTGTCTTCCGCGGCGGTGGCGACCAGATCGAGCGCGCCGAACCGGCGTGGATCGACGAAGCCGATGACGCCGCCCTGATCGGTGGTGAGGGTGAGGTGCTGGTGGGGTAGCGGGTCGCGGTCGATCGTCATGCGGCCGGACATGCCGAGGTGGATGAGCACCGAGACCTCGCGATCGAGTTGCATGAACATGTATTTGCCGCGCCGGCGAAACGCATCGACTCGCGCGCCGACGATGGCCTGCACGAAGCCATCCGGCACGGCCCAGCGCAGATCGCCGCGCGCGAGGCGGGCGGCGGCGATGCGCCGGCCTTGCAGACTGGCTGCGAGGCCGCGCATGACGGTTTCGACTTCGGGGAGTTCCGGCATGATGAATTTGTCGCTATAGCCTGATGCCATGGCCGATACCAGCAGCAGCGATACCGTCGATTTCGGGTTTTCCACCGTCGAGCGCAGTGCGAAAAGCCAGCGCGTGCGTGATGTGTTCAACAGTGTCGCGCGGCGATACGACGTGATGAATGATTTGATGTCGCTGGGGGTGCATCGGCTTTGGAAGCGTGATTTCGTCACGCTGATGGACCCGCGGCCGAACCGCATGTTGCTCGACCTGGCGGGCGGCACGGGCGACATTTCGTTTCAGTGGCGGCGGCGCGGGGGCGGGCCGGTTTTGTTGACCGACATCAATGAGCAGATGCTCGGTGTGGGGCGCGAGCGCGCGGAGCAGCGCGGCCTGATCGGCGGGATTTCATTTGCGGTGACCGATGCCGAGGCGCTGCCGGTGGCGGATGGCACGGTGGACCGGGTTTCGATGGCGTTTGGCTTGCGCAACTGCACCAACAAGGATCGGGTGCTGAGCGAGGCGCTGCGGGTGCTCAAGCCGGGCGGGCGGTTTTTCTGCCTCGAATTTTCGAAGTTGCAGGTGGCGGTCGCAGCGCCGTTGTATGAGCGGTGGTCGTTCGCGGCGCTGCCGGCGATCGGCGCGCGGGTTGCCGGGGACCGGGAGTCTTATCAATATCTGGCCGAGAGCATCAGGATGTTTCCCGATCAGGAGACGCTGGCGGGGATGATGCGGGCGGCGGGATTTGCGCGGGTGACCTACCGGAATCTGACGGGCGGGATTGCCGCGATCCATGCGGGATGGCGGATTTGAGTGCAGGCGGCGCAGGGGCGGGCAAGCGGGTTCTGCTGATCGTCAGTGGCGGGATCGCTGCCTATAAATCGCTCGAACTGATCCGCTTGCTGCGCAAGGCCGCAATCGGCGTGCGCGTGGTGCTGACGCGGGGTGGGGCGGAATTCGTCACGGCGCTGTCGTTGCAGGCGCTTTGTGAGGATCGGGTGTTTACTGATCTGTTCTCGCTGACCGATGAGAGCGAGATGGGGCATATTCAACTCTCGCGCAGTGCGGATTTACTGGTGGTGGTGCCGGCTTCGGCGGATATTCTGGCGCGGATGGCGGCCGGGATTGCCGATGATCTGGCAACGACGGTGCTGCTCGCGACGGACAAGCCGGTGCTCGTAGCACCGGCGATGAACGTGCGGATGTGGCAGCACGCGGCGACCACCGCTAACATCGCGACATTGACGGCGCGCGGCATCGCGGTGATCGGGCCGGATGATGGGGCGATGGCCTGCGGTGAATTCGGGCCGGGGCGGCTGGCTGAACCCGAGGCGATTTTCGCGGCGATTGCAGCACGCCTTGCCGGATCGGGCGCACTGGCGGGGCGGCATGCGATTGTGACCAGCGGGCCGACGCATGAGGCGATCGATCCGGTGCGGTATATTGCCAATCGCAGTTCCGGCAGGCAGGGCCATGCGATTGCGCAAGCGCTGGCGGCCGCGGGGGCGCGCGTGACGCTGGTGACCGGGCCGGTTTCAGTGGCCGATCCATCTGGCGTGTCATGCGTGCATGTCGAATCGGCGCGCGCGATGCACGCGGCGGTGGAGGCAGCACTGCCGGCCGATATTGCCGTGTTCTGTGCGGCGGTGGCGGATTGGCATGTTGTGACATCGGAACATAAAATCAAGAAATCCGGTATCCTGCCGCAGTTTTCGTTAGTCGAGAATCCGGATATTCTGAGTGACATTGCGCACCGCACCGAGGGGCGGCCGACGTTGGTCATCGGCTTTGCGGCCGAGACGGAGCATCTGCTCGACAATGCGACGGCGAAGCTTGCGCGCAAAGGGTGTGACTGGATCATCGCCAATGATGTCGGGGCGGGTTCGGACGTGATGGGCGGCGAGGCCAACGAGGTTGTGCTGGTCGACAAAAATGGGGCAGAACACTGGGCGCGGGCTTCCAAGACCGCAATCGCGGATCGGCTCGTCTCCCGGATGATCGAGGTTTTTTCATGAGTGTTGTTGTTTCGGTCAAGCGCCTGCCCCATGGCGCCAATCTGCCGTTGCCTGACTACGCCACGTCCGGCGCGGCCGGGATCGATCTGTTGGCGGCGAATGCAGAGCCGATGGTGATTGCCCCCCTCGCCCGCGCGCTGGTGCCGACCGGGCTGGCGATCGCCTTGCCGCCTGATTTTGAATTGCAGATCCGCCCGCGTTCGGGGCTGGCGCTCAAGCAGGGTATCATGATCGCGAACAGCCCGGGCACGATCGATGCGGATTATCGGGGCGAGATCCAGATCATTATTTTCAATGCGGGGAATGCCGCCTTCACCGTGACGCGCGGTATGCGGATTGCCCAGGCGGTGCTGGCGCCGGTGAGCCGGATTGCCTGGCGCGAAACCGACGATCTGGATCGGACCGAGCGCGATGCACAAGGTTTTGGCAGTACCGGCACGAATATTTTGACAGGAGGTTGATCATGGCACGGGATAAATCCGACGCATTCAAGCGACTCGCCGAAAACCGCACCAACGAGGCGTTGGATGCGATTCGCAAAATCGGTAATTTGTCGAACCGCAACAATTACAGTTTTTCACCCGAGCAGATCACCCGGATTTTCACCGCGATCCGCGCCGCACTCGACACCGCCGAACGGCGGTTCGGTGAGAGCGAAGAGGCCGCCGAGGATCGGTTTACGCTGTGATCTAATCCTGCCCCTTGGTGCCGCGCGCAATCAGGGGGAAGAACACGCCGTAGGGCAGGCTTCGCAGAATCCGCAGCGGCCGGGCCAATCCTTCGGGAAATGCGATCAAGAATGTGTTGGCGTCGAGCCCTTTGATGATGGTGTTCGCGGCGGCATCCGCCTCCATCAGGAACGGCATCGGGAAGGTGTTTTTCGCGGTCAGCGGCGACTTCACGAAGCCGGGGCAGATGGCGGATATGGCGACGCCGCGCTTGTCCAGATCGAATTTGAGGGATTCGGCCAGCGCGATCAGCCCGGCCTTGGTCGCGGAATAGGAGCCGGAGCCTGGCAGACCGGCGAGACCGGCGAGCGAGGCGACCAGGCCGATCTGGCCGGCGTTGCGCGCGATCATGCGCGGCATGATCGCCTCGAGGCAGATGGCGGTGCCGGTCAGATTGAGGTCGACCTGGCGGCGGAAGCGCGCGGCGCTGAAGGTTTCGGCGGTATCGCGCTCGTAGGTGCCGGCATTCAGGATGGCGCGGGCGATTTTCTGCCCGGCCTCGATTGCGGCGACGGCTGCGTTGATTGCATCGGCATCGGTGATATCGGCCGGTTGCACGATGACCCGACCGGGAAACCGTGCCGCCAGGGCCTGCAACGGCTCTGTGCGCCGGGCGGTGACCGCGACGGTCCAGCCGCGCGCGAGATGCGCTTCGGCCAAAGCGAGGCCGATGCCGCTGGATGCGCCGGTGATCCACACGATGCCGTCGGCGGGTTTCGGGATTTTCAAAGTTTCACACCTTCTGAAAGAGCCTTGCGTAGATGCGCCGCGCGCGCCTGCAAGGCAATGCGTTTCGTCTCAGCCATGCCGCGCCAGCTGCGCACCGGCATCGCCATGCGGGGGTTGTTGGCGAAGCGGTCCTGGTGGCGGGCGATGAAATCCCAATACAGCGCGTTGAACGGGCAGGCGCGGGCGCCGGTTGCGTCCTTCACATCGTAGCTGCATTTCGCACAGTAGTTGCTCATCCGGTTGATATAGGCGCCCGATGCGGCATAGGGTTTCGAGCCGACGATGCCGCCATCGGCGTGCAGCGCCATGCCGCGGGTGTTGGGCATTTCGACCCATTCATAGGCATCGGCGTAGACCGCGAGATACCATCGATCGACCGCATCGGGGTGGATGCCGGCGAGCAGGGCAAAATTGCCGGTGATCATCAGGCGCTGGATGTGATGGGCGTAGGCGTGGCGCAGGGTCTGGCCGATGGTATCGGCCATGCAGCGCATCGCGGTGTCGCCGGTCCAGTAGAATTCTGGCAGATCCAACGTGGCGTCGAGCGCGTTTTTCGTTGCGTAGTCGGGCATATACAGCCAGTAGACGCCGCGCACGAACTCCCGCCAGCCGAGGATCTGGCGGATGAAGCCCTCCACCGCGTTCAGCGGCGCGCGGCCGGCGGCATATTCGGCCTCGGCCCTGCGGCACAGATCGAGCGGATCGAGCAGGCCGAGATTGAGCGGTGCGGAAACCAGGGCGTGAAACATGTAGGGTGTGCCTGCGGCCATCGCGTCCTGCCAGTCGCCGAATTGGGGCAGGCGGTGGGACAGGAAATCGGCAAACCCGGCCTCGGCATCCTGGGCGGTGACCGGGTAATCGAACCGGTCCAGCGTACCGTAATGGCCCGCGAAGCGCGCCGCGACCAGATCGATCACGGCGGTGGTTTCGGCGCTGGGGGCAAAGCGGAGCGGGGTTGGGATTTCGATGGTTTCAGGCAGGGATTTGCGGTTTTCGCTGTCGAAATTCCAGCGGCCGCCGACCGGTTCTTCGCCCTCCATCAGGATGCGATGTTTGCGGCGCATCACGCGGTAGAAGAACTCCATGCGCAGCTGCTTGCGATCTTCGGCCCATTGGGCGAATTCATCGGCGGTTGCGAGGAATCTGGTATCCTCGCGGATTTCGCAGGGAATTCCGGTTTCGGTGGACCAGTTGCGCATCGCCTCGCGCACGCGGTACTCGCCGGGTTCGGTCGCGATGATGCGGGTCGGGTGCAGGGCGTGGACGGCGCGGGCAACCTCGTCTGACAAGGTGCCGGTGTTGTCCGGATCATCGAGCGGAATGTAGCGCACCATGATGCCGCGGGCGGTCAGGGCCTGGGCGAAATGGCGCATCGCGGCCAGGATCATGGCGATTTTCTGGGGGTGGTGCGGCACATAGGTGCATTCGCCCAGCACCTCGGCCATCAAGACGACATCGCTCTGCGGATCGATGTCCGCGAGGCTGGCGACGCCGCGCGACAACTGATCGCCCAGGATGACCCGCAAGGCGGCGGTGCGGCTTGGGGGCATGGCGCGATCAGCCAAGGACGGGCTTGTAGGTGATATGGCCCTTATGGTCGAACGCAAGGCCGGACCAGATGTTTTTCTGATCGTAATAGACCGAAAGCCGGATCGGGCCGGTGAGTTTATATTGCTGGGCCGTAACGGTTCCGCCAGGCAGCGCGGGCAGTTTGAACCAGCCGATTTTCGCGATGGTCGGGGTATCGGTATGGCCGGTCTGCATGTTGATCATCGGGCCGTTCAGCATTGCCTTGTTCCAGTAGGTGAGCGGCAGCGCGTTGGCGGCGGCGACGTAACGCGGCGTGCGATTGCCCTGGATGACGACGCCGCTGGTCTGGCGTTCGACGAACAATTGATGCGGGGTGCCGTTGTCATCGATGGCGCTGGTGGCCGAGACGAATTGTTCATCGCGCCAATGCTCGACGATATGTGCGGTGTAGCGAAACAGCGGGATCGCCAGCAATCCCACCTTCAATTCGACGTGATTATCGACCGTGAGCATATCGCCGGCATCGATGAAGCGCAGGTGTTGCTCGCCCACCTTGCTGCCGTTGCGGAACACATCGAACGAGAGCCGGTTGCCCCGCGGCAACGGAATCGCCACGGCGGCAGCCATGGCGATGAAACTGCGGCGATCGATCGATGGTGGCATGCGATTCGTCCTTTCCGTCAGGGTTTGGTGCGCAGGATGCCGCGCCCGCCATCGACGCCGATGATTTGGCCGGTGATCCAGCCGGCATCGGCCGACAGCAGGAACGCGGCGAGGGCGGCGCTGTCCTCGGCTTCGCCAAGGCGGGGAATCGGGTGCTGTGCCGCGATGGCTTTCGCCATCGCCTCGTTGCCCGTCAGCCCGGCGGCCATTTTGGTGCGCGACAGGCTGGGCGCGATGCAATTGACCCGCACCGGTGCGAGTTCGGCGGCCAGCGCGATCGCCAGGCCTTCGACCGCCGCCTTGGCGCTGCCGATGACGGTGTGGTTGGGAAATCCGGCACGCGCCGCGACCGAGGAAAACAGCACGACAGCGCCGCCGGTGGCACGCAGACCCACCTCGGCCGCCGCGACCGCGCGGGCCGCACCGATGACGTTGAGCGCGTAGGTATCGGCGAAATCGGCCACGGTCGCGCGTTTCAGCGGCTTCATCACGATCGAACCGACGCAATAGGCGAGACCCGCGATGCGGGGACCCGCCGCAGCGATCGCGGCGGTGAGGCCAGCATCATCGGTGACATCGGCCATTGCGTGGCGCGCACCGAGCTCGGTTGCGAGCGCCGCAAGCGCCGCGCCATCGCGCCCGATGAGATGCAGATCGGCGCCGCGCGCCGCCAGCGTGCGCGCGAGCGCGGCACCGACGCCGCCGGTGGCGCCGAGAATAACGATTGGATCAGACATGCATACCTCCGCCGATATAAATGGGGTGGCCGCTCTTTATCGCGAGGTCACACAGGCTCATAAACATGACTACGGTAAAATTCGCGAAAGAGCTTCATGCACCAGCTGATTCTGATGCGCCACGCCAAGGCCGAACGTGGCCGCGACGATGAACCCGATCATATGCGGGCCCTGAGCCCTGCCGGTCGCGATGCCGCGCTGCGGATGCGCGGCCTCGCGCGCAGCCTGGGGCTGGAACCGGATGTGGTGCTGGTGTCCTCGGCACGGCGCACGCGCGAGACGCTGGATTGCGTCGCGTTCTGGGACGATCAGCCGAATATCGAAACGCTCGACGCGCTCTATATGGCGCCACCGGCCCGCCTGCTCGAAATTCTGCAAGGGCTGCGCGAGACGGTGCGCAGCGTGATGATCATCGGCCATAATCCCGGCTTGCACGATCTGGCGCTGGACCTTGCGGCGGGCGCGCCGGGCGCAAGGGCCGCGCCCTCGGCCGCGCACATCGCGTTGAACGAGGGATTTCCGACCGCGCGGCTGGCGGATTTCCTGGTGCTGACGCCCTGGCGCGACCTGCGGGCGGCGGGCGTGCGATTGCAGCGGGTGATCGATCCGCCCACCACGCGATGATTTATGCTGCATGCGCGAAGGTTGCGCGATGATGCGGGTTCGATTTACACTCGCTTAAGTTTTAGCCGGTATCGTTTGATCAAATGCGCGATGGGACACAACGCACCGTCCCGATCGCCCCAAGGGACCATGCCAATGAGCGCCAGCGCCAAACCGAGCCAAGCCACCATCACCATCGAAGGCAGCAACACGACGGCGGTGCTGCCGCTGCTGTCCGGCACATTGGGGCCGCAGGTCGCCGATATCCGCAAGCTGCAAGCCCAGGCCGGAATCTTCACCTTCGATCCCGGCTATGGCGAGACGGCTTCGTGCGAAAGCAAGATCACCTATATCGATGGCGATGAGGGCGTGCTGCTCTATCGGGGCTATCCGATTGCGCAACTCGCTGAAAAATCGACGTTTCTGGAAGTCGCCTACCTGCTGATGTATGGCGACCTGCCGAACGCGGCGCAGTTCGAGGAGTTCAACCACGGCGTGACCATGCACACCATGCTGCATGAGCAGATCCGCCGGTTCTGGGAAGGCTTCCGGCGTGATGCGCACCCGATGGCGGTGCTCTGCGGCGTGGTCGGCGCAATGTCGGCGTTCTATCCCGACAGTGTGAACATCAACGATGCGCGCGAGCGCGAGATCAGCGCGTTCCGGCTGATCGCGAAAATTCCGACCATCACGGCCTGGGCGTATAAATATTCGATCGGTCAGCCGTTCATGTATCCGCGCAACGATTTGTCGTACGCGGAGAATTTTTTATACATGATGAACGCGGTGCCGGCCGAATCGTACCGCAAAAACCCCATCCTCGAACGGGCGATGGACCGGATCTTGATCCTGCACGCCGATCATGAACAAAACGCCTCGACCTCGACCGTGCGCCTCGCCGGATCGACCGGCGCCAACCCGTTCGCCTGCATCGCCGCCGGCATTGCAGCGCTGTGGGGCCCCGCTCACGGTGGTGCCAACGAAGCCGTGCTAAAAATGCTCGGTGAAATCGGTGATAAAAAGAACATCCCCGCATTCATCGCCGAAGTGAAAGACAAGAGCAGCCATACCAAACTGATGGGTTTCGGCCACCGGGTGTATAAAAACTTCGACCCGCGCGCGAAAATCATGCAGCAGACCTGCTACGAAGTGCTCGGCGAACTCGGCATCAAGAACGATCCTCTGCTCGACCTCGCCATGGAACTCGAGAAAATCGCGCTCGATGACGATTATTTCGTCAGCCGCAAACTCTACCCGAACGTCGATTTCTACTCAGGTATCATCCTGAAAGCGATGGGCTTTCCAACCACCATGTTCACCCCGCTGTTCGCCCTCGCCCGCACCACCGGTTGGATCAGCCAATGGATGGAAATGATCGAAGATCCCCAGCAACGCATCGGCCGCCCACGCCAGCTTTATACCGGCGCCCCACAACGCGACTACGTCGCCATCGCCGCGCGAGCGTAGCCGCGCGGCACCCTGGTGCCGACCGGTTGGGTGCCGCTCGGAGCGAGTAAGGCGGGGGGCTTTGCCCCCTCGACCCCCACTAAGGGCGGAGCCCTTAGAACCCGCTAGTTTTAGGCAAGGGGAGGGCGCTGCCTCGGTGGTTCCGTCGATCTGGCCTGGACAGCCCTCCCCTTGCCTAAAACTAATGGATTTTAAAGGCTCCGCCTTTAACGGGGTCCAGGGGCAGAGCCCCTGGCCTTGCTTTCTCCCAGCATCACCCCACCCATCGCCATCAGGGCGCGACGTCGCCTGTGCGCCGCTGGCGGGTTGTTTTGGCCCATTTCCGTCGTTGGGCGGCTTCGGCGCGTTTATCGCCGCGGCGTGCGAGGTGGGCCATTTCGCGATCGAGTTTGGCGTAATCGGTCAGGCGGTGGGCTTCGAGCGTGCCGTCGGCGATGGCGGCCTGAACGGCGCAGCCGGGTTCGGCTTCGTGCCGGCAATCGGAGAACCGGCAGTGTGTGGCGATTGTCGTGATGTCGGCGAAGGCGTCGTCGAGCCCTTCGGTCTGCCATTGGGTGATCGCGCGGATGCCGGGGGTATCGAGGATGAGACCGCCGCCATCGAGGGCGAACAGGTCGCGGCTGGTGGTGGTGTGGCGGCCGCGGCCGTTTTCATCGGTGATGGAGGTGGCCTGGCGGTCGGTGCCGAGCAGGCGGTTGACCAAGCTGGATTTGCCGACGCCGGAGGAGCCGACCAGCAGGGCGGTTTCGCCGGGACGGATCAGGGCGCGCAGGGCGGCGATGCCTTCGCCGGTCGCGTTGGAGACCAGGTGGACGGCGACGCCGGGGGCTTCGATGGCGAGTTGGTCGATCATCGGTGGGGCGAGTCCGAGGTCGATTTTGGTCAGCACGATCATCGGGACGGCGCCGGAGCCATAGGCGGCGCCGAGCAGGCGTTCGAGGCGGCGGGTCGAGAAATCGGCATCGGCGCCGGTCACGATGAAGACGTAATCGATATTGGCGGCGATGATCTGTTCGCCTTTGGCGACGTCGTGACGGGTCAGATCGCCGACCGCGCGGGCGAATTTGGTGCGGCGGGGCAACACGGCATCGATGGTCGCGCCACCGCCTTCGAGGCGGGCGACGACGAAATCGCCGACCACGGGCAGGCCGAGGTCGGTGTCGCGATGGCGCATCCGCCCTGCACATTGGGCGCGGATGGTGCCGCCGGCGTAGGCGAGTTCATAATGGCCGCGGTGATGCGCGATGATGCGGCCGGCGATGTGGGTGGGTTCGGCGATGTCAGCGAAGGATTGAGCGAGGGTTTCGCTCCATCCGAGATGGTCGAGATCGGTCATTTCGATCAGGCTCCGTGAGGATAGCGGCAGGCGGGCCTGAGGGTCCGGTCGGTGCTCGTCAGGCGCGGGGGCGGGCGACGCGCAGAGCGTCGGGGCGGTTCACAATGACTGTCATGCTGCCCTCCTGTTGCCTGGGTTGGTACTCGTTTCAGATGGACCGTTTGGCGGCGGATGTCGAGGATAAAGGTCTGTCGGCGGCACTTCTTTTCTGCACGACCACAGCAGCCCGTCCTTATACCAACCGCCCTAACGCGTAACCTGTGCCCAATCTCTAGTCCCGATTGAGGTAATTTTTGCAGGATCGCTGACGAGGAAGTTCCAAGCGTTTTTGGCTGCATTGCGCATGTCCTGATAGCTGTTCCAGACGAGACTGCTCAGCTTGTTTCGTAACCATCCGGTCTG
>NZ_FTNE01000012.1 GCF_900156265.1 Acidiphilium rubrum
TCGAGGAACGCTACGGGCGCCGCTCGACGATCATCACCAGTCAAATTCCGCCGGCGCAATGGCACGACGTGATTGGTGACCCAACCTATGCGGACGCCATCCTCGACCGTCTGATCCACAATGCCCACCGGATCGAACTCAGCGGCGAAAGCCTGCGTAAGACCAGAAAGTCCAGCCCAAAAAACGCTTGACCCCAGGAGAACGAGAGAGCAACAAAATCAGTAGCCACAGAGACCACCACCCGGGCGAATAAATCTCGGAATTCCTGGGCGAATAAAGGTCGGAATGGTGGGCGAATTAAAATCGGAATCAATGGGCGAATTCTCCGGAATCCGCAGGCAATCTCACGAGACGGCGCCGCCGGTGATTCGCCGGTCGGTGTTGCATTCGAGACACGTTTTTATGATCAGGCTGGCGGCGCGGTGGAGGGTTGTGAGGTCGAGCGCGGGGGCGCCGGCTTGGGCGGCGGGCATGGTCGGCAGGTAGGGGATGTGGATGAAGCCGGCGCGCATGGTGGGGTAGCGGGTGGTGGCGAGGTGCATTGTGGTGAAGGCGGTGGCGTTGCAGACGTAGGTGCCGGCGGTTTGGGAGATGTGGGCATCGATGCCTGCGGCGTGCAGGGCGGCCATGGCGGCTTTGATCGGCAGGGTGGTGAAGTAGGCGGCGGGGGCGTTGGGGAGGACGGGTTCGTCGATCGGGGCGTTGCCTTCGTTGTCGGGGATGCGAGCGTCGATGATGTTGAGGGCGACGCGTTCGAGGCTGATGCCCTGGCGGTTGCCGGCGAGGCCGAAGCTGATGGTGATGGCGGGCTGGTGGGTTTCGAGGGCGGTTTGCAGCGTGTGGTGGAGCGGGGCGAAGGCGCAGGGCAGGATGAGCGGGATGAGGGTGGCACCGGGCGGTGGGGTGGTGGCCAGGGAATCGACCAGGAGGGCGGAGGGGTTGATGGTGTCGCCGTCGAACGGTTCGAAGCCGGTGATGAGGATGCGCATGGCCAGAGTATAGGTGGGGTTGGCGGTGGCTGCGAAGGGGGGATGATGCGCTGGTATTTTGCACTCGATGAGGCTGGGGCGCGTGGTGAGGCGGGGGCGTTGGCGCAGTTGGCGGTGATGTCGTCGCGGTTGTGTCCGGGGTTGGAGCCGCGCCTGTTGTATTATGGGGCGCGGGGTGAGTGCACGCGGTGGATGGAAGAGCGGGGGGTGATGGTGATCGATGCGGTGCCGCCCTGCAGCGATGCGATGGCGGCGGCGACGGCGCGGGGGAGTTTTCGGGCGCATTCGGCGGGGCATTGGTTGCGGCTGGCGATTCCCGTGGTCGATCGGGATGCGGGGTTCGCGCTGTATACGGATTGCGATGTGGTGTTTTTGCGACCGATCGAATTCGGTGCGATCCGGCCGCGCGTGTTTGCGGCGGCGCCGGAGTTTGCGCCGGATGCCTGGAATTACTTCAATGCGGGGGTGATGGTGATGAACCTCCCGGCGATGCGGGCGGCGCAGGCGGGGTTCGAGGCGGTGATCAACGCCAGGCTGGATGAGGATCGCGGGGCGCAGTTCGATGATCAGGTGGCGCTGAACGAGGCGTTTCGGGGCTATTGGGACCGGCTGGACCCGGGGCTGAATGCCAAGCCGTACTGGCCGTATGATCCGCATGCCGGGATTTTGCATTTTCATGGGCCGAAGCTGGGCGGGATCGGGGCGATAGCGGCGGGGGAGTGGAACTGGGACGATCCGGTGGCGCGGGGCATCGGGGCGCTGTGTGCGGCGCATGTGCCGCGCTATGTGGCGTGGCTGGGGGATCTGGCGGAGCGGTTTCAGGTGATCGACATGGCGTGGGCGGTGCGGTTGCATCAGCTGGCCGGGCGGTTGGCGGCGTATGGGCGGCGGCATGAGGGGGCGGGGCAAGATGTGTCGCTGCTGGGTTTTCGGATGTTCGAAAACTGACATGCTGCATTGCACAAATTTAAGTTTGCAGGGGCGAAGGGTCGCGCTATATCGATTAACAGCAACGGCGACTCTGTCGCTGTCTGCTTTCTTGGACGTTTCCTCCCTAAACTTGGCGGCACGAAAGTGCCGCTTTTTTTTTGCCTATAGGGCGACGACGATGCGGCCGCGGACCTGGCCGGTGGTGATGGCATCGGCGGCGGCGGGGATGCCTGCGAGGCCGATGGTGGTGGTGATGGCCTCAAGCGATGCGAGGTCGAGCTCGGTGGCGAGGCGGGCCCAGGCGGTTTCGCGTTTGGCGCGGGGTGCCATCACGGAATCAATGCCGGCGAGGGTGACGCCGCGCAGGATGAAGGGCAGGACGGTGGTTGGCAGGTCGCTGCCCTGGGCGAGGCCGCAGGCGGCGACGACGCCGTTGTAGCGCGTCTGGGCGAGGGCGTTGGCGAGGGTGTGGCTGCCGACCGAGTCGATCACGCCGGCCCAGCGTTCCTTGGCGAAGGGTTTGCCGGGGGCGGCGAGGGTTGCGGCATCGATGATGTCGGCCGCGCCGAGGGTTTGCAAATAGGCGGCTTCGGATGCGGCGCGGCGTGAGGAGGCGAGGACGCGGAAGCCGGCGCGGGCGAGCAATGCCACCGCGATCGAGCCGACGCCACCGGCGGCACCGGTGACCAGGATATCGCCATTTGTCGGGGTGAGGCCGCCGGCCTCGAGTGCCATGACGCATAGCATGGCGGTGTAGCCGGCGGTGCCGATCGCCATGGTCTGGGCGGCGCTGAGGCCGGCCGGGCGGTGGATCAGCCAGTCACCGTTGACGCGGGCGCGGGCGGCGAACCCGCCGTGGTGGGTTTCACCGACGCCGAAGCCGTTCAGCAGGACCGCGTCACCCGCGGTGAAGCGTGGGTGGGTGGATTGGGTGACGGTGCCGGCGAAATCGATGCCGGGGATCAGCGGGAAGCGCCGGGCGATCGGGGCGCGGCCGGTAACGGCGAGGCCGTCCTTGTAGTTGACCGTGGAGTGGCTGATGGCGACGGTGACGTCGCCATCCATCAGATCGGCTTCGGTGATGGTGGCGGGTTCGCAGATCTGGCCGGTTTCGGTCTTGCGGATGACGAGGGCTTGGAAGGCGTCGGTCATGGTGGTCTCCCGAAAATGGAAGGGACGCCCTGCTTTCCGATGGAAAGCGGGGTGTGGTTTGCCTAGTCGGCGAACGGGTCCTGCATGAGAATGGTGTCGTCACGCTCCGGGCTGGTCGAGAGCAGGGTGACGGGGCATTCGACCAGTTCTTCGATGCGGCGGACGTATTTGATCGCCTGGGCGGGGAGTTCGGCGTAGGAGCGGGCGCCGCGGGTTGAGCCGGTCCAGCCTTCGATGGTCTCATAGATCGGCTGGGCCTTGGCCTGAGCGGCGGCGCCGGGCGGGAAATGTTTGAATTCGATGCCGTCGATCATGTAGCCGACACCGATTTGCAGGGTTTCCATGCCATCGAGCACGTCGAGCTTGGTCAGGGCGAGGCCGGTGATGCCGCCGACTTTCACGGCCTGGCGGACCAGAGCGGCATCGAACCAGCCGCAGCGGCGCGGGCGGCCGGTGACGACGCCGAATTCATGGCCGCGCTCGCCGAGCAGGCGGCCGGTTTCATCGAGCAACTCGGTCGGGAACGGGCCGGAGCCGACGCGCGTGCAATAGGCCTTGGCGATGCCGAGGACGCGGCCGATCGCATCCGGGCCGATGCCCGACCCGGCGGCGACCTGGCCGGCGACGGTGTTGGACGAGGTGACGAACGGGTAGGTGCCGTGATCGACATCGAGCATGACGGCCTGCGCGCCTTCGAACAGGATGCGCGCGCCGGATTTGCGGGCGGCGGCGAGGCGTTCCCACACCGGCTCGGCGAAGGGCAGGATCTGCGGTGCGAGGGCGAGCAGCTGGTCGCGCAGGGCGGCCTTCTCAAAAGTGGCGGCGCCGAGGCCGGCGAGCAAGGTGTTGTGGTGGAGCAGAAGCTCATCGAGCCGCCAGTCGAGCGTTTCGGGCTCCGCGAGATCGCAGACGCGGATGGCGCGGCGGGCGACTTTATCCTCATACGCGGGGCCGATGCCGCGGCCGGTGGTGCCGATCTTGCGGTCGCCGCGGGCGGTTTCACGCGCGGCATCGATCGCGGCGTGGACCGGTAGGATCAGGGGGGCGTTGTCGGCGATGCGGAGGGTTTCGGGCGAGATTGTCAGCCCCTGATCGCGCATGCGGGTGATTTCGGCCAGCAAGGCGACCGGGTCGATCACCACGCCGTTGCCGATGATACCGAGCTTGCCGCGCACCAGACCCGACGGCAGCAGCGAGAGCTTGTAGGTCTGGTTGCCGACCACCAGCGTGTGGCCCGCATTGTGGCCACCCTGGAAGCGGACGACGATGTCGGCGCGGGAGGCGAGCCAGTCGACCACCTTGCCCTTGCCCTCGTCGCCCCATTGCGCGCCGATGATGGTGACATTTGCCATTGATCAGAATCCTTGAAGAGCGACGGCGTGATCGTCACGCCAGACATGGGTGCAGAGCAGGCGTTTGGCCTCGGTGATGTCGTCCGCCACCGGCAGCAAGCCGGCGATGGTGGCGAACTGCTGGTCGCGGCACGCCTGCGCCACCGAAGGCGGGGTGCCCGCCGGCAAAAACAGGCGCGGGCGCGCGGCGGGGCGGGGGGCGACTTTCAGGATCGTGTCCGGATACAAGGTGATGCCCGTCGCGGATTCGCCGTTGTCGCACAGATACCGCCCGCCGCGGCCAAGCTCGGCCTGGCGGCCGGGGGCGAAAATGGTGACCGCGACGCCGGTATGATAGCGATAGCCGCGGAACTCGACCGGATCGATCGTCAGGCGCAACGCAGGCGCGCGATGGCGGATGGCGGCGATGGTGGCGGCCAGCCGGTCGGCCAAGCCACGCACGGCATCCGGCAAGGCGATTGCGGCGAGGGCCGCCATGCCCGGCTCGGCGGGGCCGGCGGCTTCGAGCAAGGCGCGCAAGGTGGGGGCGAGCGCGCCGCCCAGGGCCGCGATGGCCGCGGTATCCTTGCGGTCGAGCGCGCGGACCAAAGCGGGCTGGCCCGCAGTGTCGCCCAGCAGCGCCGGAATCAGCGGCGGCATTGTGAGATCGATGCTGATGCTCGCCACACCCGCCGCTTCCAACGCCGCCGCCGCGGCAATGATGATCTCGGCATCCGCCTCCGGCAGGTCTGGGCCGATCAGCTCGATGCCGGCCTGCGCCACCTGACGCTCCGGCGCCAGATGCGAACCGCGCACCAGCAGACACTGCCCGGCATAGGCCAGACGCAACGGACGCGGCGCCGCCGCCAGCCTGGTCGTCGCGATCCGGGCGATCTGCGGCGTCGTGTCCGCGCGCAAACCCATCATGCGCTGGGACTCAGGGTCCATGAACCGAAACGTCTGCTCCGCCACCGCAGCACCCGAACCGGCAAACAACGTCGATTCGAACTCGACCAACGGCGGCTTGACACGCTGATAACCGTGCGCGCCAAATCGCGCCGTCAACGTCTCGGTCAGACGCGCCTCAGCCTCGGCATCCGGCGGTAATAAATCGGTGAACCCCACAGGCAACAACGCAGGATGAGGCGGTAAATCGTCAGTCATGGCAACGGTCCCAAGTGCAGCGAGCCTATAGCACCGGTTTCCGACATTGTACCAACCGGCCGGGCCGGTGCTGGAGGGAAGCAAGGCGGGGGGCTTTGCCCCCTCGACCCCCACTAAGGGCGGAGCCCTTAGAACCCGCTAGTTTTAGGCAAGGGGAGGGCGCTGCCTCGGTGGTTAAGCTGATCTGAACTGTGTCGCCCTCCCCTTGCCTAAAACTAATGGATTTTAAAGCCCGGCGCGCGTCGCGCGCCTTATCATATGGTAGCGGGCATCTTGCCCGCGGGGCCTTTAACGGGGTCCAGGGGCAGAGCCCCTGGCCTTCTTTCTCTCCCCAGCACCAACCCGCCGGGCGGTAAAATGCTGGAAATGGGTGATGGGCTGTGACATGGTGGCTTGCAACCTTGGCGGGTGTTTTCGGTGTTGTTCAACTCATCGGTGTTTGTGGTTGGGTTTTTGCCGTTGTTTCTGGCTGGTTTTGCGTTGGCGGGCTGGTGCTGGGGCGGGCGGGCGGCGTTGGTGGTGTTGTTGGTGGCGAGTCTGGTGTTTTACGGCTGGTGGCGGCCGGTGTTTGTGCCGTTGTTGGTGGGGTCGATCATTGGGAATTTTGGGCTGGTGCGGGTGATGCGCCGGTCGCGCGCGCGGTGGCGGTTTTGGTGGCTGGTTGTGGGGTTGGTCACGGATCTGGGGTTGCTGGCCTGGTTCAAATATGCGGGGTTGCTGGTGGCGACCGGGGCGGGGTGGTTGGGGGTGCGGGCGCCTGATCTGGGCATTGTGTTGCCGTTGGGGATCAGTTTTTTCACGTTTCAGCAGGTGATGTATCTGGTGGATTCGTACCGCGACGAGGCGTTGGTGTGCGGGTTTCTGGATTATGCCTGTTTCGTCGGGTTTTTCGCGCATTTGCTGGCGGGGCCGATCGTGCGGCCACGGGAGATCGTGCCGCAGTTTGCGGCACTCGATGGGCGGGTGCGGCGGGATGATCTGGTGGCGGGGCTCGAGGTGTTTTTGCTGGGGCTGGCGAAGAAGCTGGTGCTGGCGGACAGTTTGGCGCGGTTCGCCGATCCGGGATTTCGGGCGGCAGCGGGGGGGCATTCGCTGTCGCTGGTAGAGGCCTGGGTGGCGTTGCTGGCGTATGGGGCGCAGATTTATTTCGATTTTTCCGGTTATTCGGACATGGCGATCGGGCTCGCGCGGATGGTGGGGGTGCGGTTTCCGCTCAACTTCCGCTCGCCATATCAGGCGCGCGACATTGCCGATTTCTGGCGACGCTGGAACATGACGCTGTCGGGGTTTTTGCGGGATTATTTGTATATCCCGTTGGGCGGCAACCGGCATGGCGCGGTGCGGCGCAATGTGAATTTGATGATCACGATGCTGCTGGGCGGGTTGTGGCATGGCGCGGCGTGGCGGTTCATGGCGTGGGGCGGGCTGCACGGGCTTTATTTGATCGTGAATCAGCAATGGCGCCGGACGGGCTGGCGGTTGCCTGCGCGCGTGGCGCAGGCGGTGACTGTGCTGGCGGTGTTGATTGCGTGGGTGCCGTTTCGGGCGGATAATCTGCGGGCGTGCTGGATCATGCTGCGCGGGTTGTGCGGCGCCGCGGGCGTGTTGCTGCCGGCGATGATCGTGAAGGCGTTGCCGATTTTACGGCATGTGGTGACTTCGGTGCCGGTGCTGCCGTATCTGGGGGCGGCGCGGACCATGAGCGTGGTGCAGGCCGCTGCGCTGCTGGCGTTGACCTGGGGGATTATTCTGCTCGCGCCGGACATTCATACGCTGCGCGAGCGGGGGCGGAATGCAGCGCTGGTCGCGGGGTTCGCGTTTTCGGTGCAGGCGCTGTTTTTCGCGCCGTTCGCACGCCCCTTCATTTATTTTCAGTTCTGATGCGCCGGTTGGTGGTTTGCGCCCTGGCATCGATCGCGCTGTATCTGGCGGCGTTCGGGCTGGTGTTGCATCGGCCGCTCTCGGTCGGGATGTTGCGGCATGAAATGGCGGCGAAGCTGGCGCGGGGGGCGGTGCTGACATCGCCCAAGCTGGTGATACTGGCGGGGTCGAACGCGCCGTTTTCGCATTCGTGCCGGGTGATCGGGGCGATGCTGGGGATCAATTGCGAGAACGGCGGCGTGGCGGTCGGCATCGGGCTCGATGATCTGTTCACGCGCTGGGCGGCGCTGCTCCATGCGGGGGATGTGGTGTATCTGCCGTTGGAGATGCAGCAATATGATGTGACGCCGGCGCAAAATCGCATGAGCATCGACGGCGCCTGGCTGTTTCGTGATGATCGGGGGTTGCTATGGCGGTTGGGCGTGGGGCGGTTCGTGGCCGGTGCGTTCGGCAATACCATGCCGGATGGGCTGGAGGCACTGGCGGAAATGGCGGCGCATGCGGCGGGCATGGGGCATCCGCGGGCGTTGCTCGCGGCGCAATTCGATGCGGAGGGTGACCGGGTGGGCACCACGCTCGCAACGGCCGACCCGGCGTTTCTGGCGCTGCTGCACCGGGTGGACCCCCGCGCGCGCGGGATCAGGCGCGGTTATGGCACCGCGATCATCGCGCGGTTCGTGCGCACCGAGGTGGCGCGCGGGGTGATCGTGATCGGTGGGTTGCCGACCGATTTCGACACGGTGGCGCTGCCGGACGCGACGATTGCCGCGGTCCGCGCCGTGTTCGTGACGCGCGGCGGGTTGTTTCTGGAATTGCCCAACCATAGCCGGTATCCGCCCGCGGATTTTTATGACAGCGAAGATCATCTGGCGCAGCCGTGCCAGTATCTGCATTCGATTGCGGTGGCGCGCGGGTTGGCGCCGCTGTTGCACCGGACGGTGGCGATGCCTTCGGCGGCGGTGCGGCATCGCGCGGGGCGTTGTCCTTCGGCGGTGGGGGTGGTGGCGGCCCGGTGAGGTGAGGGCGCGTACCCTTGTGCGGCCGGTTGGAACCGGCGGGCGTTCTGCGCCATAATCCGGGACGGCAACGCGGGGCGGGGATGATGTACGACACGGTCATCAAGGGCGGCACGGTGGTGACGGCGGCGGAGCAGTTCGCTGCCGATGTCGGGATCGTCGGGGAGACGATTGCGGCGGTCGGGCATGATCTGCGCGGGGATCGGGTGATCGATGCCACCGGGTTGCTGGTGTTGCCGGGCGGGGTGGATACGCATTGCCATATCGAACAATTGCGCGCGGACGGCACGACCGACGAGGAGAGTTTCATCAGCGCCAGCGCCTCGGCGTTTGCCGGGGGGACGACCACGGCGATCACGTTTTCCACCCAGTTCAAGGGGCGCGCGATCGGGCCGAGCCTTGCCGAATATCAGGCGCGGGCGGCGCGCGGCATGATCGATTACGGGTTTCACCAGATCATCACCGATCCGACCGATGCGGTGATCCACGAGGAGATCCCGGCCCTGATCGCGGCGGGTATTCGCAGCCTCAAGGTGTTTTTGACCTACGACCCGCTGCATGTCGATGATCGCGGGTTTTTGCGCATTCTCGCCGCCGCACGCCGGCACGGCGCGCTGGTGACGGTGCATTGCGAGAATTACGACGCCATCGGCTGGATGACCGAGGCCCTGCTCGCCGCCGGGCTGACCGGGCCTAAATATCACGCCTGGTCGCGACCCGTGGCGGTGGAGCGCGAGGCGACCATGCGCGCGATCGCGCTGGCCGAACTGGTCGATCAGCCGATTCAGATTTTCCATGTCTCGTGCAGCGAAGTCGCCGAGGAAATCGCGCGGGCGCAGGCGCGCGGCCTGAAGGTTTGGGCGGAAACCTGCCCGCAATACCTGACGCTCACCGCCGCCGATATGGACCGGCCGGGCTTTGAAGGGGCGAAATTCATGTGCAGCCCGGCGCCGCGCGAGGCCGGTGCCGCCGCTGACCTGTGGGCGCAGATCCGGCGCGGGACCATCGATGTCATTTCCTCCGACCATAGCGGCTACCGCTTCGATGGTACCGCCGGGAAGCGCAGCGCCGGAGCCGACGCATCGTTCCGCGATATTCCGAACGGGGTGCCCGGCCTCGGCGCGCGCATGATGCTGCTGTTCAGCGAGGGCGTCGCCACCGGGCGGATCAGCGCCAGCGATTTCGTGCGCCTGACCGCCTTCAACCCCGCACACCTGTTCGGGTTGACCCGAAAAGGCCGGATCAGCCCGGGAGCCGACGCCGATATCGTGCTGTGGGACGCCAAAGCGCAAATCACCCTGACCAATGCCACCATGCAACATGCGATCGATTACACGCCCTATGAAGGGAAGATCGTCACCGGACTCCCCATTACCACCCTGCGGCGCGGGATCATCGTGATGCATAACAATACCATAACCGCCGAACCCGGCAGCGGCCGCTTCATCCCCCGCGCCGCCTACGACCTCATCAAACCCACCGGCCACCTGGCCAACAACTTCAACCCATCGGCTTATGCTTGAGTTGGGGGACTTGGGTGGGAGGAAGGAAGGCCAAGGGGCTCTGCCCCCTGATCTTGCTTTCCTCCCACCCAAGTCCCCCAACTCACACATAGACCGAGGGGTTGGTGTTGTGGGCTCAGGGGTGGTGGGTTTTGGTGAGTTCCTGGCGGTTGAGTTGGGATGTGGTGGGCTTGTGGCGGGTTTGGGATGTGGTGGGGTGGCTGGGTTTGCCGGGTTGGTTGGTGCGGACCTGGGTTTCGGCGGAGGAGACCAGGGCTTCGCACACGTGGGGGTCTTTGGTGCCGAACTGGATGGTTGGGATCAGGGCGAGCGGGGCGGCGACGATGCCGAGGGCGACGGCGGCGCCGCCGCGGAGGGCGAGCGGCGCTTTGGCGGGGCCGATGCTGGGTTTTTTCATGGTGCCGGTGATGTTGATCGGCGAGGGGAGTGAGCCGATGCTGAAGTGTTTGGGTTTGGACTGGATGTGATAGTCGAGTGTTTCGGTTTTGAGGTTGACGGTACCGCCGCCACGCACGATGGCTGTGCCGGTATCGAGCAGCAGGGTGCGGGTGCTGAGCAGGCCGTGGGCCAGGCCGAAGTCGCCGACGAAGCAACGCACGTCGGTTTGATGGGGCAGGCCGAGGGCGGCGATCAGGGCGTTGCCGAATTCGAGGCCGGAGAGTGAGACGAGCAGGGCGCTGAGGTTGCCGCCGGTCATGTAGAGGGCGAGGCCACCGTTGCCGTTGCCGGCCCAGCTTGCGATGGAGTTGCCGGTGGCATCGAGGCTGGCTTTGCCTTGCAGCAGGCCGCCGCCTTTGAAGACGTGGGTTGCGGCCATCAGGGTGGCGATGTTGACGTTGTCGAAATCGACCTTGGCGACGGCGTGGATTTGTTTGTCGGGTTGCGGGGTGAGGGCGATGGTGCCGGCGATCTGGCCGGTGCCGACGCCGAAGCTGACCGGGTGCAGCGAGATGGCGCCGTTGACGATGCTGAGATTGACCGCGAGGCGGTCGAGCGGCATCGATTTTCCCACGATGCTGGCGGCTTTGTAGGTCAGGTAGATGTTGGCGGCGTTGAGTTTGGGCAGGTTGAAGGGTTTATCGGGCAGCAGGTTGCTGTGTTCGGCCTGGGATTTGGCGATGGCGGCGCGTTGGGCGGGGCTGATGCCGGCTTCGTGGGTGCCGCCGGGTTTGGTGCCGATGAAGCCGCCGAGGTCGTTGAGATCGACGCGTTTCGAGGTCAGGTTCATGTGGACGACCGGTTTTGATGTGCCGTGGTCGACCGCGGCGCCGGGGTTTTCGTGGATGCTGCCTTCGAGGTCGCTATCGCCGACGATGCCGTGGAAATCGGTGAAGTCGATATCGCCGGGGTGATAGGCGAGGTTGCCGGTGATGCGGTATTGCGGCGTGGCGGGGATGGGAATGCCCGTGAGGGCATAGAGATCGGCCATGTTGGCGCCGGCGAGGGTGAGGTGGAGGTTGGCGCCGGCGAAGTGCAGCGGGTTCGCGACGGTGCCGATGAGGGCGACGTGGGTGGCACCGTTGGCGAGGGCGAGGTCGATCGGGAAGGGTTGGGTGGTGCTGCGGATGGTGAGCAGGGCGCCGGCGGTGAAGGTGCCGGTGATGGGTTGCTGGTTGTAGGTGCCCGTGGCGGTGGCGGCGAGTTGCTGGGTCTGGCCGGATTTGGCGACGACGCCGGTGGCGGACTCGGTTTTCACGGCGAGGTGGACATCGGCTTTCAGGGCGGGATCGACGAAGTGGATTTTGCCGGCTTTGATCGAGAGCGTGCCGATTTCGGGCGAGGGGGCTGGTTTGGCGGCCGGTTTGGTGGCGGGGATGCTGTAGTTGGTGGATTTTTGCGGGGTTGCGACGGCATCGATCACCGGGTGGTCGAGGTTGATCGCGGGGATGACCGTGCGGCCGTGGAAGATGTAGTCGATGATGTTGATGCTGACGGTGAGGCGTTTGATGTCGGCGAGCGGGGCGTGGGTGGGGAAGCCCTGGGGATTGGCGACGACGACCTGATCGGCCTGCACGGTGGTGACCCGGCCGAGGGCGACGTGCAGATGTTTGATGGTGACCTTGTGGCCGAGGCTGTTCGAGGCCTGGGAGTCGACGATGGGGATGAACCAGTCCCAGTTCCAGAACAGGGCGAGCAGGACGACTGCCGCGACCGGAATTGCGGTGGCGACCAGTGCGGTTTTGCCGCGTCGGGTCATGATGTCGGCACCGGTGTCATCAAAAATTCCCCCTGAGCCGGATTGGCTCTGACGGGTGGATGTGGCGTCAGGGTGTCATGACTGCAATGAATGTTGATTTTTGCTCATGTTTTTCGCTCAGGCGAGCCGGATGACGCCTTTGGTGATGGCGATGTTGGCGTAGAGGCGGCGGTCGCCGGTGGCGACGATGGCGAAGCTGTCGCGGGCGATGCGGTAGAAATCGTGCCGGTCGGTGGTGGCCATTTGGGAGTGTGCGGCGCCGGCTTCGGTTGCGATGGCGCGGAGTTCGGCGACGGCGGGGGGGATGGTTGCGGGTTCGCCGACGACCTGCATGGTGAGCAGCGGGTGGGGGATGAAATCGTCGATCGGCAGGACGCTGAGGATGGCGCGGAGCATGGCGCTGGCATCGCTGCCCTGGGCGGTGATCAGGCGTTTGGCGCAGGCGGCGGCGGGGAAATTGGCATCGACGATGGTGATGGTGTCGCCGTGGCCCATGGCGCGCAGGGCGTGGAGCAGGTCGGCGGTGAGCAGGGGATCGAGGCCGCGGAGCATGGCGATGTCCTTAGTTGGTGAGCAGAGCGGTGATTTCGGCTTGACTAGGCATGGCGGGTTGGGCGCCGGGTTTGGTGGCGGCGAGGGCGCCGGCGGCGTTGCCGAAGGCGACGGCTTCGGCGAGGGTGGCGCCGCGTTCGAGCGCGCTGGCGAAGCCGCCGGCGAAGGCATCGCCGCAGCCGGTGGTGTCGACCACGGCAACATCGTGGCATTTCAGGGCGAAGGTGCCGTGCTCGCTGGCCCAGACGACGCCATCGGCGCCGAGGGTGATGATGGCGGCACGGTGGCCGGCGGCGAGGCTGGCGGCGGCTTGGGCTGCGTCATTCAGATGCGGCAGGCCGAGCAGGGCGGCGGCTTCGGTTTCGTTGACCAGCAGGATGTCGGCGGCGGCACGCAGGCGGGTGCTTGTTGCGGCGTCGATCCCGGCGATCGGGGAGGCGTTGAGGATGGTGGTGCCGCCGGCGGCGCGGACGCGGGCGGCGGCGGCGAGGACGGTGGGGATCGGGATTTCCAGCTGGGTCAGCAGGATGGTTGCGGGCGGGAGGGCGGGCGGCAGATGGTCCGGCGTGAGGTCGTGGTTGGCGCCGGGGATGACGATGATGCGGTTTTCGCCGCCGGCTTCGACGGTGATGATGGCGATGCCGGTGGGGGTGGCGGTTCGGATGGTGGCGGCGCAGTCGATCGCCTCCACGGTGAGGGCGTGCACCAGGGCTTCGCCGTAGGCATCGCGCCCGAGGCAGCCGATGAAGTTGATGGCGGCACCGGCGCGGCGGGCGGCGACGGCCTGGTTGGCACCTTTGCCGCCGGGGTAGAGCGCGTAGTCGCGCCCGAGCACGGTTTCACCGGCGGCGGGGGCGCGCTCGGTGCGGGCCACGATATCCATGTTCGCGCTGCCGAGAACGATCATGGCGTGGATTGGCGTTCGATCAGGGTGACCGGCAGGCGATGCTGCGTGGCGGCGTGATCGGGGTGGGCGATGCGGTCGAACAAGGTGGCGACGGCTTGTGCGCCGAGGGCTGCGACCGGTTGGCGGATGGTGGTGAGCGGGGGTTCGGTGAGGGCGGCCCAGGGGATGTCATCGAAGCCGATCACCGCGACATCGTGCGGCACGATGCGGCCGAGGCTGCGCAGGATGCGCAGGGCGCCGATCGCCACGACATCGCTGGCGGCGAACACGCCATCGAGCCGCGGATCGGCGAGCCAGGCGGTGGCGGCTTCGGGCAAGGCGAAGGTGAAGGGCAGTTCGTGGTGCCAGATCAGGGTAAGGTCGGTGGCGTTGGCGAGGAAACCTTCGACCCGCGCGGCTGCACTCGGCGAGGCGGCGGGGCCGGCGAGCAGGCCGATGCGGTGGCGGCCCTGGGCGCGGAACGCGGCCGCGACCAGGGCGCCGCCGGCGCGGTGGTCGGCGCTGATACTGTCGAACGCGGCGAGGGCGGGGCTGGGACGATCGAGAATGACGGTGGGGCCGGTGGGCAGGGGGTGCGGCGCATCGGTGCCGGGTATCCAGATGATGCCGTCGGCCCGTTCGGCCAGGGCGGCCAGGGCTTCGGCTTCGGTTGCCGGGTCGCTGCCGCTGCTGGCCAGGATGAGGGCGTGGTTGCGCGCCCATGCGGCATCGGTAACGGCTTGGGCGAGGGCGGGGAAGAACGGGTTCGCGAGGTCAGGCAGGAGCAGCCCGATCGCGTGGTGGCGGCCGGTGCGCAGGGCGCGGGCGGACGGGCTGATCCGATAGTCGAGCGCGGCCAGCGCGACCTCGACCCGGGCGCGGGTTTCCGGGGCGACTGGCTTGGTGTTGTTCAGGACGAACGACACCGTGGCGGTGGAGACGCCGGCGCTGTTCGCGACATCGCGCAGGGTGGGGCCGCGGGCGCGCTTCACCGGCCGGTCAGACTTCGCCGCCGGCGATGGCGGCGACGATGCGGGTGCGGTCAACCTCCTGCGTGCGCCAATGCGCGATGGTACGGCCGGCGCGCATGACCCAGACACTGTCGGAGATACGCATGACCTGTTCGAGATCGTGACTGATGACCAATTGCGCGATGCCCTCGCCGCGCAGATTGCCGATCAAGGTTTCGACCGCGCCGCGCTCGCGCAGGCCGAGTGCGGCGGTGGGTTCATCCATGATGACCAGAGCCGAGCCCCAGCTTGCCGCGCGGCCGATGGAGATGGATTGACGCTGGCCGCCCGACAGGCGACGCACCTTGGCGCGCACCGGCGGCATGTTGACCAGCAGGCGGCTGAGCTTGGCATGGGTTTCATCGATCATGCGGCGCCGATCGAGCCAGCGGAACGGGCCGATGCCGCGCTTGAGCTCGCGGTTGAGATACATATTCTGCCACACGGTGAGATCTTCGACCAAAGCGAGATCCTGATACACCGTTTCGATACCGACCGCACGGGCCTCGGTCGGGGAGGCGAAATGGATCGGCGCACCCTTGAAGGCGATCGTGCCGGAATCGGGCGGGTGCACGCCGGTGATGCAGCGGATCAGGGTGGATTTGCCGGCGCCGTTGTCACCCACCAGGGCAGTGACCTCACCGGCCGGGCAGATCAGTTCGGCCCCGCGCAACGCTTCGACCGCGCCGAAGGATTTTTTCAGATCGTGGATTTCGAGAATGGGGCTCATTATTTCTGCAACCGGCTCAGGACCGCGGCGGCGATGACGACGATGCCGACCGCCATCGGCTGATAATATTCCGACACCTGCAACAGCGTGAACCCGTTCAACAGCGTGGTCAGCACCAGCGCGCCGGCCACCGTGCCAAGCACCGCCGCCCTGCCGCCGAACAGTGAACTGCCGCCGAGCACGACCGAGGCGATCGAGGTCAGCAATTGCGAGGTCTGCAACGACGGGTCGGACCCGCCGGTGCGCGCAACCAGCAAAATAGCCGCCAGGCCGACCAGCGCACCATCGATCACATAGACCGCGATTTTCATCCGGTCGGTCGGAATGCCCATGTTGCGGGCGGCATCACGGTTGCCGCCGGTCGCCAGCACGTGCGTGCCGAACGCGGTATGCGTAAACAACAGATGCGCGCCCGCCGCGATCAAAATGGCAATCAGGTAGAAATATCGGATCGGGCCGATCGAACCCAGCGCCAGGCCCTGCAGGAAATGACTGTTCACCGCAAAGGACTGTCCGCCGCTGACGATCAGCGCCACACCGTTCATCACGCCCAGCATGCCCAGCGTTGCGATGAAATCGTTCACCTTCAGCTTCGCGATCACCAGACCGTTCACGACGCCGACCAGCGTGCCCGCCAGAATCGCCGCGATGATCGAAACCGGCATGCCCAGCCCGCCATTATAGGCCAGCCCGAATACCACCGCCGCCCAAGGGAGATTCGCCGCGATCGATAGATCGATGCCGCCCGTGACAATCGAAAACTGCTGCGCCGTGGCCAACACCAGCAAAATCGAGGCCGATACCAGCAAGTCACTGATGTTCGCCCAGGTCAGGAAAAATGGCGTCAATACCGAAAACACGGCCCCAATCACCACCAACCCGATCAACGCCGCATTGTCCCCCCAAAACCCCGGGTCCCGCAGCATCACCCCCACCCGGTTGGTCATACGCTTAGACCTATGGTTGTGGGGGTTGGCTTGTGGGACGAAGAAGGCGAGGGGCTCTGCCCCTCGACCCCGCTAAGGGCGGAGCCCTTAGAACCCGTTAGTTTTAGGCAAGGGGAGGGCTGTCCAGACCAGATCGACGGAGCTACCAAGGTAGCGCCCTCCCCTTGCCTAAAACTAGTGGATTTTAAAGGCTCCGCCTTTAACGGGGGTCCAGGGGGCAGAGCCCCCTGGCCTTGCTCAGCCGACACGCCAATCCCCACGACCATCGGTCTCAGGGTGTGCCGAACGGGTCGGTGAAGGTGAAGAAGGGGCGGGGAAAGGATTTCAGGGCTTTCGCGGCGTTTTGGGGGGTGATCAGTTTGATGGGGGCGGTGACGTGGGCGGGGATGGATTTGCCCATGGCGAGTTGGTGGCAGGCCTGGACCGCCATTTCGCCTTCGGCGTAGGGGTATTGCGAGACGGTGCCGGAGAGTTTGCCGGATTTGACGGATTCGAGGGCTTCTTTGACGCCATCGATGCTGACGACTTTGATGGTGGCGGATTTGCCGGCGTTGGCGATGGCTTGTGCGGCGCCGAGGCCCATTTCGTCGTTGGCGGCGAAGATGCCGTTGAGATCGGGGTGGACGCGCAGCATGGCTTCGGCTTCGGTCAGGGCGCGGCTGCGTTCGTAGTCGGCGGCTTCGGCTTGCACGACGGTGAGTTTGCCGGCGGTGGTGCTGCGGAAGGCGTTGTCGCGGTTGATGCCGTTTTCTTCGCCGGGAATGCCTTGCAGGATGGCGACGTTGCCTTTGTCGTGCAGCATTTTCAGCATGTAAGCGCCGGCGATCTGGCCGGCGTTGGTGTTGTCGGACCCGATGAAGCTGGTGATGGTGAGGCCGGCGGCTTTGACGGCGGCGGGATCGAGGCCGCTGTCGAGGTTGATGATCGGGATGTGTTTGTTCGAGACCGGGATCAGCGGCGTGATGATGTTGGTGGCGTTGACGGGGACGACGCCGAAGCAGGTGAAGTCTTCGTTCGCCATGGTCGAGATTTTGGCATTTTCGCCGATCGAGTCGGTTTCGGTGGCGCCGGCCTGCACGCTGACGGGGATATGGAGTTTTTTGCCTTCGGCGACGGCGCCGTCGCGCAGGGCGCGCCAATACGGGTTGCCGAAGTCACGGACGATGATGGCGACGCGGGTTTTTGGCGTTGCGGCATGGGCCGGGGCGCCGGCGAACAGGGCAATGGCGCTGGCCGACGCGGCGGCGAGCAGGGACTTCAGCGCGCCGGCGCGGGCCGGCCGATTGTGGCGATGATTCATTGATTCCTCCGCATGATTTTGTTGATCAGGTTCATTAATTTGGACGTCTTCATAGCGCAACCCAACGGGGTTAATCGATTTATATTGTGGGTCGGGTCGATTGTAAATGGCGAATCGTGCTGGCGATTTAGGTCGGTGTCGCCATTCCCACGCGGCGGGCCGTGGTCTAGGCTCCGGCAAAGATCGTAGTGACGCGATGACACCCAGCTATGTCCAGGGATTGAGCGCGACGCCTCGGCTTGGCGTGACGATTGGGGCGGCGCTGGAGGCGGCGGCGCGGGCGCATCCGGCGCGGGATGCGTTGATCGCCTGCGCCGAGGGAGTGCGGCTGGATTATGCGGCGTTCGATGCGCAGGTTGATGCGTGCGCGGCCGGGCTGATTGCGTTGGGGCTTGAGCGGGGCGATCGGCTTGGTGTTGTTCAGGACGAACGACACCGCGGCGGCGGAGACGCCGGCGGTGTTCGCGACATCGCGCAGGGTGGGGCCGCGGGCGCGCTTCACCGGCCGATCAGACCTCGCCGCCGGCGACGGCGGCGCCGATCGAGCCAGCGGACCGGGCCGATGCCGCGCTTGAGCTCGCGGTTGAGATACATATTCTGCCACACGGTGAGATCTTCGACCAAAGCGCGATCCTGATACACCGTTTCGATACCGACCGCACGGGCCTCGGTCGGGGAGGCGGGATGCTCGTGGAGACATAGGATGGAGTCGGTCTTGTCCAGATCTTCCGGAACGTTTGTTGCGACGGGGACGCCGACGCTCTGCTTTCAGCCGACCGGCGCGCTTTCGTGGTAGATGTTCGAACGGTGCGGCAGATTAAGGGTGCCATAGAGCCGTGTGGCGAGGGCCTCCATGAAGGATGTTTCGAGCGAGGCCCGGCCGGAGCCATACCGGTCCGTGGCATTGAGCGCTGTGTTGCAAGGGTCGCGCCCGATTTCGTCGCATGCGGATTACCACGATACAGCCGTGTGAGGGTCGGTTGCGGGGGGCAGGGCAATCTCAAGGGATGTCGCGCGACTGGGCTAGACTCCTTGGTTTTGTCTCGGTGGATGGGGCAGTCGAGCTGTCCGATGTGTCGGGATTCTTTACATTTTTGAATCTAATTGTTGCGAATAACTTTTAACCTATTGATTCAGATAGATAAATATTTTTGGCACGGTGTTTGCTTTAAAAAAAGCGCTACAAAATTGGACATTTAAAGAGCAATCTGCCGTGGTGGCGGACGCGAGGATTGGGTCGGCGGGGACCGCCTAACAGTTCTGATGTCCTTAGACGATGGAGACTTAACAATGCGTATTGCGACGATTTTATTGGCGAGTGCTCTGGCGGCGGCGGGCTCTGCGGCGGTTGCCCATGCAGGCACCAATCTCGTTACGAACGGTGGGTTTGAACAAACCTCCCCGTCGGTGACGACGAGCACTCAGTTCGGCACGGGTAAGTTGAACGGGTTTACCGCGTCTCAGTTCATCACGGGTTGGACCGGTAACAATGGCTATGAACTCTGGTTTCCAAGCGCCACGGCATCGACCACCCAGGATGCGTACTCGGAATGGGGTCAAGGGTCTAATTCTAATACTGGAGTTGAGAAGCTTTGGTCGGGCTCAGCTCCGACGGTGACGGCCTCGCCGGATGGCGGCGCGTTTATCGGTCTCGATGGCGATCCGACGAACGGCGTCAGCAGCAGCATCAGCCAGGCGATTTCGAATCTGGTATCGGGCAGCACCTATACCGTGTCCTTCGACTGGGCGGGCGCACAGCTTCAGAGCCGTACAGGCGCAACGACTGAGCAGCTGGCGGTTTCGTTCGGCGGTTCGACACAGAACACCAATGTTTTGAATAATGCGAGCAAGGGTTTCACCGGTTGGCAGACTGCGTCGTTCAACTTCGTCGCCAACGCAGCCAATGAGACGCTGTCGTTCCTGTCGATCGGGACGCCGACCGGCTACCCGCCGGTGGCGCTGCTCGATGGCGTTTCGGTGCAGAAAGTGGCCGTGCCGGAGCCTTCTTCGCTCGCGCTGCTTGGTGCGGGTCTGGTCGGGCTTGGTCTGGTGATCCGCCGCCGGCGTACGGCGCGGAAGTCCGACAAGGTCTGAGTCTGGACGACGATACCATCGTCTGGGGATACAACCGCTCGGGCTTGACGGCCCGGGCGGTTGCTTCACGTTGGGCTTGGGGGGGTTTGCAATGCAAGCATTTATTCTTGAAGCACTTCGGCTGACGGTCTGGCTCGTGTTGCTGGCGGCGATTTTCGTGCCGCTCGAACGGTTGGTCGCGGTGCGGCCGCAGCGGGTGTTTCGCAAGCAGATTGCGATCGACCTGGCGTATTACGTGATGAACTCCGTATTGATCGGGGTGGTTCTCGCGGTACCGCTTTCATTGCTTGGGGCCGCTGTTCATAATCTGATGCCCGGTGGGTTTCTGGCCGCGGTTGCGGGTCTGCCGGTTGGTGTTCGGCTGGGCTTATCGGTGCTGCTGGCCGAGACGGGGTTTTACTGGGGGCATCGGTGGTCGCACGAGGTGCCGCTGCTCTGGCGGTTTCATGCTGTGCACCATAGTGCCGAGGAAGTTGATTTTCTGAGCAATACCCGGGCGCATCCGGTCGACATGGTATTGACCCGGCTGTGCGGGTTCGTTCCGGTATTCGCGTTGGGGCTCGCGCAAGGGCCGGCGCTACCGGCGGTGGTTGTCGTGATCGGGACGATGTGGGGCTTTTTCGTGCATGCCAATGTGCGTTGGCGGTTCGGGTTTCTGGAGTCGGTTGTTGCAACGCCGTTTTTTCACCGGTGGCATCATACCAACGACGCCTGGCGTGACCGAAACTACGCCGCGATGCTGCCGGTGCTCGACCGGGTGTTCGGCACGTTTCATCTGCCGGCGGCTTGGCCGACCGAATACGGCATCGACACGCAGATGCCGGCCACGTTAGGTGGCCAGTTGATGAGCCCGCTTGGTCCGCGCGGGCCGAGCGTCATGACCGTCCGCGAGTAGGGTCGTGCCGCAGCACGGGTGAAACGCCCCGCGCGATCGCCATTCCCACGCGGCGATCCGTGGTCTAGGCTCCGGCAAAAATCGGAGTGACGCGATGACGCCAAGCTATGTCCAGGGGTTGAGCGCGACGCCGCGGCTTGGCGTGACGATTGGGGCGGCGCTGGAGGCGGCGGCGCGGGCGCATCCGGCGCGGGATGCGTTGATCGCCTGCGCCGAGGGTGTGCGGCTGGATTATGCGGCGTTCGATGCGCAGGTTGATGCGTGCGCGGCCGGGTTGATTGCGTTGGGGCTTGAGCGGGGCGATCGGGTCGGGATTTTTTCGCCGAACAATGTTGCCTGGGCGGTGCTGCAATTTGCCTCGGCCAAGGCGGGGTTGATCCTGGTTACGGTCAATCCGGCGTATCGGGTTTCCGAGCTGGAATTCGCCTTGAATGCCGTGCAGTGCAAGGCGCTGGTGTTGGCGCGGCGGTTCAAGAGCAGCGATTACGTTGCGATGCTGGAGAGTATTCCGCCGGCGCGGCTTGCGCATCTGCGCTGGCGGATCGTGATCGGCGATGGGCCGGCGCCGGCGGGGATGATGCGGTTCGACGATGTTGCCGCCGGGGCGACCGATGCGGCGCGGACAACGCTTGCCCGTTTGCGCCTGGATTTGCAGTTTGATGATCCGATCAACATTCAGTTCACCTCGGGGACGACCGGCGCGCCGAAGGGGGCGACGTTGTCGCACAACAATGTGTTGAACAACGGGTTTTTCGTGGGCGAGGGGATCGGGCTGCGGGCTGGGGACCGGATTTGTATTCCGGTGCCGCTGTATCATTGTTTCGGCATGGTGATGGGTAATCTCGCGGCGGTGACGCACGGGGCGGCGATGATCTATCCCGGTGAGGGGTTCGATCCGCGCGCGACGCTGGCGGCGGTAAGCGATGAGCGATGCACGCATCTGTATGGCGTGCCGACCATGTTCATTGCGGAGTTGGAGCATCCTGCGTTTGGCGAATTCGACCTGTCATCGCTGCGGGGTGGCATTATGGCCGGGACGTCCTGCCCGATCGAGGTGATGCGGCGGGTGATGGAGCGGATGCATATGCCCGAGATTACCATTTGCTATGGCATGACCGAGACATCACCGGTGAGTTTTCAGTCGGCGGTGGATGATACGGCAGAGCGGCGGGTGGCGACGGTGGGGCGGATTCATCCGCATCTGGAGGTCAAGATTATCGATCCGGAGGGGCGGATCGTGCCGGTGGGTGAGCGGGGCGAGATTTGCACGCGCGGGTATTCGGTGATGCTCGGGTACTGGGATCAGGCGGAGAAGACCCGCGAGGTGATTGATCAGGCGGGGTGGATGCATACCGGCGATCTCGGCGTGATCGATGCCGAGGGGTATTGCACCATCGTGGGGCGCAGCAAGGATATCGTGATCCGGGGTGGCGAAAACATTTATCCGCGCGAGGTCGAGGAGTTTTTGTTCCGTCATCCGAAAGTGGCCGGGGCCTCGGTGTTCGCGGTGCCGGATGCGCGGTTCGGCGAGGTGCCGTGCGCATGGATTCAGCCGGCGGCGGGCGAGAGCGTGACGGCGGAGGAGATCGTGGCGTTCTGCGAGGGGCAGATCGCGCATTACAAGATTCCGCGCCATATCCGCATCGTCGAGGGGTTTCCGATGACGGTGACCGGCAAGATCCAGAAATTCATCATGCGGGATATCATGGTCGCGGAACTGGGGATCGCGGGCTGATCGAGGTCCGAACTAACGCTGCGCGCGTTGGCGGGTGAGGGCGAGGATGGTTGTGCTGATCGGGACCGGGATTCCGACCCAGCCCGCGATTTCGACGACGGCGCCGAGCAGGGCCTCGATTTCGATCGGGCGGCCGCGTTCGAGGTCTTGCAGCATCGAGGTTTTATGGGCGCCGACGTCGGCGGCGCCGGCGATTCGCTTGTTAAGATCGATGCTGAAGCGGGCACCGAGCGCTTCGGCGACGGCCTGGCCTTCGGCCATCATGGCGCGGGCCACGGCGCTGGTGCCGGGGTCGGCGGTGATGCGGTCGAGCGTGGCGCCGGTGAGGGCGCTGATCGGGTTGAACGCCATGTTGCCCCAGAGCTTGACCCAGATATCGTCGCGGATGCGCGGGCGGAGCGGTGCTTTCAGCCCGGCGGCGATCAGGGCGCGGCTGATGGTCTCGGCGCGGTCGGTGCGCGTGCCATCGGGTTCGCCGAGCACGAAGCGGTCGCCGTAGGTGTGGTTGATCACGCCGGGTTCGAGGATTTCGGCGGCGGGGTAGACCACGCAGCCGAGCGTCTGGCCGGGCGGCAGCGCCTCGGTGACGGCGCCGGTGGGATCGACCGCGGTGATCCGGCGATCGGTGAAGGGGGCGGGCAGGCCGTGGGTGTACCACCAGGGCACGCCGTTGATGGCGGCGATGATGGTGGTGGCGGGGCCGATCAGGGGGCGGAGTTGCGGCAGGGCGGGTTCGATGCCCTGGGCTTTCAGCGTGATCAGCACGTAGTCCTGCGGCCCGAGGTCCGCCGCGTCGGCGACGCGGGGGCGGGTCGTGATGCGTTCACCGCCGGAGAGCAGGATCAGGCCGTTCGCCTCGATGGCGGCGCGATGGGGACCGCGCGCGACGATCGAGACATCGGTGCCGGCGGCTTGAAGCCGGGCTGCGACCAGGCCGCCGATGGCGCCCGCCCCGAAGACGCAGATCCGGCTCATGCGGTGACGAGCCCGAGGCGCTGGGCGAGGCCGATGCGCTGGACCTTGCCGGTGGCGCCTTTGGGGATGGCATCCATGATCAGGATCTGGCGGGGCACTTTGAACGGTGCGAGGCGGGCGGCGGCGAAATCGCGGACGTCCTGCGCGGTGAGGGAGCTGCCGGGTCGCGGCACCACGATGGCGGCGACCTCCTCGCCGAGTTTGGCGTGGGGCACGGCGAAGGTGCAGGCTTCGGCGACGCCTGGATGATCGAGGAGGGCGACGTCGACTTCGAGTGGGCTGATTTTTTCGCCGCCGCGGTTGATCATTTCCTTGAGCCGGCCGGTGAGGTGCAGATAGCCATCGGCATCGAGGCGGCCTTCATCGCCGGTGCGGAACCAGCCGTTGGTGAAGGCGCGCGCGGTGGCTTCGGGGTTGCCGGCGTAGCCCAGGGTGACGTTGGGGCCACGGATGACGACTTCACCGGTGGCACCTTGGTCGAGCAGGGTGCCGGCGTCGTTCATGATGGCGATTTCGGGGCCGGCGGGCAGGCCGACCGAGCCGGGCTTGCGGGGGCGTGGCGGCAGCGGGTTCGCGGCCATCTGGTGGGCGGCCTCGGTCATGCCGTAGGCCTCGATCACCGGGGCGGCGAATACATCTTCCAGTTCGGTCATGACCTGCGGCGGCAGCGAGGCGGAGGAGGAGCGGATGAAGCGCAGGCGGGCGGCGCGCATGGCGGCGGGCTCGCCGCGCACGCGCATCAGGATGGCCTGGTGCATGGTCGGGACGGCGGTGTACCAGCTGGGTTGGACTTCGTGCAGCCAGGTCGCGAAGCGGAAGGCGTTGAAGCCGGGGGTGCAGCAGACGCGCGCGCCGGCGGCGAGGGAGGCGAGCGTTGCAGCGACCAGGCCGTGGATGTGGAACAGCGGCATCACGTTCAGGCAGGTATCGTCGGCGGTGAGGGCGAGGCTGGTGGCGATGTGATGGGCGGATGCGGAGAGGTTGCGGCCGGTGAGCGGCACGATTTTCGGCCGTGCGGTGGTGCCGGAGGTGTGGAGGACCAGGGCCTCATCGTCCGGTTCGGCGGGGCCGGGACGGGACGGCGGGGTTTGGGGCAGGCTTGTGCAATCGAGCGTGAAGGCGCCGGCCGGGGCGGTTTCGGTGAGTTCGATCAATGGGATGGCGAGCCGGGACGCGACGGTGCGGACCGGCGATGCGGTGCCGGCCGCCACGATGACCGCGCGCGGGCGGAGATCGTCGAGGTAGAATTCGAACTCCGCCTCGGTATAGGCCGGGTTGAGCGGGGCGGCGGCGGCCATGGCGGCGATGGCGATGAAGGCGGTGGCGGCTGCCGGGCCGTTGGGCAGCACGATCGCGACGCGGTCGCCCCGGCCGATGCCGTGGGTGTTGAGCGTGGCGCATGTTGTGCGGACCAGCGTGGCGAGGCCGGGGCCGTCAAGCCAGGGCTGGCCCGGCGCGCCGACCGTGGCCGGGCCGGTGTGGCTGGTTGCAAGATGGTGGATTGTTTCGCTCATGTGCCGTCTCCTCGGGACCATGTCTCGCGCGGTTCGATCGGGGCGGCAAGGGCGGGCGATCCTTGCGATACGGCAATGTGACGTTTGTCACATCCAGGTGGACCGCAATCGCGTAGTCACGCCTGCATGGTATTTGTCGTTAGCCAGATGTGGGACGTTCGATGAACCCGATCGTCGTCTTCGCCGCAAGGCCGCGGCTATGATGCTTGTGGGATGCGCACGTCTCTTGATTTCGTGTTTTCGGGCTCCCTCTGTTACCGTCACTGGCGCGTTTGACATCCGTCCCGCCGAAATCAGAATAACCGCAAGAGGAACCGACCGTGCTGCTGACCTATACTGATACCAATGTTGTCAGATTTCCGCGGGAGTTGCGCTGCTTCGATCTTGATGCGCTGATTGCGGTGGAGCCGGATATCATGCAGGCGGATCAGCTATCGGAGCGGTATGAGCTTGATATTCTACCGTTCGACCTGATCGATGTGGCGGAGACCGAGGCGCGGGAGCGGATTGCCGCGTTGAATGCGGCGGACGCGGCTGCGTTTCAGGCAACGTTGCGCCGGATGAGCGCGCAAGCATTTGCCCGGGCGATTGAGCTATGTATCCATGCGAAGAAGGTCGATGCGCGTGCCCGGCGCCTGCGGCGGCAGGCCGATGCGGCGAAGCCGGCCGAGTTCGGGTTCCTTAACGTCTGTGCCGAGGATGCCGAGCGTACCGCCGCGATCGCGACGCTTGCTGCGCTGACCGAAGCGCACCGTGCCCGGGGCATCGATGCCGCGGTGTCGTTGAAGTTGCAGGGTTGTGATCGGTTCTTTCCGTTCGGGCTGGTGACGCTGCCGGCTGGCAAGCGGGGCTGAGCCGGTTGGCTGTGCGCTGATTGCGTGGTGCGCCGGGCAGGACTTGAACCCGCAACCAAACCGTTATGAGCGGTCCGCTCTAACCAGTTGAGCTACCGGCGCACACCGGGCCTGTATGAGCAAGCCGCTCGGTCTGGGCAAGGGGGGCGATTGGCAATGGCGGGCTGGGCTTGTATGAGGCGCGCGGGATTAGCAGGAGAGTTTTTCCATGGATGTGAGCAAGCTTTCGGCCGGCAAGGCACCGCCGTCGGATATTCATGTAGTGATCGAGATCCCGCAGGGGTCGGCGGTGAAATATGAGGTCGACAAGGACAGCGGGGCGATCATGGTCGATCGGTTTCTGTTCACGCCGATGGCCTATCCGGCGGCTTACGGGTTCATCCCGGGCACGCTGGCCGATGACGGCGACCCGGCGGATGCGCTGGTGCTGACGCCGGCGGCCGTGGTGCCGGGCGCGGTGATCCGGGCGCGGCCGATCGGGGTGCTGCGGATGGAAGATGAGGCCGGGATGGATGAAAAGATCGTCTGTGTGCCGCATGACAAGATCCATCCGCAGTGGAGCGACATCAACGAGGTTTCACAATTGCCGGCGATTACGCGCGACGCGATCGAGCATTTTTTCACCCATTACAAGGACCTCGAGAAGGGGAAATGGGTAAAGGTGACCGGTTGGGAGGGTCGTGCGGCGGCCGAGGCGGCGATTGCCGGGAGTTTGGCGCGGTATAAGGGTTAGGTTAGGGCTTCTTTTTTTTGCAAAAAAGAAGAAAAAGCGTTTATTCGTAGGGTCGTGCTGGTGAAACCGCCCACGGCCCAGATTAAAAAAGTTTTTTGCTGCTTTTTTACAAAAAAGCAGTGCTCCTTTTGGCGGCCTAGCCTTAGGAGACTGCGCTAGCAAACCGTTGCCGATATGATCTTGAGTCTGACCAGACCGATCATCATGTGCTTCGCTTCGAACGGAGTGAAACGCATGATGATTGGGGTTTGTTGTGGCTGAGGGCTCCAAGGCTGCTGGATCGGACTCGCCGCATCTGGATCAGGGCGAGCAGTCGCAGGCCGCGCAGCATTCCGGGCTGCGGCCACTGGTGATTCACGAAATCATCCGTGAAGAGGGTGAGGACGAGCTTGAGCGATCGAACGGCGCGCTGACGCTTTCGGGGTTTGCCGCCGGCCTGTCGATGGGGTTTTCGTTTCTGACCGAGGCGTTGATCCGCGCGGATCTGCCGGCGAGCACGTGGCGGCATCTGATCGCGAGTTTTGGCTATAGCGTCGGGTTTATCATCGCGGTGCTGGGGCGGCAGCAATTGTTCACCGAGAGCACGCTGACCGCGGTGCTGCCGCTGTTGACGCGGCGTGATGGTGCGACGGCGGTGGCGATCGGGCGGTTATGGGCGATCGTGCTGGTGATGAATTTGGTGGGAACCTGGGTGTTTGCCGCGCTGTTGCTGGTGCATGGCGTATTCTCGGATGCGGTGGTGGCCTCGCTCGGGGTGATCGGGCGTGAGGCGGTGCATGCCGCGTTCGGTGTGACCTTCGTGAAGGCGATGTTTGCCGGTTGGTTGATCGCGCTGATGGTGTGGATTCTGCCGAGCGCGCGATCGGCGCGGTTGCTGACCGTGCTGCTGATCACCTATGTGGTTGCGATCGCCAAGCTATCCCACGTGGTCGCGGGGTCGGCTGAGGCGGCCTATGCCGTGCTGACCGGTACGGCTTCGCTGGGGCAGTATTTTGGAGGGTTTCTGGCGCCGACTTTGCTTGGAAATATTTTGGGCGGCGTGGCGCTGGTGGCGCTGTTGAATCATGGGACTGTGGCTGAGGAAATTCATGAGGGTGAGAATAAGGATAAGGGAGGGTAGGACTTCTTTTTTGTAAAAAAGAAGCAAAAAACTTTTGTTTGTCTTGGACTGTGCCCGTGGAAACGCCCGTACCCTGAATTAAAGAAAGTTTTTTGCTGCTTTTTTACAAAAAAGCAGTGCTTGCTTCACTCACTTGACGTCCCGCGCTCGCTCTCAAGTATTCCCGCCAGTCCCTCGCGATACGTCGGGTACCGCCAGGCGAGGTTCAGGCTGGCTTTGGTGCGCTGGTTCAGCACGACGCGATTTTCGCCCCAGAACGAGAGCGCCATGGGTGACATGCTGCGTTTGGCATCGTCGAACGCGATCAGGGGGGGCGGTTCGATGCCGAGGAGGCCGGCGGCGTAGGCGATGACGGTGGCGCTGGGAGCGGGCTCGTCGTCGCTGAAGTTCAGGGTGCGGGTGCCGGTTGTGGCGGTGGCGATGGCGGCGAGTGTGCCGTGGGCGATGTCATCCACATGGATGCGGCTGAATTTATGGTCGGGTTTGTCGATCCGGCGGGCGGTGCCGTCGCGCAGATCGTCGAGCACCGAGCGTCCGGGGCCGTAGATGCCGGCGAGGCGCATGATGTCGATCGCGCAGCGGTGCGACCGTTGGGACCAGGCGGTTTCGGCGGCGACGCGGCGGCGGGTGCGGTCGGTGCCGGGGGCGGGCGGGGTGGTTTCATCGACCGTGCCGCCGCCGTGATCGCCATAGATGCCGGTGGTCGAGCAATAGCCGATCCAGCGCAGGTGGGTGGCGGCTTCGAGGCTGGTTTGGTGCAGCGTCAGGACCGGATCGCCGGATTCGGTGGGCGCCGCGGTGACGACGAGGTGGGTGGCGGTGGCGATGGCGGCGCCGGCTTCGGTGAAGGGGATGAGTGCGATGCCTGCGGGGGCGTGCTTGGCGGCGGGGTTGCGCGCGGTGGCGGTGACGCGAAAGCCGGCGTTGCGTGCCGCGATGGCGATGGCGCGGCCGGAGAAGCCGAGGCCGGCGATGACGAGATGATCGTTCATGATTGCTCGCGGCGCGCACGGGCGGCGGCGATGCGTTCCAACCTGTCGCCATGGCGGTGGAACAGCAGGATGGTGACGACGACCGCGATGCCGATGGCAACCGCGATCGCAACACCGATGGGGCCGGCGACGTGTTCGATCTGTTTGCCGAAAACATAGGCGGCACCGCCGTAGAGGGTGGCCCACAGGATGCTGGCGATGCTTTGGAACACGACGAAGCGCCGCCAGTCCATCATGGTGACGCCGGCGATGAGGGCGGCGAGGGCGCGCAGTACTGCGAAGAAGCGGCCGAATACCACGATTTTACCGCCGTGATTGGCGAACAGCCAGCGCCCCGCGAGCAGGCGGCGTTCGGTGAGGCCGATGCGCGAGCCGTGGCGCAGAATGGTCGGGTAGCCGGCGCGCCGGCCGATCCAGTAACCAAGGACGCCGCCGATGATGGCGCCAAGCGCGGCGCTGGCGATCAGGATGAAGATATCGATCCGGTGGGTGGTGCCGGCATAGATTGCGGCCGAGACCAAAGCGGTTTCGCCTGGGAGCGGCAGGCCGAGGCTTTCGAGCAGGATCAGGAGTGCGACGGCGACGCTGCCGTAGGCGGCAATCCATGGTTCCATCGCGTGGTGAAAGAAGTGGAGCATTGATCCCTTGGTGGGTTGGTTATTTTGATAAGGTTTACCGGCTTCCCATGTAACGCAAAATCTCCGATAGTCATGGCATGACTGAGCCGGAAACTGAAATCGACACGCTTGACCGCCTGGAGGCTGCTCTGGGCCAGATCGCCGCGCGGGCGGCGCGAACCGATGCGGCGGCTGCGGCGTGTACGCGCCCGGATGTGGCGGCGGCGCTCGATCGGCTGATCGCGCAGTTGCGCGATGCGCTCGCATCGATCGGCGAAGCGGAGCACGGGTGAGATGGCGCAGGTAACCATTCGGATCAACGGATATTCGTACGCCGTGACCTGCGAGGATGGGCAGGAGCCGCGCCTGACGGAGATGGCATCGGAGATCGACCGGCGGATCAGCAGCATCAAGGCGATCGGCGGGCAGTCGGGTGAATCGCGGTTGCTGGTGCTGGCGTCGCTGCTGCTGGCTGATGAATTGCACGATACCAAGGCGGCGCTGGACATGGCGAAGGCGAGCAAACCGGCCAAGCCGTCCTCACCCGAGCATAACGCGCGGCTGCGGCGCATTGCCGCGCGTGCGGAAGAGATTGCAGCGGACCTCGCGGAGTCCTAAGTTATGTCGGCGAGGCTGCCCGGTGCGTCAGGCACGTTCATCCCCGGGGCCAATAAGTACTCCCAGGGAGCTGGCTCTGTCGGAACCGTGGTTCCGGTATTTCCGGCGCCCACCTGCTCTGCAGGCCTTGGGAGGATGACATCGTCAACGGCCAGGGCGGCTTCGCACATGATTCCATTGTTTCTCAATGAGTGACGAGACGGCGTTTTTTGCCGCGATCGAGCCGGTAAGTGCGACTTTGAGGGTAACACCGAAAGACTGCGTAGATGCGGGCGGATACATTCCGCGAAAGCGATTTTTGTTTTTGCCACTGATATTCTTGGACCTTGCAGCAATTTCCGCATTTCTGAATTATGAATGGCTATATTACGCCGTACACCAGGGCTTACGCGAGGGGATCAATATCAGCGGACATGCCGCTGCACTCGTCGGTGTAGCATTGGCCGATGATATCTTCATCTCAACGGCAATTAGCGCCGTTGTGCTGTCTCTCATGTATTTTCTTGGCTACCGAGCAGCGCTTAGTGGACTTGCGAAACGAGCGCGCGATGCGCGGGGTGATGTGCCACGCGAGGTTGATATATCGTTGGATTTAAATGGTTTGCACGTCCAGGATTTCAGTTCAAGGCTAGACCATCCTTGGACGGACGTATCGGATATGATCGAAACGGGGCGGATTTTCAGAATTGGAATATTGGGAACTTCATGGATCGTTCTGCCGAAGCGCGACTTGGACGAGGGGTTTGTAACCGCGCTCGGCCAATTGAAAGTCGCGTTGCGTGATCGGACCCAGGCCAGATCGGCAGCGCGTCGCCGGTAATGCCGATGGATGACGACACATGCCGCGATGCCAAGCGCATGGCACGACAAGTGGCGTCGGCGCGACGACGCGGGGATAATGCCGCGCAAGCCGGTATGCGTTTGATGGCGCATAGTCTCAGTGTTTGTAAGCCGCAGGCAGGGGCAGTCGTATCCGGCTTCTGGCCGATCGGCGATGAGATCGATGTGCGGCCTTTGATGCTGGCGCTGGCACAGTTCGGGCACGAATTATGCCTGCCGGAGACGCCGAAACGCGGTCTGCCGCTGATATTCCGGCGCTGGGTGCCGGGCGAGGCGCTGGTGGCAGGTCGGTTCGGTACGTCGCATCCGGTCGGAGACGTGGTGGTGCCTGACTTCGTGCTGGTGCCCTTGCTGGCGTTCGACCGGGCGGGCAATCGGCTGGGGTATGGTGGTGGGTATTACGATCGGACGCTGGCGGGACTGCCGGGGGCGTTTCGGTTGGGTTGCGCGTTTGCCTGCCAGGAAATTCCGGCGGTACCGGTGGGACCGAAGGATGAGCGGTTGGATGCTGTGGCGACGGAGCTTGGGGTGATCAGGATGGATGGACGAGCCGCATGATTGATTTGATGGGAATTTCGCAGATTCCGCGCTCGAAGATCGGTGATATCGGGCGGATCGCGTTCGGTGATCGCTCGGTGGTCAATCTGGCGTTCGGGGAGTCCGATTTCGCGCCGCCGGAAGCGGCGACAGCGGCTTTGATGCGGGCGGTGGCGGCGGGTGATACGCATTATGTCGATAGCCGCGGCAAGCCGGCGTTGCGGGCGGCGCTGGCGGATTATTTGACGGGGCTGCATCGATTGCCGGTGGATGAGGGGCGGATCGTGGTGACCGCTTCGGGTATGGCGGCGATTGCGGTGGCGTTTGCCGCCATCGTGCGGGCCGGGGATCGCGTGGTGATCCATGAGCCGGAGTGGCCGAATTTGGCCGGTGCGGCGCTGGCGCGTGGGGCCGAGGTGACGCGGTTTGGGCTGGATGAGGATGGCGCGGGCGGGTTTCGGCTTGATCTGGCGCGGCTGGACACGGTGCTGGCCGGCGCCCGGGTGTTCTGTTTGAATTCGCCCAACAACCCGACCGGGTGGATGGCGAGCGACGCCGAGGTGGCGGGGGTTCTCGCACTATGCCGGCGGCATGGCGTGTGGCTGCTCTCCGATGAGGTGTATTCGCGTCTGACCTTCGATGGGGCGGTGGCCGCACCCTCCGTGCTGGATCATGCGCTGCCGGATGATCGGGTGATGGTGGCAAATTCGGTGTCGAAAACCTGGGCGATGACCGGGTTTCGGGTGGGCTGGCTGGTGGTGCCGGCGGGGCTGCGCGATGCGATCGGCGAGTTGACCGAGGCGACGCATTCGACCGTGGCACCCTATTCGCAGGAGGCGGCACTGGCGGCGCTGGGGTGCGAGGATTTCGTGGCGGATTTCCGCGATTTCTGTGCACGCGGGCGGGCGATCGTGCTGGAGGGGCTGGCGGGGTTGAACCGGGTGCAATTGCAGGCGCCGGCGGCGAGTTTCTATGCCTTCGCGCGGATCGACGGTGTGGATGACAGCCTGGCGTTGGCGCGGCGCCTGGTGGTGGAGCACAAGGTGGCTGTGGCGCCCGGTGTGGCGTTCGGTGCGGCGGGGGAAGGGCATTTGCGGGTGTGTTTTGCGCAGAGCCCGGAAAAACTGGCGCGCGCGATGGATCGGTTGCGGATGGGTCTTGCGGCGCTAACCTGATCTTAATGAATTTGCGCTATAGACTGCGTGTGAAGATTTTATTTATCATCTTTGCGTTGTGGCTGCCGGTAACGGGTTGGGCGCGCACCATTTTGCCGACCGCATCGTTGCCGGATCGGGCGATGACGCCCGGGGCGATCAATCCGGCTGTGACGCCGGGGACGATCGATCAGACGATTTGTGTGCGGGGATGGACGCGATCGGTGCGGCCGGGCGTGCGCTATACCGAGCGGCTGAAAAAATCGCAGATCCGGGCTTATGGTTACGCGGATACCAGGCCCTGGAAGTACGAGGAGGATCATTTGATCCCGCTCGATCTGGGAGGATCGCCTGATTCGCCGCTCAACCTGTGGCCGGAGCCGCATTTCGGGCCGGGTGAATGGGGATCATACGCCAAGGATCGGCTGGAGGCGCGGATGGTGCGGCTGGTGTGCCGGCGTCAACTGTCGCTCGATAAGGCGCGGGCGATGATGGCGGGGGACTGGGTGGCGGCGTACCGGCGCTATCTGGGGCCTGAGCCGGATAATTCACGGCCGGAGCGGCGATATCGGGCATATCATGGCGGCTATTGGCACCATCACGGCTGGTAGATGGCGCGGTTCGGCGTGTGCGATCGATCGATTTGACCCTGCTTGCTTGTCTTTGCCTTGACGATGCTCATTTAGTGAAGACGGTGCGGTGTGCCGCGTCAATGTCATGGAAGCGAGCGCAATGACCACGGCTTATATCAACCGGATTGGCACTGCGGTGCCCGAAAACGATATTCATCAAGGGTTTGTCGATTACGCGCGAACCATGCTGGACCCTCGTAAGGCCGCGGTGTTTTCGCGGATGGCGGAGCGCGCCGCGATCGGGCATCGGTATTCGCATCTGGCCATGGGTGATCTGGTCGCCGGGGATGTCGATGCGCAGGATTTCTACCGGCGTGGCGACTTTCCCGATATCGGTAAGCGGATGGCGCAATATGAGCGAACCGCGCCGGAATTGGCCGGTCAGGCGATCGGTGCGCTGGGGTTGGGCGACGCGATGGATGGGATTACGCATCTGGTCGTCGCTTCATGTACGGGTTTCACGGCGCCGGGGCTGGACCAGCATATCGCGTGGCGATTGGGCCTGCGGGCGGATGTGCAGCGGACGCTGGTAGGGTTCATGGGGTGTTCGGCCGCGGTGCCTGCGCTGCGGATTGCGCAGGCGGCGGTGCTGGCCGATCCGGCGGCGAAGGTTCTGGTCGTCAACCTCGAACTTTGCACGCTGCATTTGCAGGAGACCGATGACCTTGAAACCGCGCTGACGTTCATGCTGTTCGGCGATGGCTGTGCGGCGACGCTGGTGACCGCGGAGCCCGAAGGGTTTGCGATGGCGGATTTCCGGGCAGCGACGATTCCCGAAACGGAGGATCTTATCACCTGGCATATCGGGGCGCAGGGGTTTCTGATGCATCTTTCGGGCGGGGTGCCGGGCAAGATTGCGCAGGCGTTGCGCGAGGATCTGGCGCGGTCGGATGCGGGCGGGTTGCTGCGCGGCGAGGGGACCCAGGCGGTCGACTTATGGGCCGTCCACGGCGGCGGGCGCACGGTGCTCGACGCGGTCGAGTCCGGGTTTGGGCTCGCGCCGGAGGCGTTGGCACCGTCACGCGCGGTGCTGTCGGCGCATGGCAATATGTCATCGGCGACCGTGATGTTCGTGCTCAAGCGGATGATGGAGCGGGCGACCGCGGGCGCGCGCGGCATGGCGATGGCATTCGGGCCCGGCATGGTGGCCGAAACGTTCCGGTTCAGCGTGGTGTGACGGTGCGCCACACGGTTCGTCGCGGGACTAGACGGTTTTTGCTTCGTTTTGCTTGCTGACGGAATATCACATGACCCTGACCTACCGCAGTACCGAACCCGAAGTCATGGACGACCCTGGCCTTGATCCTGCGGTTTATGCGCGCTGCATCGGCGATCTGGCGAAGGTGAACCGGGTGACGTTCACGCATCGGCCGGTGTTGCGCTGGTTGGCCGCGGTGGCGCCGGCGGGTGGGGTGTCCGTGCTTGATGTCGCGTTTGGCGATGGGGATTTGCTGCGGGCGATTGCACGCTGGGCAGACAAGCGCGGCGTTGCAATGCGGTTGAGCGGGATCGATCTCAATCCGCGCAGCGCCGTGGCCGCGCGCGCGGCGACGCCGGCAGGCATGGATATTGTCTATCGCACCGGCGATGTATTCGAGGCGGCGCCGGACCCGAAACCCGATTTCATCGTGACGTCGCAATTCACGCATCATCTGGATGACCGGCAATTGGTGCAGTTTTTGCGCTGGCTGGACCGGACGGCGGAACGAGGGTGGTATATCACGGATCTGCATCGGCATGCGGTGCCGTATTACGGGTTTCGGGTGCTGGCGCGGCTGATGGGGTGGCACCGGATTGTGGCCTCCGACGGAACGGTTTCGATCGCGCGAGGTTTTCGCCGGGGCGATTGGCAGGCAGCACTCGCGGCGGCGGGCGTGCAGGCGGATATTCGCTGGCAGTTTCCGTTCCGGTACGGCGTGTCGCGCGCGTCATGACAGCAATTGTCGTGGCCGGTGGGGGATTGGCGGGTGCCGCCGCCGCCGCTGCGCTGGCGCGGGCGGGCAGGGACGTTACGGTGCTCGAGCGTGATGCGGCGCCGGCGCACAAGATTTGTGGCGAGTTTCTGAGCGTCGAGGCGCAGGCTTCGCTCGCGGCGATCGGCTTTGACGCCGCAGTGCTGGGTGGCCACCGGATTTCACGGCTGCGCCTGGTGCGCGATGACGCGGCGGTGAGCGTCGGGCTGCCGTTCGAGGGATTGGGGATCACCCGGCGGCGGCTTGATGCGGCGTTGCTCGACCACGCGGCATCATGCGGCGCGGTCGTGCGGCGCGGCGTTGCCATCCGCGGGGTGGATTGCAGCGATGGGCTGCGACTGGATTTGGCCGGCGAGGCGCCGATCCGCCCGGATATGCTGCTGCTGGCCACCGGCAAGCACGACCTGCGCGGCGTGCGGCGACAGGCGGCCGAACCGGAAGCGCTGGTCGGGTTCAAAATGTATTTCCAGCTGAACCCCGCGGCGCGGCAGGCGCTGGCCGGTCATATCGACCTGATCCTGTTCGACGATGGCTACGCCGGGTTGCAGATGGTCGAGGACGGTATGGCCAACCTGTCGCTGTTGGTCGACCGGGCGCGGTTGCAGCGTGTCGGCGGCACCTGGACAGCACTGCTGGCCGATTTAGTAAAACGCAACACCCTGCTGGCGGACCGGCTGATCGGCTCCGTGCCGCTGCTCGAACAACCGCTGACGATTTTTCGCGTGCCCTACGGCTTCGTCCACCGGCCGACCGCGAACGACCCGGATCGTATATACCGCCTGGGCGATCAGGCCGGGGTGATCCCCTCGTTCACCGGCGATGGGATGGCGATCGCCCTGCACAGCGCAACCCGCGCGGCAAATGCGATCATCGCCGGACACACCGCATCCGCCTATCACCGCGCCCTGCGGCGCGACATCAGCGGGCAGATCAGGCGCGCCGCCGCCCTCTATCGCCTCGCCCGCATGCCGCTGGCGCAACGCGCCCTGTTCGGCGTCGCCGGCACGTTCCCAAGCCTCCTGCGCCTCGCGGCCCAGTACACGCGCGTGCCGCCCCGGGCGCGGTCGGCGCTGTACTGAGGAGGGTGTTGCGGGTGGTAGTGAAGGTAAGTAACGCCAGGGCAGAACCCCTGGCCTTACTTCCTTAGCCATCACCTCCGGAACCCCTGAGTATCAGACCGGATCGGCGCCGGTGAGGGCGCGGGCGAATTCGGTGGCGTCGAAGGGGCGCAGGTCGGCGGCTTGTTCGCCCACGCCGACGGCGTGGATCGGCAGGCCGGTGGATTCCGCGAGGGCGACGACGACGCCGGCGCGGGCTGAGCCGTCGAGTTTGGTGACGATCAGGCCGGTGAGGTCGACCATGTCTTTGAAGGTTTTGACCTGGGTGAGTGCGTTTTGGCCGGTGGTGGCGTCGAGGGTGAGGAGGATCGCGTGGGGGGCGGTCGGGTCGCGTTTTTTGATGACGCGGATGATTTTTCGCAGTTCTTCCATGAGCGCCGCTTTGTTGTGCAGGCGGCCGGCGGTGTCGATCAGCAGGATTTTGGCACCTTCGCGTTCGGCGCGGGTCATGGCGTCGAAGGCGAGGCCGGCGGGGTCGGCGTCCTGTGCGCCGATGACGACCGGGGCGTGCGCGCGGTTGCCCCAGATTTGGAGCTGTTCGACGGCGGCGGCGCGGAAGGTATCGCCTGCGACCAGCATCGGTTTCTGCCCGGCATCCGCATAGATTTGGGCGAGTTTGCCGATGGTGGTGGTTTTGCCCGTGCCGTTGACGCCGACCATCAGGATGACGAAGGGTTGTTTGGTCTCGTCAATGGTGAGCGGTTGGGCGACGGGGGCGAGGATTTTCGCGATTTCATCGGCCAGGGCGGCGCGGATTTCGGGCGGTGAGACATCCTGACCGAAGCGGGCGCGGCGGAAGGCGCGGATGACTTTGGCGGCGACGGTGGGGCCAAGGTCGGCGGCGATCAGCAGTTCTTCGAGTTCTTCGAGCGCGAAATCGTCGAGTTTGCGTTTGGTGAAGGTATCCGTGATGCCGGTTGTCAGTTTGGTGGTGCTGCGGGTGAGGCCGGCCTTGAGGCGGGAGAAGAAGCCGAGCGCCATTATGCGGTTTCCAGGGTGATCGAGGTGGCATCGGCGCCGGTGACGCGGCCGGTGACGAGGCTGCCGGGGATGGCGCTGGTGGCGAAGCGGACCGGCGCGAAGGTTTCCGAGTGGCCGTTGGAGGGTGATTCGGCGAGGGCGGTGATAGTGCTGCCGATCATGGATTTGAAGCGGGCGGCGGCGCGGCGTTCGCCGGCCTGGCGCAGTCGGGCGGCGCGGGCGCGACGTTCGGCCATCGGCAGGGCGGGGATGCGGGCGGCGGGCGTGCCGTTGCGGGCGCTGTAGGGAAAAACGTGCAGATAGTCGAGCCCGGCTTCGTCGATCAGGCGGAGGCTGTCGTTGAACATGGTTTCATCCTCGGTCGGGAAGCCGGCGATCAGGTCGGCGCCGAAGGCGATGCCGGGGCGCAGCGCGCGGGCGCGGGATGTGGCCTCGATCACGTGGTGGCGGAGGTGGCGGCGTTTCATGCGTTTGAGGATCATATCCGACCCGGCCTGCACCGAAAGGTGAAGGTGGGGCATCAGGCGGGGTTCGTGTTCGATCACGTGCCAGAGATCATCGTCGATTTCAGCGGGGTCGATCGAGGACAGGCGCAGGCGCGGCAGTTCTGGGATGGCGGCGAGCAGGCGGCGGACGAGGTGGCCGAGTTTGGGTGTGCCGGGCAGGTCGGCGCCATAGGAGGTGAGATCGACGCCGGTGAGGACGATTTCCTGATAGCCGTTGGCGACCAGGGTGCGGATTTGATCGGCGATTGCGCCCATCGGGATCGAGCGGGACGGGCCGCGGCCGTAGGGGATGATGCAGAAGGTGCAGCGATGATCGCAGCCTTGCTGAACCTCGATGAAGGCGCGAGACCGGGTGCCGAACCCATCGATCAGATGGGCCGCGGTCTGGCGGACCTGCATGATTTCGGCGACCAGAACCGGTTCGGTCGCTATCCAGGCCGCTTGCGTGAGTTTTTCGACATTGCCGATGACGCGGGTGACACCGGCGATGGTGCGCCAGGAGTCCGGGTCGATCTGCGCGGCGCAGCCGGTGACGATGATATCGGCGCCGGGATTGGCGCGATGGGCGCGGCGGACGGCCTGGCGGGCCTGGCGTTCGGCTTCCGCGGTGACGGCGCAGGTGTTGACGATGATGGTATCGGTGAGGTTCGCGGCCTCGGCGTGGCCGCGCATGACTTCGGATTCGAAGGCGTTGAGCCGGCAGCCGAAGGTGAGGATGTCGATGCTCATGCGGGCAGCAGTTCGGGGGCGATGGTGCCCTCGTAGACCAGGGCGACCGGGCCTTCCATCAGGACGTGGTTGTCGTCGCGCCAGGTGATGGTGAGGATGCCGCCGTCCATTTCAATCTCGGCGCGCCGGTCGGTGAGGCCGCGGCGGTGCGCGTTGACCAGGGCGGCGCAGGCGCCGGAGCCGCAGGCCAGCGTGAGGCCGGCGCCGCGTTCCCAGACGCGCAGGCGGATGCGGCCGCGTCCCTCGATCCGGGCGAAGCCGATATTGGCGCGTTCGGGGAAGATGCGGGCGTGTTCGAGGCGGGGGCCGATGCTGTCGAGCGCGAGATGCTTGAAGTCTTCGATGAAAAACGTCGCGTGGGGGTTGCCCATCGAGCAGGCGGCGGGGTTTTCGACCGGGCCGAGCGCGAGGCGGAGGTTGAGTGTGTCCATCGGTTCGAGCAGGGGGATGTCCTGCCAGTTGAACAGGGGTTCGCCCATGTCGATTTCGACGAGGTTGGGGCCTTTGATGGTGGCGGCGAGGATGCCGGCGCTGGTCTGGATGGTGAGAGCGCGCGCACCGGTTTCGGCGGCGAGCAGGGCGGCGACGCAGCGGGTGGCATTGCCGCAGGCGCCGGATTCCGAGCCGTCCGCGTTGAGGATACGCATGAAGGCGTCGGCCGTCGGTGCGTTTTCGATCAGGATGATCTGATCGCAGCCGATGCCGCGCCTTCGGTCGGCGATGGTGGTGGCCTGGGCGGTCGTGAGCGGAATGGCGTGCGTGCGGGCGTCCAGCACGACGAAGTCGTTGCCGGCGCCGTGCATTTTCACGAAGGAGAGGCTGGCGTCCATGGTGCCCCGGTATATGGCGTTGGGGCGGTGGTTGGAAGGGTGGCTATTCGAGGGGGAGGCTTGCGGTGGTTTCGGCCAGGTCTGGATGGGCGGCCTTCGCGCGTCGATAGAGCGCTGCGCCGATGATCGCCATGACCCCGCCCTGGAACAAGGGCTGCACATAGAAGGGCGCGTGCGCCAGGATGATCACGGAACGCATGAACGCGAGGGTCACGACGATCGAAAGCAGTGCGATCGGGATCGTGAAGACCGAATTGCGGAAGGGGCGCGACCATGGGCTGGCTCGGAATCGTGGGTTCAGCCGAAGATTGAGGGCGGCGACCGCGACGGCGAGCCAGACGAGCAGAATGGTGATCGACCGGGCGACCACGCCGAACGCCCAGCCGATATAGGTGGCTTGCAGGAGAAACAGCGAGGCGAGCACCACCGTGAGCGTAAGGGCTGCGACAGGGGCATGGCGACGCGAGGTTTGCGCGAAGATCGGCGGCAGCAGGCCATCCTCGGCCCAGGCGAACAGCATGCGGGATGTTACGACCATTTGCGGCGCGAGGGTTTTGCCGACGATGAGGGCGATGATCAGGCCGATAACGGCAGCAACGTCATGCGGGGCGGTAAGCCCGAGAATTCCCGGCGCCGTGACCAGATTGGCGTGTTTGTGCTTGATCAATGCCTCGGCGGCCCACCACGGCGCGGCATGGAGCAGGGCGGCGCTGACCAGGGTGAACAGGATGACCGAGGTGATCCAGGCGAGCAGGATGCCGCGCGGCATGGTGTGTTCGGCATCGCGGGTTTCCCCGGACAAAGCGGGTGCGCCGGACAATCCGCCATAAGCAAAGATGAACAGGGTGCATACGGCCAGAAACGCGTGGGCATCGAACGGGCCGGGGTGGGGTGGTGCGGTCAAGGTGAGGCCGGTGCGGGCACCGGCGGTGCTGACGAAGGTGGCGGGGCTGGTGGTGAACCCGATGATGCAGACGGCGAGAGCGGTGAGCGCCACAAGAATCAGGAGAATCGTGACGAGACGGCCGTAGTCGCGGATGCCGGCGATATGAATCCCGTAGATAACCCACAGGGCGGCGAGGCCGGTGACGACGTGACCGAGCGGAGTCAGGATGGCGTGGCCGCCCGGAATGCCGGCGGCGATCAGGGCATTGCCGAGGAAATTGCCGAAGGCGAACGCAATGAAGCCCATGGCGGCGGTGATGCTGGCCCACCAGACGAAATGCAGGATGAATCCGAGCGGCAGGTTCAGGGCACGGACCGTCCATACATATGACGATCCGGCGCGCGGCATGGCCTGGGAAAAGCGCGCGTACAGGAAGACTTTCAGAAAGATGACCGCGCCCGTGACGAACATTGCCAACGGGACGAGATTTTTTATGGCCGGATAGACGCCGATGCTCTGGGTGACCACGAAATTGATCCCTGCACCGTATTCCTGCGTCACAGCGGAGGCGACGATGGCGATCAGGCCCAGGGATTTTTCGAGTCGGTAGGTGGGTATGGCGGCGCTCATGATTTGCCTTTCGATATCGCGGCCACAGATCGTGATGCGGCGGAGGTCGGCTTCGGTTTGTAAACGCACCACCCGGCACCTGGGCAGCGCCAGCATTCGGGTTTGCGGGCTTTGCAGATGTAGCGGCCGTGCAGGATCAGCCAGTGGTGGGCGGGGCGGAGCATGGCCGGTGGGATGCGGGCGACCAGGCCGTCTTCGACCTGGCGGACATTGGTTCCGGGCGCGAGGCCGGTGCGATTGCCGAGGCGGAAGATGTGCGTGTCGACCGCCATGGTGGCGTGGCCGAACACTTCGTTGAGCACGACGTTGGCGGTCTTGCGGCCGACGCCGGGCAGAGCTTCGAGCGATTCGCGGTCGGCGGGGACGTCGCCGTTGTGGCGTTCGAGCAGCAGATGGGACAGGGCGGCGACGTTTTTCGCCTTCGCCTGCCAGAGCCCGATCGACCGGATGTGGCGCGCGATGCCGGTCGCACCCAGGGCGGCCATCGCCGCAGGATCGGGCGCTTCGGCGAACAGGGCGGGGGTGGCTTTGTTGACCGCGGCATCGGTCGTCTGCGCGGAGAGGACGACGGCGACCAGCAGGGTGAACGGGGTGGTGTAGACGAGTTCGGTCTGCGGCGTCGGGTTGTTCTGGCTGATGGCGGTGAGGAAGGGGGCGATATCGGCCCGCTTCATCAATTTCGGTTTGATTTGTCTGGGTTTTGGCGCTTGTGCGGTCGGCATGGCGGATTAGTGTCGGGGTGGGGCGGGTTTGGCAAGGCTGCCGTCGGCTCTTGCGGTGACGGGAATCGATGCGAAACTAAGGCTATGTCCGACACCATCGCCGCTGACCTGGGGCCACCCCCGATTTTCGAAGCCATTTTGACGCCGCACCGCAGCATGGACCGGCGCGGGATGTATGTCGTGTTCGGGGTGATGGCCGCGGGATCGTTCCTGGTGACCAGCCTGATGTATTTCCTTGGCGCGTTTCCGGTGATCGGGTTCAATGGCGCAGAGCTGGTTCTCGCGATCGTGCTATATTCGATGAACATGCGCGGCGCGCGGGCTTCGGAGGTGATTCTGCTGACCGAGGCCGGGTTGACCATTACCCGAACAACGCCGCGCGGGCGACGGACCCAGGTTTCGATGGCGCCGGGGTGGTTGCGGGTGCAACTCGAAGAAAACGCCGGCAGCAATCCGATCCTGTCGATCGCAAACCGCGAGGGGCGGCATATTGTCGGCATGGCGCTCGGCGAGGCGGAGCGGCGGGATTTGGCGGCGGCGCTGGGTGATGCGTTCGCGCGCCTGCGCTCCCCGCGTTTCGACAACCCTCAGACGCGAAATTAACAGAAGTTTTCTGCTTCTGTTTTTTGAAAAAGTAGCGCCTTCTGCGCGCTTCACTTTTTTCGGTTGCGTATGCCCTTACCCTTGATAGCGCTGATCGTCGCGAGTTTCGCGATCGGCACCAGCGAGTTCGTGATTGTCGGTCTGGTGCCCGAGTTGGCGCGGGACTTCGCGGTATCGGTGCCGCAGGCCGGGTATCTGGTGACCGCCTACGCGCTCGGGGTGACGTTCGGCTCGCCGTTCGTGGCCGTGTTGGTCGGGCGATGGCAGAGGCGCACCGCACTGATTTCATTGATGGGCGTGTTCGTGCTGGGCAATGCGCTGTGCGCGCTGGCCCCCGGTTATTGGACGATGATGGCGGCGCGAGTGATCACCGCGCTGTCGCATGGCGCGTTTTTCGGGATCGGCTCAGTGGTCGCGGCGGATCTCGTCCCGCGCGAAAAACGGGCGCGGGCGGTGGCGCTGGTGTTTCTGGGCCTGACCATGGCGAACGTGCTGGGCGTGCCGGCGGGGACGATTCTGGGGCAGGCGGCAGGCTGGCGCGCGACGTTCTGGGCGGTGATGGCAATCGGGCTGCTGTCGATGGCGGCGATTGCCGTTTTGTTGCCGAAGGGCATGCCGGGTGGCAGCGGGCGGTTGCTGAACGAGGTGCGGATTCTGGGCCGCACACAGGTTCTGCTGGCGATGCTGATGGCGGTGCTGAGTTCGATGAGCCTGTTCAGCGTGTTCACCTATATCGCGCCGCTGCTCGAAAAGGTGAGCGGCCTGTCACCGCATTGGGTGAGCGTTGCCTTGCTGATTTTCGGCGCGGGGTTGACGGCCGGCGGCCTGCTCGGCGGGCGATTGGCGGACCGGCACTCGGCGCGGACCATCGTGCTGACGTTTTCGGCGCTGGCGGTGATCCTGGTGGTGCTGCGGCTGGTGAGTTTCAGCGGTGTGCTGGCGATTGGCGTGTTGCTGGTGTGGGGGATTGCGGTGTTCACGATGGTGTCGCCGTTGCAGACGCGCGTGATCGACTACGCACGGGATGCGCCGAACCTGGCGTCCACCATCAATCAGGGCGCGTTTAACCTGGGCAACGCGGCAGGGGCATGGGTTGGCGGCGCGGCGCTGGGCGTTGGTGTCAGCTATTTGGATCTGCCGTTGGTGGGTGCCTTGATGGCTGTGCTGGGCCTAGGCGTCGCACTGTGGACCTTCCGGCTCGAGCAGCGGACCGCCTGAGGGCTGCATCATGAGGCGATCAGCATCAGTCCTCCCGCGGTATCGCTTGTTCGACCCGGCGGTCTGGGATGAGCCAAAGTAGGGCGACCAGGGCGTAGAGGGCATCGGCCAGGGTGGTGTTGATGAAGGCGAGGATGATTCCGGTGGTGTAGAGGATGGGGGAGGTTTTGCCTTTCAGGTCGCGCCCGAGTGCCTTGGAGAGGGCCGAGTTGTTGCCTTGGGCGCGGATGATGGTGGTTTGCAGGATGTACCAGGCGATGGCGGGCATCAGCAGGGCGAGGCCGTAGAGGGCGGTTGGGATTGGGGCGGTGTGGTGTGCGCCGAGCCAGGCGGTGGCGAAGGGGATGAGTGACAGCCAGAACAGCAGGTGCAAATTGGCCCAGAGGATGGCGCCGGTGACGCGCGGGACGAGCTGGAAGAAATGGTGGTGGTTGTTCCAGTAGATTGCGACATAGACGAAACTGAGGATGTAGCTGACGAAGGTTGGGGCGGCGGTGGCGAGTGCGGTGAGGCTGGTGCCGTGCGGGATTTTCAGGTCGAGCACCATGATGGTGATGATGACGGCGATGACGCCATCGCTGAAGGCGGCCAGACGGTCTTTTTCCATTCCTGGAGCTTTTTCATGGTTTCAAAATCGGTGCAACGCGGCGTGGTCGGTTCGGCAAAAAGAAAGGCCGTGGATTGCTCCACGGCCTTTTTGACGTATCAGCGGAAGGCGGTGGATCAGAAATCCATATCGCCCATGCCGCCCATGCCGCCCATACCGCCGCCGCCGCCACCCTGGGGTGCCTTTTTCTCGGGGCGTTCGGCGACCATGGCTTCGGTCGTCACCAGCAGGCCGGCCACCGAGGCGGCGTCCTGCAGGGCGGTGCGGACCACTTTGGTCGGGTCGATGATGCCGGCCTTGACCAGATCCTTGAACTCGCCGGACTGGGCATCGAAGCCCCAACCGTAGTCGTCCTTGTCGAGCACTTTGCCGGAGATCACGGCGCCGTCTTCACCTGCGTTTTCGGCGATCTGGCGCATCGGGACCAGGATTGCCTTGCGGATGATGTCGATGCCGAAGCGTTGATCGTCGTTGTCGGCCTTGACCTTGGAGAGGATCAGCGAGGCGCGTGCGAGGGCGACGCCGCCGCCGGGGACGATGCCTTCTTCGACGGCTGCGCGGGTTGCGTGCAAAGCGTCGTCAACGCGATCCTTGCGCTCCTTCACTTCAGCTTCCGAGGCGCCACCGACGCGGATGACCGCGACGCCACCGGCGAGCTTGGCGAGGCGTTCCTGCAGCTTCTCGCGATCGTAGTCCGAGGTGGTTTCCTCGACCTGCGCGCGGATCTGGTTGCAGCGGCCGGTGATGTCGGCCTTTTTGCCGGCGCCTTCGACGATGGTTGTGTTTTCCTTCTCGATCAACACCTTCTTCGCACGGCCGAGCATGGCGAGCGTTACGGTTTCCAGCTTGATGCCGAGGTCTTCGCTGATGACCTGACCACCGGTGAGGATCGCGAGATCTTCCAGCATCGCCTTGCGGCGATCACCGAAGCCCGGTGCCTTGACGGCTGCGATTTTGAGGCCGCCACGGAGTTTATTCACGACCAGGGTCGCGAGGGCTTCGCCTTCGACGTCTTCAGCGATGATCAGCAAGGGCTTGCCGGACTGGACAATGGATTCGAGCAGCGGCAGCATCGGCTGGAGGCCGGAGAGCTTCTTTTCGTGAATCAGGATGTAGGGGTTATCCAGGTCCGCGACCATCTTTTCCGGGTTGGTGATGAAGTAGGGCGAGACATAGCCGCGGTCGAACTGCATGCCCTCGACCACATCGAGCTCGGTCTGGATGCCCTTGGCTTCTTCGACGGTGATGACACCCTCGTTGCCGACCTTCTGCATCGCTTCGGAGATCATCTTGCCGATTTCGGCTTCGCCGTTGGCGGAGATGGTGCCGACCTGGGCGGTTTCGGTCGGGTTGTTGATCTTTTTGGTGCGCTTCTTCAGCTCTTCGACGACAGCGATGACGGCCTTGTCGATGCCGCGCTTCAGATCCATCGGGTTCATGCCGGCGGCGACGGCTTTGACGCCTTCGCGGACGATGGCCTGGGCGAGAACGGTGGCGGTGGTGGTGCCGTCACCGGCGAGATCGTTGGTGCGCGAAGCGACTTCGCGGACCATTTGGGCACCCATGTTCTCGAAGCGATCGGAAAGCTCGATTTCCTTCGCGACGGTGACACCGTCCTTGGTGATGCGCGGCGAACCGAAGCTTTTTTCGAGGACGACGTTGCGGCCTTTGGGGCCGAGCGTGACTTTTACCGCGTTGGCGAGAACGTCGACGCCACGGAGCATACGCTCACGGGCATCGGCTGAAAAACGAACGTCTTTGGCAGCCATGGTTGTGTTCCTTTTAGAAAATTATGGGGTCGGGAAGGTTCAGGCGGCCTTTTTCTTGGCGGCCGGAGTGCCTTCGATGACGCCCATGATGTCGGATTCCTTCATGATCAACAGCTCTTCGCCGTCGAGCTTCACTTCGGTGCCGGACCATTTGCCGAACAGGATGCGGTCGCCGGCCTTGACGTCGAGCGCCACGATTGCGCCGGCTTCATTGCGCGCGCCTGCACCGACGGCGATGACTTCGCCTTCCATCGGCTTTTCCTTGGCGGTGTCGGGGATGATGATGCCACCGGCGGTCTTTTCCTCGGCGTTCAGCCGGCGGACGACCACACGGTCGTGGAGGGGACGGAATTTCATCGGATCGCTCCTGATTTGGTTACGGTCGTAAACGGCTCAGCCGGCGCCGACCCTGAAGAGGCATCAGGCGCTGCTAGCACTCTCATCGGGAGAGTGCCAGACGTTTAAATCTTGGGTGGTGATGTGTCAAGGCCGGCAGCAGTTTGGGGTGTTGAGTGCTAATCCGTTGATATCGCAGATTTTTCTTGCCAGACCCCCCGGTTGTCATGCCATGTTCATGAAACAGAGGACGCGGTGGCACAAGGTTTTTTCAACGGATTATGAGGGTGATGCCATGAGTTTAAGTAAGCAATTACAAGGGTATCGGCTGACGACGGCGGAAATTTTGTATCATATGCCGGATCATCCGGGCGTTTTGCAGAGTTTTGTCTGGCAGGAGTTGGACATTGCGCCGCGCTACCCGGTTCTGAACGGATTTCTGGCGTTTTGGGCGCGGCAGATCGAGGGGCGGTTGCACTCGGTACGCGTGGGTTCGGCGGCGTTGATTTCGCCGGGTGAGATGCGGCATGGAAGTTTGCTGACGTTGCAATAGTCCCGGGCGACTGCGGATGGCGTGAACGTCGCGGGCGTTAGCGTTGCGCGGCGGACACGGCGCGGGTTTTTGGATTGCCCAGCCGCGTTTGGTCAGTAAATTTTAACGATTTGGTGCGATAAGTGCTCGTCTTGCAAGGTCGGGCAATGAGTCGGTTGGCGTTCATCTTCAGGTTGGTGGGTGTGCTGTTTCTGCTGGCGGTGACAGGGGTGGTCGCGCGGGCGGATGGTGTGGCAGTGGCGCTCAATCCGGCGGTGATTGCGGCGGAAACCCGTGTGGCGCTTGGATTTGCGGTGCAGGGTACTCGGTATAGTGAGGGTTTCGCCGGCGCATCGGACCAGGAAAGCGGCGTGCTGCCGGGTTTTAGCGCGGAGGCATCGCGCTTGGGGTCGCTGTTGGGAATGCCAGGCATTTATTCCGGCGTGGTGTATGATTTTGCCGGCGGTCCGCTGGCCTATAATGGGTTTATCCAGGGTGGCGCGGCACCGGGATTGTCGCCGTATGACGCGACCGATCATGCGCGCTTCAATTCGATTGAAGTGCGATTGGGGAGGGCGTTGGCGCTTTCGACGGCGGTCGATGTGATTCCGTTTGTCACGGCCGGGTATCAGAACTGGTATCGCGATGTCGGAGGTGCCGGTGGGTACGGTGAGTTCTACCGGGCGGCGATCGCTGGTGTCGGCGCGCGGTTCGACGTTGCAGTGAGTGATCGGTTAGTGATTTCAGCGACGGCGGAGGGGCTTGCGGTGGTTGGCGGGCGTGCTTCGGCGCCCGCCTTGGGGTTTGCTGCGGGATTTGGGACCAGCGGTGAGGAGGCGGTTCATCTCGGTGCCGATTGGCGGTTGAGCAATGCCTTGCATCTGTTCGCCGGGCTTGGGGTTCGGCACTTCAATTATGCCGGATCGGCGTTGAACAATGGTTTTTACGAGCCGCCGAGTAGTACGCTGGTGGTGCGCAGTGAAGTTGGGGTGGCATTCGGCTTTCGGTGACGCCGACCGGGAAACACAAATGATTCCGAGGATTTTTCCGGGTCAGGAAAATAATTTCTAACACGACGTTATTTTAGCTTTCCCACCTGCCCCAGTTTGGGCTATCCATTCTTTCATGATGAGGTTTTATGTACGGACACGGCGTTGAAGTGTTCGGCAGGCGACGACGATCTGGGCCCAGCGGCCTCGTCGGGCGGGGTGACGGACTTCAAGGCCTTTGCCGAGACGCTGTGTGCGACATGGGGGCAAAAGCCGGCCCGGCATCATCTGGTATTGATCGATGCGCTACAGCGAGTGGCGGATGGGTCGACCGACCGGTTGATGGTGCAGATGCCGCCGGGTGCTGCCAAGTCGACCTACGCTTCGGTGCTGTTTCCGGCGTACTGGTTTGCCTCCAAACCGCAGAGTGAGGTGATCGCCGCTTGCCATACTGCTTCCCTCGCCGAACATTTCGGCCGGCGGTTGCGTGGTGTGATCGCCGAGCAAGGCGCACCGTTCGGTCTGGCGCTGGAGGCGAACAGCCGATCCGCTGGGCGCTTTTCGCTGACGGGTGGCGGGCAATATTTCGCCGCGGGTGTGCGCGGCCCGATTACCGGACGGCGGGCTGATCTGATCCTGATCGATGATCCAGTGAAATCCTGGGCGGAAGCTGACAGCAAGGTTGCGCGACGCTCGCTGTTCGACTGGTATCGGGCGGAGTTGCTGTCGCGGTTGAAGCCGGGCGGGCGGGTCGTGTTGATCATGACGCGCTGGCATGTGGATGATCTGGCGGGGCGGTTGATGAAGGAGGATCAGAACTGGTCCACACTGCGGTTTCCCGCCTTGGCCGAGGCTGATGATCCGCTGGGACGGGTGCTTGGCGAGGCGCTCTGGCCCGAGTGGCAGACTACAGCCGAAATCATCCGCCGGCGCGAAACGGTCGGCAAGCGGGTTTTTAGTGCGCTCTATCAACAAAGTCCGACAGTGGATCAATGTGAGGCGTTCGATGTGCCGCTGCTCGGCCGATTTACCGGCACGCCTGCGGTGGTGCGTACCGTTCGGGCTTGGGATCTGGCCGCGACGGTTGCGTCGCCGGGTCGTGATCCTGACTGGACCGTGGGCTTGAAATTGGGGGCGCTGGAGGACGGGCGGTTGGTGGTGCTCGACGTTATTCGGGTGCGCGTGGGCCCGGCAGAGGTCGAGCGGTTGTTGGTGCAGACGGCGCGGGGCGATGGCGTGGCGACCATAATTTCCCTGGCGCAGGACCCTGGGCAGGCCGGGGTTGCGCAGATGGCTTATTTGAAGCGTGCGCTTTCGGGTTTCAACGTGGTTTCGAGCCCTGAGACCGGTTCGAAACTGGTGCGGGCGTTGCAGTCTTCGGCGGTGATCGGCCGTGGCGGGATGCTGCTGGTCGATGCTCGATGGACAGCTGATTTTATTGAAGAACTGCAATTATTTCCGAACGGCGACAAGGATGACCAGGTCGATGCACTATCCCGGGCGGTTACGACAATCGGGGAGATACCGGCGGTCAGTCGGACGGCTTTGCATACTCTGATGGGGCGATAGAAGATGTTTGAAACGATCTGTCAGACGATTCCTGCCGATCCGCACATGGCGCCGCGGGCGCGGCGGATCGAACTCTATCGGCGGGTGTTGGAGGGGACGATCTACGATGCGCTGCCATATGCGTTCGGCGACGAGCGGAACGGCGCGGGAGAATATATTCCGCTGCGGGCACGCCGGCCATCGGTTCGGTATGGGTTGTGCCGCATCGTAGTGGAGGATTCGGTAGCGCTGCTGTTCAGTGCCGGGCATTTTCCGGCGGTCGTGTGCGAGGACCCGGCCATCGAGGCATTACTCGGCGATGTGATGCGCGAATGCCGCTTGAACGAGGTGATGATCGATGCGGCGCTGCGCGGATCGGTCGGGTCGGTCGCGATTCTGTTGCGGGTTCTGAAGGGGCGGTTGTTCTGCTCGGTGTTGGAGACGCAGCATCTGACGCCCGTGTGGCAGGAGGATGCGCCCGACACGCTGGCATCGGTGACTGAGCGCTACAAGGTTCGGGGTGCGGAGTTGCTGGTGCAGGGTTATCCGGACGTTGATCCTGGGCAGTTCTACTGGTTTCAGCGGGTCTGGGATGGCGGTGGTGAAACCTGGTTTCTGCCTCAGGCCGTGGCCGATGAGGCGCTGCCGCAGATCGACGAGGGGCGGAGTGTGCGGCATGGGCTGGGGTTCGTGCCGATCGTGTGGATCAAGAACTTGCCGGGTGGCGATGGGATCGACGGGGCCTGCACGTTCAGGGCGGCAATCGATACCGGCATCGAGATCGATTATCAGTTATCGCAGGCGGGCCGTGGCTTGAAATATGCGTCTGATCCGACGTTGCTGATCAAGGAACCCGCCACCACCGATCGCGAACTGGTCAAAGGCGCTGGTAATGCTCTGATCGTCTCCGAGAAGGGTGATGCCAAGCTGCTGGAGATTGGGGGCACAGCTTCGGCCGCGGTGATCGATTATGTGCGGACGCTGCGCGAGATGGCGTTGGAAAGCGTGCATGGTAACCGGGCCAATGCGGACCGGCTGAGTGCTGCGCAATCGGGTCGGGCGCTGGAGTTGATGAACCAGGGTCTGATCTGGCTCGCGGACAATTTGCGGATTTCGTATGGCGAGGGTGGGTTGCTCGCTTTGCTGCGCATGGTGCTGCGGGCACGGGCGCGATTTGCGATCCGGGTGATGGGGCAGGCGATGCCCGATGTGGATGCGGACGTGCGGCTGAGTTTGCGGTGGCCGCGGTGGTATCCGGCCTCGGCGGATGATCGGCTGAAGGAGGCGCAGGCGATTGCGACCTTGGTGAACGCTGGGCAGATGTCGCGCGAGACGGCTGTGAAATCGCTCGCGTCGAGCCATGCGGTGGTCGATGTGGCGGCGGAGCTTGACCGGATTGTTGCGGAACAAGATCAATCTCAACAGGATGTGGCATGAGTGAAGACAGAACGGATGATGGATCGCCGCCGGCTGATTGGCAGGCGCGGGCTGAGGCGGCCGAGCTGGCGCTGGGCGCGGTGCAGCGGGAAGCCGGTGAGCGGCTGAAGCGTGCGGAGCTCAAGGTTGAGGCGGTGCGCGCGGGGATGGTCGATCTCGATGGGCTGAAGCTGATCGATCTGGATGGTGTGGCGTTGGCGGAGGATGGGTCGGTTGCCGATCCGGCCGGTATCATGGTGGCGTTGAAGCGTGCGAAGCCATGGTTGTTCGGGGCCGGGTCGTCATCCTCGACGGCGGCGGTGCCGCGGGCCGAGCCGCCGCGGGCGCGGCATGCGCGGGAGTTGAGTGAAGAGGAGTGGCGGTCGGCGCGGGCTGCGTTGTTACGGCGGGCGGGGAGTCAGTGAGAAAGGAAGGCTTCTTTTTTGCAAAAAAGGAGCAAAAAACTTTTCTTCGTTGAGGTACGTGCCGGTCCAATTCTACAGACTAAAGTAATAGAAGTTTTTTGGTTCTTTTTTACAAAAAAGAACAGCTTTCTTATTTCGCCGCGCCTCCGCAGGAAGCGCGGTTTTTTTGCGTTCATCGCAAGGGGACAAACATGGGTATTTCCAATTTTCCGGCATCTTTGCAGCCGATCATTCAGCAGGGGTTTCTGGAGCGTGAGTTCGAGCAGGCGCTGCGGTCGCGGCTGGGCTACCGGATGGTGGCGGACCGCGAGAGTTTCGCCGTCGGGATCGGCGAGACGCTGACCAAGACGAGGGCAGGGCTGAAACCATCGGTTACGACCCCGTTGGCGGCCAGCACCAATACCAATCTGGACAATGGTTTGACGCCGCAGGGCTGGGGTGTCGAGCAATATACTGTGACGCTGAATTTCTATGCAGCGACGCAGGATTTGAATATGGTGACCAGCCGCGTGGGAATTGCGTCGCAGTTTTTGCAGAACGCTTCGACCAATGGCGAGCAGGCGGCACGCAGCCTTGATGAGCTGGCGCGGAATGCGTTGTTCGCGCCGTATTTCGGCGGCAATACCCGCGTGCTGACGACGCTGGGCACCACCGGTCCGACGATCGCGGTTGATGACGTGCGTGGATTCACCACGATTTATGTCAATGGCGTGCAGACGGCGGTTTCGGCTTCCTATCCGTTGGAGGTGACGGTGGGGAGCAGCGTGTATTCGCTGATTTCGGTGACGCCGGATTTGAACAGTACATCGTCGACACCGGGTGGTCTTTCGGGCCAACTGACGTTTGCCAGTGACGTTGTTGTCAGTGACGGCACGGCCGGCAATCCGGTGATTGCGGCAACGGCGAGCAAGATCATCCGCCCGTCCGGCCTGCTCACGACATCGGCCCTGCAGGCGGGCAATACGTTGACGATGTCGGTGCTGCTGGATGCCGTGGCCTCGTTGCGGCAGAATGCGGTGCCGGAAATCGATGGCGCGTATAATTGCTATCTCGATCCGGTCTCGGCGCGGCAGCTGTTTTCCGATCCTGATTTCCGGCAGTTGTTTCAGGGTGCGACTTCGAACAACCCGGTGTTTCGTCAGGGCATGGTCAATGATTTCCTGGGTCTGCGGTTTGTCACGACGACCGAGGCGATCGTGCAGCCGCTCACGAATTCGGGTGGCCTGGCCATACGGCGGCCGATTATCTGCGGCAAGGGCGCGCTGATCGAGGCGGATTTTGCCGGGATCGGGGCGGAGGATGTCGCGCCGAAGGATGCGCTCGTGAACATTATCGACAGTGTCGCGATGGTCACGCGTGAACCGATCGATCGGCTGCAGCAGATCATTGCCCAATCCTGGTACTGGATCGGCGGGTTCTGTGCGCCTTCCGACACGACGACGACCCCGATCGTGGTGCCGACCGCGACAAATGCGAATTTCAAGCGGGCGGTGATGATCGAGCATATCGGCTGAAGGAGATCGATCATGTCGTCAGGAGCTTCGTTACCGTTCCGGCCTGCCGGGACGGCTTCCGTGGCCGGCTCGACCAGTGCAGCGTCCGTCGCGCTGGTCGGCGGCGGATCGAGCGTGCTGGTGTACAATGCGGCGGGGTCGGTTGCGTTCGTGCGGTTTGGTATGACGGGGGTTACCGCAGGGGTGCGTGATACCCCTGTGCCGCCTGGCGCGCGCATGCTGGTGGACGCCGGGCAGCTGGTGACGACCGCCAGTGCGGTGCTGGGTTCGGGCACTGGGTCGGTGTTTTTCACGCGTGGTGACGGCTCGGTGTATTGAGATGTCGGGCAGCTATGACAGCGCGCCTGGGGTTTTGACCGAGGCGCAGAAGGTCGATGTACGGCGGTTCTGCGGCTATCCCGCCTATGGTGCCGGGGCGTCTGGATTTCAGTCCTGGCGGTTCTTCCAGGCTTATGGTTCGCTCGAGTACCGGATGAATAATTTTGCTCCGACCGAGGTTGTGGTTGTGGTGAATTATCTGGCGACCTTGAACGGGCTGGAGGCGGCGGTGCCGCTGGCGAGCGGTAATCTTGATACCGATGCTGCGGCGAGTTGGCAGCATAACCACCGCGAAGTGCGCGATCGCGATGCGCTGTTCGATGGCTGGCGGCGGCGGCTGTGCGGTTTCATCGGGGTGCCGCCGGGGCCTGCTTTGGAATCTGCCGGCATCACTTTGATTGTTTGAGGATTGCATGGACGGTGTCAGGCTGGCTGACCGCATCGCGTATGGCGGGGGTATGGCGGCGCGCAAGGCGGGCGTGATCTGTGATGCGTACCGACCGCGGGATGGTGCTTGCCCGATTGTGGCGGTGAACCGGACGGTGCGGCTCGCGGTGCTATCGGTGCCGGTTTCGGGTTCGGCGCGCGGGCCGGCGCCGTTCGGGGTGCCGTATCGTCAGCTTGTACTGGATCAGGCGTATGTTGCGCCGGGAGATTACATTGCCGGGCCGTTGGGGGTGTTGCTGGTGGCGACCAATGAGCCACCGGCGCCGGTGCTGGGCGTGCAGTGCAATGAGACGGTGACGCTGTGGCGGCCGGGTTCGCAGGTGTTGGCGGGGGTCAATCCGTATGGGGCGATCCTGTCGGGGACGGCGACCGCTGTTCTTGCGGGGTTTCCGGCGGCGCTGTTGCCGGGGGGCGTGAGTGATCGTGGGCGGGTCGGGCTGCCGGACGATACCAAGCTGCCGGGGTATGTGGGCGCGGTTGCGGCGGTTGCCGGGCTCACGCCGCAGGTGGCCGATATTGTGCGCGATGCGCGGGGGCGACAGTTCGTGGTGGATGCGGTGATCGCCTATGGCGGGATCTGGCGGCTTGCACTGACTGAAAGTGTGATGTGATGGCGGACCAGGCGGATGTTGAAAACGCGCTGGCTGCGCTGGTCGCGACTGCGGTGTATCCGAACGGAACGGGCGAGGTTTCAGCCGTGGTGGGGCCTCGTGGTGCGGTGACGTGCCGGGTGTATCGCGGCCTGCCGAACGCGCCGGCGCTGGAGGCTGATCTGGCGCAGGGGGTGATGCACGCCACCGTGTTCACGGCCGATCCTGTGGTGAAGAATACGACGCGGTTTCCACGGGTCTGGCAGGCTGTGGCGCCGGTGCCCGCTACACTTTCGGTGATGATTGGGAACCAAGCAGCGACTTTTTCGGGCGTGTGTGCGGCCGGGCAGTTGGCCGGGATTGCGGTGGATGGGGCGATTTTTCCCTATGCGGTGCAGGCGCGCGACACGCCGCCGACGGTTGCGAGCAATCTGGCGGCGCTGCTGCGGGCGGCGGGATGGTTGGTCGACTACGCCGGCACGACCGTGACGGTGCCGGCGGCGCGGCTGTTCACCGCGCGCGTGGTGGCGGGCGGCCTGGCGCTGCAGGAGATCAAGCGGCAGGTGCAGGCGTTTCGGATTTCGCTGTGGTGCCGTGACCCGCTGACGCGGGATGCGGCGGCGGCTAAGATCGATCCGGCATTGGCGGCACCGAACTTCATTCAGCTGGCGGATGGGTCGTGCGGCCATCTGGTTTTTGCGGGCGGGACGAGCACGGATGCGGGTGCGGATGCCGCGCTGTACCGGCGCGATCTGATTTATACTGTTGAATACCCGACAACGCTGGCCGCTATCACGCCTGCGATGCTGTTCGGGGTTGGCGGTATTGAGGCGAATGGCGCGTTTATTGCCGGTATATCCGGTTAAGGAGATTTCATGACAATCAAGATGGTAGTGGTGAAGCCGTTTGGCGGCTTCAAACGCGGTGACATGATTGCCGATCCGGCGGCGATGGCGAAGATCGTGGCCGATGGCCATGCGCAATCGGTCGTGCGCGTCATGGCGGAGGGCTGAGCAATGCCGATTTCACAGGCGGGTGCGCTGAACACGACCGCGTTGATCGTGCCGGATTTGTACGTGCAGATCGTGCCGCCGCAAAGCTTGCTGCTCAACGGTGTGCCGACCGACGTACTGGGTGTGGTGGGTAGTGCGAGTTGGGGGCCGGTGAACGAACCGATGATCGTGGGCTCGATGGGCGATTACGCGACCGCGTTCGGCCCAGTGGTGGCGCGCCAGTATGACATCGGGACGGTCGTGGCCATCGGTGTGCAGCAAGGGGCATCCAATTTCCGTTGCGTGCGGGTGACCGACGGGACCGATACGGCGGCGTCGGTTTCGATTCTGGGCGCGCTGACCTTGACCGCTTTGTATACCGGCAGCCTGGGTAATGCCCTGGTTGCGACTGTTTCGGCCGGATCGGCGGCGAATTCCTGGCGGGTGACGATTGCTTTGCCGGGGCAGACGCCGGAGGTGTTTGACAACATCATCGGCAGTGACGCGGCATTCTGGCAGGCAGTGGCGAGTGCGATCAACACGGGTACCGGCCCGATGCGCGGCGCATCGCGCCTGGTGGTGGCGAGTGCCGGTACGTCCTCTTTGGCACCATCGGTGGGGGCGTTTCCATTCCTGGCGGGTTCGCCGGGTACCGATGGGGCGACCGCAATGACCTCGGGCATGGTGATCGGTCAGGATGTGCTGCCCCGATCGGGAATGTATGCGCTGCGGGGCCAGGGTTGCAGCATCATTGTGCTGGCCGATCTTGATGATCCGACACAATGGAGCACTGAGGTTGCGTTCGGACTCGATGAGGGCTGCTATATGATCCTGGCGGGGCCGCCGGGCGATACGATCGCGAACGCGGTTCTGACGAAGCAGACGGCCGGCATCGATTCCTATGCAGCCAAGCTGATGTTCGGCGATTGGCTGTGGTGGTATGATCAGGCGAACGGCGTGACGCGTCTGGTTTCGCCGCAGGGGTTTGTGGCGGGGCGGCTCGCGAATTTGTCGCCGGAGCAGTCTTCGCTGAACAAGCCGTTGTATGGTGTGGTCGGGAGCCAGAAATCCGGTCAGGCGGTGGCGGGGACCAGCAATACGTATTCGACGGCTGACCTGGCGGCACTGCTCTCGGCGGGGATCGACGTCATCAGTAATCCGCAGCCGGGTGGTGCATTCTGGGGGGTGCGTGGGGGGCATAATTCATCGTCCGACAGTGCGACCAATGGCGATAACTACACTAGGATGACCAATTATATTGCTGATACGCTCTCAGCCGGGATGGGCGGGTATGTCGGACAATTGGTCAATACCACGCTGTTCCAGAATATCCGCTCGACGTTGCTGTCGTTTTTGAACGCAATGCTGGGCCAGAGGATGTTGGGTTCGACCAACGGCTCGCTGCCTTTTGCGGTGGTGTGCGACATCTCGAACAATCCGCCCTCGCGCACGGGCCTGGGGTACGTGCAGGCGGATGTGCAGGTGCAGTATCAGGCGATCAATGAAAAATTCATCGTCAATGTCGAAGGCGGGCAGACCGTGCAGGTCAGTCAGCAGACGTTGCCGCTGGGAACCGTGTGAGGACAATAGATCATGCCATATAACAGTTTTTCAGTCGGCAATGACTGCCAGATCGTGGTGATGGGGCCATTTGGCCGGATCGATCTGGCGTTCGTCACCGGGTTCGAGGTGAGCCAGGTTACGCAGAGCGTGCGGATCGATCGGCTGGATGGGGTGCAGCTGGGTGCCGAACTGCCGCGCGGGTGGCAGGGTAGTTTCGCACTGGACCGGGGCACGTCGGTCGCGGATGATTTCATGGCGCAGATCGAGCAGGCGTATCTGGCGGGGCAGGCAATTCCGCCGGGAACGCTCTATCAATATGTTAGTGAAGTCGATGGTTCGACCTCGACCTATCAATACGAGGGCGTGGTGTTCAAGCTCAGCTCGGCCGGTATGTATCGCGGTGACGCACCGGTTGCGCAGAAGCTCGACTTCTTTGCATCGACCAGGAAGCGGGTATGAGCGATCGGGTGATCGAGGATGCGCGTGGGCGGCAGTTGAGCCTGCGAACGCTGACGATGCTGGACCGTTTGCGTTTGTTCAAGGCTCTGGGTGCGAATTTATCGATGAACGACGCGTATCTCGGCGTGGCGTCGCTCGCGGCTTCGGTAACCGCGGTGGATGGCGTGCCGCTGCTGTTTCCGGCGAGCGAGGCGGCGGTGGAACATGCGGTCGAGCGGTTGGGCGAGGAGGGGATCGAGGCGGTTGCCTTGGCGCTCGATGCTGATGACGCCGGCGCGGTAAAGGCGCTGGCGGGAAACTGAGCCGGCACCCCGCGTTGATCGACTGCCTGTATCTGGTCGGGCGCGGGGTGCCGTTCGATGTGGCGTTTTCGCTGGGTGAGGCGGAACGCCTGGCGTTCGTTGTGGCGTGCGGCGAGTTGGACGGGCTGGAATTCGATTGGAAGACCATGCTGTGGGGGACGCCATGATCGTACCGCGGGATGGGGCGGGCGTGCGCTATGCGCGGTTTGGCGGGGCCGCTGGTCGGCGCTTGGCGAAATCGTTGGCGCTGGGACTGCGGGGGGCACCGCGCCGGGTTTTGGCGATGCGTGTGCTGGCGGCGCGCGTGATGCCTTGGCGCGCCGGTGCCGGCGCTGCGTTCGGGCGGATCGCGCGTTCATCGCCCGGAGTGACCGTTCGCCTCGCTACCGGGCGCCCGGATGATGCGGTGCATGTCGGTGGTGCCGGATTCGGGATGCGGCGGGCTGAGTCGTTCAGGGGATCGGTTGTGGGGCGCGTGCGGCGCTCTGAATGGTCGTTTGAGAGGTTGCGGACAGGGCGTGCGGGGCCTGGCGTGCCGATTTGGGCTGGGGGTCTGCGGGGACTCCCGCCGGGGCTGATCAGGCGGGCTGAGGTCGCGGCAAAGCTCATGAAGACGGTTCCGCGAAATCTTGCAGGTGGTGCTTCGCCCATTGGTGCCGCGGGAGGGGCTGACAGATTCGTGTGGATTATCCCGCGACGTATTGATGATCGGCTTAGCGGGCGTTGTGCGGCAGCGGGTGTCCGAAAAATCCGGACGGTCCGGCGTATGCTCGCATCACGCCAACCGATGTCGAGATATGACGTAGCGCCTGAAAGCGGCGGCGTTGTTGTGCGGGCGATGGCGCCGGTGGCGCGGGATCGCGGTGGCCGGTTGGGTGATCAGGGCTTTGATGGGCGCCGGCCGGCGGCGGTCGATCCAACGGTTAGGGTTGATGAGCACCGACGCCGGGTTGTCACCCACCAGGGCGTGGTGGACCGGCGGCTCGACCGGCAGCCGGTGGGGCCGGTCGAGACTAGGGGGCACTTTGGTGAGCGGCTGACCGGGGCGGCGATCGTGCCTGAAGATATGGCGCGGATGGTGCGTGATCTGTTTGCCGATGAGGCGCGGCGACCGCCTTCGGGCGTGACCGGGTTCGATGGCGCGCTTTCGCCGATATTTCCGGGACGCAAACCGGGGTTTTGAGATCAGGAGTCTGGCATGACGTCGGTTGCGGTGACGCTTGGTGGTGTCGCATTTCGGGATTTCGAGGTGCCGGCCGAGATCAAGTTTGGCGGTACGCAGCGGTTGGCGGTGCATCAGCCGGTTGGTGGTGGCCGCGTAGTGGATGTGCTCGGTGCGGCGGCGGGTGAGATTACGTTCGGCGGGACATTTTCCGGACCGGATGCGGCGTTGCGGGCGCAAGCGCTGGATGTGGCGCTGAACATCGGCGCGACCCTGCCGCTCGCATGGGACGGATTTGCGTTTAGCGTGGTGATCACCGCCTTCACTGCGACGTATCAGAAGCCTTGGTGGATCCCTTTTCAGATCACCTTGTTGTCCGTCGAGAATCTGGTGACGGCGATACCCTCTGCGCTGGCGCAGGCCGGGCTTGATATTGCCAGTGCGGCCGGGTTCGGTGGCTTAAGTGGTGTTTCGCTGGCCGGTGTTTCCGCCGGCAGTTCTGCCGGTATCGCGGCGGGCCAGGCGAGCCTTGCGGAGGCGGTGAGCGGGGCTGGATCGGTGCTGAGCGCGGCAACGACTCTTTTTTCAGGAGGGGTAGGTGCCGCGCAGCCGATCGGGGCCTTGGCCGCTCTGGGGGCGGCATCATCGACGCTGGCCGGTGCCGCGGCGGCGCAGGCCTACCTGGGACGAGCTGCGGCAAATGTCGGACTGGGGGCGTTATGAGCGAAACCATGGTGACGGTGGTCGGTGGTAATCTATTCGCGATTGCAGCGCAGTATCTGGGTGATGCCACGCAGTGGATTCGGATTGCACAGGCGAATGGTCTGCGCGACCCGGTGTTGAGCGGTGTGGTGACCTTGGCGCTGCCCCCGGTTGATCCACAGGCAACGGGTGGTGTGCCGAATGTCTGACACGCTTGCATCGGCGGTTATGGCGCGTCCGGTATCGCTGGCGGTGGCGATTGATGGGGCGCCGGTTGCTGGGGTCGAACGGCTGGAACTTTTGCAGTGCGGGCATTTCGCGGCTGATCGGTTTCGGGTGATGCTCGCTGCCGGTGCGGCGCCGGGCGGAGCAGCGGCGTTTGCCGGATTGCAGGCAGGGACCGTAACGATTGCGATCGGGCTGGGTGGTGGGGTTGTATCGGGCGATCCCATACTGACCGGGCAGCTCGATAATGTCGCGGTGGATTTCGGAGCCGGGCAGATCGTGCTCTCGGGACGTGATCTGTCGGCGCGACTGATCGACACCGAGGTCGGCCAGAGCTTTGCCAATCAGACCGCCAGCCAGATTGCCGAGGCGTTCGCGGCGGACGCGGGCTTGGCAGCGAACGTCACCGCTACGAGCACGCCGGTTGGGCAGTATTACGAGTTGGCGCATATGCGGACCGCCCTGGGTATGCACACGCGGCATGCGACGCGGTGGGACTTGCTCGCCGGATTGGCGGCGGTCGAGCAGTATTCGTTATCCGTGATCGGGACCGTGCTGAATTTCGGGCCACCCGCACCGGCGCCAACCTCGTTGGTGGTGTTCGGGCGTGATTTGCTGACGCTGGTGGTGGATCGCGCTCTGGGCCTAGTGGCGCCTCCGGTGACCGTGACAAGCTGGAATCCCAAATTGAAGCGACGCTTTTCCAACACGGTCGGGTCCTCTGGCGGCACCGCCGCCGGTGGCGTGACGCTCCTGCGGCCTAATCTCACGCAGGCGGAGGTGGATCGGGAAGCGGCGGCGCGGCATGCGGCGCTGGCGGCCCAGGCGGTGTTGCTGCGGGCAAGCATGCCGGGGGAACTGACGATGGTGCCGGACAGCGTATTTGCCTTGCAGGGGACCGGGACGGTGTTCGACGCGTCGTATGTGGTGCGGACCATCGAGCGGAGTGTCGATATTCGGCAGGGATTCGTGCAGCGCTTTGAAGCGTTGCAGGTGGCATGATGGATGGGTTCTGGAATGCCGTGAAGGCGCGGGCGGCGGCGTTGGATGGGATGAGCGGTCAGGCGCGGTTTGGCATCGTCGCGAGTTTCGATGCATCGGCTTACGCCGCGCGGGTGATGCTGCAGCCGGAGAATGCACTATCCGGGTGGCTTCCGGTGCTCAGCTCATGGATTGGTGCTGGCTGGGGGATGGCGGCGCCATTGTCGCCGGGGGATCAGGTTATGGTGCTCGGGCAGGAGGGCGATGCTGAGCAGGCGGTGGTGATCGGGCGCGTATGGTCGAATGCCGAGCCGACGCCGGGGGCACCGGTAGGCGAGTTCTGGTTGGTGCATCAGACCGGGTCGTTCATCAAACTGAAGAATGACGGCACGATAACGTTGCAAGCGAGCACGGTTTCGATCCAGGGGGATTTGATGGTGAGTGGCGAGATTTCCGATCTGGCGGGTGCGCATGGTACTGTCGATCGTCTGCGCCAGGCATATGACCGGCACGTGCATGCCGATCCGCAGGGTGGGCAGACCGGTGTGCCATCGGTGGTGGTGTGATGGCGGATGCGGCATTGGTATTTGGCGGTGATCTGGCCATCGGGGTGTCGGGTGATCTGGCGCTTGCCGGCGGGTCCGGCTTGACCGAGCAGCGGGTTTTACGACGGCTCTTGACCAATCCTGGTGATTATATCTGGCAGTTATCCTACGGTGCCGGGTTGGGTCAGTTTGTCGGTGTGGCCGGGGCGGCGGGCGCAGTTGGTGCGGTGACGCGCGCACAGCTTCTGGCAGAGGCCCGCGTTGCGCAATCGCCTTTGCCGCAGATTGCGGTCGAGCAGACCGGTACCTCGGGAATTGCGCTTACGATTGCGTATCAGGACGCGATGACCGGTCAGGCGACCGCGCTGACCTTGCCCGTCTGATATCGAGTTTGGGTTGAGGCGTTTGGGCGGCCTTGCTCGCGGAAACGGCTGTTTCCGGATTTAGAGGATATTTCATGCCATTATCGTTACAGAATTTCACCGCGATGGTGGAGCAGATGGCGGCTGCCGTGCAGGGGGCCGCGACGCAGGTGCTGGATCTGACTGTTGGCTCGGTCTTGCGCGCGATTCTGGAGGCGAATGCGTCGCTCGGATTGTGGCTGCAATGGTTGATCGTCGAGGTTTTGCAGACGACGCGATTGGCGACCAGCAGCGGCACCGATTGCGATAGTTTCGGGGCAGATTTCGGGTTCGTGCGATTACCGGCCTCGACGGCGGGGGGCGTTGTTACATTCGGCCGGTTTGCACCCGTGCTATCGGCTTTTGTGCCGGTTGGGACGACGGTGATGACCAGCGATGGCAGCCAGAGTTTCACTGTCAGCGCGGATACGAGCAACCCGGCCTATAGTGCTGGCTCGGGCGGTTATGGGCTCGCAGCGGGCATTGCCTCGATCGATTTGCCGGTAGTGGCCGTGGTGGCGGGGGCGGCGGGCGATGTCTTGGCGGGGACGATTGGGCTACTGACGAGCGCTATCCCCGGGATCGATACCGTGAGCAACGCGGCACCGATGACCGGCGGGTTGGATGCGGAGAGCGATGCGGCGTTCAAGGCCAGGTTCGGCAATTATCTGGCCAGTTTGTCACGCGCGACGCCAGATGCGATCGAGGAGAGTGTGGCTGGTGTGCAGCAGGGATTGTCGGTTTCGGTTGCCGAGAACGTCGATCAGACGGGTGCCGTGAGCATGGGCAGTTTTGTCGTCACGGTCGATAACGGGACCGGGGCACCGCCGGCCGGTTTGTTGGCGAGCATCGCTGCGGCGGTGAACGCAGTGCGGCCGGTAGGTACCCGGTTTGCGGTGCAGGGTCCGGTGGTTGTTAACGCCGATGTATCGATGACACTGACGTTGGCGCCGGGGGCGCAGGCGCCGGTGGTGATTGCGGCGGTGAGTGATGCGATTTCCGCCTATATCGAGTCGTTGCCGGTGGGCGCCGGGTTGCCCTACTCGCGGCTTGCACAGATCGCCTATGACGCGTCGAGTGCTGTGGTCAATGTGACCGACACGGTCTTGAACGGCACCACGGCCGATTTGGTACCGCCGTTGTTTGGTGCCGTGCGGGTCGGTACGGTTAGCGTGGCCTGAGCGATGAGCGGATCACAGGTTCCGTCCGGTAGTTCGGCCGACATGCTAGCGCGGCTGAAGGCAGTCTTGCCGACACGATGGTTTGCAGATGCCACGCCGGTGCTCGATGCCGTGCTCGGGGGCGTCGCGGCGGTGTGGGCGGCTTTATATGCGCTGATCGGGTTCGCTGCGTTGCAGACGCGGATTGCGACCGCGAGCGGACCATTTTTGGATATTGCGGCGCAGGATTATTTTGGTACCGCATTGACCAGACGGGCGGGTGAGACCGATGCTGCGTTCAGTGCGCGGATCAGGTCGAATCTGTTGGCACCGCGCGCGACCCGGGATGCGCTGATTGCGGCACTGATTGTCGAGACGGGTCGGGTTCCGGTGGTATTCGAGCCGTTTAACACCGGGGATACCGGTGGTTATTCAAGTAACACGCTCGGCTACAACGCCATGGGCGGCTACGGAAGCCTGATGTTGCCGTATCAATGCTTCGTGACGGCGTACCGGCCGGTTGTCACGGCGTCCGGGAATAATGGTGGCTACAATTTTGGACCAGGGGGTTACGCGACCGCGCCGATGGCGTGGAGCGATCTGGCCGATGACCCGGGCTTGATCACCGATGCCGAGATCTATGCCGCCATTGTCGGGGTGCTGCCGGTGAACGGCGTTGCGTGGACCCGGCTTTCCGACTGAGCGGGCGTGGCTTCTGAAACGTTTTTGTTGTCAATCAAGGGATATTTCATGGATCGCACGATCGTCTATCCGGGCGCCATTCCGCTCGACACGGATATTCTGAATATCAATCGTAACGTGCTCGTTGGCATCGGTGCGCTGAACGCGGCGGTGTTTGGCACCGGCGTCGTCGCCGATGGGCTGGCCTGTTCACCGACTGTGCCAGCCTCATTGACGGTGACGGTCGCGCCTGGTTCGATCACCCAGTATGGGCCGGTGGACGCCAATGGTTATGGTAGCCTGACGGCGGATGTGGCGGAACAGACGGTCAAGACAGGGATCAACCTCGATCCTGTGACGTTCACGCTTGCGGCGCCGAGCAGTTCGGGCCAGTCGGTCAATTATCTGATCGAGGCGACGTTTTCCGAAGTCGACACTGTGCCTGTGGTGCTGCCATATGTGAATGCCGCCAATCCTGCCGTGCCGTACTCCGGGCCAAATAATTCCGGTGGGGCGCAGGATACCGTGCGGATCGAGCGCGTGCAGTTGCAGGTCAAGCCCGGTGCCGCGGCGGGCGCCGGGACGCAGACGACGCCCGCGGTCGATGCGGGATGGGTTGGGTTGTATGTGGTTACGGTCAATTACGGACAGAGCGCGATCACGGCCGCGGATATCGTGACGATGCCGACCGCGCCGTTTCTGAGCTTCAAATTACCACAGCTGCGTCCTGGTTTTTCTGCGATCCAGGTTTTTGAATCATCCGGCAGTTTCGTGGTTCCGGCGGGTGTTTCGCAGGTGAAGGTTACGGCGATCGGCGGTGGTGGTGCTGCGGGGTATCACGCGACTTTGCCCGGTGGCGGCGGCGGCCAGGGTGGCACGGCGATCGATGTGATCGGTGGTTTGGTGCCCGGGCAGGTGATTGCGGTGGGTGTTGGTTCGGGCGGGGTCCCGCCGAGTAGCGCGGGCGATGGCGGCGCCGGCGGGACCTCGAGCTTCGGCGCTTATTTGTCCGCGTCAGGCGGGGGCGGCGGGCAGGGCGGGACGACGGCGCTGTTTGCAACCGCCGGCGGTGCTGGCGGCATGGGTCGGGGCGCGCGGATCGTTCAGGCTGGGGCGATGGGCTGTGATGGCATCACGATCGCATCCCGGGGAGGTGATGGTGGTGGCGACGGTCGGGGTCGGGGTGCCAGTGGGCCGGTTGCCGGATTCGCGGCGACCGGATTTGGCGGCGGCGGCGGCGGCGGCGGTACCACCACTTCGACCAGTAATTCGGTTGGAAGCCCTGGTGGTGCCGGCGCGCCGGGTCGCGTGATCGTCGAATATTGAGCGGGATCAGGCATCATGAGTGGAACGACAACGCAGATCGGCCATGCCTGGCAGGTCTCATCGGCGCGGCTGATCGAAATCGAGGGTTTTATTCCCACCCCGCGCGGGCTTGCCTTGCTACCGCCACAGCCTTTGACGTGGCCGGAGAAGGATCCGGGCGATACGTTGGACTATGTATTCGAGATCGCGCCGGCGCTAACCGGCAATCCCGGCGATACGATTGCGACCATGAGCGTCGCGATCTCACCCGCCAATCCCGGTGATCTGACCCTCGCGTCGGCCGCCGCGGATGGAACGCGGGCTATCCTGTGGCTGAGCGGCGGCCAACCAGGCACTGACTACACCGTGACAATCGGGATTTCGACGGTGTGTGGGCGGAGCCTCGCGCGCAGCATTGCATTGCCGGTCGTTGCGCTTGCTTCGGTACCGGCACCGCCGACGGCAATTACCACGCTGGGCGGCGTGCCGCTGACCAGCCCCTCCGGCCAGCCGATTACTGCGGATTGAAGGAGCATACATGCCAACGATTGGACAGTTGCCGGCTGCTGCTTCGGTTTCGGACAGCGATGAACTACCGATATTTCAGAACGGCGCAACCGTTGCCGCGACGCGGGCGCAGATTTTGGCGGGGATGCAGCAGGCTCTCGCATTGCCACAAGGCAGCCTGCTGGGCGGCGTGGGCCCTGGGGTTGCGAGCCCGGTTCCGATCAGTATCGGGGCTAATCTTGCTCTGAACGGCACGGTTCTGTCGGCCGCGGCGGCGCCGTTTGCGATTGCTGGGTTGCCGGAGGGCGTGACGCCTGGCGTGAATGATCTGGTGGCGCTCGGCCAAGGTGGCGCGAATGCGGCATTGCCTTATGCGGCATTCATGCAGGGGATGGCTGGCGTGCCGGGTATTCAAGCCGGAGCGTTGGAGGCGATTGCAGCGGGTGCCTCCAAGCTGCGGACGTTGGCGGCGATAGGTGCCAATGCTGTCGCGATCGAGGATTTCGGCGCGGCAGGTGATGGGGTGACCAATGACGCGGCGGCGCTGATTGCTGCATTGGCGTCGGGCAATCCGGTGCGGTTTGGGCCGAAGACGTACCGGATTGACGGTGAATGTGACATTGGCGGACTCTGCGCCGCGTTACTGGGCATTCCCGGCACGACCGTGCTGACCCGCGGTGCGCAGAGTGCGGTTGGAACATCCGGCAATCCCGCCTGGATCAGCGTGACGGCGACCCAATTTTTTGTGGACGGCATTGTGTTTGATGCCAATCGGGCGGTCACGGCGGACACTTGGGGCGTGGTGGTGCAGGCTTCGTGCACGAATGCGAACATTACGCGGTCGTTGTTTCGCAATGCCATGGGTTCGATTTATGGCTGGGGGCTGGCGATTGCGCCGAGCGACCCGACACTGACCCGTCACCATGTGCATGATTGTGAATTTACGGCCAATGCGGTTGACGGCATGTGGGTGGCGGCTTGCGATTCGGTCGCTGTGACTGCATGTCGCGCCCATGACAACGCGCGCAACGGCATTTACGTGGATAGTCAAGATTCCACATTTGTTTTGAAGATCAGGGATGTCCAGATTGTCGGGAATACCTGCTGGAACAATCAGACGGGAATATCGGTCGGCAATTTTAATGCGACCAACACCGAGCCTGGGGTTTACGGCAACGCCAACCCGGATGTGCTCGGAGGATTGGTTTCCAATAATTGTGTATTTGATAACACCAATTATGGTATTTCGATATCTGGCAGAAATATTCTGGTATCGGGAAATTTGATCGTCAATAATGGTCCCGCCGGTGGGGGTATGTTGGCGAATACCGGTTATTGCCGGATCGCCGATAACATGATCACGGGATCGGGCGGCTTTGGGATCGATGCGGGTGGGTCGATCTATGTCGAACTGACTGGCAACTACATTGATGGGCCGACGATTGGGATCGGCATCGGTGGATCCCAGAATTGCACGGTTCGGGGCAACTATGTTCAGGATTGTGTCGCAGGTATCATGGCTTTGAATGTCGAGTCTGATGGCCGAGGCGATAACTTTGGAATTAGTTGCAATAATCTATCGATCCTAGGCAATTACGTCTGCTATGGCGCGGGGGGATCCGGGATCGTTCTGCGCGACGCCCCACAGCGCGTGGTCGTCACAGATAATATCGTGTCATCGGGTACGGCAGGTAACCCGCTCAATGCGCTTTTACCGTACACTGATTCTCTGGTTCTGCGCGGTAATATATTGAACTATGCTGACTCGTTTTCGGTGAACCCAACCAGTGTCGGTGGGGTGAATACGCTGGTGTTTCCAGATTTACTCGATCGCGTGACGGTTTCGCAGAGCACAGGGTTGGTTGAAAGTATTGTGAGTGCCACCGCTGTTGCGACTGCGGGGCAGATCAGTTTTATCAAGGTGACTAACGGCGGCTCAAACTATAGCAGTGCGACGATTTCGATTACGGGGACGGGGAGCGGTGCGACTGCGCAGGCCTGGATTTCTGGTGGCGTAATCATTGGCGTCACCGTTACGAACGCTGGCAGTGGCTATGGTGCGGGCACTGCTGCGGTGATCAGCGGCAATGGCAGCGGTGCGACGATATCGGTTCAGGTTGGGTTGCCGGTGATACAGGGACGGCGGTTGGCGGTGCATTGCGTTGCTCCGGTTGGCTTTGCTGCAGCCGGCAGCGTGCCGGCTCAGGAGAATTGGACCGGTGCGACAATTACGGTGCCGACGGGTGCGACGATCGAATGGGCCGGCGAGGCAGGCGCCTGGCAGGCGACGCGGTTCATGCAATCGGATTACGTGTCGCCGGACGGCGATGGCAGTGTGACGTTTCAGAGTCAGGCGGGCGATGTGAAGCTCTGTCCCGCTGTGGGCGGCGGTGTCCGTTTGATTTCGACGACGGAGCCGACCGGGTGTGTGACATTGATCGGGCGCGGTTCGCCGGCGGGCATTGTCTCAGCTGTTCCTGGTTCCAGCTACCGGAATCTGGATGGCGGTCTGAACGCGACGTTTTGGATCAAACAATCCGCGACGGATGCCACAGGGTGGGTGGCGGTCGCTTAAGCCCTCGTCAGATCGCTTCCGAAACGCCGACAAGGATTTTATCCATGACCATGATACCACAGCTTCCGACCGCGACTACGGTCGGGCTTACCGATCTTTTGCCGTTATCGCAGGGTGGTACACTCTATGCGGCCTCGGTCGAACAGATTACCGCAGGTCTGCAGACAGAGATTGTGCTCCCGACCGGCGAGGTGCTGGGCAGAGCGAGCGCCGGCACCGGGATGCCGGAAGCGCTTTCGCTGGGCGGCGGACTGGCACTTTCGGCCACCACGCTTGAGGCGAACGGCACCGATCATTTGAGATTCGGCCTGCTTGGCAGTTTCGCGATCGATGACGAGGTGATTGTGAACGCTGCAGGGGCGCCCAGTCGCCTGCCGATGGGTTTGTTGCGCGGCCTGTTTAGTGCTGGCGCAGGAATTGCCATTGATCCGAACGGGACGTTTAGTGTGACGGCGGGCGCGATTGCGGGGCCGGTGGGGCCTCAGGGACCTGTTGGGGCGAGTGGGCCGCAAGGTGTGGCGGGGCCGGTAGGACCGCCGGGCGCGGGGCTGCTTGCACCGGGAAGCAATAATGCCGCCAGCACCATCGCCGGCACTGATTACGTCGCGATCTGGCAGAACGGTGCAAACGCCTGGATTACCTATCAGCAGTTGATCGGTGGGCAGACGATTGATCAGTTGCCCGCGGCTGGACCGGTTTCGGATTCTGATCAGTTGCTGGTCGCCCAGAGCGGCAACGCGCTGGCGAGTCAGAGTTTCGCGGCCATCTGGACTTACGTTGGACAGAAAATTCCGACAATGCGGGCTGGTGTGGTCGAGTTAACGGCGAACACGGTGCTCGATGCGACGAACCATAACCAGCGCGTGTTAGTGGTGAGCCAGCCGATGGTTTTGTCGGCGAATTTCACGAATATGGGTAGCGGATTTTCATGCCGTGTGATCAACCTCTCGGCGGGAGTCGTGACGATGGGGGCGGGCATTGTTTCTGGTACAGGTAGCAGCGTGCTGCCACCAGGTGCGAGCGCTGAGATTGTCGGTCTGACATACTCCGGTGGTTCGATCGTGTGGTGGAACGGTATCGCGCCGACCTCACCCACGATTACGGTTGCGATGGTTGCCGCGCCCGCGCCGAATACAGCGTTCACTGTAAGCGGTGGTTTGTTCGATGATACTCCGACCGCGCTTGACTACTCGTTCGACGGAAATCATTGGACGGCAGCAGTCACGCCGAATATCGGTGCAACATCGTATCACTTCCAAGTGCCGGGCATGGCGGCCGGGACGTATACCATCATGGTACGCGATCACGCGAACACTGCGGTGGTTGGTACCAGCCCGCCGTTCACCATAACGGCAGCGACCGTCACAATTGGTGCCGTGCCGACGTCCGTGACGGTTGGCGGCGCGATTCCTGTGACCGGAACCGTGGCGCCGTCTGGTGCAGCGGTGCAGGTTGGGCTTTCCGCGAGCAGCACAGTTGCACCGACCGTTTACGCAGCGGCAAGCGTTAGCAGTGCAAACTGGAGTACGTCTCTGGTGGCGGGTTCTGTGGCAGGAACCTATTACGTTTGGGCGGAACAGATCAACGATGTCAGTATTCAGGCAGTATCGGGGGCGATTGTTGTATCGGCCAGCGTTGCTGCGATCAGTTACACGGTCAATCAACCCGCGAGCGTGAGCATAGCGGCAGGGTCGGGCACGTTGGCGTTGAACGGCGGTGTCAGCCCGCCGCAGTCGACAGCGACACAGATCGCGTTTTCGACCAGTAACACGGTGCGCCCGACGACAGGCTGGCAAAATGCGGCGATTATCGACAACAACACCGTCTGGGCGATTTACGCGACTGTGCCAGCGTCGGCAGGGACCTACTACATCTGGGTCGAGACTACGAGCGGGACGAACGCCGTCGTTTCAACGTTTTCGATCCAGGTGACCTGAGGATGGCACTGATGGTGGTTGCGAGCGGTAATCCTCTCGCATCGTCGGCCGGGCGGATTTTATCAAGCTCGCTCGCAGCTAGTAGTTCTGGCGCGCCACTGCCAACCGGGTTCTCAGGTCCCTACCCTTCGGTTATCACGGGCCTGGCGGGATGGTGGGATGCCGGCGCGTTGAGCGGCGTTCTGGATTTAAACGGCAATGTTGTGGGTTCCTTCAACAGTACGGTGGGCGCGCTTGCTGATAAAACGGGCCAAGGCGCGGCTTTGGTTCCTTTCCATTATTTCGTTAATGTAACGCCAAACCCGACGCTCGTGGTTCCGCGCATTAATGGCTTTCTGGGTGCCGTGGGCAGCCCCGACGCGACCATTGCCCAGTACGGACCGAGCCTCGATCCGGATTGGGGATTATCGCTGGCGGCGCTCGACCTGGGTAATGCTGCAGCTTGGACAGTATACTTGGTATGGACCCGGCCGAACTGGCGGCAGGGCACCTATCAGGTCAATAACGACCCGACACCGTTGATCCATGATATGGCAAGCGGGATCACTGTTGTGCAGGCGGGTGGTCCAACAGGCGTTGGTTTGGTGCTGTTTGCCAACACACCGCATAGCGTGACGATTACGCCGACATTGGCGCGCCGTCACAGCCACGCGCTGATCATGCGGAACACACCCGGATCGGGCGTGGATGTCTGGCTCGATGGCGTACCGGTGGTAACGGCGGCAGCAAATCCATTACCGGCGTCAAGTGGTGGGCAGGTTTTGCTGTTTCATGACAGTACGGCGCAGGGTTCGGCACAATGCTGGTTTCATGAGGCGGCACATTGGGCGCGGGCGCTGGATGCTGCCGATATCGCGACGCTGATCGCTTGTCAGGGGCGATGGGTGCTCAGAAGTCGGCGCGGCGTCAATCTGTTGGTGATGGGTCAATCCAACGCTGAATGGTTCGTCCAGTCCGGGGCACCGCTTGCGCTTGCGCGTGGTGTGGCTTGGTATCTTGGGGCTGCCTCATGGGCCGCGACGTCGCTACAGTCCGGGAGCTACATCAGCCCGGCCCGCTACTCCATGGTCTCGGGTCATCCGATATCGAACTCATCGCCGCCGCTGTTTCCTCCGGGCGCGGGCAGTGGAACATTCCTGACTAATCCGGGTGATGGTTCGTCTCCATCGACCTGGGCCCTCGGGCCCGATGGTCAGGCGCTAACCGCGTATCTGACGGGCGCGCAGGCCCTCGTTTCGGCCGCGGATGCAAGCGATATCGCCTTTTTGCTCTGGCCCTGGTCCGAGCAGGACAGCACCACGCCGTATTCCAACAAGGCGCTTTACAAAGGCAGCGTCGTTCAACTCGCAGCTGCGACGCGCGGCTTGTTCGGGCGGTCCGCGGCGCAGATGCCTCTGTTGATGTGGAGCGCGATTCCCTATGAAACCGATGCCGGCGTCCAGATGGTGCGCGAGAGCGTGTTTGACCTTGCGCAGGACCCGACGCAGGGCATTCGGATGTTTGTCTCACAGACGGCCGATTCCAACCCGCTGAATGCGACATGGAATCCGGTGACCGGGATATTTGCCGGCGGCGACCCGGAGCACCGCGATCAACCCGATCTGTTGCGATATGGCCAGATCGGCTCGCACGTGGCGGCACGGGCCATGATTGCATTGGGGTTGTCCGATACGATCTCACCTGCGGCGTTTCCGGTATCTGGTCTGCCGATCGCGGGGGGGCCGAGTATTGTTCATGCATATCAGGCGACGCCAACCGAGGTTGTTCTGACGATCAAGCATGATGCGGGAAATGATCTGATCGTACCGCTCCAAGCCACCAACGGTGCGGGATTTGCAGTTATGGATGGTGGCACTGTCGCCAATCCCGGCCCGATTATCGCCGCGACCGCGGCAGTGCGGATTGATGCGACCCATGTTTCGGTGACATTGGCGCGAGCGCCGGCCAGCCCTGCCAGTCAATGCCTGTTCTATTATCCTTACGGTAGTAACCAAATTGGGAGAGGTGATGCAGTGACTGACAACTTATCGCAAGTCACGCCGCCTGTTGGCTGGTCGATGGCGGCTGATCTTGGTGCATCATTCTCGATCAACATGCCACTTCAAGCGACAGCCTACGGCGTGCCGTTGGCGACGGTTCCTGACTAAAGACATGGCGGATGATGCGATCGCGCTGCTGCGCGATGCGATGGCGGACCTGCGATCTGAGGTCGGGCTATTGCAGACGGAAGTGGCTTCGGCGCGCAGGGATATTGTAGCCATCGAGGCACGTCATATGGCACTGGAGACCTGGCGCAGCCGATTCGAGATGCAGGTTGAGACAGCGCAGGACCGGTTCGTCTGCAAGAGTGATGAGCTGGTCAAGGAGCTATCACGATTTCATGCAGATCTGGCCCAGTTCCGGGGTGAACAGTCCGGTGGTCATCGGGTAACAATGATTGTTGTGGGGCTGCTTTCAGCGGTGGTTGGCAGTATTGCCGCGCATGTTCTGCACTCGCTGTCATGATCGGCGATCATTCAACATGAAACGTATATTCGCGGAACTTATTTCGGATTCCAATGGTCGTGCTGACGAGTTGGCTGTGTTGTCCATCATTGGGGTGCTTAGCTTTATCGGGCTCGAGTTGTTCGCCGTTCTTGTGCGGCATCAGGCGTTTGAGCCGGAGCGGTTCGGCATGGGTCTGGGTTCGGCGATTGCCGCTGGGGCAATCGGCATGGGGTTGAGTTCACGGTTTGGAGGCTAGAATGCCGGCATTGCTTGCATCATATATAACGCGATTTTTGCCATGGTTGATTGGCGGTTTGTGCGTGATTGGTTGTTTGATTTATGTCTGGTATCTGCGCGATCAGTTGAAAACCGCTCAGGGGGATATTGCATCCGCGCAATCGACGATCGTCCAGCTAAGCGCGATAAACCAGCAGAACATGGCTGCCTTGAAAGTCTTGCGTGCGGAAGATGCGGCTTGGCAGGCAACATTGGCGACGACATTGGCGAGCGACAGTCAGATCACTCGCTTCACTGACGGCTTGCTCCAAACGGTTGCGACAGCACCCTCCAAGGATGATGCCACCGTCGCGCCAGTTTTGGCGAACACTCTGGCATCGATCGCCAAAACACAAGGAGCCCCGCGATGATCAGATTGATACTCATGTGCTGCCTTGTAGCAGGGTGCACTGTGGGCAAGCCTGTGACGATCACCAAAATCAAATTGGTGCAGCCGGCAATTCCAACTGCGCTGTTGACTTGCCCTGGAAGCCCGATTGTGCCGGCGGCGACACGGCAGTCGCAGGTCGCGGAATACGTTGCGGCGTTGTGGCGGGCGCATGCGATCTGTTATGATCATCTGGCGGCCGTAAAACAGACTTTGCAGGTGCCGTTAATTACTCGTTGATCAGGAATGTTTTGCGATATCGATTGCGTTCACGCTGTTGATGGTTAATCGGGTTACGCAACGCTGAGCCACGACCTGATAGCGATGGATTTGTCATGAAATACTCATGGGCGGACACGGGGTGTGGTCCCTGTGGTATTTTCGACCAGTTACCGTCTGCGCCGAGACTCCAGGAATCGACGTCATCACGCAAGTTGACCGCCATGATCTGGTCAAGCACCTGCGCATGCACCGTTGCATTGTGGATCGGGACGAAGGTTTCAACCCGCCAATCCATGTTGCGAGCCATCCAATCGGCGCTCGATATGAAAACCTTGTTGTCCCGGCAGGGCATGTCAGCGCCATTGGCGAACACTGCGATGCGTGCGTGCTCCAGGAAGCGGCCAATGATCGATTTGACCTGTATGGTCTCCGACAGTCCCGGCACACCGGGTCGCAGGCAGCAGATGCCGCGTATGACGCAGATGATCCGCACACCGGCTGCCGATGCCCGGTAGAGGTGGTCAATCAGTCGTTCGTCGACGAGGGAATTAAGTTTCAACCAGATTCCAGATGGCCGGCCAACTTTCGCGGCGGCGATTTCAGCATCGATCAGAGCCTCGATCGTCCGGCGCGTGCTGATCGGGCTGAACGCGAGTTGGTCCATGTGCTCGGGGCGCGCGTAGCCGGTCATGTAATTGAACAGGCGGGCGGAGTCCCGGGTCAGTTCGGGATCGCAGGTGAAGAACGACAGATCCGTGTAGATGCGCGCCGTGATCGGGTGGTAATTGCCGGTACCGAAATGGGCGTAGGCTCGCATCGCACTGCCTTCGCGGCGGACGACCAAGGACAGTTTGGCGTGGGTTTTCAGGCCAAGGAAGCCGTACACGACCTGCACGCCAGCGGCCTCCAGTGTGCGGGCGAGGCGGATGTTCGCTTCCTCATCGAAGCGGGCGCGCAGTTCGACCATGGCGGTGACGCTTTTGCCAGATTCAGCGGCTTCGATCAGTGCACCCACGATCGGCGAGTCGCGGCTGGTTCGGTACAGGGTCTGTTTGATCGCGACAACATTGGGATCGCCAGCAGCCTGGCGGAGGAATTGCACGACCACGTCGAAACTCTCGAACGGGTGGTGTACGATGATGTCCTTGTTGCGAATGGCAGCGAAACAATCGCCGCCGAAATCGCGAATGCGTTCGGGAAAGCGGGGCGTGTAGGCGGGAAAGAGCAATTCGGGGCGATCGTCGACGATCATTTCCTTCAGATCGACCAATCCCAGCATCCCGGCTTCGATGAACAATTCGTCGTCCGGGGCCTCGACCTCGTCGATCACGAAACTTTGCAGGTCCTCCGGCATATTCGCTGCAAGGGTCAGTTGGATCGCGGCACCCCGGCGGCGGCGTTTCAGGGCCGATTCATAGGATTGCACAAGATCCTCGGCCTCTTCCTCGAACTCGACATCGGTATCGCGTGAAACGCGGAACAGCCCTGAGCCAGCATGGCGAAAACCATGAAACAGCCGGTCAAGAAACAGGGCAACCAGATCCTCCAGCATGACGAACCGGATGGTGGCGGACGATGCGTCCGGCAGGCGGATGAAACGCCGGATCTGGGCTGGGAGTGGGATGAGCGCGCGCATCACCCCGGCATCGTCTTCGCGGACCAGCTTGAGCGCGAGCACGAGGCCCATATTCTGGACGAAGGGAAATGGATGGGCTGGATCGATCGCCAGGGGCGTGAGAACGGGAAAGACCCGTTCCATAAAGTAACTGTCGAGGAATTTGTGATCTTCTCCGCTCAGATCGCCAGTGCTGATGATGGTCAGTCCGACTGCGGCGAGTTCGGCGCGCAACTCCGCCAGAACACGCTGCTGGGCCTCACGCAGGCCGCGGGCGCAGCGGTTGACCTCGGCAAGTTGCTGGGTCGGCGTCTGCCCATCGGATGAATGCAGCACGAGCCCGGCGCGGGCTTGACCGATCAGCCCGGCTACGCGGACCGAATAGAACTCATCGAGATTCGAGGCGCTGATCGAGACGAAGCGCAAACGCTCCAGCAATGGATAACGGGGGTTTTCAGCGGCGCCCACCACGCGCAAATTGAAGTCGAGCCATGAGAGCTCGCGGTTGATGAAGCGCGCGGGGTCTGCGATTGTGATCGGTGCCTCCCTCGCGCTGACATGTGTGCTACTATCCATCCGAGGATGTTGGCATGAATCGGCGCAGCGCTAAAGCAGCGATGGCGTTTCCGTTGCATGAAATTCAGCTTGGCGGCCGGGCTGCGGTATCGATTGTTCCTCCTCCGGCGGATCAGCGAGTTCACCGAGGAGCCGTTCGGCGATCCGGCGGGACGGCGCGGTGCCGAGTGCGAGCGCATAGCGATCGAGGCGGGCGATTGCTTCGCGCAATACGGCAGGGCGGCGGGGGAGGCGGCCGAGCAGAAATTGCTGGACCGACGCAGAAATAGCCATTTGTCGAGCGGCCGCGAGGCGGATGAGCATGGCATCGAGCAACGCGGGTTCGGCGGGTGCGATCTGGATGGTCAGGCTGGCGCGCAAGCGGCTCCCAAGATCGGCGAGGTCGATGGCAAGGCGGGCGGGGGGTGTCCTGCTTGTCATCAGGACCGGTTTCTGGCTTGCCGATGCCCGTTCCAATGTTGCGAACAGGGCGATCGGGGCGGCCATCGTGTCGACATCCTCGATGACGATCGCCGCTCGCGATGACGAAAGGGTTTGGCGCAGTTGCGAGGCCTCAACGATCTCCGCCTCGCGTTCGGCAGCCCAAAGACGGGAGAGGTGGCTTTTGCCGCAACCCGCATCGCCCCACAATACAAGCCTGTTGTTGACCCAATTTACTGGTGCGGCGAGGGCGGCCCTTGCTGCTTGGTTTGACGGAGCCTCGATAAAATCGGCCGCCGAGAATTGATCCGGCTCATCAAACGGCAATGCCAGTTGGCGTGCGGCTGTCGCGTTGTCAGGCACTGGGCTTCGGCGGGTCCAGATACAAAGAGCTCTGGAGATAGTGATGCAGCCAGAAGCGCGCCAGAACGCCCAGGGTCGCCGTAACGGGTACGGCGAGCATGACGCCGAGAAAGCCGAAGGTTTCGGCACCGGCAAACAGCGCGAAGATCACCCATACGGCCGATAAGCCAAGTCGATCGCCCAGGAACCGCGGCGCCACGACATAATCGTTCAGTAACTGACCGACTACGAAAATGGTCGCGATGACGAGGACGTGATCGATCCCGCTGAACTGGCCCAGAGCCAGAATAATCGAGGAGACGGCACCGACGATGGTGCCAACATAAGGAATGAACGATAACAGCCCGGCGGTGAGCCCCACGACCAGGCCCAGATTCAAGCCCGCGATACTAAGGGCGACAGCATAAAAGACTGCCAGAAACAGGCAGCAGATGGCCTGGCCGCGTAACCAGGCATTCAGAATTCGGCTAATTTCCTGCGAAAGATTACGAATCACGCTTTCCTGGGAGCGCGGTAACCACGAGTCGATCCGGGCGATCACGAACGGCCAGTCGCGCAGGAAGTAGAATGCGACGATTGGCGTGATGATCAGCAGCGTCAGAATATTGATCAGCACAAACCCAGTGCCGACCACGCGCCGTGCCGCCGTGCCGACGAAGCCCATGAGCGTTCCGGCTTCGTTGCTGACCAGCGACTTGAGTTTGCTGGAAACGAAACCCTGACCGAACTTCTGTTGGATGCTGTTGATTTCATGGGTCGCGAATTTCTGCAGATTTTGGACCATGCTAGGCAATTGCTGCGATAGCAGCCCGATCTGCGCAGAAATGAGTGGATAGAGCAGCAGGATGCACAGTGCAGCGCCGGCGATCAATGTCAGCAACATGATCGCGGTGCCCAGCGAGCGTGGAATCCGCAGGCGCGTCAACGCGGAAACAGCCGGATCAAGGAAGTAGGCGATTCCGGCGGCGGCAACGAACGGCAGCAAGATTGAAGAGAACAGACGTAAAAAAACTATCGCTAGTACAACAGCTGCGCCAATCGCTAGGAAACGTTGCCAGCGTGGCCCCGCCTCGATCCGTCCATTCATACCAATCTGCTGCCGCGCATGACGTAAGCCCCTCCTGAAATCAACGTGGTCAGCGCGACGAGACCGATCAACATCGGACGTATATAGGGTGGATGCACGGCGAAGCCAGCCTCGGCAAGAGTAACGCCAACCAGCGTGATCTGGGCGACGCTGTTCAGCTTGGAGATGATCAGCGGCCGGATTGCAACGGTTCTGCCGAGCAAGCGTAGCAAGCCGATACCGCCGATAATCATGCCATCGCGAAACACGACCAGGATCGTGAGCCATAACGGCAGCAGCCCAATCGCGGCCAGCGTGATAAACATCGATGTCAGCAGCAATTTGTCGGCCAGGGGGTCGAGCAATGTGCCCAGGATAGACGGTCCCTGGCGCCGCGCGAGCCATCCGTCCAACGCGTCGGTCAGCCCCGCAAGCGCGAAAAGTATTGCCGCAATTGCGCAGTCGCGGCGCAAGACCAACCAGATTGCAATCGGAACCGCACAGATCCGGCCAAACGTCAGCACGTTCGGAAGTGTCGCGACGTCGGTTGAAGCGCCGGCCCTGCTACTGTGACGATTTATGCCATCCGGCATGATTGATCTGCCTGGTTGCGCTTGCTCCGGCGTTGTGGTGATAACCGCGCCGAACGCAGCGCGCGCTGCCGTCCGCCATCGAGCGACGTATCGTTGGTGACCATTGTGCGCCGGTTGTTCATGAATGACGATTAGCGCATCGGAGACGTGCATGACCAGCAGCGACGGCAGGAACGGCGTCACCTATCGCGATTCTGGCGTCGATATTGAGGCCGGCGACCAATTGGTCGATATGATCAAACCGCTTGCGAAGGCGACGACCAGGGCCGGCGTCATCGGCGGTATCGGCGGGTTCGGCGCGCTGTTCGACCCTAAGGCTGCCGGCTTCGCCGATCCTGTGTTGGTCGCCACCACCGATGGGGTCGGCACCAAGCTTCGCCTCGCCATCGATACCGGTATTCATGATACCGTCGGGATTGATCTGGTCGCAATGTGCGTCAACGATCTCGTGGTGCAGGGCGCAGAGCCACTGTTTTTCCTGGATTATTTCGCAACCGGCCAGCTTGATCCCGCGATCGCGACCCGCGTCATTGCGGGAATCGCCGAAGGCTGTCGCCAAGTGGGCTGTGCGCTGACTGGTGGTGAAACCGCCGAAATGCCGGGTATGTACGGCAGAGGCGATTACGATCTGGCCGGTTTCGCCGTCGGTGCCGCCGAGCGCGGCACTCTGCTCCCCGACCGGGTCGCCCCTGGCGACATTCTGCTCGGATTGCCGAGTTCCGGTGTTCACTCCAATGGGTTTTCGCTGGTGCGGCGCATTATCGACACCGCCGGGATCAAGTTGGACGATACGGCCCCGTTTGCCCCGGCGCAAACCCTGGGTGCCGCGCTCATGATACCAACGGCCCTATACGTTCACCCGGTGCTTGCCCTGGCCCGTGCCGGCTTCTTGCGGGCCGCCGCCCATATCACCGGCGGCGGGTTGCCTGGCAATGTACCGCGCGTGTTGCCTGAAGGCTGCGCTGCCGTGATCGACCAGCCTTGGCCGATGCCGCCGGTGTTTCGCTGGTTGGCCGGTGCCGGCGGCGTAGCGTCGACTGAGATGCTCCGGGTCTTCAATTGCGGGATCGGCATGGTTCTGGTGGTCCGCGAGACCGATTGCGATGGCGCGACCACGCTGCTGTCCGGCCAAGGGCTGGCACCGTGCCGCCTTGGGCGGATTGTCGCCGCTGACGGTCCCCCGGCAATCCACATCACCGACCCCGACGCTTTATTTACATGAAGCAACGTGTCGGTATTCTGATCTCGGGGCGAGGGTCGAACATGCAGGCGCTCATCCGCGCCGCGGCCAATGCCGATTACCCGGCCGAGGTCGCGCTTGTGATCTCAAACCGTGCCGATGCCGTCGGCCTCGACATTGCGCGCCAGCACGGGATTGCCGCCATGGCAATGCCGAGTCGCGATTTCCGCACTGACCGCGCTGGGCACGAAGCCCGAATTCATGAGGCCCTGATCGGTGCCGGCTGCACCATCGTATGTTTGGCAGGGTACATGCGGCTGTTGACGCCCGCGTTCGTGACGCTGTGGGCAGGACGCATGTTGAACATCCATCCGTCGTTGCTGCCGGCGTTTCCCGGCCTCGACACGCACGCGCGCGCTCTGGCGACGGGCGCCAAAATCCACGGCTGCACGGTGCATCTGGTCACGGCGGCGATGGATGAGGGGCCGATTCTCGCGCAGGCGGCGGTGCCGGTTTTGCCCGATGACACCGAAATAACGCTCAGCGAACGGGTTCTCGTACAGGAGCATATCATTTACCCTATGGCGCTCCGTCATCACATCGGCGTCCAGCCGAGATACGCTGATCCGACGGTGGCTTTACTCAGCCCTTGCGCTTGACGCCAAGACGCAATAACCATTGAACATGTCACGAAAGCGTGTGACACGATAACAAGCGGATGGGATTCGAAAGGGTCAAGGCGGTAATGATGGCTGATACTGATACACCGAACAACCTCCCTATCGGTCTGGAGCAACTCGAACAAGGCAGCCAAGCGGGCTGGAACGGGTTCACCCGGTTTCTGGTCGTGACCGTCATCAGTCTTGTTGTTATTCTGCTGCTGATAGCGGCTTTTACCGTCTGGAGTTGAGCCGGACACAATTCGCTTCCGCGACTGCGGGGCGGCGTTAATTTCAAAAGGTTTGGGCGATCCGGTAGGTGCGACCCGCCCTAACACGCGACGATCCGCTGGTCTCAACCACCCAGAGCCCACGCCAGGATTCCCTGCTGCGCATAGAGCCGGTTTTCCGCCTCATCGAACACGACCGACTGCGGTCCATCGATCACCCCGGCGCTGACCTCCTCACCGCGATGCGCCGGCAGGCAATGCATGAATATCGCATCCTTTGATGCACGCGCCATCAATCGTTCATTCACCTGAAAGCCCGCCAGCAGGTTATGCCGGCGTTCGGCATCGTCATCGCCCATGCTCACCCAAGTGTCGGTGACCACGCAACGCGCATCGGCAACTGCAGCATCGGGGTCTTCGGTCAGGACTATATTGGCGCCCGCCGCCTCTGCCCATGCCACAGCAGCAGCGTCGGGGCGCAATTCGGCTGGGCAGGCCAAATTCAGGCGAAACCCAAACCGTGCCGCCGCCTCGATCCAGCTTTTCGCCATATTGTTGCCGTCGCCGATCCAGGCGACGGTCTGCCCGGAAATCGGACCATGCCGCTCCTCGAACGTCAGCACATCCGCCATCACCTGGCATGGATGCGACCGTTCGGTCAGGCCATTGATCACCGGAACAGTAGCATAGGTAGCCAGTTCCCGCAGTTTCGCCTCCCGATCCGTCCGCAGCATGATCGCATCGACATAGCGCGACAGCACCCGCGCAGTATCTGCCACCGTCTCACCCCGACCGATCTGCATTTCGCGTGATGACAGCATCACCACATCGCCACCCAGGCCGCGCATCGCCATTTCGAAACTTACGCGTGTCCGCGTCGACGGTTTCTCAAAAATCAGCGCCAGCGACCGTCCGGCGAGCGGCCGCGCGGCCGATCGGCCGGCGCGCTTGAACCGGGCCGCCTGATCGAGGATTCGCCGCAAAACGGGCGCCTCGATCAGTGCCAGATCAAGGAAGTGCCTCGGTTGGTTGTCATTGTTGCCTGTCCCGATCGCAATGCTCATTTCGCGGCAGCCGCGAACAGTGACGGCTTGCACCGCCGGGCCGCACCATCCAGCCGGACCAGCGCCTCATCGATTTCCGATTCCGAGACGATCAGCGGCGGAACCAGACGCAACACATTGTCTCCTGCGGCGACCGCCAGCAACCCCTCGTTGAAACACGCCGTCTGAACTTCGCCGTTCGGCACCAGACAGACCAGACCTTGCATCAGCCCATGTCCGCGCACAGCGCCAAATACATCGCCATGCCGGCGCACCAACGCTTCGAGTCCGGCCTGGAATCGCGCACCCACCTGTTCGACCTGGGTCAGAAATCCCGGTGCAAGAACGACATCGAGCACAGCATTGCCGGCGGCACAGGCAAGCGGGCTGCCGCCATAGGTCGTGCCGTGGCTGCCCGGCACCAGATGTTTTGCGACACGCTCGTTGGCGACCAGCGCGCCGAGCGGAAACCCGCCCCCGATTCCCTTGGCCATGCTGACCGCGTCCGGCATAACGCCGGCCCATTCATGTGCAAACAATTTGCCGGTCCGCCCCATGCCGCATTGCACCTCGTCGAACCCGAGGAGCAGGCCGAACTCATCGGCCGCCGCACGCAATCCTTGCAGGTATTCCCCATAGGCCGGCCGCACCCCGCCCTCACCCTGAATGGGTTCGACCAGAATCCCCGCGGTCTCCGGCGTAATCGCAGCGCGTAACGCGTTCAGGTTATTGAACGGCACGTGGTCGAACCCGTCGACCGCCGGGCCAAACCCCGCCAGATATTTTGCATTGCCGGTCGCGGCGATCATCGCGAGTGTCCGACCATGAAACGCACCCTCGGCGCAAATCACCCGAAACCGTTCCGGCTTACCCTCATCGGCCATCGTCTTGCGGAACGATTTGACCAGTGCCTCATTGGCCTCCGCGCCGGAGTTGCAAAAGAACACGCTGTCGCCGAAACTGGCGTCCACCAGCCGCGCCGCCAGTCGTTCAGCCTGCGGCACACGATAAAGATTCGAAACATGCATCACCTTGGCGGCCTGTTCGGCAATCGCCCGGGTCAAGCCGGCATGACCATGTCCGAGCGAGGAGGTCGCGATCCCCGCGCCGAAATCCAGAAATCGGCGACCATCATCCGTCATCAGCCACACGCCCTCGCCGTGGCTGAACGAAACGTCGATCCGATTATAGTTCGGCATCAGAGAGGGTATCATGTCACACAACTTTCTTTCGCGAAAAGCCTATAGTGCGATGCTGTCCGGCTAAGTCAAACGCCAATTTTGATGAACAGGCAGTAACACTTGGCCTTATGGCCGGTCGTTCTGCCAAGTCAGTCGCGACACGTCCCGAACAATTGTCCGCATACACCCCGCCCCTTCAATGAAATCAAGGGATTAAGACCCACTATCCGATATCAGCCAGACACGCTACGCAGCGTCTCATGCAAAGCAATGCTCGTCGTGCCGTGGTTGATCTGGGCTCCAATTCGGTCCGCCTCGTCGTGTTCCAAGGCCAATCCCGCAATCCCGTGCAGATCTTCAATGAAAAGGCCGTCCTTCGCCTCGCCCGCGGGTTGATCGCGACCGGCAACCTCGACCCGGCGTCGATGGATGAAGCGGTCACCGTGGTGCGACGCTACGGCGCGATCGCGCGTGCCATGGGTGCGCATCCATTTGAAGCCCTGGCGACCTCCGCCGTGCGCGATGCCGCCAACGGTCCCGAATTCACCGCACGACTGGAAGCGGCAACGCCCGGCCTGAAAGTCATTACCCTGACCGGCGAGCAGGAGGCGCGCCTCTCCGCCGAGGGCGTGCTTTGCGGTATTCCCGCCGCCGACGGCATTCTGGCCGATCTCGGCGGCGGTTCGCTCGAGGTCGTGCGCCTGTCTGCCGGCAGCATCGGTGAAGCCGCGACCATGCCGATCGGCGTGATCCGCCTCGCTGAACGTGCCGGCAATGATCATCTCCGCGCCAAAACCATCGTCTCCGACGAGCTTGAGGCGATCCCGTTTCTCGGTGAAGGCGCCGGTGGCGACCTTTATGTGTCGGGCGGCGCATTCCGTGCACTGGCCCGTATCCACATCGCGCAAACCGGCTACCCGCTGGCAATGGTGCACCATTACACGATTGGTCGCGACGAGGCCCGCGATCTTTCGGCGGTCATCGCCGAAGCGGGGCGCAAGCTGATCGAGCGCATGCCTGGCGTTGCCCGCAAACGAATTGATGATTTGCCCTACGCAGCCATCATTCTCCGGCGCCTGCTGCGTGCCACCAATGCGGCACGAGTCGTCTTCAGCGCCAATGGCCTCCGCGAAGGCTGGTTTCTACGCCAACTTCCTGCGGAAATGCGTCTGCAAGACCCGCTGGTCGCGGCAGGGCGCGACCTCACGGTTGGATTGCTGCGCGATGCCGGCCTGCCGGACGCGCTCATCGCATGGACCGCGCCCTTGTTTGCCTCGGAAACCAACGCCCAGCGCCGGCTGCGTGAGGGCGCTTGCTGGTTTTCGGACATCGGCAATCATGAACATCCGGAATATCGGGCCGAACAAGCCTTTCTGCGCGTCCTCCGCCAAACCGGCGTCGGCCTGGATCACCATGCTCGCGCCTTTTTGGCCCTGACCCTGGCGTTGCGCTATGAAGCGCCGATTGAAAGCCCGTTCCTCGCACCCGCGCGTGCCTTGCTCGATATGGCGGCCGCCCGTCGCGCCGAGACGTTAGGTGCGGCTCTGCGCCTCGCGTACACGCTCTCCGCCGGCACGCCCACACTGCTCGCCGCAACCAGCCTAACGATCGATCGTGGCAAACTGGTCCTCACGCTCAATGCATCGAGCGGTGTCTTCGCCGGCGACCCGATCGACCGCCGCCTGTCCCGCCTGGCCTCGATGGTCGGGCTCGAAGCCGAAACACGGCTGATCTGATCGCGGTTCGGGCGGTCGCTATCCCCATGGCCCAATCTCAGCACGCCCGGCGCGCCTGACCACATAGGCCGCCCACATCGCGAAGGGCAGGAGCGGCGCAAAAATCACCACGGGCTTCCAATCGGTGGGAGCGTGCAGAAACCCGATGACGACCACACCACCGAATATCGCGAACCCCCAATAAATGATAGCAACCCACCGCGCATCCATCCCCGCGCGATGCGCAACCTGGTAAAGATGCCCGCGGTGCGCCCGGGCGATGTTCTGCCCCGCCACGGTGCGCCGCACCAGCGTGAACGTCACATCGAGCAGGACACCCGAAAGCAGCAGCGGTACCACCAGAAATGACAATGAGACCCGCTGGTAATGCGTCGCGGCGATGCCCAGCACGGCCAGCATGAAGCCACAGAACTGGCTGCCGACATCGCCCATGAAAATCCGCGCGCGCGGATAGTTGAAGGGCAGAAACCCGGCGACGCCGCCGGCCAGCAACAAAGCCGTGGTATAGACGAAAAACCCGCCGTGCAGCCCGGCAATGCCCGCCAGAAACAGGCACGCGATCAAAGTCGTGCCGGCGGCCAGACCATCAAGCCCATCAATGAAGTTCATCGCATTGGTCACGAACAGAATCCAAATCAACGACAGCACCGGTCCTGCCATGCCCAGTGGCACGGCACCCAGCAGCGGCAGATCGAATTTCCGCGCTGATAACCCGGCACCGACCGCAACCAGCGCCGCCAGGAATTGTGCGCCGAGCTTTACCAGAAACGGAAAATCAAACAGATCATCGAGCAACGATACCGCCGCGATCAGCACGGCAGCTGCGATTACGCCAACAAACAGCGGCGCCGCCAGGCGCGACACTTCGCCAAAGCGGTAGAGCAGCGAAATGCCGAGCAGGAACGCGGCGACAATGCCCACCCCTCCCGATTTCGGCGTAACCCGTGTGTGGGCTTTCCGGGCGTCGGGACGGTCCGGCACGCCGACCGAGATCATGGTTCGCACCACAATGCCGGAAAACAGAGCCAGCCCCGCAAGCAGGGCGACATGGCGCGGCAGCGCCAGCGTGGCGAAACCGGGATGGGCAATAAACGGGACAGGGCTCATGCGGCGCGGACCATGGCGGAACTTGCGGTCACGTTCAATCAGGCGTGGGACGACTCGCTTGAATTCCCATCCGACAGGCGCGCGGCTCCACGGCGCGAAAAAAAAATCCCACCCCTGGCAGTGGGTGGGATTTTGGTCGGTCAACCAACCAGGCGCAGCCGGTCGCTCTTCGGCACCATCAGCCGTTCGTAAGTATCCAGATAATCTTCCGCCATGCGGCGCGCCGTAAAGCGGCGTTCGAACTCAGCGCGAATCCGCGTACGGGACAAATCATCGATCCGCCTGAGCGCGGCAACCGCCTCCTCCTCGCTGTTGACGATGAAGCCGGTAACCCCGTCCTCGATGATCTCGGGCACGGAGCCATGACCATAAGCGATGACCGGCGTGCCGCAGGCCATTGCCTCGATCATCACCAAGCCGAACGGCTCCGGCCAGTCGATCGGCATCAGCAGCGCCTTCGCCCCCGACAGAAACTCAGGCTTGTTGCGATCATCGATTTCGCCGATCAGATCAGCGTCCGGCCCCAGCATCGGCTTGATCGTCGATTCATGATAATCGATATCCGCCCGATCAACTTTTGCTGCCAGTCGCAGGTTAACGCCGGCGGCGCGCGCGATTCGGATGGCCCGGTCCGGCCGCTTCTCCGGGCAGATCCGCCCCAGAAAGGCAACGTAATCCTGCGTCGTCGGCCGGGGCGTCAACAGATATTCCGGCAGGCCATGATGGATCGTCGCGATGAAATTCGCCTCCGGCAACGGCAGTCGCTGGCTGTCCGAAATCGACACCACGCTCATCGGCGGCAGGCCGGCGAAGACCGGCCGAAGCTCCGGCAGATCGAGCCTGCCGTGCAGCGTCGTGACGAACGGCACCCCCTGGCGCGAAAACAGCGAGGCGGGCCAGTAATCCATATGGAAATGCAGCACGTCGAATTCGTGCGCCATCTGCCGCACGCGTTCCATGAGTAACATATGCGGCCCCATGAAATCACGAATAGTCGGGTCGAGCCGCAGCGCCCGCGGCCAAACCGCTTCGAGTTTAGCACGCGTCACGGAGTCGCCACTCGCGAACAGGGTCACGTCGTGACCCATCGCAACCAGTTCTTCGGTCAGGAACGAGACAACGCGTTCGGTGCCTCCATACAGTTTCGGCGGCACGGCTTCAGTCAGCGGGGCGATTTGCGCAATACGCATCGGTTTCAAACTCCTACGAGTGGATCGATCGAAGACGACTGTGTTTCCATCCACGGCGCAAGTTTGGAGTCCGATGCGGCGAAGGTTTGGCACCTCCGCCTTAATGTCGCCGCATTACCGAACAGCATAATCCCTGATCAGGCAACATCACAGATATGATGCGTGGCTTCTTCAATTACAGCGGGTTATGCGGTCATTGTTTATTATAATATCAAATCAAATGTATAATTCGCCATCGACTGGTCATGCCATCCTGTCATAATGCCAGTGAGCTGCTTCTTTTCAATGATTCGATCGCGGCATGCGGCAGAAAGCTGCCGCCCTGCTCACGCAGGAAGCCAAGCAGGGCAGCCGATGCCGGCATCATCGCCCGTTCTGTCAGATGGACCGCAAACCACTGGCGGATGATCGGCAGACCCGTGATGTCGAGCACGACAAGCCTGCCATCTTGCACTTCGGCATCGATCGTGTGCGCCGAAATGAATGAAATTCCCAATCCCGCCATCACCGATTGCTTGATGGTCTCGTTGCTGCCGATCTCCATGCCGATCCGTGGCGTGATGCCCGCTTCCTCGCAGTAAAACTCCATCAACCGCCTGGTGCCGCTGCCCGCCTCGCGCACCAGCATGACCTCGTTGTTCAACTCGTTCGGTGCAATGTCGCGCGCGGTCGCCAGCCGATGGTCGGGTGGCGCGACCACCACATGCGGGTGATCGCCGATTTCGTCGGCAATCACCTTCAGCTCGGTCGGCGGCCGCCCCATGATCGCGAGATCGACCACATGATGCACCAACCCGTCGATGATCTCGTCGCGGTTGCCAACGGTCAGTCGCAGATCGATGCCAGGATGAGCCCGCGAGAACGCCGCCAGAGCGCGCGGGGCATAATATTTGGCCGTGCTGATAATCCCGACCCGAACCTCGCCCCGTTCCGCGCCAACAATCGCAGCCAACCGTGCCTCGGATTCCCGCAGCACCGCCTCGATCCGGGTTGACGCATCGGCGATCACCATGCCGCCTTGCGTCAGCACCATCCCGCCGGCCGATCGCTCGACAAGTGCGATACCCAGTTGATCCTCCAGTGCTTTGACCTGCAAGGTCACCGCCGGCGGCGATACGTTCAATTCGCCCGCCGCCCGGGTGACCGATCCATGCCGGTGCAAGGCAGCGATCGCCCGTAGCTGTCGGAGCGTGATATGCATGGATCGATGAAGTATGACTAAACAGCGAGCGATACAAATTAAGTTTTCATAGTGGGGCGCGCCGTTGACCCCAGAACGGCACCAGCGCGACCAACGCCACGACATACACGAACGCGGCCGCGTAAATGATCGTGAACACCCAGAGCGGCAGATTCCAATAGATCAATCCATCGATGAATTTCATGATCATCGGCGGCGGTGCGCTGCCCTGTCCGGTCAGGTCGTCCTGCCAGATCGTCAGAATACACGCCCGCCCGGCCAGGGCCTGCCCGACCACGATCGCCAGCAACGCCAAATGCAGCAGCCGCAGCCACGCCACCCGCACAATCCGCCAGCCCAGCAGACCGCCGAGCGGAACAATCACCAATCCCAGAACGTTGAATGCAATGACGATCAGGTGAATCGCCAGAATGACCTCTGCCAGCATCGCTTCGGCGTGCATGTCGTCGTACATCCCCCTGATGAATGATACTACGATAACGTCCGGCATGCGGATGCAACATTACGACGTCGTCATCCTCGGTGCCGGTGCCGCGGGTCTGATGGCGGCGATCGCCGCGGGTCAGCGTGGTCGCCGGGTCCTGGTGCTCGACCACGCCGATGAACCCGGCAAAAAAATCCTGATCTCCGGCGGCGGGCGTTGCAATTTCACCAATCTCGACACCGAGCCCGGCCGGTTCCTGTCGGCCAATCCTCATTTCTGCAAATCCGCCCTGTCGCGCTACACGCCGCAGGATTTCATCGCTCTGGTCGACAAGCACGGCATCCCCTGGCACGAAAAAACGCTCGGCCAGTTGTTCTGCGACGGATCGGCCCGCGCCATCGTCGCGATGCTGCTCGACGAATGCGCCGCCGCCCAGGTCACCATCGCTCTCGGTCGCAAGATCACCGGCGTCAGTCGCGCCGATCATTTCCGGATCGAGACCGATCACGGCACAGTCACCGCCGAATCCCTCATCCTCGCAACCGGCGGCCTGTCGATTCCGAAAATGGGGGCGACCGGTCTCGCCTACGACATCGCCGAACAATTCGGCCTCCGGTTGACCGAAATCCGACCCGCGCTGGTGCCGCTGACGCTCGATTCCGCCCAACTGGCACGCACCGGTGCGCTCGCCGGCGTCTCCCAACCCATCCTCGCCCGCTGCGGCCGGGCCGCGTTCCGCGAAGCCATGCTGTTCACCCATCGTGGCCTCTCCGGTCCGGCCATCTTGCAGATTTCATCGACCTGGCGCGATGCCACGCCGATCATGCTCGACCTGTTGCCCGATGAGCCGGCATCCGGCCTCGCCGCCCTCAAACGCGCCCGCCCGAAGGCGGCGCTGCGCAGCATCATCGCGGACATGATGCCGAGCCGCATGGCCGATGTCTTTCTGCCCGCCCCGATCGCGCCCAACCCGATCGGCAGCTTTACCGATGATCGCCTGGCCGGCATCCTGGCAGCCCTGAAATCCTGGCGCCTGATCCCGGCCGGCACCGAAGGCTACGCCAAGGCCGAAGTGACCAGCGGCGGCGTCGACACACGAGACCTGTCCTCGCAAACGATGCAGGCACGGACCGTACCGGGCCTGTTCGTCATCGGTGAAGCCGTCGATGTCACGGGCTGGCTCGGCGGCTATAATTTTCAATGGGCCTGGGCCAGCGGCTGGGCCGCCGGTTCGCACGCCTGAACCATAAGGAGGCTACAATGACCAAAGACGAACTGACCACCTGGGCGCTGGCCAATGGCTGGACCGTGATCGCCGGCCACCCCAGCCTGACCAAACCCTCCGCGCCGAAAGAGGCGGTGGTCCGCATGGTCTGCAAAGCGACTGTCGTGAATATCGAAGCGAAGAAACCCGCCGGCAAATGGGAAAAATTATCGGGTGCCGCCTATGGCGCGATCGAACCCGATCCTGAAACCGGCCTGCCGCGCGGCCTCGGGTTCACTACCTTGCAAGGTTTCCGCATGTTGATGGAAGACAATAAAAACCGCACCGTATTCGCCAACTTCGGCCCGAAACGCTGATTGATTTGGTTTGTGCGCCAGACCATACACACTCAGGTTGCGGGAGTGAACGATAAAGGTGTAATCGAGACCAAGACCTGATACCGGAGCATCACCGTGCGACCAATTGCCGGGACCGACGATTTTCACCCTGTGCCGGGCACGATGCCGTGAGCCGGTAAAGCGCCGAGGTCAATGCCGATGTCAAAGGTTGATTTTCGTGATCTGCTCGGTGGTTCGGACGGCAATGCTCGCGGGACCGCAAATGGCGCGGTGCCCAGCGCGCAAACCCCTGATCTTCCGCTGCCTGACGATGCTCGCCACGCACCCACGCGGGGCCTGCTGAAAGCCCTCGCTTTGGGAATCGCATTCTGGATGATGATCGCGGCTCTACTCGTCTGGGTACTCCGCTAAGCGACGCACACCGTATCAAGGGCTCGAGCCTCGACCGGATAGGCCAGCGAAGCCACGATCGTCACCTTCACATCACACCGCCCCTCCAGCAGCGCCGCAGGTATCACAGCCGCACCGTCCGTCCACCGCCCATCTGCTTCCATTGCGTGCCATCCATCGGTCAGCGATGGCTGATCGATCGCAATCGCCACACCTCCGACCGCGATGCCAGCGATCTTGACCCCCAATCGCCGGCGATCACGCGGGTCTGGCGTCAGTTCGCCCGGCACCGCCGAGCGGCTGCAAATAACCGCCCCGGCCGCGCAGTACCGCACCTCGACCGCAGCGTCCGCCGTGGTCACGATTGCGGCGCGATCCAGCAAACGGCGGCGCAGTTCCTCAACCACCGGCCCGGCCTCGGCAAACGGGGCGCAGCCGTTCGCAACGCGCCGCGCCTGATCAAACAGGCCATGCAGCACCAACGGCGCATCGCCGTTTTCGAACACGCCGCGATTGCCGGTATCCAGATACGATTCCGCCGGGGTGCCCTCGGCAAACAGAGCCGAGTGGGCCGGCAACTCGACATGGTAGTACGTAACACTGCGGGGTGTGGTCATCCGGATGGTCGCACCATTGACCAGCGCCTTGGCCGGAATCAGATGCCCATCGAGCAGCAATGCATGATCCGGCGAGAGCAGCAACGCCCGGCGCGGCACACCATCGGCGATCGACCCCGGCTCGAACCGAATCGGGTTCGCACGCTCCGGCGTCGGGTGCCGCGCCAGATCGACGGTACGCCGGCCAACCCAGCAGACCGGCGCGGTCCGTCCGTTCGCGCAGATCACGATCTCGCCGATTTCAAGCCGCTCGACCGCGATCTCCCCGCGCAAGGTCATGATCCGGGTGCCCGCCGCGAAGCACGTCATCGGCAGCAACTGGCTCCAGACAGCCTTCTGTGCCGCATTCAGGCTGCCGTTGGCGTTCAACGTGCCGTCCGGCGCCTCACCCGGCAGATACCCCCACACCCACCAATCGCCACCGACCGGCTGCTGCCGCCCCGTGAATACAGGCCCGCCCTGTGCGGCGTCATGACCGTTCATATAGGCGGTCATCGTCGAGGCCCAGGCCTGGGAATTGGCGGTGATCATGCTGCTGCCCATTTCACCCACCCATACCGGCGCGGTGTTGGTGCTTTCCAGATAGCCCCAGGCCTGGTTCATCCTGGTCACCGCGGCCGCTCCGGAATCGACGGGTATATTGGAAATTTCGGTTGGATATTCGTGAACCGAATACACGACCTTGTTCGGATCGTTCAGCACCACGGGGGCCTTCGCGGCGACGCTGAGATCGCCTTCCGGTGCGGTGCCGGTACCCGCGAAATTGCCACCGTAATTCTGCGGTCCCTCCGCAATGATCAGCGCGCCGGGGTCCACCGCCTGGATCGCATTGCCCACGGTTTGATACATCGCATGAATATCGGTGGGGCCACCCACCACGCCGTTGTTGGTGCCGGTCGCGGTATACTTGCCCCAGGTTACGCCGGTGGTACCTGCCGAACCATACATCAGCGGTTCGTTGGCCAAATCGTACCCGATCACGGTGGAGTTGCCGGCAAACGCCTTGGCCACCGTGACCCAATCGGCCTGAAACTGCGCCTGTGTCACGGTTCCGGTTACACCGACGCCGTTGGTGTTGTTTGTGCCAGGACCCAGATCGTACCACAGCCCGTTCTGCTGCTGGGCGCCATAACCATCGCCCGCGGTGCCGGCCTCATCAGTATGGTGATCCAGGATCACCTTCATCCCGTCTGCCCCCGCCGCGGCAACAATCTGTTTGATCGTGGCAAGGTTGATCGAATCGACCGGGTTGGCCTGGAACAGCGTGGCATCGACCCAGTCAAGCCGGATCGTATTGAAGCCCGCGGCCACCATCGCGGCGACGGTGCCCGGAATATTCGTGAAGTTCTGATTCCAGCCAACACTCGCGATCCGCACGGGTGCTCCCGCCGCATCGACGATCTGGTTACCGTTGGTACTCAGATATTCCGCCGGTAGCAGCATTGGCGATGCGGTGACCGATACGCCACCGGGTTGGATCGCCTTCACCGGCGTCGAACGACTGAAGCTGGATTGACCCATCGACTCAGACGATTGCATCGAGGTCCGCCTTCATGATTATAGATTGCGTTATTCTGCTAAACACAACTCATAATTGCATAATGACGAACTGACAGCAACAGATTCTTTAAACAAATAGCTGAAATGTGATTTTGGTATAAATAATCATATTTATTCTAAAAATAAAATTATTCTGAGGGTGGTCGCCGTCAGTAAAAGCACCTTATGTGTTAGATCAGGCGATCGTCGTACCGGTTAGCGCAACTAAACAGCACTGATTTACCGGCACGAAAAAACCGTCGACCTAGGGTCGACGGTTGATCTTTGGGTGACAGACTTTGACGCGGCGCTTGAGCCGCGCCGATTTCAGTGACCGGGAATGACGCTCGTCGTTCCGTTCGAGTTGACCTGATAGTTAACGCTCGCACTGGTGGCGATAAACTGCTGGAAATACTGGTTGAAATACCCGTAGGCCCGCGCGATCGCCGATCGCGGCACGAAAACCTCATCCGATGCGGCCAGCGGCACGTTCGCCGCCGGATCGCGCGCAGATTGCAGATCGGCGAATTTGGTCCCGAAAAATTGCTGTGATCCGTTCGGCAGATGCCGCAGAATGTAAATCCGGTCCGGGTTGGCGCCCAGTTTCAACCCGCCGGCCGCCGCAATCGCCTGGGCCAGGCGCGGTGCCGATCCCTCGAAACTATAGACGCCCGGCTTTTCGACATAGCCGAGCACGTAGACCGTGGTTGGTGCGGATTTTACCACGATCGCGGAGATCACCGGCTTTTTCAGAACCTGCGCGTAATTTTCAATCAGCGCGGCATCGAGTTGCGGCAAAGTCAGTCCCGCAGCCACCTGCCGTTGTACCACGCTGGTCGAAATGCTGCCGTCGGGCAGCACCGTTGCGGTTTCGTTCAGTTCGGGGTCCAGCGGCAGCCTGATTGCAAGCTCGTCGCCGACCGCGATCCGGTACGGCTGAGCCATTTGGGGCGTCACGGTCGCGGCCACCGGCAATGTCGTCGGTGCAGGTTGGAGCGGCGGCAGCTGGGTGCATCCTCCGAGCAACGCCACCCCAGCCACGCCCAAACGCCGCAGCGATCGTACGGTCAGGCCTGATTGATCAATCCACATTCGATAATCCTGTCGTCTAAAATGCGTCAAAGTTGAAATGAGGGGGGTGAGATATTGAAATGTCGCTATCGGTTCAGTCAGGCGCCCCCATTGGCACGCGAAAAGCAGCGACAGTTTCCAGCCAATTGCGATACAGCTGCATCGTGTCAGGTTGCCAGGGAGAGGCTGTGTTCGCGAGCGCAGGCGGAAGCGGCAGAGCATCCATCAGCGCCGGCTCAAACCGCCCCTGCACCGCCCGTTGAAACGACCGCAGCGCGGAGCGGGTTGCCGCATCGAAACAGCCGATCGGCAGGGTAGGGTATCCCATCGCCTCGCGCGTCAGATAGCGTCGCACATCCCGCCGATATTCCAGCGCCAGACTGGCCGGCTCGTATTCCGGATGGCCCTGCAAGAACACGCAGCCCGGCGCATCGTCATGCACGAACCGATCGACACCCCATCGCGCGGACGCCGCCAATATCCGATACCCGTGTGATGTGAGAGTCGCCGGCGCGAGCCCGTTCCAGCGCGAATGCGGCACAATGATCTGATCACCCATACCCGCCATGAGCGGATGCTCGCGCCGCACCTCGAACCGCAGGACGCCATGACATTTCCGTGCCCGCCGCTGACGCGTGACCCCGCTGAGGTGAAGGACCGCGGCATGGGTCGCGAGGCACGAAAACAGCACGGGCGTTCGCCGCCTGATCGCTTGGTCGATCACCCGGACCAACGCCGGATAATAGGCCTCCTCACGCAGATCGTCCGTGCTCGGCTCAGCGCCCGTGATGATCAGTGCGTCCGGCCAATCCGCGTCGAGCGCCGCAACCGGGCGATAGTCAGCGTCCCACCCATCGCGCCCTGGCGGTTGCAGGCAATACCCGCCCATCGTCACATTGATGCCATCTTCCTGCCCGGCGGCATGAAGTCGCGCCCGAAACTGACGGTCGGCGTCGCGAAACCCGGCGCCGCGCATGTTGTTGACCAATCCAATGCGAACGGCCCCACCCCGGCGCGGCCAGAAATGCTGCGTGGTCATGCCGCTTGGCGGCATCGGCTGCGTCAGCGCATTCTGAACGTCCGACACCGTCACGCCGCCGTCGCGCGCGAGGGTGGCGGCTGCGCAGCACTGGCCGTGCCCGCCGCAACCGTCAGCGCCTGATCCAGATCGGCAATGATGTCGTCGATATGCTCTATGCCGATGCTCAGCCGGATCATCTCCGGCGTGACGCCGGTTTGCGCGAGTTCATCGGCGTTGAGTTGCCGATGCGTGGTCGATGCCGGATGGGTCGCAAGCGATTTCGCGTCACCCAGATTGACCAGCCGCTTGAACAGCGAAAGCGCGTCAAAGAACCGGCGCCCGACCTCAAACCCGCCCTTCACTCCGAAGGTCATCAGCGAACAAAAATTGCCATCGAGGTAGCGTAACCCCAGCGCGTGGTACGGATTATCGGCGAACCCGGCATAATTCACCCATGCCACGCGCGGATCGGCGCGCAGAAACTGCGCGACGCGCCGCGCATTCGCCACGTGCCGTTCGATTCGGAGCGGCAAGGTTTCGAGGCCTTGCAACAACAGAAACGCGCTCAGCGGCGCCAGCGTCGCACCACCATTGCGCAGGCACACGCTGCGGCAATGTGCCACGAACGCCGATGCACCGAATTGCTCGGTGAAGGTCACATCGTGATACGCGTCCTCCGGCGCGGTCAGCATGGCGAAACGCGCGCCCTGTGCGGCCCAGTCGAACCGTCCACCGTCGATGATGGCGCCGCCCATCGTCGTGCCATGACCGCCGACGAATTTTGTCAGCGAGTGCACTACAACATCGGCACCGTGTTCGATCGGACGCAGCAACATCGGCGTCGCGACCGTATTATCCACGATCAACGGCACGCCATGCGCGTGCGCAACCGCGGCCAACCCCGCAATATCCGAAATATTGCCCGCCGGATTGCCCACACTTTCGCAATAGACCGCCCGGGTCCGGTCATCGATCATCGCAGCGACCGCCGCGGGCTGGTCATCCCGCGCCATCCGCACCTCGACGCCCTGACGCTTGAACACGTGGGCGAACAAAGTGTACGTCGCCCCATACAATTGCGGGCAGGTCACAATATTGGTGCCGGCTTCGGTGATGTTCTGAATCGCATACTGAATCGCCGCCATGCCGGATGCGACCGTCAACGCAGCGACACCGCCTTCCAGGGCTGCGATGCGCGTCTCCAGCACATCATTGGTCGGATTGCTCAGCCGGCAATAAATGTTTCCCGGTACCGTCAGGTCGAACAGCGCTGCGCCGTGCTCCGCACTATCGAAGGCGTAGGCGGCGGTCTGATAAATCGGCACCGCAACCGACTTGGTCGTTGGGTCGGTCTGGTAACCGGCATGGATGGCTATGGTTTCGCGCTTCATGCGCTTGGCCCACAAACCTGAAGGGCATCTCTAATTGAACCGCCCATCGACGTCGTCCTTCTGAGAAAAGATCAAAACAAATAAATAGAAAAAAGCAAAAAAATATATATAGTCGCGATAATGCGTCGCTTCCGTATCAATGTTGTCGCAGTATACCAAGTGCACTGCACAATGACATCAGGAAAATGCGGATTCTCTACAGAAAATTCAGAAGCCGCGTGCATCAGATCATAAAATACCACTCATGGTGGTCGATCCGATCTGCACCCGTGCCTTATAGTCGACCGAAACGCCGGCTTTCGTGAGAATCGCAATCAAGATCCTGCGGACTAGGTCTGCACTCGATTTAGTTAAAAAGACAAAATATTATATTATCAACATCATGTCAAAAAATAACCAATTGGATGTCATTTTTTATAAAAGTTAGTCGTGCAATCGGAGCGTAATCTTGTTATACACCGATTATTCAAAGACAGAATCAATAAATAACGAATCTCGTGCTGTATTTTACGACTTCTGCGACTGTTAGGGCTCTTAATGCAACTTTTAATTACAGCTCTCCTGAAATTCGATCGCGATGATCGGGCCAACGCGCAGTCAACTTGTCCGATCGATGAGCGTCATGTTCGTCGTTGATCACGTGGCCCGCGTGGCCGGCGAGCAGACCGACACCATTCTTCGCTGGCTGTGCGATGAGGTCAGCTCGATCCTGCGCGTGCCGGTACCACGATCGGATGACGATTTTTTCGATCTGGGCGGCGACTCGATGAGCGCCCTGGCCCTGTTTGGCGCCGTCGAGGAGCGGTTCGGTTGCGCGATGGCCCTCACCACGATCTACGATGCCCCGCGCATCGCCGCCCTCGCAACCCGCATCGCCAACGCCAGCACAATGCCATCAGCTTCATCCTGCATTGTCCCCATCAAGGCAGCGCAGCCCGGCAGCGGTGTGGTCGTCCTGATCCACGGTGTCGGTGGCCACGTGTTCGATCTGTTGAGCCTTGGCAGCCTGATCGAAACGCACCACAGCGTCATTGCCCTGCGTGCCTATGGACTCGAGCGCGCCGAAACACCGCTCGACCGCGTCGAATCCATGGCCGATGCCTACGCAAGCCTGATCCTGGCAAAGTTTCCCAACCAGATCGTTCACCTGATCGGCTATTCCTTCGGTGGCATGGTTGCGCTCGAACTCACCCGCCGCCTGCTTGCGGCCGATACCCCGGTGGGCAGCGTCGTGCTGCTCGACTCCTACCCCCACCCGCAGCGCTGGCCGCGCCGGCAGGCGCTCGACGTACGCCTCCGGCGGATCCGCCACCAGATCGGCGTCCTGCGATCGTCCGATTGGCCGGCGCGCCTCGCCTATTGCCGCACCCGTCTCGGGCTCGGTGCCAGCGGCCCCGAATCCACCTCGTCGCGCCGCCAATGGCTCGCCGCACCGGATGGCGCCACGCCCGATATCCGCGCCGTGTTCGATGCCGCCTCGGTCGCGATCGATCATTACCAACCGACCGCCTTCAACCATCCGGTCACCTTCATGAGGCCCGAAATCGCTTCGGTGTTCCTGCCAACCCATCCCCGCGCGGTGTGGCAACGTCTGATCCCCCGTCTCGACGTCCAGATGGTACCGGGCGACCACGTCACCATGCTCGATGATCATGCCGCCGACCTTGCCGTCCTGCTGTCCCGCACGATCGGCCGGGCGAACCAGCACCCCGCATGAGCCGTTTCGCACCGCCGGACTTCAATCATCTGGCCGCGCCGGTCGCGTGGTGGGCTGCCCACGCCCCCGATCAGATCGCGCTGGTCGATGGCGCCGGCACCTGGACCTACGCCCAGCTCAACCAAGCCATCATCATGGTGCGCAACACGCTGCTGTCCCGCGGAAGCCAACCGGGCGATCGGGTGGCTGTGCTCGGCGATAATGGTGCCGCCATGGTCGCGCTCATGCTGGGCGCCAGCCTCGCCGGCGCCTGGGTCGTCCCGCTCAACCCCCGCCTGTCCGACCGGGAAATCGACGAGATCGCCCGCCACGCCACGCCAACCTGCCTGCTGTTCGCCAATCCCGGTACCGGCCGTGCGCGCCAGCACGCCGAGCGCTGCAAGGCTCAACCCCTCACGATCGAAGGCCTCGGGCCGATCGCCCTGGCCGAAACCACCCACCATGCCCCGCCCGAACCCAACGCGGATGTCGCAGCGCTCATCTACACCTCGGGCACCACCGGCCGGCCCAAGGGCGTCATGCTGACCCATCGCAATCTGATGATTTCGGCACGCGCGTCCGGCGCGATCCGTGCCATCAGCCCCGCCGACATCGTCTATTCCGTGCTGCCGATCAGCCATATCCTCGGGTTCACCGGCGTCATGCTCGGCACGCTCACCTATGGCGGCACCATCATGCTCGCCCCACGGTTCGATCCGCCAGGTGCGCTGCGGGCGGTCCTGCATGACCATGTCACCATGATCATCGGCGCACCGTCGATGTTCGCGCTGCTCGCCGAATACGCCGCGCTGCAAGGCATGTCGGTTCTGCCCCCCCATCACCTCCGCCTGATTGCCAGCGCCGGCGCGCCGCTCGACCCGGCAGTGAAAGCCGCGGTCGAAGCCTGTTTCGGCATGGTCCTGAACAACGGCTACGGGATCACCGAATGCGCCCCCACCATCGCGCAGACCCGCATCGACCAGCCCCGTCGTGATTGTTCGGTCGGCATGTTGCTCCCTGGTCTCGACGCCCGCCTGGTTGGCGAGGCCGGCGGCATCGGCGCCCTGCACCTCCGCGGCCCCACCGTCATGGCGGGCTATTACCGCGACGAAGCCGCCACCGCCGCCGTGCTCGATGCCGATGGCTGGTTCGATACCGGCGACCTCGCGAAATTCGAGAACGACCATCTTTTCATCGTCGGTCGCAGCAAGGAACAGATCATCCGCTACGGGTTCAAGATTTACCCGGCCGAGATCGAAGCCGTCCTGAACGCCTATCCCGGCGTCCGCCAATCGGCGGTGATCGGCCGCGGCGATGGGGCGCATCAGGACATCATCGCCTTCGTCGAGCCCGCGGCCGGCATCACGCTGCACCTGCCCGATCTGATCGATTACACCGCGAACCGCCTGGCCGACTACAAGCGGCCCGCCGAAATCCGGTTGGCGGCAGCGCTTCCCATGGGCGCGACGGGCAAGGTTCAGAAAGCGTCGCTGATCGCATAGCGCCCGCAACGCCGCGCCCGTGCGGTTATCAAAACCTGTTCAGTAGGATCGATCTTCCCAGTCGATCCGCAGATTTTCCCGGATATACGGCACCGGATCGGCCAGAATATAACCGAGCATCGCAATGTCGCGCCGCGTGATCCGCCACGGCGTCGGCAGCGCCGCCAGGATCGCCTTCATCGACCGCACCGCGCTGCCCGGTGGCACCATCCGCGCATCCGTCGCGCCGCCCGTCATGGCCGCGAGCCCGAGTGCGGTGAAATTCACCCCGAGCAGCATCGACAGCGGCATTTTGTAAAACACCCGCGGATTGCACTCCAGAAAGTGCACTTGCCCCGCCGGATCGAGCCTCATGTCGAAATTCAAAATCCCGGTCGTGCCGGTCGCCGCCACGATCCGGCTGAGCGCATCGAACACCACCGGCAGATCGAGCGCGGTATAGGTCGCCCGGCGCAACCGATGACAGATATAGCCGAGCACCCGCCCCCGCTCGGCGTACACCGATGCGCCGATATCCGCCCCTTCAATAAACCGCTGCACGAGCACCGGCCGATAATCGATCGTTGCTGCAATCACCGCGGCCGCGCTCTCAACCACGGTCACACCCCGGTTGCCGTCGAGCGACAACGGCTTGATCACCGCCGGCACCGGCGTCTCGCCCCTTGCCAGGCTCGCGAGCAGCGCGCCCCGAGCGGCAAACACCTGGGTCGGCGGGCACAGAATCCCCAGCGTCTGGCAAAGTTCGGTGAAGCGCGCCTTGTCGTTCAGCAGATCAAACGTCGCGAGATCAGGCATCGGAAAGCACGGTGCGGACAAATGCGGCGCCATCGCAATCAACGAGCGCGTGCTGGGCTGATCGCCGGCGAACACGAAATCGATGTCGTCCCGCGCAATCGCCGCGTTCACGGTGGCGATCATCCCGTCATCGCACGTGCCATCGAACGCGCGCGTCGTTTTTGTGTAGCGCGCACACAACCGCGAACGTCGCAGCCCATCGGACCCGGCATTGCCGAGCACCGATACCGACACGCCCGCCGCAACCGCACAGCGCATCGCGCGATACGGCAGGGTAAACAGCCCGCACACCAGCAAGCCGCGCAATTTGCGTGGCGCGGCGGCGGCTGGTCGTGGCCACGCGGCCACCGGTGCCGTGCCGTCGGCCACGATCGCGGCCGTGCGAAAACTGACGTCGCTCATTCGCCTGGTTGGCGATACGCCGCCTGCCCGACACGCCGCAGCGCCGCCGCCGGCTTCGCGCGTTCACATTGTGCCGCCAGATGCCGTGCCAGAATCGGCGTGGTCGACCGGGCGCCGAACACAAATCGCATCACCGGGCCGAAGCTCGGTGCTGCGATCGGCCCGATCATGTAAAGTCCGCGTACCGAGGTCTCGAACCGGCGCGACAAGGCCGGTGCCGTGCCTGCGGTGCGGATGCCCGCGGCCAACGCCGGATCGAGCATGTCCAACCGCGCCACGTCAGGCCGGAATCCCGTCGCGGCAACCACGTGGTCCACCTCGATCTGGTGTTTCGCACCCTGCCGGTCCCGCAAGTCGAACGTCACAACCCCGTTCGCGCCGGTGACCGCCAGCATGGTCATGCCCGTGCGCATCGGTACCCGCCCCTCGATCCGTTCACGCATGAACCAGCCCGGCGCCGCCCCCAGCGTGTTCGCAACGATGCGCAGCCGCATCGCCTCCGGCAGCGCATGAAACAGCTGCGGAAAATTGGCATAGAACCACAAATCCCAACCACCGCCGATCCCGGTGTCCGGCCGGCGGACCCGGTGGCGCAACGGCCGGCGCGCCGGCGGGTGATGAAACGCGATTGTCGCGCGCCGCGTAATGATCTGCGTGTCCGCCCCCGCTTCATGCAGCGCGGCAGCGACATCGATCGCCGAGGCACCGGCACCCACCACCGCGACCCGCTTGCCGGCCAACGCTGCCACCGGTCCATACTGCACGCTGTGCGAGACATACCCCGCGGGCAGCCCGGCCAGCGGCTCCGGCAGATGAGGGAAGGACGCCACGCCAACCGCGATCACGACATTCCGCGCCGTCACGTGCGACCCGTCGTCCAGCGTCACGATAAAATCGCTGCCGGCCTGCCGGACATCACGAACCATGCGCGGGTCGGCGCGCGGCACCACCCGGTCGCGAAACCGAAGGCCGTAGTCATAAAACTCGGTAACCGGGATCGGCCGGGTCGCCTCGAACGTGCCGGTTGTCTCGGTCTGATACCGGCTGATCGGAAATCCCGCACCTGGTGCCGGCAGATCGGATGACTGACCATCCGACTTCAGCTTCGTCCCGGGCGGCATGTTATCGCGCCAAAACGCCATGGCGGAACCGAACACACAAACATCGAGGCTGTGACGATCCAGTTCTGCGGCGAGCGACAACCCATAAGGACCGGCACCTACAATAGCGACATCAAGTGTTCTCATGAAAATATGCCAATTTTTGTAAAAATCAATTATACAGTGTCAGAATATCTATTTATTGTAACGTGATCAGATAAATCCCTAATCGATCGATCAATCGTTGCGTAAATGACGTCCATCTGACCAGCCGATCATTAAATATCATCAACAAAGCGCGGAATCAAACGAAATAATTATATTGTTCATCTATATAATAGATAATACATTCAAAATATGACACAGTTACACGTTTGCTGTGATTAATTCTCGATATAGCGCTGCCATGCGCCCAACAAATGCGTCCATGGTGAATTCACGGCTATATAATTTGCGCCCCGCGTCTGCGAGGTTGGCGCGCAACGCCGCATCGTCGATCAACCGGCGCAATGCCCGCGCCATCTCCTCGCTGTCGCCGGGCGGTACGAACAGCGCCGTCGTCTCATCGTCGAGCACTTCCGGAATGCTGCCGACCGGCGTGCAGATCACCGGCGTTCCGGCCCCAAGTGCCTCAAGAATCACCAACGGCAGACCCTCATGGTACGAAGGCAGCACCAGGACATGGGCAGCGGCGGTCAGAGCGGCTGCCTGTGCCCGGTCGACCCAGCCGGTGAACGAAACCCGCGCATCCAGACCCAATTCCGCCGCCTGCCGCCGATAGGTGTCCACTTCACCCCCGCCGGCGAACACCGCCTCGAAGTCGGCTGCCGCCAGAACCGGGCTGGCCAACGCCACGAGCAGATCACCAACCCCCTTGCGCGGCGTCAGATTGCCCAGAAACAAAATCCGAAACGGGCCGGACCGATCCCCCAGCCGCGGTGCCGCCACCATCGGCACGCCGTTTCGCACCACCACCACCCGGTCCGGTGCCACCCCGATGGTGTCGATCAGCCAGTCGCGCCATCCGGTCCCGAGCACGACGCACAAATCCGCACGCCGAAACACGCCCCGCGCGAGCCAACGGCCCCACCCCGGCAACCGATCGTAAAACGGCTGAATTTCTGCCGCATGCAGGTGCAACAGCACCGGCACGCCCATCATCCGCGCCGCCAACGCGACCAAACCCTTTCGCACCAGGCTGGCCCGCTCAGCCACATGGACATGCACCAGCCCAAGCCGCCCGCGCGCCGCCGCAATCACGATCCGGCCGATCGCCACACTCATATAGTAGGGCGACCACAGCACCGATCCCGGCCCCCGCGCGTCGATCGCGACCAGACGCAGCGGCATATCGACCGACGAACCATGCATCAGATACGACACGACCTGCCCCATGCCGCCGCCAACGGCGGAGACCGGACAGACCAGAAAACAATCTTTTACAGATGACCGTCTAATCATTTATATAATTCTCATAAAAAAATAATGAGTAAACAAATAAAAATACGTGCCCAATCTTTATTTTTCCGTTAGCATACCGGAAATGAACCGTGCAACGATTTTCACCCGTCGCACCCGATTGCGATGCTCACCGCTTTGCATCGCTCCGATCGCTGTCATAAGCACACCGATGTGCATCGCGTGCCGGAGGTGGCCATCAGTGTCGGAACAGCTTGATCGTACCGTCGTCCGCGCGGGTCCCGCGCTACGTCGTGGCGTCGCCGGTGCCGTTGCAACAATTGGGCTGATTCTGGTCGCGATCACCTATATCGACCGCCCCGTCGCCCGGTTCATGGCCGTCCACGTCCATGACCGCCTGCCCTTCATCGCCATGGCCGCCATGGCCAACCTGCCGTCACCCCTGGCCACGATCGCACTGGTCGGCATCGTCGTCGCCCATTGGTGCGGTATCCCGCTCAACCGCACCGGCCGGATGGTCCTGGCGATCGCGCTGGCCACATTGGTCGCCATCATGATCAAAAATCAGCTGAAATTCGATTTCGGCCGCGTCTGGCCGCAATCCTACCCGTTTCCAGGCATTCACGACCATCCGTCATACCTGAACGACCATGTCTTCGGGTTTTTCCCCTTCCACGGCGGCAGCAGCTACGCCTCGTTTCCATCCGGCCACACCACCGCCATCACCGCCCCGATGGCGATGCTCTGGCTGCTTGCCCCGCGCTATCGCCCGCTCTGGGGCGGCGCCATCGTACTGGTCATAATCGGCCTGATCGCGGCCGATTTCCATTTCGTCTCGGACACGATTGCCGGCTTCGCCTTGGGTGTCACCGTCGCCGCGGGCGCGGTTTCGCTCACCGCCGGCTGGATCGACCAGGGTCGCCGCCGATGATGGCGCAACCGCCCGCCGCCGCTCTGGCCGCCGCCCTGGCCGCCGCCCCAGCCCGCGACACGCGCTTGCCCCAGGGCTATCTCAGCACCAGGGGCAGCCAGATCATCGATGCCGCGGGTCATGACGTCCGCATCGCCAGCGTCGGCTGGAACCAGCACTTCAACGCCATACAAGCCACCGTCGCCGCCATCGCCGCCGCCGGCTTCAATACCGTGCGCGTCTCCTGGGACGATGCCGATCTCGCCGCGGCCCGGCGCCTGCTGATCCAGATCGTCGCCGCCGCGAGCCGGTCCGGCCTGAAAGTCATCATCGATCATCATAACGATGAAGGTTTCACCAACCCGCGCGACGGGTTCGGCGCCCAGCAGCGCAACGGCCTGTGGTTCGATCGCGGCCCCGGCACCAACGACACCAACGGTGCCGGCGTGGTCGGCACCGTCACCGCCGCGCAATTCCAGACAGATTGGGTCACGATCGCCCGGACATTCGCAACCAACCCCACCGTGATCGGCTTTGATCTCGATAACGAACCGACAGCCAACGGGCACATCACCTGGGGCGGCGGCGGCCCGACCGATATCCACGCCATGGCGCAAACCGTCGGCGATGCGATCCAGGCGGTCGATCCCGGTGCCCTGATCATCGTGGAAGGCCCGCAGAATTACCGCACCTCCTTCGCCGATCGTGGTCCCGCCCCGGCCGGCGACCTCACGCTCGCCGGCCGGATTCCGGTGAAACTGACGATTCCGCACAAGCTCGTCTACTCGGTGCACGAATACCCGACCGAGATTTCAGATGTCCGCCCCGACTCCGGTCCCGCCGCCATCGCGCAGATGAACCGCACCTGGGGCTATCTGGTAACACAGCACATCGCACCGGTCTGGGTCGGCGAAATGGGCAGCAGCATGCGGTCCACCAACGCCCGTGCCTGGGCCGCGACATTGCTCGGCTACATGAACGGCAAGGACGGAACGGAGGGTGGCCCAACCTTTCGGCCCGGCGAGCAGCCGGTGCCGGGGGACTGGTGGGTCTGGGGCTACCTACCCCGCCAGGCGCCCGACGGTACGCTCAACGCTGCGGGCGCCTTGCGGCCGGCGCAATCCGTGGCCTGGCGGCAACTCCTGCCGTTAAACACCGAGGTGCCGCGATGATCATCACCAGATAAAGTGTATTAATTTATAGAATTAATGCCGATTTCAGCGTAAATTATCTAATTTATCGAATAACATATTATTATCGATATTAATTAGATATTTATTTACATTATTTCTATTGCTCTGAGGTCGTACGTTAGGTATGCGTAAACTCATTGCTGTACTGCACTTTAAATCAAAAAAGACTGATTTTCAGCGGGAACGTTAGGCTTCCGTGGAAGTTATTTTAGCGTTTGCGGCTATCCGCAGCCGAGGAGACTTTCGTGCCATTTCAAAATGAGGCGGCGGCATTACCGAAAGAACCGTACCCGACTCAGACCGGGCCATTTCAGTCGACTTCTTTTGCGAAGCCGGCACTCAGGCGCGCACCGCCCGGTGCCGGTCTTTCGCTTCTCGCCGCAATGATCGAGACCGCTCTCATCGCCTGCGTCGTGATCGTCGCGTTTCTGTCGTTCCGCCCCGCCGTCAGCCTCGGCGGGGCGAGCTGGGCCGCCATGATCGGCTTGCCTCTGTTCAGTGTGCTGATCCTTACGCAGCGCCAGTTCTACACCACTCATCATTTGCTGTTCGCGCCGTTCCAGCCATTCCGTCTCACCGGGGCCTGGATCGGTGCGTTCGGGGCAACGGTCGTGGTGGCAACGCTGGCGCGCAGCATCGAACCGCAACGCCTGCGCCACATCGGCGTGGTGCCGTCCGAACTGACCATTCTGTTCGTCACTGGCCTCACTGCCCTGCTCGGCGGTCGTCTGGCCTGGGCTGCCATCCGCCCGCGCTTCGCTCTCCGCGCGATCCCGCGCGTGCTGTTCATCGGCGCCCTCGATTCCAGCCGCCGCCTGCTGACCCAGCTGCACGCGGAAACATCGATCGCCCTCGTCACCAGCCTCGATTACCGCGATCCGGCAATCGAGCTGTTCGGGCCCGATGCCCAGTCAGGCGCGCTTAGCAATCGCGTCCGGCTGACCGCCCTGCTCGAGCGGGAAAACATCGATGCGGTTCTGGTCCCCCTGCCGCAGGTTCCGCAGGCCGATATCGCCGTCATCGCGGCGGCGGCGCAAAGCTGCGGCGTCGCCACGGTGGCGCTGCCCGGCCTGTCACTGCGGCGCGATCCTGCCGCCGGCTTCACCACGCTCGGCGGCGTGCCCGTGCTGCAACGCGACACGACACGGCTGTCCCCGATCGGCATGGTGCAGAAGCGCCTGTTCGACCTGATCGTTGGCGCCCTCGTCCTGCTGATCATCGCACCGGTCATGCTCATCATCGCGGCATTGATCCGGCTCGATTCGCCCGGCCCCGTCCTGTTCCGCCAGCTCCGCGTCGGCCGCGGCGGTACCTTGTTTGAAATTCTCAAATTCCGCACCATGGCAGCATCGGCATCATCCCAACCCGATCAACCGGACGCACCCCTGCAAACCGAGCGTAACGATCGTCGGGTAACCCGCCTGGGCGCGATCCTGCGGCGCCACAGCCTCGATGAACTGCCCCAGATCTTCAATGTCCTCCGCGGCGATATGTCGATCATCGGCCCGCGCCCGCACGCCGCCGCCATGACCGTCGCCGGCATGAAGCTCGAGGCTCTGGTGCCGGACTATCCCGACCGCTTCGCCGTGCGGCCCGGCATCACCGGCTGGGCCCAGATCAACGGCCGGCGCGGCATCATCGACAGCGTCGATGCCCTGCAAAACCGGGTCGACCACGACCTTTATTATATCGAAAACTGGTCGTTCGGCTTCGACATCGTGATCCTGCTTCGCACCATCGGCTGCATCATCCGCGACGATCAGGCCTTCTGAACCTGCCGCCCCTGCAAGAGTGTTGAACCCATGAACAGCCACATCTCCCCGGATCATGCGAAACCGCAATTTTTTGATCCCGCACCCGATCCCGCCATCGCGCGGCCGCTCACCACCGCGACCGCAATCCATACCGAACCGCTGCCCTACGGCTTCATTGCGCTGTTCCAGACGATCGAAACCCTGCGCATCCCCGACCGTAGCTTCGTCATCCAGTTCGTCGCCCCGCATCCCGGCGCCGGCACCACCACCATCGCGGCGGGCTTCGCGCTCGCCGCCGCCCAGTCCTACCGTCGCCCAGTCCTGTTGATCGATGCGGGCGCCGCCCATACCGCGACCGGCCCGATCGAACCGGTCCCAACCGAAACCGCATTCCTGTTCGCCGCCACCATCAGGCGGGAACCGCACCATTTCTCGGACCCTCTCGCGATCAGCCTCAATGAACGCCTCGCCGACCTGCGCCGGGATTACCACGCCATCGTCGTCGATTGCCCGGCCCTTGGCCGCTCACCCGAAGCCGTCACCATCGCGCGGCATTGCGATGGCACTGCCCTGGTCGCCGCCGCCACGCAATCCTCGGCACGCGATGTCATGGCCGCGCGCGATGCGATCACGCTGGTCGGCGGGCAGGTGCTGGGCGCGGTGTTCAACCGCGAACGCAGTTATCGGCCGCGCTGGCTGGGGGGACGCGGTTGACGGCCCGACCGCATCAATCGAGCCCACCGCGCCGCAACCTGCAAGGACTGATCGCAGGCTATCTGCCCGCCACGATCATTCCAGCACTGGTCTCGCTCGGTGTCGTTCTGGCCTACACCAGACTGCTCTCACCGGCGGAATACGGGCGCTACAGCCTGGCGTTCACGGCGCTGATGGTGGTCCAGGTCTCCCTGTTCTACACGCTCAGCCTGTCGATCGTGCGGTTCTATCCGGTCGCGGTGCGCGAAGGTGCCACATCCGATCTGATCCGAACCAGCTATATCGGCGTCATCGTGGTCGGCCTGATCGCGGCGGCGCTGGCAGCGGCCGTGCTGATCTTCGCCCCGCTGCCCTCGAAACTGCTGCCGGTACTGTGGCTCGCGCTGCCGCTGCTGTTGCTGCGTGCGACGCTTTCGGCCGGCCAGGCGGTGCGCCGCGCCAGCGATGCTTCCGGGTCCTATTCAGTCGTCGAATGTGGTCAGGCGATCATCGGCTTCGCTGCCGGCGTCCTGCTGGTCGTGCTGCGTGGCCCGACCGCTGAGAACGTCATGCTCGGCCTGATCATCGGCGCTGCCGCGATGCTGGGGATCGGCGCGCGCGACTTTTGGCGCGCCTTCGTCGAGGGACGTTTCGATCGTACCCTGCAACGCAATGCCTGGGTGTTTTCCGCCCCGCTCGCCCTCACCTATTCGGTCGGCGCGGCGCTGCAATATGGCGACCGTTTCATGGTCGCCGGCCTCGCCGGTGCCCAGGCGTTGGGTATCTATACCGTTGCCACCGTCCTGGTCGATCGCCCAACCGCTCTCGCCGGCATCGCGATCACCACGGCCACATTTCCGCGCGTGGTCCGCACCCTCGAAGACGAAGGGGTCGAAGCGGCGCGGGCGCAACTCGGTTTCAACGGCATCCTGCTGCTCGCGGTCGCGGCACCGGCCTGCGTTGGTCTCATGCTGATCGCCCCGCAACTCGCCGGCATCACCGTCGGCCCGGCGTTTCGCACCGGACTCGTCGCACTCCTGCCGATCGTCGCGGCAACCGCGCTGATCCGCATGATGTCGGCCCATTTCATCGATCACGCCTACCACCTCGCCCGCCGCTCCGATCTGATGCTGCTGGCCTACGGCCCGTTCGCGGTGCTCAATCTTGGCATCGATGTCGTGCTGATCCCCCGCTTCGGCGTGCTCGGCGCCGCATGGGCGGCGCTCGGCTGCCTCAGCCTGCAATGCCTGATCAGCGCGCTGCTCGCCCGCCGGGTGTTTCCGCTCTGGTTGCCCCCAGCCGATATCGCACGCGTCGCCACCGCCCTGCTGCCGATGATCGTCTTCGCGCGCATGATCGATTTGACCGACCCATGGCTGCATCTGGGCGCCGTCATGGCCGAAAGCGTCGTTTCATACGCTGTCATGCTTATCGTGCTCGATCTGGCCGGCCTGCGCGGCGTCGCGATCGGCCGATTCCGCCGGATATTCGCGCTCCAGGAACAGGTGTGAGCACCACCCTGACCCATACCGAACCGCCGCGGGGTTTCCGCAGCCGTTGGCGCGACCGCTTGCTGTGCGAGTGGTGGTCGATCGGCATCTGCGACCGGTCGATCGGCGAGGTTCTGGAACGTGGCGCCCTCGGTCCAGTCCGCTGGCTCGAACCGGCGCGTGGCGCCGCCTACCGCGCCGACCCGTTCGTCTGGCCCGGCACCGGCCTCGTGCTGTGCGAGGAAGTGCCCCTCACCACCGGCATCGGCCATATCGTTGCCCTGCGCGAAACCGATGGCCGGTTCACCCCGGTCCGCACCTTGCTCAACGATGGCGGCCATCGGTCCTATCCGTTCGTCTTTCAATATGATGGCGAGACGTATCTGCTCCCCGAGTCCGCCGCGTGTGGCCCCACCGTGCTCTATCGTCTCGATCGCGGCTGGAACCTCGAACGCGTCGCCACCATCGCCCCGGACCGGCGCCTGGTTGACGCCACAATGTTCGAAGCCGATGCACGCCTCTGGATCGCGGCAACCGATCTGGCTTACGGCACCGACAATAACCTGTGCATCTACTATGCCGATCAGCCGGCAGGTCCCTGGCACCCCCACGGCATGAACCCGGTCGTCACCGGCCGCCGCACCGCGCGCAGCGGCGGGACGCCGTTCCGCCATCGCGACGGCCTCTACCGCCCGGCGCAGGACTGCACCGAAACCTACGGCGGCGCGCTGGTCATCACCGAAATCACCACCTTGACGCCGGACGCCTTTGCCGAACGCATCGTCTGCCGCATCGCCCCGGACACCGGCGGCACGTTCCCCCACGGGCTGCACACCATTTCCGCCGATGGCGATCGCTGCCTGGTGGATGGCAAGCGCCTGGTGTTCGATCCGCGCGTGGTGGCCGGTAAAATCAACCGCCGCCTGTTCGCTCGCCCCCGCACCCTGCGGCTCACATCGTGAACCCGCCGTTGGACCATGGCGGCATGGTGCGCGCCGCGCATGAAGCGGTGGTACCCGCATCGGCCGCGACCACGCCGCCCGCATCGGTCATGCTCTTCCTGCCCGCGCTGACGATCGGCGGCGCAGAGATTGCGCTGGTGCGGCTTGCTGGTGCGTTCGCCGCCGCCGGCCACCGTGTCGCGATCGTGGTGCAGGCGGCAGTCACCGGCGATACGGCCATTGCGGTGCCTCCGGGCGTCGAACTGATGACGCTTGATGTCCGCCACACCCGCGCCAGCCCCTTCGCACTGGCGCGACGTGCGGTGGCGTGGCAAGCGGATGCCCTCATCGCCGCCCTGCCGCACAACAACCTCGCCGCCATCGCCGCCGGGCTGATCGCGCGGATCAAGTACCGCCGGCGCCTTGTCGTGGTGGTTACGGAACACGCACCGATCGCCCTGCTGATCGCCGCTCATGCCAGTCTTCGCTACCGTGTCCTGCCGCTCCTGCAACGGGCCTGCTATCCGATGGCCGATGTGCGCGTCTGCGCCTCCAGCGGCATCGCCGCCGAATTTCGTGCGCTCCTGCCGGCCGGCACCACGATCCACACCATCTTCAACCCAGTCGTCGAAGCCGGCGCCACCTCGGCCGACGACCTACGGAATACCGGTCCCAACGGCCCCGCGCTGATCGTCGCCGCCGGTCGTCTGGCACCCGAAAAAGATTTTGCCACGCTGCTTCGAGCGTTCGCCCTGCTCCGCGCCCACCGGCAAGCGCGTCTGATCATCGCCGGCGAAGGTCCCGAGCGCGCGCGGCTGACCACTCTGGCAGCCGATCTGGCCATCTCCGGCGACGTCGAAATGCCCGGCTTTTCACCGAGCCTGCCCGCCCTGCTGGCCCAGGCCGATGTTTTCGTCAGCACCTCGCGCTTCGAAGGCTTCGGCAACGTCATCGTCGAGGCGCTCGCCAGCGGCACCAAAGTCGTTGCGACCGACTGCCCGGTCGGCCCGCGCGAAATCCTGGCCGATGGCGCGTTCGGCACGCTCGTCCCGGTCGGTGATGCCCCGGCGATCGCCGCGGCGATCGACCGCACGCTCGATGATTGCCAGAGCCGCGCCGATCTGCGCCGTCGCGCCGGCGATTTCACGATCGATGCCAGCCTCGCCGCCTACCGCGCCGTGATCGACTCCCGCCTCCCGCCCGCCCGCCGCAAGGCCGCGCCGCTGACGCTCGCCATCTATATGCACGATTTCAGCAGCGGCGGTGTCGAACACGCGACCCTCAGCCTGATCGGCGCCTTCCGCGCGGCCGGCATCGCGGTCACCCTGTTGGTTCATTCCGATGCCGGTGAATTGCGCGCGGCGCTCCCGCCCGACCTCACGGTGATCAATTTCGCGACCACCCGCACCATTGCCGATCTCGTACCGCTGGTGCGCTATCTGCGAACCCATAATCCCGACATCCTGCTCGCCAATCTCGATCACAACAACCTGATCGCGACCCTCGCGAGCCTGATCGCCCGGCTCGGTGCCACACGGTCAACGACCCGCCTGATCATCGCCCAGCACAACGCCCTGAGCGCCGAAGCGCGGGCGATGCCCAGCCTGAAATACCGCCTGCTGCCGCTCGCTTACCGCTTGCTCGCGCCCCGCGCCGCCGGCATCGTCGCGGTATCCGGCGGCGTCGCGGATGATCTGGTCACCTGCGCTCGGCTCGATCGCGGCCGGATCACAGTGATCAACAATCCGGTGGTCGATGCCAGGCTCCACGCCCGCGCCGCCGCCCCGCTCGACCACCCCTGGGTCGACGAAACCGCCACGCGGCCCCTGTTCATCACCGCCGGGCGCCTGGTCGGCCAGAAGGATCACGCAACCTTGCTGCGCGCCTTCGCCCGCGCCCGCGCGCACCGCCCGATGCGGCTGGTCATTCTCGGCGAAGGTCCGCTCCGCCCGACGCTCGAAGCCCTGGCGGAAGAACTCGGCATCCGTGACGATGTGCTGATGCCGGGCTACGTCGCCAACCCGCAGCCCTGGTTCGCCGCCGCCGCTGGCTTCGTCCTGTCGTCGCGCTACGAAGGGTTCGGCAACGTGCTGGTGGAAGCCATGGCCTGCGGCACCCCGGTGATCAGCACCGATTGCCCGCACGGCCCCGCCGAAATTCTCGGCCACGGTCGCTACGGCAGCCTGGTGCAACCCGGCGATATCGACGGCCTGGCCGCGGCGCTCGACCCTGATCTGCGGCAACGCTGGTCGGCGGAAACCTTGCGCGCCCGCGCCGATCACTACACCGTCACCGCTTCCGCAGGCGCGTATGTCGCTTTGTTCGATCGGGTGCGGCCGTGACCCGTGATCAGAAGCAAGGTCTGCTTTTTTTGAAAAAAAAGCAGCAAAAAAATTTTGATTCATTTATGTCCTTGGCAGTGCAACCGCCTGCGCGCCCGATTTTTGGCTTTGTGCCCAGCGCGCTCGACGAAGCGGCCGCCGCCGCGCGCATCGCCGCGCCCTCGCCGATTGGCGCGGGGGCATCCCTGGTCGTCACGCCCAATCTCGACCATATCGTTCAATACCGTCGCAACCCCGCGTTCCGCGCTGCCTATCGCCGCGCCGCCATCATTCTCTGCGATGGGTTTCCGGTCCATTACTACGCCCGGCTGCGCGGCCACCCTGCCCATCGTGTCACCGGATCGGGCCTGATCGCCCGGCTGATGCACGCCCCCGATCCCGCCGCCCGCCTGCTGTTCGTGGTCGACCGCCCGGAGACCGCCCGCGCCGTCGAAACCTGGGCGCACACGCACGGCATCGCCGATCAGGTTGCAACCAGCATCCCGCCGCTCGGTTTCATCACCCAACCATCGGCCTGCGAGCACCTCGCCTCGGCCATCGCGCGGCACCGGCCGACCCTGCTGGTCATGGGAGTCGGCGCGCCGCAGAGCGAGATTTTTATCGATCGTTACCACAATGCCTTACCCGATTGCTGGGCGCTCTGCGTCGGTCAGGGCGTCAAAATGGCGCTCGGTCTGGTGCGCCGCGCACCACCGGTGGTGCAGACGTTGCACGCCGAATGGCTCTGGCGCCTCATCCAGGAACCGCGCCGCCTCGCCGGGCGCTACGGTCTCGGCGCGTTCCGCTTCGCCGGCGCCATTGTCGCCGATCTGCGGGGCCGTTCGCCATGAGCATCACCGCCCCGCGCGCCCTGCGACCAATGCGCCGCCCCACCCCGACGCCCTATGCCGCGCCAACCGCGCCACGCCTGAGTGTTGCGCTCGCGATGCTCTCGCTGGTCATGCAACTGACCATTTCGGCCAATCTGCTGATGATCCTGGGAATCCATTACGACATTCCCGGCGGCAACCCGATCGTCAAGATCAACCCGGCCACCTATGTCGCGGTGCTCGCGCTCGCCGTGCGCCTGTTCGATGGCGGCGACCCGTTCGGCGCGCTGCTGCGCCTGTTCGCCGCCAACCGCCTGATCGCCACCTTCGTGATCGCCTTCATCGCCTGCATCGCCTATTCATTGATCACGATCGGCGTCACCGGTTCGGCCTCGCTGATCGACAGCTACCTCTCCGCCGGCATCCTGATGCTCGTGCTGTGCGATATCTCGGTGGCCGAACGCCGCCTTCTCGGTGCGATCATGCTGTCGTTGTTCATGATCAACGTCACCATCGCGATCATCGAAAGCCTCACCCGCCACCTCCTGATCGGGCTCTACATCGGCTCGTATCAATACAAGGCGCCGTTCCCGGTGTTTCGCGGCGTCGCGCTGTACGATCACCCGCTGACCGGCGCGATGATGACATCGATGGGTATTTTCCTGCTGCTGCAGATGCGCCTGCGCCCGATCGTGACCATGGTTCTGCTCGGCTGGTCCCTGGTCGGGTTGTTCGCCTTCGGCGGCCGCGCGGATCTGGTCGCAACCGTTGCGGCCTTGCTCGCAATCGGCGGCTGGTCGCTCGCCGCCGACCTGTTCAACCGCCGCCTGACCATGCTCAAGCTCTTCGGCATCATCGGCGCCCTGATCCTGGGCTTCGCACTCGCCTGGCTCGTCATCACCCAGACCTCGATCGCCGATCGTATCGTCAAGCAGGACTATGTCGATACCAGCGCCAAGGTCCGCGAAATCCAGTTCCTCGTGCCGGGATTGATGAATTTCCGCGAGTTGCTGCTCGGGATCGAGGTGAACCGCCTGCCGCAACTGGTCTCCGAGGTCGGCCTCCACCCCCCGTTCACCGGCATCGAAAACTACTGGCTGGTCGCCTTCGTCAATCTCGGATTGATCGGCTTTTCGGTCTATCTGCTCGGTTTTCTATCGCTGCTGTACGATCTCTGGCGCCGCGTGCCGCTGTTCGGCCGGGTGATGCTGGTGCTGATCATCGTGGTCGCCTCGACCAGCAATTCACTCGGCGCCAAGAGCAACATCCTGTTCGTCCTCGCCGGCACGCTGGTCGCCTGTTCCGGATTTGCCGAACCGCGCGCCGCCCGCATCAAGCCGCCCGCTGTCGTCGCTCGCGCCGCATCCCGGTCCCAAACCAGCCGCGCCCTCGTCCCTCTCGTGTCATCGCTCCGAAAGTAGTCCAGCCATGTCAACCATGACCAACCGCTTTACCTCTGCCGATAATCTGCACGAACTGGTCGAAACCGGCTTCAAGCTGCGGCGGCGGCTGTTGCAATTCGTGCTGCTGGTTCTGGTGGTCTCGCTCGCGATCGCGCTCTACGTCAAACCGAATTACGTCGCCTCGTCCCAGATGGTCGTGCTGCCGAGTAATGAATACACGTTTCGCCCCACCGCCGGCTCGCATTCCCTCGCCAACGAAGCACTCTCGCTCGAAAACATGATGGATTCCGAAGTCGCCATCATCCGCGCCCCCGCGCTGGCCCACGCCGTCATCGCGGAAATCGGCGTCAAAACCCTCTACCCGGCGATGGTCCGCAAACCCAATGTGTTCTTGCGCCTGATCCACGCGGTGCACGACCTGATCATCCCCCGCAAACCCTCGGCACCCGATGATATCATCGAACGCGCGATCCCGGTGTTCGAAAGCCATCTCGATGCCGTGGCCGGCGCCGATAACGATGTCATCACCATCAGCTTCGGCAACCCCAAGCCAGCGGTCGCGCAGCAAGTCGTCGCGACCCTGCAGAAACTCTACCTCGCACGCCGCCGCAGCATCTTCACCGATCGTCAGTCCCGCGCGGTCGCCCGCGCCGTCGCCGACCAGCGCCAGGCCCTGAACGCGGCCGAGGCGCGGCTCACCGCGTTTCAGACGGCACACAACGTCACCCAGTTCCAGACCCGTGAATCAATCCTGCTCAACCAGCAAGGCCAGATGGAACAGGACCTGATGGCGACCAACTCCAACGTCGCCCAGCTGACCACCAGCCTTGCCGCCCTGCATCGGGCCCACGGCACGGTGCCACCCTCGATCGCGCTGCAGCAGAGCACCAATATCGATCAACGGACCATGGCCCTGCGCACCAGCCTCGATGCCTTGCGCACCAGGCTCGCCTCGATGCTGAGCAACTACCGTGCCGATAGTCCCGAGGCGCAAAACCTGCGCGCCCAGATCGCGACCGAATCCGCCCTGCTCGCCCACGCCACCGCCAATGGCGCGCCCTCCAGCCTGCAAAGCGGCCAGAACCCGGTTTACGGTCAGATCAACCTCGAGCTGATGCAGGACAGCGCCGCCCTCGCCGCCGCCCGCACCCGCGCCGCGCAGGACCACACCAGCCTCACCCATCTCGCGGCGCAACTCACCAAACTCGATGCGTTGAAAGCCCAACTCGGCACGCTCGAACGCCAACGCAGCCTCGCCGCCGCCAACTACGCCGATGCCACCCGCACCCTGAGTGAACGCCAATTGGTCGAACAGGTCGATGCCGAAAAACGCGCCAACGTCCGCGTCCTCTCGCCACCCGCCCTGCCGCTCAACCCGTTCCCGCTGCGCAAACTGATCATGCTGGCCGGTGGCGTGCTGGCCCTGTTCGGCAGCGTCATGATCATGCTCCTCGGCAATTTCTTCCGCAAAGGCGCTTTGTTCGGCCGCGTCCTCGAAGCCGATACCGGAATCCCACTCCTTGCCATCATCCCCGAACTAGGCCTCGCCCAAATGCGCCAGATCACGATCAATCGGTGACGTCAGGCGCGGGTGGGGTTCCGACGATCGCGGCGTGGGTTGCGGACTTGATACAGACTGAAGCCGTTCTTGCCGTCGGCTGCCACCAATGTCAGCCATGATGGCGGATGATGGGCGCTGAGGATCGACCATAGTGCGGTTTTCCGCGCATGATCGGCCAGCGGATCATGCGGACCGCCGGGGCAGAACAGGACGAACCGGGCGCCGCTCGCGGCAAACGCGGCTGATTCGCCGGCTGCGGCCGGTGCGCGCCAGGCGTGCCACGCGCGCAGATAGCCGTCGATACCGTGCTGATACAGCGAACCGACGGCGATGATCCGGGTTCGGTAGAGCAGTTCCGGCACGTCGGCCGGTGGGCTCAGCACCACGGCGCCAGCGGCGGCGCGCATCATCGGCGCGATGTGGCGCAGCCGGCATGAAGGGGGTTTGTCTGGCGTGGGCGATGCGCCGGCGGCGCGTGCGAAGCTCGGTGCGTAGGGTGCGAGCAGAACCAGCATGATGGTGCCGATCCGCGCGCTGGCCGCCCGGCGCGGCTGGGCGGCCCAGCGGGACGAGGCCTCGCACAGTGCCACGGGCAGCAGGGCAGCGGCGAATCCTGCGGGATATTGTTGAAAAATCACGAAGCGCGCGGTGAGCGCCACGCTGAGCGCGATGCCGGTGCAGACCAGCAGCCACAGGCCGGTGATCATCCGGTCCGGCCGCGCGCGCCGGGCGCGGTGGGTGGCGAACAGCAGCGCCAACAGCCCCGGTCCCAGCAGCATCGCGGCTTCGGCGAGCGTGTGCACCGGCTGAGTTTCCGACATATGGCCGAAAAATACCGCCATGTCCTGCGGCGGAATCAGCGCGTACGGCCCCAGCGCGACGCTGGGAAATACACCAAGCCAGAGCCCGAAGCTGGCCAGCGCACCGGCGATGCCCAGCCAGCCGCGCTGCGGCCCGACCGGCAGCGCCCGATCGAGCCCGGCCAGAAAAATCCCCGCGGCGGCGACCGCTGTTCCCAGTGCGGCGTAGATGATCGACAATCGATCGATCTCGACCGCCAGAACCCCGCCGTGCGGTGGATCGATCAGCAGCGCCAGCAGCAGCATTCCGGCAAAGCCAAGGCCGAGTGCGCGGATTTCGCGCCCGATCGGTCGGAACAGCCACACATAGCCCAGCGCCACGAAGGACAGCAGCACGAACGGCATGGTCTCCGGCATCAGCCACAAGGCGAACCCGCCCGCGATGCCGCTCAGCCACCCGGCACGCAATCCGGGTTCGCGCCCGGCGATGCCCGCGCGCATCGCAAACCCCACCGTCGCCGCGACGGCGGCGAGTTGCGCGATGTGATAATGGATCACCCCGAAGGACGCGAAGCCGCGAATGCCCGGCAGCAACAGGCCGACCAGCGGCACGATCCATAGCCAGCTTTGCCCCCCGCGCCCGGTGATCGGCGCCACGGCAAAGGCGAGTGCCGCGCTCAGAAACCCGGCCGACAGCGGCCCGGTTGCCACGCCGGCGATGAGCAACGCCCTATGCCAGCCGAGCCAGGGTGCCAAAGGTGCGGCGAGTGCCACGATCATCGCATCGAACAGGCGGGACCATTCAATCAGCAGGGGTGCGCCCGAATTATCCCGCTGCACCACGTTCACCAAATGCCCTAGCCGGAGTCCCTGCTCGATCCGCACCAGCCGCATGAAACTATCGGGATCGATCAACCCGCCATGCAGCACCGACGGCACGTTCCGGCTGGTCGCCACCATGTCCATCACAGCACCGGCAAGCGCGATCAACCCATACAGCCAAGCCGAATGCCAACGCCCCGAAGCGCCCGGTTCGCATTCACCTGCTGTGATCGTTCCCCCAATCATGGGAACAATTTAGCGCCGAGATATTAACGAATCTAAAACGAATCAGATTTTAGGAACATATCCATCAGGACCATGTCGCCTCGGCATCCTGCGCCACGGCGGCAGGCGGCCGCGTCGCCGCGATGGTGGCGTCGCTCGGCAGAGTTTCCGGGCGCGGGCCGCCCGCCATCCAGTCCAGCATCACGACGGTGTGGATCGTCGGGATCGCGGTGCCCGACAATTGGGTGAGGCAGCCGACATTGCCGCCCACGATCGCATCCGGTTTCAGCGGCGCGATCGTGCCGAGTTTGCGCTCGCGCAACCGCCCGGCCATTTCCGGTTGCAGGATATTATACGTCCCGGCCGAACCGCAGCACAGATGCGGATCCCGCGGCTCGACCACCGTAAACCCGGCCCGCCGCAGCAGCGCCTTGGGCGCTTCGGTCACCCGCTGACCGTGCTGCAAGGAGCACGCGGCGTGATAGGCGATCACCATGCCCGGCGGCGGCGTGACGCTCGGTTGATACTCCAGCCGGACCAGCAATTCGGAAATATCGACCGCCAGACCGGCGATCCGTGCGGCATCCTCGGCCTCCGGCGTGTCGCGCAGCAGGAAGCCGTAATCCTTCAATACCGTGCCGCAGCCCGAAGTGTCGGTCACCACCGCGTCGAGCCCGCCGGCGCCGATCTCGCGGGTCCAGGCGGCCACATTGGCGCGCGCGAACGCCAGCGCGGCATCGTGCTTGCCCAGATGATGCGTCAGCGCGCCGCAACACCCGGCCCCCTTCGCGACCACCACCTCGACCCCCATGCGCGTCAGCAGCCGGATCGTCGCATCATGAATCCCGGGGTCGATCACCTGCTGCGCACAGCCGGCCAGCAACGCCACGCGCGCGCGCCGTGTACCTTGCGCTTTGAACACGCCGGGCCGCTCGGTCGAACTCCGCCCCGCCACCGCGCCGGGTGCCAGGTCGAGCATGGCGCGCAGGCGCTGCCCGAGCATGCCGCGCGTCCCGATCATCCCACGCACCGACCGCCCGAGCGATGCCGCCCGCAAGGCCGCGCGCATCCGCGCCGGATACGGCAGAACCGCCGCCAGCACGGCGCGCAGGGCGCGGTCATGCGCCGGCCGTTGATAGGTTTCCTCGACCCGCACGCGCGCATAATCGATCAGGTGCATGTAATCGACGCCGGAGGGGCAGGTGGTCATGCACGCCAGGCACGACAGGCACCGATCCAGATGAAACGCGACCGGCGTGCTCGCGGGCGCGCCGGTTTCCAGCATGTCCTTGATCAGATAAATCCGCCCGCGCGGGCTGTCGTCCTCGTCGCCCACGGTCACGAAGGTCGGGCAGGTCGCGGTGCAGAAGCCGCAATGCACGCAGGAGCGCAGGATTTTATCGGCGACCGCGATGTTCGGATCGGCCAGTTGATCGAGCGTGAAATTGGTTTGCATCGAATTCCGGTTTCAGGCCGCGAACAGGCGGCCAGGGTTGAGAATGCCGGCCGGATCGAACGAGGCGACCACCCGCTGGCGAATTGCCGCCAGCGCCGGTGCTTCGTGCGGCACCGCATCGACCGACCGGCGCAGTTCGGGCGGCGCGCGCAGCAACCACCAATCGCCCTTGGCCCGCCGCGCCGCACCCACCACCACCTCATGCGCGGCCATCGTCGCCGGCCCGGTCAGGAAGGCGAGCCCGCCGCCCCAATCGAGGTAGCCGAACAACCCGGCGCCATGCCCGGCTCCCAGCACCGCCGCACCGCGCGACGGCCGGACCGAGACCCGCCACACCGCATCGCCCGGCTGGATCGGCAGCGGTTCGGCATCGCGCACCGCCCGCCACAACGCGACACTCTGCGCCGTCTCCAGCGTTTCGACCGCGCCGAACTTCGCCCACAGCGCGCCCAATTGGCCGACCCGATAGGTCACCGAATCGGCAAAATCCTCGATCCGCGCGATCGTGATGGCGCGCTCATACCCCACCGCCATCGCCGCCTCCTGCGGCAGAAACGCCGCGCCGGAGACCGAAAACGGCGATCCCAGAGCCACCGCCAGCGCGCGTGACGCGACCTCCGGCGTCAGCCCATACAGCACGACCGTTCCGGTCGCCTGCGGCTTCGGCAGCACCTTCAGCGTTACCTCGGTCATCACCCCCAAAGTGCCATAGGAGCCGGCGAATAATTTGCACAGATCGAGCCCGGTGACGTTTTTCAGCACCCTGCCGCCCGAACGAACCACCTCGCCCCGGCCGGTCACCGCGCGCATCCCCATCAGATGATCGCGCATCGCCCCCCAAGCCACCCGCCGCGGGCCGGACAGATTGGCCGCGACCACGCCGCCGATCGTCTGGTCCGCGGCATCGAGAAACGCGTAATGCGGCGGCTCGGCAATCAGATGCTGCCCACCCTCGGCCAGTTTCGCCTCCAGCGCGGCCAGCGTCGTGCCGGTGCGGGCGCTGATGATCAACTCCTGCGGCGCATAGAGTGAAATGCCGGCGTGGTTGCGTGTGCTCAGCGTCTCCGCCGTCTGCATCTCGCGCAAAAACCCGGCCTTGCTGCCCAGCCCCTCGATCGAGAGCGGCGCCCGATCGGCCACCGCGGCATTGATCGCGGCAGCAAATCCCGCTTCGTCGTCCGGCGCGATCATGGCCGCCTCACGCCGCGTGCGGCAGCGCGTCGGGCCCGGCCGATGCGGTGCCGGCCTGCAACGGAAACACCTTCGCGGTATTCAGCAACCACTCCGGGTCGAACGCCGATTTCACCCGCCGCTGCGCTTCCAACTCGATCTCGGTGAACTGCACGCTCATCAGATCCCGCTTTTCCACGCCAACCCCGTGCTCGCCGGTCAGGCAGCCACCCACCTCGACGCACAACCGCAGCACATCCGCGCCGAACGCCTCGGCCTTGTGCATGCTGGTCGGATCATTCGCATCGAACATGATCAACGGATGCAGATTACCATCGCCGGCATGGAAAATATTCGCCACCTGCAAGCCATACTGCACGCTCATCTCGCCGATCCGCCGCAGCACCAGCGGCAACGTACTGGTCGGGATCGTGCCGTCCATGCATAAATAATCCGGCGAAATCCGCCCCACCGCGCCGAACGCGCCCTTGCGCCCCTTCCAGATCGCGGCCGATTCCTCGGCCGATTGCGATACTTTCAGACTGATCGGGTTGAACCGCGCGCAAATTTCCTTGATCTGCCCCAGCAGCCAATCCTGCTCGGCCACCGACCCCTCGACCTCGATGATCAGCATCGCCTCGGCATCGAGCGGATAGCCCGCATGGGCAAACGCCTCACACGCATGGATCGCGGGCCGGTCCATGAACTCCAACGCGACCGGAATAATCCCCGACGCAATGATCGCATCGACGCACGCACCCGCAACCTCATTGCCGTCGAACGCCGCCAGCATCGCCCGCGTGCCCTCCGGCGCGCGCAAAATTCGCACCGTGATCTCGGTCGCGATGCCCAACTGACCCTCGCTGCCGACCACGATGCCCAGCCAGTCATAGCCGGCGGTGTCCAGATGCGTGCCGCCCAATTCGAGAATCTCGCCCTCGATCGTCACCAGCTTGATGCCCAGCACATTGTTCGCGGTCACGCCGTATTTCAGGCAATGCGCGCCGCCCGAATTCATGCCGATATTGCCCCCGATCATGCAGGCCAACTGGCTCGAAGGATCGGGCGCATAGAAAAATCCATCCGCCTCGACCGCCTTGGTGATGCCCAGATTGGTCACACCCGCCTGCACCACCGCATACCGGTCGCGATAATTCACCTCGACGATCTGGTTCATCCGCATCATGCCGATCACCACCGCATCCTCGAGCGGCAACGCCCCACCGGCCAGCGACGTGCCCGCGCCACGCGGCACCACCCGCACCCCGTTCTGATGGCAGAACCGCAGCACAGCAGCTACCTGCTCGGTCGTTTCCGGCAAGACCACCGCCAGCGGCATCTGCCGATAGGCCGATAACCCATCCGTCTCGTACGGTTTCAGCTTGGTGGCATCGGTGATCACGCCGCGATCCTGCATGATCGCGCGCAACCCCTCATGCACGGCATCGCGCCGCGCCAGCACATCCGGTTTCGGTTTTGGCAAAGTGATCAACGCCGATCTCCCCTTAATGGCGGGAGCCTAACACCAGCAGACCATTACGCCTAGAAGACATGATCCATTTTTCATCGATCCCAGCCTTGCGCGCCGGCACGACAAAAAAGAGCCGCGCATGGCAAAACCACGCGCAGCCATCTCACCAAACCACAGCCCGGAGCCACGCCACACGGATCAAACCGACGGCACCAGCCAGACTCAGCCCTGGCGGGCCTTCATCCGCGGGTTCTTCTTGTTGATCACATACACGCGACCATGACGACGCACCACACGACAATTCTTGTCACGGGCCTTGGCGGAACGAAGCGAATTACGGATTTTCATGATGTCTATCTCAAACTGCTCAATCGGGTTGCCCGGCTTATGGAAACCCGGCACCGTTCTGTCAACCCGGTGGCGTTTGAGGCAAGCAAGGCGGGGGGCTTTCCCTCCGGAGCCATTCCAGCGATGAAGAGCATCGCTGGAACCTTCGGCTCCTCCGCCCCCTCGACCCCCACTAAGGAAACTCTGAAAAAGTCCTTTACGATACGCTTTCGGTATGATTCACTGGGTTTGACAGAGAGGATGACCCTGGATGCAGCGCAGTTTTGC
>NZ_FTNE01000007.1 GCF_900156265.1 Acidiphilium rubrum
TTCTGCCTGATCAGTTGGCGGATTTTCTGGCTTACCATGGCCAATCGCACTGCCCCAGCCGAACCACCACGGTGCGCCCTGACCAAATTGGAAATCAGCTTGCTCGATCACATCGTGAAAGATCGAGAGCCATGCAGCCAGAAAACACTATCCCATTATCTCGTCAAAATCGCACGCCTCGGAGGCTATCTCGCCCGCGCGAGTGATCCGCCACCCGGCAATACCGTCATGTGGCGCGGAATGACGCGCCTCACCGATATCACCCTCGGAGCGGTCACCATGGCAAATATTTGTGGGTAATCGAAAGCCTCACCGGATGGGTACGAGGATGCGGCCGATGGCGGGATTGGTTTCGATCAGTTCGGCCATGGTGGGGTCGGCCAGCAGGTCGCGGAGTTGCTGGGCGGGGTAGGTGACGGCGGCCGGCATGTCGTGCGTGCCGGGGAAGACGCGGGGGAGCCAGCCGAAGCCATCCGGCAGGGATGGGCGCTTGGCGCGGTTGGGTTTGGCGGGCGTGAGGCGCTTCCGGCTTGGGGTGGGGCCGCGCAATACAGCACGCGCGAAGCGGGCGGCGATGCCGGCGAGGCGCTGCCAGATTGTGATGATTTTGGCACCGGGGAGGTGTTGGGCGTGGCCCTGGGTGACGACGATCTCGGTCAGCATCGCCATGATGAGGGCGAAGCGGTCGAGAAGCGAGATCGTCAGAGGGGTTGGGTTGGTGCGCACCAGGCGAGATAAGCATGGTGGGCGGGGGGTGAGAAAGGGTTTTGTTTGCCCGAAACCGGCTTGACGCAGGCGAGACGGTTGACGCTAGAGCGTTACGCTTTCAGCTCAACGTCCTAGCTCCATGTTCTATCGATCGATTTCATGGGATTATGTTGCTGCTGCTGCGTCAACTTGATCGCACATCGCTCAACGCTGTGCCGGAGCAACGGGTCCGATTACCGCAAGTTGAAATCCCATGCTACGTCTTCCTTGATCACCTTTGCAGGCTGGCCGGCGGCCAAGGTGTGGGGTGGAATTTTGGTTGTAACGATCGAACCAAGTCCTATGATCGAACCTTTCCCGATATGCGCACCTTTCAGGATCTTCGCTTGATATGCGATCCAGACGTTATCATCCACGAAAATGTCTTGGGCCGGATTGAGGCGTACCCTGGTGGTTCTGTCGAGGATCGAATGCATGTCACTGGTCATAAAAAGTGTATCGCTTGCGATCAGGCAGTTCGAGCCGATCGAAATACGCGATGGTTCGTGGATGTACAGGCGGGTATGCCACGTGAAATTGGTTTGGGCCCCGACGAAGATTGAGCCGTTCGCGCTCGCGAGCACCTCCAGCGCGGCCAGACTGCAATTTGGCCCCATCTCCAATATACAAGAGTCACCCAAGGTGATCATTGCCCCGCTAAAGGTGCAGTTCTCGTCAATCCGAACGTACGTGTCCGACCCTTTCAATGTGATAAGCGCATCGCCTGATTTCTCGACAGTTGGGTGGATCTGGACGTCGTTATTGGACCCTTCATCAACCACCCTGATCGTCATTCGGTTGGCTCAGCCAACAGGGCGGAGACCACGACCGTTTCAGGTGCGTAAATCGGGGCGGATTCGGCGACCCGTTTCAGCCCTTCGATCGCCCCGGCGGGGTTTGCGAAGTCGACCTCCTGCAGCTGCCAGGGCGCGTAGTCCCACCAGCGGATAAACAGTAACTGAGCGGCAATGATCGGATCATGGCGCATGCGGATGATGCGGGCGGGGTTGCCGCCGACGATTGCGTATGGGGGTACGTTTTTGGTCACGACAGCCATGGCAGCGACTACTGCGCCGTCCCCGATTGTGACGCCCGGCATAATCATCGCGCCGTGGCCGATATAGACGTCGTTACCGATCGAGATTGGTTTGAACTGGGTAGACACGGCGTTCTGCCAGTCTGGTGCGCCGTATGAGTGATAAGGGCCAGCGGATGAAAAACCGTCGCCGACGTCAAATATTTTCTCTCGAAGATAGAAAAATGGGCTTGTGCTGACCCAGGTCAATGGATGGCTGGCGCGGCCAACCTGAACGTTTTCGCCAATTGACGTATAGCGACCTATAGTGACACCGGAATAAAATCCGCTGACGGCATAGCTGAACGCTCCAATGCGAAAATCATCTCCGATGTTCATCCACTTGATGCTGCAAGGTGGCTCGAAAGTCGCCCCTACTGAAATCGTTGTTCCAGGGCCATTGAATGTTTCAACACCGTGAAACTTCAGGAGATCAACTAACTCCGATGTCATCTCTGTGATCAAATTTCAGTTCCTCTTCGCTGGTATCGTCGGCAATAGAAAAATACCCAGCTAATCCGTCCGCTCGTTCGTTGGATTATCAAACCTTTAATGGCGATGTGCCAAATCCCCAAGTATGAATCATCCTAACAACTGGCGCACGGAGAAACGGCGTATTGACAGGGTCAGACCTCAGCTTACGATCTACTCTTCATTTGAAAAAACCGCGACATGCATCGCGATCAAGGCCCCCCCCGACGGAGACCGGCAGTCCTCTCCATCGCCGGCGATCACTTGTTGGTTAGTCCCAACAAATTTGCCAACTGTTCGAATGCTCCATCGTGTCTTTTCACTCTCCAAGAGCCGACACGTGAATCCTATAAGCTCTCTTGACTCACCGCGGGTACCAGCAAACATACCTTGATCAAACCAATCAGACCATGTGGAATCAGAATATTGGACTCTATAATGAATTAAGCGTTCGTCTAATTCAATTGAAAACCCCTGTATCGGAAAGTTTTCAGAAGAAAAATTCACAAATCCATCATTTCCTAAAACATCACCTTGGTTCGAAATATGAGCTGCAATTTTTAGTGTTTTTTGAACCGAAGAAGTGGGCTGCGGTATGTCAAAGAACGGCTGACTTTCACGAATAATAGGTATAAACAGTTTTTTTATCAGACATGCTCGTCTATAGAATGTGATAGATTCCGCCGCTCGTCCGTAGGTCCGTAAAAATGCATCTTCGACAGAATCAATATCTACCAAATCATCGCCAACTCTAAGGTCAACCCATTTTTTTAGGTAATCTACACATGACAGAGCTGAAATCCCCTTATATAATTTATACATATCACCATAATTTGTCTGTAAATCCTCTACAATATATATGCCGCTACTTTTTAAAAATGGAAATAAAGTTCTCAATGATGTAATTTGATGTTCCCACATATGTGACCCATCTTCAATTATCAAGTCAAATGGTCCATATTTAACTGCGAGCCGCGTTAACTCTTCTATGTTGGATTGATCCAAAAGTTCAATTTTAATTCTTCCTGCTTCATGAAATTTAGCGCTGGGAACGATGTCCGCCCCTACGATCGTAGAATTGGAAAAATATTCCTCCCAAGTCCTAAGCGATGCACCGTCTAAAACTCCAATTTCTAAAATATTCAATTTCCTGGATCGAATTTTCGAAAAATATTGCTCATAAAAATTCAAATAGTTATGATAACTAGAGGATTTGTCAGTCCCATTTTTCAGGCCGATTTCGTTCAAACTCAGATCAACATCCATTTTGTTAACTCCCTATTCATAAGTATGTAAAAGTAGTCAGTGGAAGCACAAATCACGAAACGAAGGTTTAGTGACTGCAGACGGACCACGAGCCTATTAGTCAAAATAATCTGAGAATGATACGGGAACTGTCGCTGCACTTTCGGGGTCCGGAAATATTCCATGGTCTATCCTCAGAGAGAGAAAGCTGCTTGAGTTGTTATATATATAATGTGTCTTTACAGGGCGCCGATATTTACAATACTTTTCCCAACAAACATTGTTTGAAAAAGTAGACCTGGTTAATCCAACAAAATACTCCGCATCCATCGCCATTTCGAAGTCTATAAGCGACAGATTTAAGACACCTAATTGTGACATATCGTCCGCACTTAAAAAATCAGATTTCCAGAACAATTCAATTCCGAATTCCTTGTAGATCTTAGATTTAATTTCTTCGACTGGAACAGGTAGATTTTTTTCATCAGAGACAATATATATCTTTCTAGGAATCGGTTTTATCGTTTTTTCGATTTTCGAAAATATATATGGATATGGGATTATAAAGTCCTCGGCCGACCCAAGGGCTGTTCTAAGATGAGTAGCATATTCTTGCCAATCGTTCTCGATTCGCAGTTGAAGAACGGTGCTAATTTCTTCATTTTCAAAGACGTTCTTTTGTAAATTCACTAAAATATTTGAATTTCTGATAATGGGCACCAACGCATTTGTACGATCAATTCCCATGGTTGCAGGTGTATTGAAATCCGGATTTCCATTAAAAAAAATCCACCCATGTGGGTCATCTGATTGGAAGTCTTGCGGCTTCTCTACGATTTCAACTCCATATTTCGACGCGAAATCCCTGAATTGCCCAAGATCATAAATAGACTCGAATGGTACAGTCTTCTGCACATCATTTTTATGATCGAGTTGGTACAGCTCTGGAAGAAAAATCGGACGCTTAGCATCGTAGGCGGCAGCGAGAAGTCCCGCTAAAGCTCCCTTTTGATTGTTTAGTCCACCGTTGTTGTATAAATATCCAAGCGGCATGGCGCGGCGACTTTCGTCATTGAACGTTATACCGGCTTCATTAGTCGTAGGAATAAAATAAGAATCGTTATCAATCGTATTTTGTTGAACAGTGTTTTCAGGAGATTCTACTAAGGTTAATCGCCAACCCGCGGTATAAAAATGTGTATCATATTCACTCTCTGTGACTAGGCTTGGAATCATATTAGGCAAGTCGTCTCGATAAATTGCTGTGACGAATACGGTCTGCCATTGATCACGAAGCGCCAGATCGGGAGAGTTAAAGTCCTGCGAGTATGTCCCCCATAAGACGGTCGAGATGTGTGAGCCTTTAAAAGAGCTGGGGATCAGAATCGAAACTTCGAATTTATATAGTCTGCCATCGATTAAGCCATTGATAAGAATATGGAATATGGGCTTTTCAACTGTGTTTGTCTTCGACACTTGGTGTTTTATGACTTCCAAATACTCCAGCGGAGGACTGACCTCTGTTTCTGGCGGTGGAGTGTCTATCGACCTCATCTTATATTCCCTAAGCTTGATAGTGACGCTGGCGTTTGAAGTATTTTGAATATGTATCATGTCGGAGCAACATTTTGCTAGGGTTACATGAGGTATGATTGCTCCATCGGAGTTGCGCGGATTTTGCCGTCTCCTGATATGTTATCAATGAGTATGGGATCGGCAAAGTCGTTGCTTAAGATCCGTCCGCTCACGTTTCGAAGGTAGACCAAGGGCTGGAACGAACGAAGTATGGCACAATGTCGCTGAGACGTCAGGGCAAGAAGATCGATCGCAGAACAGTCTAATCTGGTTTGGTCGCGTCGGCCTCGAGACATAGCGACGGCTCCAATTCATCGTCGTGCGATTATTCGAGTTTGTACCGATAGTTGTCGACGTTTGTGATACGTCCAAAACCCTGGTTTTAGCGGGGGGCGTCGTCTAAAGTGTTTCGCGGTTCCGACTTACTCGTCGAATTGTCGGGTGGTGTCGTGTTGGCGGAAAATGCCGGCAAAGATGGGACGTTTGATAGGGAGGCGTCGGACCTAGCGGTGCATCAGCCAAGTGTCGATGCTGATGGCGCGGCGGGTGCGCCCGCTTTCGGTAATCACTTGGGTGACGGTTCCATAATGGTCGAAGTTTGCGGTGTCGGGGGGCGGGGTGGCGAGTCGTTCTACCATACCCGCATCGCCTGGGATCAGCCTCATGCCCTATTGGATATCGCATTTATGCCTACCATGAGTTCAGTTGATGTGCCGGCGCAACGAGACCGGTAGGATGGCCCGCGTTATTGCCTCAAGCGCCGAATTCGGCCTGGAGGAGGGCGACGGATTCGGTGTCGGCGAAGGGGGCGCGGGCGTTTTCGGGGTAGGGGTGGGCGGGGTCGAAACCGTCGATCGCGGCGAGGGCGTCGGCGGGGGTGACCGGGAAGGGGATGATGATGCCGAAGCCAGCGTTGCGGATGCGTTCGGCGGGGGCGCCGATGTCCGGCACGATGGGGATGAGGCCGGCGTTGACCGCTTCGGAGAGGGTGTATGAGAAGGTTTCGGGCCAGGCGCTGAGGAACAGGGCGAGGCGGCCGCCGACGCGATCGATCAGGCCGGGGAGGGTTGCTTCGGTGTAGCGGCCGAGGATGGTGACGTTGCCGAGTTGTTTCAGATCGTCATCGATATCGGTATGGCCGATGATTGTGAAGGTGAGGTGGGGGTGGCTGAGGCGCGCGGTTCGGGCGATTTCGAGCAGCTGGCGTGAGCCTTTGTGCGGGCCGATGCCGCCGAGCAGGATGATGTTGTCGCTGGCACCCTGGCGGATGGGCGCGGGCGGGGTGTGGGTGATGGTGGGGTGGGGGATCGGCTGGATCGGGACGGTGGGGAAGGCGCGCTGGAGGTAGGATTTGGTGTCGTGCGAGGGGGTGATGATTTTGGTGATGTTGGCGAAGAGGCGGGCGAACAGGGCGCGGTGATCATCGATGGTGAGGCTGGCGAGGCGTGAGGCTTCGTGGCTGCCGCCGATTTTCAGGCAGCGGTTGCAGACTTCGGGCGTGCCGCCGCCGCAGAAGCGCTCCGCGGCGTCGATGAAGGTGGTGCGGGGGCAGACGGCGTAGAAATCGTGGCCGTAGTAGATGGTTTTGCGATGGGCGGCCCAGCCGGTCAGGGTTTCGATGGCGGCTTCGGTGAAGCCGAGGAGTTGGTGGATCAGGACCAGGTCGATCTCGGCGGCATCGAGCATGGCGCGGAGGACGGGTTCGTCGCCGGGGTGGAAGACGGCGCGGATGAGCGGGGCGTGGCAGGTGAGGACGAGGGCGCCGTTTTCCTGGCATTGCAGGGAGATGGGGTGGCGGGCGCCGTAGGAGACGATGGTGCCGAGATCGGCCGCGGCTTTGCGGGTGCCGCCGGCGAGCCAGTTTTCGATGATGAGGGCGTAGCGGCGGCCTGGCTGCGCGGCCGTGGCGCGGGTGCGGCGCAGGCGGGCGATGTCGAGCTGCCAGCGGCCGGCGCGCAGGGGATCGGCGTCTTCGAACGCCATGATGAGGGGGGTGTATTCGGGATAGATGCCGCCGAGGATGGCGAGGTTGCGGCTGATGAGGTCGGCTTTTTCGGCACCGAAGGAGACGCTTTCGCGGTGTTCGACCAGGGCGCCGGTGGCGGCGACGTGGCGGAAGCCGAGGTCGGTCGCGCGCAGGCAGAGCTCGTTTTCCTCGCCGTAGCCGCGGCCGAACACCGTGTTCAACTGCTTGATGTGATCGAGGATTTCGCGGCGGATGAGCATGCAGAAACCGTGGCCGGTCGGGACGTCGATGAGCTGGTCGCGGTTGAGATCGGCCGCGAGGCGCGCGAGTTCGGGCCAGGTGATGTCGGGCAGGGTGGTGGTGGCGAGGGTGGGGTGGGGGTAGGAGAAGATGGTGGCGTTGTTGGAGAGGGCGGTGACGGTTGCGATGTCGTCAGCACTGCGCAGGGCCCGGCGCATCCGATCGAGCGTGCCGGGGAAGACGCAGGTATCGGCGTTGAGGAGCAGGACGTCGCCGGTTTTGCAATAGTCGAGCCCGCGGTTGACGGAGCGGACGAAGCCGAGATTGGCCGGGTTTTCGAGGATGACGACGCGAGCCGCGGCGCGGAACCGGTTGAGCATCGGCATCATGCCGGGTTCGGGCGGGCCATCGGCGATGATCAGGATGGTGTCGCTGGGGCCGAGATCGGCGAGGGCGTGGCGGATGCAGGTTTCGGTGATGTCGACGCCGGCGTAGACCGGGATGAGGATGGTAATCGCGTCGGCGGGTTGTGGGCTTGCCGCGATGAGGTCAGGGCGCCAGAGATGGTCGGGGCCGGTGCGGGATTGGACGAGATAGTCGCGGATGATGGTCTGGAAGACGGCGCGATCCATCGGTGCGAGCGGGGTGGCTTGGGCGTGGATGCGGGCGGCGACGCGCTTTGCCGCAGCGACGAAGGCGATGCGGTGGCCGATGACGAAGGGGCCGTTGAACAATTCGACGGTGCTGCCCTTGAGGCGGAGCGATAGTCGGGACAGGTCAGCGGGCTCGCGTGTAGTGCCGGGGAGTTTGAGCCAGAAGCCGCGCTGCCAGTTGTTCGGGAAGGTATCGCGCAGGTCGCTCCGGGGGAGCGAGCAGACGGCCGAGCCGACCACGGTGCCATCGATCACGGCTTCGATTTCGAGCATGCGGCCGGGGGCATCCGGGCAGAGGAGCCAGCCGGCGCAGTGATCGGGGGTGATGGTATCGAGGAAGCCGGTGACGGGCAGGCTGGCGGTTGCGCTCGCGCAGACGCGGCCGGCGGCGACCATTTCGACGTGGAGGTCCGGACGACTGAAAAAAGCGTCCGGCAGGGGGCTGTCGAACCAGCAGGGTTGAAAGCCGGGGTCCTGATCGTGCGCGCCTGGCATCGCCAGCAGGGTGTGGGAAGCGACACCGTCGGTGGTGCGGAAGGTGAGGTCGAGCGGGCCGGTGCGATCACTGCGGCGGCAGGCCCAGCCGACCACCCGGTCTTCCAGGATTTTGAAATAACCATCGATGATATCATCGCCGATCTGCAGCGGCGAACCGGGCAGTTCGACGCCATCGGCCAGGATGTGGACCAGCGGGCCGCCGCCGAAATCATCGAGGGGGATGCGGAAGCCGAAATCGATGCGGCCGAGGGCGAGGGGCGCGAGGTCCGGACGGTCGCGCCGGGCGCTGCCTGAGGCAAGGCGGGTGCCGTTGCTGGCGCGGATATCGATGGCGCAGGTGTCGGTCAGGGAGTCCGGGAGGGCCCAGCCGCTGACGTAGCGACCGATGAAACCATCGACGTGGCCGTTAGAGACGGTCAAGCAGGGACGCCTGTTCGCTTGTCAATCCGGAACGGGTCACGCACGGTGGTTGGGCGTTGGCCGTCCGACACGAGCGTCCAGTCGCGGGATGGTAGCCGACCTTCACGGAACCCTTCGAGATTGAAGTGCTGCGTGGCCGAGGTGAAATACTTCCGTGCGACGGCTTCGGCGACGTCGGGGTATTCGCTCAGGTACCAGGCTTCGTCGACCACGATTGGTCGGGGCAGGCGATCTTCATAGTATCCGGCCAGGATGTAATGCGACTTCGCGGATTTCAGCTCGCCGGTTCTGATCTTTTCATCGACGTCGGGGTTCATTTTGCGATAGTAATCTTCATTGACGTCGACCGTTTCCAGGACCGAGGTCAGGAGCTGCCTGAGCCTGCTTTCGACGACTTCGATGCCTCGTGCCATTCCATATTGCTTGACGCCGCGGAGGCATCCAAATGGAGGGATCATTGAAATATTCCTAAACCTTGATAGCCAACAAAAAGCAGCGGCAAGACAAAACCTGGTCGTACGCTGAGCGCCGACATTATTGCGGCGCACGTAGTCGAAATGACAAACGAATAAATGGCTGGTCGGAAGGGGTGAAGCGTATCGAATACATCGGATAAAACCTTTTTTGTATTCCCCCCTTTCGGAGCGATTTTTTAGATAATCCGGGACGCTTCGTCAAGGATGAAACGCAGGCTGGACTGGCTTGACGTGGTCCAGCGGCGTCGGCTGCCCGGCTTGTTCCGGCCCGGGGCTGGGCCAATGGATCGTTTGATTCGAATTATTGGTGATACGAACTAACGGGAAGTTAGATCGGTCGCCGCGAAGCGCTTCGCGCCACAGGGCGCTTGACCATATGTCCTGTTTGTAACAATGTGCAAAAAAATGGACCATATTGCAGCTTTCTATGAGCATCATGTGATGTTACAATTTTTTTATAATATCGGGTAGTTTGATGACTCAATCTTCGAGAGACGAATTTGTTGCGATGTTGGCTTCCGCTGGGATTCTGATCCCCAGCACCGTGGCCGGACTTTATGGTCGTGGGGTGTTGATGGAGCGGGTGGCCGAATTCGTCAGTCATTGGGTCAACGAGGCCGGCGTTAGTGATGGCGCCGAGTTCTTGCGGTTTCCGCCGCTGATGCCGCGGCGATCGTTCGAAGACTCGGGATACTTCCGGAATTTTCCCAATCTTGTTGGGACGGTTCACTGTTTCTGTGGGGATGAGGAAGATCATCGCCTGCTGATGCGGACCCATGATGCCGGTGGCGACTGGACCAGCCAGCAGAGTGCGAGTGATCTCGTGATGGTGCCTGCCGCTTGTTATCCGGTTTATCCTGCTGTCGCGGCGCGTGGCCCGGTTGCCGCGGCGGGGCAAATCTTCGATGTGTGCAGCTATTGTTTTCGACGTGAGCCGTCGCAGGACCCCAATCGGCAGCAGATGTTTCGCCAGCATGAGCGAGTTTATATCGGCAACCCGGAAGGAGCGAGGGCATTTCGTGCGACCTGGGTGGACCGCGCCAAGGAATTGGCATCGCTGCTCGGACTGCCGTTTCAGGTCGTGCCGGCCAATGACCCGTTCTTTGGTCGGACCGGCCGCATCATGATCCGCGGCCAGATCGAGCAGGCGTTGAAACTCGAACTCGTTACACCCTCGGTTGCTGAGTCCGGCGAGACGGCCTGCGTCAGTTTCAACTTGCACCTCGACAAGATGGCGCAGGCATTTGGTCTTGAATTCGAGGATCGAACGCAGCCGCATACCGCCTGCGTCGGGTTTGGTCTGGAACGGCTGGCGCTCGCGGTATTCTGGCATCATGGTACGGATGTGGGCGGGTGGCCTCGCGCGCTGGTGGATGCGCTGGTTTCGCACGGTGGACGATTGCCGTGACGACCACGGGTCATCTGGTCGATCGTTTGCGGATATTGCGAGACGACCCGCGGGTTGAAGCGGTGTCAGTTTTCCCCGCTGGCTCCGCTTCATGGTCTGCTGTAATCGTGCTGCCGGATGAAGCCTGGCTGCGGAGCCAGGTTGCTGATGCGACAAATTTGTCGCGGCGGGCGCTGCGGAGCTGGCAGACGACTTACGATCTGGCCTATCGGAAGCCCGACGCGGCGCCGCGACCTGGTTTCGCGAGTTGGACCAGCAGTTTTACCCGCGAGCAGATCCCCCAGCCAGATATGGAGGATTGGCTTGCCGGTACGGTTCGGCGGCTGCGGGCTCTCGGGCATGGCCGGGTACTCGAGATCGGGTGTGGCACCGGTTTGATCGTGGAGGCGCTTGCGCCATTCAGCGAGGCGTATCGTGCCACCGATCTATCGGGGGTCGCGATCGGGCAATTGCGCGGTTGGCTCGATACACGTGCTGATCTCGCGCATGTCGAGACCGTTCACGCGGCGGCCCACGAGGTTGGTCAGGATTGGCCGGCGGATCTGGTGGTTTTGAATTCGGTCGTTCAGTATTTTCCCGACGCGGCGTATCTGAGCCAGGTGTTGGACAACGCCTGGCGCTGCCTTCGGCCGGGTGGTCACATATTCGTCGGCGATGTCCGGTTGCTCGGTGCGTTGCCATGCTTTGTATCGGCGGTGGAGCTTGGCCGGAGCGCGGACACCGACGATGTCGCGACGCTTTGGCGATCGATCCATGCGGCATGGCTGTCGCAATCCGAACTGGTCATTGATCCGGGTTTTTTTCATGATTTTGCGGCTGATCGTCACGCGAGCGTGAGCACGCGCCTGAAATCGGGCCACAGCGCATCCGAAATGACGAGGTACCGGTATGACGTTGTGATCGGCAAGCCCGGGGAGGATGAGGTTGCATTCACATCAGCTGCACCGACCGAGGTCGAAACGATGGCCGCGTTGAGGTCATGGCTCGTGTCACCCGGGGCCGGGCCGGTGGTGTTGCGCGGCATTGCAAACAAACGAGTGCTGTCTGACGTGATCGCGCATCAGGCGATTGGCGAGGCGGCGGCGGGGCTGACCGTGGCGACGCTTCGCCAGTCGATTGCTGCGCGCGAGACAATCGCCGGCGATTTTGCCGATCCTGCCGATCTTGAGGAGATGGCGGCGGCGCGACAGTTGCACTGCGCGATGCTTGCTCCGCCCGGCGCGATCGACGGACGGTATGACGCCTGGTTTGGTCGATCGGCGTATCGGGGCGACCCCGAAGTGCTGGGCGGGCGGGCGGCGGCGGTGTCGCAACCGCTCTTGTTTCAAGTCTTGCGGCGGTTCGGCGCGGACCTGCTCGATGGTTTGTCGCGGGTCTTGCCCGCAGGGAGCCTGCCGACGAGCGTGTTGCCGGTCGCTCGTGCATCGCGGCTGAATCCTCCGCTTTACGAAATCTTCAATTTTTCATTGTAGCACATTTGAAAGGTGGAAACCGGTGGCGGATGGAGGGACCGTGCTCGCGACAATCACGCGGATCGTTCGATCGAATCTCAATGATTCAGGTCTGGAAATGACTGTGGATACCCGGCCGGAAACCGTTCCTGCGTGGAACTCGCTCAAGATGGTCGATATCATTCTGGACATCGAGGACGCGTTTACGATGCGCTTCGATATCAGCGACATCGATAAACTGCGTACGGTCGGCGATATGGTCGATGCCGTCATTGCACGGCAGGCGCGCTGACGATGATCGTTGCGATTCCAAACGATGAATGATCAGTTTGCCAGACAAGCGCCGGTTGTCGGTACGTTATCGTCAACGGTCACTGAAGTCACCGATACCGCGCTGTTGCGCCGGTTCGAGAGTCTCGGCCCGGATTGCGAGTTCGGGTTCGTGCAACGGCATGCTGGGGTTGAACCGCTGAGTTTGTTCCGATTTACATCGGCGCCGGCGGAGACTTTTGTGCGAGCGGCGGCCGAACGTTTCAAGGGTGTGGCGTCACCGGACTCGATCGAGGTGTTTGAAGATACGGCAACGCCCGAGTGGTTCTGCCGGATCGAACCGTATGGGTTTGTGTTTCATACCGGACAGTTCGCCGGTGTGGCCGATCCGCAAGCCGTGATCCAGGAACAGAAGCGTCGGCTGCCGTTCATGCTGAGGCTGTTTCTGCACGAACTTGAAACGGCGCGGCGCATATTCGTTCGCGGCGGCGGCTCCACGGTCGAGGAGGTGATGGCAATCTGCGATGCGATCGGTGCGTATGGGCAGGGTGTCGTTTTATGGGTGACGCTGTCTGATGAGCAGAACGCACCGGGGTCGGTCAGGCGGCAATCCGAGCGGCTGTACATCGGGTATATCGAACGGTTCTGGACGATGGCGAGCAATCGCTTCAATGGTCGTCTCGATCAATGGATGTCGATTTGCCGAAACGTCAACGCGATGGTGTTCGACGGCTTCGCTGGTGACGCCCTTGGCCCTTTGGTCCGTGCGGATCGCCCCAATAAATTGACTGACGATACAGAACGCAAACTGATCGCCGGACGGGCCGATACCACACCGTCGTACGATGCACGGGTTCATATCCTGACCGCTGAGCAGCGGTTTCCGGACTCCATTACAGAGAGTGTTTGGGTCAATGATCTGATTCTGGACACCGTGTATATCACGTCACTCGAAGTCTGGATCTCGTCGGGTTTCAGCGGGAGTTCGGTGGGTGTGCTGTTTCCGGGTTTGCAATCGATCAGCTTCGTGACTGCTGATCTCGGTGTGCGGGATCAATGGCAAATCGTCTGGACGACCGCGAAATGCCCACCTTCCGGCTCGATGGCCGTTGCGCTCGCCATCGAAGGCAACAATGGCGATCTGATATTTACCCGCAGGGCACAGTTGTTCGAGGGTTGCTGCTTCTGATCGCCTGTTCCGAAATCGGTCTGCCGGACAGATTGCGTCGCCGCAGCCCGTGGCGTTGCCACGGGTGCGCCATTCCATATTATTATTGTTCTGTAACAAATTTTGTGTCGAACAGGGCGGGTTCGGCGATTTTTTGGGTGGGTTTCATCTGGCCCTGGGTGATCATGAGTTGGCGGACCATGGTGACGTTGGTTTTGTAGGGGATGATTTTCAGATTGCCCTTGCCGGTCATCATGTATTTCATGTCGGCGAGGGTGGGGTTGATCACCTGGGTGTATTGGATTTTGGCGTCGGCCGGGGAGATGCCGAGGGCTTTGCCGATGATGGCGTAGGATTCGGTCGGGTGGGATTTGATGTAGGCGGTGCCTTCGAGGAAGCCCTTGATGATGGCGGGGATCGCGCCGGGGTGGGCTTTGAGGAAGCTGGTTTTCACCGCGAAATTATCGGTGATCAGGCCGGGGGCTTCGGCTGAGGTGTAGAGCGCATGGTAGCCGGGGTTGGTGGTGACCAGATCGATGTGCGGGGCCCAGGTGACACCGGCTTCGGCGTGGCCGCCGAGCAGGGCGGCGGGGACGGCGGAGGCGGGCATGTTGGTGGGTTTGACATCGGCCAGCGAGAGTTTGGCCTGGTGCAGGGCGTAGGCGAGCAGGAGCTCGGAATAGGAGGTGGTGTCGAGCGGGATGGTCTGGCCGCGTAATTCGGCGACCGAGGTGATCGATTTTTTGGCGACGATGGCATCGGCGCCGTTCGAATAGTCGATCGGCATCACGATTTTGACGTCAAAGCCTTTGAGGTGGTCGCTGATCACCTGGTTCATCGAGAGATCGGCGGAATCGGCGGCGCCGGAGACCACCGCGGCGTTGATGCCGGTATCCATATGGACGAATTTCAGCGGATAGGCGCCGAAGAATTTTTCCTGTGAGGCGACGAACAGCGGGGCGAAGCCGATCCACGCACTCATGGCGAAAGTGACCGGGGTGGTGGCGGCCTGGGCTGAAGTGAGGGCTGGGGTGAGGGCGGTGGTGGCCGCGAGCAGAAGTGCGGCGGATGCGGTGCGGGTGAGTTTCAGGGAGCGGGTCAAGCGAGCCTCCGTTGGGGTTGGGCGGGCCGGATCATCCGGCCGGTGCGGTGAGGGTTTTCAGGTCGTCGAGATCGCCGGACAGGCCGGCGGTGGCGCGGATACGGTCGGTGATGCGGCGTTTGAGCGTGAGGAACGCCGGGTCGAGCCGCAGGTCGCGATGGCGGGCGGTGAAGGGGATGTCTTCGATCGTGTCGATCCGGCCGGGGTGGGGGGCGAGGACGACGACGCGGTCGGCGAGGTAGATGGCTTCCTCGACATCGTGGGTGACGAAGATGATGGTGCGTTTTTCAGCGGATTTCACGTGCAGGATCAGGTCGTGCATCACTTCGCGGGTCTGGGCATCGAGCGCGCCGAAGGGTTCGTCCATCAGCAGGACCGCGGGTTTTGCCATCAGGGCGCGGGCGATCGCGACGCGCTGGCGCATGCCGCCGGAGAGTTGCTTGGGGTAGGCGTGTTCGACGCGGGCGAGGCCCATCAGGTTGAGCAAAGCGACGCTGCGGCGGGTGGCATCGCCGATGTCGGAATCGGTCGCGTTGCGGGCGTGGACGGCGAGGGTGCGGCAGAAGCGGATGTTCTGCATCACGGTGAGCCATGGGTAAAGGCTGTAGTCCTGAAACACCATGGTGCGGTCGCGGCCGGGGCCTGCGACCGGTTCGCCATCGATCAGGATGCGGCCGGCGCTGCGGGTTTCCAACCCGGCGATGATGCGCAGCAGGGTGGATTTGCCGCAGCCCGAGGCGCCGACGATGCCAGTGAAACTGCCGGGTTCGAGGGCGAGATCGATCGGTGCGAGGGCTTCGAAGCCGCCGGGGAAGGTTTTGGTGATCGATTGCAGGACGACGCGCGCGGTCATGGCAGCCAGGGAAACAGGAATTTGTGCAGGCGGCGGAGCACTTGGTCGGTGATCAGGCCGATGATGCCGATCAGCATGATGCCGACGAAGATTTTGTCGGTTTGCAGGTAGCGCTGGGCTTGCAGGATGGCGAAGCCGAGGCCGGAATTGGCGGCGATGAGTTCGGCGACGACCAGATAGGTCCAGGCGAAACCGAGGGTGATGCGCAGCGTGTCGAGCATGGCGGGCATGGCGGAGCGGAACAGGACGAGGCGGACGATCTCGCTGTTGCTGGCACCGAGGGTGCGGGCGGCTTCGATCTGGGCCATCGGCACGCGGGAGGTGTCCTCGGAGATCATCAGGACCATCTGGAAGAAGGTGCCGATCCAGATCAGGGAGATTTTCGCGGACTCGCCGAGGCCGAACCAGAGCAGGACCAGGGGGACGAAGGCGACGGCGGGGAGGTAGCGGGCGAATTCCATGATCGGTTCGAACAGGGCGCGGACCGGTTGGTAGGCGCCGATGTAGAGGCCGAGCGGCACCGCGATGACCGCGGAGAGCGCGAAGCCGGCCATGACGCGCCAGACCGAAATGCCGATGTCGGCCCAGAGATCGCCGCTCTGCCACCAGGCGATCAGGGCGCGGACGACCGCGAGCGGGCCGGGTAGGAACAGCGGGTTGATGGTGCCGGCGGCGGCGACCAGTTCCCACAGGATCAGCAGGCCGAAGAAGCTGGCGAGGGCGAAGGCGATGTAGCGGCCGCGATCCATCCGGCCGCGCACCACCCAGAGCGGGGCGCGGAGGTCGTGCGGTTCGGGGCGCGGTTCGGGTTGGATGGCGCGTGCGGTTGGCGGTGCGCTGGCGGTTTTGGCGCGTTCGGTCATGCGAGGTGTTCGGGAAAACAATCGTGCGCGCGGAAGAAGTCGATATCGTGGTTGGGCCAGAGCACGGCACCGCAGTCGCAGGCGCGGGATTTCAGGGCGCGGATCGAGGCGAGGGCGAGGGTTTCGTCGTCGCGGTAGCACAGGCCGGGGGCGATTTCGTGCTCGAGGTTTTCGGTGAGGTCGGCGGCGTCGCCGCAGAGCAGGATCGGCGCGCCGTGGGGTAGTTCGATCAGCATCGACATATGGCCGGCGGTGTGGCCGGGGGTTTCGATCGCGGTGACGCCGGGGGCGAGGTCGTAATCATGGTGTTGCAGGCGCCAGCGATAGGCGGCGGAAAAATCATCGGTGAAGTAGCCGCGCGCGCCGGGTTCGGCGGCAGCGGCGCGTTCGGCGGCGTGGACGTGGATGTCGGCATGGGTGAAATCATGCAGGCCGCCGGCATGGTCGAAATGCAGATGGCCGAGGAAGACGAGATCGATGTCGCGCGGATCGAGGCCGAGGGCACCGAGGCGGGCGGGCAGGCGGTGATCCGGCGGCATTGCGGGCGGCGGGAAGGACAGAGCGCCGTAGTATTGATCGCACAGAACCGGATCGTCGATTTTGCGATAGTCGCAGCCGACGTCGTAGAGGATGCGGCCCTGGGTGGTTTCGATCAGATAGGCGAGGATCGGCGCCTCGATGATGGTGCCGGTGCCGATGTTTCGGGTGGAGATCGATTTATCGTAATGGTAGATGCCGGTCAGCAGCGGCCAGAATTTGCGCACCGCGGTCATGCGAACACCGGTTCGTCGAGTGTGGCGCGCTGGATGGCGGGGTCGTGGCAGGCTGTGGCGTCCGATATCGTGACGCGATCGTAACCGCGATCGATCGCGGATCGCGGGGGCGTCTCGGATGAATTTGCCGGCATGGTCGGTCTCCCCGCTTGCAACATTGGCCTGACGTGCAACGAGGGATCGGCATGGACAGCGAATGCGACCCCTCGCATCAAAACGCTCTCCCGGGCTTTTATCCCGCCGTGTACCGTGCGGATGTCTCCCGCGCGGCTGCTGCTCTCGGACCAGCATCGGAACATCGTTTCGACCGGAACCCTAGCGGCGCAATGGAATAAGCAAAACTCATGCCATCGACGATCTGTGGCGTAATCGCGATCAGATCAACGGGTGCTGGTGATATCGTGGGCAAGATGGCATCAGTTGTTGCTGTTATTTTATGCTGAATGATCGTCATCGGACGTGGCCGTGAGGTGGCAAGGTCATGGGTTTGCCAGTGCGGCGCGGTAGGTGCGCCAGCCGCCGTGGTGGGTGATGTCGGTGGCGGTCGTGGTGGCTTGGGGTTCGCAGCTGAAGCCGGGGTGGGTGGTGCCGTCGGCAAGGGTCACTTTGCCGATGGTCATCGGTGCGGGCAGGGCAGCGACGAATTGGGCAAAGGCGGCTTGGGTGAGCGACCAGCGTTCCACCGCGATGCCGGGGCCGGTGAAGCTGGGGTCGCGCAGCAGGCCGGGTTTGGGGGGTGAGGTGGCGAGGGCGACGAGGCGGTAGTCCGGCGCGGTGGTGGTGGTTTCTTCGAGGGTGGCGCCGAGGGCGGTGAGTTCGTGGTTGAGCGCCATGCCGGAGAGATGGGCGCCGGCGACGATGAGGGAGATGCGGTTGCTGGGGGGTGGCATCGTGTGGTGTTGGGCGGTGGCGCGGGATTTGCCGCTGCCGGCGCCGATGCTGTGGTGGAGCTGATCGGCGAGGTGGAGCAGGGCGTGATCGGTGAAGGCGGGGGCGATCAGGGTCATGCCGAAGCCGATGCCATCGGGGCGGAAGCCGGCGGGAAGGGCGACGGCTGCGAGATCGAACAGATTGACGAAATTGGTGTAGCGCCCGAGCGTTGCGTTGTGGACCATGGGTTGGGATTGCATGGCGGCGACGGTGAAGCAGGTGGGGGCGGTGGGCAGCAGCAGGGCGTCGATGTGCTCGAACGCTTGCATGGCGCGGGCGCGCAGGGATTGCAGGCGGGTTTGGGCGGCGAAGGCATCGGCGGCGTCGAATCGGTCGGCGCCGGCGATGATGGCGCGCACGGTGGGGTTCATGTGCTGGTCGTGGGCGCGGAAGAACGGGCGGATCGCGCTGAGGCGTTCGGCGACGAAGGCGTCTTCGTAGAGCAGGGCGGCGGCGGCGCGGAACGGCGCGTAGTCGATTTCGGTGAGGGTCCAGCCGAGGGCGGCGGCGGCGTGCAGGGCGGCTTCGTGGAGGGATTGGTAGGCGGCATCGTCGGCGAAATAGCGTTCGGGGTCGGCCAGGATGCCGAGGCGCGGGTGTGAGGGCAGGGCGATGTCGTGCGGGGCGCGACTGTAGGGATCGGCCGGGTCGTGGCCTTGGGCGATGGTTAGGATGAGGGCGGCGTCGGCGGCGGAATTCGCCATGATCGAGATGCAGTCCAGGCTTTGGCAGGCGGGCACGGCGCCGGTGGCGGGGATGCGGCCGCGGGTGGGTTTCAGGCCGATCAGATTGTTGAACGCCGCGGGGATGCGGCCGGAGCCGGCGGTATCGGTGCCGAGGGCGAAGACGCAGAGGCCGGCGGCGACCGCGACCGCCGAACCCGAGGATGAGCCACCCGAGATGTAATCGGCATCGAACACGCAGCGGGGCGCGCCGTAAGGCGAGCGGGTGCCGTTCAGGCCGGTGGCGAACTGGTCGAGATTGGCTTTGCCGAGCACGATGGCGCCGGCGGCGCGCAGGCGGGCGACCACGGTGGCATCCTGCGCGGGGTGATAGGTGTAGTCCGGGCAGGCGGCGGTGGTCGGCAGGCCGGCGACGTCGATATTGTCCTTGACGGCGAACAGCATGCCGGCGAGGGGCAAGGCAGGGTCGATGGTGGCGGCTTCGGCGAGAATGTCGGCGCGGGGGCGGCGGGTGATGAACACCGCTGGGTCGGGATAGGTCTCGAGACGATCGAGCAGGGCGGCGGCGAGGGATTGCGGGGTGAGCGTGCCGGCGGCGATCAGGCGGCGGAGCGTGGGGATTTCGAGGGGGGTTGGGATCATCGGGGCGGCTCCTTAAGGGTAGGCGAAGGGAAGGGAGACTTCTTTTTTGTAAAAAAGAAGCAAAAAACTTTCTGAAACCGGGGCAGGGGCGGGTCGACCCGCACGGGACCAGATTAACGAAGTTTTTTTTGCTTCTTTTTTGTTCACAAAAAAGAAGATCTTTTCTTTCACTGTGCCTCCAGCGCCGCGATCACCGCGACCCGTTGTCCGGCGCGGATCACCTGGCCGGGTGCGGTTTCGATCATGCTGACGATGCCGGTGATCGGGGCGGGGATGCGGATTTCCATTTTCATCGATTCGACGATCATGATGGTGTCGCCTGCGGTGATGGGTTGGCCGGGCGCGTGCAGGATCTGCCAGACGCTGCCGGGGATGGGGGAGTCGACGCCGTGGGATCCTGGGGCGAGCGGGGTTTGGGCGGGCGGTGGCGGTGGGTCCGGCAGGTCGGCGGCGTCGAGCCCTTGGGCGATCCATGCGGCGCGTTCGGCCTCGAAGGCGGCGCGCTGTGTGTGCTGGAAACGGGCGATGTCGGCTTGGTGGGCGGCAAGGTCGGTTTGGTGGGCGGCGAGGCTGAAGCTGCCGGGTTCGATGCGGATGGGGTAGGCCCCGTGGGGGAAGGATGCGCGGGCGCTTTCGAGTTCGTCGGCGGTGACCTGGTGGAATTTGAGACGATCGAACGGGCGGAGCAGCCAGGGCGTGTCGCCGAACGGGGCGCTGCCGTTGGGGAAGCTGTTCCACATCTGGATGGTGCGGCCGAGCAATTGGTAGCCGCCGGGGCCTTCCATGCCATAGACGCAGAGATAGGCGCCGCCGATGCCGACGGCGTTTTCCGGGGTCCAGGTGCGGGCGGGGTTGTATTTGGTGGTGATCAGCCGATGGCGCGGGTCGAGCGGGGTGGCGACCGGGGCGCCGAGGTAGACATCGCCCAGGCCGAGTACGAGGTATTCGGCTTCGAACACGATGCGGCGGACTTCGTTTTCGTCGGTGAGGCCGTTGATGCGGCGGATGAACTCGACATTGTCCGGGCACCAGGGGGCGTCTTCGCGCACGGTGTCCTGGTATTTGCGCATCGCCAGCATCACCGTGGCGTCTTTCCAGGAGAGCGGCAGATGGACGATGCGCGAGGGGACCACCATGGCGTAGGGGTCGGGCAGGGTGGGTTCGAGGGTTGCGATCAGGTCGAGCAGGGCGACTTCGGTGATCCGATCGGGGTCGAAATGGATTTGTAGCGAGCGGATGCCGGGGGTGAGGTCGATCAGGCCCGGGATGGCCTGGGACTGGAGTGATTGTTGCAGGGCGTGGGCGCGCAGGCGGAGCGCGAAATCGAGCGCCATCGGGCCGAATTCGACCAGGAGGTTTTCATCGCCGGCGCGGCGGATGGTCATGGTTTCGGAGTGCAGGATGATGGCGGGTTCGGCGTCGGCGCGGGCAAAGCGCACGGTATCGCCGGGGCGGAGTTGGCCGAGTTTCCAGAGATCATTGCGGGTGACCACGCCGGGGCAGACGAAGCCGCCGAGGGAAGGACCGTCCGGCCCGAGCAGGATGGGCATGTCGCCGGTGAAATCGACCGCGCCGATCGCGTAGGGCGTGTCGTGGATGTTGGAGGGGTGCAGGCCGGCTTCGCCGCCATCCGCGCGAGCCCAGGCGGGTTTCGGGCCGATCAGGCGGATGCCCGTGCGGGCGGAGTTGTGGTGGACCTCGTAGGGTGCGGTGAAGATGGTTTCGATATCGGCGGCGGTGAAGAAATCGGGGGCGCCGTGCGGGCCGCTGCGCAGGGTGAGGGTCCAGTGATCGGTGAGCGGGGCGGGTTCGGGTTGGGTCGGGGTGGTGAGGGCGGCGGTGGCGATGCCGATGACATCGCCGGTGCGGAGCGCGCCGGTGGCGTGGCCGCCGAAGCCGCCGAGGGTGAAGGTGGCGGTCGAGCCGAGGCTGGCGGCGGCTTCGAACCCGCCGGCGACGGCGAGGTAGCAGCGTTGGCCGGGGCCGGTGATGGTGCCGAGGGTGAGGGTCTGGCCGGCGGTGATCGGGGTGGGGTGGTGGTGGGTGACGGGTTCGCCGTCGATATCGGCGGCCATGGCAGCACCTGTGAGCGCGATGGTGGCATCGGTGCGGAAGCGCAGGGTGGGACCGGCCAAGGTGCATTCGAGCACGCTGGCATCGGGCGGGTTGCCGAGCAGGGCGTTGGCGGCGGCGGCGCTGCGCCGGTCCATCGGGCCGCTGGGGGGGATGCCGACGTGCCAGTAGCCGAGGCGGCCGGGGGCGGATTGCAGCGAGGATTGCGCGCCGGGGTCGATCACCAGAACGCTGCGCGAGAGCGGTTTGAGCTGGGCGAGGCTGGCGGTGGTCATGGTTCCGGCGGCGAAATCGGGCAGGGCGAGGCCAGCGCGCAGATAGTCGCGGTTGGTGGTGAGGCCGGTGATGGTGGTGGCGGCGAGGGCGGCATCGAGCGTGGCGATGGCGGTGGCGCGATCGGGGCCGGTTGCGATCAGTTTGGCGAGTGTGGGGTCGTAGAACGGGGTGATTTCGGTGCCCGGTTCGACCCAGTGATCGATGCGGATGGTGGTGGGCAGGGTGAGGGCGGTGATGCGGCCGGTGGCGGGGCGGAACTGGTTGGCGGGGTCTTCGGCGTAGAGGCGGGCTTCGATGGCGGCACCCCGCGGCGTGAGGGTTGCGGGCCAGGTGAAGGTGCCGGCGGCGAGTTCGATCATCCAGGCGACGAGGTCGATGCCGTAGATGGCTTCGGTGACGCCGTGTTCGACCTGCAGGCGGGTGTTGACTTCGAGGAAGTGGAAACGGTCGTGATCGGCATCGTAGATGAATTCGACGGTGCCTGCGGAGCGGTAGCCAACGCTGGCGGCGAGCGCGCAGGCGGCGTGCTCCATGGCTGCGATGGTGGCGGCGGGGATGTTGGGCGGGGGAGATTCCTCGATCAGTTTCTGGTTGCGGCGTTGCAATGAACAATCGCGGCAGCCGAGCGCTTTGACGGTGCCGGTGCCGTCGCCGAAGATCTGGACCTCGACGTGGCGGGCACGTTCGACATAGGATTCGAGGAACAGCGCGGCGTCGCCGAAATTGGCCCGGGCGAGGTGGGCGATACTCGTGTAGTTGGCGGCGAGTTCGGCTTCGGTGCGGCAGATTGCCATGCCGATGCCGCCGCCGCCGGCGCTGCTTTTCAGCATGACCGGGTAGCCGATGCGCGCGGCGTGGTGCGTTGCGTCCGCGAGGTCGGTGAGGATGCCGGAACCTTCGAGCAGCGGCACGCCGGCGGCGGCGGCGAGGCCGCGGGCGGTGTGTTTCAGGCCGAAGCTGCGCAGGTGATCGGCGCTGGGGCCGATGAAGGCGATGCCGGCGGCGGCGAGGGCTTCGGCGAAGGAAGCGCGTTCGGCGAGGAAGCCGTAGCCGGGGTGCACGGCATCGGCGCCGCTGCGGCGGCAGGCGGCGATGATGGCATCGATGTCGAGATAGCTTTGCGCGGCGGGAGACGGGCCGATCGGCTCGGCGTGGTCGGCCGCGCGCACCGGTGGGGCGAAACGATCGGCCGCTGCATAGACCGCGATGGTTTCGATGCCCATGCGGTGCAAAGTGCGTGTGATGCGGGCGAGAATTTCGCCGCGATTGGCGACCAGGATACGCCGGAACATGGTCAGGCGGCCCAGACGATGCAGCGGATCGGGGTGGGGTTGAAGCCGTTGCAGGGGTTGTTGACCTGCGGGCAGTTCGACAGCACCACAAGCAGGCGCATCTCGGCGCGCAGTTCGACATAGCCGCCCGGCGTGCTGACCCCGTCATCGACGGTGAGTTCGCCGTCCGGGCGGATCGGCACGTTCATGAAGAAATTGACGTTGGAGACGAGGTCGCGCTTGTCCATGCCGTAGCGGGCGATTTCGGTGAGGAAGTTTTCGCGGCAGGCGTGCATGAATTTGGTTTCGAAGCCGAAGCGGACGGTGTTGCTCTCGCAGGAGCAGGCGCCGGCGCAGGTGTCGTGAAAGCCGCAGGTGTCATCGATGATGGTGGCCATCGGGCGGGCTTCGTTCGAGAGCAGCACGGCGCCGGTGGTGAGGTCGTAGCGGCCGCCGGCGCGGGCTTGGGCGAGCAGCGTGTCCTGGGCGGAGTAGCGTTCGCCGTGATCGTCGGCGTTGTAGAACAGGGCATCGACCGCTTGCTGGCTTTCAAGGTCGATGATGCGCAGCGTCTGGCCGGGTTCGAGGATGGTGGAGAAGGCGGCGCGGGCGGGGACGTGCTGGTCGAGGAGCGCGTTGGTCGGGGTGATCATGGTCATGGCCTCAGCGGAACCAGGCATCGGTGTTGGCAAAGCCGCGCTGGGCTTCCTCGGAGAAGCTGCGGCAGAGATCATCGGCGGCGGGTGGTGGGGCGGTGAAGCGGGTGAGGGCGAGCGGGCCGGTGTTTGCGGCGGCCGCGAGCGGGTGGGGCGTGTTGGACAGGGCGAGCAGCAGGTTCAGCTCGGCGCGCAGGGTGATGAAGCTGCCCGGCGGGGCGGCTGGGGCGAGGTTCATGCGCCCGTGCGGATCGACGCGCAGGGCGGCGAACAGGGTGAGGCTGGGGCCGAGGTCGCGCCGGTTGAGGCCGAATTTCGCGGCGGCGTTGCGCAGATTGTCGCGCCCGTTGCGCGCTGTGCCGCCATGGGGGCCGGTGGTCGGGGTCGAGGGGCCGAGGATGGGGTCGTGGCCGGCGCCGCTGTCGGCGATGATCGATGCGAGGATGCGGCCCATGTCCGAGAACAGGACGCGGCCGGTGGTGAGGCGCGTGGTCCATTGCAGTTTGACCGTGTCGCCCGGGTTGTAGCGCTCGGTGGGGTCATCGGCGTTCCAGAGCATCAGGCTGGCACCGGTCGTGGCGGCTTGGGTTTCGATGTGCAGGGCTTCGCCGCGGCGGAGTTTGAGGGTGATATACGCCTCGGGCGGCAGGGATGCGGTGCTGATGATGCTGGATGGGGCGATGACCGGCGGGGCGGCGGCTGGCGGGGCGGCCTGGGCGCGGGCGCGGGCGCGTTCCTGCAATTGATTGTAGCGGGCGCGGTATTGGTCGGGGGTGAGGCTGTCGAGATCGAGCATGGCTTGGCTTTCAGGCGATGGGTGGGCAGGCGGTGGGTGGGCAGGCGGTGGGTGGGAGCGCGGCGGATTGGCGGCCGGCATCGGGTCGCTGCTCAGACATCGGCATAATGGTTTCCCTTCTCGAATGACGGCCTGCGCGAAGGGCACACGGAGAGACCGATGCGCGCCCACGCACCAATGCTCTCCCGGGCTTTTATCCCGCCGTGTACCGTGCGGATGTCTCCCGCACGGCTGCGGCTCTCGGACCAGCATCGGGATGACCGACCGGAACCCTAGCCACGTTTTGCGGCAATGCGAGAACCGTGCCAGTGCGCTCGGCGCGGCAAACCGGGGCGATCGAGCTGAGTTATGGGCCGAACTGCCTTATTTGTGGTCATATTTGCTATAATAATGGCAGTACTGATGAAAATTTCCGATCCGATCGGGTGATTTATGCCGTAACGGCCGTGATGGCTGGGTCTTCCGACTGATTTATGCGTGAATTTTGCGACGCGCTTGGATCGGTCAGGCGATCGGAACGGCAACGATGGTTGGGTGCGCTGTTTTTTGCATCATGATGTGCTGATTTTTATGCTATTCTTCATGCTGTAGTTGCTGTAGTTCTACGGTACTGATCAATATTTAATCAGAAAGACCGGATATATTACCGTGTTGTTTATGTTTCTGACGCGACTGATTGAAGCGGAACGAGCTTTTTGGTTATGATCCCTTACGGCTATGCTGACCTGGCCGGCGGCGGGGCCGTCTGAAAGGAACGACTGCATGCGAAACATCGTTGGTCCGACCGATCGAGACGGTCCTCCTGCCGGCCAGTGCGGCCTGGTCTGGTGCGGGGCGTGACGCTGCTGCGGGTGGCCGCGGAGCCTTATGAATTCAGCGCTGATCCGGCGCGCAGTGCGCTGGTCATTATCGATATGCAACGGGATTTTCTGGAGCCCGGCGGGTTTGGTGCGGCGCTCGGCAACGATGTTACGCTGTTGCGCAGCGCGATTGCGCCGATCGAGGCGACGCTGGACGCTGCGCGCGCACGCGGGATGCTGGTGATCCATACGCGCGAGGGGCATCGGCCTGACCTGTCCGATTTGCCGCCGGCCAAGAAATCCCGTGGCCGGCTGGCCTGTGGCATCGGCGATGCCGGGCCGATGGGGCGGATCCTGGTGCGCGGCGAGGCCGGGCATGGGTTGATCGGGGAGTTGGCGCCGATCGAGGGTGAACCGGTGATCGACAAGCCCGGCAAGGGGGCGTTCTACGCCACCGATCTTGAGACCATTCTGCGCCAGCGCGGCATCGGATCGTTGATTCTGTGTGGCGTGACCACGGAGGTTTGCGTTCATACCACATTGCGGGAAGCGAACGATCGTGGGTTCGAGTGCCTGGTGCTGAGCGATGGCACGGCTTCGTATTTTCCGCAGTTTCATGCGTCAGCGCTTGCCATGGTCAAGGCACAGGGCGGCATTTTCGGTTGGGTGACGGACAGCGCGGCGCTGATTGCCGCCATGCAGGGAGAGTGACGATGCGGACACGCACGGATCAGATCGCTTTGTGGGTCGGTGGCGATTGGAACGGATTTTTTGGTCTGTTCACCAATGTGCTGCTCAATGTGATCGTGCTGACCGGGTTGTGTCTCGGTGTGGTGCATCTGCCCGGCAACGTGGTGTTCGGCCGGATTCTGCCGGCGCTGGGGATCGCGCTGCCGTTGGGTAATTTGTTTTATGCTTACCTGGCCTGGAATCTTTCGAAATCGAGCGGGCGTTCCGACGTGACCGCGATGCCCTATGGGCCGAGCGTGCCGCATATGTTCATCGTGGTGTTCGTGATCATGCTGCCGACCTGGCTGAAGACCCATGACCCGATCGCGGCGTGGGAGGCGGGGTTGGCCTGGGCGTTCATTATTGGCGTGATCGTTACGATCGGGGCGTTCGTCGGGCCGACCATTCGCAAATATACGCCGCGCGCCGCGATGCTGGGGGCGCTGGCGGGTATTTCGATCGCCTTCATTGCGATGCGCCCGGCGTTTCAGTTTTTTGAGGTGCCGTGGCTCGGGTTTTTATCGTTCGGCATCATTCTGCTCAGCTGGACCGCCAAGGTGCGGATGCCGTTCGGCCTGCCGGGCGGGCTGGTGGCGGTGCTGGTGGGGACGGTGCTGGCCTGGGCGGGAGAATTCACCGGCCTGTCGCATGTGATGCACCCGGCGGCGGTGGGCGCGGCGCTGGGCGAATTCGGGCTGCATCTGCCGGTGGCCTCGGGGCATTTCATCAAGGGGCTCGATGCGATCGGGCCGCTGCTGGTGACCGCGATTCCGCTTGGCATCTATAATTTCACCGAGGGGATGAGCAACGTCGAAAGCGCTGCCGCCGCGGGCGATGAGTATGATTTGCGCAAGATCCTGCTGGCCGATGGCATCGGCGCGATGCTCGGGGCGGTGCTCGGCAGCCCGTTTCCGCCGGCGGTGTATATCGGCCATCCGGGCTGGAAGGCGGTGGGCGGGCGGATCGGCTATTCGCTCGCGACCGGCGTGGTGGTTTCGGGGGTGTGTTTCCTCGGTCTGACCGCGCTGCTGCTGGCGGTGGTGCCATTGGTCGCGATTCTGCCGATCCTGCTCTATATCGGCCTGGTGATCGGGGCGCAGGCGTTCGAGGCGACGCCGCCGCGCCATGCGCCGGCGGTGATTCTGGCATTGCTGCCGAACGTCGCGAACTGGGCGCAAAGTCAGATCGACGGTGCGCTGCACGCCGCCGGCACCACCGCCGCCGCGGTCGGGTTCACCAAGCTCGAAGGGGCGGGGGTGATTTATCGCGGGCTCGAATTGTTCGGCGGCGGCGGTACGCTGGCGGGGCTGGTGCTGGGCGCGATTGCGGTGTTCATCATCGACCGGAAATTCGAGGCTGCCGCGATCTATGCCGGGATCGGCGCGGTGCTGGCGTTCTTTGGGTTCATCAACGGCACGCAACTGGCGTTCGGCAACTCGGCACCGGTGGCTTTGGGCTATGCGATTCTGGGGGGTATGCTGATCCTGCTGTGGCGACGTGCGCCAGCGCGGGTTGCGGTACCGGGTGAGGGGATGGTGGAGTCGGTTTAGGTTAGGGAAGGGAAGACTTCTTTTTTGGAAAAAAGAAGCAAAAAACTTTCTGACTCTGGGGCACGGGCGTTTGAAACGGCACGGGCTTAAATTAACAAAGTTTTTTTTGCTTCTTTTTTGTTCACAAAAAAGAAGGCCTTCCGTCTCTGACCTTTTGCTATAATTTGTTGCGACAACATTCCGAGTAGATGCGAGATACGCCATGACCCAAGACATCCCCGCCTATGTCGACGCTGCCGCATCACTTCTGGGCCTGCCGATCGCGCCCGCGCATCGTGATGCGGTGATCGAGGCGATGACGATGATCATGGCGCAGGCGGAACTGGTGCTGGCGTTCGATCTGCCGCACGCGATCGAGGCGGCGCCGCGGTTCATGCCGTGCTGATGCAGAGCGTGGCGGTGCCGCATCGGGCCAGCGCGACCGCGATCGCGGCTGCGGTGCGGGGCGGGCGGATCAGCGCGCGCGCGGTGCTCGAGGATCATCTGGCGCGGATTGCGGCGCATGATGGGGTGTTCAACTGTTTCACGACGCTGACCACGGATCGGGCGCGGGACGAGGCCGATGCGGTCGATGCGAAAATCGCGGCGGGGGGTGATGCCGGGCCGCTTGCGGGCGTGCCGGTGGCGGTGAAGAATTTGTACGATATCGCGGGGTTGCCGACGCGGGCGGGCTCGAAACTGTATCGCGACGCGGCGCCTGCAATGGCCGATGCACCGGTACTGGCGCGGTTGATCGACGCCGGAGCGGTGTTGCTGGGCGCGCTGAACATGGATGAATTCGCCTATGGGTTCACCACCGAAAACGCCCATGACGGGCCGACCCGCAACCCGCATGATGTGGCGCGCAGCGCTGGTGGTTCGTCCGGCGGGTCGGCCGCGGCGGTGGCCGCCGGGTTCGCGCCGATCACCCTGGGGTCGGATACCAATGGTTCGATCCGCTTGCCGGCGGCGCTGTGCGGGGTGTTCGGGCTGAAGCCGACCTATGGCGCGCTCGATCGGTGCGGCACGTTTCCGTTCGTCGATAGTCTCGATCATCTTGGCCCGTTCGCGCGCTGCCCCGAGGATATCGCACGCGCGTTCGATGTGATGCGCGGGGTGGCGCCGACGCCGATTGGCGATGCCGGCGAGATGCGGGTGGCGACGCTGGGCGGGTGGTTCGCGCAACAAGCGACGCCGGCAGCGCTGGACGCGGTGCGGTTGGTGGCGGCGGCGCTTGGCGCGCAGGGCGAGGCGGTTTTGCCGGAGGCCGGCCGGGCGCGCGCGGCGGCGTTTTGCATCACGGCGGCGGAAGGCGGCGCGCTGCATTTCGAGATGCTGAAAACCCGTGCCGAGGAGTATGACCCGGCGACGCGGCCGCGGCTGATGGCGGGCGCGCTGCTGCCGGCGCATATCGTGCAGGCGGCGCAGCGGTTTCGCGCCTGGTTTGCAGCACAGGCCGCGCTGTTGTTCGAGCGTTACGACGCGCTGCTGGCGCCGGTGACGCCGTGCGCGGCACCGTTGATCGGGCAGGCGCGCATGATGCTCGGCGGCAAAGAGGTGCCGGTGCGGCCGAACCTTGGCCTGTATACCCAGCCGATCAGCTTCATCGGCCTGCCGGTGGTTGCCGTGCCGGTGTATGCCGCCGGGGCGCTGCCGCTTGGTGTGCAGATTATCACGGCACCGGGGCGCGAGGCCGTCGGGCTCGCGCTGGCAAAACGGTTGGAGGCCGACGGCGTGACCCGCGCTGCGGTCGTGCCATGAAGGATGGCATGACGATCGACGATCCCGCGACACATGCGAGCATCGCGGCGATGTTCGCGCGCTATGAGCAGGCGCTCGGGTCCAATGACATCGCGGCGCTGGATGCGTTTTTCTGGGATTCGCCGCAGACTATCCGCTACGGTGTCGGGGAGGCGCTGTATGGTTTCGAGGCGATCAGCGCGTTCCGAAAGGCACGCCCCGGCGGGTCGCCGGCGCGCACGCTCGCGCATCAGGCGATCACCACGTTTGGGCAGGATTTCGCCATCACCAATACCGAATTCCACCGCGCCGGCGAGGCGCGGGGCGGCCGGCAATCGCAGGTGTGGGTGCGGTTTGCCGATGTGGGCTGGCGCATCGTGGCGGCGCATGTCTCGCTGGCGGCGGAGACCAGTTGAGTGCCGCGCCGGGGTTGAAGCGCGTGGATGTGGTCAGGTGCGGCGGCGTTGCACCTGTTTGACGTCGCGGACGGCGCCGTTGGCGGCGCTGGTGGTCAGCGCGGCGTAGGCTTGCAGGGCGGCGGAGACCACACGCTCGCGGCCGATCGGCTGCCAGGCATCGGCGCCGCGGGCTTCCATGGCGGCGCGCCGGGCGGCGAGGGCGGCATCGTCGATCAGCAGGTCGATCTTGCGGGCGGGGATGTCGATCGCGATGATGTCGCCTTCCTCGATCAGGCCGATCGCACCGCCTTCGGCGGCTTCGGGTGACATATGCCCGATCGACAGGCCGGAGGTGCCGCCGGAGAAGCGGCCATCGGTGATCAGGGCGCAGGCTTTGCCGAGACCCTTCGATTTCAGATAGCTGGTCGGGTAGAGCATTTCCTGCATGCCCGGCCCGCCCTTCGGGCCTTCGTAGCGGATGACCACGACATCGCCGGCGATGATCTTGTCACCCAGGATCGCGGCCACGGCATCGTCCTGGCTCGCGAAGATTTTGGCGGGGCCTTTGAAGATCAGGTTGGCGGCATCGACGCCGGCGGTTTTCACGATCGCGCCGTCGAGCGCGATGTTGCCGTAGAGCACGGCGAGGCCGCCGTCCTTGCTGAAGGCGTGTTCGGCATCGCGGATGACGCCTTTGACGCGGTCGGTATCGAGCCCGTCGTAGCGGCGGGACTGGCTGAACGCCTGGGTGGTGCGCACGCCGCCGGGGGCCGCGCTGAACAGGGTGCGGGCCTGGTCGCGGCCGTTCATGACATCCCAGAGTTCGACGGCGGCGCCGATGGTTTTTTCATGCACGGTCGAGCAGTCGCGGTGGAGCAGGCCGGCGCGGTCGAGCGCGCCGAGCAGGCCCATGATGCCGCCGGCGCGGTGGACATCTTCCATGTGGACGTTGGGGACCGAGGGCGAGACCTTGCAGAGATTGGGCACGCGGCGGGACAGACGATCGATGTCGGCCATGGTGAAATCGAGCTCGGCCTCGCGCGCGGCGGCGAGCAGATGGAGCACGGTGTTGGTGGAACCGCCCATCGCGATGTCGAGCGACATGGCGTTTTCGAACGCATCGAAATTCGCGATCGCGCGGGGCAGGAGGGTATAATCGTCCTGCTCGTAATGGCGGCGGGCGAGATCGACGATCTGCCAGCCGGCTTCAACGAACAGGCGCTTGCGATCGGCGTGGGTGGCGAGCAGCGAGCCGTTGCCCGGCAGGGCGAGGCCGAGCGCCTCGACCAGGCAGTTCATCGAATTGGCGGTGAACATGCCCGAGCAGGAGCCGCAGGTGGGGCAGGCGGAGCGCTCCATCACGGCGGCTTGTTCGTCGGTCTGGGTCGGGTCGGCGGCGGCGACCATGGCGGTGATCAGGTCGACCGCCTTGGTCTCGCCCTTGGCGACGTATTTGCCGGCTTCCATCGGGCCGCCGGAGACGAAAATGGTGGGGATGTTCAGGCGAAGTGCCGCCATCAGCATGCCCGGGGTGATCTTGTCGCAGTTGGAGATGCAGACCAGCGCATCGGCGCAATGGGCGTTGACCATGTATTCGACCGAATCCGCGATCAGCTCGCGCGAGGGCAGGGAATACAGCATGCCGCCGTGGCCCATCGCGATGCCGTCATCGACGGCGATGGTGTTGAACTCCTTGGCGACACCGCCCGCGGCCTCGACCTCGCGCGCGACCAGCTGGCCGAGATCCTTCAGATGGACATGGCCGGGGACGAACTGGGTGAAGGAATTGGAAATGGCGATGATCGGCTTGCCGAAATCGCCGTCGCCCATGCCGGTGGCGCGCCAGAGGGCGCGGGCGCCCGCCATGTTGCGGCCGTGGGTCGAGGTGCGAGAACGATAATGCGGCATGGGCTTGGTTTCCGTTACGTTTATTGCGCGTTGACTATAGTTTGGGTGGGCCAGACTAGCTACCCCGCATCGTCAGGGCAAACACGCGCAGGGCGGATGCCAGCGCATCGTCGGGTGAGCGGGTATCGTCGATCGAGGCGATCAGGGCTGGCAGGCTGGTTGAGCGGGCCGCCGCGATCGCTTCGAGGGCGGCCCAAAAGGCTGGTTCCAGCGCGATGCTGGTGCGATGGCCGGACAGCGAGACGCTGCGTTTTTCAAGGCTCATCGGTGGCGCGGGTTGCCGTACGGCGGGGCAGGACCGAGAGCAGCGCCGGCAGGAAGATGAAGGTGGCGATCAGCACGGCGGCGAGGCTGAGCAGCAGCAATGTGCCGAGGCTGGCGGTGCCGCGATCGTGCGAGGCAGCGAGCGAGCCGAACGCGGTGCCGGTGGTCAGCGCCGAGAACAGCACGGCGCGCGCGGTGGCCGAGCCGAGCAGATTGCGCATGCCATCGCGCCAGTTCATCACGAAATAGACGTTGAACGAGACACCGACGCCGAGCAGCAGGGGCAGGGCGATGATGTTGGCGTAGTCGAGCTGCATGTCGGCGAGGCGGGCGAACAGGGCGGTCAGCAGCGCGGACAGGGCGAGGGTGGCGACCACCAGGGCGGAATCGCGCACCGAGCGAAGGAAGATCATCAGGATGATCGCGATGGCGATGGCCCCCAGCGTCGCGGCTTCGCGGAAGGCGCCCAGGATGGTTTTTGCGGTGGCGACGGTGGTTGCCGCCGGGCCGGCGAGCACCGGCACGATGGTCTGTGCGGCGGCGACGAATTTCCACAATCCGGCCGATGTCTGGGCCGCGGCGGTCGGGATGATCTGCAGGCGCACCTGGCCATCGGGCAGGAACCAATCCTGTTTCAGGTCGGGCGGCAGGTTGGCGAGCGTGATCCGCTGGGCGGATAGCGCATCGTTCAGCCGGGCCAGCTCGCCGGGCAGGTATTTCACCAGGGCCGCGTTGGCGGCGAGGAGGCGGGCGTCCGATGCGGTTTTCAACCGGTCGAGCGCCTCGCCGATGCCGAGCAAGGGCGAGGTTTTGGGCAGTTTGGCGGCGATGGCGGCGATTTCACCGGCGGCCTTGGCCGCGGCTTCGCGCAGGCGGGCGGCGGTGACCGGCGGTGGCGTGCCGCCCGACAGCGAGGGGGCGAGGATCTGCTGGGTCTGGGCGATCATCGCGAGTTTTGCGGTCTGATTTGTGGGCACGAAGGTGGCGCCCGAGATCACCTGCGCGACTTCGGGGCGTTTGTCGAACCGTGCGGCGAGCGCCTTTGCCGCGGTGACGTTCGGTGCCAGCGCGTTGATGTAGAACGGGTTGGTGACCGATTTGCCCAGCATCGATTTCAGCGTGCGCATCGCTTCGGTGTTCGGGTTCTGGGTGTCGAGCGGATTGGCGTCGAAATGGATGGTGGCGACCGAGACGACGCCGGCGATGGCGAGGACGCCGAAGCCGGCGAGGACCGCTTTGCCGTGCCGCTTCACCGCGCCGTCCGCCCGGTCGCCGAGTGGAAAGCCGATCCGCTCGGGCTCGCCGCGCGGCTGGGTAAGGGCGAGCAGCGCGGGCAGGATGGTGATGGTGCAGACGAACGCGATGAGCATGCCGATGCCGGCGATCTCGCCAAGCTCGGCCACACCGACGAAACTGGTCGGCACGAAGGCGAGAAAGCCGCAGGCGGTCGCGACCGAGGCCAGGGCGATCTGGGTGCCGGCCTCGTTGGCGGCTTCGATCATGGCGAGGGCGGGATCGGCGATGCGGGTGCGCACGTCGCGCAGGCGGACGCAGAACTGGATCGCGAAATCGACCGCGAGGCCGACGAACAGGATGGCGAAGGCGACCGAGATCAGGTTGAGCGTGCCGATCGCGAGGGCGGCGAAACTGACCGTGAGCAGCAGGCCGACGATCAGGGTCGCCAAGATCGGCACGATCATCCGCCAGGATCGCACCGCCAGGATCAGCCACAGGGTGATCAGCGCCACGCTGATGACGAGGCCGAGCACCAGGCCTTGGGTGAGGCTCGCGAATTGTTCATCCGATAGCGGGATCTGGCCGGTGTAGTTGACCGTCGCTTCGCCCGATCGGACGCTGGGAAGTGATGCGGAGATGTGGCGGAGTGCCGCGGTTGCGGCACCGCCCGGCTGCAATGTGCCGTGGTCGAGCACCGGGTGGATCAGCACGAAGCGGACATCGCCCTGTTCGGCCGCGACACCCGGGGTCAGCAGCGCCTGCCAGGAAATCGGCTTCGGGTTGCCCGAGGCGGCTTGTTCGATCGCGGCCTGGAAACTCTTCAACTGGGCTGCGTAGGGTGCCAGATTGGCCTGGCCGGCGCCGACGCCGACCGCCATCAGGTCGAGCGCCTTGAACAGGCCGGCGGCCGAGGGATCGGCCGAGAGTTGGCCCAGAAAGGGCTGTGCCGTCACGATCGAATTGAGCAGGGCGGCCAGTTGATCCGCGGGCAGGAGCAGCAGGCCGTCCCGCCGGTAGAATCGGCCGGTGCCGGGGCGACTGACGTCCTTGAAATGGGTCTTGTCGGCAGTGATGCGGTCCGCCAGCGCCTTGGCCGTGGCATCGGCGCCTTCGGGTGTCGCATCGTGCACCACCGCCACGATCAGATCGTTGAATTGGGGGAATGCCTTGTCGAACACCATTTGTTCCTGCCGCCAGGGCAGCGAACTGGCGAACAGATGGTCGGTATTGGTGTCGATGCCGAGATGCGAACGCGCGTAGCCCAGCCCGAGCACCAGCAGCACAACATAGCACGCGAGCACGACGAAGGCGTGGCGCCGGCTGTTCCCCACAAGTGAGACGATCAGTTTCTGCATCAAACGATTCCGATATATGCCTGAACTACATAGGGCAAAATCGCCGCCGGACCAGCATTGCGCACCGCGCCGGCCGGGTGCGGGCGCGGCTTGTCAGCTGCGGACCAGCCTGGCCGGGGCGGCGAAGCCGTGGTGGCGCAAGGCCATGGCGGCGCCGGGGTGGATCTGGATCGGGCTGCTGGCGTCAATCCAGTCATTCTTCAACGTCATGCCGTGCGGGGGCAGGTTGGTTGCGCGCAGGATGGGGCGGTGGCTCAGGGCTGCCTCGGTCAGCTGGGCGACCAGCTGGTCGGGCAGGTCGGCGCGGCCGATCGCGATGGCGTCGGAGCCGACGGTCGCGACCGCGGCGGTCTGGTGAGGCAGGCTGGTGTGCGGAATGATCATGCGGGTCATCCCCGGCAAACGTGCCATCGCTGCCTGCTGCGCTTTGGTCACGCCGAGCAGGGTGAAACTGCCCTTGGCGGCCTCATCGCGCAGGGCCGGCAGCGGTGTCGGGCCGAAAAACGCACAGGCATCGAGTTTGCGCCGCAGCAGCAGCTCGATCTGTTCGGTGTAGAGGCCGGCGATGGCGAGGCGGGGCGTGATGTTGACGGCGCCGAGCAGGGCGGGGGTGAGCACCGCGCTCGCGCCGCCGGCCGGGCCGACGCCGATCGGCCGGCCGGCCAGATCGGCCAGGCGTTTCACCGGTCCGTCGAGCAGGGAGACCACCTGCCAACTGGCCGGAAAGATCGGGAACAACGCGCGAAACCCGCGCAGCGTGACGCGCCCGGTCCAGGATGCGGTGCCGAGCCACGCCTGATCGGCCACCGCCAGCGTGGTCAGGCCGAGCTGGGCCGCACCTTGTTCGACCAGCAGGATGTTGGCGGCACTGCCGCCCGAGGCGCGGTAGGACAGGGTGACCGGGGCGGCGGCGCTGGCCGATTGGCCCCAGGCGGGGCCGTACAATGCAAAGCCGCCGCCGGGTTCGCCGGTCGCCATGGTCAGCGCCATGCGCGGCATGCCGGCCGTGGCACGCGGGATGGCACCGGCCGATGCCAGGGTGATGCCCGCGCCGAGGAACGATCGTCTGCGCCATGTCATTGCCAATGCCTCACGGTTTTCATGATCGATGGCCCCAAATTCTGGCTAGATCAGGGCACGCGCCCGCTCCAATCCGGCCAGCAGCGCGGTGCGGATGCCGGGTTCCAGGGCGGAATGCCCGGCATCCGGCACCACGGTCAGCCGCGCGCCGGGCCAGGCGGCGGCGAGTGCGAAGGCGGTTTGCGGCGGGCAGATCATATCGTAGCGGCCTTGCACAATCTCGGCCGGCACGCGGGTGAGGCGCCCCATATGCGCGAGCAGGCCGCCCTCCGGCAGGAACAGGCGATGGGCGAAATAATGCGCCTCGATCCGCGCGAGGCCGATTGCGGTGCGGTCGTGCGCGAAGGCGGCCACGGTTTCGAAACTGGGCAGCAGCGTCGAGCATGAGCCTTCGTAGACCGACCATGCGCGTGCGGCCGGCACGTGGACGTCCGGGTTCGGATCGCAGAGGCGCTTCAGATAGCTGCCCAGCAGGTCGGCGCGTTCACCCGGCGGCAGAAAATTCAGCAAGGCCGCATGGGCATCGGGGAAGAATTGCGCGAGGCCGTGCAGGAACCAATCGACCTCGATCGGCCGGCCCAGAAAAATGCCGCGCAGCACCATGCCCGCCACGCGTTCGGGGTGGGCCTGGCCGTAGGCGAGCGCCAGGGTCGAGCCCCAGGAGCCGCCGAACAGGATGAAGCGGTCGATGCCGTGGAACTGGCGCAGCGCCTCGATATCGGCGACCAGATCGGGGGTGGTGTTGGCCTGCAGCCCGCCCAGCGGCGTCGAGCGTCCGGCACCGCGCTGATCGAAGATCAGGACCCGCCAGATCGTCGGATCGAAGAACCGCCGATGCACCGCACCCGCGCCGGCGCCCGGGCCGCCGTGCAGGAACAGCACCGGCTTGCCGCGCGGATTGCCGACCTGCTCCCAATAGATGACATGGCCGTTGCCGACCGGCAGGTAGCCGGTCTGATACGGGCCGATTTCGGGGAACAGGTCACCGCGCGGCATGGTCGCCCAATCCTTCGAACGCGGCGATCACGCGGGCCACTTGCGCATCGCTCAGGTCCGCGTGGAGCGGCAGCGCCATGATGCGGTTGGCGATCGCTTCGGAGACCGGCAGTGCGACGCCATCATGCGCGCCGGCGTAGGCGGGCTGATGATGCAGCGGCTTGGGATAATAGATCGCGCTCGGTACGCCCTGCGCGCGCAGCGCTTCCTGCGCCGCGGTGCGGGCTGCGTTATCGGTGAACAGTATGGCGTAGATCGCCCAGGCGCTCGTACTGTCCGCAACGCGGGCGGGGATGGTGACGTGGCGTGCGAGCCCGGCATCATACGTGCGCGCAATCGCCTCGCGCCGTGCCAGTTCGGCTTCGAAGGTGCCGAGCTTGGCCAGCAGGACCGCGGCCTGGATGGTATCGAGCCGGCCGTTCATGCCGATCCGCTGCACATCGTAGCGCGTGGTGCCCTCGCCATGGGTGCGCAGGCTGCGATAGAGCGCGGCGCGCGCGGCATCATCGGTGAACAGCGCACCGCCGTCGCCATAGGCGCCGAGCGGTTTGGAGGGAAAAAAACTCACCGCCGTCGCCTGCGCCGCGCGGCCGAGCCGGGCTCCGCCGAGCGCGGCGCCGAATGCCTGGGCGCAATCATCGAGGGTGAACAGATCGTGCCGGGATGCGATGTCGCGCAGCTGCGGCCAGGGTGCCGGCTGGCCGAACAGATCGACGCCGACCACCGCGCGCGGCCGCAAGCCGCGCCGGGCGGCATCGCCGATGCGCTGTTCCAGGTGTTCAGGATCGATCTGGAAGGTCGCCGCGTCGATATCGACGAACACCGGCACAGCCCCGAGCAACAGCGGCACTTCGGCGGTGGCGGTGTAGGTGAAGGCAGGCAGAAACACCGCATCGCCGCGCCCGATGCCTTCCGCCATCATCGCGATCTGCAGCGCATCGGTCCCGGAGCTGACGCTGACGCAATGCGCCGCACCGCAGAAGGCGGCGAGTTTTGTTTCGAGCTCGGCGACCTCGGGCCCGAGGATGAACTGGCCATGCGCCATCACCGCATCGATCCGCGCGCGCAACGCCGGCCCGAGGCGGGCCTGCTGTGCCTTGAGGTCGAGAAAGGGGATCGGCGGCTCAACGATATCCATACTGGTGCCTTATGGAAGGGCGGCAGCCAAGGCAAGCGCGCCGTGCGGGAATCGGGCCGCCGGCGCGTGTTTTTCAGCCGCGCGCCTGCGCTGCGTCCGGGCTGAATTCCGGGATCAGGCGCCGCAACAAGGCAATTCCCGCCGCGGCATCGCCCCGGTCGACGATGGCGCCGACCTCGTCGAGCGCGCGGCCGATGATCGCGGCATCGGCGACGCGGGGTGCGGCCATCAGCAGGCCGGGGAATGCGGTTTCGATCGGTTTTTCAGCGCCGTGGAACAATTCCTCGAACAGTTTTTCGCCGGGCCGCAGACCGGTGAATTGCACCGCGACATCGAGATCGACGCGCAACCCGGCGAGGCGGATCATTTGCCGTGCGAGATCGACGATTTTGACCGGCTCGCCCATATCGAGCACGAAAATGCCGCCGCCATCGACCGGCAGCGCCGCGCCGGACGCGCCGACCACGGAGGCCTGCAACACCAGCGAGACCGCTTCGCGCACCGTCATGAAATAGCGCCGCATGTCCGGGTGGGTGACGGTCAGCGGGCCGCCGCGCGCCAATTGGCGGCGAAACAGCGGCACCACCGAGCCGGTCGAGCCGAGCACGTTGCCGAAGCGTACCGTGACGATCTTCATCGATTTGCGCTGGCGGGCCGCGACATCGAGCCCCTGGGCATACATTTCGGCGAGCCGCTTCGAGGCACCCATCACCGATGATGGATTGACGGCTTTGTCGGTCGAGATGAGCACCATCAGCGCGGCGCCGGACGCGCGGGCGGCGTCCGCCACGTTGCGGGTGCCGAGCGCATTGGTCGCGATGCCTTCCAGCGGGTTCGCCTCGACCATCGGCACGTGTTTCAGGGCGGCGGCATGGAACACCAGCTCCGGCCGCACCCGGGCGCAGACCTGCTCGATGCGGGGCCGGTCGCGCACATCCGCGATGATCGCTTCACGCGCGAGCACAGGGAAGGATTCGGAGATTTCCAGCTCGATCTGCCAGAGGGCGAATTCGCTGGAATCGAGCAGCACCAGCAGCGCCGGGCCGAACGCCGCGACCTGGCGCACCAGTTCCGAGCCGATCGAGCCGCCGGCGCCGGTGATCAACACGCGCTGCCCCTGGATCAGCCGGGCCATGCCTTCGCGATCGAGCGCCACTTGCGGGCGGTTCAGTAAATCCTCGATCGCGATCGGGCGCAGCGAGGTCTCGCCCGCCAGCGTGGGGGCCAGCGCCGTCGGGCTCGGCGCGCGGGCGACGCGCAGGCCCCGCGCTTCGGCCGCCGCCATGATGGCGCGCAGATCGGCACCGATGATCTCGCCGCTCGCGACGATCAGCAGCGATGGCACCTGATCGGCCGTGGCCAGGCGATCGAGCACGCCATCGAGCTCGGCCACGGTGCCGAGGATCGGGACGTTGTGAATCCGCCGGCCGGTTTCGCGACCCGAGACCGAGAGCAACCCGACCACCAGCAGGCGCCGCTTCGCTTCACGCGCCAGGGCGGCCAGGAACAGTTCCGCGCCCTCGCCATCGCCCAGCAGCAGGGCGCGTTCGGCATCGTTGTCGGGGATTTCGCGGGGGGCGCGGGCGATGCGGTAGAGCAGGCGCGGCGCGGTCAGGCCGAGGGCGAAGGTGAGGACCAGCAACACCGGGAAACTGGCCGATGGCAGCGGCGCGCCGACGCCGACCAGCAGCAGGATGATCAGGATCGCGGCGAGGGCGGCGATGGCGCCGATCGCGGTGAGGTCGGGCAGGGAGGTGAAGCGCCAATGCTGGCGCGCGAGGCCGAACGGCACGCCGATCAGCCAGATCGCGGCCGTGCCGGCCAGCGGCAAGGCTGCGGGATTGGGCAGCGGGTGCGCCGGGTTGGCCAGCCAGCCGGCGGCGATGACCGCGAGGGCGGCCAGCAAACCGTCGAGGGCGAAATTCACCGCGATGCGGAACTGGCTGCGACCGAAGATCATGATGGGGGTGCTTAGCTTAAACCGGTTGGTTCGTCATTGGGTGGGTTGTGAGGAAGGTTAAGGGGAAGGGGAAGGCTTCTTTTTTGGAAAAAAGAAGCAAAAAACTTTCTGACCCTGGGGCACGGGCGTTTGAAGCGGCACGGGCCTAAATTAACAAAGTTTTTTTTGCTTCTTTTTTGTTCACAAAAAAGAAGACTCTTGCCGCGCCTTTTCTATATGGTTAACCCTGACATCCAGAGCGGTTAACCCAAAGAACGGAGCGGCGCGATGGCAGTCTCGACCATGGGCGTGAAACTGGACGACGATGTGCGCGCCCGCCTGCGCAGCATGGCCGAAGCGCAGGGTCGGACGCCGCATCATTTGATGAAGCAGGTGATCATGGCGGGTCTGGAGCGGCTGGAACGCGGTGAGGCGCTCGATGCCGGGCCGGCCGGCGTGCGGTTTCTGGAGTTCGCGCAGGATGTGCAGCCGCAGACCGTGCTGCGCGCGGCCATTACCGCGGCTTATCGCCGGCCGGAACCCGAAGCGGTGGCCGCGCTGATCGATGCCGCGACGTTGAGCCCGGAACGGGAGACGCAGGCGCGGGACACGGCGCGCACACTCGTCACCACGCTGCGCGCGCGGCGCAGTGCCGGCCTGGTCGAGACGTTGCTGCAGGAATACGCTTTGTCCAGCCAGGAGGGCGTTGCGCTGATGTGCCTGGCGGAGGCGCTGCTGCGAATTCCCGATGCGGCGACGCGGGATCGGCTGATCCGCGACAAGATCGGCGGCGGCAACTGGCGCACGCATATCGGTGAAAGCCCGTCGCTGTTCGTCAATGCCGCGACCTGGGGGTTGTTGTTGACCGGCAAGCTTACCGCGACCGCGAGCGAAACCGGGCTGGGCTCGGCGTTGAGCAGGCTGCTGGCGCGCGGTGGCGAGCCGATCGTGCGGCACGGGGTGAATATCGCGATGCGGCTGATGGGCGAGCAATTCGTGATGGGCCAGACCATCGCCGAAGCGCTCGCCAATGCGCGCAAGCGTGAGGCGCGCGGGTTTTTGTATTCATACGACATGCTGGGCGAGGCCGCGCTGACGGCGGCGGACGCGGCGCGCTACTATAGGGATTACGAACAGGCGATCCACGCGATCGGCACGGCTTCGGGCGGCCGCGGGCTGTATCGGGGTCCGGGCATTTCGATCAAGCTGTCGGCGCTGCATCCGCGGTATGGCCGGGCGCAGCGCGCGCGGGTGATGAACGAACTCGGGCCAAGGCTTGCGGCGCTGGCGCTGCTGGCGCGGCGCTATGACATCGGCCTGAACATCGACGCCGAAGAGGCCGACCGGCTCGACCTTTCGCTCGATCTGCTGGAGATGCTGTGTTTCGAGCGCGGGCTCGCCGGCTGGAACGGCATCGGGTTCGTGGTGCAGGCGTATCAGAAGCGCGCGCCTTTCGTGATCGATCATCTGATCGATCTGGCGCGCCGGAGTGGCCATCGGCTGATGGTGCGGCTGGTCAAGGGTGCTTATTGGGATTCCGAGATCAAGCGGGCGCAGATGGAGGGGCTGGAGGATTTTCCGGTCTATACGCGCAAGATCCATACCGATCTTTCCTACCTCGCCTGCGCGCGCAAGATGCTCGGCGCGGCGAGCGATATTTTTCCGCAGTTCGCGACCCATAATGCGCTGACGCTCGCTAGTATTCATGCGATGGCGGGGGGTGATTTCACGGTCGGGCAGTACGAGTTCCAGTGCCTGCACGGCATGGGCGAGGCGTTGTATGACGAGGTTGTCGGGGCCGGGAAGCTCGGCGTGCCGTGCCGGATCTATGCGCCGGTCGGCACGCATGAGACGCTGCTCGCCTATCTGGTGCGCCGCCTGCTGGAAAACGGCGCCAATACATCGTTTGTCAACAAACTCGCCGATCAGCGGGTGCGGATCGAGGAATTGTTGGCCGACCCGGTGACGCAGGCGCGGCAGATCGTGCCGCTCGGTTCGCCGCATGATAAGATCGCTGCACCCGGGGCGTTGTTCGGCGCCGTGCGGCGCAATGCGGCGGGGCTTGACCTGTCCAACGAGCAGCGGCTTGGCTCGTTGTCGTCCGCGTTGCTTGCGAGCCTCGATACCGTCTGGCGCGCCGCACCCGATGCGGCGGCGGCGGATGATGCCGAGCGCGCCATTCGCAATCCGGCCGATTTCACCGATCAACCGGGCTGCGTGATCGATTCGAGCGCAGCCGCGATCGAGGCGGCTCTGGTGCAAGCCAGCCTCGCCGCGCCGATCTGGCAGGTGACCCCGCCGGACCAGCGTGCGCAATGCCTGCTGCGGGCTGCGGATTTGCTGGAACAGGGGCTCGGGCATCTGATCGGGTTGATCGTGCGCGAGGCCGGCAAGACGATTCCGGCGGCGATCGGCGAGGTGCGCGAGGCGGTCGATTTTCTGCGCTATTATGCGGCGGAGATCAGTGACGGGTTCGATAACGCCACCCATCGGCCGCTCGGCATTGTCGCGGCGATCAGCCCTTGGAATTTTCCACTCGCGATTTTCATTGGTCAGGTGGCGGCAGCGCTTGCCGCCGGCAATGTCGTGCTCGCCAAACCGGCCGAGGAAACGCCGCTGATCGCAGCCGAAGCGGTGCGGTTGCTGCGTGCCGCCGGCGTGCCGGCGGGCGCGGTTGCGCTGCTGCCGGGCGATGGCGCGGTGGGTGCTGCGCTGGTCGCGGATGCGCGGGTGCGCGGCGTGATGTTCACCGGCTCGACGGCGGTGGCGCGGGCGATCCAGGCGACGCTTGCGCAGCGGCTCGACCCCGCGGGGCGGCCGATTCCGCTGATCGCGGAGACCGGCGGCCAGAACGCCATGCTGGTGGATTCCTCGGCACTGCTCGAACAGGCGGTGGGCGATATCATTGCCTCCGCCTTCGATTCGGCCGGGCAGCGCTGCTCGGCCTTGCGGATTCTGCTGGTGCAGGACGACATCGCCGATGCGCTGCTCACCATGCTGAAAGGGGCGATGGCCGAACTGACGATCGGCAACCCGGACCGTTTGGCGAGCGACATCGGCCCGGTGATCGGCGAGGCGGCGCGGGCGACGATTTTGGCGCATATCGCTGCCATGGCGCGGCGCGGCTTTCCCTGTTTTTCGGCACAATTGCCCGGCGAGGCCACGGGCGGCTGGTTTGTTGCGCCCACGCTGATCGAAATTCCCGACCCCGCCGTGCTGGAGGCCGAAGTGTTCGGCCCGGTGCTGCATGTGGTGCGGTTTGCCGCCGCCGCGCGGGATGGGATGATCGATGCGGTAAATGCGCTCGGCTATGGCCTGACCTTTGGCATTCACAGCCGGATCGATGAGACGATCGCACAGGTGACCGGGCGGATCGTTGCCGGGAACCTGTACGTCAACCGCAACATCATCGGCGCCGTCGTCGGTGTGCAGCCGTTCGGCGGTCATGGCCTGTCCGGCACCGGACCCAAGGCGGGCGGGCCGCTCTATCTGCGGCGGCTGCTGGCGGTGCGCCCGCGCTTCGATGCTGGATCGACCCGATCGCGCGAATTGCCCGGTCCGGTGGGTGAGCAGAACCTGTATCGGCTGCGGCCGCGCGGCATCGTGCTGTGCCGCGCGGCGACGGCGGCGGGTGCGGCACGCCAGATCGCTTGCTGCCTTGCTACCGGTACGATCCCGCTGGTGCTGTGCGATGAGGCGCTCGATGCGGAACACGCCGCGCGGGCGCGCCTGGCCGACCCTGCCCATCCGCTCGATGCGGCGATTGCGGCGGTGCTGTTCGAGGGCGATGCCGGGACCCTGAGCGTTTTGCAGCGCGAGGTTGCGGCGCGCCCGGGGGCGATCGTGCCGATTTTTGTATGCGGTGAGGCGGCGGGCGATGATTATCCGCTCGAATTCCTGTTCGCCGAACAATCGATCAGCACCAACACCGCCGCCGCCGGCGGTAACGCGAGCCTGATGACGATCGGGTAGGATCAGCCGCTGCGTTCGTCGTTGTCGGGCTGGGGCGAGTCTGTGCATGATGGCGCATGACGTTGGAGCAGTTGCGGATTTTCACGGTGGTGGCGCAGCACGAGCATGTGACTCGCGGGGCGGAGGTGCTGGGGATGACGCAGTCGGCGGCCTCGGGCGCGATTGCGGCGTTGGAGCGCGAGTTCGGCACCAAGCTGTTCCACCGGGTCGGGCGCGGGATTGTACTGACCGAGGGCGGGCGGTTGCTGGCGGCGGAGGCGGCGGGGGTTCTGGCACGGGCGGAATCGGCGGCCTTGGCGATGCGCGAGTTCACCGGGCTGGCGCGCGGGCGGCTCGCGGTGATGGCGAGCCAGACGATTGCGGGGCATTTGTTGCCGGCGCGGCTGGTTGCGTTTCATCGGGCGTATCCGGGGGTGGCGCTGGCGGTATCGGTTGGTAATTCGGCGCAGGTGATCGGGGCGATTTTGCAGGGGCGGATCGAGCTTGGGTTCATCGAGGGGCCGCGCGATGATGTGACGGAACCCAACCTTGCGACCGAACTGATCGCGACCGATCCGCTGGTGATGATTGTCAGCCCCGCGCATCCCTGGGCGTCGCGCGAGGGGTTGAATGCTGATGATCTGGCCACCGGGCAGTGGGTGGTGCGCGAGGATGGCTCGGGCACCAGGGCAGTATTTTTCAGGGCGCTGGAGTCGCTCGGCGTGGCGCGGGAGCGGGTTGATATCGTGATCGAGTTGCCGTCGAACGAGGCGATCATGGCGGCGACGGTGGCGGGGGCGGGGCCGACGATCGTTTCGGCGCTGGTCTGCCAGAGCGAGATTGCGGCGGGTACCGTGGTGCGTGTGCCGGTGAGCTTGCCGCCGCGGGCGTTTTTTGCGGTGCAGCATGTCGACCGATATCGGTCGCGGGCGGTGGCGGCGTTTTTGGGGATTTTACGGGGGTGGGAGGCGGGGAGGGAAGAGTCTTCTTTTTTTGAAAAAAAAGAAGCAAAAAAACTTTCTTGAGCTGGGTTGGTGCTGGTGAAAACGGCTGCGCGCTATCGCAACAAAAGTTTTTTGTTTCTTTTTTTCAAAAAAGAAATGCTTGCCTTGCGATCCTGCCATCCCTGAAATTACCCGCGGATATGTTGCGCTGCGGCATGAAAAAGCGTAGCGACGCGGCTCATGCTCGATCAAGTCACAGAGCGGCGCGCAGACGATGTGATGTCGGCCTATCGTGCCCGTATCGATGCCGGCGCGATCCTGCCGGACCCGGTGCAGCGCCGCGCGGCTGAGCGGCTGCACGAGTTGTGGGGGCGGTTGCGCGGCTATGATCCGCACCCGAAGGCACCGCCGAACGGCTGGCTGGGCCGGCTGCTGAACAAGAAGCGGGTGGATGAGGTGCCGGACGATTATCCTTCGGGCCTGTATCTGGTCGGCGATGTCGGGCGCGGCAAATCGATGCTGATGGACATGTTTTTCGATGCCGCCGCGGTGCCGCGCAAGCGGCGGGTGCATTTTCATGAGTTCATGCAGGAAACCCACGCAAGGCTGCATCGGCTGCGGACCGAGGCGCCCGAGTCGGATGCGATGACGACGCTGGCCGAAATCATCGCGGCCGAGTCGGTGCTGCTGTGTTTCGATGAGTTCCAGGTGCATGACATCGGTGATGCGATGATGCTGGCCCGGCTGTTCGAGGCGTTGTTTGCCCGCGCGGTGGTGGTGGTTGCGACCTCGAACACGCTGCCGGACGATTTGTACAAGAACAAGCCTGGGTATGAGAACTTCAAGCCCTTCATCGCGCTGCTGAAGCGGCATCTCGACGTGTTGGTGCTGGATGGCGGCAAGGATTACCGCCGCGCGCGTGTGCGCGGCGTGCGGAATTGGTACGTGCCGGCGGACCGCCGCGCGGAGCGGATGCTCGATGAATTGTTCGCGCGCCTGACCGATGGCGCGGCCCCGAAACCGGAGGCGCTGACCGTGTTCGGACGCAAATTGCCGGTGCCGCTGGCGGCCAACGGTGTCGCGCGGTTCGATTTCTCGGCTTTGTGCGCGCAGGCGCTGGGGTCGGGCGATTACCTGGCGCTGGCGACGCATTATGACACTGTGCTGATCGATGCGATTCCCGCGCTGTCGCCCGATAATTTCGACGAGGCGCGGCGGTTCATCACGCTGATCGATGCGCTGTATGAGCATCGGGTCAAGCTGTACGCCTCGGCGGCGGCGGAACCGGCGCAGCTTTATACATCCGGCGAGGGGGTTTCGATTTTCGAGCGCACGGTTTCGCGGCTCGAGGAAATGCGCAGCGAGGCGTATTTCGCGCTCGCGCATCTGCAGTGAGCATGCCCGGTTGCACGGCGCGGCGGCTTGGTCTAGGCCGCTCTCCGACGGGTCCAAGGCATGAGCAGATATAACGACCGGCGAATGTTTTTTGATGACAGGCGAATGACCACCGTACAGGAATCCCATGAACATACATGAATATCAGGCCAAGGAACTTCTGAAATCCTATGGCGTCGCGGTGCTGGACGGGCATGTTGCCTGGAGTGGCGAGGAGGCGGCCGAGGCGGCGGCGAAACTGCCCGGACCGGTTTATGTCGTGAAATCGCAGATCCACGCCGGCGGGCGCGGTGCGGGGCATTTCAAGGATGATCCCGAGGGCAAGGGCGGCGTGCGACTGGCGAAATCGGCCGATGAGGTGAACGCGGCGGCCGAGGCGATGCTGGGGCATACGCTGATCACCAAGCAGACCGGTCCGGCCGGGCGCGTGGTGCGGCGGGTGTATGTCGAGGCCGGGTGCGACATCAAGCGCGAGTTGTATTTGTCGCTGCTGGTCGATCGTTCGGTGTCGGAAGTGGTCATCATGGCCTCGACCGAGGGCGGCATGGAGATCGAGGAAGTCGCCGAGCATCATCCGGAAAAGATCATGCGCGTCGCGGTCGATCCGGCGAGCGGGATTTCCAGTTTTCATGCGCGCAAGCTGGCGTTCGGCTTGGGGCTGGATGCGACGCAGCAGAAATCCTTCGCGAAATTCGTGGCCGCCATGTACAAGGCGTTCATCGCACTCGATTGCGCGATTGTGGAGATCAACCCGCTGGTGGTGACCGGTTCGGGCGAGATTGTCGCACTCGATGCCAAGGTGACGTTCGACGACAACGCGCTGTATCGGCATCCCGATCTCGAAAAGCTGCGCGACGAGGCCGAGGAGGACCCCAAGGAACTCGAAGCGGCCAAGCACAGTCTGAATTATGTGGCGCTGGAAGGCTCGATCGGGTGCATGGTCAACGGCGCCGGACTGGCGATGGCGACGATGGATATCATCAAGCTGTATGGCGCGGAGCCGGCCAATTTTCTGGATGTCGGCGGCGGTGCGACCAAGGAGCGGGTAACCGCGGCGTTCAAGATCATTCTGTCCGATCCGAACGTGGAGGGTATTCTGGTCAATATTTTCGGCGGCATCATGCGCTGCGACGTGATCGCCGAGGGTGTGGTGGCGGCGGCGCGCGAGGTTTCGCTCTCGGTGCCGCTGGTGGTGCGGCTCGAAGGCACCAATGTGCAACTCGGCAAGGACATATTGTCGAAATCCGGCCTGCCGATCATCGCGGCCGACAACCTGGCTGACGCCGCGCAGAAGATTGTGGCCGCCGTGAAGGAGGCCGCATAATGGCTATTCTGGTCAATGCCGAAACCCGCGTGATCACCCAAGGGTTCACCGGGGCGCAGGGCACGTTCCATTCCGAGCAGGCGATTGCCTATGGCACCAAGGTGATGGGCGGCGTGACGCCGGGCAAGGGCGGCACGCGGCACCTGGATTTGCCGGTGTTCGACACCGTGGCCGAGGCGAAACACGCGACGCAGGCCGATGCCAGCGCGATTTACGTGCCGCCGCCGTTTGCGGCCGATGCGATTCTCGAAGCGATCGATGCCGAAATCGGCCTGATCGTGTGCATCACCGAGGGCATTCCGGTGCTCGACATGGTGCGGGTGCATCGGGCGCTGTCCGGCTCGAAATCGATCCTGGTCGGGCCGAACTGCCCGGGCGTGATCACGCCGGATGCGTGCAAAATCGGGATCATGCCCGGTCATATCCACCGGCGCGGCAAGATCGGCATCGTCTCGCGCTCGGGGACGCTGACCTATGAGGCGGTGGCGCAGACCACGGCGGCGGGGCTTGGCCAGTCGAGCTGTGTCGGGATCGGCGGCGATCCGGTCAAGGGACTCGATTTCATTGAGGTTTTGGAAATGTTTCTGGCCGATGATGAAACCGAGGCGGTGATCATGATCGGTGAAATCGGTGGCCAGAGTGAGATCGATGCGGCGGAGTTTCTGGCACGTCACCGGGTGAAGAAGCCGGTGGTCGGGTTCATTGCCGGTGTCACGGCACCGCCGGGGCGGCGCATGGGCCATGCCGGTGCGGTGATTTCGGGTGGGCGGGACACCGCGGGTGCCAAGATCGAGGCGATGAAGCTGGCGGGTATTCATGTGGCCGACAGCCCAGCCTCGCTCGGTTCGACCATGGTGAAGGCGTTGCGGGCATAATGGACCGCAGGCTGGATGATTGATTAACTTTTCGGCGAAACTGCCGATACATGCGCCGCAAGCATCCCTGCACAGTGAAGCAGCGGTGCAAGCGGCGCGGTAAGTGACCTATGTCTATCCGCTCATGTATGCCCAACACATGACGGGTTCCGCTTTCGGGCGGGTCTAATGCGGCGGACCGATTTCGGTTGAAGGAAGTTGATATGGCGGGTGTCGATATTTTAGCCACGGCGATGAACGGCGGTAACGCGGCCTTCATCGCCAATCTTTATGCGCGCTGGGTGAGCGCGCCGGACAGTGTCGATCCGGATTTTGCGGCATTGTTCGCATCGCTCGGCGACGAGGCAAAATCGGTGCTCAGCGACGCGGTCGGTGCGTCATGGGCGCCGCGGCCGAATGATTTCACGACGGTACCGACGACCGCGGAGACAGGATCCGCACCGGTGTCGCGCCAGGCGACGATCGATTCGATCCGCGCGTTGATGTTCATCCGCGCCTATCGCGTGCGCGGGCATCTTGAGGCTGATCTGGACCCGCTGGGGTTGAAACGGCCTGGACATCATCCGGAACTCGACCCTGCAAGCTACGGGTTTACCGAGGCCGACATGGATCGGCCGATCTTCATCGACATGGTGCTCGGCCGCGAGACCGCGACGATGCGCGAGATCATCGGTATTCTGCGCGAGAGCTATTGCGGCAAGATCGCCGTGGAATTCATGCATATTCAGGACCCGGAGCAGAAATCCTGGATCCAGCGCCGCATCGAAGGCGCGCCCTGGCGCAACGCGCTGTCGCCTGAGGGCAAGCGCAAGGTGTTGCAGCACCTGACCGAGGCGGAAGGGTTCGAAACCTTCTGCCAGCGCCGCTATGTCGGGACCAAGCGGTTCGGTCTCGAAGGGGCGGAGAGCACGATTCCGGCGCTGCACCGGATTATCGAGACCGCGGCGCGTGACGGGGTTTCGGAAATCGCGATCGGCATGCCGCATCGCGGCCGGTTGAACACGCTGGTCAATATCGTCAAGAAACCGTTCACCGCGCTGTTCTCCGAATTCGGCGGCGAGAGCTTCAAGCCGGATGCGGTGCAGGGTTCCGGCGACGTGAAATATCATCTCGGCACGTCGACCGACGTGTCGATCGATGGTCAGCAGGTGCATTTATCGCTGCAGCCGAACCCTTCGCATCTCGAAGCGGTCGATCCCGTCGTGGTCGGCAAGGTGCGCGCGCGGCAGGATATGGCGGGCGATACCAGCGGCCGGCGCTCTGTGATGGGCGTACTGATGCATGGCGATGCGGCGTTTGCCGGCCAGGGGCTGGTGTATGAAACGCTCGCGATGAGCCAGCTGATCGGCTACCGGACCGGTGGCACCATTCACATTGTCGTCAACAACCAGATCGGCTTCACCACGGTGCCGGCCCATGCGTATTCGGGCCTGTATTGCACCGATGTGGCGAAATCGGTGCAGTCGCCGATTTTGCATGTGAACGGGGATGACCCCGAAGCGGTGGTTTTTGTAGCACAGCTGGCGACCGAGTTCCGCCAGCAATTCGCGGTGGACGTGGTGATCGACCTGGTCTGCTATCGCCGCCATGGCCATAACGAGACCGATGAGCCGGCATTCACCCAACCGCTGATGTATCAGGCGATCCGGGCGCGCAAGACGACGCGCACACTGTATGCCGAGCGTCTGGCCGCCGAGGGTTCGGTGAGCACCGCCGAGTCCGACAAGATGCATCAGGATTTCGTCGCCACGCTTGAGGACGCCTACAAGGCGGCCTCCGGCTACAAGCCGAATAAGGCAGATTGGCTGGAAGGCCATTGGGCGGGGCTGAATTCATCGCGCGACGAGGATGGCGAGACCGAGGAACCGACCGCGATTTCGCTCGAAAATCTGCGCGCGATCGGTCATGCACTGGCGACGCCGCCGGAAAATTTCGACCTCAACCCCAAAATAATCCGCCAGCTTGAGGCCAAGCGCGAGGCGATCGAGACCGGGGCCGGGATCGACTGGGCGACCGGCGAGGCGCTGGGCTTCGGCTCGCTGCTGCTCGAAGGTCATCGGGTGCGGCTGTCCGGCGAGGATTGCCAGCGCGGCACGTTCAGCCAGCGCCATGCCGTGCTGGTCGATCAGTCGAACCAGCATGAATACGTGCCGCTGAACAACATTCGCGACGATCAGGCGAAGATCGAGATTTTCAACTCGCTGCTGTCCGAAGCGGGTGTGCTCGGGTTCGAATATGGCTATTCGGTCGCCGATCCGCGCACGCTGGTGCTGTGGGAAGGCCAGTTCGGCGATTTTGCCAATGGCGCGCAGGTGATCATCGATCAGTTCATCGCGGCCGGTGAGAGCAAATGGCTGCGCATGTCCGGCCTGACGATGCTGTTGCCACACGGTTATGAAGGGCAGGGGCCGGAGCATTCATCGGCGCGGCCGGAGCGGTTTTTGCAATTATGCGCCGAGAACAACATGGCGGTGTGCAACATCACCACGCCGGCAAATTATTTCCACGCGCTGCGCCGCCAGCTCAAGCGCAATTTCCGCAAGCCGCTGATCATCATGACGCCGAAATCGCTGCTGCGGCACAAGCTGGCGGTCTCGACGCTCGATGAGATGAGCAACGGCTCGGCGTTCCGCACCGTGATTGCCGAGATCGATGCGATCGGGTCGGCCGAGCAGGTCAGGCGCGTGGTGATCTGTTCGGGTAAGGTCTATTACGATCTGCTGGCCGAACGGCGTGATCGCGGCATTGCGGACGTGGCGATCGTGCGGTTGGAGCAATTCTATCCGTTCCCGAAAAAGGCGCTGAAAGCCGCGATCGAAATGTATGGCAATGCCGAGATCGTCTGGTGTCAGGAGGAGCCCGAGAACATGGGCGGCTGGCATTTCGTCGACCGGCGGATCGAGCACGTGCTCGAATGCCTGGGCGATGGGATGAAGGCGAAGCGGCCGGTCTATGTCGGGCGCACATCGGCGGCGAGCCCGGCGACGGGTCTTGCCAAAACGCATGCTGCCGAACAGGCGGCTCTGGTCAAGCAGGCACTCGGCGTCTGATACGCCGACAGGAGAGGCAGAAGTATGTCCACCGAAATCAAGGTCCCGACTCTGGGCGAAAGCGTCACGACCGCGACGGTTGCGCGCTGGATTAAAAAAGTCGGCGAGCGGGTCGAGCGGGACGAGGCGATCGTCGAGCTTGAAACCGACAAGGTGACGGTGGAGGTCAATGCCCCGGCGGCCGGTACGATCGAGGCGATTGCGGCGGATGAGGGGGCGGAGGTCGAAGTTGGCGCGCTGCTCGGCACGATCGGTGCCGGTGATGGTGCGGCTGCCGCGCCTGCCAAGGCCGAGCCGAAGCCCGCGGCCAACCCGCCGGCCGGCGTGACCGCGCCGCCGCCGCCGTCTGGCCCGGTTGCCCGCAGCGGCCACGCGCCGATGCCGGCGGCCCAGAAAATGATGACCGAGACCAAGGTTGCGCCGGCCCAGATCGATGGTTCGGGCAAGGATGGCAGGATCACCAAGGGCGACGTGATCGCGTTTCTCGACAAGCCGGCCGAAAAGCCGGTTGCGGCACCGAAGGCGCCCCGTACCGAGGATGTGCGCGAGGAGCGGGTGAAAATGACCCGTCTGCGCCGCACCATCGCGGCGCGGCTGAAGGAGGCGCAGAACAACGCCGCCATGCTGACCACGTTCAACGAGGTCGACATGGGGGCGGTGATGGCGCTGCGTTCGGAATACAAGGACGCGTTCGAGAAGAAGCACAAGGGTGTGCGCCTTGGTTTCATGAGCTTTTTCGTCAAGGCGTGCGTTGCCGCGCTGCGCGAGTTTCCGGCGGTCAATGCCGAGATCGACGGTGACGAAATTGTCTACAAGAACTTCGTGAACATGGGCATTGCCGTCAGCAGCCCGAACGGGCTGGTGGTGCCGGTGCTGCGCGATGCGGATCAGATGAGTTTTCCGCAGATCGAGGCGGCGATTGCCGGGTTCGGCAAGCGGGCGCGCGATGGGGCGCTGAAGCTCGATGAGCTTTCGGGTGGTACGTTCTCGATCACCAACGGCGGCGTGTTCGGCTCGTTGATGTCGACGCCGATCTTGAACCCGCCGCAATCGGCGATCATGGGGATGCACAAGATCCAGGATCGGCCGATGGCGATCGGCGGCAAGGTGGAAATCCGGCCGATGATGTATCTGGCGGTCTCTTATGATCACCGGATCATCGATGGGCGCGAGGCGGTTTCGTTCCTGGTGCGGGTGAAGGAGAGCATCGAGGATCCGCGCCGGCTGATGCTGGAGATCTAGCCCGACGATCGCTCGTGAGCATCGTGCCTCGGCAAAGGCCATCCCGGGGCACGAGCTGAACTAATAAAAGTTTTTTGGTTCTTTTTTACAAAAAAGAACTGCTTCCTAAAGGATTTCACCTAATGCCAGACCAGTTCGACCTCATCGTCATCGGCGCCGGCCCCGGCGGTTACGTGTGCGCCATCCGGGCCGCCCAGCTGGGGATGAAGGTTGCCTGCGTCGAGAAGCGGGCGACGCTGGGGGGAACATGCCTGAATGTCGGGTGCATTCCCTCGAAGGCGTTGCTGCAATCCTCGGAGAATTATCATGCGCTGCTGCATGGGTTCGCGCAGCATGGGGTGATGGCCAAGGAGGTTTCGTTCGACCTGCCGACAATGATGGGGCACAAGGACGAGGTGGTCGGCGCCAATACCAAGGGCGTCGAGTTTTTGTTCAAGAAGAACAGGATCACCTGGCTGAAGGGGGCGGCAGCGTTCAAGTCCGCCGATATGATTACTGTTGAAGGCGTTGATTATACGGCAAAACATATCGTCATCGCGACCGGTAGCGAGAGCGTGCCGCTGCCTGGTGTGGAGATCGATGAGGTCAGCATCGTCACCTCGACTGGCGCGATCGCGCTGGCGTCGGTGCCGAAGCATCTGGTGGTGATCGGTGGTGGCTATATCGGGCTGGAACTCGGCAGCGTCTGGCGCCGGCTGGGGGCCGAGGTGACGGTGGTCGAATATCTCGACCGTCTGGTGCCGACGATGGATGGCGAGATCGCGACCAGTTTTCAGAAAATTCTGACCAAGCTCGGCATGAAGTTCAAGCTGGGCACCAAGGTGACCGGTGCAACCAAGACCGATGCCGGCGTGACTCTGATGCTTGAACCGGCCAAGGGCGGGGCGGCGGAAACGCTGCAATCCGATGTCGTGCTGGTCGCGATCGGCCGGCGGGCGCATACCGAGGGGCTGGGGCTGGATGGTGTCGGCGTTGCGACCGATGAGCGCGGCCGGGTCAAGACCGACGGGCATTTCGCCACCAATGTCAAAGGCATTTACGCGATCGGCGATGTGATCGCCGGGGCGATGCTGGCCCACAAGGCCGAGGAAGAGGGCGTTGCGCTGGCGGAATTGCTGGCGGGGCAGGCCGGGCATGTCAACTATGGGGCGATCCCCGGCGTGGTGTACACATGGCCGGAGGTTGCCTCGGTCGGCAAGACCGAGGAAGAGCTCAAGGCCGAGGGCGTGGCGTACAAGAGCGGCAAGTTTCCGTTCATGGCGAACGGGCGCGCGCGCGCGATGGGCGACACTGACGGTTTCGTCAAAATCCTGTCCGACAAGACGACCGACCAGGTGCTGGGCGCGCATATCATCGGGCCCGATGCCGGCACGATGATCGCGGAGCTGGTGCTGGCGATGGAGTTCGGCGCTTCGGCCGAGGATATCGCCCGGACCAGCCACGCCCATCCGACGCTGAACGAGGCGGTGAAAGAGGCGGCGCTCGCGGTTGATGGGCGGGCTCTGCATATTTGAGCCAGCTTGCGCGATCGGCGACGCGCTGCGCGATAAATTTCTGGCTGTCCTTCAACCGTCCTCTTGCATCGACCGGGTGAAATCACCAAAAGTTAATCTACTGGGAATGATTTCTGGTATGAGCCTGAGCAGGCTGCGTGACTTGTCTCAGGCCATTGGCGTCTCAGCATGGATCGGACCGTCAGGTGCAGCTTTGTTGCGAATCTGGACCGCCACAACATGGATCATAGCCAACTTACGCCGGGCTCCGATACGCGCAGCCTGATCAGCGCGTTCGATTGGGGCGCGACGGTGTTGGGTGCGCGCCATGATTGGCCGGCCGCGCGTTGCTGCGCCGTCGATTTGGCGTTGCGGTCACACGCCCCGATTGCCCTGCTCCTGGGGTCTACCGGGATTCTGGTCTATAACGACGCTTACGCGGCGCTGATCGGTACGCGGCATCCGCGGGCGCTCGGCATGGCCGTGGCGGACGCGTTTCCGGAATACGCATCGTTCTGCCGGTCGGTGATCGAGCGCGTCGGCCGGGGCGAGGCGGTGCTGTTGTCTGACTCCGCGCTTGGCACGGCTGAACTGGCGGCGGCGCAGCGGTGCGGGATCGATATCAGCTATACGCCGATCATGGCAGACGGGAACCGCGTCGATGGCGTGTTCGCGGTGATCATGGCAACGACCGCGCGCGTGCGCGAGCGTGAGGGCATCGCGTCCGGCTTGCGCCAGAGCGAGAAAATGGCGGCGATCGGTCAGTTGACCGGCGGGATTGCCCATGACTTCAATAATTTATTGGCCGGTATTATCGGCAATCTCGATATGCTCACGACGCGTCTGGCGCAGCGTGATCTGACATCGGCGGAATCCTATTTGGCCGGGGCGCGCAGTGCCGCCAGCCGGGCTGCGGGGCTGACGCAACGGCTGCTGGCGTTTTCGGGCAGGCAATCCCTGATGCCGACGGTGATCGACATCCCAGGGTTCCTGCTCGACATCGAGGAATTGCTCAGCCACACGGTCGGCCCGGCGATCGAACTGCGGACGCGGTGCGACCCTGCGGTCGGCACCGCGGTCTGTGACCATCATCAGCTGGAAAACGCGCTGCTCAATCTGGCGATCAACGCGCGTGACGCGATGCCGGACGGCGGACGCCTGACGATCGAGGCGTGTAACCGGACGCTCGATATACCAGGTGCCGGTGCTGCCCACACGGCCGGAGCGTATGTCGTGGTATCGGTGATGGACACCGGTTGCGGCATGACCGAGGACGTGGCGGCGCGGGCGTTCGATCCGTTCTTTACCACCAGGAAGGGCGGCCAGGGCACCGGGCTTGGCCTGTCGATGATTTACGGTTTTCTCAAACAATCCGGCGGTCACGTCGAATTACAGAGCCGGCCGGGCATGGGGACGATCGTCCGCCTGTTCATTCCACGTGAAACCGCTACCGATGCGATCGACGGGGCGGATTCCGCCACGCAGGCGCCGCAGCGCGGGGCCGAGGGCGTCATTTTGGTCGTGGACGATGAGCCCGATTTGCGCGCGCTGCTGGCCGAAATGCTCGAGGGGCTCGGCTTTTCGGTGGTGCAGGCGCCCGATGCCGCGGCGGCGCTCGACGTGCTGTCCGCATCCGGGCGGATTGATCTGCTGATTTCCGACATCGGGTTACGTGGGGCGATGGACGGGCGCTGCCTGGTCGATGCGGCGCATGCGCTGCGGCCGGGGTTGCCGGTGCTGTTCATCACCGGGCTGAGTGCCGGGAGCGATGCCGCCCGTGTCGTGACCGGGCCGCGGGTCGAACTGTTGAGAAAACCGTTTTCCTTCAGCGCGTTCGAAGACCGCGTCGAACGGCTGCTGGAGCGCGTGGCATGACGCGCGGGTGCCTGGACGGTCAGTGCGCGATGATGTCGCGCAGCGCCGCGGCCTGATCCGGCCATTCCGGTAGCGTGCGGGCGTGGGCCCAGGCGATGCCGCCCATTTCGGCGCGCAGCGCAGGGCTGAAGATCAGCCGGCGGAGCGCTTTTGCGAGTTGGGCGACATCATCGACCGGGGCGACGATTCCGGCACCGGTTGCAACGAGGCTGCCGGCGGCACCGCCATCGGTGATGGCGACGGGCAGGCCACGCGCCATCGCTTCGGCGATCACCATGCCGAAGCCTTCGAATCGGGTTGCCAGGGCGAATAGATCGGCGCGCGCCCAAGCGGTATCGAGGGCAGCACCTTCGAGTGCGCCGTGTCGCTCTACCCGGCCGGACAGGCCGGCTTGCTCGATCAGCGTATCGAGGCTGTGAGCATAGGTTTCATCGCGCGGTTCGCCTGCCAGGATCAGACGCCAGTCGAGGTCGGTGAGGGTCGCGAGGGCTTTCAGCAGGACATCATGGCCTTTGCGATAGGTGAGGGTCGCAAGGGACAGAATGGTGCAGGGCGCGCCGAACGGCGCATCGGCATCGATCGGGCGGCGGGTCTGGTGATCGGTGCCGGGGACCAGAACATGCAGCCGGTTGGCTGGTACGCCGAATTCCTGGGTAAGGCGCTCCGCGATCGGCGCGCTGGCCGCGATGACTTTGCGGAAACCGGGCAACACGGACAGTTCGAGCGCCTTGAGCGCGCGGCGGCGCGGCTCGGGCGTGCCAGGTTCCAGCGCCGTTGGGTGATGGATCAGGGCGACGGCTCCGCGTGCCTGCAGCGCGGGGATGATGGCCTCCGCGTATTCGAACGCGGCACCTTCGACGATGATCGAGGCTGATGGATCGAACCGCTCGGCGAAATCGGGCGCAGGTGGTGACGCCAAGGCAATCACCTCGGCGGTGCCGCCCATGTCGTTCCAGGCGGCGAGCAGGCGGCGATGGTAGAACGATGCGCCGGAGACGGATTCGAACGGCGCGATCGTGATCAGAATGAGACGCATGAGATTGGCCATGCCATAGCGCGCCGACAGTGACCAGAGATTGGCCGCTTGGGCGGTTATGCACGCAGCGTCAGCGCGACCGGCGCTGTATTCCGGTGGGATGATTCGGCACCGTTGTGGCCAGGATAATGGCCGTCGAGCGGTTCAGGGTCGATCGCTTGCAGGATGGTCGCGATGACGCGTTGCTGCGTGTCGATCGAGCGGCGCAGCAACAGGCGGTTCTGCTCGATCGCGCTGTCCAGCCGGCGGTGCAGCGCCTCCGGCATCAGGCGTGGCGAGGGCGGTTGATGATGGGTGAGGCTTTCGAGCGAAACGATCGCAAGGCGTTTGGCATCGGCGAGCGCGCCGCTGGCACCGAAATCCGATTGGCGCAATGCTTTGTTTTCCGCCTCAAGCACTGTGGTGAGGGTGGTCACCGCATCGAGCAGCGGTGAGGGTTCCGGTGGCGGGACGATTTTGGCGGGGGATTTGGTGATCATTTTTTGACTCCTGTCGACATGCGGAACGCCGGTGCGGGGCCCTGTTTTGCCTGTTCGCCGGCCAAGGTGGTTTCGATCATCGGCGTGAGGCCGAGGCCGCCGCGCGCTTCCATCGATTTGGCGATGGCATCGATCAGGAAGGGCTGAAACTGTCGAGCGGCGGTGCCGCCGCCGAACGGGGCATCGGCCTTGCCCATGGTCTCGAAGATCGGTTTCAGAAACTGGGCGATCGCCATGGCTTCGAATTTCTGCGCGGTAGCATCCGTCGTGCGCGCTGCCGGGATCGTGCGGGTCGCCGGCGGCAGGATCGGGACCGATCCGATGGTACCGCTCATTGCACGATCAACTGGGCTTGCAGCGCGCCGGCCGCCTTGATCGCCTGGAGAATGCTGATCATGTCGTGGGGTGCGACCCCGAGGGAGTTCAGCCCGCTGACCAACTGGCGCAGACTGACGCTGCCTTTGACGATTGCCATTTTCTTGCCTTTGCCTTTCTTGACCGAGATTGTGGTTTGCGCGGTCGCAACCGTCTGCCCGTTGGAGAGCGGGCCCGGTTGGCTGACCACCGGCGTGTTGGTGACCTGCACGGTCAGATTGCCCTGCGCGATGGCGACCGTGCTGATCCGCACATCCGCCCCCATCACGATGGTGCCGGTGGCTTCATCGACCACGACCGTCGCCGGTGAGGACGGCTCCACTTTCAGATCCTCGATCGCGGCCAGGTCGCTGACGACGTTGCGGCCTTTCAGGTCGAGCGTAATGGTTCGCGGATCGTCCATCGTGGCGATGCCAGGCCCCAGATCGGTGTTGATCGCGTCCGCGATTCGTTCGGCGGTGGTGAAATCGGGGTTGCGCAATTCGAGTTTCGGATCGGTCTGGGTGGCGAGGGTGAAATTGACCGACCGCTCGACGATGGCACCGTTGGTGATGCGGCCGACCGTCGGCACGCCTTGGGTGAAGGAGGAATTGGCACCGCTCGCCTTGATCGCGCCGGTGACCAGCGAGCCCTGCGCCACGGCATAGACCTGGCCATCCGCGCCCAGCAGCGGGGTGACCAGCAAGGTGCCGCCGGTGAGGTCCTTTGCATCGCCCAGGGCTGAAACGGTGACGTCGATCTGTTCGCCGCTGTGGGAAAACGCCGGCAGATTGGCCGTCACCATGACCGCGGCGATATCCTTGGTTTGCAGGCTGGCGGCTTGATCTTCGGTGTTGACGCCCAGGCGTTCGAGCATGCCGATCAGCGACTGGCGGGTAAAGATCGCGTTGTTGAGCGAATCGCCGGTGCCGTTGAGCCCCACCACCAGCCCGTAGCCGATCAATTGGTTATCGCGGATGCCTTGGATATCCGTGATGTCCTTGATACGGACCTGCGCCCGCGCCGTGCCGATGCTGGCAAGGGGCAATATGGCCAACACGCCGGCGATGACCATCAGGCCGAAGCGCCGCAGGATCGGCCGGGATGGGGCGGGCTGCGATGATACGATTGTGCTCACAAATCCGGTTATCGCAGTAAAAAGTTAATACTTTGCAGCTAAACATGCGTTCGTCGGCAAAATTGCAAAACGCGCAAAACGCTTCGAGGAGTTGGCATGACACGGGTTTCAGCATTGTCCGGGGTCGCTCCGGTCCGGTCCGGCGGCACGGCCGCCAGAGCCGCCAACGCCGGTTTCACGCCGCGCCAGCCCGCCACGGCATCGGCGGGCCCGGTGTCGGCGGTCATTCCGGCCGGGCTGATCGCGCTGCAGGAGGATACCTGCCCGCAGCACCGCGACCGCTCGGCACGGCGCGGCGGCGAGCGCGTGCTCGGCGCCCTGGGCGCCATCCAGATCGCCACCCTGAGCGAGGATGGCGGTGCCGCGCTCGCCGCGCTGAACGACGCCATCGCGACCATGACCGAGCCTGCCGACCCGGTTTTGCGCCAGATCATTGTGGCAATCCGGCTGCGCGCCAAGGTGGAACTTGCGCGGCGTGACCAAATATGACGGCTCGGTGAATTGCCGCAGCATGGCTCTTGGCGTCAGGCAGGGCCGAAGCTATAAGCCGCCTGCGCGCGGCCGATGGCGACCCCCGGCTGGCCGACTCGTTGGAGAGACTCATAATCATGCTGATCACTCTCGCCCCGGATTATGTACCGAGTGACGATGAAGAATTCATGAATCCGATGCAGGTCGAGTATTTTCGCCAACGGCTGCTACGCTGGCGGCACGATCTGCTGATGGAAGCGAACGGCACCCTCGCCAGTCTTTCGGAGGGCGGTATTCTGGAGCCCGACATCACCGATCGGGCCAGCGTCGAAACCGACCGCGCGCTTGAGTTACGCACCCGCGACCGCGCGCGCAAGCTGATCGGCAAGATCGATCAGGCAATGGCGCGGATCGAAGGCGGCACCTACGGCTATTGCGAGGAAACCGGCGAGCCGATCGGCTTGAAACGCCTGATGGCACGGCCGATCGCCACATTGTCGATCGAGGCGCAGGAACGTCACGAGCGTCAGGAACGCATCCAGCGCGACGACTGATGCCGGAGCGTGGCAGTGGCGGACATTGTGGTTGCGCCGTCGCCGCGGTGTTGATCGAGTTTAGCGGAATCCGGGTTCGACGAAGCCGCGCAGCTTGCGCGAATGCAGCCGTTCGACGCCCTGGCGGCGCAGAATGTTCATGGTTTCGATGCCGATCATGATGTGTTGATCGATGCTGGTGCGGTAGAATTCATTGGCCATGCCGCGCAGTTTCAACTGCCCGTGCAGCGGCCGGTCCGATACGCAGAGCAGCGTGCCGTAGGGCACCCGAAACCTGAAGCCGTTGGCCGCGACGGTGGCGGACTCCATATCCACCGCAATCGCCCGGCTGCGGTTGAAGGCGGCGAAATACGTGTCGAGCTGGATTTCCCAGTTGCGGTTGTCGGTGGTCGCGACGGTGCCGGTGCGCAGCCGGGTTTTCAACTCATGGTCGCGCAGGCCGGTGACCAGCGAGGTCGCTTCGGCCAGCGCCACCTGCACCTCCGCGATCGCGGGGACCGGCACCCACAGCGGCAGATCATCGTCGAGCACATGATCGGCGCGGACATAGCCATGCGCCAGCACGTAATCGCCGAGCACCTGGCCGCGCCGCAACCCGGCGCAATGGCCTACCATCAGCCAGCAATGCGGCCGCAGCACCGCGATATGATCGGTGATGGTCTTGGCATTGCTCGGCCCGACGCCGATGTTGACCAGGGTGATGCCGTCGCCGTCCGGGCGTTTGATATGATAGGCGGGCATTTGCGGCAGATTGCGGCTGAATGCGTCGGGATCGATCGTGCCGCCCGCGGCGATCTCGATATCGCCGGGCCCGACGAAGGCGCTGACCTCACCTGCCGCGAGTTGCGCGCGCGCATAGACCACGAAGGCATCGGCATAGCGCTGGTAATTGGTGAACAGCACAAAGGACTGGAAATGACCCGGGGCCGTGCCGGTGTAATGGTGCAGGCGCGCGATCGAATAATCGACCCGCTCGGCGGTGAACAGCGACAGCGGGTTCGGCGCATCAACCAGCGGCCGGTTGGTGCTGTTGGCGATCGCGTCGTTGATCGCCCATAGATCGGGCTTGGTCGAGCGATCGAGCAGCGCCTCGTAATCGAAATCGGCGGCGGCACCCGAGGCATCCGGGGCGGCGAACGCGAGCGGGATCGGCGTCGCGCTGGGGCCGACATGCACGGCACAGCCGTGGTGATGCATCAGCCGGCTGATCTGTTCGTGGTAGTAGGAACCGAAAATATCCGGCCGTGTCAGCGTCGTGCCATAGATGCCGGGTTCGAGAAACACGCCGTGCGACAGCCGCGCATCGACGTTGAGTTGCTCTTGCGCCACCGAAAACGCGACGTAGGGGTAGGGTGCCTCGACCGGGCCCGGCGCTTGTGGATCGGCCACCAGGGCGCGGAACCCGGCGCCGATCCGGGCGAGGCTCTGGTCGTAGATGCGGCGGATTTCATGGACTGCTGCCGCCGCATCCTCATAGGCGGTGAGCGGGCCGAGCGCGTTCAGGTTCAGCCGGGCGTTCATGAGTGATCGGCGATCGTTTCGCCCGAGGCGATGCCGAGCGCCGCGCCGCCGCCGGTTTCGATGCCGAATGCCGACCACAGCGCCGCCCCGGCCAGCCCGACCAGCCAGACCGCGAGGTTGAAGCCGAGATATTCGCCGATCGTCAGGTTCTGGGTCACGAAAATGGTCACGACATAGCATCCGATCGAGATGAACCGTACCAGCGCCGTCATCGAACCGCGCACCGCGGTCGGCCAGATTTCGGCCTTGAACGTATCTTCGGTGATATACGCGATGTTGATGAAGAAGTTCAAAACGAACACCAATGCGAGAAACCGCAAGGCGTCGCTGTGCCACCAGCCGCGCGTCAGCACGATGATCAGGCTGATCCCTGCACAGGCGACATAGCCGAGCAGCAAGGTTCGGCGCCGGCTGAACCGGTCGCCCGAGAGGAAGATCGCCCCGGAAATCACCGCCGCCAGCCCGGCGGCCAACAGAATTTGATCGGTCAGGTTTTTGAAGAAATACGGCCCGACCACGTAGGTGATCATGCCATAGCCGGCCGCGTTGCCGAACGACATCATGGTGCTGCACGCGAGCTTCAGGCCCATGCGCGTCAAGCCCATCACCTGTCGCCATGACGATGTCGCTGTGGTGGACGTGCGCAACTCCGCCTCGATCGCGCCGATCCGTGCGGCCGCTTGATCGGGGTAGAAATGCTCGGCCTCGCGCAGCGCCCGCGCCGGATCGATGCCGTAGAGCCAGCGCAGCGATTCCGGCGTCCGGCCCCTAACATAGAAGAGCACGGCAACGATCACGAACCCCACACCGCCGACCACCGCGCGCTGGACCGGCACCGAGCCGTAGGATGATGAAAACGCGGCCACCGCGAGCACCAGCCCGCCGATCGAGACGAAGCTGACCGCCGCCATCGTCGCCTTGCCCCGGTGGCGCGGCGGCATCAGCTCATGCGAGGCGATCAGGATCGTGTTCATCTCGCCACCCGAGGCCAGCAGCATGATCGCCAGAAACAGCAGGATCAGCCCGTAGCCCTGGCTGAATGCGAGCCCGAGCGCACCCACGCCGTACAGCGCCATGGTGACATAGAACATCAGCTTGCGCCCCAGCCGGTCCGACAAGGGGCCCGAGATCGCGATGCCGATGATCAGCCAGATCGGCGCCCAGGCCAGCAACAGCGAGAGCAGCGATTTCGGAATGCTGACCCAGCCGGTCGCGACCGATGCCACGCCGAACGCATAGGCCTCGGCCAGCATGCCGATGGCGAAGGACAGGAAATTCCAGCTGTCGGTCGGGCACCAGGTGATGCGCCGGTCCGCTGGATGGGCCGTCACGCGCCGCGCACCAGGCTGTCGAGCGCCGCAGGGCGCGGCACCGCCGGCGTGAAGCAGGGGCGCTCGATGTAGCGCCCGGCACCGCGCACCGCGCGGAGATCGCCCTCGGTGAAGACCAATGCGCCGCCGGCAATCGTGTGGCGCGCCACACCGGTGACCTCCATGCCCTCGAACACGTTGAAATCGACGTTCTGGTGATGCGTGCTGGCGGAAATCCGCCGCAGCGCCGCGCCGTCCCACACCACGATATCGGCATCCGAACCGACCGCGATGCTGCCCTTGCGCGGATGGATGTTGAAGATCTGCGCCGTGTTGGTCGAGGTGATGCGCACGAATTCCTGCGCCGTCAGCCGGCCGCTGCGCACGCCATGATGCCAGAGCACGCTCATGCGATCCTCGATACCGCCGGTGCCGTTGGGGATCAGGGTGAAATCATCACGCCCGGCGGCCTTCTGCGGTGCGCAGAAACAGCAATGATCGGTCGCCGTGGTCTGCAACTGGCCCGACGCGAGCCCTGCCCATAGCGCGTTCTGGTGGTGTTTGGCGCGAAACGGCGGGCTCATCACATGGGCGGCGGCGAACGCGGGATCGGGGTGGTGATAGACGCTTTCGTCGATCACGAGATGCTGGGCCAGCACCTCGCCGAACACGCGCTGGCCGGTTGCGCGCGCCCGCGCGATGGCAGCCGCCGCCTGTTCGGTCGAGACATGCACAATATAGACCGGTGTGCCGATGACATTGGCGATGGTGATGGCCCGCTCGGCCGCCTCGCCCTCCACCGCCGGCGGGCGGGACAGCGCGTGGCCCGCGGGGCCGGTGATGCCGGCAGCGAGCAGGCTGCGCTGGAGATGAAACACCGCCTCGCCGTTCTCGGCATGCACGGTCGGCATCGCGCCGAGTTCCAGCGCGCGGGCAAAACTGTTCAGCAGCACGCCGTCATCGACCATGATCGCGCCCTTGTAGGCCATGAAATGCTTGAAACTGTTCACCCCGTGGCGCTGCGCCAGAATGCCCATCTCCGCATGCACCCGCTCTGACCAGCCGGTGATCGCGACATGGAAGCTGTAATCCGCTGAAGCTTTCGTGGCCCGGCCGCGCCAGATGTGATAGGCATCAAGCGGCGACTCGGTCGGCCCGGGGATCACGAAATCGATGATCATGGTGGTGCCGCCGGCGAGGCCTGCGGCGGTGCCGGTGTAAAAATCCTCGCTCGCCACCGTGCCCATGAACGGCAGTTCCATATGCGTGTGCGGATCGATGCCGCCGGGCATCACGAAGGCGGCCTCGGCATCGACCACCACAGCACCACCCGGTGCCTCGAGATCCGGCCCGATCGCGGTGATGATGCCGTCCGCGCAGAGCACGTCGGCCCGCGCCATCCGCTCGGCGGTCACGATTGTGCCGCCCCTGATCAACAGACTCATCAACGCTCCTTGGGTGAGGGTGGATCGATGCCGCAGCCGCGCAGCACGAGTTGCACGATCAGCGCCTGGCCGGCGGCGAACTGCTCGGCGCCCAGCGCCGGCACGCCGAGCACGGCCGCAATCTGGCTGTCGAAATCCGCATAGGTCTGGGTCATCGCCCAGAGCAGGAACAGCAGATGCCGTGGATCGACCCGGTCCATCTTGCCCTGGGCGATCCAGCCCTCGATCACCGCGGCCTTTTCATCGACCTTGCGGCGGAGTTCGAGGCCGAGATACGACCGCAGATGCACCGCGCCGTGCAAAATCTCGTTGGCGAACACTTTCGAGGCGAACGGCCGGTCGCGCGAGTAGGATAGTTTCGCCGCGATATAGGCGCGGAACGCAGTCCCCGGCTCGGCGCCGGGATGAATACTGTCCGAAGCATCCAGCCAGAGGGCGAGGATGTTCTCGAGCACCTGCGCGTACAGGTTCTCCTTGGTTCCGAAATGATAATGCAGATTGGCGCGCGGCAACCCGGTTGCCGCGGCAAGGCTCGCCATCGTCGCCCCGGCCAGCCCGGCCTGCGCGAAGACCGGCTCCGCCCGCGCCAGACTGCGCTGGACGATCCGCACCGAGCGGTTCTGCCGCGCGCCGGCTGCCTTGCCAACAGGCAACGCCGCGATCGCCTCGGGCGAATCTTGCGCCGAATCTTGCACGATCTCCGATCATACCTCGCTGAAAATTAGGCCATCTGATCAATTTCAGAAATAACTTGACCGAGCAGTCAGGTTTGGTCAAGTTCATTTCGGTCACGGAGGCTCCCTGGTATGAACGATAGGTCCGTCCCGGATGCATTGTTGTCGCCGCCCGATATCGCCTGTTCCCGGCTCGATCCGGTGCGGCTCGAAACCCTGTTCGCCGATATCCACCCCGCTTTGTCGCCCGACCAGGCCGCCATCGCGGCGGCGCGCTGCTATTTTTGTCACGACGCCCCATGCATCGCCGCCTGCCCGACCGGCATCGACATCCCCGGCTTCATCCGCGGCATCGCCACCGGCAATCTGACCGGCGCGGGTCAGCGCATTCTGAAATCGAACATCCTCGGCGGCTCCTGTGCCCGGGTCTGCCCCACCGAAATTCTCTGCGAGGGTGCTTGCGTGCGGACGGCGCAGGAACAGCAGCCGGTCGCGATCGGCGCACTGCAACGGGTCGCGACCGACCATGCGATGCGCGCACCGCAAAGCTTCAAGCGTGCACCCGCCACCGGGCGGCATGTCGCCATCGTCGGCGCGGGACCCGCCGGGCTCGCCTGCGCCCACGCGCTCGCGCTGCGTGGCCACGCCGTCACGCTGTTCGAGGCGCGCGACAAACCGGGCGGGCTCAATGAATACGGCATCGCCGCCTATAAGCTGACCGATGATTTCGCCGCGCGCGAAATCGCCTTCATTCTCGGCATCGGCGGCATCACCGTGAAAACCGGCCAGCGCCTTGGCCGTGACATCGACCTGCCAACCCTTCGTCAGACGCATGATGCCGTGTTCATCGCCCTCGGTCAGGCCGGGGTGAAGGCGCTGGCGCTGCCGGGCGAAGATTTGCCGCAGGTGATCGATGCGGTCGATTTCATTGCCGGCCTGCGCCAGAGCCATCCCGCCGCTGTCGCGATCGGGCGGCGCGTCGTCGTGATCGGCGGCGGCAACACCGCGATCGATGCGGCGACCCAGGCCAAACGCCTCGGCGCCGAACTCGTGACCATTGTCTACCGGCGCGACCGCGCGGCGATGGGTGCCACCGGGGCGGAACAGGACTGGGCGCTGACCAACGGCGTCGCACTCCGGCTGTGGGCCACGCCGGTCGCGTTCGAAGGTGAGGGCGCGCTCCGCGCCGTCCGCTTCGCGCGCACCGCACTCGACCCGGCCGGCACGCTGCACGCCCTGGCGGATCACTTCACGATCGAGGCGGACATGGTGCTCAAGGCGGTCGGCCAGACCCTGGTGGCGGGCGATGCAACCGGCCCCGCCCTGCACGCCAACCGCATCCTGATCGATCCGCTCACCCATGCCACCAGCCTGCCCGGCGTGTTCGCCGGCGGCGATTGCGTCGCCGGCACCGATCTCACGGTTCGCGCGGTGCAGGACGGCAAATGCGCCGCCGCCGCGATCGATCGTTTTCTTGATCAAGGGGCGCATCATGGCTGATCTTCGCACCAGCTTTGCCGGCATCCGCGCGCCCAACCCATTCTTCCTCGCCTCCGCGCCGCCGACCGACAAAGCCTATAACGTCGAGCGCGCTTTTCGCGCCGGCTGGGGCGGCGTGGTGTGGAAAACCCTGGGTGAAGACCCACCGGTGGTCAACGCCAGCAGCCGCTACGGCGCGCTCGGCTTCCAGGGTGAGCGCCTCGCCGGGCTCAGCAACATCGAACTGATCACCGACCGCCCGCTGGAACTCAACCTGCGGGAAATCACCGCGGTCAAGCGCAATTGGCCCGATCGCGCGATGATCGTGAGCCTGATGGTGCCCTGCACCGAATCCAGCTGGCAAGCGATCCTGGCGCGTGTCGAGGAGACCGGCGCCGATGGTGTGGAGCTCAATTTCGGCTGCCCGCACGGCATGTCCGAGCGCGGCATGGGCGCGGCGGTCGGGCAGGTGCCGGAGTATGTCGAAATGGTCACGCGCTGGTGCAAGCAGCACACGCGGATGCCCGTCATTGTCAAACTCACGCCCAACATCACCGATATCCTGATCCCCGCGCGCGCCGCCCGGGCCGGCGGTGCCGACGGGGTGGCTCTGATCAACACCATCCAGTCGATCGTCGGTGTCGATCTCGACAGTATCGCCCCGCTGCCGGCCGTCGATGGTCTCGGCACGCACGGCGGCTATTGCGGCCCGGCGGTCAAACCGATCGCGCTGCGCATGGTCGCGGACATCGCGCGCGATCCCGCGATGGCCGGCCTGCCGATCTCGGGCATCGGCGGCATCGCCACCTGGCGCGACGCCGCCGAGTTCATCGCCCTCGGTGCGGGCATGGTGCAGATCTGCACCGCCGCGATGCATTACGGATTCCGCATCATCGATGATCTGACCGATGGTTTGGCGAACTGGATGGATAGCAAACACCACGCGACCATCGCTGATCTGCGGGGCAGGGCGCTCGGCAATTATGTTCCCTGGCACGACCTCAACCTCGCCTGGAAGACCATCGCCCGGATCGATCAGGCCAGCTGCATCGGCTGCGGCCTGTGCCACATCGCCTGCGAGGATACCGCGCACCAGGCCATCGTTGCGCGCCGCGGCGATGGGCCGCGCACCTATGAGGTGATCGAGGCGGAATGCGTCGGCTGCAACCTGTGCCATCACATCTGCCCGGTCACCGGCTGCATCACCATGCAGCCGCAAACCGCCGGCCTGCGCCAGACGTGGCAGGATCACCCCAACAACCCGCTTCGCCACACCCCAGCAGTCCCCAACGCCGAGGCCCTGACATGACCCGTGCGACCGACGCCCAAACCGACCTGACCAATGCCGACCTTGCCCCCACCACGGCGGCGCAGCGCAGTTGGCGTTGGTATCATTTCGTCGCGCTCTGGATCGGTATGGTCATGTGCATCCCGTCCTACACGCTGGCTTCGAGCATGATCGGCGCCGGCATGTCGTGGTCGGAGGCGGTGCTGACGGTTTTCCTCGGCAATCTGATCGTGCTGGTGCCGATGCTGCTGATCGGCGATGCCGGTGCGCGTTACGGCATTCCCTACGCGGTGCTCGCCCGTGCCTCGTTCGGCACCACCGGGGCCAGGCTGCCCGCGATGATGCGCGCGCTGGTCGCGTGCGGCTGGTATGGCATTCAGACCTGGTTCGGCGGTGAAATGATCTACACGCTGGGTGGCGTGTTGGTTGGCCATCCGATCGGCGGTGCGCCGATCCCGGTGCTCGGCATCAATGCTGCCCAACTGGTCTGCTTTCTGCTGTTCTGGGCGATCGAGCTTTGGTACGTGCTGCATGGCATCGAGGCGATCCGTAAGCTCGAGACCTACACCGCACCGGCCAAAATCGTGATCTGCGCGCTGCTGCTGGGCTGGGTCTACCATAAGGTTGGCGGCTTTGGCCCGCTGCTCGACAAACCGTCCGCCTTCGCCGCCGGTGGAACGAAGGCCGGGCAGTTCTGGGCGGTGTTCTTTCCCTCGCTCACCGCGATGGTCGGCTTCTGGGCGACGCTTGCGCTGAACATTCCCGATTTTACGCGCTTTGCCAAAACCCGCGCCGATCAGGCGATCGGTCAGGCGATCGGGCTGCCGGTGCCGATGGGGCTGCTCGCGGTGTTCTCGGTGCTCGTCACCTCGGGCACCGTGGTGATCTATGGTGCCGCCATCTGGGACCCGGTGACCCTGGCCGGCAAAATGAGCGGCGCGGCCGTGCTGCTCGCGCTGGTGTTTCTTCTGGTCGATACCATCAGCGTCAACCTTGCGGCCAATCTGGTCGGCCCCGCCTATGATTTTTCGTCGCTCAGCCCGCGTCATGTCAGTTACCGGACCGGCGGCATGATCACCGCGGTGATCGCGATCGTGATGATGCCCTGGAAGATCCTGGCTTCGACGCATGGCTACATCTTCACTTGGCTGATCGGCTATTCCGCGCTGCTCGGCCCCATCGCCGGGATTCTGATCGTCGACTATGTGTTCATCCGCAACCGGCGGCTCGATGTCGCTGATTTATATCGAGCGAACGGCCGCTACACCTATCGCGGTGGCTGGAACCTCGCCGCACTCGCGGCGTTGATCCTGAGCATTCTGCCCAATCTGCCCGGGTTTCTGAACGCGGCGTTTCCGGCGAGCTTCACCCATGTCGCGCCGCTGTTCGTCACACTTTACACATATTCCTGGTTCGTCGGGCTCGTGATCGCATCGGTGATCTATGCGGGGCTGATGTGGGGCGTGCGGGTGGCCGAACAGCGCGAAGCTGCGCCCGCGCTTGCCACCGGCGATGCCATGCGGTGATCCAGCGCCCGATCCAGCGCCCGATCCAGCGCCCGATCCGGCGGGGCCGCGACGTGCGTTCATTCCATCCGGTTTTTCCGGATGCCGGTGCCGCGTGCGCGATCATTGTGCTGTCCGGGCGCGGGATTCTTGCCACGGCTTGAGGGATCGGCCTAAACCTCCGGTAACGGCTCCGGCATCGGGGCCATGAAACCGGGAGGTCCAAGCCACGCCATGTCATCACCCGATTGGTCATCACGCGAGCCGGAGCCGGAGCGCGGCAGACGCGTGTCCGCCTGGCGGTTTCTGCTGCTCATCCCGTTCATCGGCACGCTGTGGGTGCCGTTCTACAACCACGCCCTTCCGGCGGTGTTCGGGTTTCCGTTCTTCTACTGGTATCAGCTGGTAGCCGTGCCGCTCTCGGCGGTGATTATCTTCATCGTTTATAAAGCCGAGAGCTGAGGGCAGGACCATGGATATCGCGATCGTCATTTTTGCGGTTCTACTCGTGCTCGTGCTCGGCCTGGGGTTTGCCGCCGGGCGTTGGCGCAGCGGGGACATGACCAGGCTCGATGAATGGGGCCTCGGCGGGCGACAATTCGGGGTGATCATCTCGTGGTTTCTGATCGGCGGGGATATCTACACCGCCTACACCTTCATCGCGGTGCCCGCGCTGATGTTCGGTGCCGGGGCGCTGGCGTTTTTCGCGGTGCCGTACACGATTGTCGCCTACCCGATCCTGTATGTGATCTTTCCGAAATTATGGCGCGTCTCCGCCAAGCACGGCTTCGTCACCGGGCCGGAATTCGTGCGCGGACGCTACGGCAATCGCTATCTGGCGCTCGCGGTGGGGATAACCGGCATCGTCGCGACCATGCCGTATATCGCGCTGCAACTGGTGGGAATGCAGACCGTGATCGGCGGATTGGGGATCACCGGGGCGGGATTCGGCGCGCATCTGCCGCTGATCATCGCCTTTCTGGTTCTGGCGGCGTTTACCTTCACCTCCGGCCTGCGCGCGCCGGCGATGATTGCGATCGTCAAGGATCTGTTGATCTATCTGACCATCATTGTCGCGATCATCGTCATCCCAGCCGAACTCGGCGGGTTCGGCGCGATTTTTGCAAAAATCGCGCCGGCCAAGCTGCTGCTGCCCAAGCCGCCGGCCGGCAGCGGCGGGCTCTATTCCGGCTACGCCACCCTCGCACTCGGCTCGGCGATGGCGCTGTTTTTATACCCGCACGCAACCACCGGCGTGCTCTCGGCGCGATCGAGCGAAGTGGTGCGGCGCAACGCGGTGATCCTGCCGGCCTACTCGCTGATGCTCGGGCTGATCACGCTGCTTGGAGCCATGGCGGTCGCGTCGGGCGTTGCGACCATGCCGCAATTCGCGGCCGGGTTTAAGGAATTCGGCACCAATTTCGCGGTCCCCGCCTTGCTGATCCACACTCTGCCGCCTTGGTTCGTCGGCATCGCGTTCGCCGCCATCGCGATCGGCGCCCTGGTGCCCGCCGCCATCATGGCGATCGCCTCCGCGAACATCTTCACGCGCGACATCTGGCGCCAGTTCATCAACCCGCGCGTCACCGCCGGACAGGAATCGATGGTCGCGCGGCTGTTTTCCATCGTGATGATCATCGGCGCGCTCGCCTTCATCTTCGCGCTGCCGCTGAAATACGCCATCCAACTGCAATTGCTTGGCGGCATCTGGATGATCCAGATTTTCCCCGCCATCGTGTTCAGCCTGTTCACGCGCTTCTACAACGGCTGGGCCCTGCTGGTCGGCTGGGCCTGCGGCATCGGCCTTGCCACGCACTACGCACTACTCAATCACCTGGCAGGATCGATCTACCCGTTCCACATCGCAGGCTATACCTTCCCCTGCTACATCGCGATCGCGACCTTCATCGTCAACGTCGTCGTCTCGACCGCGCTATCCCCGATCTTCCACGCCTTCGCCTCTGACCGTATCCACGACGTCACGACCGAGGCCGATTACGGATGAGGTCTGGGGGCTGGGGACGGTTAAGCAAGCAAGGCCAGGGGGCTCTGCCCCCTGCACCCCCGCTAAGGGCGGAGCCCTTAGAACCCGCTAGTTTTAGGCAAGGGGAGGGCGCTGCCTCGGATTTTCCGTCGATCTGGCCTCGACAGCCCTCCCCTTGCCTAAAACTAATGGATTTTAAAGGCTCCGCCTTTAACGGGGTCCAGGGGCAGAGCCCCTGGCCTTACTTATTTACCGGCGCCCCAACCCCCAACTCCCATCCATGATCAGCCGCGTGGCGGGGCGGCGGGATGCGGCGTTTGGGTTTATCATGGCCACGATTTTGTTGGACATGTTGGCGATGGCGATTGTGTTGCCGGTGTTGCCGAAGCTGGTTTTGGGGTTGGTGTCCGGCAATGTGGTGTTGACGGCGCATGTATTCGGGTTTTTTGGCGCGGCGTGGGCGGCGATGCAATTTGTGACAGCGCCGGTGTTGGGGGCGTTGTCGGACCGGTTTGGCCGGCGGCCGGTGATTTTATTTTCATGTCTGGGGCAGGCGGTTGATTTTGCGGTGATGGCGTTGGCGCCGGATGTGGCGTGGTTGTTTGTCGGCCGGATTTTATCGGGGGCATCGTCGGCGAATATAGCGGCGGCGAATGCGTATATTGCGGATGTGACGCCGGCGCAGCGGCGGGCGGCGGCGTTCGGGGTTTCGGGTGTCGCGGCGGCGCTGGGGTTTGTGTTGGGGCCGGCGCTGGGCGGCATTTTGGGCGGCATTTCGTTGCGGCTGCCGTTCTGGTTTGCGGCGGGTCTGGCGCTTGCGAATTTTTTGTATGGGTTGGTGGCGTTGCCGGAATCCCTGTCGCGCCGGGCGCGCACGCGGCTGAGTTGGCGGGGGTTGAATCCGTTATCGGCGCTGGGGTTTTTCAGGCGGCCGCGGATAGCCGCACCGGCGAGTGTGTATGCGTTGGGAACGCTGGCGTTGCAGGCGGTGCCTTCGGTGCTCGTGCTCTATGTGCAGGACCGATATGGCTGGTTGCCGCTCGAAATCGGGTTGACCCTGGCGGCGGCGGGGGTGGGGTTTGCCTTGGTCGGCGGGTTGCTGGTGGGGCCGGTGGTGCATCGGTTCGGCGAGGTACGGGCGCTGGCGATGGGGTTGGCGGGTGGTGCGATCGGGTTTCTGATTTTTGGTTTTGCCCGGCACAGCATGGTGTTCTGGCTGGGTGTACCGGTGTTTTCGCTGTGGGGATTGGCGATGCCGGCGGTCCAGGGCGTGATGGCGCATCGGGTAAGCGATGCCGAGCAGGGGCGGTTGCAGGGGTTGCTGGCGAGTTTGACCGGGCTGACCGCGTTGATCGGGCCGCTGTTGTTCACCTCGGTGTATGCGAATTGTCTCGGGCCCGGCGGCGTGGCGACTGTGTGGACGGCGGGGTTGCCGCTGGTGGTCGCGAGTTTGCTGCTGGTGGCTTCGGTGGGGCCGGCGTTGCGGTTGCGCGGCGGTTCAGCGGGGTGACGACGGTGCAGGCGCGGGGGCTGAGCCGGGTTCGTTGAAGATTTTGTTGATGACGCGATCGGCGACCCTGCGGCGGTAGCGGTGTGCTTGTTGGAGGCGATCGAGGATGCGGGCCGAGAGCGGGATGGTCGTGTTTTCGAGCCCGATTGCGGCGAGCCAGGCGGGCAGGTCCGCGGTTTCGGGCGTTGTGATGGCGCACTGGGTTTCGAACGAAAACAGCGCTTCGAGCGGAATTTCGGATGCCGGGCGGACCATGTGAGCGGCTTCGAGCCCATTGGTTGATAATTGCCATTCCGCGCAGAGCGCCCGGTTGCCCGGGCCGAAGCGTCTGGCGAAGCGCTGTTGCAGATCGGCGCTGCTGGTGGACTGATCCGCACTGGCGGCGATGCGCATGATGCGGTTGCGCTCGATCGGCGAGGGCCGCTGGCCGGTGCGGTTGCGATGGAACGTATAGAGCGCGGTTGGGGTTGGTTGGCGCTGGTTGGCGGCTTCGCGACCGGGGCTTGGTTGCAGCACATCGGTGAGGCCGAACAGGGCAGCGAAATCGGCGACGATGCCGCCGGGGCCGAGGTCGTGGTAGTTGCGCAGGATGATCGTGGCATCGGTGCTCGCCCGCAGCGGGGCGAGGGCACGCTGATAGTCGAAGCAATGCACCGCCTCTTCGAACCGGCGGTGGCCGGTTTGCAGGATTTCATCGGCGTGGCGTTCGTAATCGGTGCCGATGCCGTGTTTGATCAGTTCGAGGAACAGGGTTTCGGCATACGCAATCTGGTTGCGAAGGTAGATGACCAAAACGAGTTTCCGGCCGGCTTGGCCCGCCAGACCGTGCAGGATGGCGGGACCGTCGGCGCCGGTCAGCAAGGTTTCGAACTCCTCGCTCGACAGGATAACATCGCCTGCAAATCCTGCGATTTCGGCGAGCATGGCAGGAGGATCGCCATGCGCGGGGTTGCAGAGCTGGTGGCGGACCATGTGCCAGGCCAGGTTGTGGTGCGCGCTGCTGCTGGGGTCGCTGCTGATCCGGCCTGGTCGGTCCCGGCTTCCGGCGCAAGGATAGAGGAACCCGGCGGCGCGTAATCGTGTTTCGCTTGACCGCAGCGTTGCCTGCAGGGCGGTGCTGCCGGTTTTATGAAAGCCGCAATGGATGATCAGCCTTGGGTCGCCCTGCATCACGATTGGGTTGCCTCTCACGCGATGTGATGCAGTTCGATATCACGCAATTTAAGATTGTGTAAATGGATTCAACTTATCCGGTGTGCGGCATCCGAAACCCCTTGCCGGTCCGGGTCAACCGAACCCGTAGGCGTCCATGCGCAGGATGGCGTGTTCGGTGGAATTGTGCAGGCGTTGGGCGGTGGGCGCGTCGCCGGCGGCGCCGAGGGCGGTGAACAGCGGGAGGAGATGTTCCTCGGTCGGGTGTTCATCGGCGGCGTGGGGCGCGTGGGTGCGGTAGTGGATCAGCGCATCGACATCGTGGGCGGCGATGTGTTGGTCCATCCAGGCGCTGAATGCGGTGACGTCGGCGGTTTCCGGGGCATCGACCGCCTGGCCACGGAAGCGGCGCAGATCGTGGGTGAAACTGCCCGAGCCAATGATCAGCACGCCTTCGGCGCGTAGCGGCGCCAGGGCCCGGCCGATGGCGTAGGCATAAGCGGGGCCGCGATGGGATTGCACGGAAAGTTGCAGGACCGGCACATCAGCATCCGGGAAGGCGAGCATCATCGGCACCCAGGCGCCGTGATCGAGGCCGCGGGCGTGGTCGATGCCGGTGGGAAAACCGGCCGCACCGAGCAGGTCCGCGATATGGGCGGCGAGCGTGGCATCGCCAGGTGCCGGATACTGGATTTCGAACAGGGCGCGCGGGAAGCCGCCGAAATCATGGATGGTCTCGTTGCGCGCGACCGCGTTGACCATGGGACGATCGGTTTCCCAATGGGCGGAGACCATCAGCACGGCACTTGGCCGGGGCAGGGTGGTGCCGAGCTGGGCCAGGAAATCACGCGCGGGGGTGCGGGTGATGGCGAGCATCGGTGAGCCGTGGCTGACGAAAATGCTGGGCAGTTGGGTGGGGATTGCAGTGTCCATCATATGTCTCGCTCGCTCAGAAGGTTCCGGTCAGCATAAGCACCACCACCCCAGAGGACCAGTGCCGGATTTCAGGCACCGGATAATCCGGTGCCGACCAAGCGGGCAGGATCGACGATGCGGTCGAACGTCGCACCGTCGATGCCGCCGTAGGCGATGGCGGCCTCGCGCAGGGTGAGGTTTTCGGCCTCGGCGTGGTGCGCGACGGCGGCGGCGCGGTCGTAGCCGATTTCCGGGGTGAGGGCGGTGACCAGCATGAGCGAGCGGCCGAGCTGGTCATCGATCCGGGCGCGGTTAAGGGTCGTGCCGGCGACCGAGAAGCGGTTGAGCGTGGCGCAGGCATCGGCGAGGTTGCGGCAGGCGCGCAGGATGTTGTTGATGATGAGCGGGCGCATGGCGTTGAGTTCGAAATTGCCCTGGCTGCCGGCGAAGGCGACCGCGTTGTCATCGCCGATCACCTGGATGCAGACCATCACCATGGCTTCGCATTGGGTCGGGTTGACCTTGCCCGGCATGATCGAGGAGCCGGGTTCGTTTTCCGGCAGGATGAGTTCGCCGATGCCGCAGCGCGGGCCGCTGGCGAGCCAGCGCATGTCGTTGGCGACCTTCAGGCAGGCGACCGCGAGGCCGCGGATCGCGGCCATGGTGGCGACCAGACCATCGAGCGAGGCTTGGGCCGCGAATTTATTGGGCGCGGTAACGTAGGGTTCGCCGGTGAGGCTGGCGATCTGGCCGGCGATGGCAGCACTGAAGCCGGGCCAGGCGGTGATGCCGGTGCCAACCGCGGTGCCGCCGGCGGCGAGTTGGTAGAGTTCGGGTTTGCAGGCATCGATGCGCGCGAGGGCGGTGCGAAGCTGATGGGCGTAGCCGGACCATTCCTGGCCGACGGTGAGGGGCACCGCGTCCTGCAGATGGGTGCGGCCGGTTTTGGGGATGTCGAGCCAGGCCTGGGCCTTGGCGTCGATCACGGCGGCGAGGGCGGTGGCGTTGGGGAGCAGTTGGCCGTCGAGCGCGTCGATCGTTGCGATGTGCATCGCGGTCGGAAAGGTGTCGTTGGAGGATTGGGCGAGGTTGAGATCATCGTTCGGGTGAACCGGCGCTTTGCTGCCGATGGCACCGCCGAGCAACTGGCTGGCACGGTTGGCCAGAACCTCGTTGATGTTCATGTTCGACTGGGTGCCGGAGCCGGTCTGATAAACGAACAGCGGAAAGTGATCGTCGAACTCGCCGTTGATGGCTTCATCGGCGGCGCGAATGATCGCGGCGGCTTTCCACGCCGGCAGGTGGCCAGCTTCGGCATTGACCATGGCGGCAGCTTTTTTGACGATGGCGTAGGCCCGGTAGACCGCGAGCGGCATGCGGTCCGCACCGATCGCGAAATGTTTCAGGCTGCGCTGGGTTTGTGCACCCCAGTAGCGATCGGCCGGGACTTCGATGCTGCCCATCGAATCGTGTTCGGTGCGGGTGCCGGTGGCGGCGATGCCGATCGGCAGGTTTCGCAGGGCGTGCGGCGATGCTTCGGTCATGGGTTGCACATGGGATTATCGCGGCTCGTGTTAAAGGCGCGGGGGTTTCGCGGCGTGCCGGCAGACCCATGTGAGTGGGGTAGATGGAGCATCAGGAGCGCGTCATGGTGAAGGCAATCTGGAACGAGACGGTCATTGCGGAATCGAATGATACCGTGGTGGTCGAGGGCAATCATTATTTTCCGCTCGATGCGGTGCGTGCCGAGGCGTTGCGGCCGAGTGCGACCACATCGCGCTGCCCGTGGAAGGGAACCGCGAATTATTATTCGGTCGCGGTGGACGGCGCGACCAATACGGATGCGGCCTGGTATTATGCCGAGCCGCTGGCCGCCGCGGCCGCGATCAAGGGCCGCGTCGCGTTCTGGAAAGGCGTAAAGGTCGGTTAGGACCAGCTACGCCCGCTGTAGCGATGGCAGGCGGCCCGATTTGGTCTGCTCGGCCAGAGCAAACCGGGCGATCAGGCTTGAGAGATGGTCAGAATCGCCCGCGAGACTGCTAGCGGCTGCGGTGGATTGCTGGACCATGGCGGCGTTCTGCTGGGTTGCCTGATCCATCGCGTTGATCGCGGTGTTGATCTGGCTGAGGCCGGTGGATTGCTCCTGCGCCGAAGCGGCAATCTCGGCCACGATGCCGTCGATGGTGGAAACCTGCGTTGCGATACGGTTGAGGGTTTTGCCCGCTTCATCGACCAGTTCGACGCCGGCCTTGACCTGGCTGCCGGACATTTTGATCAGGGAGGTGATTTCCTTGGCGGCATCGGCCGAGCGTTGTGCCAGGGCGCGCACTTCCGAGGCGACCACGGCGAAACCCCGCCCGGCATCGCCCGCGCGGGCAGCCTCGATCCCGGCGTTGAGGGCGAGCAGGTTGGTCTGGAACGCGATTTCGTCGATCACGCCGGTGATATTGCCGATCTGGGTGGAGGATTGAACGATGCCGGACATGGCATCGACCGCACGACCGACGACTTCACCCGAGCGCTCGGAATCATCGCGCGCGGTCTGCACCAGCTTGCGGGCCTCAACGGCGCCTTCGGCGGTGCGGCGGACGGTTGCGGTGATCTGATCGAGCGCGGCTGCGGTCTGTTCGAGGTTGGCGGCCTGTTGTTCGGCGCGGCGTGCCATGTCGTCCGAGGCGCTGGCGATCTGGCCGGAACCGGCGCGGATCGTATCGGTCGCGCCGGAGACATCGGTCATCGTGGCGTGCAGCCTCGTGACCGCATCATTGAAATCGGCCCGCAGTTTTTCGTATTCGGCGGCGAACGGGGTGTTGATGCGATGCAGCAGATCACCATCGGCGAGGCGACTCAGCCCGCCGGCGACGGCGCTGACCACGGCGGCAAGCTGGGTGTTCATGGCGGTCCGCAGGCTCTCCTGCTCGGCGCGTTCCGCTTCACGCAGTCGGCGTACTTCGCTCGATTCCGCTTCCAGGCGACGTTTTTCCAGCCCATCGAGCCGAAACCGGTCGATCGCTGTGGCAAGCGTGCCGATTTCGTCGGGCCTGCCCACTCCATCGATCGTGATGTCCGGCGCGCCGGTGCCGAGTTTGCCGGTCTGCACCGCAAGGGTTGCCAGCGGCAGCGCGATGGTGCGCGACAACCAGAACGCCACGCCGAAGATCAGGAGCAGAATCGGCAGGGCAAAAGCCGCAAACTCCCAGAGCAGGGCAGCGAAATCATGTTGCACATCGTCGAGGTAGATGCCGGTGCCGATCACCCAATGCCAGGGCGCGAAATATTCCACCATCGCGACTTTCTGAACCGGCGTTTTCGAGCCGGGCTTGGGAAACCGGTAGAAAGTGGGCCGGTGATCGCCCGCGACGGCGCGCCGTTCCATCACGCGGTTGAGGTACACCCCGTCCGGGTCGTGCAGGTTCCAGGTGTTTTGGCCGACCAGTTTTGGATCGGGTGGGAAGACGATGCGGACGGCTTTGCTGTTGTTGACGAATATATACCCGTCCTTGCCATAGCTCATCTGGCCGATGATCCGCTCAGCCTTGGCTTGGGCGGCGGCCTCGCTGATCTGGCCTGACTGTTCACGCTGGTAGATCGAGTCGGCGACCGAGCGCGCCATTTGGGCCAGGACGTCGGTCTTGGCGATCCGATCCGCCAGCATGGTGCGATAGAGCAGATGCAGCGCGAAGGCGCACAGGCAGACGAAGCCCACCAGGCTGATCGCGGCGGTCAGGTAAAGTTTATGTCGAACGTTGAGCTTCAAAACCACGTGGCGTCATCCTTGCTGCGGCCGCTATGATGGGCAGACTACGGGGCAAAGATTAACGCCGGGTTATGCGATCTCGCGCGGGACGTCGGCTCGAACGGCGTCGCGGGCCGTGAGGGCGCGGGGTTTTTGATCGGCGAACCCCCGCGCCTCGTTGGTGATGCGGAAACTGGCTCCACAGCGCGACGCCTTTACTCCTCCTCGATATCCTCGAGGCTGAATTGCTGCCCTTCCTCGTCGTATGAGAACAATTCGGCGTAGCGGCCCCAGGAAATCGCGGTGCGCAGGGTCTCCTCGGCGCGTTCGGGCGACATGTGGTCCTCCAGCTCGTCGCGGAAGCGCACGGCGGAGGCACGATGGTTCCAGCGTTCGTCGATCACCTGGCGGATCGCGGCAACCAGTTTGACATGGCTGCGCGCCGCCTCCGCAAAAATTTTCTTGCGCTCGTCCGTATCGGCGTGGACGAAGCTGCGACCCTGGTCGGTCAGGCGGATGTCGCCTTCCTCGAGTTCGGCGAAATGCAGCAATTGCAGCGTCTCGCCAAGCGGCAGCAGTTCATCGGCCTCGTATTGCAGCACGGCGGCCAGCGCGGGAAGATCGGCGCGGCCATTGTAGGGTTCGGCGGCGAGGGTTTCCATCAGGCCGGACATCAAATTGGTGCCGATCGGATGGAGCGGGGTCGCGAAGCCGGTGGTCGGTTTGGCGGCGGCGGCGCGCAGGTCGGCCGGGGTCTTGCGGCGCGTCATCACCGCGTAGATGTCATCGACCATCTGGCGGAAGGCCGGGTCGAGCCGGTTGCGCGGATGGGCGAACGGCACGGTCATTTCATGGGCGACGCGGCCGGGGTCGGATGAGAACACCAGGATGCGGTCGCACATCAGCACCGCTTCCTCGATGTTGTGGGTGACCATCAGGATCGATTTGACCGGCAGCTTACGCTCGGACCACAAATCGATCAGATCGGTGCGCAGCGTTTCCGCGGTCAGCACATCGAGTGCCGAAAACGGCTCGTCCATCAGCAGCAGATCGGGGTGGGTGACCAGCGCGCGCGCAAGACCGACGCGCTGGCGCATCCCGCCCGAAAGTTCCTTTGGATAGGCGCTTTCATAGCCGCCGAGGCCGATCAGGTCGATCGCTTCCTCGGCGCGGGTCTCGCGCACCGAACGAGAAACGCCCATCGCTTCGAGGCCGATTTCGACGTTTTCCTGCACCGAGAGCCAGGGGAACAGCGCGAAACTCTGGAACACCATGGCGACACCGCGCACCGGGCCGCGAACCGGCTTGCCCTGCCAGGTGACATCGCCGCTGGTGGGGCGCAACAGGCCGGCGATGATGCGCAGCAGGGTCGATTTGCCCGACCCCGAACGGCCGAGCAGGCCGACGATTTCGCCCTCGAACAGGCGCACGTTGACATCGTCGAGCACGATGAGTTCGTTATTGGCCTCTTTCGGATAGGCCTGCCGGCAATGGCTGACTTCGAGCAGGGTATGGGTGGTAACTTGCTGATCCATGAAATCCCCTATCCGAGATTGGTGCGGCGGCTGGCATAGGCATAGAGCGGGCGCCAGACCAGCCGGTTGAAACTCAGCACGAAGGCCGACATCACCGCGACGCCCAGCACGATCTTGCTGGTATCACCGGCGGTGGTGGCCTGCGCGATATAGGCACCCAGGCCCTTGGCAACCAGCGTGGTCTTGCCCCACGAGGCCACTTCCGCAACGATCGAGGCATTCCAGGCCGCCCCCGTCGCGGTGAGCGCGCCGGTGACCAGATAGGGCAAAATGCCGGGAATGATCAGGCGGCGCCAGCGCAGCCAGCCGCGCAGCCCGAAACTGGCAGCAACTTCCTTGAGGTCGCCCGGCAGCGCGGAAGCGCCGGCGACGACGTTGAACAGAATATACCATTGCGTGCCCAGCACCATCAGCGGCGTCAGCCAGATGTTCGGCAACAAATGGAAGGCGACGATGCCGGCCACCACCAGGGGAAACAGCAGATTGGCCGGAAACGCCGCGAGGAATTGCGCGACCGGCTGGACCAGCTTGGTCGCCTTCGGCCGCAGACCAACCCAGACGCCGACCGGCACCCAGATCGCGCAGGAAATCAGCAGGGCGGCGAGCACGCGCGCCAAAGTGAAAAACGCATCGATCACGCAGGTCAGCAGATCGGACCAGGCAAGATGCGCGGCGCAAAACGTCGTCACCTGCCAGAACGCATAGCCGGCGGCGGCGATCACCACGGCGTAGAACACGCCATCGCCCAGTTTGGACGAACTCTTGCCGACTTTCAGCGAGGCGAAGGTGCGTTCGGCGCGGCCGAGGCGGAGCCGGCCGATGACGGCGACACGATCGCCCAGCCACCCGGCCACCTCGCGCAGAATAAACGTGCGACGCAGCAGTTTCAGCACCCACGGCTCGCCGGCCGAGGCGGTCTGCACGGTTTCAAAGCGGAATTTGTCGGACCAGGCGACCAGCGGGCGGAACAGCAGCTGGTCGTACAGCAGGATGACCACCAGCATGGTGAACACGGCTTCGAAAATCGCCAGCAGATCACGCCGTTGCAGCGCGACCGAAACATAAGAGCCGATGCCCGGCAGGGTGAACGTGGTGTTGCCGACCGTGATGGCCTCGGCATAGACCACAAAGAACCAGCCGCCCGACATCGACAGCATCATGTTCCAGACCAGGCCGGGAACGGCGAACGGCACATCGAGCCGCCAGAAGCGCTGCCACGGCGAAAGGCCGAAGCTGCGGCACGCTTCATCGAGATCGGATGGTTCGGTGGTCAGGGATTGGTAGAAGCTGAACGTCATGTTCCACGCCTGGCCGGTGAACACCGCGAAAATGGCGGCGCATTCGGCGCCGAGCTGCTGGCCCGGAAACAGATTGACGAAGAACAGCACGGTGACCGACAGGAACCCGAGGATCGGGATCGATTGCAGGATGTCGAGCACCGGGATGATGATGATGGCGGCGCGCCGGCTTTTGGCGGCCAGCGTCGCGACCAGGAAGGTAAAGATCAGCGAGAGGAACAGCGCCGCGAACATGCGCAGCGTGGTACGGACCGCGTAGCCCGGCAGGTAGGCGGGATCGAGATGGATATGGGTCGCCTGGGCGGCGGCGAGCGGCGCGAGGGTGCCGCGCGCGACGCTGACGACGCCGATCAGCACGCCCATCACGAGCAGAATCGCAGCGATGTCCCACGCGTTGGGCAGGCGGCGTCCATGCACAAGGGCAGGCGGGGCGATGCTGGTCATGAGCAGATCCGCTTGAAAGAATTGACGATGTCGGTCTGATGCCGGGCCCTGCGAACCTGACAGGCCCGCCATAACCCGCAATGCCCCCCTTGTCACCCACTGATTGGTTGCAGTTCGATGATGGTGCGGGCGGTTCTATTTATGACCGATCTGGGCTATGCAACGAAACCGGCCGACTCGGACGCCCGGCAAGATGACTGGAAGGATCGCATGAAGCTCAAGGCGGATCGCGCCACGCTCCTCAAGGCGCTGGCCCATGTTCAGAACGTGGTGGAGAAGCGCAACACCATCCCGATCCTCGCCAATGTGCTGCTGTCCGTGAAGGAAGGCCGCCTGACCATCGCCGCGACCGATCTGGAGATTGCGCTGATCGAGGATGTGCCGGTCGAGGCGGCGCAGGATGGCTCGGTCACCGCACCGGCGGCGACGCTCTATGAAATCGTGCGGCGCCAGCCTGAGCACGCCCAGGTCGAGCTCGACCATCCGGGCGGCGATGCGCCGCTGGCACTCCGCGCCGGGCGCTATGCCACCAAGCTGGTGGTGCTGCCGACCGATGAATTCCCCAAGCTCGATGCCGGCAAGCTGAGCCACCGGTTCTCGATCCCGGCGCAGGCGCTGCGCGGCTTGATCGACCGGACGCGGTTTGCGATCTCGACCGAAGAGACCCGGTATTATTTGAACGGCATTTACGTGCACGCCGCCGAATCCGATGGCGCCGCCGTGCTGCGCGCGGTGGCGACCGACGGGCACCGCCTCGCCCGCGTCGAGGAGCCGCTGCCCGATGGCGCGGCGGGCATGCCCGGCGTGATCATTCCGCGCAAGACCGTCAATGAAATCAGGAAGTTGCTGGAGGATGTCACCGGCGAGATCGCGATTGCCCTGTCGGAGACGCGGATTCAGTTCACGCTCGACACCATGCGGATGACCAGCAAGCTGATCGACGGCACCTATCCCGATTACAGCAAGGTCATCCCGGTCGGTAACGACAAGATCCTGCGCGTTGATACCAATGATTTTTCCAACGCCGTGGCGCGCGTATCCGCGATTACCGCCGAGCGCCACAAGCCGGTAAAACTCTCGGTTGCGCGCGATCTGCTGGTGCTGTCTGCCACCAGCCCGGATCAAGGTACCGCCTCGGAAGAGCTGGATGGCGAACAGGTGGAATACAGCTCCACGCCGCTCGAAATCGGGTTTCAGGCCCGCTATCTCAACGATGTGACGGAACAGATCAAAGGCCATGTCGAATTCTGCTTCGCCGATGGCGCGGCACCGACGCTGGTGCGCGCAGCCGGCGATCAGAGCGCGATTTTCGTGCTGATGCCGATGCGGGTTTAGCGGTCGCGCGGCGGTGCGAGGGGAGGAAGCGCTTCTTTTTTGAAAAAAAGAAGCAAAAAACTTTTTTTGATCTGGGGCATGGGCGCTTGAACCGTCACAGGCCCAGTGTCAAAAAGTTTTTTTGCTTCTTTTTTTTCAAAAAAAGAAGTCCTTGCTTCCTTCTCCCATGACAACGCTGACCGCCCTCCGCCTGACCGATTTCCGCTCCTACGCCTCGCTCGATGTCCGGCCCAACTCGCGCATCGTGGCCCTCGAAGGGCCGAACGGATCGGGCAAGACCAATCTGCTCGAGGCGATTTCGGTGCTGGCGCCGGGGCGCGGGCTGCGTGGGGCGAAATTTACCGAACTGGCGCGGCGCGGCGCATCGGGCGGCTGGGCGGTCGCCGCCCAACTGACCGATGCCGGGCGGCGTTTCACGCTCGGTACCGGCATCGACGGTGCGGGTGCCGAGCGCCGCAAAATCCTGCTCGATGGTGATCCGGTCAACGCTGCCGCGGCCGCCGCCGCGTTCGCCTGCGTGTGGCTGACGCCGCAGATGGACCGGCTGTTCACCGAAGGTGCCAGCGCGCGGCGGCGGTTTCTGGACCGGCTGACCTTGGCGCTGGCCCCGGCCCACGCCAGCGAGGTCGCGGCGTTCGAGGCGGCTTCGGCCAATCGCAACCGCCAGATCGAACAAGGCACCGCCGATGCCGCCTGGCTCGCGACCATCGAGGATTCGATGGCCCGCCACGCCGCCGCCCTGACCGCCTCGCGGCTCGATCTGATCGCGCGGGTCAACGCGATGCTGGCGCGCGGCGCATTTGCGCCGTTTCCGGCAGCGACCCTGGCGCTGGAGTGCCCGATCGGGGCGCGCCTCGCGATCGAGCCGGCGATCGTGGTGGAAGATTGGCTGCGGCGGCTCTATGCGCGCACGCGGGCAGAGCCGGTTGCCGCGGTCTCGCCCCAACGCGCCGATCTGCTGCTGGCGGATGCCGGCAGCGGGCTTGCCGCCGCCTTCGCATCGACCGGGCAGCAACGCGCCATGCTGGTGGCGATCGTGCTGGCGCACGCGGCGCTGATCGCCTCGCTGCGCGGCGCGGCACCGGTACTGCTGCTCGATGAACCGTTCGTCCACCTCGATGCGGCGCATCGCGTCGCACTGGGTGAGGCGTTGCAGCGAAGCCCGAGCCAGGTGTTCTGCACCGCGACCGATCGGGCGCAATTGCGCTCGCTGGGGGATGATGCGGCGATCTGGCTGGTCTCGCCGGGGCGGATTATTGGCGCGCGGTCAGGGGATCAGGACGGCGGCGCCTTCGAAGCGGCCGGCGCGTAGGTCGGCCAGGGCCTGATTCGCCTCGGTCAGCCGGTAGGTGGTGGTGCGGGTGATGATGCCGATTTCCGGCACCAGGCGCAGAAATTCGAGCCCGTCCTGCCGCGTCAGGTTCGCGACGGACAGGATCTGGCGCTCCTCCCACAGCAGGCTGTAGGGAAACGCCGGGATATCGCTCATATGGATGCCGGCGCAGACGACGCGGCCGCCTTTGCGGAGCGCGCGCAGCGCGGCGGGGACCAGATCGCCGGCGGTGGCGAAAATAATCGCGGCGTCCAACGCATCGGGCGGCATCTCGTCGGACCCGCCGGCCCAGACGGCGCCGAGCGAGCGGGCGAAGGCTTGGGTGGCGGCATCGCCCGGTCGGGTGAAGGCGTAGACCGTGCGGCCCTGCCAGCGGGCGATCTGAGCAACGATATGCGCGGCCGCGCCGAAGCCGTAGAGGCCGAGTTTTTTTCCATCTCCGGCGATTTTCAACGATCGCCAGCCGATCAGCCCGGCGCAGAGCAGCGGCGCCAGCGATGCGTCGCTGCCGGCATCGCCGAGCGGGAAGGCGTAAGCGGCATCGACGATGGTTGCGGTGGCGAAGCCGCCGTCGCGGGTGTAGCCGGTGAACAGCGGGTGGTCGCACAGGTTTTCGCGGCCGGCGCGGCAATAGGGACAGGTGCCGCAGGTGTGGCCGAGCCAGGGGATGCCGACGCGCTGGCCGATGTGCAACGCGCGCACGCCATCGCCCAGCGCATCGACCCTGCCGATGATTTCATGGCCGGGGATGATCGGCACCTGCGGATGCGGCAATTCGCCGTCGACCACGTGCAGATCGGTCCGGCAGACGCCGCAGGCGGCGATCGCGACGCGCACCTGGCCGGGGCCAGGGTGCCGGTCCACCAGTTCGATATAGTCGAGGGGCTGGTGGAGCGCATTCAGCATCATGGCGTGCATGGCATCAGGCCGGGATGGTGACGTCTTGCGGTGGCGCGATGAATTTCACGCCGGTGTGAACATCAAGCCGCAGCGGTTTTGCAAGGCCCAGGATGGCGCGCGCCCGGATCGTCTCCGCTGGCGTGCCGTGCACCATGACCAGGAAATGATCGGCCTTGAGCGCGGATTCGTATTCGATCACGCTGTCTTTCGGAATGCCGATGCCATACATCGCGGCGCCGAGCGCGCTCAGACCACCGACCACCGCGGCGGTTTCGACGCCGGAGAACACCATCGAGGCCAGATAGCCCAGCACGACGACATGGCCGACGATGGGGATGGACAGGAACAGGCCGCCGAAAAACACCCCCCAGAGACCGCCCCAGAACGCGCCGCGCAGGCCCCAGAAGCGCACCCGATCGCCGGTATTGTAGAAGCCGACGACGTTTTCCTCGGTATGGTAGCCTTTGCCGATGACGCTGAGTTGCTTCATCGCAAAGCCGCCGCGGGAGAGTGTCTTGATGGCGGCATCGGCGGCAAGGTGATCGTCGAAAATGGCGATCGTGGTATCAGGATTTTCCATAGGTCGCTCTTTCATCAACGCTGAGCCACAGGCGTTCCCACCAGCATGACCCAAACGAACAAAGTTTTTTTTGCTTCTTTTTTGTTCACAAAAAAGAAGATCCTAACTTTTACTCTTCGCTATACTTGTTTCGTCATTGTCCACACTCACGAAACCGTAATATTATTCTCAACCGTAATGGTTCCCGGTGCCGACCAGGCCGTGGTCGCCGCGAGGTTGCGTTCATGCGGTGAGTGAACCGTGCCGCTCAGGCGCACCGCCCCGCCTTCGACGGTGACGCTGATCGCGTTGGGTTCAACGAACCAGGAGCGTTGCAACGCGTGCATGATGTCCTGGCTGAGGTTGGTCGCATCGACCCGCGGCTTGATGGTGATTTCGCTGGAAACACCGCGCACGCCGATGAGGCCTTGAACATCGCGCATCGCGGCCTCGCGCTGGTAATGCGCGCCGACCCGCCCGGTCAGGGTCAGCCAACCATCGGCGACAGTGACCTTGACGCTGTCGCGCGGCACCGAGACGTCCCACGCCAGGCGCTCGACCGCGGCGCCGGCGATATCTTCATCGGTGCGTTTGATATGAACCGGCAGTTCCACAACGATGTCTTCGGCAACGCCGAACACGCCGCGGACGCGCCGGGTGATCGCCTCGGCGGCGTGCTTGTCGGCGTAGCTCTCGACATGGCCGCTCAGCGTGACGATGCCGGCCTTGGCGGTCACGCCGATATGGCCGGCGGTCACGCCCGGCTGCCAGTTCAGTTCCGCCATGACGCGCTGTTGCAATTGGGTATCGTCCGACATGTCCGTTCTCCGTGGTTGCAGATGATCGAATTCGAAACGTGCCCAAGGAACGGGCGCGGCTCGTGCGGAACTGGTTATGCGCGGATGATCGGCCGGTGGCTTTGATACAGGTCAATGACCGCCAACCGGGCCAACGTTCGCTTGGCGGTGTTGCAACCCGCCGATCAAGAATGCAGGATAGACAAATCCGGCATCAGACCGGTTCGCAACCGCACGAGGAAACCGCCATGGCCAGCACGCTCCGCGCCGAAATCCCGGTCACCGAACTTCTCAAGAACGACCCGAAAAACTGGGGCCGCTGGGGCGCCGATGACGAGGTCGGCTCGCTCAACTTCCTCACCCAGGCCGAGGTGCTGCGCGGCGTGCAGGCCGTGAAACAAGGCAAGACCTTCACTTTGCAGGTCATGATGGGCCACCCCGGCGGCGACCCGGTCTGGCCCGGCCGCGCCCAACCGGTCCGCGTCAACGTCATGGACAAAGGCCACTACCTCTGCGGCAAAGGCCCGGTCTTCCCCGGCCACGCCGAATATGCCGACGACATGTTGATCATGTACCTCCAGGGCTCGACCCAATACGACGCCCTCGGCCACGTCTGGTGCGACGACCAGCTCTATAACGGCTACGACGCCCGCACCACCGCCGGTAAAATGACCAAGGCCAGCGTCCTCCCCATCGCCGAACGCGGCATTGCCGGCCGCGGCATCCTGATCGACATCGCCCGCCACCGCGACAAGCAAGTCCTCGACCGCGGCGAAACCTTCACCCACGAAGACCTCCTCGCCGCCGCCGCCAAACAGGGTGTCACCATCGAAAAACACGACATCCTCCTCATCCGCACCGGCTGGATCGGCTCGTTCTACACCCGCGACAAGACCGAATTCTACCAGGATTTCATCGAGCCCGGCCTGACCTACAGCCCCGAACTGGTCAAATGGTTCCACGAGATGGAAATCCCCAATCTGGTCACCGACACCATCGCCAACGAAGTCACCGCCGACCCCGTCTCCGGCGTCGTCCTGCCGCTGCACAACGCCCTGATGCGCAACCTCGGCGTCACCTTTACCGAAATCGCCGCCCTCGATGCCCTGGCCGATGATTGCGCGGCCGACGGCCAATGGACCTTCCTCTACACCGCCGCCCCCCTCAAAGTCGCCGGCGGCACCGGTGCGCCGGTCAATCCCGTGGTGATCAAATAGGGCAGGGGCCGCGCCAATGACCATCTACGACGACAAACCCTGGCTCGCCCTCTACGACCAAGGCCAACCCGCCACCATCACCCCCGACTTCACCGACGCCCTGGCGATGTTCCGCGCCGCCGCCGCCCGCGCGCCCGACCGCCCCGCGATCCTCTATTTCGACGCGACCCTCACCTACGCCGAACTCGACGATCTGAGCGACCGCCTCGCCACCCACCTCACCACCCACGGCTTCGCCCCAGGCGACCGCTTCGCCGTCTTCCTCCAGAACGTCCCACAATTCGTCATCGCCATCCTCGCCGCCTGGAAATCAGGCGGCATCGCCGTCGCCGTCAACCCGATGAACCGCGCCCGCGAAATCGCCATCCTGTTCGCCGATTGCACCCCCAAAGCCGTCATCTGCCACGACGAGACCTACCACACCGTGTTCGATCCGCTCGACCCCACCCTCCGCCCGAACATCGTCATCACCACCAGCGCCCTCGCGTTCCAGACCCGCAACGACCCCCGCCTGTTCGCCAACGCCACCCACCACCGCTTCCCCGAAACCACCGACTTCGCCGACACCCTCAAAACCGCCCCCAACCCACCCCAAACCCCGCACTACCAACCCGCCGACATCGCCTTCCTGGTCTACACCTCCGGCACCACCGGCGTCCCCAAAGGGGCGATGAACACCCACGGCAACGTCACCTTCAACGCCCAGACCTATCGCGACTGGATCGAACTGGCCGAAGGCGCGCCCATCCTCGGCATCGCCCCCCTGTTCCACATCACCGGCCTGATCGGCCACGTCGCCGCTGGCTTCCTCACCGCCGCCCCCCTCATCCTGACCTACCGCTTCGAACCCGGCGTCATGCTCGACAGCATCGAGGAACACAAAGCCGCCTTCACCATCGGCGCCATCACCGCCTTCATCGCCCTGATGAACCACGCCAACGCCACCCCCGCAAAACTCGCCTCGCTCACCAAAATCTACTCCGGCGGCGCCCCCATTCCCCCCAGCGTGGTCACCGCCTTCCGCGAAAAATTCGGCCCCTACATCCACAACGGCTACGGCCTCACCGAAACCAACTCCCCCACCCACGTCGTCCCGCTCTCGCGGCAAGCCCCGGTCGATCCCGCCTCCGGCGCCCTGGCCATCGGCGTCCCCGTCTACGACACCATCTCCTGGATCTGCGACGACGCCGGCACCCCCGTCGCCCAAGGCGAAATCGGCGAAATCGTCACCCAAGGCCCGATGATCGTCCCCGGCTACTGGAACAAACCCGACAAAACCGCCGAAGCCATCCGCAACCACCGCTTCCACACTGGCGACGTCGGATTCATGGACGAACAAGGCTGGTTCTACCTGGTCGATCGCAAGAAAGACATGATCAACGCCGCCGGCTACAAAGTCTGGCCCCGCGAAGTCGAAGACGTCCTCTACACCCACCCCGCCGTCCGCGAAGCCGCCGTAATCGGCATCCCCGACCCCTACCGCGGTGAATCCGTCAAAGCCGTCATCAGCCTGAAACCCAACACCACCACCACGCCCGAAGAAATCATAACCTTCTGCAAATCCCGCATGGCCGCCTACAAATACCCCCGAACCGTAACAATAATCCCCGACCTCCCCAAAACCGTCACCGGCAAAATCCTCCGCCGCGAACTCAGAGACCCCGCGTAGGGCGGGGTGCGCCCTTCCGCACCCCATCGCCCAAGCAAAGGCCAGTAAAGCAAAGGCAAGACTTCTTTTTTTGCAAAAAAGAAGCAAAAAACTTCTATGAATCAAGGTGATCACCGCTCGATGGTCCGTGCGCGGATCAAACCATGGTAGGGTGGGGTGCTCTTCCGCACCCCACCACTGTCACCCCGCATCACCCGTCCGGTCTCTCACCAAATCCGCCACCCATCTCCTCCCGCCGCCCCAATCGGCCGGATAATCCCCGCGTGCCACCGCGCGCCGGAACGATGAAAACGGCCAATCTCCAGCATTCCCAACCAACCCATGCTTGACCGGGTTAAAATGAACATAATCCACATGCCGCCTGAAATCAGCCTCACACCGTATCGTGTGCTCCCAAAACCGGCGCTGCCACACACCGCGTTCGCCCTTGGCAATCCGAGAGGCGGATCGGCTTTCACCGTTCGCAAGTCTTACCGAGAAACCGCGCTTGATCAGAGCCCACCTCACGGAAAAATCGGCATCGCCGCCCGGCAATGTCCATACCGCACGCAGATGCTCGGGCAGCACAACCCATGCGTCGATGTTAAATGGATACAGCGCGCGGGCTCGTAAAACCGACGCGCGTAGGGCGTCCACGTCCTTGACCAGCAAGTCGCTGCGCCGGTCAGCCAACGCGACGGTGAAAAAATATGTTCCGCCTTCGACGTGATTTCGCCGATACTCCGGCATTTGTTTACCATTTCAATGTGCCGTCGGCACTATGGCCCCGGAATGGTGGAGTGCGGAAGAGCACCCCACCACTTCACCAAGATCAATCCTTCCGGTCTTTCACCAAATTCACCATCCATCTCCCTCACGCTGCCCCAACCGGCCGAATACGCCCCGCGTGCCAAAACGCGCCGAAACGATGAGAACGGCTAATCTTTGGCGTGTTCGACCAGCCACTGTAGGGTGGGGTGCCCTTCCGCACCCCACCACGTCACCAAGATTAATCCTTCCGGTCTTTCACCAAATTCACCACCCATCTCCCCCACGCTGCCCCGACCGGTCGAATCCGCCCCGCGTGCCGCAGCGCGCCGAAACGATGAGAACGGCCAATCCTTGGCGTGTTCGACCAGCCCGTACCTGACCGGGTTGAAGTGGACATAACCGCCAAGGCAACGTGACGAAATACGTTCCGCCTTCGCCGCGATTTCGCCGATACGCCGGCATTGACCGACCATTTAAATCCACCGTCGGCATTGTGGTGCCGGAATGGTGGGGTGCGGAAGAGCACCCCAACCGACGTTGGCTGACATGCGGTTTCATAAGGTAGGGTGGATGATGGGAATAGCGGGATACCCATCACCCATGGGGTAGTTTGCCTCTCAGCGATGTTTGCGCCGTGAGCGCAGGGCCAGGCCGAGACCGAGCAGGCCGGTGCCGAGGAGCGGGAGCGAGCCGGGTTCGGGGACTGGGGTGGCGAGGGGTGAGAGGTAGGTGAAGGTTACTGAGCCGCTGGCGCCGTCGCCGAAATATATGCCGGAGGACCCGGATGTCAGCACCCTGTTGGTGGCACTGGCGGCGAGAAAGGAGGCACCGCCGCCGCCGCCGCCGCCGTTGGTTCCACCGAAGCCGCCCCCGAAGTAATAGGTGGTGGGTCCGGGAAAAATAAAGCCGCTGCCAACTATGCCAAAGCCGCCGCCGCCGCCGCCGCCGCCGTAGTTCCCGCCCGAGCCGCCGCCCTTGACAACAGTACCGCTGCCGCCGCCGATAGCGATGCCGCCGCCGCCGCCGCCGCTGCCAAAGTCGCCGCCGTTGCCTTCGCCGAAGACGCCGCCGCCGCCGCCGATGACGATCCCGCCGCCGCCACTGCCGCCGCCACTGCCGCCGCCGTAGCCGCTTTGGATGCCGTTGCCCGAGCCGCCGCCGCCGTTGCCGCCGCTGCCTTGGGCCAAGCTGCTGCCGTTACCGCCGTTGCCGGGGGTGCCATTGTCGCTACCGCCGCTGCCGTTGCTGGTAGACCCGCCGCCGCCGCCGCCGCCCGCGACAGCCAGGGGAGTCTGGGTCGATTGATCCAAGACCACACTGATGCCGCCGCCGCCGCCGCCGCCACTGTTTGAGCCGCTGCCGCCGCCGGTGCTGACAAGGATTTCCAGGATTTGATCGGCCGTCAGGCTGAAATCGCCGGTGACTGTGGCGCCACCGCCGCCGCCATAGCTGCCGGAACCGCCGCCGCCTGCACCGATGGCCTCAATTTGGTAGAGTCCGGCGTTCAGGACGGTGTAGTCGACGATGGTGCCGATAGTTGAGATGGTAGTGGTCCCGCTGCCGATCGTGTCGATCGCCCCGGCATCGGCCCGTGGCGCAAACGCGATCATGGCAGCACCCAGCAGGGCAGTCAGGGCGGTGGTGCTGAGCAGGCCTTTAATTTTGTGGTGCTGTGCGGTCATATTCGTTCCTGTTATCGTGTGAAATCAGTCCGGATTTGCAAGCAAATCTCATGCCAAATTGGATTATTTTATCGATTCAATATCTTAACAAAACAGCGCGGCGGCGACTGTAAAAAATCCTGACACCCGGTCCCGCACCACCCCCAAGCACCAGCCCCCATCCGGCCCGTGCGATGCAAAATCCTCGATCGTCCACCGCACAGGCCGCATGACCCGATCAACCCCCCTTGCGCCGCCGCCGCACCACCACCCCCAACCCGATCAGAGCCGTGCCAAGCAACGCCAACGAACCAGGCTCCGGCACCGGCGTCGGCGCCGAGATTTCATAAACCCAAGACCCCCCGCCACCACCGCCATTGCCATACACATTGTTGTTCGTCCCACCCATGCCACCGACCTCAATGTCGAGCACCGTCCCGGCGGTCAGCATAATGGAGCCGCTGACGGTAGCACCAAGGCCGACCGTATTGGCGTTACCGTCGTAGAAACCACCCTGGCCGCCGGAGCCGGTGAAATCATAGACGCCGGTGGCGGAAACATCATAGCTTTGTGAAGCGCCGGTATAGCTGAACGACCGTATGAAATTATCGAATGTGATCGATATCGATCCCGCGCCTGTATTGTTGCCGGTGGTCTCGACAACATTGCTGAACGCGGCAGCAAGAAAGGAGCTGCCGCCGCCCCCGGCGCCGCCGTTCTTGTTGCCGCCGCCACCGCCATTGTAGCCGCCGCCTCCGCCACCACCACTGTTACCGCCACCACCACCACCACCATAAGCGCCAGCGCCACCATCACTGGCCCCAGCCAAGCCGAACCCAAGATAGGCCAAGCCACCGCTGGCATCTGGGCTAGACCCACCACCACTAAGAGCGCCCGCGCCGCCGCCGCCGCCGTCGTGGTAATAAAAAACCCCGCCGCTCTGGCCACCCGAACCATTCACACCGGCTGCACCACCAGAGTATCCACCCGCTCCCGCCACCGTCCCTGCCTCCCCCGCGCCGCCCGCATCACCGCTAGTCGCCCCACCACCCCCGCCGGCGACCATCAGCAGAACCGGACTGGCGAGGGCTTGCGCCGTCGTGGCGCAAAACAGGGTGGTGGCGAGAAGGGCAATTCGAGTGCGGATCATGGTAGTTCCTTACGTGAACAGAATGAACAAATATTACAAAGCAAAATCAAATGCAAAATCCCCGATCACCCCATCTTGCGCCGCCGCCGCACCATCACCCCCAACCCGATCAGAGCCGTCCCAAGCAACCCCAATGAACCCGGTTCCGGCACCGGCGTCGGCGCCTGGGTCTCGTAAACCCAAGACCCCCCCCCGCCGCCGCCGCCGTCTTGAGAAGCACCCCCCATGCCGCCGACTTCAAAGTCGAGCACAGTCCCGGCCGTCAGATAGATGTCGCCGCTGACGGTCGCACCAAGCCCTCCGTCGTAACCATTCGACGTCGATGCTCCGCCCTGGCCGCCGCTGGCGGTAAGAGTGTACAGGCCGGTGGTAGAAATATCATAGCTCAGGAAACCGCCTTTAAAGATGAACGACTTTATGGAATGATCGAACTCGATCGAGAGGGACCCATCGCCAGCCTTTGTTGCCAGCGGTTCGCACGGTATTGCTGAACGCAGCGGCAAGAAAGGAACCACCCCCGCCGCCCCCGCCGCCGACAAGGTCGCCGATGCCGCCGCCCCCACCGCCGCCGCCATCGTAGCCACCACCACCGCCACCGCCATTAGAGCCACCACCGCCGCCGCCGCCGTAGGCACCCTTGCCATTGCTATAGCCATTGGCCGATCCGAAGTGGAGAGCAGAAAAACCCCCGCTCCCGCCTGAGCCCGATGCGCCGAAACCATCACCAAGAGCGCCCGCGCCGCCGCCACCGCCGCCGTCGCCGGTGCCGGCGTTGCCGCCAGTCCCCGACCCACCCGCAATACCCGCGCCACCGCCCGAACCATTTTCCGCCGTCGTTCCGCTCTGGCCCACGCCGCCGGCACCACTATAGCCCGCCCCTCCGCCACCCCCTGCCACCATCAGCAGAACTGTGCCGGCGAGAGATGGCGCCGTCGTGGCGCAAAGCAGGGTGGTGACGAGAAGGGCAATACGGATGGTTGTCATGGTGGCTCCTTGCGTGAACAGAACGAACAAGAATTACCAAGCAAAATCGATGCCAAAAATTTTCTCATTTCAATTCAATATCATAACGAACGCACGAAATCGTGAGTGTAAAGAATCCTGACACCCAACCCCCCGTAACGCCCGAGCAAGGGTCGGGTGCCCCTCCGCACCCCACAATTTTCCACGCCCGTCGTCCGTCCGGTATGTCACCAAACTCACCATTCATCTCGTCAACGCTCCCCCAATCGGCTGGACAATTCCATTTTGGCAACGACGATGGATTGATCACCGCCCACAGCGCGCCACGCCCCGTGTCGCCCGACCGGGAACCGGTAATACTGCCGTCCCGCTGACTCCGGCGGGTGAAAAACAACGATACGTAAAAGGTAGTGAAAATAACGCTTGCTTAGGTCCGCCCCAGTATGCTTATATCCGACCGTGGATAAAACCCCCGCCTCAGCCGTCTCGACCGTGCCGATCAACGCCAAACTACAAGGCGTGTTCGACCACGTCTCGGCTCAGCGCGGTGCCGATACCCTGAGCGACGCAATCCTGGACCTCATCCTCACCATCCTGAACCTCCTGCGCTGCTTCCTCGAAACCAGCGCCTCACCAACCGCACCGGCACCCCACGGCCCTTCCCCCAACGCCGCCATCCGCCCGCAACCCGAAGCCACGCCCCCGCGCCGTGCCACGTCCGCATCACCGCGTCCCGCACGCCCGCATCAGCGCCCGTCCGCCGCGAAGCTGCACACGCGCGCAACCCCCCAACCCACACCGACCGAAACCATCCCAAACCCCGCGGCCGCCACGCTCGCCACCCCACCATCACGCCAAGCCCGCCCGCCAAACCCACATCCGCGCCGCCGAATCACACACCCAGAGCACCGGTTCAAACACGCCTAAATCGTTACGATATCAAAACGAAAACTCAGTTCTTCCCACGCCCCGCCCGCACCCGCGCGATATTCGCCAATTGCTCATCGAACGTCCGGGCAAACACATGCCCACCCCTGCCGGTCGCCACGAAAAACAAATCCTGCGTCGCCGCCGGATGCAGCACCGCATCGATCGCCGCAATCCCCGGCGACGCGATCGGCCCCGGCGGCAACCCATGGTGCCGATAGGTGTTATAGGCGCTCGGCGTCGCCAGATCATGGTCGGTAACCCGGTGGGGCAGCGCGGTCGCCCGCCCCTCGGTCACCGCGAAAATCACCGTAGGATCAGCCTGCAGCTTCATCCCCTGCACCAGCCGGTTTTCATAAACCCCCGCGATTTTCGGCAACTCCGCCGCAACCGGCGTTTCCAGTTGCACGATCGAGGCCAGCGTCAGCGCCTGTTGCGGCGTCTGCACCGGCAAATCCGGCGCGCGCGCGCCCCAGGCAGCGGCCAGCGCCCTGGTCATGGCATGCTGCATCCGTCGCAGTATTCCCTGCCTTGTCGCGCCATAGACGTAATCATAAGTCTGCGGCAGCACGCTGCCTTCGGATGGCGGCACCACATGCCCGCTCGCTTCCGGCAGCGCATTGATGATCGCGGCAATCTGCGTCGCGGTCAGCCCTTCCGGAATCGTCGCCTTATGCTGCACCACCGGGCCGAACCGCAGCGTGTGCAGCACCCGCCGCAGACTGCCGTGCGCCACGAACTCAAACTCGCCCGCCCGCAAATTCCCCTGCCGCCGCGTAATCCAAGCCGCCAGTTCGAACACCAGCGGATACCGGATCACCCCGGCGCGGTTCAATGTCCGCGCCACCGCCGCGATACCACCCGGCGGCACCACCACATCGCGCGTCACCGCCAGCGCACCCGGCCCATCGTAGCTCTGCTGCACCGCTTGGTTGCCGATATTGGCCGCGACGACCAGCGCCATCAAAACCAAAATCAGCCGCCCGCGAGTGAACATCCGGCGCCGCCCGGTCAGTGCGCCTTGCGGAACAGGATCGAGGCATTGGTACCGCCGAACCCGAAACTGTTCGACAGCACGACATCGATGGTCCGGCGCTGCGCGGTATGCGCCACCCGGTCGATCACGCTCGCCCGGCTCGGCTCATCCAGATTGAGCGTCGGTGGTGCCACCCCGTCGCGGATCGCGAGGATCGAAAACACCGCCTCGATCGCCCCGGCCGCGCCCAGCAGATGCCCGGTCGCCGATTTGGTCGAGGACATTGCAACGCCCCGCGCGGCATCGCCAAACAGGTTTTCGACCGCTTCCAACTCCAGATCATCGCCCATCGGCGTCGAAGTGCCATGCGCATTGATGTACTGAATATCGCCCGGCACCAGCCCACCCGATTTCAGCGCCGCCTTCATCGCCCGAAACGCACCATCATGATGATCGGCCGGTGCGGTGATATGATGCGCATCGCCCGACATGCCATAACCCGCGATCTCGGCGTAAATCTTGGCCCCACGCGCCTTGGCATGCTCGTATTCCTCAAGGAACACCACGCCCGAGCCCTCGCCCATCACGAACCCGTCGCGATCCTTGTCCCATGGCCGCGAAGCCGCCTGGGGCCGATCGTTGAACCCGGTCGAGAGCGCGCGCGAGGCGCAGAACCCGGCAATCCCGAGCGCGCACACCGCCGCCTCGGCACCCCCGGCCAACATGATATCGGCATCCCCCAGCGCGATCAGCCGTGCCGCATCGCCGATTGCGTGCACGCCGGTGGCACACGCCGTCACCGCCGAATGGTTCGGACCCTTCAGCCCGAACTTGATCGACACATTGCCCGAAACCAGGTTGACCAGCGCAGAGGGGATAAAAAACGGCGACAACCGCCGCGCCTTGCCCTCATGCACCAGCACCGAGGCTTCATAAATCGTCTGAAGACCGCCGATGCCCGAGCCGATCATGACACCGGCGGCGTAGCGATCCTCCTCGGTCTGAGGCACCCAGCCGCTGTCTTCCATCGCTTCGGTCGCCGCGACCATGCCAAGCTGGATGAACCGATCCATCTTTTTCTGGTCTTTGACGCCAACCCACTCGCCCAGCGTGAAACCGCCATCGGCACGCGTGCCAGGCGGCATCTGACCGGCAACCTTGCACGGCAGATCGCTGGCATCGAAATCGGTGATCGCACCGATTCCGGAGTTGCCATTGATCAGCCGCTGCCAGACCGGCTCGACTCCCACGCCCAGCGGACATGCGATTCCCATGCCGGTGACAACCACGCGCCGCATATTCATGTCCTGATACTCACGCTGCCGTCTCGCCGGTTACTCGGCCTTCTGCTTCTCGATGTAATCGATCGCGTCCTTGACCGTCGTGATCTTTTCGGCCGCGTCCTCGGGAATCTCGACGCCGAACGCCTCTTCGAACGCCATCACCAGCTCGACGGTATCAAGGCTGTCCGCGCCCAGATCATCGATGAAGGAGGCTTCCGGGGTTACTTTCGCTTCATCGACGCCGAGATGCTCGACAACGATCTTTTTTACCTTATCGGCGACTTCACTCATTCTCTGTGTGCTCCTGTAACGAAATTTTGGGCGGTCAATAGGCACGAATAGTCCGGAGACGTCATGGCCAGCGCCATGTTCCGGTTTGGTTGCGAAAGTCCGGCGCGCTTAGCATGGTTCATCGTGCCGCGCCAACCATGACGCCGCCCTGCTAGATCATCGCCATCCCACCGTTCACATGCAAGACCGAACCGGTCACCCAGCCCGCCGCATCGGATGCCAGATACGCCACGGCCGCCGCCACATCGGCGGGCTGGCCCAGCCGACCGAGCGGAATTTTGCCGGCCAGGGCAGCGCGCTGCTCCTCGGTCAGCGCACCGGTCATCGCGGTCTCGATGAAGCCCGGCGCCACCAGATTGATGGTGATGTTGCGCGAGGCAACCTCCTGCGCGAGCGCCTTGGTCAACCCGATCAGCCCGGCCTTGGCCGCGGCGTAATTCGCCTGACCCGGATTGCCGGTCGAACCGACGATGCTGCCGATATTGATGATCCGCCCGGCACGGCGCCGCATCATGAACTTCAGCGCCGCCCGCGACAGGCGGAACGGTGCCGCCAGATCAACATCGAGCACCTGCGCCCATGCCTCGTCGCTCATCCGCAAGGTCAGCCCATCGCGCGTCAACCCGGCGTTGTTGACCAGAATATCCACCTTGCCCATCGCGGCCTCGGCGCCCACGATCAACGCCTCCGCCGCTTTCGGATCGGCCAGATCGGCGGCCTGCACATGGCTGCGCTCACCAAGCTCCGCCGCCAGCGCCGTCAGCGCCGCTTCGCGGGTGCCCGACAGCATCACCGTTGCCCCCAGCCCATGCAGCGTGCGCGCAATCGCCGCGCCAATACCGCCGGACGCGCCGGTCACCAGCGCGGTCTTGCCATCCAGCCTGAACAGATCAGCCGACATGTTTGATCAAAGCCTCCAGCTCCGCCGGCGTGCCGCAATTCAGCGCCTCGGCCTCCGGCGCGATCCGCCGGATCAGCCCGGACAGCACCTTGCCCGACCCCAATTCGATGAACCGCGTCACCCCCAGGTCGACCATGGCCGCCACCGATTCGCGCCAGCGGACCGTCGCCGTCACCTGCTCGACCAACAACGCGGAAATCGCGCCCGGCAGCGTCGCCTTGGCCGCCGTCACATTCGCGATCAACGGCACCAGTGGAGCGCGCGGCGGTGTGGCCTCCAGCGCGAAGCGCATCGCCTCCGCCGCCGGCGCCATCAGCGCGCAATGAAACGGTGCCGAAACCGGCAGCTTCATCGCCCGCTTGACGCCGCGCGCCTTGGCGATCTCGATCGCCCGGTCCACCGCCGCCGCCGCACCCGAAATCACCACCTGGCCGCCACCGTTGTCGTTCGCGACCGATACCACCTCGCGCCCGGCCGGACCGCTCTCCGCCTCCGCGCAGATCGCGCTCGCGGCCTCCAGTTCAACGCCGAGCAACGCGGCCATCGCCCCTTCGCCCGCCGGCACCGCGCGCTGCATCGCGTTGCCACGCACCCGCAGCAGCAGCGCCGCCTCGGCGACCGTGAACGCGCCTGCCGCCGAGAGAGCCGAATATTCACCCAAGGAATGCCCGGCCACCACCACGGCGCGCTCGCGCACCGCGATATGACCCTCTCGCTCCAGACAGCGCAGCACCGCCATCGACATCGCCATCAACGCCGGTTGGGCGTTCTCGGTCAGCGTCAATTCCTCGGCCGGACCCTCGAACATCAGGCGCGAGAGCTTCTGCTTCAGAACCTCGTCGACCTCTTCGAACACCTCGCGCGCCGGCGCAAACGCCGCCGCCAGATCGCGCCCCATGCCGACCGATTGACTGCCCTGACCCGGAAAAATAAAGGCGTTGACCGCCATGAACCCGTCTCCTGCTTTTCGGCGCGGGGTAGATTGGGACGGCGCGCAAGTCAATTCGGCGCTTGCCACCGCCGGGGGACGGGCGACCCGACGCGCGCGTCCGAAAGGTCTTCTTTTTTGAAAAAAAGCAGCAAAGAACTTTTGTTGGTTTGGAACTTCGGCGTTTTTGGCGTGTTTGCCAAAGACGCCACGTGCGGTCTGTCCGCGCGCCGCCGTTCGGCTCAGAAGTGACGTTCAAACACCTGAATCACATCACCCGGCGCGATCAACGCCGTCGCCGGAGCCCGATATTCAGCCGAGCGCCCGTGCCGCACGCGAATGACCCCGACCCGCGACTGCACCGCCCGATAGGTAAAGCCGTTGGCGATCGAAACCGCCGTCAGCACCGTCATGCCCGGCTGGAACGGATACTGGCCGGGCTTGTTGACTTCGCCCAGAATCGAAAACGGCCGATAGCGCCGCACATCGACCGCAACCTCCGGCCGGCGCAGAATGCCCCGCCGCACCAGCCCCGCCGCAATCGCCCGGCCGAGCCCGGTTGCGGTATGGCCAGCCGCCCGCACCGGCCCGAGCAGCGGCACATCGATCATGCCGGCGGCGCTGACATCGTAATCGGCACTCAACTGCTTCTGGTCGAACACCACGACCCGCACCTGATCGCCGGTGCCGAGCCGGTAATTCCGCGCGGATGTCGTGGGCAACGGCGGCAGATTGCCGCCCGTCGCGCACCCGCCCAGCGATACGACACCCAAACAACCGATCGTTCGCGCGATCAGGCTGCGACGGCGGCAAGACTCTTCAAGCATCATAATCCACAACCCTCAAGAGCAATTAATTGGTCAACAACTTAAGATTGACATAGCGCAGATTCGCGGTATCAATCATGCATTATTTGTTGCGTCGCACAAACAGTTCGGTGAACCAATTCCATGACGAGCTCGGCTCACGCTGCTGAAGGTCCGTCGTCGATATGAGCGAGATCGGATCATTGTCGCCCGCCGCATCGCCCCGCCCGATCCTGGCCGGCGCGCTGACGCTGTTGACCGCGCCCGACCCGCTGCAACCGCTCCGTGCCATCCGCCGCCATTGGCGTCTGACCGCGCTGATCACCATCGGCCTGCCGGCGCTCGTCGCACTGGCGCTCACCCATCAGCCACCCACCTACACGGCCACCGGCACCCTGCTCTACGCGCCGCTCGACTTCAACCCGAAACTCCTGCGCGGCGTGCTCGAAACCAGCCAGGTGACCGACACGCTGATGACCAGCCAGATCGCCGTGGTGCGCAGCACCGCCGTGGTCGAGACCATGATGAAGCAGCTCGATCTGGTGCATAGCAAGGCGTTCGATCCCGCGCTGGCGCCCTCGCCGCGCTGGCGCCGCTGGCTCGGCCTGCCGCCCAGGCACGCCGCGCCGCTGTCGCACCGGGCGCTCGTCGATCAGGTCCGCAACGATCTCGTGGTGACCGTGCCGTCGGGCTCGCAATTGTTGACCGTTTCCTTCAACAGCACCGACCCAAAACTAGCCGCGCGGGCGGTCAATTGCGCGATGCAGACCTATCTCGATCGTCAGCGCGCGGATAATCTGGCGGTGCTCGACCACGCGCAAGCCTGGCTGAGCCGGCGCGCCGCCGCAACCTCGGCAGTGCTGCGCGCGCTCGATATCGCGATCGCGCGCGCCCGCGCCACCGCCGGCACCGAACGCGGCACCGGCGCTGCGCCGCTCACCAATCAGGAAGCCGGCCAGCTGACCGACAGCTTAGCCCGCGCCGAGACCGATCTGGCGGCCGCCAGCGCGCAATTGCAGGCGAGCGATGCCTCCGCCGGAACACCGGCCGCCGCGGCGGCGGCGATTGCGACCAACGTCGCGCCGATGCGCGCGCGGGCCGCCGAACTCGCCGCCCAGCTCGGCGCGCTCGCCAGCACCGAGGGACCGAATTATCCGGAATACCGCTCGGTTCGCCACCAGCTCGCGGCTCTGCAAGGCCAGATCGCCGCGGAGACCGCGCGTCAGGTCGAAGCGGCCCGTGCGACCATGCAGGTCGATCAGGCGCGCGTCGCCACCCTGAAGGCGGCGCTCGCCAGGCTGCGCCACCGCACCGCCGCCGAATCCATCCTCGCCGCCCCGCTCGCGAGCCTGCTCGAACAGCGCACCGCCGAGCGCAGCCTGCTGCGCGATCAGACCGAGCAGATCGGCACGCTCGAAAGCCAGAGCGCCCTGACCCGGCCGGACGCCCGGATCATTTCGCCCGCCAACACACCGAATGAGCCGAGCGCGCCGCGCACCGTCCTGATCATCGCCGGCGCCAGCGTGCTCGGCTTCAGCCTCGGCATCATCGCCGCCCTCGCGGCGGATGTGCTGAACAGTAGTTTCCGCTCGGGCGGCGAGATCCGCACCGCACTCGATCTGCCCTGCATCGCGCTGATCCCCGAGGTCACGCGGCGCGCCCGGCGCGGCCTCGCGCTGCCGGACTACACCAGGATGCACCCGTTTTCGCCGTTCAACGAGCAGATGCGCGCGCTGCGGACCAGCCTGTGGCTCGACCCGACCGCGCCGCGCAGCCTCGCGATCACGGCGGCGCGACCCAGCGAAGGCAAGACCACGCTCGCCGTCAGCCTCGCCGTCTCGCTCGCGGCCGGCGGCATGCGCGTGCTGGTGATCGATTGCGACATCCGCCAGCCGAGTTTCGATGCGGTGTTCAACCTTGGCGGCGCGCCGGGTCTGACCGATCATCTCGCCGGGCGCGTGAAGTGGGATGCCGCCGTCCACCGGATGTCCGATCTTCAGCTCGACGTCATGCCCGCCGGCGCGGTCGCGGCCGATGCGCTGTCGCTGTTCATGGCGCCGTCCATGCAGCACCTGATGGCGTCGCTACGCGAGCGCTATGATCTGGTGATCCTTGATCTGCCGCCGGTGTTCGCGCTCGCCGAAAGCCAGGTACTGGCCAAAGCCGCCGATGCCACGCTGCTGTGCATCCGCTGGGCGGAAACGCCGCGCCGGGTGGTTGCCGCCGCACTCACCCTGCTCGATCAGGCCGGCATAAGGGTCGCCGGCACCATCCTGACCCGGGTCGATGGTGCGCGCCATGCCCGGGCCGGGTTTGCCGATTCCGAACTCTATCATCCCCGCTATGGCGGCTATTTCAGACCTTGACGCCCGCCCGGCGGGGCGGGTGCGCACCGGTTTCAACGCCGCCGAAGCTGGCCTGCTGACCGGGGCCACGCTGCTGATGCTGTGGCCCGCGCTCTACAACGGGTTTCCGCTGATCTTCTCGGATACCGGCACGTATATTTCGCAGGTGATGGAGCACCATCTCGGCTGGGACCGGCCGCCCTTTTACAGCATGTGGCTGTTCGCGCTCGACTGGGGGCGCAACCTGTGGCCGCCGACGATCGCGCAATGCGCCGTTGCCGCCTGGATGATCCGGCGCACCCAGCGCATGGTGGCACCCCGCTCGGGCATCGGCGCCGGTGCCCTGCTGCTGGCCCCGCTCGCGTTGCTGACCGCGCTGCCCTGGACCGCGGCGCAGATCATGCCCGATATTTTCACCCCGCTGATGGTGCTGGCGTTCGCGGTTCTGGTGCTCGATGATCGGGTGACGCGCCGTGAGCGGCGTCTGCTGACCGTTCTGATCACCCTCGCGATCATGGTGCATCTCAGTAATCTGCCGATCTATGCGGGACTCTGCCTGTGCGTGCTGGTCCTGCGCCGCCGAGCGCGCCGACGCCCCGAGTGGAGGCGTCTGCTGCTGCCGCTGGCAATCGGCGTCACCGCTCTGGTCGGGGTTAATGTGATCGCCTCCGGCACGGTGTCGCCTTCGCCCTATGGCGGCACCTTCGTGCTCGCCCGCCTGCTCAGCGATGGCCCGGCGCGCACCACCCTGGCGCATGACTGCCCAACGCGGCACTGGGCCTTGTGCCGCTATCAGGCCGATCTGGCGCACAGCGCGGATTGGTTCCTGTGGACAGCGGACAGTCCGCTGTATCGCGCCGGTGGCCCGATCCGCCTGATCCGCCAGACCAACGCGATCGTCCGCGCCACCATCGCGGCGCACCCGGCCATCGTGCTGCGCAACGGCATGCGCGACACACTGCGCCAGCTGGTTACCTTTGCGCCGGGGAGCGGCCTGCGCCCATGGTCCGCCACGGCGGCGCCGACGATACGGCGCGACCTCCCGGTGGCCGCGGTAAGGGCGTTCCTCGGCAGTCTTCAGGCCCGCCGACGCCTCGCGATCGGCGCGCCGCTCGCATCCATCGTTGCAACCGTCACGATCGCGGGCATCATCGCCACCCTGGGGTTCGTGCTGCTGGCAATCGTTCAGGCCATCCGCCCCCTCCACGGAATTCGTGCGTCGCGTACCGCTGCCGCGCCGCTCGACGACCGGCTGATCGATGATCGCCTGTTCTTTCTCGCGGTTCTCGTGCTGCTGGCGCTGCTCGGCAATGCGGTGGTCACCGGCAGCCTGTCCGGCCCGCATGACCGCTATCAGAGCCGCATCGTCTGGCTCGCGGTATTGACCGGCGGGCTCGTGCTGGCACGATGCTACGCCGCATGGCGATCCCGGCCGACCAGCACCACCGCGTAAAGTCGCCAGCGCGCAAAGCCGAACCGCCGCCGCCAATCGATCAGATGGCTGGCCCGAAACCGCATGCCGAAATGCAGATCGATCGCGGCGAGTTGCGCATCGTTAAAACTGCCAGCAAGCGCCGGCGGCACGGTTGCAAGGAATCGCGCGACGGCCACTGACCGCGCCATGGCCGGCTCACTCGGTCATCCGGTCGAGCGGTGGAAACGCGCGCAGAACGGTGCGCTTGAGCATGATCGGCCCGAGCATGCCCGCCAGCATCAGCGCGGCGAAGAAAGCCGGAAAATGATCGCCGTTCCAGCTCGTGACATGAAGCAGCAGCCCCTTGGTCAGGCCGATGAAGATCGTGTTGAACAAATAGATCATGAGTGAATACCGCCCGATGGTGACCAGTGTACGATCGGATGATAACCACGAAATCCTTACCAAAGAATGAAGAGCCGGCATCGCGAGCACACCGAACACCAATAATCGGGCATCGAACGGCCAGCGGTGTCCCGCCAGCGCGATCGCCGCAAAGCCGGTTGCGAACAGCGCGAGCAAGGGCCAGCGCCAGTGATCGATCCAGCCGGTCCAGCGCGTGCCCAGCGCGCCGGCACCGATTCCGAGCCCATAGAACAGCCCGTAGCGGCAGAAATCGGCGAGATAGAGGTGCCAGGGCGGGTTTGCCAGTTCCAGCGCCGCGAATACCACGATCACCAGAACCAGCCGCCCGCGCAATATCCAGGCGAGCATCGGCGTCATCAGGCTGAGCGCGCACAGCACGGCGAGGTACCACAGTGAATAGGCCGGGCTGCGCGCAGGGTTCCAGACCAGGTCGATCAGCCCGGCGAGCAGGCTGCGCGGCGCGTTGTCGACGAACATGAACCGTGCCGCCAGCATTTTACCCGCAATGATCAGAGTGCCCATCAGCACGAACGGCACGAGCAGCCGCCGCACGCGGCTCGCTGCCAGCCTGGCCCAGCCGGCCGGCAGTACCCTCACATGTCCGGCCAGAAATGAAACCATGCCGCTCAGATAGAAAAAGAACGGCATGTGGAACGCATACACCGCGCGGCGCAGCGGCTGATACCAGTGCACATGCGCGGGGTCCTGCCGCGCCACGATATGCCCGAACACCACCAGCGTGATCGCGAGCCCCTTGGCCCGATCGATATCGAGCCTGCGCATCAGACCGCGGCCATGCCGTCGTGCGCCTCGATCAGCATGCCGCGGACGAAGCCGCTCGCGAACGCCGCTTTGCAGCGCAGGCCGATTTGGCTTGTGCTGTGCCGCGGCCAGAGCAGCCATGGCGTAAGCACCGCCGCGTGTACGGCCATCCGCCAGGCGCGCGCCATGCGCCGCTCGCCCAGTGCGGCCAACATCACCGCCTCGGAAACGCCGCTCCAATACTGGCGGCGCACCAGCCAGTCCGGCCGCAACCGTTCGCGCGCGATTTCGTGATGCACCACCAGGGCGGGGTTGAAGCGCACCCGGAGATGCGCCTTGCGGAGGCGGCGCAGAATGTAGGTTTCCTCGTTCGACAGCAGCAGCGTGCCGCGCCGGCCGAGGCAGGCGGGAAAGCCGCCGAACCGCGTCAGCACATCGCGCCGGAACGCGATATTCGCGGCGAAGGGTTCGATATCGGCGCACGCGGCGGCGTCCGGTTCGACCGTGTCGATGATCGTCAGCACCGCGCGCAGCGATTGCGGCCACCACGCTGGCAGCAACGCCTGCCATTGCGGCAGGATCATGCCGCCGGTCGCGGCGAGGTCCGGGTCCTGGGCGATGCTCGCGAGCAGCACCGTCACCCAGTCGGAAGCCGGGGTCGCATCGTCATCAATATACGCGATCCATTGCCCGCGCGCGGCGGCCAGCGCGGCATTACGGGCAGCACTCAACCCGACCGACGCGAGACGCATATGCTCAACCCCGTGCGCCATCGCAGCCCGCAGGATGGCTTCGGCCTCATCGCCGTCCGATCCGGAATCGACCACCAGCACATCGACCGCCGGATGCGGCGGCCCAAGTCCCGCGAGGCACCGCGCCACCGCGTTGCTACGGTTATGCGTGCAAATCGCCACGGTCAGTATCGCCGGCTCGGCACCGGTCGCAGCCCGGGATGATCTTCGCATCACGAAATCCTGTTTTCCCAGCGACATTCAATTAAGGGTTGTGTATCATGGCAGGGAATACAACCGGATTGCAATCGAAATCGATGACCAGGCGGCACGAACAGGCCCAGGCAGGAACACGACGGCAGGATCGCTCTGTTGAAAAAAAGCAACAAAAAATGTCCCTGAACCCACGCCCCCGGCCCCACCAGCAGCACTGCCCCAAAGGACAAAAGTTTTTTTGCTTCTTTTTTTCCAAAAAAAGAAGAACTTCCTTAACCTTCCTCCTGTTATCCTGTCCTCTGATTGCCCAAGCCCAATCGATCGGCGACCTGCTCCCCATCGCGGTTCCCGGCTTTTCAACCGCCGCCGGCGTCACCGCCGCGACGCGCCTGCACCAGGACAGCATTCCGCGCGGCATCACCCTCGGCATCACGCCGGACGATCTGTTGGTCTATCCAAGCCTCACCACCACCGCCGGATTCGACAGCGCCCCCGGTGCGGCTGCCCAGGCGAGTGCGAACATCCGCCTGCAACCCACGGTACGGATCAGCGATGCCGCCCTCGGCCTCGCCGCGTTCGCCGGTGCGGATATCAACCGTTACCCAGGCGACCAGGCGGCCGCGGCCAACAACATCACCGCCGGAATCGGCCTCGATGTGCCGTTCGGCGCCGGCTCCATCACCCTGGGTGGCGCGCGCATCACCACCCAGGAATCCGCCCTCGGCACCAGCCAGGCCGGTGCCAGCGCCCCGTTCGCCATCGTGTTGACCGATGGCAGGGCCGCCCTTCGCCTGCCGCTCGGCGCGTTCGACACCACCAGCCGGATCGAGTTCAGCGACACCACGATCAACCGCACCACCTCGACCCTGCCGGCGCCGTTCCGCGCCCGCGCGCTCCTGCGCGCCTCGGGCGAACTCGCCACCGCGAACGATGGCGTGCTGCGCCTGCTCGCCCGGCTGAACCTCGATGTCGCGCGCTACAGCGGTGCGCTGGCCGGTGCCGGCGTCTCGAACGCCACGACCATCGCGCTGCTCGGCGGGGCCGAAACCGCACCGGGTCGCGTGCTGCGCCTGCGCATGGTCGCCGGCATCGCCGAGCAACACTTTGCCGGCCCCACCACCGCGCCCCGCACCATCCCGGTCGCCTCGATCGGCCTGGGCTGGACGCCGGACCCCCTGATTGCCGCCGAACTCGATCTCAGCCGCGAGTCCGGCATCGACACCACGCTCGGCACCCAGGGCGAGCCGGTCACCACGCTGCATTTCGCCCTCGCGAACGCCTTCACCCGCACGACGCTGCTAACCGCCGCGATCGATGCCAGCGCCGGCACCATCGCCGGCCACCAGGCGCGCGAGACCAGCCTGCAACTCGGCGCCGCCTGGTCCTGGCCGCGCCATTTCTCGCTGCAACCCAGCCTGTCCTACGCAATCCGCCACAATCTGCCAGGATCGGCGCCGCACGAGATGCGCGTGATGCTGGCGCTCACCTGGGCGCCGTGATCGCGTCGATTCGTCTTGCCGACCGCCCGCATCTGCGCAATAAAATGTCACGCGTGACGATGGGGGATTCGGTGGCGGTGACAATGCGGCAACAACCGGCATGAGCGGCTTCCGCTCGGCACTCGATCGTCGCGCTGCGGCCTTCGCGCAGAACCACCGCGCCATGCGTGCCCTGGTCGATCAACTCATGGCCGATGTCGCAGCCATCCGCGCCGGCGGCGGCGAGGCAGCGCGCGCCCGCCACGTCGCGCGCGGCAAATTGCCGGTGCGCGACCGCATCCGCCTGCTGATCGACCCGGCCTCGCCCTTTCTCGAGTTCTCGCAATTCGCCGGGCATGATCTCTACCCCGAGCCGGTGCCAGCCGGCGGCATCATCACCGGCATCGGCCGGGTTGCCGGGCGGGAATGCGTCATCGTCGCGAACGATGCGACGGTCAAAGGCGGCACCTATTTCCCGATCACCGTGAAAAAACACCTGCGCGCCCAGGCGATCGCGGCGCAGAACCGGCTGCCCTGCCTCTATCTGGTCGATTCCGGGGGTGCGAATTTGCCGAACCAGGACGATGTCTTCCCCGATCGCGAGCATTTCGGCCGGATCTTCTACAATCAGGCCACGATGTCCGCCGCCGGCATTCCCCAAATCGCGGTGGTCATGGGCTCCTGCACCGCCGGTGGTGCCTATGTTCCCGCCATGGCGGATGAAAGCATCATCGTGCGCGACCAGGGCACGATTTTCCTGGCCGGCCCGCCGCTGGTCAAAGCCGCCACCGGCGAGATCGTCACGGCCGAAGACCTCGGTGGGGCGGATGTCCACACCAGGCTCTCCGGCGTCGCCGATCACTATGCCGAATCCGATGCGCACGCGCTCGGTATCGCCCGGCGCATCGTGGCGTCGCTCAACCTCGCCAAGCCACCGGCGTCCGCGCTGCGCACCCCGCGCCCGCCGCCCGGCGCGCCGGACGATATTTACGGCGTCATCCCGGCCGATCCGCGCGCCCAGTACGACGTGCGCGAGGTGATCCGCCTGATCGTCGATGATGGGTCGTTCGACGAATTCAAGCAGCGCTACGGCACCACGCTGGTCACCGCCTTCGCGCATCTCTGGGGCTATCCGGTCGGCATCATCGCCAATAACGGCGTGTTGTTTTCCGAAGCCGCGTTAAAGGGCGCGCATTTCATCGAACTCTGCGCCCAGCGCGGCATTCCATTGATTTTCCTGCAAAACATCACCGGCTTCATGGTCGGCCGGAAATACGAGGCCGGCGGCATCGCCAAGGATGGCGCCAAGCTGGTCACCGCCGTCGCCACCGCCAACGTGCCGAAATTCACAATCATCATCGGCGGCTCGTTCGGCGCCGGCAATTACGGCATGTGCGGCCGCGCCTATGATCCGCGCTTTCTGTGGATGTGGCCGAACGCGCGCATCTCCGTCATGGGCGGCGCCCAGGCGGCGGCGGTGCTGGCGCAGGTCCGGCGTGACAACATCGAGGCCAAGGGCGGCACCTGGAGTGAAGCCGACGAGGCCGAGTTCAAAGCCCCGATCGCCGCGCAATACGAAACCCAGGGCCACCCCTACTACGCCAGCGCCCGCCTGTGGGACGATGGCGTGATCGACCCCGCCGACACCCGCATGGTGCTCGGCCTCGGCCTGTCCGCCAGTCTCAACGCTCCAGCGCAGCCGACGCAATTCGGCCTGTTCCGGATGTGATGACCATGAACGGTCCCATCGATTTCCGCATCGACGGCCTCGGCATCGCCACCGTCACGCTCGACCGCGCCGATCTGCATAACGCCTTCGACGATGCCATGATCACCGGCCTGATCGGCATCCTCGCCAAGGTCGCGACCGATGCCGAGATCAGCCTGATGGTCCTGCAAGGCCGCGGCAAGAGTTTTTCCGCCGGTGCCGATCTGAACTGGATGCGCCGAAGCGCCGCCTACACGCCCGATCAGAACCTGGCGGACGCGCAGGACCTCGCCCGCCTGATGCACGCGCTCCACACCATGCCCAAACCGACGATTGCCCTGGTCCAGGGTGGCGTCTTCGGCGGCGGCGTCGGCCTGGTCGCCTGCTGCGATATCGCCATCGCCACCACCGATGCCAAATTCAGCCTCTCCGAGGTCCGCCTCGGCCTGATTCCCGCCGTGATCAGCCCCTACGTGATCGAAGCGATCGGCGCGCGCCAGGCCAGGCGCTATTTCCAGACCGGCGAGATTTTCACCGCCGAGACCGCGCATCGCATCGGTCTGGTGCATGAGGTGGTCGCCCCCGACGCCCTCCATGCCACGCGCGATGCGCTGATCGCCGCCCTGCAGCGCGGCGGCCCGCAGGCCAAGGCATCCGCCAAGGCGCTGATCGCCGAAGTGGCGGATCGCCCGATCGATCCGGCGCTGATCGCGCGCACCGCGCGGTTGATTTCCGAGCGCCGCGCCTCGGCCGAAGGGCGCGAGGGTCTGGCGGCGTTCCTCGAAAAACGCACCCCGTCCTGGCGGAGCGACTGAGCCATGATGTTCGACACAATCCTGATCGCCAATCGCGGCGAAATCGCCTGCCGCATCATCCGCACCGCGCGCCGCATGGGCATCCGCAGCATCGCGGTATTCTCCGAAGCCGATCGATCCGCCGCCCATGTCGCCCTGGCCGATGCCGCCGTCGCGATCGGCCCGGCCGCCGCGCGCGACAGCTATCTCGATGGTGCCCGCATCATCGCCGCCGCGCGCGAGGCCGGCGCGCAGGCGATCCACCCCGGCTATGGGTTTCTCAGCGAAAACGCGGCCTTCGCCGAAGCCTGCACCGCCGCCGGCCTGATCTTCATCGGCCCGCCCGCCGCCGCAATCCGCGCGATGGGCTCGAAATCCGCCGCCAAATCCCTGATGGAGCGGGCAGGGGTGCCGCTGGTGCCCGGCTATCACGGCACCGATCAGGCGCCCGACCGCCTGGCCGCTCATGCCGCATCCATCGGCTATCCCGTGCTGATCAAGGCCTCCGCCGGCGGCGGCGGCAAGGGCATGCGCATCGTGACCGCGCCGGCCGATTTCGCCGCGGCACTCGATCTTGCCAAGGGCGAGGCGCGCGCCGCGTTCGGCGACGATCAGATCCTGATCGAAAAATACCTCACCCGGCCCCGCCACATCGAAATCCAGGTGTTCGCCGATACCCACGGCAACGTCGTCTCGCTGTTCGAGCGCGATTGCTCGATCCAGCGCCGCCACCAGAAAATCATCGAGGAAGCGCCAGCCCCGCTGATCTCCGACGATCAGCGCTTCACCATGGGCGAAGCCGCCTGTGCCGCCGCCCGCGCGATCGATTACGTCGGCGCCGGCACTGTCGAGTTCATCGCCGAGGGCGGCGATTTCCATTTCATGGAAATGAACACCCGCCTGCAGGTCGAGCACCCGGTCACCGAGCTGATCACCGGGCTCGATCTGGTCGAATGGCAATTCCGCGTCGCCGCCGGCGAGGCGCTGCCGCTGACTCAAAACGAGATCGAACGCACCGGCCACGCCATCGAAATCCGCCTCTACGCCGAAGACCCGCTGCGCGATTTCGCACCCTCGACCGGTACCATCCATCATCTGCGCCTGCCCGAACCCTCGGCGCATATCCGCATCGATGCCGGGGTGCGCCAGGGCGATGCGGTATCGATCCATTACGACCCGATGATCGCCAAGCTGATCGCCTGGGACCATGATCGGGCCAGCGCGATCCGCCATCTCGCCCGCGCGCTGGCCGCACTCGAAATCGATGGCGTGCGCACCAACCTGCCCGTGCTGCGCCGGATCATCGGCCACCCCGATTTCGCCGCCGCAGACCTCGATACCGGCTTCATCGCCCGCCACGAACCCATATTGCTTGCCCCCGCCGCGCCGGCATCACCCGCCGTCATCGCCGCCGCCGCGCACCGCTGGCTGCACGATCTGCCCCGCCACGCCGCACCATCCGACCCGCATTCACCCTGGACACTGAAATCCGCCTGGCGCCTGAACGGTCCGGCCTATCAGGATGTCACCTTCGATGATGGCACGGCGCAATTCGCCATCCGCATCCACCCCGCCGCCGCGGGCCAACTCACGATCGATCACGCCGGCGCCAGCACCACCGCAGCCATCGCCGTCCTGCCGGACGACCGCCTCGCCATCACCATCGATCATCTCACCACCACGCTCACCGCCCTGCGCCACACCGATCCCGCACAGCACGACCATATCGTGATCTTCGCCGATGGCGCGCGCCACGCGCTGCGCATCGTCGATCCCTTCGCCGGCACCGGCACCGCGCACGCCGCCAGCGGCCTGGTCACCACACCCATGCCCGGCCGCGTCATCGCGGTCGGCGTCGCACCCGGCGATACCGTGGCGGCGGGCGACCTGCTGGTCACGGTCGAGGCGATGAAGGTGCAGTTCCGCATCACCGCACCGCGCGGCGGCGTGGTGACTGCCCTGTCATGCGCCGTCGGCGATCTGGTGGAAGATGGCGCCGAACTCGCCGTGATCGAACCCGCGCCGCGCCCGATCACCGGATAGACCGGCCGCATCGGCCCCAACCACCCCTGACCCGTCGACGCTTCAAATCCGAAAACGGGATCGTAATCCCATGATCGGGATCGCGGGCGCGCACCCACGGCCAAATCCATCCTGCTTTACCGCGCCATCCACGCCAACCCCGCATGGCACAGGATTTGCTCTCAGCGATGTAACCGCCTGGGAGCCACGATGCCTGATTTCCAAATTCCCGAACGCGTCCAGCGCCGCGTGCTGCGCCAGCGCCGCGCCACTCTGGCGGCACTTGCCGTTCTCGGCGTCGCTCTGGTCGCAGCCCTCGTGGTCATCCTGCCCTCCGGCCCATCGGTCGCGCGGGATTCGCTGGTCATCGCGCAGGTGCGGCAGGGACGGTTCCTTGTGCGGGTGCAGGCGCCCGGCGTGCTGCGGCCGCGCGGGGAACGTTTCGTCACGGCATCGGTGCCCGGCGTCGTGGCGCGCGTGCTGGTGCGGCCGGGCGATGTGGTCACCCGGTCGAGCGTCTTGGTCCGGCTGGTCAATCCGCACCTGCAATCCGCCCTGATCGCCGCACAATCGGATCTGGCCGATGCCAAGGCCACCCGCGCCTCGCTGGCCGCCACGCTCGATAACACGCGCCTGACCATGGCGGCCGAACGCGCCACCGCCCGCGCCGCCGCCGAGGCCGCAGCCCTGCGTGCCCAGGCCGAACGCGGCCTCGCGGCCGAACACGTCGTGGCACAGCTCGACTATCGCAAAACCATCCTCGATGCCGCGACCGCGCGCGAACAGGTGGCGCTGACCGAGCAGCGCATCGCCGCCTTCGCGCGCAATCAGGCGGCCCAGCTCGCGGCCCAACAGGCGCGGCTCGCGGCGTTTCAGGCGGCGTTGGCGGAAGCGCAGGCCAATGTCGCGTCCCTCGCGGTCGGCGCGGGTGAGGCCGGCGTGGTGCAGAGCGTCGCGGCCCAGCCGGGCCAGACCCTGGCCTTGGGCGGCGCCGTCGCAAAAATCGCGAGCCTCGCCGATCTGAAGGCGGCGCTCGATGTCGCACCGAGCGAGGCGGGCGAGGTCGCTTCAGGCCAATCGGCCAGCATCCGTCTGAACGATCAAGGCGAAAGCCGCATCACCGGCATTATCACCCGCGTCTCGCCCGCGGTCGAGCACGGCAGTGTGCGGGTCGATGTGAAACTGCCGACGCATTTGCCCCCCGGCACCAGGCCCGATCTCGCGGTGCTGGGCGATATCGATGTCACGACCATCGCCAACACGCTCTCGGTCGCCCGGCCGGTCGATGCGCGGCCCGATAGCGCGGCGATCGTGTATCGGCTGGTCGATGGCGGACACAAGGCCATCCCGGTCCGCGTCCGTTTCGGTACCACCTCGGCCAACGCCATCCAGGTGCTCGCGGGCCTGCACGCCGGCGACCGGATCATCGTGTCCGATACCGGCAGCTTCGCCGGCAAACCGATGATCCGCATCCGATGAGGCGGGCAGGGGTCCTCACGGCGCTGGCAGCCGCCCTGCCGGGCAGCGCCCATGCCGCCAGCCTGTGGACCGTCTGGCAGGCGGCGCGCGCGAACGATCCGGCATTTCTGGCGGCCTCCGCACAGCTGCGCGCGGCGGCCACCGCGCAACCCACCGCCCTCGCGGCCCTGCTGCCGCAATTCACCGTCGCGGCGGCGGCCGGGCCGCAGAACCAGGCGTTCGAAGGTGCCGATTTCTACGGCAGCGGCTTCGAGCCGATCCGCCAGGATCAGCGGATCGGCGTCTCCACCTGGCAGGCCACGCTGAGCCAGACCCTGTTCGACTGGAGCCAGATCAAAACCCTGCAAGCCGCCGGATTTTCCGTGCAGCAAGCCGCCGCCACCTATCAGGCCCGGCTCGAGGCTCTGAACGTCCGGGTGATCACCGATTACGTCGCGGTGCTGGCCGCAAACGACAATCTTGCCTCGCTGCGCGCGGCGGCACGGGGCTTCGCGCTGCAATATCACGATGCCGAAGCACGCTACCGCGCCGGCATGGACGGGGTGATCGGCGCCGATGAATCCCGCGCCGCCGCTCGCTCGATCGAGGCGCAGGTGGTCCAGGCCCAGACCAGCCTGATCGCCGCCCGCGAGACCTTGGCGGCACTGACCGGCGATCAGGTGCAGGTGAGGGGGTCTTTCCCGGTCGCCCTGGCCCTGCCGGCACCCGGCCGCATCGCCACCTGGCTCGCGCGCGCCGCCAGCGGCAACCCGACCCTCGCGGCGGCAAAACTCACCGTGCACGACGATGCGGCGCTGATCGCGGCGGCGCGCGGGGCCTACCTGCCGAGCATCTCGCTCCAATTGCAGCACACCCATACCGCCCAGGGTGGCCGCGCGGGCTATGCCTTTTTCGGCCAGGGCATCACCGGCCCGGCCTATTCGCTGCAACAGGGCAATGCGGTGACGGTGCAGATGAACTGGAACGTCTTTTCCGGCGGTGCGACCCGCGCGGCGGTCGATCAGGCCCGCGCCCGGCGCGACGCGGCGGCGGCCAACGCCGCAACCGCGCGGCTCGCCGTGATCCGCACGGTGCGGACCGATTATTTCGCCGTCCTGCTCGATCGCGCCCGCCTCGCCGCCGCCCGTGCCGCGGCAACGGCGGCGGCGCGCGCGGTGCAGGCGGCGGCGGATGGCGTGCGCGCCGGCCTGATCAGCGCGAGCGACCTGATCGCCGATCGCCAGGCGCTCCTGTCCGCGCAACTGGCGCTGCACGCCGCGGTGGTTGCCGCCATCGACCACGAAGCCGGCCTCGCCCAGGCGGCCGGCAGCGCGACACCGTTGCTGGTGCGCCGCATCTCGACGATTTTAACCAAGCACGCCCCGCATCAGGAGAAGTGACCATGACCGAAACCGTCATCGACGTGATCGATCTGAAAAAAATCTACCGCACCGATCAAGTCGAAACCCATGCGCTGGCCGGGGTCGATCTCGCGGTCAAGCGCGGCGAATACGTCGCGGTCACCGGCCCGTCGGGATGCGGCAAATCGACCCTGATGGCGATCCTCGGCCTGCTCGATGATCCATCCGCCGGGGTCTATCGGCTGGCCGGTCAGGATGCGGCGCATCTGCGTGAACGCGACCGCGCCATTTTCCGCAACCGCCACATCGGCTTCGTGTTCCAGGCGTTCAACCTGATCGGCGATCTGAGCGTCGCGGAAAACGTCGCCCTGCCGCTGATCTATCGCGGCGGCATCGCCAAGGCCGCGCGCGATGAGCGGGTCGCCGCCATCCTGTCGGACATCGGCATGGCCCACCGCGCGCAGCACTACCCCGCGCAACTATCGGGCGGCCAGCAGCAGCGCGTCGCGATCGCCCGCGCCCTGGTGACCGAGCCCGATATCATCCTCGCCGACGAACCCACCGGCAATCTCGATTCCAAAGCCGGCGAGGCGGTGATGGCGCTGCTCGAAGATCTGAACACGAACAAGGGTGCGACCATCCTGATGGTCACGCACGACCTGCACTACGCCCGCCGCGCCCGCCGCATCGTCCGGCTCTCCGACGGCCAGGTGGTCGACGAAAGCTTCGGCGAAGCGGTGGTGGCGCTGCACAAGGAAGACGATCATCTGCCGGGCGCCGTATAATGATCGGCGCCATGGCAAACGATGCGGCAACGGCGTGCCGCGGCTTGATGCGCCGCCCCTTCTACGCGGTGGCGAGCATCGTGATGCTGGCATTGGCGATCGGCGCGAACGTCACCGCGTTCGGCGTGTTCTACGGCTATAATGTCCGCGCGCTACCCTATCACGCGCCGTCGCGTCTGATGCTGGTCGCAGCCGCGTCGCAGCGGATCGATCCGGATGATCCGGAAATCTCCGCCAAAACCTATTGGGCGTTGCAAGGCCGGCTTCCTTCCGTGCAATCGGTCGGACTCTGGGCCTATATCGGGCCGGCGGCCGCGATGGTGGATGGCCGGGCGCAGCAAGTCGATACCGCGGATGTGACACCCTCGTTCCTGACCACGCTGGGGGTGCGGCCGCTGATCGGCCGGTTGCCCAGTGTTGCCGCGGGCCTGCCGAGCGGGCCGCATGAGGCGGTGATTTCGGCGCAATTCTGGCGCGCGGCATTCAGTGGCAGCGATGCGGTGCTGGGCCGGCACATCGTGATCGGCGGCGTCAGCGAACGCATCGTCGGCGTGTTGCCCGCATCGTTCGGGTTTGTCAGCGCGACCGATCTCTGGGCCGCGTATGTCCCGCCACGGACCGGGATTCCCGCGTCGAACGGCAACAAGTTCATGCCGGTGCGTCTGGCACAAGGTGCCAGCGCCGCCCAGCTCGATGTGCAACTGACCCGGGCGCTGCAGCGCATCGAGGCAGTCAACAACCCCGCGGCGTCGGCGCGCGAACAGCATAATCGCGAACGCCTGATCGCCCGGCCGATCCGCCCGGCGCTGCTCGGGATGACGCCGTTCGGCGCATTGCCCTCCCTGGTGCAGGCCATGGCCGTGCTGCTGCTCGTGCTGGCCATTGCCAACGCCGGCAATCTGGCGCTGGTGCGCAACCGGGCGCGCTTGCAGGACTATGCAATCAGGCGAATTCTGGGCGCGCGGCGCGGATCGCTGCTCCGGCTGTTCCTGCTCGAACAAGTGCCGATTGTCCTCGCGGTCGGCGCGGGCGGCGCGTTGATCGGCTGGGTGGCCTTGCAGGATTTGCAGGAGTTTCAGCCGATTTTCCACGCCAGCCCGTTCGGCATCGCGACCGGCGCGCCCGCACAGGCGTTCGGTCTGGCGCTGACACTGGTGTCGCTCCTGCTGGTCGCATCAGGACCATCTGTGCAAATCTGGCGGCAAACCCTGGGCGACCGGGCCGATCACGGCACCCGGGCAACCTTGTCGCCGGGCGCAAGGCGAACCCAGAACGCGCTCGGCGCGCTACAGGTCGGGCTGGCGGCGATCCTGTTGATCGGCAGCGCCGCATTGTCGATCAGCCTGCATCAGATCCTGACCCAGCAGCGGGGATTTCAAACCAAAGGGCGGGTGGTCGCTTCGGTCCTGATGCCGCCGGCGCTCGCCAATCTCACGGTGCTGGGCCGCGTTGTCGATGCGGTCTCGCATCTGCCGGGCATCGCGGCTTCGGGTGGCAGCCTCGAATGGTCCTACCCGCTGACCAAAACCCTGATCGAGGTCGGCGTATTTCCCGATCGGCCGCGCGCTCAGGCCGAGGGGGTCTATTTCGTGCCGATCGTGGGACATTATTTCCGTGCGCTCGGGATCGATATCGCCGCAGGGCACGGTTTCGGCCTTGCGGCCAAGGCGGCCAGTTGCCACCGGGACCTCATCGTCAGCCAAGACCTCGCACAAGCGAGTTTTGCCAAGGGCGCGATCGGCAAGCAGCTCAACCTGGCCGGCGACCTCTACCCGATCATCGGGGTGACACCACGCCTGTTGTGGCAGCCCTCGGGCAAGGACGGTATCAGCGGCACGATGTTTTTCCCCGCCGCCTGTCTCGCGACGTTGAAGGCGCCGTTTCCATTTCGCGGCGCGACCATCATCGCCGATGCCCGCGGCGGCCCGCGCGCCGCGATCAGCGCGATCGATCATGCCATCGGTGTCGCCGCCCCGGGCGCGGTGGTCACCAGCATCGAGCCATACTCCCAGGTGATTTTCGCCAGCACCGCGTTTCGCACCCTGATCGCGCGGCTCGTCGCGGCGTTCGCCGCACTGGCGCTGCTGCTCGCCGCCCTCGGGGTCTATGCGGTGAATGCCTTCATCGCCCGCGCCCGCCTGCCGGAATTCGGCCTGCGGGCAATGCTGGGGGCGGATGCCGGGCGCCTGCTGCGCACCGCTCTGGTCGATGCCGCATGGGTGCTCGCCGCGGGGTTGACCGGTGGCGCGATCGGCGGGTTCTTCCTGGTGCGGATGATGCAGCCGGTGCTGTTTCACATCGGCGCGGTGCTGCCGTGGATTTTCGCGGCGGCGCTGGGGCTGATCGCGATCGTGGTCATCATGGCCGCCTGGCGGCCCGCGTCGCAGGCGGCCAATCTGCCGGTCAAGACATTGTTGGATGCAGGGTGAAGCGATGAACGAAATAATCTCGGTCCTGCTGCACGATGCCGCAACGGCGTATCGCGGCCTGGTGCGCCGGCCGTTCTTCGCCGTCGCAACCGTGGTGATGCTGGCGCTGGCGATCGGCGCGAACGCGATGGCGTTCGGTCTTGTCTACGATGTCTATGTCGCCCCCCTGCCATATCACGATCCCGGCCGGCTCGTGGTGCTCCGCCATATGCGACCGCGGACCGGGCTGACCCAACCCCTGATCTCGCCGGACGATTATGTCAGGCTCGCGCAATCCTTGAAGGGCATCCAGGATATCGGGCTCTATGTGCAGGGTGGTGAAGCGACGGCGATGATCGGCGGCGTCGCGCGCGGCGTCTCCTACGCGCAGGTCACGCCATCCTGGTTCCGCACGTTGGGATTGGTGCCGGCTCTGGGCGCGCTGCCGGGCCTCGACTCAGGCCAGAAGGGCGGCCCGCCGGAGGCGATGATATCCTATAAATTCTGGCAGGCGGCGTTCGGTGGCGCAGCCTCGGTGATCGGCCGCACGATCGATGTGGGCGCGGGCGCGAAGCGGATCGTCGGTGTGCTGCCGCGCGATTACGCGTTTGCCTTTCACAAGGATGTCCTCGAAGTCGTGGCGCTGCCCATGGCCCGGCCGATCATGCAGAATGTCAACGAGTTCGGCGTCGCCCGATTGGCGCCGGGGGTCACGTTGGCCGCGCTCGACCGGCAGATCGACGAGGCGAAACGCTTCGTGCTGGAATATCAGCATCAGAATACCGCCGCCTTCGCTGGCATGGATATTCTCGACGCACGCTTGCTACGGCCGGTGCTGATCGGGGGCGATAGCCTCGCTGTTCTGCCGCTCGTGCTGCAGGGCATGGCTCTGCTGCTGCTGGCCCTGGCGATTGCCAATGCCGCCAACCTCGCCTTGGTCCGCCAGCGCGGGCGGATCAAGGAATACCGCTTGCGCCGCGTCATCGGCGCCTCGCGCGCCGCCGTGATGCGCCTGCTCCTGCTCGAACAGGTGCCGATCGGCATTGCCGTCGCCGTGCTGGCGCTCGCCATCGGGTTCGTCGCCGAGCGCGGCGGCATCGCCCCATTAGGGGCTGCGATCGGGGTGACGCCGTTCCACTTCAGCTTCGGCTGGCCCGAGGTGCTGGCGGCACTCGCGCTCACCTTGATATCGGTCCTGGTGATCACTGCGATCCCGCTGGTACAGCTGTCGCGGCGGACGTCGGGGCAAACCATCGGCCGCGGCGGCACCGCGACCATGGACCGCGGCACCAGGGGCGCGCAGCGGCTGATGGGGGTGGTGCAGGTGATGCTCGCCCTGGCTTTATTGATCGCGAGTTTCGCACTCGGCGGCAGCCTGTATGCCGCCCTGAGCCGCCCGCTCGGATTTCAGCCGGCGCACCGGCTGATCGCCTCGGTGCTGTTGCCGCAAACGGCGGCGAACACCGGCTCCCTCGCCGCGATCGAGGCGGGCGTGGCCAGACAGCCCGGCATCACCGCCGTCGGTGGCTTCGGCTTTGCCGCCTACCCGTTTTCGCAGGAGCATTATTACTCATTGATGAGCAGCGATGACCCCCACGCACGCCGGTTCCATGCGAATATGGTGACGCCGGATCAGGGATATTTTCGCACCATGGGCATAGCATTGCGGGCAGGTCAGCGGATCACCACCACCGAGTATCGCAGCGGGGCGAGGGTGATGATCGTCGGCGCCGGTCTGGCACAACGCGTGTTCGGGACCGAGCGCGTGATCGGCAAAACCGTCGATTTATACGGGCTCGGCAAATATCGCATCGTCGGCGTGACCAATCCGGTGGTCTGGCGGGTAGCACCCTGGCACCAGATACCGGGGACGATCTATTTCCCGGTGGCGTCGGTGATATTTCCCGGCGCGACCCTGCAGGAAGTCCATCTGGTGGTGCGCTATCGGGGCAGCGTTCTGGCCGCCGAACAACGGGTCACGTCAGCGGTCGCAGCCACGGTACCCGGTGCGGTGGTCAGCCGGGTGCTGCCCTACCGGCGGCTGATCTTCATCGATACCGCGTTCCGCACCCTGGCGGCATGGCTCGCGGTGAGTTTCGCGCTCATCGCCCTGGTGGTGGCGGGGCTGGGCGTTTATGCGGTAAACGCCTTCGTCGCCCGCGCCCGGTTGCCGGAATTCGGCATGCGGGCAATGCTGGGGGCAAGCCCGGCGCGGCTGCTGCGCCTCGCCTTGCGCGATGCGGCCTGGCTACTCGCGTTCGGTCTGGGGGGCGGTGCATTGGGTGGCTATCTGTTGATCCGGGCGATGTCGCCCTTGCTGTTCGAAATCGGGCGGATCGAACCCTTGGTGTTCATCACCGCGGTGATCGTGGTCAGCGCGATCGTGCTGGGCGCAGCGTGGAAGCCGGCCTCGCTTGCGGCCAACACGCCGGTCAAATCCATGCTGGACGCTTCGTGAACCGACAGTTTCTCATCGTGCGCGCCGCCCCGCCGCCGATCGCCAACCATGGTTGAATCGGGCGGCACAATCCTGATCGCCGATGATCAGGCCGATATCCGCGAAGCCCTGGCCCTGGTGCTGCGCGCGGAAGGTTTCACCACCAAAGGCGCCGCGTCCCCCGCCGAGGCCGCCCTGCTGCTCGATGCCGGCGGCATCGATGCCCTGCTGCTCGACCTCAATTTCGCAACCGACACCACCTCCGGCGACGATGGCATGCGCCTGCTCGCCTCGGTCAAAACAATCCACCCCGACCTGCCGGTGGTGGTGCTGACCGGCTGGGGCTCGGTCGATCTCGCGGTGCGCGCGCTCCGCGCCGGTGCGGCCGATTTCCTCGAAAAACCCTGGGAAAACGCCCGCCTGATCACCGTGCTGCGCAGCCAGCTCGCCCTCGCGCGCGCCCGCAGCACCGCGGCCAGCCTCACCCACCCGACCGCCCAGGGCGATATCATCGCCACCTCCGCCGCGATGCGCGCGGTCCTCACCATGGTCGAAAAAATCGCCCCGGCCGATGTCTCGGTGCTGATCACCGGTGAAAGCGGCACCGGCAAGGGCCTCATCGCGCGCCACATCGCGGCCCTGTCGCATCGCCGCGACAAACCCTTCGTCACGCTCGATCTCGGCGCGGTGCCGGAAAGCCTGATCGAGTCTGAATTGTTCGGCCATACCCGCGGGGCCTTCACCGATGCGAAAACCGACCGGATCGGCCGGTTCGAAATCGCCAACGGCGGCGTCCTGTTCCTCGATGAAATCGGCAACGCCAGCCTCGCCACCCAGGCCCGCCTGCTGTCCGTGCTCGAAGATGGCATCATCACCCGGCTCGGCGAGGCGACACCCCGCCGGGTCGATGTCCGCGTCATCGCCGCCACCAACGCCGATCTGCACCAGTTGATCGAGGCCGGCCGCTTCCGGCGCGACCTGCTGTTCCGCCTCAACACCGTCGAAATTGCCCTGCCGCCGCTCCGCGCACGGGGCGACGATGTCTTTCTGCTTGCCGCCGACTGCCTCGCCGCCTCGGCGACCCGCCACGGCCGCACCGTCACCGGCTTCGCCCCGGATGCCCTGGCCGCGCTCTCGAACCACCCCTGGCCGGGCAACGTGCGGGAATTATCCCACGTCGTCGAGCGCGCCGTATTGCTCGCCGACCACGATCTGATCGGGGCCGCGCATCTGCGCCTCGGCCCGGTCGCCGCAGCCCCGATCGAACACATGACGCTGGATCAAGCCGAGCGCTACCTGATCCAGCGCGCCATGGCCGAGGCGGGCGGCGATGCCGAACGCGCGGCCCGACGCTTGGGCCTGTCGCGCAGCGCCTTCTACCGGCGCCTGTCGCAGCTGCGCACGTGATCGGCGTCGCAGCACTGATCAGCGGTGCCCTGATGATTGGCACCGCCGGCGGCTATGCGCTGGCACGCCGCCGGGCGGACCGCGGCTACCGCCAGCTCGCCGCCCTGCTGCTCGGCCTGCGCGATGGCGACTACACGCTCCGCGCCATCGCGGCGCGCGGTGCGCTCGGCGCGGCCTTCGCGGCCGTCAACGCGCTGGCCGATGCCCTGATGGGCACCCGCCGCGCCGGCATCGAATCCGATGCGCTGCTCGGCAAGCTGCTCGGCGCGGTCGATCTCGCGATCATCGTGATCGGCCCGCGCGGCACCATCATCGGCGGCAACGACGCCGCGGGCACCCTGCTCGGCACTGATGCCGAATTCCTGACCGGCCTGCACCCCGAACCGCTCGGCATCGCGCCATGGCTCGACCCCAACGGCCCCACCCGGTTCGACACCGCTCTGCCCGGCGGCACCGGCCCGTGGCACGTCCGGCGCGTCCGCTTCCGGCGCGGCGGGCGCGATCATCTGGTGCTGGTCGCGAGCGATCTGTCACGTGCCCTGCGCGATGAGGAACGCCGGGTCTGGCGCGGCCTGATCCGCGTGCTCAGCCACGAAACCGGCAATTCGCTCGGCCCGATCCAGGCGACCGCCGAAGCCCTGCAACGCCACGCGGCCGATCCGCGCCAGATGCGCGACGGCCTCGCCTTGATCGAGCGCCGCACCCGTAGCCTGGCCGGCTTCATCCGCCGCTACGCCGACCTTGCCCGCCTGCCGCCGCCGATGCCCGAACCCGCCGCACTCGGCCCGCTGCTGCACCGCATCGCCGCTCTCGAAACCCGCGTGCCGATCCGCACCGCCATCGGCCCTACGAACGAGACCATGCTCGATCCCGCGCAGATCGAACAGGCGCTGATCAACCTGATCCGCAACGCCGCCGATGCCGCGCTCGAAGCCGGCGGCGCGGTCGACATCACGCTCGAAATCGCCGCCCCGCACATCCGCATCGCGATCATCGACGAGGGCAGGGGCCTGCCGCAGACCGAAAACCTGTTCGTCCCCGGCTTCACCACCAAACCCGGCGGCAGCGGCATCGGCCTCGTCCTCGCCCGCGAAATCATCGAAGCCCACGGCGGCACGCTGCATCTATCCAACCGCCCCGATCGACCCGGCGCCCAGGCCCTGATCACGCTGCCCGGCTGACGCAGCGCGCCACCCGCTTGATCTCGATCAACGACAACCCAGCCCGCCCCGCGCATCCTGCCCGCCAATCAACCACCCCCGAAAAGGACGTGCCATGATCGAAGACTGGGCAAAAATCATCACCGCGATGGACGGCGGCGTGCGCGACCTGCGCGAAGCCAACCCCGATGTCATGAAAGCCTTCGGCGCCATCGCCAAGGCCGCCCACGGCGGCACCGCGCTCGATGCCAAGACCAAGGAACTCATCGCCCTGGCCATCGGCGTCGCCACCCGCTGCCAGCCCTGCATCGCCTATCACGCCCGCGATGCCGCGCGCGCCGGTGCCACCCGCGCCGAAATCGCCGAAACACTCGGCGTCGCCATCTACATGGGGGCCGGCCCGTCCGCGATGTACGCCGCCGAGGCGCTGGAATCCTTCGATCAATCGGCCCCATGAACCAGTAACGCGCAACGCTCTCCACTTGGGGGTGGCTCGACCAACGACGAACGCGGGCCTATGAATCCGCCCGATCGTCCCGCCCCCAACGGAGAGCAAGATTTTGAACGCTTCTGCTGTATTTGCACGCCTCGTCGCCGTCGTCGGTGAGGTCACCTTGCGCGTGCGCCGCGCGAGCGACGGTTCCCACGCACCCGCCTGGGGCACCGCGCCGGCGATTCCGCTCGCCAAACCGCAAGGCCGCCTGCCCACGCTCAAAATGCCCACCGCGCGCGGCTGGTCGGATGGCCGAACGCCGCTCGCCGCCCCCGGCCTGCGCGTCAACGCCTTCGCGACCGGCCTGCGCCATCCGCGCTGGATTCAGGTGCTGCCGAACGGCGATGTGCTGGTCGCCGAAGCGATCAGCGTCGCCGGCAAGATCACAAGCGCGTTCGACTACGCCATGTTCAGCACCATGCAGCGCGCCGCCGCGGTCGGCATCAGCCCCAACCGCATCACCCTGCTGCGCGATGCCGATGGCGATGGCGTCGCCGAAATCCGCGAAATCTTCCTCGAAGGTCTCAACCAGCCGTTCGGCATGGCGCTGGTGGGTGACACGTTCTACGTCGGCAATACCGATGGCGTGGTGGCGTTCCCCTATGTGCCCGGTGCCACGCGCATCACCGCACCAGGGCGCAAGCTCAACAGTTTCAACGGCGGCGGCCACTGGACGCGCAGCCTCCTGCCGAGCCCGGATGGCACCAAATTATACATCGGCGTCGGCTCGCTCACCAACATCGCCGACGAAGGCATGGCGGTCGAAGCCGGGCGCGCCGCCATCCACGAACTCGACCTCAAGACCGAACAGACCCGCATCTTCGCCGCCGGTCTGCGCAACCCGGTCGGCATGGCCTGGGAACCGCACACCGAAACACTCTGGACTGTGGTGAACGAGCGCGACGGTCTGGGCGATGAAACCCCGCCCGACTATCTCACATCGGTCCGCGAAGGCGGCTTCTACGGCTGGCCCTATTGCTACTGGGGCCAGACGGTCGACGACCGCGTCCCCCAGGACACTGCCCTCGTCGCCACCGCCGTCACCCCCGACTACGCGCTCGGCGGCCACACCGCCTCGCTCGGCCTGTGCTGGATGAAGGCGGGTGCGCTGCCCGGCTTTCCCGCCGGCATGGCGATCGGCCAGCACGGCTCATGGAACCGCAGCACGCTGAGCGGCTACAAGGTCGTGTTCGTACCCTTCGAAGGCGGCCGCCCGTCCGGCCCGCCGCGCGATATCCTGTCAGGCTTCCTGGCACCGGACGAACGCGAATCCTACGGCCGCCCGGTCGGCGTCACCCCCGGCCCGGACGGCGCGCTGCTGGTGGCCGATGACGTGGGCGATGTCATCTGGCGCGTGACCGGCTGAGAGCCTCACCGACCTGACGCTACCCCTGCCGCTCACCCCTCGACCATCCTCCCCCAACCACCACGGAAACGCCCAAAATGATCCACGAACTCCGCCTCTATCGCTGCATGCCGGGCCGCCTGCCGGACCTGCTCACCCGGTTCGAGACCATCACCCTGCCGATCTGGCGCAAGCACGGCATCCGCCAGACCGGGTTCTGGACCACGGTGATCGGCGATTCCAATCTCGACCTGACCTATCTGCTCGAATGGGACTCCCTCGCCGAGCGCGAGACCAAATGGCTCGCCTTCCAGACCGATCCGGAATGGATCACCAAGCGCGCCGAAACCGAGCAGAACGGCCAGATCGTCGCCAACGTCACCAACCAGATCCTGCTGCCGACCCGCTTTTCCGCCATCGGCAATCCCTGATGCGCCGCATCGACCCCGCCCGCCTGCGCGCCGCGACCGAACGCATCGTCGCCGCCATGGGCAGCGATCCCGCCGAAACCCGCCTGATCGCCGATCACCTGGTCCGCGCCAACCTCGCCGGGCACGACAGCCACGGCGTCGGCATGCTGCCCGCCTATGTGCGGATGCTGCGTGAAGGCAAACTCATCCCCAACCAATCCCTCGCCACCATCACCGATGCCGGCGCCATCCTGGTGTTCGATGCCAAACGCGGCTTCGGCGCGCATATGGCGCATGAAGCGGTCGCACGCGCCATCGTCCGCGCGCGCGAGATCGGCGCCGTCACCCTCAGCCTGCGCAACAGCGCCCATATCGGCCGCATCGGCACCTATGGCGAACAGGCCGCCACCGCCGGCATGGGCTTCATCGCCTATGTCAACGTCGCCGACCATCACCCGATTTCGGCCCCGTTCGGCTGCGGCGAACCCCGCCTCGGCACCAACCCCTTCGTCACCGCGGTGCCCGCGCCGGGCGGTGCCGTGGTGCTCGACATGGCGACCACCACAATCGCCCACGGCAAGGCCCGCATCGCCCGCAACAAGGGCGAACCGGTCGCCGAAGGCTGCCTGATCGATGCCGCGGGCCAACCCACCACCGATCCGGTTCCCCTGGTCGATCACAACGTGGGCGCCTTGCAAACCTTCGGCCTGCACAAAGGCTCCGGCCTCGCCATCATGTGCGAAATCATGGCCGGCGCGGTCGCCGGCGGCCAGCGCGCGGACGAACCCGAGCAGGACAGCATCCTCAACAGCATGTTCGCCGTGCTGATCAACCTCGATGCCCTCGGCGGCGTCGCCCGTGTCGCCGAAGGCGTCGCCGCCACCCGCGCCCATCTCACCGCCGCCCGCCGCGCGCCGGGGTTCGATCAGATCCAACTCCCCGGCGACCCCGAACGCGGCCACGCGGCGCAGCGCACGCGTGATGGGATCCCGATCGATAATCTCACCCTCGCCCAGATCACCGAAGCCGCCGCTGGCCTCGGCATCACCGATTTCGCCGCCATGCTCTGATCAGCGCCACCCAACCCTCACCCCGCAACCGGAAACGAAATCGCAACCCTCAGCCCCGGCCGCTCAGCATCATCCCGCGACGCACGCAGCACCATCGTGCCGTCGTGCAACCCGACGATGGCGGCCACCAGCGCCAGTCCCAGCCCATGCCCCTCGCGCGAGCGGCTCGCATCCAGCCGCCCGAACCGCCGCAGCGCCTCGGCATGGCGCTCGGGCGGAATCCCCGGCCCGTCATCCGCCACGCTCACCGCAATCCCGCCATCATCCCGCCCAGCCGTCACGATGATCGCAGTCCCCGGCCCGCCATGGGTGATCGCGTTTTCGATCAGATTGGCGAACAACTGATTGAGCAGCGCGGCATCGCCCGCCAGCGCCAGCCCCGGCGCGATCCGCGCGGTCAGCACCGCCCCCGCATCCTCCGCGACGGTTTCATACGTCTCAGCGATATCCTCAAGCAACCGCGATAAATCCAACATCGCGAACGACGCCCGGCGCGCCCCGCTCTCGATCTGCGCCAGCCGCAGAATCCCCGCCGATAACGCCAACGCGGCATCCACCTGCGCGATCGCATCGGCGAGCGCCGCGGGCAACACCGCCGGATCACCGCTGCGCAGCATCAACTCCAGCGATTCCCGCAGCCTTGCCAGCGGCGAGCGCAGATCATGCGCAATCTCGTCACCCACCGCGCGGATATTGCCCATCAACTGCTCGATCCGCGCCAGCATCGCATTGATGCCGCGCGCCAGATGATCGAACTCATCGCCCGACCCCGACAGCGGGATGCGCCGGGTAAAATCCCCCGCCATGATCTCCTCGCCCGCCGCACTCACCGCCTCGACCCGCGCCAACGCCCGCCGGCCAAACCCGATCCCCGCCGCCAGCCCGATCGCCAGCGTAATCCCGAACCCGATCAGAAAGCTGCGCCGGATCAACTCATCCAACTCATCCAGCATGGTCGCATCCGCCGCCACCAGCAGCGTACCACCGCCGCCGATCCGCTCGACCCGCGCGCGCAGCACCCGAATATGCCCGGCGAGCGCCGCGCCATGCTGCGCCACCAGATCATGCCAGCCCGGTGTCGGCATCGGCAGCGTCAGATCCCCCGCGATCAGCCGCCCCTGCGCATCGTCGAGCCGGAAAAACGTCCCGGTCGGCGGCTCGGCAATCGCCGCGCGCACCCCCGCCGCGACCACACCCGGCGGCGTCCGCGCGCCAAACACCATGATTTCACTGATCTCGTTGTCGATGTCGGTATCCAGCGTCGTGCGCAACGCCCCCAGCGTACCGAGATAGATCACCCCGAACACCACCGCCGCACTCGCCGAAGCCAGGCCCACCCCCAGCGCCGCGAGCCGCACGCTGGTGGTCTGAAACAGCCTAGGCCGCATCGCCCAGCCGATAGCCCGCGCCGCGGATCGTCTGCACCAGCTCGACCGCATGACCCCGGTCGATCTTGCCGCGCAGCCGCGAAATATGAGACTCCACCACACTGGTCTGCGGGTCGAAATGAAAATCCCACACCGCCTCCAGCAGCATCGTCCTGGTCACCACCTGCCCGGCATGGCGCATCATGTAATCGAGCAGCGCGAACTCACGCGGCTTGAGCGGTATCCGCTGCCCCGCCCGGCTGACCTCGCGTGACAGCCGATCCAGCGTCAAATCCGCCACCCGCAGCACGGTATCCGCCGGCTTCGCGCTACCCCGGCGCATCAGGGCGGCGATCCGCGCGCTCAATTCAGCGATCGCGAACGGCTTGACCAGATAATCATCGCCGCCGGCGCGCAGCCCGTCCACCCGGTCATCCACCCCGCCGAGCGCGGTCAGGAACAGGGCAGGGGTGGTAATACCCGCACCGCGCAGCATCCGCACCAGCCCCAACCCATCGAGCCCCGGCAACATCCGATCGACGATGATCATATCCCACGCCTCGCCGCCGGCGCGCAGCAGCCCGGTCCGCCCATCCAACGCCACCACGATATCGTGACCTTCAGGTGCCAGCCCCGCGCGCACCAGATCGGCGGTGCGGCCATCGTCCTCGATCAGCAGAATGCGCAGCCCTGGCTTGCTCTCCATGTCAAAGCAGGAGCGATGGTTTCGCCGCCGGGTCAAGCCGGTTTGCCCGACATTACAAAACGACAAACCAGCCGCAAGGCCACGGGCAGCGGTGCTCCGCCAAAGCATCCGTGCAACATTGACCAGCATGATGACCACTCGCCCCAGCCGCCTTGCCCGCCCGATCGCCACAATCGCGCACGCCGCCCTGCGGCGCACCGCCCCATTGCGCGCCGCCCCATTGCGCGCCGCCCCACTGCTCGCCGCCCTGCTGCTCGCCAGCTGCGCGACCTATCGCACCCGGCCGCTCAGCCTCACCCCACCGCTGCACGCGTCGCCGGCATCGCTCGATCATCAATTGCTGAATGGCCACCAGATCGATCCCACCGCCCCGCTGTCACCCCAGGCGCTCGCCGCCCTCGCCGTCCTGAACGACCCCACCCTCGCGGCCGCCCGCGCCCAGGCAGGCATCGCCCAGGCGCAGGCATTCGCCGCCGGCCTGCTGCCCGACCCGAACCTCCAGGGCGGCTTCGGCGCCCTGCTCGCCGGCCCGGCCGTCGCCCCCTCGATCGCGGCATCGATCACCGAGGACGTCGCCGCACTGATCACAAGGGGCGCGCGCCTCCGCGCCGCCCGGGCGCGATCGGCCGAAGCGGCCGCCAACGTGATGTGGCAGGAATATCAGGTCGCCGCCCAGGCCGAAACGCTGGCGGTCGCCCTCTGGGCGGACCGCAGCAGCCTCGCCGCGCTCGATCACGCCCGGCGCGCCCTGCGCAGCCTCACCGCCGTGTCGCGCCAGCAAATCGCCGCCGGCAATCTCACGATCGATCAAGCCGCCCCCGCCGAAGCCAGCCTCGCCAGCCTCGATGCCGCGCGCGATACCGCGGCCCAGCAGGCATTGACCGATCAGGCATCCCTCGCTGCCCTGCTCGGCCTCACCCCTGCGGCGCCGATCATCCTCGCCCGCCCGGTCATCCCACCCCTGCCACCGGGCGGTGCCGCCGGCCTGATCGCGAGCCTCGCGCAACGCCGCCCCGACCTGATCGCGCTGCGCTACGGCTATCGCGCCGCCGATGCCGATCTGCGCGCCGCCATCCTCGCCCAGTTCCCGCTGATGTCGCTCACCGTCAACGGCGGGTCCGATACCAGCCGCGTCGCGACGGTCGGTCCCAACGTCTCGCTCAACCTGCCGATCTTCAACGGCAATCGCGGCAATGTCGCGGTCGCGCGCGCCACCCGCCGGCAATTGAACGCGGCCTTCACCGCCGCCCTCGGTGCCGCCCAGGGCGGTGCCGATGCCGCGCAGCGCGCGCTCACCCTGCTCATCCGCCAGCGCGCCGCCGCAAGCGATCGCCTGACCCAGGCCGATCACGCCGCCGATGCCGCAAGCCGCGCCTTCCGCAGCGACCTGATCGACGCCCGAACCGAGACCGACCTGATCGACCAGCAGGCAACCCGCCGCACCGAACTGATCGCGCTCGATCAAAAAATCGCCGCCGGCCGCATCGCCCTCGCCACCATGCTCGGTGCCGGACTCCCCATCGCAGCCCTGAACGGAACCGCCCGATGATCGCCCGCCTCCTGATGGTCCTGTCGCTCCTCTGCCCGGCGGCACGCGCGGCAACCCCGTCCGACGCGCCCGCGCCCTCCGTCCTGGTCACCACAATCGCGGTGAAATCCGGCGCCATCCCCCGCAGCGTCACCGTCTACGGCACCATCGGCGCCGGCCCGGGTGCCACCGACACGCTCACCCTCGCCTATGCCGGCATCGTCACCAGGGTCGATGTCGTGCCGGGCCAGGCGGTGCATCAGGGCGAGGCTTTGGCGGTGATCGGCACCGCCCCCGCCGCACAGGCCGCCTACGCCCAGGCCGAAGCAGCGGTGCGCGCTGCGGCCCAAACCCTCGCGCACACCCGCGCCCTGGTCGCCGCCCATCTCGCCACCAACATCCAGCTCGCCCAGGCCCAACAGGCCGAAACCAACGCGATCACCGCCCGCAACGCCCTGCGGCTCGATGGTGCCTCACACCCGACCGCGACGCTCACCGCCCCCTACGATGGCGTGATCGCCGCCGTCGCCGCCGCCCCCGGCGCCGCGCTGCAACCCGGCGCACCGCTGATCACCCTGCTGCGTGCCCACGCGCTGGTCGCAACCGTCGGGCTCGATCCCAGCCAGGCGCATCAGGTCCACCCCGGCGATCACGTCGCCATCACCCCCTTCGCCACCCCCGCCGGCCGGGCGCTGCGCGGCCGCGTCATGGCGATCGGTGCCATGGTCAACCCCGCCAGCGGCCTGGTCGATGCCACGATCTCGATGCCCGCCACCGGCTATCTGGTCGGTGAATCCGTCACCGCCGAAATCGACATCGGCACCGCGCGCGGCGTGATCGTGCCGCGTGACGCCGCCCTGCCGGACGGCAAACGCTTCCAGATCTGGCAGATCGCCGCCGGTCACGCCCACCCGGTCACCGTCCAGATCATCGCCCGCACCGGCAGCAGCGCCGTCGTCACCGGAAAAATCGATCCTGCCCTGCCGATCGTGGTGAGCGGCAATTACCAGCTCAAACCCGGCATCGCCGTGCGGGTGACGCATTGATGGGTCTCGCCCGCTTCCTCGCCCGCCAGCAGCGCGCGATCCTGTTCCTGATGGCCACCCTCGCGCTGGCCGGCACCGTCGCCGCCATCGGCCTGCCGGTCGGCCTGTTCCCGCGCACCTCGTTCCCGCGCGTGCGCATCAACATCGATGCCGGTGCCCGCCCCGCCCAGCAAATGGTGTTGCAGGTCACCAAACCGACCGAACAGGCCCTGCGCGCCATCCCCGGCGTCGCCTCGGTCCGCTCATCCACCTCGCGCGGTTCGGCGCAGATCTACGTCGATTTCAACTGGGGCCAGAACATGGGCCAGGCGACGCTCGAGGTCGATGCCGCGATCGCCCAGATGCTGGCGGACTACCCGCCCGGCACCAAATACATCGTCCGGCGGATGGACCCCACCGTCTTTCCGATCATCGCCTACGCCATGATGTCGCACAGCATCTCGGCAACCAGGCTGCGCACCATCGCGGAATACCACATCGTCCCAGCCCTCACCCGCATCGAAGGCGTCGCCAAGGTCAGCGTGCAGGGCGGTGCCACGCCGGAAGTGCATATCCTGGTCCAGCCCCAGCGCCTCGCCGCGATGCACATCACCCTCGCCCAGGTCGAACAGGCGGTCAGCAAATCCAACGTCCTCGCCGCGGTCGGCCGCATGACCGATTACGACCGGCTCTATCTGCTGGTGCAGGACAACACGCTGCACACCGTGCGCAACGTCCGCAACATCGTGGTCCGCGCCGGCCCGGATGGCGTGGTCCGGCTCGACCAGCTCGCCACGGTCCGCATGGGCACCGTGCCGGTCTATTACCGCGTCGCCGAAAACGGCGTCCCCGCCGTTACCCTGCAAGTGTTCCAGCAGCCGAACGGCAACGCCGTCGCGGTCGACAAAGCCGTGCGCCGCGCGCTCACGGCCTACCAGGCCGACCTGCCGCGCGGCGTCACCCTGGTGAAATGGTACGACCAGAGCGGCCTGGTCACCGCCGCCGCCAGTTCGGTGCGCGACGCCATCCTGATCGGCATCGTCCTCGCCGGCCTCGTGCTGATCGGCTTCCTGCGCAGTTGGCGGGTCACGTTGGTCGCCCTGCTGGTGGTGCCGGCCTCGATGGCCTCGGCCATCCTGCTGCTATCGCTGCTCGGCCTCAGCTTCAACATCATGACGCTCGGCGGCCTCGCCGCCTCGGTCGGCCTGGTGATCGACGATGCCATCGTCATGATCGAACACATCGCCCGCCGCGCCGGCCACACTGCCGGCACCGCCGCCAAGGGCGCCGTACTCGCCGCCGCCGCCGAGTTCCTCCAGCCGCTCACCGGCTCATCGCTCGCCACCCTCATCGTCTTCGCCCCGCTCGCCTTCCTCTCCGGCGTCACCGGCGCCTTCTTCAAGGCGCTCTCGATCACCCTGGCCGCCACCCTCGTCGCCTCCTGGCTGCTCTCGGCCTTCGCGGTGCCCGTGCTCGCCCGCGCGCTGATCAATTTCGACAAATGGCAGGACCCCGCCGAACGCCGCAGCGCCGCCGGCCGCGAAGGCTGGATGGAACGCTGGCACGGCAAGCTCCTGCCACGCCTCATCGCGCGGCCCGCTTTGCTCGCGATCGGCATCGTCCCCCTGATCATCGCCGGCCTGCTCGCCTACCGCAGCGTGCCCACCGGCTTCCTGCCGCATCTCGACGAAGGCGGTTTCGTGCTGAACTACCAGACGCTGCCAGGCACCTCGCTCGCCGAATCGGTCCACGAAGTCGACGAAATCGAAGCCATCCTCCGCGCCGACCCCGCCGTCGCCACCTTCTCCCGCCGCACCGGCGCCGGTCTCGGCGGCGACCTCAACGAGCCCTACCAGGGCGATATCTTCGTCGAACTCAAACCGCTCGCCGACCGTCCACTGATCTGGCCGGTGATGGACCGCATCCGCGCCAAAATCGAAGCCAAGGTCCCCGGCGTCGATTTCGACGTCTCGCAAATGCTGAGCGACCTGCTGGGCGACCTCACCGGCGTGCCGCAACCGATCGAAATCAAACTGCACGGCGACCCCGCGCAACTGGTCGCCACCGCCCACAAGGTCGGCGCCGCGATCGGCAACATCAAAGGCGTCGTCTCGGTGTTCGACGGTGTCACCCTCGCGGGCGACGCGGTGGACATCCACGTCGATGACGCCCGCGCCGCCATGCTCGGGCTCGACCCCGATCAAGTCCGCCAGACCCTGCAAACCGCACTCACCGGCAGCATCGTCACCGCCCTGCCGGGCCAGTATCGCTTCACCGATGTCAGGCTCACCCTGCCGGCCGCCGCCAAGCAGGACATGGGCGCGCTCGCCCGCATCCCGGTCGCCACCGCAAGCGGCGCCCTGGTGCCGATGGGTGATTTCGCGACCTTCAAAGTGGTCTCCGGCCAGCCCGAAATCGACCGCGAAAACCTCCAACAGATCGTCGCGATCACCGGGCGGATCAGCGGCCGCGGCATCGGCGGCGTCATCACCGACGTCCGCAAAACCCTCGCCAAACCCGGCCTGCTCCCGAGCGGCATGCACTACACCCTCGGCGGCCTCTACAAACAGCAGCAGATCGCCTTCGCCGGCCTCGCCAAAGTGTTCATCGCCGCCATCGCCGCCGAATTCATCCTGCTGCTGTTTCTCTACCGCAGCTTCATCATCGCCGGCGCCATATTGTTCACCGCCCTGCTCGCCAGCCTCGCCGTGTTCATCGGCCTGTTCATCTCCGGCGTGCAGCTCAACATCACCGCCCTGATGGGCATGACCATGATCGTCGGCCTCGCCACCGAAATGGCGATCTTCTACGTCTCGGAATACCAATCGCTCGCCGAACACAACGACCCGCGCGAATCCCTGATCATCGCCAGCCGCAACCGCCTCCGCCCGATCGCAATGACCACGCTCGCCGCCATCCTCACCCTGCTGCCGCTCGCCTTTGCGATCGGCGAGGGCTCAGGCATGCAGCAGCCGCTCGCCATCGCGATCATTTCCGGCTTCATCGTGCAGTTCCCGCTGGTGCTGTTCGCCCTGCCGGTCCTGCTGAAACTATCGCTGCCCCGTGCGGGGTGAGGCGCGTGGCTCAGAACGGAATTTCATCATCCAGATCATGGCCGCCCCGGCCGGAATCCCAGCCGCTGCCGCCACCGGCCGGGCTGCGCGCGGGCGCCGCACCACCACCCCCACCGTAACTGCCGCCACCGCCCGCCGCCATGCCGCCGCCCGCACCACCGGCCGGCCGATCCAGCAGCACCATCTCCGCACCGAAACGCCCCAGCATCACCTCGGTGGTGAATTTCTCCTGGCCCGATTGATCGGTCCATTTGCGGGTCTGCAATTTACCCTCCAAATACACCTTGGAGCCTTTTTTCAGATATTTTTCGGCAACCTCGGCCAACCGGTCGTTCATGATCACCACGCGGTGCCACTCGGTCCGCTCCTGGCGCTCACCGCTCGCCTTGTCGTTCCACGATTCCGAAGTCGCAAGCGCAAGATTGACGACTTTCATACCGGACTGCGTCGATCGCACCTCCGGGTCCTTGCCCAGATTGCCGACCAGCGTCACCTTGTTCACACTACCTGCCATCGTCGATCCCCTATCGTGTTCAGTCTGTCATCCGTGTCACTGGCGCTCAGGCGCGTCAAGGATCGAGCAAGGTCTGGTTTTTTGTGAACAAAAAAGCAGCAAAAAAAACTTCGATCCTCATGAGACGACGTCAACGAAACCGCCCATACCCCAGATAATAAAAGTTTTTTGTTTCTTTTTTCCAAAAAAGAAGCGCTTGCTTACGTCGCCTTGTCACGCCTGAACCCCGCCATCCAGCCCCTTCCCACAACCATGATTTGACGCCATATCTAGCATGAACATATCGGAAACAAAAGCATGACCGGGTCGGGCTTCATCGTCGTGCGCGGAGCGCGCGAACATAATCTGAAAAACGTCGACGTCCGCATCCCGCGCGACAAACTCACCGTGATCACCGGCCTGTCCGGCTCCGGCAAATCCTCCCTCGCGTTCGACACGATCTACGCCGAAGGCCAGCGCCGCTACGTCGAAAGCCTCTCCGCCTACGCGCGCCAGTTCCTCGAATTGATGGGCAAGCCCGATGTCGACAGTATCGAGGGTCTCTCCCCCGCCATCTCGATCGAACAGAAAACCACCTCGAAAAACCCCCGCTCCACCGTCGGCACCGTCACCGAAATCCACGACTACATGCGCCTGCTCTGGGCAAGGGTCGGCGTGCCCTATTCCCCCGCAACGGGCCTGCCGATCGAGGCGCAAACCGTCAGCCAGATGGTCGATCGCGTCATGACCATGCCCGAAGCCACCCGCCTGCTCCTGCTCGCCCCCGTGGTGCGCGACCGCAAGGGCGAATACCGCAAGGAGCTCGCCGAATTGCAGCGCCGCGGCTTCACCCGCGTGAAAATCGACGGCAAACTCTACGAAATCGCCGACGTCCCCGCGCTGAACAAAAAAATCAAGCACGAGATCGAAGCGGTGGTCGACCGCGTCGTGGTCAAGGACGGCATCGAACAACGCCTCGCCGACAGTTTCGAAACCGCGCTCAGCATGTCGGATGGCATCGTCTACGCCGAAAACGCCGACACCAACGAGCGCACCGTCTTCTCCGCCCGCTTCGCCTGCCCGGTCTCCGGCTTCACCATCGAGGAAATCGAGCCCCGCCTGTTCAGCTTCAACTCCCCCCACGGCGCCTGCCCGGACTGCGCCGGCCTCGGCACCGAAACCTTCTTCGACCCCCATCTGATTGTGCCGGACGAGAGCAAATCCCTCGCCCAACAAGCCATCGCCCCCTGGTCGAACGCCCAGTCCCCCTACTACGACCAGACCCTGACCAGCCTCGCCAAATTCTTCAAGGTCAAAATGTCGACCGCCTGGGAAGACCTGCCGCAGAAAGTCCGCGACGCGATCCTGTACGGGGCAGGGGAGTCCGAAATCGAATTCCAATACAAGGACGGCGTGCGCGCCTATGGCGTCAGCAAATCCTTCGAAGGCGTCGTCCGCAACCTCGAACGCCGCCTGCGCGAGACCGACAGCATCTGGGTCCGCGAGGAACTCTCCCGCTACCAGGCCGACCGCCCCTGCAAAACCTGCCACGGCGCCCGCCTCCGCCCGCAGGCGCTGGCCGTGAAAATCGACGGTGAAACCATCGCTGGCGTTTCCGACCTCGCGATCAAGGACGCCCGCAACTGGTTCGGCCGCACCCTCGAAACCCTCACCCCGCAGCGCCAGGAAATCGCGCGCCGCATCCTGCGCGAAATCACCGAACGCCTGCAATTCCTGGTCGATGTCGGGCTCGACTATCTCTCCCTCGCGCGCGGCTCCGCCACCCTCTCCGGCGGCGAAAGCCAGCGCATCCGCCTCGCCAGCCAGATCGGCTCCGGCCTCACCGGTGTGCTCTACGTGCTCGACGAACCCTCGATCGGCCTGCACCAGCGCGACAACGAACGCCTGCTCGGCACGCTGCGCCGCCTGCGCGACCTCGGCAACACGGTCTTGGTGGTCGAACACGATGAAGACGCCATCCGCACCGCCGACCACGTGATCGACATGGGCCCGCTCGCCGGCATCCACGGCGGCGAACTCGTCGCCGAAGGCACAATCGCCGAAATCGCCGCCAACCCCCGCTCCCTGACCGGCGATTTCCTCTCCGGCCGCCGCGGCATCGCCACCCCCGCCCAACGCCGCCCGATCGACCCCGCCCGCATGCTCAGCCTGATCGGCGCGCGCGGCAACAACCTCAAAAACGTCACCGGCGAATTCCCCCTCGGCGTCTTCACCTGCATCACCGGCGTCTCCGGCGGCGGCAAATCCACCCTGGTGATCGACACGCTCTACAAAGCCGTCTCCCGCCGCCTGATGGGCTCGGGCCAGGTGCCGGCCCCCTACGACCGCATCGACGGCCTCGACCAGCTCGATAAAATCATCGAAATCGACCAATCCCCGATCGGCCGCACCCCCCGCTCCAACCCCGCCACCTACACCGATCTGTTCGCCCCGATCCGCGACTGGTTCGCCGAACTCCCCGAAGCCCGCGCCCGCGGCTACAAATCCGGCCGCTTCAGTTTCAATGTGAAGGGAGGGCGGTGTGAAGCTTGCCAGGGCGACGGCGTACTGAAAATCGAAATGCACTTCCTGCCGGACGTGTTCGTCAAATGCGACACCTGCAAAGGCAAGCGCTACAACCGCGAAACCCTCGAAATCAAATTCCGCGACCTCTCGATCGCCGACGTGCTCGACCTCAACGTCGAAGAAGCCATGGCCTATTTCGCCGCCCAACCCCGCATCCGCGACCGCCTCGAACTCCTGATGAAAGTCGGCCTCGGCTACGTCAAACTCGGCCAGTCCGCCACCACCCTCTCCGGCGGTGAAGCCCAGCGCATCAAACTCGCCAAGGAACTCGCCCGCCGCGCCACCGGCCGCACCCTCTACATCCTCGATGAACCCACCACCGGCCTGCACTTCGAAGACGTCCGCAAACTCCTCGAAGTTCTCCACGCCCTGGTCGATACCGGCAACACTGTCATCGTCATCGAACACAACCTCGAAGTCATCAAAACCGCCGACTGGGTGATCGACCTCGGCCCCGAAGGCGGCGACGGCGGCGGTGAAATCGTCGCCGCCGGCACCCCGGAAGACGTAGCAACCATCCCCCGCTCCCACACCGCCCGCTTCCTCGCCCCACTTCTCGCCCCACCCGCCCAGGAAAAACGCAAACGCCGGCGGGCATGAAGGGAAGGGGAGGCAAGCACTTCTTTTTTGTAAAAAAGAAGCAAAAAACTTTTCGTCCTTGGGCTGATCGGCGCCCGGGCTGCATACCTAAACGAAATCGGGCGCGCCTTAGCGAGGCGTGTTGAGGCGCGTCGTACGGTAAAACGCCATCAAAGGCGTCACGTAATCGATGCTCTCCAGGTGCAGTTCGCCACTGGAAACAACCTCCGCCTGCTCCGGCCAACTGCCATCCGGCCGCCGCCGCAAAACCTCCGCACCAACCGACACCGAAGAGACGACCAATATCTCCCGCACACTCGATATCGACGCATAAGCCCAGACATTCGCCCAGGTCTCCCGATGATTGCTTGGCGATAATATCTCGATCAGCAACACGGGCGCAGTCAACAACGACCCGTCATCTCCACCCGGCGAACAACTCACCCCGATATCTGGAACCCGCACATTATGCGCACGCTCCAAATGCGGAGTAACTCCGGGCGCCATCAGCACATCGCAAGCACTGCCCCGCTCCAGCAGATGATTGCCGATCAACCGCGCAATCTCCGCCTGAATCCGAGCATGCGTCGTGCTCGCCGGCGCCATCGCCACCGGCTCACCATCGACAAGCTGCCAGACCTGGCCGTCCTCAGGACACCAGTCCAAGAAATCCGCCACACTCATCCGAGCCGGGAACTGGGTCGCACTAGACATAACCAGTCACCTAGCACAACAATCGACCAACAGGAAACCAAAACCCCCTACGCCCACCAACACCAAAAACCACCCGCGTAGGATGGGGTACCCTGCCGCCCCCCATCATCCCACCCCCGCCAAACCCCACCACCAAAATTCCAACGATCCGTCGAAGAAAATGTCAAATCTCTGGACTCATTTATAGTTCAATGCCGCCAGCCTCAAGCCGCAGCACATGCGATGTGGACTGTCGAGAACTGTGCCGGTCTGGCCAGCACGGCAATCCCTACGTTCAGGGATCGCCTGCGTATCGTCCTAAGCCTTCCGTTGATGTCTGCGCATCGCCTGGAGTCCCAACAGGGCGATGATGGCGCTACCAAGCAGGACGATGGATGACGGCTCGGGTACTTTTATGACGTTGAAGCCAGCTCGGGCGGAATAACCGCCAGGAAAAGAAATATCAGGACGATAGACATAGAGGCCTGCGGCATAGTTAAAGTTTGAGCTGCGAGCATGCGAGGGGCCCCCGAGGTAGACTGAGCTGTACAAAAAACTCCCAGTGGACAAATACTGAAAAAAGAATCCGATATCGGGGGTATTGTAGAAATTAGTGAACGTCGCGGTATTGCAGGCTGTCAGAACACTGAATGTGTAAGCGGCACCAGTGAGCGAATTCTGGCACGCGTCGAGTTGCCGGTTTGCCGCGCTGTTTGCCGAGGAGGTCAAATTGTAGCTGCTGCCGTCCCAAATAACATTGAAATTGCTGAAACCGGTCCCGGGCACGTAGTCGAATGAACCGCTCGCTGAAAAATTGGGATCGCTGCTGTAGACCGGGGCATTAAAGATGATGTCATACAGGCCAGCCCTGGCACTCGAAGTTGCCGAAACGATCAAAAGAGCGGCGAGCAGGATAGCTTTGTACATCGATGACGAATCCTTTGACGACGGTTACAACTATAGGTTTAGCAGGTGAAAACCTTTTGGTGATCAAAAAAAATTTCCCTTACCATACACGATAATTACAAATTCGAACAGACCATTTCTGTGGGCAGGGCGATGCCGAAAACAGCACGCGATGGGGTGCCCTGCCGCCCCCCATCATTCAGCCCCGGGCCAAACCCCACAACCACCCGCGTAGAATGGGCTGCCCTCCCGCACCCCATCATTCCACCCCCGCCAAACTCCACCACCACCACAGCCGGCTTCGCTCTCCCAGCGACCTGACTGGCAAAGAACGAACACCGGGCAAAGCGCAGAGTCCGCGGACCAAGCCTGGGGGCAACATCGCGCACGGCCTAATGTCGCTACCAAACCCACCGATACTTCGGAGCTAATTCAAAACTCTATTAATGAATAGAATATGCTGCACACAAAAAATATAATCCCTACTAAATAATTACGGTCGCACAATCATAGTTATTAATATTATTTTCACAATTTAAAAATAATTGGTCTCACCGCTTAATCAATCTAGATCACGCAATTACAAATGATATAAACAGTCCATTCTTCGGTCAAAAAGATGAGGATAGCGCAACCCACCCCTCAACGACCAAAAAATTTTTAACAAACCACTAATTTTCCAATAAGAAGAGACCGCATGAGCCAGTCAACCAGCAATACAGCCGGCCTCAACATCAGCTTCGTCGGTTACAACGGCAGTACGATCAGCGCCCCGGTGATGAGCGCGCTCGAATCGGCCGCCAGCTTCCTCCACACCGAGATCACCAACCCGATCAACCTGACGATCGGCGTCAACATCCTGGCCGGTGCACCAGCTACCATCCTGGCGGAAGGGCAACCTTCACCCGAATTCGGCGTCTCCCTCAGCCGCGCCGAGCAATTGCTGAGCGCGAACGACCCCGGCGTGTCCCTGCCCGCCACCCTGCCACAGGGCGCCTACAACGAAATCTACATGAGCCAGGCAGAGGACAAAGCCCTGGGCATCCCACTGCCGCAATCCTACGCGCTCGACGGTGTCATCCTGATCAACCCGAGCTTCGTGTCCGACTTCAACATGGGAGTCGCGGTGCACGAAATCACCCACGTCATGGGCCGGATCTCCAACAACGCCGCGACGATGCCGAACGGGCAGTATGAATTCGGCCCGCTCAATCTGTTCCGGTTCACCTCGCCCGGCACGCTGGAAGTCTCCGGTGCCAACCTCGGCCACGGCAGCTATAGCAGCCAGAACCCGTATTTCTCGACCGACAACGGTGCCACGCACCTGCAAACCTTCCGCAGTCCGGGCGGGGCCGATTGGCTATCACCCACCTATACCCCGCCTGGCACCGCCACCGACATGCTCAACTACGTATCGAGCAACAACAACACCATTTTCTCCTCGGCGGACAAATCCATCATGCAGGCAATCGGGTTTGCCGTGGCAGGCGCCGCCTCCACCCCGACGCCCCCGCCCGTAACGCCCCCGGTAACGCCCCCGGCATCCTACGCAACCATCTTCGGCTCGCTCGGCACCGGCGTCAGCAGCGTCCTCGGCGCCACCGCCACCGACTATCAAATGACCATGAGCGGCGGCAACATTGTCACCATCACCGGCAGCAGCAACGCGGTCCTGGCCGATCAGGCCGGATCGGACACGATCCTCGCAACCGGATCGGGCAGCGTATTCGGCTACAACCAATCCGGCTACGCGGGATCGCTGGACTTCATCAACATCGGATCAACCCCGGCGGTCATCAACGACCTCAGCGGCTCGATGACCATGCAAGGCGGGGCCGGCGGCGGCACCGTGCGCGGCGGCACGGCGGGCAACAATTCGATCATCGGCGGTTCGGGCGCGCTATACGCGGTCGGCGGCGGCAGCAATTCGCTCGTCGTGGTCAATTCCGCACAGACCAACTACCTCTTCGCCGGCATCGGCAACGAAACCCTGATCGCCAATCCCGGCACCGGCACCAACCTGTTCGACTGCAACCCCGGAGCCGGCGGCGACGTGATGATCTCGCACGGCACCGGCACCCAGTATTTCTTCGGCAGCGCCGGAACCTCAACCCTGACCGGCTCAACCGTGGCCGGATCGAGCAACGTCTTCTTCATGGGATCATCGATCGGCGGGGGCAGCGCGGTCGTGACCAATTTCGGCCAGATCAACGGGACGATCAACACCGTCAACAACGCAGTGATCCAATCCGTCACCGACACAAGCTACAACGGCGCGTCCGGCGCGCTGGTCACACTCAACGACGGCACCCGCATCACCCTCCTCGGCGTCAGCAGCGCCAGCCTCAGCTATACAATAGGGGGCACCAGCCTGACATGAACAACCAACCCCACCACCAAAACTCTAACACAAACCCTAACAAATTCCTTTCCCGCCACCTGCCATGTTTACCCCCCATGATCCCCAACGCGCCCCGAATACCAAAAGATGCCCGCGCACGCTGGCACGGCCAAACATCCGCACCCACCGCGCAGTCGCGCTCGCCCGGAACAAGCGATCATAACACGCCGCGAACCGCCCGATCCGGGTCCCTTTGCTGGTACCCGCCGGCAGAGCGTCCAACTGCCGCAATCGGCGTTGCTCTATCGCCGATTGGCGCTTTCGTCGCGGGATGGGCCACGCCATGCCGCCGATGACAGCCTTCATCGCCATATTGTGAGTAGGTCTCTGGATTTTGTTTTCTATCTGTTAGGAAACACAGTGATAATCCTGGCAAAATGATGTTAGACGGAAGTTGCAACATGGAAACGGATGATACGCGGACGAGACCGGAGGCCGAATGCGGCCACTGTCGCCGCGGCGCGTACGACTTTCCCCTGACCATGGCGTTCCAACCGATTGTGGACATCGCCCGGCAGGAGGTGTTCGCCTATGAAGCCCTGGTGCGCGGCCCGAACGGCGAAACCGCCGGTTCGGTCATCGCCGCCGTCACCGAAACCTTGCTCTACGGTTTCGACCAGGCCTGCCGCATAACCGCGATCGAACAGGCAACCGCTCTCGGACTTGTGGGTACATCCGCAGCCCTCTCCATCAATTTCATGCCGAATGCGGTGTACGAACCCAAGGCCTGCATCCGCAAAACCCTGGAAACCGCGGCGCGCGTCGGCTTCCCGACCGACCGGCTGATCTTCGAGATCACCGAAGGCGAAGCGGTAACCGACCCCGCCCATCTAGCCCGCATCGTTACCGCCTATCGCGCCATGGGTTTCCGCACCGCGATCGACGATTTCGGCGCCGGCCATTCCAACCTCAATCTTCTGGCGCAATTCCGTCCTGACATCATCAAGCTCGACATGGTCCTGATCCGCGACATCGATCGCGATAAAGTTCGCCAGAGTCTTGTGCGTCATTGCGTCGGATTATGCGATGATCTCGGTATTCTGATGGTGGCGGAAGGGATCGAGACGTTGGCGGAGTACCAGACCTTGCGAGGACTAGGCGTTCAGTTCATCCAGGGCTACCTGCTCGCAAAACCGGGCTGGCGGCGTTTGCCAGAAGCTCAATTCACAGATTTCACGACCGTATAAGCCCGCATAGAATGGTGCGATCGGCCGCACCCCACCAATTCAGCCCCGCCAGACCCCACAAACAAAAAAAATTCTAACGCGCCCCCCTAACAAATTCCTTTCTCACCCCCCGCCCATCGTGGTTTATGTGCGGTCATGATCTCGAACGCGCCTTTCATGCCCGCCGACCCGTCCGAGCGCTTCGCGGTGATCTTCCGCGCCCTGCAACGCTCCGTGGCCGACAACGGCTACCGCCTCAAAATCCATGGCCCGCTCCTCGTCCTGATCTGGAACTACCTCAGCCGCCAGATCGCCCGCTTCGCCAAAATCGCCGCCAAACCCCCGCAATCCCCGCGCACGCGCAAACCCGCCGACCGCAAACCCACCACCAAACCCAAACCCGCCCTAACCCTCCCGCGCGGCTTCGCATGGCTCATCCGCCTGCTCCCCAACGGCCCAGCCGCCCCCATCGTCGCCGGTGCCAACGCCCGCCTCGAACTCCAGCACTTCATGGAAGACCCCATCCTCCAGGCCCTGCTCGCCACCCACCCCAGCCTCGGCCGCATCCTCCGCCCGCTCCACACCATGCTCGGCCTGCGCTACCCACAAAGCATCAAACGCCCCAAATCGACCAAGCCCCGGCCCAAACGCACCCGCAAACCCAAGCGCCAGCCCAGCTTCATGGACCAATACAAAATCAACCCCGACGGCAGCATCGACTTCACACCCGAACAACTCCACGAAATCCTCGGCCCACCGCCACCCCCCGTGCCACCCTGGCACCAGCCCTTCGTGCCGTCCTTCAACGTCAAAAAAATGTGGCGGAAGGGTCCATGATTTCGCACGTCTTATTCGTTACGATAATGCAACAAAAACCACGAAAGATCAGGGATTACAAATTGACTTAGCCTTTGACATACGCCGAGGCCCGTATTCCGATTGAGCCGCTACCGGCTGGCTCGTTGACGAGGACCAGCCCAGCCTGTTCGCAAACTTCAAGCACGGAAGCTTGGCAATCCCAGACAAGGCCACCTTATTTGTTGCCCCGCAGATCGTCCCAAACGGTCTCTACCGGGTTCAGCCTGGCCGCATGAGGTGGCAGCGTCAGGAGCATGAAAGTCTCGGCAACGCTCCGCCGCTCATCTGTCTGGCGCGACCCAACCCCGTCGCACACCAGCAGGCCGTCCGCACCGGCAGCAACCTGAGTACTGATTTCGGCCCGATGTTCATTCACCGCCTCGGTGCTCATACCCGGCATAATGATCGCCACACCAACGCCGCAGCCGGCCGAGATTGCCCCGAAGACGTGAATCTGATCATGGCAGTCGCATATCATCGCCATCGCCATCGCCAGCAGCGGCTGCAAATCCGCCGCACAATTTATCAAATTGGCGATCGCGACCGGCTGAACCATGCCGACGTCCCGCATCAGATCGGGCACACGATGGAGACCAACAAAGCAGACAGCCTGGAAATCCTCCTACGAATCAGCGACCAAATCGACTGGTATGAGTTCGGAAATTCCCCATTGTGCTTCTGGACCAACCTATAATTTCGACAGATCATTCCGCGACGGCACGCCACCCACCGGCGGAACCGGCGACGGGACCGGCTCAACCGGCGCCCCACCCTGCTGCAACCCCATCAACGCAGCGACATATTGCGAACCGCCCAAAGCATTCACCAGATAACTGAAGAAATCCGGATTGGCCGCGACACTCTGCGCCGCCGCCTCGATCTGATTGACCAGCGAACTCGGCACCGGCGGCTCCACCCCAGCCCCAGCCCCAGCCCCAGCCCCAGCCCCAACCCCGGTCCCAGCTCCAGCCCCAGCACCCGAAGCCCCCGCATCAATCGCGCCAGCGTTCGAAGCCTGCGTCAGGCCATCTTTCAACAGCCCATCCAGCGCCTGTTGCGACAACAACACCACATCCGCCTGAACCAGGGTCGACGAAGCCCCACCCACCATCGCAGCAGAATTATGCACCGGGGCACCGCCCGCACCCTGCCCACTCTGCATAATTTCATGGATCGCGGTTACCGGATTGATCATGGCAAGACTCCTAAGGGGGAATCGCCTTTTGCGCTGCTCCTTCTGCCTATTGCGTGGTAAAGCAGTTCAACACAAACTTCTGAACAGATGGTTAACCAATCTAAAATATCTCATTGCCAAACCCGCACACCATGTCACGGCTGACACTCATCCGCTGGCGCTACCACGCCCGCGCCAACCGCCTCCGCGCCCTCGCGCAGCGCGGCTGGCGCCTGCTGCCGATCGGCGTCGCCGCGATCATCCTGCTGATCTACGCCACCCTCTGGCTGCAATCGCTGATCCACCAACTCGCCGGCACAAGTACCGAACCATCCCAGCGAGCCGCCATCACCAACCTCGCCTGCCTCGCCCTCGGTCTGGTCGCCGGGTCCATCGCAACCGCCCAGGACCGCGCCGCCCTGACCACATCGTTCCTCGCCATCCAACCCTGGCCCGACCACGCCAGACGCGACGCCATCCTGCTCTCGCTCCTCTCGCGCCTTGCCACCGGCACAGCCCTCATCGCCCTCGCCCTCCGCCTCGGCGCGCCCGCCGCCGGGATCCCCGAACGATGCCTACCCCTCGCCACCGCCCTCTTCAGCGCCGGCTTCATCGCCGGCTGCGCGCTGAATGCCGTCACCCAATCCCGCCCCAGATCCGCCAGGCAACCAGCCCCGCAAGCCACCATCTGGCTCGCCCCGCTCGACCACGCCGCCCCGCGCTGGGCCGGCTGGTGGACCCTCGCATCACGCCGCCGGCGGATCGCCGTGCTCAGCGCCGGCTCACTGGCCGCCAGCCTCTCGATCGCCGAAGCAGCCGCCCACGGTGCCCACCCCGTCATGCTCGCACCGATAATCGCGACCCTCGGCCCGCTGCTCATGCTGATCGGCGCAACCAGCTGCACACCGCTCCTCTCGCCGGTCCTGCGCACGAGCCCGATCCCCTATCACCGCGCCGCAACCGCCATGTTCCGCCTGCCGGCAAGCCTCGCCGCCGCCTGGTTCGCCCTCTTCGCGATCGCCGACCTCTCGCTCGACCTGATCCGCCCGCGCCCGCTCGCCGGCGCCGGTGCCGCCGCCCTGCTGTTCGGTCTCGGCTACGTCTTGGCCGCCCTCTCGATCCCCGGCTCAGCCGGTCTGGCGCTCGGCTTCTACCTCACCGCCCTGATGCTCGCGGCCGACCAATACGCCGCCCTGCAAAACCTGGCCTTCCTCATCCTGTACGCCCTGCTGATCATCCTGATGTTGCGCGCCCGCGCCGCGTTCCGTGCCGGACGCTAACCCACCGTTGCTCGCCGTCGCCGGCGTTGCCGCCGGCTATGGCCGCACCGAAATCATCACCGGCATCGATCTCACCGTTCACCCCGGCAGCTTCACCGCGATCCTCGGCGCCAACGGTTCGGGCAAATCCACCCTGCTGCGCGCGATCAGCGGCCAGATCCCCATCCTGGCAGGCACCATCCGGATCGCCGGCATCGATCTCGCAACCGCCCCGGAGCACGCCAAACGCCAGTTCGGCTACGCCGTCGACCCGGCCGATCTCCCGCCCGACCTCACCGGCCAGCAATATCTCGAACTGATCGGCTCGATCCGCGGCTGCCATCCCCACGCCTGGCCGCGCGACGATCTGATCACGACCCTGCAATTCGGCCCCTGGCTGCGCACCAATATCAGCGCCTATTCCCTCGGCACCCGGATGAAACTCTCGCTGATGGGCGCCCTGCTCGGCACGCCACCCCTGCTGCTGCTCGATGAAGCGCTGAACGGCCTCGACCCGCTGATCCTCGCCCGCATCCGCCGCCTCCTGGCCGAGCTCTGTGCCGCCGGCCACGGCCTCGTCATGTCCACCCACATGCTCGCCACCATCGGCACCACCTGCACCGAAATGATCATGATCGAATCCGGCCGCGTCGCCCACCGCTGGACCGCCCCGATGATCGCCGCCGCCGGTCCCACGGGTCTGGAAACCATGGTCGTCGCGACGCTGGAGGGCGCAGTAAAAGCAAGTGTTCTTTTTTGAAAAAAAGAACCAAAAAACTTTTATTCAACCAGGCCCGTGCCGTTGTCGCGCCCATAGCCCAAATTAAAAAAGTTTTTTTGCTTCTTTTTGTTCACAAAAAGAAGTCTTCTCCCTGCGAACCTCATACCAGCGCCCGGCCATCCACCCGCGCCAACCGCCCCAGCAGATAATCGATCTCGCCCCGCGCCGCCGCACTCAACACCCCCGCCGGCGCCCGCTGCGCGTCATGCGCGATGGCGCCCCGCCTCTGCAACACGTATTTCCGCACCGCGAGCCCGATCCCCTGCTGCTGCTCGTAGCGGATCAACGGCAGATGCGCATCGAACAGATCATGCGCCGCCTCCCGCTCGCCCGCGCGCGCCCGCGCAACCAGTTCCACCAGCATGTCCGGAAACGCGTAGCCGGTCATCGCCCCATCGGCACCGCGCTCCATCTCGAAATCCAGGAACAACCCGCCGTTGCCGGTCAAAATCGAAAGTGGCCGCAGCGACCCCTCGCGCTGAAACCCCCGCAGCGCCGAGATTTTTTCCAACCCCGGCCAATCCTCATGCTTCAGCATCACGCAGGACGGATGCTCCATCACGATCGTGCGGATCACCGTCGGCGTCATCACCACGCTCAGCGTCAGCGGATAATCCTGGATCACGAACGGCACATCGGCCCCGATCGTCTCGACCGCCTGCCGATAATACGTAACGATCTGATCATCCGTGCGCAGCGTGGGCGGCGGCGCAATCATCACCCCCGCCGCCCCGCTCGCCATCACCCCATGCGTCAGCGCCCGCATCGCCGCAAACCCCGGCGCCGAAACCCCGACCACCACCGGCACCCCGGCCCGCCGGATCACCCGCTCGGAAATCGCCAGCGCCTCCGCCGGATCGAGCTTCGGCGCCTCACCCATGATCCCCAATATCGTCAACCCGGTAACGCCGCAGCCCAGGTAAAAATCGGTCAGCCGATCGACCGAGGCGTAATCCACCGCCCCATCCGGCAAAAACGGCGTCGCCGCAATCGCATAAACGCCAGCAGCCGTCGCATCCAATGTCATCGCGAAATCCCAGGCAGGTCCGAACGGAGGCTAATTCAGCGAAAGGCCCAGCGCAACGTCTGCGCCGCCCCGAACGTGCCCGCCCGCACCAGCGGCCGCGCCATCACCGGATTATCCAGCCCATGCAGCCGCCGCACCCAGCCGGGCAGCAGATCCACCGCCGCCTGCATCGTCAGCGCCTGAAACGAACCAGAGATGAACGACGTCGTCGGCTGATTTCGCAAAATCCCCATCACCTCGCGGGTCCGCTCATTGTAGCGCAACCCCGGCCGCATCGCCCGCACCAGATCGCGCGCCTCACCCCGCGTGCGCGGCACCGGATCGGCGCCGAGGGCTGACGCCACCACCGCCATCTCCGCGAAATACCGGTCCTGATCCGCACCAGACATGCCCGGCTCCGCATAGCGCACCCACGCATCCAGAAAACACATCGTCTCGGTCACGTGCACCCAGGCGAGCAACGCCGGATCATCCGCCGCATAGGCCGTGCCATCCGGCAAAACCCCGCGCACATGGCCATGAATTCGCCGCACCCGCGCAATCACCGCCTCTGCCTCGCCCCGATCGCCATAGGTGGTCAGCGCAATGAACCGCGCCGTCCGCCGCAACCGCCCCGCCATATCGGTGCGAAACTTCGAATGATCCCACACCCCGCCCAACACCGCCGGATGCAGCATCTGCATCATCAGCCCGGCCACCCCGCCCACCATCATCGAGGTGACATCGCCATTGACCCGCCATGCCACCGCGCGCGGCCCGAACAACCCATCCGCCCGCCGCACCACCGGCGCCTCGCCGCGCGCCCGATCGTTGAACACCGCCACCACCTTGCCGGTGATCGCGCGCTTCAGCGGCATGGCCAGCGCCGCGACACCCGCCGTGCCGCGCGTCGCCATCAGCGTTCACCAAACCGGCAGCACATCATGCAAAATATCATCACGAGCATGTGCGTCCCGCCCGCAGGAATGCAAGCGCGTCACCGCAGCGCCTCATCAGCCCCGAAACACCCGACACGAATGCGTGATCGGCATCATCTGGAACGTCATCCCATAGTGCTGTATTCACAGTGTCGCGGAATCGCATGGTCCGCGCACGAACCAGAAGGGCCGCCCAATGCCTGAACCAACGCAAGCCGCGCCGCTCGACCTTTCGGTGTTCGACAATCTTGATCCGGCGCCGGTCCAGGCCGTCGCGACGCGGCCCGCCGGCCCCGCCACGACCGATGAACGTTTGCAGCCGCAGCCCCGTCTGGAACGCCTGGTCGAAATCGCCAATCTGAACCCCGATGATCTGGCCGCCGCGCAGAATTCGGCGGCGAAAATCGATTTTCGCAACACCACCAGCCTGATGAACCACGGCGATGGTGTGCTGGCCGGCATCGCCGGTGCTTCCCGCCAACTGCTCAGCGGCGTGCGCCTCGGTGAAGCGGACGAGGTCGGCCGGATCGCCGCCGCCGTGATCGACGGTGTCAAAATCCTGCGCATCTCCGATTTGCAGGCGGAGGCCAACAACGGCCACCCCGCCGCGCGCAAGGGCATTTTCGGCAAACTGATGGGTGCCGCCGTCGATGCGCACACCGCCTTCAAGGGTTTCACCGAAAACCGCAAACAATTCCTCGACCTGATGGACGGCGAACAGGCCAAGGCGCGCAAGACCAAGGCGGATCTGGCGGTGACCATCGAATTGCTCGACCAGCAGGCGCTCGCGATCCGCCAGAGCCTGCACGCGCTGAAAATCGAGATCGCGGCCGGCCAGCTCGCGATCGATCGTGGTCAGGACGAGCTCGAGGCGCTGCGGCTGCACGCGGTCGAAACCGGCGATCCGGCGGATGCGGCGGATGTCATGGAATTCCGCGGCGCGATCGCCAATTTCCGCGGCAAGGTCGCGGACATGCGCGAGGCGCTGGTCGGCTCGGCATTACTCATCCCGATCATCGGGCAGAACAAGCAGGCGGCCGAGACGCGGATGATGAAAATCTCCAACGGCATGCTGGTGGTCATCCCGCGCCTGATGGCGGTGGCCTCGCAGGCGGTTGTGCAGGTCGAAATCCGCCACGCCGCCGATGAGGCGGCGAAACTCGACGAAGCGAACCGCCAGATCACGCTGCTCGCCTCCAAAGGCGCGCACGAGGCGGCAACCACCGCGGCGCGCAGCCTCGGCGGCGATCAGCGGAACATCGATGTTCTGGCCCAGGTCGCCGATGAATCGATCCGTACCATGAACGAGGTGATCGACATCGAACGCGAAATCGCCGCCGGCGATCGCGAGCGCGAGGCCAAGCTCGCCGATGTCCGCAACCGGCTGGTCAAGGGCATGCAGAGCGTCAACCAGCGCGCGGTCGAAAAACCGTGAGCGCCAGCCCCGATTTCGACACCCAGGCGGCATGGCTGCGGCGCTTCACCGCCGATGCCGAGAGCAATCTCAACGCCTTCGCCCTGCGGCTGCGCGAAGCGATGCCGGACCGCGTGACCCTATTGGAATCCAAGGGATTATTCGCCCGCAAGGCCACGCTGGTCGGCCTCGCGGTGCGGATGGATGAGCATGTCTACGCCCTGAAAATCGATCACGGCCGCCTGAAAGCGAGCATCGCGATGGAAGTCCGCGGCATCACGCTGAACACCCGCGAGGTCGATCCCGGCACCTGGTTCGCGCAACTGGCGCAGGAGACCGAAAAGGCCTCGGCCCACGCCCGCAGCCTCAGCCAGTCGATCAGCGCCTTCATGGCCTCGTAACAAGGAAAGCAGCCTGATCATGGGCCTGTTCGATCGCTTCAGAAAATCGCCGGAGGCCGCAGCCCAGGAAGCCGCGACCGCGCATCGCCAGGCCGATATCATGATGAATCTGCGGGCAGGGCGGGTGCCGACCAGCACGCTCGAACGCCTGCAAGGCGCCAGCCGCGGCACCGTGCCCTGGACCGCGACGATGTCGCCCGCCGAACTGCTGATCACCCGCTCGCACGGCATCCGCCCGATCGCCTCGGTATCGGCCACCTGCTGGCTGCACTACGGCTGGTCCTGGACGCTCGGCCACGCCGAGGGCTGGAACAAGGCGCTGGCCCGCCTGCGCGAGGAAGCCCGCATCGCCGGCGCCAACGCCGTGCTCGATGTCAAAATGCGCACAATCCCGATGGATATCGAAGCCAGCATGGATTTCACCCTGGTCGGCACCGCGGTGAAAATCGACGGTCTGCCCCCCAGCGCCGAGCCGGTGATCGCCACGGTCCCCGCGCTCGAATTCGTCAAGCTGCTCGAAGCCGACGTGGTGGCAACCGGCATCGCGATCGGCGCGCATTACGAATGGATGAGCGACTGGCGCGGTGCCACCAACCAGTTCTGGATGGGCAATACCGAATCCACCGCCCTGTCGAATTTATGGGAAGACGTGCGCCGCCGCGCCCACGCCGATCTGCGCCAGAGCGCGCGCGGCCAGGGCAACGGCGTGCTCGCCCATCTCAATTTCAGCGAGATGTTCGAGCAGGAAGGCGGCGAGAACCAGCCCAAGCAATATCTCGCGCGCCACATCGTCATCGCCACCACGGTCGATGCCCGGCGCGGCACGCCGATCCCGCACGAGATCAAAATGGTGGTCGACATGCACCAGGGTGCCACGCCGCTGACCGGCACGACACGCCATCACCAATCCTATGCCACCAACGATCAGGACGGAGCGATCTGACATGCCCGACGACACCAACGGCGCCATACCGGTTCACGCCAAGGAACGCCTGAAAGGGCTGCGCTCCTCGCTGCATTCATCGGGGGTGTTCACCTCCGATTTCAGCGTCAATGAATTCCTGCTGGTGCGCAAGGCGGGGTTCGAGCCGATCGGCCTGTGCGTCGGCACCTGCGTCTATCATGTCGGCGTGCAGTACGGCAGCTGGTCGAAGAACCAGGAAATGGATGTGCTCTCCAAGGCGATGTACCACGCCCGCGAGCTGGCGATGTCGCGGATGCGCGCGGAAGCCGGCGCGATGGGGGCGGATGGTATCGTCGGCGTCAAACTCACGATCAAGCGGCTGGAATGGGACGAGCATCTGCTCGAATTCATCGCCATCGGCACCGGCGTCGTCCACGGCGAGGGCCACAAGGGTTTCCGCGCGCATGACGGCGGGCCGTTCACCTCGGATCTGTCCGGGCAGGATTTCTGGTCGCTCCTGCACGCCGGCTACCGGCCGGTCGAGATGGTGATGGGCTCCTGCGTTTATCACGTCGCCCATCGCGGCGCGCTCGCGTCACTCGCCCGCGCGGGCCAGAACGTCGAGCTCGAAAACTTCACCTCCGCCATGTACGAGGCGCGCGAAATCGCGGTCGAGCGGATGCAGTTCGAAGCCGCGGCGGCCAAGGCCGAAGGCGTCGTCGGCGTCGATATCCATGAAGGCAGCCACGGCTGGCAGAGCCACGTCATCGAATTCTTCGCGATCGGCACCGCCGTGCTGCCGCTCGATCAGGAAATCGCGCCTGAAAAAATCGCCGACCCGATCATGGTGCTGTCGATCAACGATTGACGATCAACGATTGACGACCAACGATTGACGGGCATCCGCGCCGGCACGCGTCACAATCCCGCCAACTCCCGGAATGCGGCCTCGGTCAAAATGGTCACGCCGAGCGCCGCCGCCTTGGTGGCCTTCGAGCCGGCATCCTCACCGACCACGACATAATCGGTCTTCTTGGAAACCGATTCTGTCACCTTGGCCCCCAAAGCCTCGGCGCGCGCCTTCGCCTCGGGCCGTGCCAACTGCTGCAACGTGCCGGTGAACACGATGGTCTTGCCCGCCAGCGCGCCGGACGCAGCGGTGGCCGCCTCATCGAGAATGGTCAGCGGCGCCACCAGATCATCGAGCAGCGCGCGGTTGTGCGGCTCGGCAAAAAAACCCGCGAGCTCCTCGGCGATCGACGGACCGATGCCCGAGATCGAGCCGAGTTCGAGCCGCGCATCCGAGCCGATCTCCCCCGCCGCCTGCATCTGCGCGCGCCAGTTGGCGTAGCTGGTATAGTGGCGCGCCAGCAGCCTGGCGTTGGCCTCACCGATCCGGCGAATACCGAGCGCGAAAATGAAGCGGGCGAGGGGAACGGTCCGCCGCGCCTCGATCGCGGCGGCGAGTTTCGCGGCCGAGGTTTCGCCCCAGCCTTCGAGTGCGGCAATCGCCTCCGCGCGCGCGGGCAGGCGGAAAATATCCGGCGCACCGGCAAGCCAGCCGCGCGCATGGAACTCCCGCACGGTCTTTTCGCCCATCCCCTCGATGTCGAATGCGCCGCGCGCACAGAAATGGATCAGCCGCTCCACCACCTGCGCCGCGCAGGTCAGCCCGCCGGTGCAGCGGCGGATCACCTCGCCGGCCGGCCTAATCGCCAGCGCGTGGCACACCGGACAATGATCGGGAAACGCATAGGGCACCGCATCGTCCGGCCGATGTTCGGGCAGCACGCGAATTACCTGCGGGATCACATCCCCCGCGCGCTGCAACTCAACCGTGTCACCCAGCCGGAAATCCTTGCGGATGATCTCGTCCTCGTTGTGCAGCGTCGCGTGCTGCACCAGCACGCCGCCGACATTGACCGGATCGAGCGTGGCGCGCGGCGTCAGCGCCCCGGTGCGCCCGACCTGGATGGTAATGGCCCGCAGCACGCTGATCGCGCGCTCGGCCGGAAATTTCCACGCCACCGCCCAGCGCGGCGCGCGGCCGACGAAACCAAGCCGATCCTGCAACGCCAGATCATCGATTTTATAGACCACGCCGTCGATATCGTAATCGAGCCCGGCCCGCCGCTCACCGATCGATTGCTGAAATCCAGCCGCCTCGGCCTCGCTGACCGGCCGCGCCAGCGGATTGACCGCAAACCCCCAGCGCCGGAGGGTTGCGAGATATTCGGCATGGGTCGCGGCCACCGGCGCGCTGGCCGCACCGCGCGCATAGGCGAACAGCGAGAGTTTGCGCGAGGCGGTGATCGCGACATCCAACTGCCGCAGGCTGCCGGCGGCGGCGTTGCGCGGGTTGGCGAATTGCCGTGCCTGGCCCTGGTTGAGCGCCAGAAAATCGGCCTTGGTCATATAGACCTCGCCGCGGATCTCGATCATCTCCGGCGCGTCATCCGGCAGAACGAGCGGCAGATCGGCCAGCGTGCGCAGATTGTCAGTGACGTCCTCACCCTCGCTGCCATCGCCGCGCGTCGCCCCGCGCACGAACCGGCGGTTCTCATAGGTCAGCGAGATCGAAAGCCCATCGATCTTCGGCTCCGCCACGAAACCGAGCGGCGCCGGCCCAAGGTTGAGAAAGCGCCGTATTTTCGCACAGAATGCCGCAAATTCAACATCATCGAACACGTTGTCCAGCGACAGCATCGGCTGGCGATGGCGAATTTTGGCAAACGCGCCGGATGCCGGCGCACCGACCTGATCGAGTGACGCGGCCAGCGCCGGGTCGGCGGCCCGCAGCGCATCGGCCTCGCGTTTCAGCGCGTCATAGGTCGCATCATCCATGATCGGCTGATCGTCCCGATGATAGGCGAGATCGGCCTCGGCAAGCCGCGCGATCAGCGCGGCCAGGGTGTCGCGCGCGCCGCTCATGCGCCCGCCAACAGGCTGGCGGCGGCCTCGCGCGCCGCATCCGTGATGGTCTCACCCGCCAGCATCCGGGCGATCTCCTCGCGCCGCGCCTCGGCCGGCAATCGTGTCACCAGCGTCTGCGCGCGGCTCCGGCCGCTGGCCTTGGCAACCTGGAAATGCGCGCCGGCGCGCGCGGCAACCTGGGGCGAATGCGTCACCACGAGCACCTGCGTCGCCTGCGCGATGCGCGCCAGCCGCTCGCCCACCGCGGCCGCCGTGGCACCGCCGATGCCGCTGTCCACCTCATCGAAAATCAGCGTGCCGACCGGCGATTCCCCCGCCAGCACCACGTTCAGCGCCAGCAACAGGCGCGACAATTCACCGCCCGAAGCCACCCGGTCGAGCGCGCCCGGCGCATCGCCCGGATTGGTCGCGATCAAAAACCGCACGGCATCCGCGCCGCGCGGCCCCCATTGCGCCTCCGGCAGGGCGCTGCGCTCCACCACGAATCGGGCGCGATCGAGCTTGAGCGGCGGCAATTCCCGCCCGACCGCGCGTGACAGGCGGGCCGCCGCCTGATCGCGCGCGCCGGTGAGTGCCGCGGCGGCGGTGATGTATTCGCCCCGCGCCGCGTGTGCCGCGGCCTCGCATTGCTGCAACGAGGCGGTGCCGGCATCGAGCGTCGCAAGCCGTGCCGCGAAATGATCGAGCAGACCGGGCAGTTCCGGCGCGGTGACGCCATGCTTGCGGGCCATCGCACGCAGCGCGAACAGCCGTTCCTCGATCGCTTCCAGCCCGCGCGGATCGGCCTCCGCCTCGCTGGCGGCGCGCGAGAGCAGGGTTTCGGCCTCCGACAACGCCTCCTCGGCGCGTTCGATCGCGGCCAATGCCTGGCCGATCACCGGCCCCTGTTCCGCCTCGGCGATGCGGGCGAGCGCGCGCGCCGCACTCCGCAGCGTGGCGGCCGGCCCGGCGGAGCGGCGCTCGCGCGGGGCGAGCTCACCCAGCGCATTGCCGATTGCCTCGGCACGCCGCTCAGCCCCCTGCAAATGCTGGCGCGATGCCGCCAAATCATCCTCCTCGCCGTTGCGCGGCGCCAGTGTGGCCAGTTCATCGACCGCGTGGCGCAAAAAATCCTCGTCGCGCTGCGCCTCGGCCAGGGCGGCGGCGGCATCGTGCCGCGCCGCCTCGGCGGCCTGCCACGAGGCATGGAACGAAGCGACGGTGTCGCGCAGCGCCCGATCGACGCCATAGTCATCGAGCATGTTGCGCTGGGTGGCGGCGTCGCTCAGCCCGATCTGGGCGTGCTGGCCCTGGATTTCGATCAGCAGATCGGCAACCCGCCGCAGCAGCGCCGCGCCGACCGGCTGATCATTGATCAGCGCGCGCGACTTCCCATCGCGCGCCACGATTCGCCGCAGCAGGATGTCCTCACCACCGGCAATCCCATGATGATCGAGCAGCGCATAGGCCGGATGGGTCGCGCCGACCACAAAGGACGCGGTCACCACCGCCTGCGCGGCCTCGGCGCGGATCAGCCCGGCATCGGCCCGCGCGCCCAGCGCCAGCCCCAGCGCGTCGAGCAAAATCGACTTGCCCGCCCCGGTTTCACCGGTGAATACCGAAAGCCCCGTATCGAAACTCAGATCAAGCCGATCGATCAGCACCACGTCGCGGATCGACAGCGCGGTGAGCATGGCGTGGCTGCGCCCGGGTCAGAGCAGCCCGAACAGGAACCCGCCGGACCGTTTCGGCTTGGCCACCCCGTTCAGCAGATCATGCGCGCCGAGCTTGTTATAGGCATCCTGATACCAGCGCGACCCCGGATAATTATAGCCGAGCACGGCGGCGGTGCGCAGCGCCTCCTTGGTCAGCCCCAGATCGAGATAGCACTCGGTCAGCCGCTCCAGCGCCTCGGGCACGAAGGTGGTGGTCTGATATTGCTGGACCACTTCCTGATATTTGGTCACCGCGGCGGCATAGAGATTCTGCCGCTCATAGAACCGGCCGATCGACATTTCATGCCCCGCCAGGCGGTTCTGGGCCAGGCGCAGCTTCACCCGCGCATCGCGCGCATAGGCGCTGTTGGGAAACCGCGTCACCACATCCTGCAACGCCTGCACCGCTTCGAGCGTGAAGGTCTGGTCGTGCTGCACGCCCTCGATCTGCTCGTAATAGCACAGCGCGCGCAGGTAATAGGCATAGGCCGCATCGGGGCTGGCCGGGTGGAGCTGAATGAAGCGGTTGAGCGCGCCCACCGCGCTGTCGAAATTCTGCCGGCGGAACTCGGCGTAGCCGTGCAGCAACTCGGCATGGGTGGCCCAGGTCGAATAGGGGTAATTGACCTCGACCTCGTTGAACGCATCGGAGGCTTTTTTATTCTCGCCCTTCTGCAGATACGCGATGCCGTTGGCATAGAGCGTGCCGGCCGGCGGCAGCGCCACCGATTTCTCTGGCTTGCCCGCATCGCCGGTATGGGCATGGCCGCCCCCGAAAATCCCGCAACCGCCGAGCGTGAGCGGGGCGAGCAGCCACAACAACGCCAGCCGCGGCCGGTGTTTGCGGGCCGGCGAGGGCACCGGAATCGCGGGGTGCGGGGCGGGCGGAACGGTCTTGGGGTGCGCGTGCGTCATCGGGCCGGGCTTATAGCATGTGATTCGCCTGCGCGAAGCCTCCGGCGCGAGACTTGTGCCGATCGGCCCGATGATGCCGCAAACCAGGCACCTCATTTCCGCATCAAACCCCGAAAAACCACACCAATCATAACCACCCATTTGATCCGAACCCCCAATCTGGCTACGACACTGGCGGGGAGGAGCGTCTATGCCGCCGAACACAACCACCAGCCGCCGCGCCGCCATCGGCCTCGCGCTGACGCTCGCAGGACTAAGCCAGGCCCGCGCCGCCGCGCCGATCCGCGCGCTCGGCCTCGAAAACCAATATGCGGATGTCATCCGCCAGATCGGCGGCCGTTATGTCACGGTCGGCGCGGTCGAATCCAACCCCAATGTCGACCCGCACGAATTCGAAGTCAGCCCGAAGGTCGCGCGCCAGATCGCCCGCGCCGCGCTGGTGGTCGAAAACGGCCTCGGCTACGACAATTGGGCCGACAAAATCATCGCCGCCGTGCCCAACCCCCAGCGCCGCGTGATCGACGTGCAGCATCTGCTCGGCCTGCCGGACAGCACGCCCAACCCGCATCTGTGGTACGCACCCGCGACCATGCCGAAAGTCGCCCAGGCGATCGCCGCCGCGCTCACCGGCATCGATCCCGCGCACGCCGCCACTTTCCACGCCAACGCCCAACGCTTCATCGCAGCACTCGCCCCCTGGAACGCCGCGATCGCAGCCTTCAAGGCACGCTACCCCGCAACACCGGTCGCGGTGACCGAACCGGTGGCCGACGCCCTGCTGCAAGCGCTGGGCATGCGAATCGAAACCCCGTTCACCCTGCAGGCCGCGATCATGAACGGCACCGATCCATCACCGCAGGACGTCGCGACCCAGAACGCCCTGTTCACCGGGCACAAGGTGAAACTGTTCGTCTACAACCAGCAGGTCACCGATCCGCTGACCACCGCGTTTCTCGATCTCGCCCGCCGGAACCACATCCCCGTCGTCGGGGTCTATGAGACGATGCCGACGCCGGGCTATACCTACCAGTCATGGATGCTGGCGGAAGTTCAGGCGATGCAGCGGGCGGTTTCGGGGCGCGCAATGGTTACGAAGTAGGGAAGGGTTCTTTTTTGAAAAAAAGAACCAAAAAACTTTCATTCGCCAAGTCCGGAGGCACGAAAACGCCAAAGCCCCAGGCCCAGACTACCAAAAGTTTTTTGCTACTTTTTTTCAAAAAAGTAGTCTTTCCTTAACATGCTCACCCTATCCTCCATCTCCGTCGCCTTCGCCGGCCGCACCATCCTCCACAACGTCGATTTCACCCTGGCGCAGGGCTCCTTCTGCGGCCTGATCGGCTCGAACGGGTCGGGCAAGACCACGCTGCTGCGCACGATCCTCGGCCTCGTGAAGCCGGATCGCGGCACGGTGGACACCGGCGGTCACGAAATCGGCTACGTGCCGCAAAAAATCCAGCTCGACCCGTTCATGCCGCTCCGCGCGCGCGATGTGGTGGCTCTGGGGCTCGATGGCAATCGCTTCGGCCTGCCGCTGCCCTCCGCCGCGCGCCGCCGCACGGTCGATGCGATGCTGACCGCGGTCGATGCCACCGGCTTCGCCGACCGACGCGTAGGCGATCTGTCGGGCGGCCAGCAGCAGCGCATCATGATCGCGCACGCGCTGGTCCGCCGCCCGAAACTCCTCCTGCTCGACGAACCGCTCGCCAATCTCGACCTCCGCAGCGTGGCCGAGGTGGTATCCCTGCTGCACACCCTGTCGTTCGAACAGCGGATCACCGTGCTGCTCTCGGCGCATGACATGAACCCGCTGCTGCCGGTGATGGACCGCATCGTCTACCTCGCCAACGGCAGTTCGGTCAGCGGCACGGTGGGGGAGGTGGTGCGCGGCGCCGTGCTCAGCCGGCTGTATGGCTATCATATCGATGTGATCCGCGTGCACGGCCGCGTCCTGGTGGTCGCCGCCGGCGGCGAGGACGGGCTGGACGCCGATATTGCCTGCGAGCCCGTGCATGTCACCCAGATCCGCTGACACGGCATGATCGGTGCCGCCTTCTTCAGCAACGGCCCGGTGCAGGTCGCCCTGATCATCGGCGGCGGTGCGGCGCTGGTCTCGGCCGTGGTCGGCGTGTTCACCGTGCTGCGCGGCCAGTCCTTCGCCGGCCACGCCCTGGCCGATATCAGCAGCGCCGGCGGCTCGGCCGCCCTGCTGTTCGGCATCCGCCCGCTGGCAGGCTTTCTCGCGATGGCGGCACTCGGCGCCGGCGGCATGGAAGCGATCGGCGCGCGCCAGATCCGCGAGCGCGATCTGGTCACCGGCATCGTGCTCGGCGCGGGGCTCGGCGTCACCGCCCTGCTGCTCTATCTCGACATGACCACCACCAGCGCATCCGGTGCCGCCAATACCGTCATGTTCGGCTCGATGTTCGCCATCGCGCCTTCCACCATCCCGCTCGCACTCGGCGTCGGCGCGCTCGCCCTGGCAATGACCGCGGCACTCTACCGCCCGCTGCTGCTGATCGCGATCGACCCCGATCTCGCCGCCATCCGCGGCATCGACCCGCGCCTGATCGGCCTCGCTCATCTGCTGGTGCTGGCGATCGCGGTGGCCCTCTCGGCGATGACGATCGGCGCCATCCTCTCGACCGCGCTGCTGATCGGCCCGGCGGCGGCGGCGCTGCGCCTCGCAACAAGGCCCGGCACGGCAATCCTGATCGCCGCGGCGATCGGCCTTTGTGCCACCTGGGGCGGCATCGCGCTCGCCTACGACAGTTTCTACTGGACCCCCGGCCACGGCTGGCCGGTCAGTGTCTTCGTGGTGATGATCGTGCTGGCCGCCTACCTCGCCGCCGGCCCGCTCGGCACCGCGCTTGCGCGACGACGGATGGCGGGGTCCTGAGCATGTTTTCCGGCTTCATGATCAACACCTGGATCGCCGCCTCCATCGTCGCGGCAACCGCGGGCCTGGTCGGATTTTTCGTGGTGGTGCGGGGGGCCTCGTTCGCCGCCCACGCGCTGCCGCTGAGCATTTTTCCCGGTGCCGCCGCCGCCGCCTGGCTCGGTATCAACGAAATCGGCGGTCTGGTCGCCTTCGCGGCTCTCGGCGTCATCGGCATCGATGCGCTGAGCCGCCGCGGCCGGCCGGAGGTGGCAACCGCGCTCACCCTGGTGATGCTGCTCGGGCTCGGCACGCTGTTCCTCAGCCGTACCACCACCTACGCGCAGGAGGTCTATGGCCTGCTGTTCGGCCAGGTGCTCGGCATCGGTGCGGCGGATATCACCCCGATCGCGCTGGTCAGCGCGGCGGCGGCCGGCGCGGTTCTGCTGCTGTTCCGCCCGCTGCTGCTCAGCGCGGTCTCGCGTGATCTCGCCCAGGCGCGCGGTGCCGCCCCCGCGCGCACCGACCTCGCCTTCCTGGTCATCCTCGCCATGGCCTCGGCGGTGGCGCTGCCGGTGGTCGGCGCGCTGCTGGTGTTCAGCCTGATGGTCGGCCCGGCGGCCGCCGCGCGCAACCTGACCGATCGCGCCGGCCTCGCCATCGCCCTCTCGGTCGCGATATCGCTGCTGACGGTCTGGGCGGCGATCGCGCTGTCCTACCTCACCAACTGGCCCGTCGGATTTTTCGTGGGCTTCTTCGGCGCGCTGGCCTACGGCCTCGGCCGCGGCGCCCTGCACCTGCGCCGCGCGCGACGGGCAATGGCGTAACGATCAGCCCCTCCATCCGAAACGCGATCCAGCCCCGCTCCTGAGCCAAATCCGAGCGCCCCAACGAAAAACGCCGCCCCGAAGGACGGCGTTTCCCCAACCAAACCTGATCGAGACTCAGGTCTCGCTCTGCGCCTGCTGGTTGCGGCGACGGATCGCGGCACCCAGAATATCGCCCAGCGAGGCACCCGAATCCGACGAGCCGAAATCGGCCATCGCCTGCTTGTCCTCGTCGATCTCCTTGCCCTTCACCGTCAGCTGCAACTTGCGTGCTGCGCGGTCCACGGCGGTGATCTTCGCATCGATCTTTTCGCCGACGGCGAATTTATCGGGGCGCTGATCACCCTTGTCACGGGCCAGTTCGGCGCGGCGGATGAAGCCGGTCAGCACGTCATCGACCTTCACTTCAAGCCCGTTGGTCTGCACCGCGGTGATCACGCAGGTCACGATCATGCCTTTGTGCACGCGGTCGAGCACGCCGGCGGCGGGATCTTCCTCAAGCTGCTTCACCCCAAGGCTGATGCGCTCTTTCTCGACATCGACATCGAGCACCTTCGCCTTGACGATATCGCCCTTGTTGAACTTGGCCATCGCCAGCTCGCCCGGCTCGTCCCACGACAAATCGGACATATGGACCATACCGTCGATTTCCGGCGCCAGACCCACGAACAGGCCAAACTCGGTCATGTTGCGGATCTCGCCTTCGACCAGCGAGCCCACGGGATGATCGTCCATGAACTGTTCCCACGGATTGCGCGAAACCTGCTTGAGGCCCAGCGAAATCCTGCGCTTGCCGGCATCGACATCCAGCACCATGACCTCGACTTCCTGGCTCGTCGCCACGATCTTGCCGGGGTGCGCGTTCTTCTTGGTCCAGGACATTTCCGAAACATGCACCAGGCCTTCGACTCCCGGTTCCAGCTCCACGAACGCACCGTAGTCGGTAATGTTCGTAACGCGGCCGGTAACCTTGATGCCAGGCGGATATTTGACGTCCACACCTTCCCAAGGATCGGTCTCGAGCTGCTTCATGCCCAGGCTGATGCGCTGCGTGTCCGAATTGAACCGGATCACCTGCACCCGCACCGGCTGACCGATGGTCAGCGCCTCGGCCGGATGATTGATCCGGCGCCACGCGATATCGGTCACGTGCAGCAGACCATCGACGCCGCCGAGATCAACGAACGCACCGTAATCGGTGATGTTCTTGACCACGCCATCAAGGATCTGGCCTTCCTTCAGGCCCTGGATCAGCTCCGAACGCTGTTCGGCGCGGGTCTCTTCGAGCACCGCACGGCGCGAAACCACGATATTGCCGCGCGCCCGATCCATCTTCAGAATCTGGAACGGCTGGGACATGCCCATCAGCGGCGTGACATCGCGCACCGGCCGGATATCGACCTGGCTGCCCGGCAAAAACGCGGTCGCCCCACCGAGACCGACGGTGAACCCACCCTTGACGCGGCCATGGATGATGCCGTTGACGCGGGTCTGTGCCTCATGCGCGCGCTCGAGCGCGGTCCACGCCTCTTCGCGGCGGGCCTTCTCGCGCGACAGCACGATCGAGCCGTCCTTGTCCTCGTAGCGCTCGATGAACAGGTCGAACACATCGCCCGGCTTGACTTCCTGGGCGCCGAATTCCTTGAGCGGAACCCGGCCTTCGCTCTTCAGTCCGACATCGACCACAACGAATTCGTCGTCGATGCGCGAAACGCGGCCTGAGACGACCGAGCCTTCAAACCCGGTATTGCTGCCCAATGTGCTGTCGAGCAGGGCTGCGAAATCGTCAGTGCCGGTGTATTGGTCTGCGCCATGCTGGCGCGCAACAGTTGCGATTGAACCCATGAAGTCGCTTGAATCCTTGAAACAAGACCGCGTGCGCGGCCAGTTTGGTATGCGGGCGATCGAGCCTCGACTGCCCGACGATGCCGGGCGGATTGAAAAAACATCCCCGAACAGGAATGAGCCGCGAACACAATACCCGCAGCCGCCCTAGCAATTACGCATTTTCGCCCCCCTGCGCAAGCGCCACACAGCCGAACTTCGCAAAAAACCCTGATAATCCGGGCATTCAACGCCCATATACACCACAGCCCCAGCCTCAGTCGGCCCGGCCATCCGCCGCCAGCGCCGCGCGCAACCGAAAGCCGCACCGCGCGAGATGCGCCCGCGCCGCATCCGCCCCCAGCCCGAACCGCAACGCGATGATCGCGATGCTCACCTCATGGCCGCAATCCGCCAGCGCCCGCTCCGCCGCCGCACGCTCGCACGGCGCAATCGCCGCGACGATGCGCGCCGCCCGCAACCGCAGCTTCGCGTTGCTCGGCTTCAGATCGACCATATAGGGCCCGAACACCTTGCCCAGCCGGATCATCACCGTGCTCGACAGGCAATTCAGCGCAATCTTCTGCGTCGTCCCCGCCGACAACCGGGTCGATCCCGCGATCACCTCCGCCCCGGTCGCGATCACCACCGCAATCCCCGCCGCCGCCGCGATCGGCCCGGCGCTGTTGGTGATGCTGCCGGTCAGCGCCCCGGCCCGCCCGGCCGCCTCGATCGCCGCCAGCGTGAACGGCGTCGCCCCCGAAGCCGCGATGCCGACCAGCGCATCCCCCGGCCCGATCGCATGATCCGCCAGCAGCCCCGCCACGGCCGCCGCATCATCCTCGGCCCCCTCGACCGCGCCGCTCACCGCCGCCGCGCCACCCGCGATCAACGGAATGATCACCCCCGGCGGCAGCGAAAACGTCGGCCCGCATTCCACCGCATCCAGCACCGCCAGCCGGCCCGAGGTGCCGGCCCCGGCGTAGAACAGCCGCCCGCCCGCCGCCAGACGTGCCGCAACCGCATCGGCAAGCCGGGCGAGGGCAGGGGCGGCACGCCGCAACGCCGCCTGCGCCACCACCTCCTGCGCCAGCAGCGTCGCGATGATCGCCTCGCTCGTCCGCATATCCAGATCATCGAGGTCGGTCCGCACCGCCTCGGTCAGCGGCAGCGTCGCCGCGCGCCGCCCCGATGGCACGACGGGCTTGATCGCAACCCCCGCGATCCAGCAATTGCGCACCTGAAACGCATCGTCGAACCACACCAAATCCGCCCGCAGCCCCGCCGCCAGCCGCCCCCGGTCGGTCAGGCCCAGCGCGCGGGCCGGCGCCGCGGTCGCGGCTTCCAGCGCCGCCGCCGGCGCAATCCCCGCCGCAATCAACCGCCGCACCCCTTCATCGAGCGCGATCACCGCCCCGGTCAGCGTGCCATCCGGCCGCCGCGCCGCGCCATCGCGCACCATCGCTGACCCGCCACCGAAATCCGCCGCATACCCCTCCGGCATCCCGGCCAGGCTCACCGCATCCGTCACCGCCACCGCCCGCCGCCCCGCCGCGGCAAACCCCAGCCGCAGACTCAGCCCATCGGCATGCACCGCATCCGCAATGAAACACGGCGCGATCCGCGCGTCCGCCAGCGCCACCCCGACCACCCCGGGATCACGATGATGAAACGGCCGCATCGCGGTGAACACATGCGTCGCCAGCCGCGCCCCCGCATCGATCGCGCGGGTCGCACACGCCGCATCCGCATCGGTATGACCGAGCGACACGACAATGCCCGCCGCCACCAGCCGCCCGATCGCCGCCATCGCCCCGGGCAGTTCCGGCGCCAGCGTCACCATCCGCAGCACCCGGCGCATCGCGTCATCACCCAGCAACGCATCGAGCGCCGCCGCATCCGGCACCCTCAACCAATCCGCCCGATGCGCCCCGCGCCGCCCCGGCGCCAGAAACGGCCCCTCCAGATGCAACCCCAGCATCGCGGCACCCGGCCCGGCGGCCGCCTGCGCCTGCATCGCCGCATCGATCCGCCCCGCCGCCGCCTGCAAGTCACCGATCGGCGCGGTAATCACCGTCGGCAGAAAACTGCTCACCCCGCACTCTGCCAGATGCCGGCACAGAGTTTCAAAATCCACCGTCCCAGCCGTCGCGCAATCGATGCCGAACGCGCCGTTATTGTGCAGATCGATCAGCCCCGGCGCCAACACCCCATCCGCCAGCACCACATCGGCATCATCCGGCGCATCATCGAGCACGCGCACGATCCGCCCATCCTCGATCACCAAGCTGGCCGGACCGATGATCTCACCATCGATCAGCAGACGCCGTGCTGCGATGATCATCGGCTCAACTCACCAGCATCGGCCCCAGCGGGCGGCCCGCGAAAATATGAACATGCAGATGCGGCACTTCCTGATGGCTGTCCGGCCCCATATTCGCCAGCAGCCGATAGCCGCTCTCCTCGAACCCCAGCAGCCGCGCCACATGCCCCACCGCGCGCACGAACCCGGTGATCTCCGCATCCGAAGCGCTCGCCGCGAAATCGGCGAACGCGACATACCGCCCCTTCGGAATCACCAGCACATGATGCGGCGCCTGCGGGTTGATGTCGTGAAACGCCAACGCAAATTCATCCTCGAACACTGTGCGGCACGGGATCTCCCCGCGCAAAATCTTCGCGAACACGTTCTGATCATCATACGGCGGCGTGCCGCTCACGCCCGGCTTCATGGTCCCTGGTTTCTCGTTCCCCGGCGTCTCGTTCCCCGGCGTCTCGTTCCCCGGCGTCTCGTTCCCCGGCGTCTCGTTCATGGTATTTTCCTCGTCTCCGCAATCGACAGCATCACCGGCCGCGCCGATTTCTCGGCAATCCCGGAAATCCCCTCGCGCCGCTTCAACTCGCTCCACACATCCTCCGGCCGCAGCCCGACGGCGACCCACATCACCAGCAAATGATAGAGCACATCGGCACTTTCCGCGATCAGCGCCTCATGGTTGCCCGCCACCGCCTCGATCAGACATTCGACCGATTCCTCGCCGAATTTCTGCGCCACCTTGTTCACCCCGCGCGAGAGCAACCGCGCCGAATGGCTGATCAGCGGATCGGCATTCTTCCGCGCGATAATGGTCGACCACAGCCGGTCCATCACCCGCGCATCCGGCGCATCCGGGTCGAGCGGCGGCACCGGCGCAAACCGTGGCGCCGCCTTCACCTTACCGCCCGCCTTGGCCTTCAGCGACTTCGCGTTCGACGCCTTCGCCTTGGCGGATTTCGCTTTCACGGCCTTGGCCTTTGCGATTTTCACCGTCTCGGCCTTGGTCTTGCCGGTCTTCATCTTCGCCGGCGCCGCCTCGGGCGGGATCGTCGCAGTCTTGGTCGGTTTCTTGGGCATGCAATCCTCTAGGTTATGACGCGGTCAGCCGCACCGGCAGGCCCGCGCGGTGCAGACTCGCCTTGACCTCCGAAATCGTGAACTGACCGAAATGAAACACGCTGGCCGCCAGCAGCCCGGTCGCCCCGGCCCGCGCGCCCTCGGCAAAATGATCGAGCGTGCCAACCCCGCCCGACGCAACAATCGGAATCGTCACGGCCCGCGCCACTGCCTGCAACAACGCAATATCAAACCCGCTGCCGGTCCCATCCCGGTCCATCGAGGTCAGCAGAATCTCGCCCGCCCCGCGCGCCTGCATCTCGCCGCACCACGCCACCGCGTCGATCCCGGTCGGCTGGCGCCCGCCATGGGTGAAAATCTCCCACCCGCCGCCGGCCACCGCCCGCGCATCCACCGCCACCACCACGCATTGGCTGCCGAATTTCCGCGCCGCCTCGTTGATGAACTCAGGCCGCGCAATCGCCGCCGAATTGATGCTGCATTTATCCGCCCCCGCCAGCAGCAACCGCCGCATATCCTCGGTGCTCCTGATCCCGCCGCCCACCGTCAGCGGCAGAAACACCCGCGCCGCGGTGCGCGACACCACATCGATGATCGTGTCCCGGTTCTCATGACTCGCCGTGATATCCAGAAACGTCAGCTCATCCGCCCCCGCCGCGTCATACACCAGCGCCTGCTCGACCGGATCACCCGCATCGCGCAACGAAACGAAATTCACACCCTTGACGACCCGCCCGTCCTTCACATCGAGGCACGGGATCACCCGCAGCTTCAGCACGCGACCCCCTCCGCCAAAGCCGCCTCCGCCAAAGCCGCCGCCGGGTCGAGACTGCCATCATACAGCGCCCGCCCGATGATCGTGCCCATAATATTGCGCGTCCGCCCCGCCGCCGCGCGCAGTGCCACGATGTCGCCAATCCCCGCAACCCCGCCCGACGCAATCACCGGAATCGCAACCGATCGCGCCAGCGCCTCGGTCGCTTCCAGATTCAACCCCGCCAGCATCCCATCGCGCGCGATATCGGTGTGAATGATCGCGGCAATCCCCGCATCCTCCAGCCGCCGCGCCATGTCGGTTGCCGCCAGCGTCGAAACCTCGGCCCAGCCCTCGGTCGCCACCATCCCCTCCGCCGCATCGATCCCGACCACGATCCGCCCGGGAAACGCCGCCCCCGCCGCGCGCACCAGCGCCGGATTCTTCACCGCAGCACTGCCCAGAATCACCCGCGAAATCCCCAGCGCCAGCCACGCCTCGATCCCCGCCATATCCCGGATCCCGCCGCCCAGCTGCACCGGCATGCTCACCGCGGCCAGAATCGCGCGCACCGCCCCGGCATTCACCGGCTTGCCGGCAAACGCGCCGTTCAGATCGACCACATGCAACGCGGTAAACCCCTGCGCCTCAAACCGCCGCGCCTGCGCCGCCGGATCATCGGCATACACCGTCGCCTGGTCCATCGCGCCGCGCTTGAGGCGGACGCAGGCGCCGTCTTTCAGGTCGATCGCCGGATATAAGGTTAGGGGCATCAGAAGTGTTCTTTTTTGTAAAAAAGAACCAAAAAACTTTTATTAGTTTGGCCCATACCCGTTTCGACGCCCATACCCCAGCGAAAAAAAGTTTTTTGCTTCTTTTTTACAAAAAAGAAGCCTTCTTCTTCTCGTCTCATCAATGCCCCTGCAACAATTTATAATAAAAATGCCCCGCCACAGTCCGCCCCTCCGCCCGCGCATACGCCGGATGCGTCCCCCAACGCAGAAACCCCGCCCCCTCATACAGCGCGATCGCCGCGTCCTGGGTATCGCGCACATCGAGGTTCAACACCTGATACCCCAGCGCCCGCGCCCGATCCTCGACCCGCCGCAAAATCAACCGCGCCAGCCCATGCCCGCGCGCATAGGGGGCCACGAAATTCAGCGCGATCGTTGCACCAAACGCCTGCGCCTCATTGTTGCGCGGCGGCCGCACCAACTGTGCTGCGCCATAAATCGTGCCGTCCATCCGCCCCACGAACAGCTCGCGCTCGGGCACCATCACCACGCCGCGAAAATACTGCTCCAGCGCCGCCCGCCCCGGCGGCTTGATCCAGCCGAACCCGCCGCCATCGATGATCGCCGCATCCGCCGCCTCGCACAGCGCCTGCATGTCGTCATCGCCGATCACCGCCAGCCGATCGACCGCCAGCGTCTCCGGCGGCGGCATGTCACGGATCGGTGCGGTCGTCATTGCGGACTCCACCGCAGAAAATTGCCCAGGATCGTCAACCCGACCGCCTGGCTCTTCTCGACATGAAATTGCGTCCCCGCCCGGTTGCCGTGCGCCACCATGGCGACCACCCTCCCGCCATAATCGGTCGTCGCAATCACCGGCGCCGGCTCATCGGTGATCAGCGCATAGGAATGCACGAAATACGCATGATCGCCGGTCTTCAACCCCTCCAGCAACGGATGCGCCCCCGGCGTGAACACCAGCTCGTTCCACCCCATATGCGGCAGCCGCAACCCGTTCGCGGCAATCGGCGCGATATCGCCGGCAATCCAGCCAAACCCCGGCGTCGTGCCATGCTCCAACCCGCGCGCCGCCATCAACTGCATACCAACGCAAATGCCCAGAAACGGCGCCCCTGCATCCACGCGCCGATGCATCGCCGCCGCCAACCCCGGCCGCGCCGCCAATCCATCCGCACAATCGGCAAACGCACCCTGGCCCGGCAGCACGATCCGATCGGCCTGCCCGACCACGTCCGGATCATCGGTGATCGTCACAACCGCATCGATCCCGCACCGCGCCGCCGCAAGCTCCAGCCCGCGCGCCGCCGAAGCCAGATTGCCGCTGCCGTAGTCGATCACCGCGATCCTCAAAGCACCCCCTTGGTCGAAGGCACCGCACCCGCCGCCCGCGCATCCGGCTCAACCGCCATCCGCAGCGCCCGCGCCACCGCCTTGAACGCCGCCTCGGCGACATGATGCGCATTATGCCCGGCCCGCTGGTTCACATGCAGCGCAAACTGCCCGTTCGCCGCCAACGCCTGGAAAAACTCCTGCACCAATTGCGTATCCATATCCCCCAGCATCGGCCGCTCGAACGCCACGTTGAACGCCAGAAACCCCCGCCCCGACAAATCGATCACCGCCTCGCACAACGCCTCATCCATCGGCACCGCGGCAAACCCGAACCGCGTCACCCCGCGCTTGTCGCCCAACGCCTCGCGGATCGCCTGGCCCAGCACGATACCGACATCCTCGATCGTATGATGCGCATCGATATGCAGATCCCCCTCGGCCCGCACATCAAGGTCGATCATCGAATGCCGCCCGAACGCGGTCAGCATATGGTCGAAAAACCCGATCCCGGTGGCGATTTCGGTATGCCCCGTGCCATCGAGATCAAGCATCAACTCGATCGCGGTTTCGGAAGTTTTACGACTGATGGTTGCGTTGCGGCTCATCCGCGCTGCCTAGCCCAAAAAGATCGGCCCGCCAATCTTGCGCACCGCGTGGTTAAGGAAGTCCTTCTTTTTTGAAAAAAAGAAGCAAAAAACTTTTGTTAATTTAGGCCTCGGGCGTGTTCACCAGCACAGGCCCAGCGAATAAAAGTTTTTTTTGCTTCTTTTTTTCCAAAAAAAGAAGTGCTTCCTTCAATGATTGATCTGCTCCAGCGCCAACCCCTTGGTCGAAGGCCCCAGCGTAATCATCACGATCCCGACCAGCATCGCCGCCCCGATGAACACCGCAACCCCCGGCACCCCGTAATCGCTCAACAAAATCCCGATCGCGAGCCCCGCGAACGCCGCGGCAAGCCGGCTCCACGAATAGACAAACCCCACCGCCCGCGCGCGAATCCGCGTCGGGTACAATTCCGGCTGATACCCGTGATACGCGAACGACATGATATTCGCCGCCAAGGTGAACAACACGCCGAGCGCAATCAGCAGGGCAGGGGCGTTGCTCATCGCAAACAGCGCGATCACCACGCCCATCACCGCCAACCCGCCGATAATCTGCGTCTTGCGCTCCAACCGATCGGCGAACAGCGTGCCGATCAGCGGCCCGAACGGATTGGCGATCGCGATGATGAACGCATATTTCAGGCTCGCCGTCACATGAATGCCGCGATGGATCAGCAGCGTCGGCACCCAGGCGGCAAACCCGTAAAACCCGATCACCTGCGCCATGTTGAACACCGACAGAATGATGGTGCGCTTCCGATACTGCGGGCTGAAAATCTCAAAAAACGACCCAACGCCGTCCTCCTCCGGCGCCGCCGGCTGCGGTGGCGGCAGCGCGCTGCCGGTCTCGGCCATCACCTTGCGCTCGATCGCGCCGACAATCGCCTCCGCCTCGGCCATCCGCCCATGCCGCGCCAGCCAGCGCGGGCTTTCCGGAATGCCGCGCTGCAACAAAAACACCACCAGCGCCCCGACCGACCCGATCAAGATCACCACGCGCCAATAATCCAGCCCGAACGGTTTGCTGCCCTTCAGAAAATACGCCAGAAACGCAATCACCGGCACCACCGCGAAGGTGATCATCTGATTGATCGAATACGCCCGCCCCCGCTCGGCGCGCGGAATCATTTCGGAAATGAACGTATCGATCGTCACCAGCTCCACCCCGATGCCGATCCCCGCAATGAACCGCCAGATATCCAGCGCAAACCCGGTGGTCTGAAACGCCATGATCGCGGTGCACACCATGTACCAGATCAACGAACCGGTGAACACGATCCGCCGACCCAACCGGTCGGCCACCTGGCTGAACACCAGCGCGCCGAGCCACAGCCCCGCAAAGGTCGCAAACACGAAGGTCCCGAACCCGGCCACCTTCAACGCCCCGAGCGAGGCGAAAACCCCCAGCGACGCCGGCTTGAACAGCCCCGACCCGATCATCCCCGGCGCCACATACCCGGTGAAGAACAGATCATAGAACTCGAACACCCCGCCCAGCGAGATCAGCACAATAATGGTCCAAACCGTGCGCGACGGCGGCAACCGGTCAAGCCGTGCCGCAATCTCCGCCGAATGTTGCCCCGACATGATCAATCCCCCCGTCGCCGATGATTTACCCACCGTTAAGCCCGCAAGCCCCCGTTTTGGCAAGCATCCCCCGGGCCAGGCGTCGCCCCCGCTGGACAATCCCGCCAATCCGGCCATATCCAAGGTAAATCCAAAGCCGCCTCCGATCGAACCAAAGGAAATCCGCCATGTCCGCACTCACGCTCTGGGGCTTCGATGGCTCCACCTACGTCCGCACCGTCAAAATGGTCCTCGCCGAAAAAGGCGTCACCGACTTCGAACAACACCAGATCAACGTCCTCGCCGGCGAACCCAAACAACCCGAACACCTCGCCCGCCACCCGTTCGGCAAGGTCCCCGTGCTCGATCACGATGGCCTGCGCATCCTCGAAACCAGCGCGATCACCCGCTACCTGAACGACATCCTGGCCGGCCCCGCCCTGATCCCCGCCACCCCGAAAGACCGCGCCCGGATGGACATGATCATCGGCCTGATCGATTCCTACGGCTACGGCGCGCTGCTCGGCGGCGTCGCCGCCTATCATCTGTTCCCCGATTTCGTCGGCGGCAAAAACGAAGCCGCCCGCGCATCCGGCATCGAAAACGGCCGCACGGTGCTCGCCCTCGCCATGCAAACCAAAGGCGCGTCCCCCTTCATCGCCGGCGACCTCAGCCTCGCGGACCTCTACCTCGCACCCATCATCGCCTACGTCGCGATGACGCCCGATGCCGAGACAATCTTCGACATCCCCGGCTTCCCCGCCTGGTGGACCGCAATCCAGGCGCTGCCGAGCTTCAAATCCACCCAACCCGGCTGACCCCATTTTCATGACCCGACGCACGGTTTCCGGCGATACCCTCATCTCTCACGAAACAATGAGGCTAATCCGCGCCGAGCAACCCGTGCGGACGGTCACGACCATCGCCCCTCACTCCACCTGCTCGGCCTGATCCCGCCGATCCTGATCGCGCACCAGCCAATACACCGCCCCCAGCGATAAAAACGCCGCCGACAGCGCAAACAACGTCTCCGACTGCCCCTTGCCCAGATCCAGAATGATCAGCTTGCGCACGATCGCCAGCATCCCGATCAAAATCACCACCCGCACCCGCACCAACCCCTCGGCCCGCTCGCTGGTCACCAGAATCGATCGTTTGAACTCCAGCGCGATCACCACGGTAAAAATCGCCCCGAACACCGACTGAAAAATCGCCGGATTGGTCGGATCGAAACTGGTATAGAAAATATCATGCAGAATATTCGCAATCAGATGCAGCAGCGCCGCGGTCACGACCACCGCCATCAGCAGCGTCAGCACCTGCACCACGATGATCTCGAAATAATGATAGACCCTGGTCTCGAACCCCTCACGCATCCCTGATCGTCCTTTTTTGCTTATCCAGCACGCTGCCGCGCCGCCCGTCACCAACACACCACGACCGGTAAAAGTAAAGCAAGGTCTTCTTTTTTTGCAAAAAAAGAAGCAAAAAAACTCTCGTTCGTTAGCCCATTCGGGTGACACCGCCGGGAACCCAACTCCAAAAAGTTTTTTGCTTCTTTTTTCCAAAAAAGAAGCGCTTCCCTTCCTTCTCTACGCCACCCATGCCATCTCCCAATCATGGAAAACCCGCACGATCCGGTCGGCTGGCACGGCACGACCATCCTTTGCGTCCGCGCGAACGGCGCGGTCGCCATGGCCGGCGATGGTCAGGTCAGCCTCGGCAACACCGTCGTCAAAGGCAACGCCCGCAAGGTCCGCCGCATCGGCAACGGCGCCGTCCTCGCCGGATTCGCCGGCGCCACCGCCGATGCCTTCACTTTGCTCGAACGCCTCGAAGCCAAGCTCGAACGCTTCCCCAACCAACTCGAACGCGCCTGCGTCGAATTGGCGAAAGACTGGCGGACCGATCGCTACCTCCGCCGCCTTGAAGCCATGATGGCCGTGGCCGACAGCGTCCATTCCTTCACCCTCACCGGCAACGGCGACGTGCTCGAACCCGAGGACGGCATCATCGCCATCGGCTCCGGCGGCAATTTCGCCCTCGCCGCCGCCCGCGCCCTGCTCACCGTCGAGGGCCTCACCGCCGAGGACATCGCCCGCCGCGCCATGAAAATCGCCGGCGACATCTGCATCTACACCAACCACAACCTGATTGTAGAAACCCTGTGATCGACAGCCCAACCTACACCCCCCGCGAAATCGTCTCCGAGCTCGACCGTTTCATCGTCGGCCAGAACGATGCCAAACGCGCCGTCGCCATCGCGCTGCGCAACCGTTGGCGCCGCCAGCAACTCCCCGAAGCCATGCGCGAGGAAGTCGTCCCGAAAAACATCCTGATGATCGGCCCAACCGGCTGCGGCAAAACCGAAATCGCCCGCCGCCTTGCCAAACTCGCCCAAGCCCCCTTCATCAAGGTCGAAGCCACCAAATTCACCGAAGTCGGCTATGTCGGCCGCGACGTCGAAAGCATCATCCGCGACCTGGTCGAAATCTCCATCACCATGCTGCGCGATGCCAATCGCAAGGGCGTGGCCGCCCGCGCCGAACTCGCCGCCGAGGAACGCCTGCTCACCGCCCTGGTCGGCGAAGGGGCCGGCGCCGATACCAAATCCCGCTTCCGCACCATGCTCCGCGACGGCCAGCTGGAAGACAAGGAAATCGACATCGAAGTCGCCGAAAACCCCGCCAACATGATCGGCCAGCTCGATATGCCGGGCATGCCCCCCGGTGGTGCCGCCAACATCGGCGAAATGATGAAATCCATGTTCGGCCGCCAGCAGGGCCGCAAGCGCATGAGCGTCGCCGCCGCCCGCACCGCCCTGAACCGCGAGGAAGCCGACCGCCTGCTCGATACCGACCAACTCACCGCCGACGCCCGCACCCACGCGGAAAACCACGGCATCGTCTTCCTCGACGAAATCGACAAAATCTGCGCCAAAACCGATGGCGGCTTCCGCGGCGGCGATGTCTCGCGTGAAGGCGTGCAGCGCGACCTGCTCCCCCTCATCGAAGGCACCACCGTCTCAACCAAATACGGCCCGGTCAAAACCGACCACATCCTCTTCATCGCCTCCGGTGCCTTCCACATCGCCAAACCCTCCGATCTGCTGCCCGAACTCCAGGGCCGCCTGCCCATCCGCGTCGAACTCGCCCCGCTCTCGCGCGACGATCTCCGCCGCATCCTCACCGAACCCGAACACTCGCTCCTCAAGCAATACGTCGCCCTGATGGCCACCGAACACGTCCATCTCGACTTCACCGATGCCGCGATTGACGCCATCGCAAGCCTCGCCGCCGACATCAACGACCGCGTCGAAAACATCGGCGCCCGCCGCCTCGCCACCGTCCTCGAACGCATGCTCGAGGAAATCAGCTTCGGCGCGACCGACCGCACCGGGGAATCCATCAGCGTCGATGCCAACCTCGTCCACGAAAAAGTCGCCCCCCTGGCCGCCAAAGGCGACCTCAGCCGCTTCATCCTCTGATCCCGAACCCGTCAGTGAGCGCGGCACCCGCTGCGCCCATTTACGGGGCTATTCGTTAACAAACTCTTTCGTTTCCGAAAAAAACCGGCCGTATTGTCCCGGCGCGCAACGCCCGCGCCATCGCAAAATCATCCAACCCCCCAATTTTCCGCTTTCTCACCCCCCGGGGTCGCGTCCTATAAAGCATCCGTGCCCTGGACCCCGAACCTCCTCCCCACCACCCTGCAAGACCGTTTCGCCTACAGCATCCGCATGCTGCGCGAGACCATTGCCGACCAGGGCAAACGCCTCGCCGTGTCCGCCCCCCTCCTCTGGATGATCAACGCCCGCATCGCGCTGCTGTTCCGCCGCTTCACCACCCTCGCCACCGCCGCCCCGCGTCCCATCCGCCTGCGCAAACCCAACCCGAACCCCAAACCCG